>CAVVSH010000015.1:0-831296 GCA_963750945.1 uncultured Actinomycetota bacterium | reverse complement strand
TTCGAACCCGCGACCCCCACCTTGGCAAGGTGGTGCTCTACCACTGAGCCACGTCCGCAGACTGCTCCATCATCCTAGGCACGGGGTTCCTGAGCTTCAACCGGTCGTCTAGGACACCCCCGTGGAGCCGAAACCCCCTTCGCCGCGGCTCGACTCCGGGAGCTCCTCGACGAAGGCCGGCGAGACGTCCGGCACGGCAACGATCACGAGCTGGGCGATGCGGTCCCCGGCCGAGATCTCCACCGCCTCGTGGAGGTCGAGGTTCACGACGGCGCAGACCACCTCGCCTCGGTAGCCCGAGTCGATCAGGCCCGGGGCGTTCGCGAGGGTCAGCCCCTTCTTCGAAGCCAACCCGGAGCGAGGGAGCACGAGGCCGGCGTGGCCGTCCGGGATGGCGACGGCCACGCCGGTCGGCACCATCGCCCGCTCCCCCGGCTTGACCGTGACGCCCTCTGCCGCGCGCAGGTCGAGTCCCGCGTCGCCCGGATGCTGCGCCTCGGGCAGCTGCCCTTCGGTCCGATGCGCGCGAAGGGAAGGTCCACGTCAGTCACTCCGGCTCGATCAGCTCGAGGCGGTTCCCGAATGGGTCGCGCACGTGCACCCGGCGGAACCCCGAGAACTGGTCGGACTCGATCACCTTGTAGCCGCTCATCTCGACGCGCGCGCGCATCCGCTCGAGGTCCTCGACGAGGAACGCAGGATGGGCCTTCATCGCGGGATGGAAGCCCTCCTCGACGCCGAGGTGGACCTCCAGGTCGCCCGAGCGGAACCAGACGCCACCACGGTCCGCGAGCTCCTGAGGCTTGGGGACCTGGTCGAGCCCGAGGACGCCCTCGTAGAAGTCGATGGCGACCTGCTCCTCGTCGGGAGGCATCGCGAGCTGCACGTGGTGCAGCCCGAGAAGCCTCCCGGGCTCCTTGTAACTCATGGCTCCGTCCCCTTGTGGACGGCGGGCCGGGGACGACGGAGTCGTCCCCGGCCCGCCTCGCGAGCGCGCTTATCCTACGAGCAGCCGCTGGTGCTGCCGCAGGTCCCGCAGACGTAACAGGAGCCCGCCGGCTGCATCTTGGAGCCGCACTGGTAACACAGGGGCGCGTCGAGCTCCTTCGCGGTGGGCGAGGCGATCAGCTCGATCGGCCGCACGACCGCGCCCTCGGAGGCGTGGATCGGGGCCTCCTCGACCGGCGTGGTCTCCTCACGCGCGTCCTCGGGCGCCGCCAACTTCTCGGCCGCCTCGATCTTCCGCTCCTCGATGGACCGGATGCCGAGCGCCTCGCGCTTCTCCGGCGGCAGATGGTCGAGCGCCAGTCGCCGGAACACGAAGTCGACGATCGAGGACGCGAACCGGATGTCGGCGTCGTCGGTCATCCCGCTCGGCTCGAACTTCATGTTGATGAACTTCGAGGCGTAGTCCTCGAGCGGCACCCCGTACTGCAGGCCGACCGAGACCGCGATCGAGAACGCGTCCATGATCCCCGACAGCGTCGAGCCCTGCTTCGAGGCCTTCAGGAAGATCTCGCCGAGCCCGTCGTCGGGGTAGGACCCCGCCGTGATGTAGCCCTCGGCGTCGCCGACCCGGAAGGAGGTGGTGATCGCGGGACGCGACCGTGGGAGCCGCTTCTTGGCCGACCACGGGAGCGTCTGCGGCTCGCCCTCGGGAACGACCGCCGTCTTCTTCTTGTCGGCGGACATCGGCTGGGCGACCTTGCAGTTGTCCCGGTAGATCGCGACGGCCTTGAGCCCGAGCTTCCAGCTCTCGACGAAGAGCTGCTCGACCTCCTCGACCGTCACGTGCTCCGGCATGTTGACCGTCTTGGAGATGGCGCCCGAGATGAACGGCTGCGCCGCCCCCATCATCCGGACGTGCCCCATGTAGTGGATCGGGGCGTCGCCCATCGCCGTGTCGAAGACGGAGCGATGCTCGGGCTTGAGGTGCGGGGCATCGTTCACCGAGTTGTGCTCGGCGATGTAGGCGACGATGTCCTCGACCTCGGCGGCGTCGTAGCCGAGCTTCTCGAGCGCCCGCGGCACGGTCCGGTTCACGAACTGCATCGTGCCCCCGCCGACGAGCTTCTTCGTCTTGACGAGCGCGAGCTCCGGCTCGATGCCCGTCGTGTCGCAGTCCATCATCAGCCCGATCGTGCCGGTCGGCGCGAGGACGGACGCCTGCGCGTTCCGATACCCGTGCCGCTCACCGAGCGAGATGGCCTCGTCCCACGAGTGCTTGGCGGCCGAGAGCAGCCCCTCCGGGACGAGCTCGCCCTCGATCTCGTCTGCCGCCTCCCGGTGCTTGCGCACCACGCGGAGCATCGCGTCCGCGTTCGGCTCGTACCCCTCGAAGGGACCCATCGCATCGGCGACGAGCGCCGAGGTCCGGTACGCGTGCCCGGTCATCAGCGCCGTGATGGCGCCGGCCCAGGCCCGGCCCGCGTCGGAGTCGTACGCCAGGCCGCGCGCCATCAGGAGCGCACCGAGGTTGGCGTAACCGAGGCCGAGCTGGCGATAGGCGCGCGCGTTCTTCCCGATCTTCTCGGTGGGATAGCTCGATTCGCCCACCAGGATCTCCTGCGCCGTGAAGACGATCTCCACCGCGTGCTTGAAGTCGGCCACGTCGAAGGTGCCCTCGTCGTCGACGAACTTCATCAGGTTCAGCGACGCGAGGTTGCAGGCCGAGTTGTCCAGGTGCATGTACTCGCTGCACGGGTTGGAGCCGTTGATGCGGCCGGTCGCCGGGCAGGTGTGCCACTCGTTGATCGTGGTGTCGTACTGCATCCCGGGATCGGCGCACTCCCACGCGGCCTGTGCGATGTCCCGCATCAGGTCGCGGGCCCGCGTGCTCTCGACCGTCTCGCCCGACAGGACGGCCTTGAGCTTCCAATCCTGGTCCTGCTCGAAGGCGCGCATGAACTCGTCGGACACGCGCACCGAGTTGTTCGCGTTCTGGTACTGGGTCGAGTGGCTGTCCTTGCCGTCGAGGTCCATGTCGAACCCGGCGTCGCGCAGGACCCTGGCCTTGCGCTCCTCGACCGCCTTGCACCAGATGAAGTCCCGCACGTCCGGGTGGTCGACGTTCAGGATGACCATCTTGGCCGCGCGGCGCGTCTTCCCGCCCGACTTGATCGTGCCGGCGGACGCATCGGCGCCGCGCATGAAGCTCACCGGACCGGACGCCGTCCCGCCTCCGGCGAGCCCCTCCTTCGAGGACCGGATCTTCGACAGGTTGATCCCCGACCCGGATCCACCCTTGAAGATCGTCCCCTCCTCGACGTACCAGTTGAGGATCGACGACATGTGATCCTCGACCGCGAGGATGAAGCAGTTGTGCACCCGGAGGTTGCCCGAGAGGTACTCGCCGCTCTCGGTCTGGATGTCGTAGACCTCCATCGGACCGAGCGGCTCGATCCGCTCGATCTCGAGGCGCTTCGTGTCGCGGGTCGTCATGCCCTGTCGGTCGATCGCCATGTCGAGCTTGTCGGTCTTGCGAGCGTCGACGAACCCGATCTCCGCCTCGAACAGCACCTGATCCCCGACGTTGCCGATGGTCAGTTGCCAGCACCCCTTCTGCGTGAAACGGGGATCCCGCTTGAAGCTCACCCTGGCGAACACCCCGAAGCGTGAGAGCAGCTGCTGCACGCCTCGGACGAGCTTCTCCGAGGTCATCTCGAAGGCGACGAGGCCGGATGACTCGTGCACGCGCACGTAGCCCTCGGCCTGGAAGATGCTGCGGAGGTACGCCGCCACGACGGGGAGGGGAGCGGTGAAGAACCGTTCCGGGACCTCCATGTCGATACCCCGCGCCCGGAGCCCCCATCTCTCGACGAACGGCTCGAGCACGTTGCCGTCGAGCCGGACCCGCCGGCATTCGAGGCCCTCGTCGTGCGTGACCTGGATCCGCTCGTGCCGGGGCACCGTCGGGAACACGCGGTCGAGCGCTTCGCTCACCCAGGCGTGCTCGTCCTCGTTGACGGTGATCGCCTCGATCGTGAGCGAGCCGGTTCCCGCGTCCTGCCCGACGGAGCCGTCGGACTGCAGCCAGCCGACGAGCGCCGCCTCCGCCACCTCGACGAGGTCGATCTCGCCGTCACCGAACGAGTCCCGGCGGTGCCACTGCAGCTTGTCGCCGGCACGGAGCTCCGCTGCCGGAACGAACCCGCCTGCTCCGATCCCTTGCGTTCGCCACACGAGGTGATCGCCGGTCACCTCGAGCTGGTGTCCGGACTTCGTGTGGACCCGCAGGACCTCCTTCACACCGTTGGCCTTGGTCGCCACGATGCTCGTGACCCCGCCGGCGTCGTGCACCTTCGCGCCGACCCGGTTCTCCTCGACGAGCTTCCCGATGGGGATCAGACCGTCGGGGGTGCTGACGAGCGCGCCGTACGGCTGGCACGCGCTGCACTGCTGCGGCGTGTCGGGGACGCCGACGTTGAACCACACCGGAGAGTTGAACGCCGCCTTCTGATTGACGAGCAGGTGCGTGAGCTCGTCGGCGAAGATCTGGGCGTCCTTCTCCGTGGAGAAGTATCGGTTCTTCTCGCCCCAGCTACGGATCGTGTCGACGACGCGGGAGACGAGTTGGCGCACCGAGGACTCGCGCTCGGGCGCGCCGAGCGGACCACGGAAGTACTTCTGGGCGACGATGTTGGTGGCGTTCTGCGACCAGCCGACGGGGAACTCCACGCCGCGCTGCTCGAAGGCGTTCCCGCCTTCCTTGAAGTTGGGGATGACCGCGTCACGCGTCTCCCATTCGACCTGGTCGAACGGGTGGGTCCCCTTCGTCGAGAAATGCCTCTTGAACGTGAGCCCCTTCTGATCGCTTGCCCCGATCACCTGGACGTCTTGCAGGTCATCGTGCGTCTTCGCCACTGCGCCGCCCTCCTCTCGGTCCGGGGAAGTGTCCGTCCAGGTCCTGGAATCAGGGAGCCCTGGGGGAAGGGATCACACCCGTGGAATCACAAGGATGTAATACTGCCCCCGGGGTCGGTTGGTGTCAAGCTCCATTTTCCTACATATGGGGCCTAACCCCCACCCCCAACCACCATATCTTGTGGTCTCGCGAAGATCCGGGACCGGGTCGCAACGTACCCGGCGAGGGCTGTGGAACGCCAGTGGAGGCGTGGTGGGAAACGTGTTCCTGTCGCTCTTCCTTCCGGCGCTTCTCGTTGGGGCGGCGCTACGTGTTGGGCGGCTACCGCTTCCGACGCTTGGCCGGCTCGCGCTTGAGGAGCGTGCCGAGCTCCCGCTCGAAGTCGGTGATCTCCTGGAAGTCCTTGTAGACGCTCGCGAAGCGGATGTAGGCCACCTCGTCGAGCTTCCGGAGCTGCTGGAGCACCTCGATCCCGACCTGCTGGGACGTGACCTCCGGGCCCTTGCGGCGCAATCGCTCCTCGACCCGATCGACGAGCTCCTCGACCTGGAACTCCGAGACCGGGCGGTTCTTGGTCGCCTTCAGGATCCCGGCGGTGACCTTCTCCCGCCGGAACGGGTCCCTGGAGTCGTCCCGCTTGCGGACCACGAGGCCGACGTCCTCGATCCTCTCGTAGGTGGAGTACCGGCGGCCACACGAAGCGCACTGTCGCCGGCGTCGGATCGCCGATCCGCCGTCGGCGGGCCGCGAGTCCACGACCCGGTCGTCGTCCGCACCGCACCAAGGGCATCTCATGTCGTGTGTGGCCACAAGATGTGGTGGCCGCGGGCACGGTACCCCCAGGATGTGGTGTGGTCAAACCCATCGACCGATCCCTCAGCCGATGGAGGGGATGGAGAGCTGCCGTCCCGGCACCAGCGCGCCGGGATCCACGCCGTTGGCAGTGGCGATGGCTTCGACCACGACGCGAGGATCGGTGGAGGGTGCCAGCCTCGTGGCGATCGACCAGAGGGTGTCCCCGGTCTTCACCACGTACGTCTTGGAGGGATGTACCTCCGGCGCGCCGCCCACACCCACCGCGTTGGCCACGGGGCCCGACAGGACGGCCGCGAGTCCCGCCGCTACGCAGAGCGCGGTGAGGCGCCTCCGCCGAACGCGTGTTCGACTCATGGGCTCATGGTTCCCGAACGGATGTTCGATGTCAAGAGGAGAACCGAACATATGTTTGCATCCCTTCCCGGTGGGTGTTAGCGTGCCGCGACACTCGAAACAGGCCAGAACACCCAGAACACACAGGAGGGTACGCACCGTGTCTGACACCACTGCCCGGCAGCAGCGGATCCTGGATTTCATCGAGCGGACCGTTCGGGAACGCGGCTACCCCCCCACCGTTCGGGAGATCGGCGACGCCGTCGGGCTCACGTCGTCCTCGTCGGTCCACGCGCAGCTCACCAACCTCGAGCGCAAGGGGCTCCTCACGAAGGACCCCAGCAAGCCCCGGGCCATGACCCTGTCGGACGATCGACGAGCGGAGGGCACACCCGTCCCGTTGATCGGACGGATCGCCGCCGGTGAGCCGGTCCTCGCCGACGAACACATCCAGGACCGCATCATGGTGCCGACCGAGTTCGTGCGCGGGGACGGTCACTTCGCCCTCCGCGTCGCCGGCGAGTCGATGATCGGCGCAGGGATCCTCGACGGCGACGTCGTGGTCATCCGGAGCCAGCGCTCGGCCAGTGACGGTGACATCGTGGCCGCGCTCCTGCCCGGACCCGCCGAGGACGAAGCCACCGTGAAGCGACTCGGTCACGACGGCGCGCGGGTGATGCTCATCCCCGAGAATCCCGCCCTCGAGCCGTTCGAGATGGTGGACGGGCGCATCCTCGGCAAGGTCGTCGCGGTCCTGAGGAAGGTCTGAGCCCCTGAGGAAGGTCTGAGCCAAGGGATACGAGGCGGGCTAAGCTCCGCGGAACCGACCGGAGGGACCCCGCCCATGTCCGCCCCACCAGGCACCAACCTCGAGACCCAGATCCGCTCGCAGCCGGACGAACTCTCCCATCTGCTCACCTCGGAAAAGGTCCGAGAGCAGATCCACGCGGCGGCCGAAGGTCTGCAGCGGTCTCGCCGCATCTGGCTGGTCGGGACGGGCACGAGCCACCACGCGGCGATCCTGGGAGCCGGCATGCTCCAGGACGCCGGGCGGTCGGCGGTTGCCGTGTCGTCGATGCGCTTCGTCGTCTGGGCGCCGATCGTCGGACCCGACGACGCCGTCGTCGTCATCAGCCATACCGGCGAGACCGCGTACGCGCTGGCTGCCCGGGCGCTGGCGACGACGGCGGGACTCCACGTCATCACCATCACGAAACGCGGCACGCCGTTCCCCCATTCGGTCGAGACGTCCCCGGCCGAGACCTCCGAGACCTACACGGTGAGCTACACGACGACGCTGCTCGCGCTCGCCATGATCGCGAAGGAGATGGGGGCCGACTCGATCACCGACGACACGCTCGCGCTGGTGCCGGGTTCCGTTCGCAGCGCCATCGAGGCGCCGGACACCGAGTCGATCCAGGTCCCGGAACGGTCTCTCGTGATCGCAGGCGCGGGACCCGCCGCGTTCACCGCGCGGGAAGGAGCGCTCAAGCTTCGAGAGGGCGCCCGCGTGCTGGCCGAGGGCCACGACATCGAGTACCTGCTGCACGGTTCGGCGGTCCCGCTCAACGCGAGCGATGCCCTCCTCAGCTTGCTGACACCGGAGGCGGGCGGTTTCGTCGAGGCCGTCACGGTCGCGGCGGAGGCCGAGGGGATCCCTTCGTACCGACTGGCCGAGCCGGCTCCCCTGCCGATGCTGCTCGCCCAGATCCCCCTCACGGTTCGACTCCAGCTCCTCGCCCTCCGGTTCGCGCTGGAGCGAGGCCAGGACCCGGACACCGTGATCACCGGGAATTGGGCGGCGACCGAGCTCTGGCGGCTCGGCCGACCCGACGCCTAGGATCAGACCTCGTCGAGCACGAAGCCTCGGATCGCGGACAAGAGTCGCAATCCGACGCGGGCGTGCACCAACGTGCCCTCCGTGTCCATCTCCTTCGAGAGCACCTCGGCCTCCCGGTACAACCTGGCCGTGACGTCCTCGCGTCCGAACGGGACGAGCAACCGGACCTCCACCGGCGGGTGCGGGACCCGGGCCCCGATCTCCTCCAACAGGCCTTCCGCTCCCTCCCCGGTGGATGCGGAGACGGCCACGGAGCCCGGGAACCTTCCGGCGAGCCTCGCCCGCGCGGACCCGGCGACCTTGTCGATCTTGTTGAGTGCGAGGACCTCCGGGATCCGGCCCGCTCCGATCTCCCCGAGCACCCGACGAACGGCGTCCACCTGCTCGTCGAGCACGGGCGAGGTGGCGTCGGCGACGTGGACGATCAGGTCGGCCAGGACCACCTCCTCGAGGGTGGAACGGAACGCCTCGACCAGATCGTGCGGCAGCTTGCCGACGAACCCGACCGTGTCGGAGATCACAGCTCGGCGCCGGCCGGGGAGCTCGATCCGCCGCGTCGTGGGGTCGAGCGTCGCGAAGAGCTGGTCGGCCACGATCACCTGCGCCCCGGTCAGCCGGTTCATGAGGGTCGACTTCCCGGCGTTGGTGTAGCCGGCGATCGCGACCTGGGGGATCCCGGAGTCCTGACGGCGCGATCGCTTCAGGTCGCGCGTCTTCGCGAGCGTCTTGATGTCGCGACGGAGCTTCGCGATCCTGCGGCGGATGTGCTGCCGATCGACCTCCATCTTCGTCTCGCCCGGCCCTCGGGTCCCGATGCCGCCGCCGAGCCGGCTCATCGCCTCTCCCCAGCCGCGCAGGCGCGGAAGGAGGTAGTTGAGCTGCGCGAGCTCGACCTGCGCCTTGCCCTCGCGGCTCCGCGCGTGCAGCGCGAAGATGTCCAGGATCAGCGCCGTGCGGTCGATCACCTTCACGCCGAGCCGCTCTTCCAGGCTTCGGAGCTGGCCCGGCGTGAGCTCTTGGTCGAGGATCACCGACTCCGCATCGAGGTTGTGGACCGTCTGGTGGAGCTCGTCCATCTTGCCCCGCCCGATGAACGTGCCGGGATCCGGCTCACGGCGGCTCTGCACTATCCGGGACACGGTCTCCGCGCCGGCGGAGTCCGCGAGCGCGGCGAGCTCGTCGAGGTCCTCATCGTTGATCCCAGGTCCGACGCCGACCAGGACCGCACGCTCGCGGACACGAGGCTGCCACGTGGCCGAGAGCGGTGACTCGAGCGTTCGGTCCTTCGCGTTCTGGCGGGCGGCGATGCCCCCTCGTTGGGCTCCTTGCCGCTCCGGCATCCGCTAGGAACCCACCGACGAGCCGAACTCGCGCAGCATCTCGTTCAACTGCAGCTTGGAGTCGGTCGACTCGTTCCGATAGCCGATGATGAGGCCGGCGGGCAGCCCGTAGCTGCCGGCCGGGAAGTCACGGGGGCGCGATCCCGGCACGACGATCGCGCCGGCGGGCACCTCGCCGCGGTATTCGACCGGCTCGTCGCCGGTCACGTCGATCACCGGCGTGTTCCCGGTGAGGATCAGCCCGGCCCCGAGGACCGCGCGAGCTCGCACCCGGACACCCTCGACCACGATGCATCGCGATCCGACGAACGCGCCGTCCTCGACGATCACGGGCCTCGCCTGCACGGGCTCGAGCACCCCGCCGATCCCGACGCCCCCGGAGAGGTGGACGTCCGCTCCGATCTGGGCGCAGGACCCCACCGTGGCCCACGTGTCCACGAGCGTGCCGGGTCCGATCCACGCACCGATGTTCACGTAGCTCGGCATGAGCACGACGCCGGGGGAAAGGAACGCGCCGTAGCGGGCGGTCGCCGGAGGCACCACGCGGACACCGGCCTGTTCGTAGCCGCGCTTGAGGGGAAGCAGATCTCGATACTCGAACGGGCCGACCTCGGTCGTCTCGATGTCGCGCACGCGGAAGGAGAGCAGCACCGCCTTCTTCGCCCACTCGTTGACCTTCCATCCATCCCCGTCGGGCTCCGCCACCCGGGCTTCGCCACGATCGAGCATCCCGACGGCCTGCTCCACGGCAGCGGCATCGGCGCGATCCGGCTCCGCCCACGACCGGTCGATCCGTTCGGCGAGCTCGGTGACGCTCATGCGGATCCCTCCAGGACTCGGTCGAGTGCCTCGGCCGCGCGCTCGCATTCCTCGATCGTCGGCACCATCGCGATCCGCACGTACCCCTCCCCCTCCGGTCCCAGGAACGAGCCGGGTGCGACGAGCACGTCCGCGCCGTCGAGGAGCTCGAGCGACCACTCGAGCGACGTCCGTCCCTGGGGCACGGCGACCCAGAGGTAGAAGGTCGCGGCGCTGCCGGCCACGCGAACGCCGCGCGAAGCGAACAGATCGAGGAAGAGCTTCCGCTTCCGCGCGTACGTGCCGCGCACCTCCTCCACGTGCACATCGTCGTTCCACGCCGCGATCGAGGCGCGCTGGACGAACTCCTGCGGGGTCACGCCGACCGACGGGCGGAGCGCCCGAAGGGCCGAGATCATCTCCGGGTCGCCGGCGACGAACCCCGACCGGTAGCCCGTCATCGAGGAGCGCTTGCTGAGCGTGTGGAACACGAGGACGTTGGTCAGGTCGCCGACCTGCAGGGCCGACGCCGGCGGCTCGCCTTCGAACCAGAGCTCCGTGTACGCCTCGTCGGAAGCGAGCAGGACATCGTGGGAACGGCAGTGGTCGGCGGCCTCCTGCAAGAAGTCCAGGGGCGCGGTCGCCCCCGTCGGGTTGTTCGGGTAGTTCAGCCACAGAGCCGCGGTGCGACTCCAGGTGGATGCGTCCACGGCGTGGAGGTCGGGAAGGAACCCGTTGGCCTCGGTGAGCGACAGTCGGGCGACATCGCCTCCGGCGAACCGGGCGCCCCGCTCGGGGATCGTGTACCCGGGGCTCGTCACGGTCACCAGGTGCTTGCCGCCTTCGGGGTCGAGGAGCGACTGGGCGAGGCTGAAGATCGGCTCCTTCGTCCCGAGGGTGGGCAGGATGTGGACGTCGGGATCGAGGGTCGTGCCGAAGCGCCGTTCGACCCAGGAGGCGATGGCGGCGCGGAGCTCGGGGAGACCTGCCGCACGAGGATACGAAGAGGTCGGTTGGACCGCGTCCTTCAGCGCCTCGCGGATGAACGAGGGGGTCTCCTCCCGCGGGTCGCCCACGCCGAAGTCGACGATCGATCGCCCCTCGGCGAGGGCGGCCGCCTTGCGGCGATCCAGCTCCTCGAACGGGTAGGGCTCCGTGGCTCGGAGACCCGGCGACAGGTGGACCACGTTCTCCCTTCCCCCTATCTCGTGCGTTCCGTGCCGAGGAACGCTCGCAGCACCTCGTACGACCTGACGAGCGCACCGACGTCGACGTGCTCGTCGTCCCTGTGAGCGTACTGCGGGTCGCCGGGGCCGAAGTTGACGGCATCGACGCCGGCGAGCCCGAGCTCGGCCACGGGCGTCCAGGCCTGCTTCGGGCCGACCGGGAGATCGCCGGCAGCCCGAAGCCGTTGCACCAACGGGTTCCCCGCCGGGGGCCGGCCGGGCGGCGCGTTGCCGACGATCTCGACCTCGGCGCTCGGGTGACCGAGCAGCTCCCGAAGCCTCCGCTCCGCTTCAGCCGGCGTGTGGGTCGGCGCGTACCGGAAGTTGACGTGGGCGGTCGCGTGATCCGGCACGACGTTGGTGGCGACGCCGCCCCGGATCGTGGTCACCGACGCGACCTCCCGGTAAGTGAGGCCGTCCACCTCGACATCGCGAACCGGGAGGTCGGCCACCGGCGCCAGCGCGGCGATCGCGGCGTGGATCGCGTTCCGGCCGAGCCACGGCCGGGCGGAATGCGCCGCCTCGCCCACGAACGTGGCGGTCGCGTTCAGGTTGCCGAGGCATCCGAGCTCGAGCCGGTTCGCGGTCGGCTCGAGCACGATCGCGAGCGCCGCATCCGCGATCTCGGACCGGCGGTCGAACAGCGGTGCGAGCGCGCTCTCCGCTGAAGGGGAGCTCCTCCCGCCCGAAGAACAAGAGCCCGACGTCGAGGTCGGAGTCGATCTGCGACGACCCGGACGCCGGCGCGGCGAAGCCATCGGCGATCTCGAGCATCACCGCGAGCCCGCCCTTCATGTCGGACGTCCCTCGGCCGTGGAGCGTGTCACCGTCACGCCGGCCGGGAGCGCTTCGGCCGACCGGCACCGTGTCCACGTGTCCGGCGAGGATCACCAGCGACGCTCCCGGCCGCCGCTCCGGGAACGCGAGGAGCACCGAGTCCTCTTCGTCCATGACCCGGTACGCGTCCGGCAGGGATCCGCGGATCTCGGCCAGGATCGCCGCCTCCTGTCGGCTCTCCGACGGGATGGCGACGAGCGCTTCGGCGCGCGCCGCCAGCCGTTCCGCCAGGGTCGTCACGCTTCGGATGCCTCCATCAGGGCATCGAGATCGATCGTCGTCTCGAAGACGCGACTCGCGGGTCCGGTGAGGAGGACCGAGCCCGTCTCCAGGCGTTCGACCTCCAGCACACCCCCCGGGAACCGCACGGAGGATCGTGGGCCGGTGAGGCCCGCCTCGTTCGCCGCCACCACGATCGCGCACGCTCCGCTGCCGCACGCCATCGTCTCCCCGCTCCCCCGCTCCCACACGCGCGCGACGATCCCGTCGTCAGAGACCTTCGCGAACTCCACGTTGGTGCCCTCGGGGAATCGATCGTCGCGCTCCAAGACCGCGCCGATGTGGGCGACGTGGAATCGTTCCGGGTCGTCCTCGACGAACAGGACGAAGTGGGGGTTGCCCATCGAGACCGCGCTGGCCGTGACGACCAGACCACCGCCGAGATCCAGGGGTTCGTGGAGGAAGGTCTCCCACGCCGGTCCGCGCATCGGGATCGCGGCCTTCGTGAAGTTGGGCTCGCCCATGTCCACGCTGACTCGGCCGTCCAACGCGATCTCCACCCGTCGCGTGCCCGCTCTCGTCTCGACGTCGAACGACGGCTCGGCAACGTCACCGACGTCGCGAAGCAGCAGCGCGACACAGCGAAGGCCGTTCCCACACATCTCCGCGAGGCTCCCGTCGGCGTTGCGGTAGTCCATGAAAGGACGGCCGTCACTCCCGCGCGTCACCCTGATCGAGCCGTCGCCGCCGATCCCGAACCGTCGGTCGCAGAGAGCCTGGACCTCGTCCGCGGAAAGAGCCCGTCGATCCTCCGGGTCATACGTCATCACGAAGTCGTTCCCGGTGGCCTGGTATTTCCAGACGCGGAGCTCGCTCACGCGCCCCCCAGGTAGGCCGACATCACCAACGACGTCATCCACGATGTCTGGGGCACCCTGCGATGCCGGCGTCGAACCACCGGATCCGCGGATCGCGACGGAACCACGCCATCTGCCGCCGCGCGAGGTTGCGGGTCCGCTTGACGGTCTGCTGGACGGCGTCCTCCAGGCTGAGCTCGTGCTCGAGGTGGCGGGCGAGCTCAGCGTAGCCGATGGCCTGCGAGGAGGTGAGCCAGCCTCCGAACCCGGCTGCGACGAGCTTCTCGACCTCATCGAGCCAGCCGGCCGCGAGCATCTCCTCCACCCGCATCTCGACCCGCGTCGAAAGCTGCTCCGGCGTCAGGCCGATCCCGGCGACGCGCACCCGCTCCGGCGGATACGACTCCCACGCCGCCGCGTAGGAGCTGAAGGGGTTCCCGGTGATCGCGGCCACCTCGAGCGCCCGCACGGTCCGCCGGATGTTGGCCGGATCGATCTTCGAGGCGGCGACCGGATCCATCTCGGCGAGGCGCCGATGCATCCGGCCGGGTCCCAGGGCGGCCGCTTCCCCCTCCAGGGTGCCGCGGATCTCGGGCTCGGTCCCCGGGAACTCGAGACCGTCGACCACGGCCCGGAAGTAGAGACCCGACCCACCCACGAGCAGCCGCTGCCGCCCGCGGCGGCGGACGTCGTCCGCCGCCTCGCGGGCGGCAGCCTGGAACGCCGCCACGCTGAACGGCTCACTCGGCTCGACGAGGTCGAGGAGGTGGTGCGGGATGCGCGCCTGCTGCTCGGACGTGGGCTTGGCCGTTCCCACATCCATCCCTCGATAGACGAGCATCGAGTCGACCGAGAGGATCTCCGCGCCTAGGGCTTCGGCCACCACGAGCCCCGCCTCGGTCTTGCCGGACGCGGTCGGGCCGACCAGGGCGAGGAATGGCTCCACGCCTCAGACCAGAGCGGGCGCGGGAACGACCTCGCCGGACAGGTGGTGCGGCGCCGCGTCCGTGATCCGCGCCGTGACGAACGTCCCCGGCTCCAGGGCCTCCGCCAGGTGCACGATCCGGTTCGTCCGCGTCCGGGACTGCGTGGACGATCCCCGTCGCCCCTCGCCCTCGATCAGCACCTCGGACTCCGTACCGATCTGCGCGCGCGCCTTCGCCAGTGAGATGTCGCCCTGCAGGGTCAAGAGCCGCTCGAACCGCTCCTGCACGATCTCCTTCGGGACCTGGTCGGGCATCGAGGCCGCCCGGGTCCCGGGCCTCGGCGAGTACTGGAACGTGTACGCCGAATCGAACCGCGCTCGTTCGACCACGTCGAGGGTGTCGGCGAAGTCCTCGTCGGTCTCGCCGGGGAACCCGACGATGATGTCGGTGGACACCGCCACCTCCGGGATCGCGTCGCGGATCCTGTCGAGCCACCCGAGGTAGCGCTCGCGCCGGTAGGAACGCTGCATCGCCTTCAACACCGCGTCCGATCCCGACTGCAGCGGGAAGTGGATGTGCTCGCAGACCTTGTCGCTCTCGGCCATCGCCTCGATCACGTCCGGCGTGAAGTCGTGCGGATGCGGCGACGTGAAACGGATCCGCCGGAGCCCCTCGACCTCGTTCACCTGCCGAAGCAACTCGGCGAAGAGCGGCCGGCGCGACGTCCCGGGAACCGTGACGTCGCGTCCGTACGTGTTCACGTTCTGGCCGAGGAGCGTCACCTCGACGACACCCCGGCGCGCGAGCCCCTGCACCTCCGCGAGCACGTCGCCGATCGCCCGGGAACGCTGCGCGCCCCGGACGAACGGCACGATGCAGAACGTGCAGGCGTTGTCGCATCCGACCGCGATCGCGACCCACGCGCGGAACGCGTCGTCTCGAGCCGCAGGAAGCGCCGAGGGGAACAGCTCGGTGTACTCGGCGACGTCCATCTGGGGCCCCTCGTCCTCCGCTCGCCGGAGCAGCTCCAGCAGGTGCGGCAGGGCGTGTGTCCCCACCACGACGTCGACCCACGGTGCCTTCCCCTGGATCAGCCCCTGATCCTTCTGCGCCAGGCAGCCGGCCACGACGATCCGGAGATCGGGGTTCGCCGCTTTCAGGGGTTTCAGGTGACCGAGGTTGCCGTAGAGCTTGTTGTCGGCGTTCTCGCGGATCGCGCACGTGTTCAGGACGACCACGCGCGCATCCGAGACGTCGTCGGTCGGCGTCATGCCGTCGGCGCGGAGCATGCCTCCGATCCGCTCGGAGTCATGCTCGTTCATCTGGCACCCGAAGGTGCGGATCAGGAACGTCCCGTTCACGCCTCGAGGCTACCTCGCGTACTCGGTGGCGCGCGTCTCCCGGATCACGGAGATCTTGATCTGGCCCGGGTACTGGAGCTCCTCCTCCACCTGCTTCGCGATGTCCCTCGCGATCGTCTGCGCTTGGAGATCGTCCACACCATCGGGCGTCACCATGACGCGGACCTCGCGACCCGCCTGCATCGCGAAGACCTTCTCGACACCTTCGTGCGCGGTGCAGATCTCCTCCAGACGCTCGAGGCGCTTGATGTAGGTCTCCAGCGATTCGCGCCGGGCGCCGGGACGACCCCCGCTGATCGAATCGGCGATCTGCGCCAGGACCGCGTGGACCGTCCGCTGCTCGACCTCGCCGTGATGGGACTCGATGCAGTGCACGACCTCGGGATCCTCCTTCAGGCGCCGCGCGATCTCGGCCCCGATGATGGCGTGGGAACCCTCCACCTCGTGCGTCACCGCCTTCCCGATGTCATGGAGGAAGGCGCCTCGTTTCGCGATCGTCGGGTCCACGCCGATCTCGGCCGCCAACGCGCTTGCGATGTGAGCGGACTCGATGAGGTGCTTCAACACGTTCTGGCCGTAGCTGGTGCGGTACTGGAGGCGGCCCAGGAGCTTGATCAGATCCGGATGGACGTCGGTGAGACCGACCTCGGCGACCGCGTCCTCGCCGGACTTCCGGATCTGCTCGTCGAGGTCCCGGACCGACCGTTCGTGGACCTCCTCGATCCGGGCGGGCTGGATCCGCCCATCCTGGACCAGCTTCTCCAGGGTCATCCTGGCGGCTTCACGGCGCACGGGGTCGAAGCACGAGAGGACGACCGCCTCCGGCGTGTCGTCGATGATGATGTTGACCCCGGTGGCCGCCTCGAATGCGCGGATGTTCCGTCCTTCGCGACCGATGATCCGTCCCTTCATGTCCTCGCTGGGGAGGGTGAAGACGCTGACGCTGGATTCCGCCGTCTGCTCCGAGGCGACGCGCTGGATCGCGATGGTCACGATCTTCCGGGCTCGCTCCTCGCCTTCTTCCCGAGCCCGCTGCTCGATCTCACGTACCTGGGCCATCGCGCCGCGTTTCGCGTCGTCGATCACCTGCGAGGACAGCAGCTCCTTGGCCTCGTTCGACGTCATCCCGGCGATCCGCTCCAACTGCGCCCTGTGTTGCTCGGTCGCCTTCTCCAGCTGCTCCCGGACGAAGGTCAGCTTGTCCTCGCGCTCCTTGAGCTCTTCGGTCCGAGCGTCCATTCGTTGGCCGCGGTCTCGGAGGTCGCCCTCCGTCTCCGTGATGCGGCGCTCGAGCCGACCCACCTCCTCCCGCCGGTGCTTCAGGTCCTCCTCGGTCTCCCGTCGCATCCGGGACGGACTCATCCTTGGATTCCTGGAGCCCTTGAGCGCGGGTCTTGGCTGCTTCCTCCTCGGCGTCGAGCAGGAGCTTCTTGGCTTGCGCTTCGGCGGAGCGCGCATTGGACGCTCCGATCGAGTTGCGGACGACGAATCCCACGACGACCCCGGCCAACAGACCGAGGAGGCCAGCGACGGCTTCCATCGTTCCTCCCGATGTCTCGGGAGAGGGATCTCGGTCACCGATCCAGAGCTTCGATGAAGGCTAGTGCCGCCGACCCCTTCTGAGAGCACGTGCGGGGTCGGAGCGGGTGGTCGGGTCGATGTTGAACTCGGTCACTTCAGCCCTTCGGTCGTTCGCCTGGTCGGGTTCCGGAGATCGATTCCTCTCGTTTCCCCGATGGTACGGCCGGGGGTCGCGAGACACAAGGTCGCTAGTCGTCCTCGAGAGAGATCTCCAGGGCCTTCCGTGCTGCGCTGCGGGCGATCTCGGGGCTGTAGCCCCGTCGCATCAGGAGCGAGGAGAGCCGCGTGAAAGCCTTCTGGGGGGCGACCCCCCGGAGCCGGGATGCCCGGGAGAGGGCCAGATCCGCGGCCCGCTCCTCGTCGTCGTCCGGAGCCCCCTCGGAAGCGGTGGTGGCCGCGAGGGCAGGAGCGATCCCGGCCGCCCGAAGTCCCCGCTCGACGCCCCGGCTCCCCTCCTTCCGGGCGCCGAATCGCTGCTCCGCGTACTGCCGGGCGAAAGCCTCGTCGTCGACGAGCCCGACCCGCTCCAGGCGCGTGAGCACGTCTTGCACCTCGTCCGGATCGAACCGCGCGGAGAGGAGCCGTCGCTCCAGCTCGCGGCGGCTGCGGGGCCGGACGGCCAAGAGACCGAGGGCACGCTCGTGGCAGCTCTTCGGGTTCTTGACCTCGCGACGACGAGGCACGACCGCGGCGCCTATCCCGACCCCTTGCTTCGCTTCCCCGCGGCGACCGGCTCGTCGGAAGCGGGCGGCTCCTCGAGCGGCGGCGCCTCAGCCTCGCCGATCGTGATGGGCTGGTCGTCGTCCTCGGTGAAGCCGGTGAGCCCGACGGCCTCGCGCACCTTCCGCTCGATCTCATCTCGCAGGTCGGTATGCTCCGCGAGGAACTGCCGGGCGTTCTCGCGGCCCTGGCCGAGCTGGTCGCCCTCGTAGGTGAACCACGCGCCCGACTTCTTCACGATCTCGAGGTCGACGCCCACGTCGATGAGCGAGCCTTCCTTGGAGATGCCCTTGCCGTACATGATGTCGAACTCGCACTGGCGGAACGGCGGCGCCACCTTGTTCTTCACGACCTTCACCCGGGTGCGGGAGCCAACGACCTCGGTCCCGTCCTTGAGGTTCTCGATCTTGCGAACGTCGAGCCGGATGGTCGAGTAGAACTTCAGCGCTCTCCCGCCGGGGGTTGTCTCAGGCGATCCGAACATCACACCGATCTTCTCCCGCAGCTGGTTGATGAAGATCGCGGTGGTGTCGAACCGGGACAGCGACCCGGAGAGCTTCCGCATCGCCTGGGACATCAGACGCGCCTGCAAGCCAACGTGGGTGTCGCCCATCTCTCCCTCGATCTCGGCCCGTGGCACGAGCGCCGCCACCGAGTCGATCACCACGAGGTCGAGCGCCGCGGACCGGACCAGCATGTCCGCGATCTCGAGTGCCTGCTCACCGGAGTCCGGCTGCGACACGAGGAGCTCGTCGATGTTCACGCCCAACTCCCGCGCGTACGTGGGGTCGAGCGCGTGCTCGGCGTCGATGAAAGCGGCGATGCCACCCTTGGACTGCGCCTCCGCGATCATGTGCAGGCACACGGTCGTCTTGCCCGAGCCCTCCGGACCGAACACCTCGACGACGCGGCCCTTCGGGATCCCTCCGACCCCGAGCGCGATGTCCAATGCCAGCGAGCCCGTGGGGATGACGGTGATCCCCGCCCCCATCGGATGCTCGCCGAGCTTCATCACGGCGCCTCGTCCGAACTGCTTCTCGATCTGCTGCAGTGTGACGTCCAGCATCTTGTCCCGATCCACGTTCCCCTCCTTCGTGCCCCTGCCCTGCCCGGAGGGGGGCCGGGAGAGTGCCTGTGCAAGCGACGAGTGGAGATTAGCCCTCGACTCTGACATGAGTTACACCTCTGTCATTCTTCCTGATTTCCCGAGTGCGTGCGGACCGAGGCTAGTCGAACAGATGTTCGAACACAAGCAGCCTAGCCACCCAATGGGAATCGGACCAGCGCCTCGTACACGGGCGCCGGCCGCCGCAGGTGGCTCCGGAAGAGCACGACGTGATCGACCTCCCACTCCTCCGTCAGGAGCGGCGTCTCGGCGAACTCAGGAGGGAGCTTCACGGGTGGATCGCTCCGCGCCACCGTGAGATGCGGGTGGAACGCGCGCGTCTCCGCCGGGAACTCCTCGAGCAATCCTCCCTCGATGCTGACCGTCAGTCCCGCCATGTGACCCGCGTCGTCGCCGAGACCCGCCCACAGCACCCGCGCCTTCCCCGCGGACGGGAATCCCCCGACACCGTCGACACGGGTGCGGAACGGTTCCACCGCCCTCGCCGCCTCCTCCACCCGCTGCGGAACCCAGTCGATGAGTCGGGGCCAGGTCCGCCCGAGGAACTTCAGCGTCACGTGCCAGTTCTCGCGAGGAGCCCAGCGAGCCTTCGGGAACTCCTCCCGCCAGGGAGCGAAGGCCTCTTCGACCGCGTCCCTCGCGTGATCCGGGATCTCGACGGCGACGAAGAGCCGGAGCGGCTTCGCTTCGGGACGGGATGCCCTGTCCCGACCCATCAGACCAAGACGATCGGACGCCGGAAGCGGCCGGCCCTCCAGGTGACGACGAAGGAGATCCAGTGCGGCCTGCTCCGCCCATCGGCGGACACGATCGCGCTCGCCCGGCACCTTGAAGCCTCGCGCGTGCGAGACGTCGTCGCCTTCCAGCGCGATCCAGATCGCGCCGGGAGGGGCACCCCCGTGGGCGTCCGGGCCGGCCGCTCCCGTCAGCGCCAGTCCGAGGTCGGCCTCGAAGACGCGCCGAGCTCCCGCCGCCATCTCGCGCGCGCATTCCTCGCTCACCGGCCCGGGATCTGCCAACGTCTTCGGCGACACACCGAGCACGCCTTCCTTCGCTTCGATCGTGTAGACGACCGCGGACCCAACGAAGACGCCGGACGCACCCGGCACGCTCGTGATGCGGGCCCCCACCCCCCCGCCGGTGATCGACTCGGCACAGGCGAGCCCCTTGCCCGTCGCCGCCAGCAACCGGACCACGGTCTGCTCGAGCGTTTCGTCCTCGGAGGTGAACACCTCGTCGCCGAGCCTTCGGCGGACCTCCTCGGCCACCGGTTCGATCAGCTCGTCCGCTTCCTTCGCAGTCCCGGCCTTCGCGGTGATCCGAACCTTCACCTCACCGGACGACGCCAGGAACGCGATCGTGGGATTGGTCGAACCGGAGAAGAGGTCGTCGACCCGCTCGGCGAGCGCCGACTCACCGATCCCGGCGCACCGGAGCACCCGGGAGCGGACCACGCCGGCGCCCGCCGTGGACGCGAGCTCCGGCAGGATCGTCTCCTCCATCATCTCGACCATCTCCTCCGGGACGCCCGGCACGGCGTAGATCCGACCGCCGGCCGGCAACTCCGCAACCAGGCCCGGCGCCGTCCCGCGCGCCGGCGTGATGTATCTGGCGCCCTCGGGCACGTCGGCCTGGCGAAGGTTGCTCTCGGGCATCTCTCTCCGCCCGAACGAACGGAACTTCTCCCGGAGCATCTCTTCGAGCTCCGGATGTCGCTTCATCGGCACGCCCAGAAGCGCGCCGAGCGCGTCGCGTGTGATGTCGTCCTGGGTCGGTCCGAGCCCGCCGGTCACGACCACGACGTCGGCGCGTGTCGACGCGAGCCGCATGGCTTCGACGATCCGCTCCAGGTTGTCCCCCACCGCCTGGTGGTGCAGGACGTCCACGCCGATCGCCGCGAGCGACTCCGACATCCATCGGGCGTTGGTGTTCGCGATCTGGCCCAGGAGCAGCTCCGTCCCGACCGCGAGGATCTCCGCTCTCACCCCGTCTCCATACGGTGGCGCTCCGTGAACAGGTACTCGAGCCCACTGGTGACCGTCAGGATCACGGCGATCACGACGACGCCGAGCACGATCGGGTCGAACCCCGATGGCAGCGGGGCGATCGACAGCCCCACCGCCGAGATCTGGCTGAGCGTCTTCGCCTTGCCGGCACGCGACGCGGGCATCGACACACCGCGCTGATCGAGGCGCCATCGCAGGAGCGACACCGCCACCTCGCGGAGAACGATCACGACCGCGGCCCACCAGGGGAAATCCCCTTGTGCGGCGAGCACGAGCGCAGGCACGATCACGAACAGCTTGTCCGAGAGCGGATCGAGCCACGCTCCAACGGGGGTGGTCATCTCGTGACGCCTTGCGAGGTACCCGTCGGCGAGATCGGAAAGTGCCCCGACGGCGAACACGAGCAGCGCGAGCCATCTCGTCTCCGCCCGGTCCGTCCCGAGCAGCAACACGACGACCGGGATCAGGGCGATCCGTCCGATCGAAAGGACGTTCGGCCAGCCCAGCCCGAGTGGTCTCACCCGTTCGGCGATGACTCTCCTCCGTCGTCGCCCAGCGTGAAGCGGTACGTGTGCGGCGATCCGGTGGTCCCCTCCGTCACGTCGGCCCCGTTCAAGCTGACCTCGACGAGCCCCGCATCCGCCACGGTGAACTGCAAGTGCTCCAGCGCCACGAGGGTGAGTGTCTCCCCCGGCCTCAGTGCATAGGAGGCCGGGGCACCATCTTCTTCGGACTCGACCGTGACGTCGCTCCGGGCCACCAACACCGCATTGATGGTGGGATCGGTGGGGATCGGGGACGACGTTCCCGACGGGATCACGGCCGCGGGTGGGGCGGCCTCACCCCTTGCGAGCAGACCGAAGGCCAGCATGATCAGCAGGATCGAGGCCGCCGCGATGAGGAGGAACCGTTGGTTGTCCCTGATCCGGCTGGCGGCGATCATCCGCTCGACGGGGCCGAGCTTGGCGGGCGGTGGCGTCGGCTCGGCGTCCTCGGCCGTCTGGGCGTAGGCACCGGCGACCTTGTTCGCGTCGAGGCCGAGGTAGCTCGCGTACGTGCGGAGGGACGCGCGCACGTAGACGTCGCCGGGGAGGACGTCGAAGTCCTCCCGCTCGAGGGCATCCAGTTGATCGACCCGGAGCCTGGTGTCGCGCGCCGCCTCGTCGAGCGAGACCCCTCGCACCTCGCGAGCACGCCGGAGCGCCGAGCCGACCCCTGCTCGGGGATCCGTCACTGAGCCGGCCATGAGAGGTCAAGGATAGCCGTCACGGCCCTCCACTCCCGCGGATGCCGTGGAGAACCCGGCCGGACTAGGTCCAAGGTCTCGCTGCGAATCGGCCGTCCGTCGGGTGGAGTGCGCGCCTCGGGGGACTACAGTTGCCAGTGCAGGGAGGGAGATCCGTTGGAAGCAGGCATGCCCCAAGACCACACCATCGAGTCACCGTTGGCGACGGTGCGCGAGGTCCTGCCCTCGACCCACCTGCTGTCGGACGGTCCGGTGCGCTATCTGCTGGTGGCCGGTGAACAGGACGACGGCCTGTGGGGATCGATCGGCGCGTTCTGGCGAACCATCGAGGGCAGATACGGGGGATTCCTCGTCAGCCCCGATGCGATCTGGGCCGGGAGCGAGATGGTCCGGAGCTTCCGGAGCGCGCAGAACAGAGGGTGGACGGTGGAGCGGATCTACGCCTACTGGCAGGCGCACGTGGGTGTGGCCGGGAGGCTCATGATCGATCCCCAGCAGCACGCGGACACGCTGTTCCAGGTGGCACGGCGCGTCGGCGCGATCTAGCCCGGCCCGAACGCTACGCGGAGCGGCGCTCCTCCCACTCTTCCCAGGTGAGCAGCACATCGCGCGCCTTCGATCCCTGGGACGGCCCGACGAGCCCTTGCTCCTCCATCAGATCCATGATCCTGCCCGCGCGCGCGAACCCGACCTTGAGCTTCCGCTGCAGCATGGAGGTCGACCCGAGCTGGGACCGGATCACGAGCTCGGCGGCCTGTTCCAGCAGGTCGTCGTCATCCCCGATGCCGTGCTCACCCGCGCCCTCACCGGGCGGAAGCGCCAGCCCTTCAACGTTGTTCTCGTAGACGACGTCGCGCTGGGCTCGGATGAAGTCGCACACCGCCCGGACCTCGCCCTCCGTGACCCACGCGCCCTGGATGCGAACCGGCTTCGAGATGTTGGAGGGCGCGAAGAGCATGTCGCCGTGCCCGACCAGCTTCTCCGCGCCGTTCATGTCGAGGATCACGCGCGAGTCCGCCTGTGACGACGTCATCAGCGCGATGCGCGACGGGATGTTCGCCTTGATCAACCCCGTGACGACGTCAACCGACGGTCGCTGGGTCGCGACGACGAGATGGATCCCGACAGCCCGCGCCATCTGCGCCACGCGGCAGATCGCGTCCTCGACGGCGCGCGGGGCAACCATCATCAGGTCCGCCAGCTCGTCGATCACGACGACGATGAACGGCATGTGCTCGAACTTCTCCTCCATGCCCGGCGGGATCCGGAGGGTGCCGTCGCGGAGGCCCTCCTCGTAGGAGTCGATGTCGCGGACGCCGACCGTCGCGAGCAGCTCGTAGCGCATCTCCATCTCGCGCACGATCCACTGCAAGGCCTCGGCCGCGCGCTTCGGATGGACGATCACGGGTGAGAGCAGGTGCGGCACGTCGCCGAAGTGGCTGAGCTCCACACGCTTGGGATCCACGAGGACGAGCCGGACGTCCTCAGGGGTCGTTCTCGCGAGCAATGACGTGATGAAGGAGTTCACGAGCGAGGACTTGCCGGCGCCGGTGGCTCCTGCGATCAACAGATGGGGCATCTCCGCGAGGTTCACCATCCGGGCCCTGCCGTGAACGTCCTTGCCCAGCGCCACCTCGAGTGGATGGGTGGCTTGCTTCGCCGCCGGGGATCGAAGGACGTCTCCGACCATCACGAAGTCCCGATCCGTGTTGGGGACCTCGATGCCGATCGCCGACTTGCCGGGGATCGGCGCCTGGATCCGGACATCGGGCGACGCCAACGCGTAGGAGATGTCGCTCGACAAGCTCACGACCTTGCTCACCTTGGTCCCGGAGGCGACCGCGACCTCGTACATCGTGACGGTCGGACCCCGGTGGGCACCCACCACCTTGGCGTCGACGCCGAAGGTGTGAAGCGTCCGCTCCAGAGCCGCCAGGGTGTCCCGCTCCGCGCGCGCGTCCGCGTTCGAGGGAGGAGCCGTCCGTAGCAGGTCGAGCGGAGGGAGTTGGTAGGGTCCGTCGGGCGTCGTCACCGTCCGGCTGCGGGAGGCTTTGGCGACGGGGAGCCCGGGATCGGTCACGAACCCCGGCTCCTCCTCCACCGCCGGGATGGTCTCCGTCGACGTGGCCTCCTCGGCGTCGGGGACGAGGACGACGTCCCCCTCGCTCAGTCCGAACGCTTCTCGGAGCGACCATCTCCTTCGTGGTTTCGCCCGTTCCTCCTCGCGGGCCTTGGCGGAGACAGGATCTCGCTCGTCTCGTTCCTCGCGGAAGGAGTCGAGCTTCTCCTTCACCGCCGCGAACGAGGTGCCGGTGAAGATGAGCAGTCCCAGGGTCGCGACCCCCGCGCACACGATCGCGGCGCCGATCGGAGAGATGACTCGGGCGAGCGGCCAGGCAGCCAGTGCACCCACCATCCCTCCGGCATCGGCGAGCGCTTCTTGGCCATCGGCGAAGCTCGGGTTGCCGGCGAACAAGGAGACCAGACCCAGGACGCCGGCCACCATCACGGAGCAGCCGATGAACATCCGGACCCGGTCCTCACGCACCGTGTCCTTGAGGAGCACGAAGCCCCACCAGGCGCCGAAGACCGGGAACGCGTACGCCCCGATGCCGAAGGCTCCTCCGATCAGCCAGGCGATCCCTCGGCCCACCGGGCCTCCGGCCTCGAACCAGACCGAGAGCACGGCGAGGAGGGAAACGACGATGAGGCCGATCCCGAGGGCGTCGCGAGCCCAGGGCGAGAGCACCGTCCGGACGGGAGTCTTGGACGGCTTCTTCTTGGCGCTCGTGTTCCGGCTCTTGCTCCGAGAGGCCCGCTTCTTCGAGGGACGCGAACGCGACCCACTGCCCCCGGACCTCCGGGAGGGGGAAGTCTTCGTTGCCATGTGCGGACAAGCATGACGGCTGAGGCGGACGCTGCAAGGACCCCGGCCGAGCTCAGACCTCCATGATCACCGGCAGGATCACCGGCTTGCGCTGCGTCACCTCGTTGAAGTACTTCTTGAGCACGCGACGGACGTTCTGCTGGAGGGCGGACGGGTCGGTCACGTGCGCTTCCGCGGATTCCTTCACCGACTGCATCACCCGCACCCGGGCCTCCTCGAGGATGTCAGCCGAGGTTTCGTCGTGCACGAATCCACGGTTCACGACGTCGGGACCACCGACCAACTCGCCCGTCTGTGAGTCCACGATGATGACGACGACGACCACGCCATCCGCGGAGAGTTTGCGACGGTCCCGCAGCACCTCGCCGCCGACGTCGCCGATGCCCAGCCCGTCCACGAACGTCATCCCCGCCTGGATCCGATCGAGCTGTCGCAGCTCCTCCCCCACCTCGACGACGTCGCCGTCCTCGCACACGAGCGTCCGCTCGGGAGGGATGCCGACCTCGTGGGCCAGCCGGGCATGGTGCTGGAGGTGGCGTCGCTCCCCGTGCACCGGGATGAACCAGCGAGGTCTCACGAGGGAGAGCATCAACCGCAGCTCCTCCTGCGCGGCGTGGCCGGATGCGTGCACCGGATCGGACGGCATGTGGAACACATCGGCCCCGGTCCGGTAGAGGGCGTCCACCACGCGATGGATCGCGGGCTCGTTCCCTGGGATGAGGGAGGAGGACAAGACGACGGTCTCTCCGGGCCCGATGTCGACGAACTTGTGCTGGCGCTGCGCCATGAGCGAGAGCGCGGAGTACGGCTCACCCTGCGAACCGGTGCAGATCACGACGACGCGGCCCGGATCCAGCCGGTCGATCTCCTCGATATCGACGACGTCCTGTTCCGCCACGTGGAGGAGTTCCAGTCGCCTGGCGGCATCGACCGACTTGTGCATCGACCTCCCGAGGAACGCCACCACGCGCTCGTTCGCGTGCGCCGCGTTCACGATCTGTTGCACCCGGTGGATATGGCTCGAGAAGCAGGCCGCGATCACTAAGCCCGGAGCGCCGGCGACGATGTCGTGCAGAACGGGTCCCACGGTGCGCTCGCTGACGGAGTACCCGGGCTCCTCGGCGTTCGTGGAATCGGAGAGGAGGAGATGCACGCCCTTGCCGCGTCCGGCCTCCTCGGCCAGCCCATGGAGGTCGGTCGCCCTTCCGTCCAACGGTGTCTGATCGATCTTGAAGTCGCCCGTGTGCACGATCGCCCCGAACGGGGTGTCGACGACGACCGCCATCCCGTCGGGGATGGAGTGCGTGACCCGGAGGAACCGCATGGTGAACGGCCCGGTCGTTGCCTGCTCGCCCGGGGTCACGGTCTTCAGGTCGACGAGATGCGCCACCTCGTGCTCGTCGAGCTTGCTCTGCAGCAGCGCGAGCGTGAACGCGGTGCCGTAGACCTCGAGCCGGCGATCGATGTCGCGCAGGAGGTACGGGAGCGCCCCGATGTGGTCTTCGTGACCGTGGGTGAGGACGACCCCCTGGATCTTGTCCGCCTGCTGGCGCACGAAGTCGAAGTCCGGCAGGACGAGATCGATACCGGGCATGTCGCCCGACGGGAACGACAGCCCGACGTCGATGATCAGGATGCGGTCGTCGAGCTCGAGGCAGGCCATGTTCCTGCCGACCTCACCCACCCCTCCGAGGAAGACGAGTCGCGCGGGCGATCTAGAGGAGACCGGCATCCTCCAGTGCTTTGCGAACCCGATCGCGCTCGTCCGCCGTGGCGGGGACGAGGGGCAGGCGGGGCGGACCCGCCGGCCGCCCCAGCATGTCCAGAGCCGCCTTCACCGGGATCGGGTTCGACGTGACGAACAGCGCGTTGAACAGCGGCGAGAGATCCTCGTGGAGCTTTCGCGCGGCGGGCACGTCTCCGGTCTCGATCAGGTCGATCATCTGCCGGATCTGGGAGCCGACGAGATGCGAGGCGACGCTCACGACGCCGACCGCGCCGAGGCAGACGTAGCCGAACGTCGCCCAGTCGTCGCCCGAGTAGATCTCGAATCCTTCGGGAGCCTCGGAGACCAGGTTCGAGATCGCTTTGAAATCCCCCGTCGAATCCTTCACCGCGACGATGTTGGGCTTCTCCGCGATCCGCAGCATCGTCTCGTGCTCGATCCGCGTGCCTGTGCGGCTCGGGATGTTGTAGACGATGATCGGGAGCTCGGTCGCGTCGGCGATGTGCTCGAAGTGGGCGATGAGGCCCCGCTGCGGCGGCTTGTTGTAGTACGGCGTCACCACGACGATCCCGTCCGCACCGGCGTCCTCGGCGGCTTGGGTCAGCTCGAGGGTCTCGGCGGTCGAATAGGTCCCCGTGCCGCAGATGAGCTTCCCCTTGCCCCGGATCGCCTCGCCCACCACGCGGAAGAGCTCGGCTTTCTCCGTGTGGGACAAGGTGGGCGACTCGCCCGTGGAGCCGGCGACGAAGATCGAATCGGAGCCGTTGTCCGTGAGCCACGAAGCCAGCTCTTGCGCGCCGTCGAGGTCGACCGCGTGGTCGGACCGGAACGGGGTGACCATCGCGGTGACGACCGACCCGAATCTTCCGACCACGCGACGTCTCCTTCCTGTGGGGGCGACCCCTTGGGCCCCTCGCGGGGCTCGAGGTGCCCGGGCGGTCGACAGTGACGCCCTATGCTAGCTCCCCATGCCGCGCATCTACACGAAGACCGGTGATGACGGGACGACGGGGCTGCTATACGGAGGCCGGATCCCGAAAGACGACGCGGCGACCGAGGCCTACGGCACGACGGATGAGGCGGTCGCGGTGCTCGGACTGGCTCGGGCCTCCGCCGGCGGCCAGCTCAACGACGAGATCCTTGCACTGCAACGGGAGCTCTTCGTGGTGGGTGCGGATCTGGCGACGAACCCGGCCGAGCGGGCCAAGCTCCAACCCGGCGTCTCGCTGGTCACGACCGACATGACCGAACGGCTGGAGCGGCGGATCGACGAGCTGGTCGCCGAGCGGGCGCTGCCGCAGTCGTTCATCGTTCCCGGCGCCAACGAGGGAAGCGCGGCGTTGGACCTGGCACGGAGCGTGATCCGGCGGGCCGAGCGTCACGTCGTGGCCCTCGAACACGAGGGCCGCGACGTCAACCCCGAGGTCCGGCGCTACCTCAACCGGCTGAGCGATCTGGTGTTCGTCCTCGCCCGCCGGCAGGCGGGCGAGGACGAACCGGCGAGCCGCTAGACGCGTCAGCCCAGGACCGCGTCGAGGCCGAACGTGCCCGCGTTCCAAATGACCACGTAGCTCGTCGCGCACGTCGTGTCCGAGTAGAGGGTCTGTCGAGGCTGATCCGGGAAGCCGGCGTCGGTGATGTTCGTGGGCGATCCATCGGCCGGGGTCACCGTCACATCCCACGTTCCCGAACCCGGTCCGATGAGCTCGAAGAGGCAGTCAGTCCCGGGGGTCCACGTGTAGGTGAACGTCCCGGACGACATCTCCGAGTACGAGCCACCGAACGCGGTGGTATCCGTCGCCGTCGTTGGTGGGACCAAGAAGCCGGCGGCGACGTTCGGGGCGTCATCATCGGTGGGGATGTACACCCGGCGCAACGGGCTGATCCTCTGGTTCCCCTGCTTGTCCGTGGCGACGACCCGGTAGTCGAACCTCGTGCCCTCGACGCCGATGACACCGGGGTTCTTCGAACCCCCGGAGGCCCCTTGACTGACGAACGTCCAGGATGCGAACCCGACCTCGCGGCGCTGGACGATCCACGACTGGATCCCGGCATGCGCGTCGGTGACGGAGAACGGGAGTTTGAACTGAGTGGTCGTCGAGCTCTCCCAGACGCGCACCGGCGTGGTGGTCATGGTCGCGACCGGCGGGATCATGTCGTGGAGCATGTCGGGGAAGGCGTTGGGCGTGAAATCGATGCACCCTCTGCGGCACGGAGCCGGACCGTCCCAGCGGCTCGCCACCGCCCACCAGTACACGTTGCCGGTCTGGCTCGTCGGGATGGTGATCTGCGCGACGGTGCCCGACAACTTCGCCACGGGGAGGTTCTGGATGAACTGCGAGCCGCAGTTGGTGAGCGATCCTCGGAGCCGGTTGGTGTAGAAGATGAACGCGCACCGCTCGTAGTCGCCCTGGTCGGTGTTGTTCTTGTCGATCTGGATGATGAAGAACGAGTCGTTCCCGAGACTTCTCGGGGTCCACGCATCGTAGGTCTTGACCTTGTGCACCACGGCCGAGGACGTGTGACTCACCGACACCGCCCGGAGATCGAGCTTGCCCGATGTGTCGTTGCCGTCGTTCCTGGTGAAGTTGTGCGCGGCGGCCGGGCCGGTGCCCATCACCCCGGCAACGAGCATGAGGCCCATGCCCACCAGGAGCAGCTGCCTCCAAGAACGGCGGGGTTTCGCCCGTCCAGACATCCCATCCTCCATCTGCGCCGAGCCCCGGACCCTACCCTGCCGTTGCGCGATGGCGCAAGTGGCGAACGGTCCGTTGCCGCGGCAGGACGGGGGAGGTCGGATGAGGGTCAGAAGTCGGCGACGCACCAAGGCGCCGGCGTGGAGGAGAACATCGCGTCCGCGCGGTCGAGGGCGCCCACCGAACGCTCGGTCACCTGCCCCGCCCGCGCGAGCTGCTGGAAGCTCGTGCCGCCGAGGTACGTCGCACCGAGGACGTTCACCGACCCCGAGAGGTCCGCCTCGGCATCCGTCCGGGCGGACCGACCGGCTCCCCCGTCCGCGATCAGCTCGTAGTTGCCGGACGTCTCCGGTCGGAAAGGATCCTCGATCTCGAAGACGACACGGCCATCCGCAGCGTAGCGACGCGCCTCGAGCGAAGCGACCACGTCCACCAGCCGCAACCAGAGGCCGTCGCCCACGCTGAACCGCAGGCGCCGAGGCTCTCGCAGCAGGTGCAGCAACGGTTCATCGGCGGGACGGTTCCAGGCCTCGACGGTGGCCACGAGGTCCACATCGAAGAGGTACCGCCACATGTCGGCGTAGCCCTGTGCGGTGGATGCGACGCACTCCTTCAGGTTGATCGTGCCCGAGGGGAGCGATTGTGCCCAGTCGTGCTTGACCCAATAGACGGCGTAGGCGTCGGCCTCATCCCGCTCATCGAGATGCACCGCGTACATCCAGGGATGGTCCTTGTCCTCACCGACGGTGGCGAAGTTCTGATCCCGAAGCGTGACGTTCCGTTCGACGCCGCCGGGGCGGAGCGCGGCGTCGTACACCCGATCGATCGATGGCAGCGCTTGTTCCTTGGGGAGAAGCTCGACCCGTCCACGGGGCTCGTATCCGCGAACGAACTCGGTGCGAGCGGACTCCGCCCGGATCTCACCGAGGAGTCCGGCGAGCCCGTAGCCGAAACGCCCGTAGATGGCTCCCTCGGATGCGAAGAGCGCGGCGAGCGGCTCACCCCTTTCCGCTGCTTGCTCGAGGATCGCGCCCATCATCCGCGTGTTGATCCCGCGTCGTCGATGCGTCGGGTGCACGCCCACCATCGTGACGCCCGCCGTCGGGATCCTCGCTCCGCCCGGAACCATCATCCGGAACGTGATCGAGGCGGAAGTGCCGACGATCCGGCTGCCGTCGACGGCCGCGAACGAGCGATCGACTTCGATGACGGGAAGGAACGCCTCGAGCTCGTCGTCCTTCGACACGTTGCTGAACGCCGTGTCGGCCGCGCGGAGCCAATCGAGGCGCTCGTCCTCCGTGATCGTGCGGATCTCGACGTCCATGGAGAAGGAGCCTAGCGGCTCGGTGTCCGGGTCTTGGCCGAACTCAGGCGTCCAGGATCGCGTCCAGGCCGATCGTCAGGCCGGGATGCGAAGGCACCCACCGGATCGCCATCAGCACCCCCGGCACGAACGACGTGCGATCAGTGGAGTCGTGTCGGATCGTCAGCGTCTGTCCCTGGCCGCCGAAGATGACCTCCTGATGCGCCACGAGGCCGGGCAGCCGGATCGAGTGGATCCGGATGCCGGCTCGCTCGCCGCCACGGACCCCGGGCAGGGACTCGGAGGACGGCCCGCTCCACTCCTCCGGGCGGGCGGCCGCGACGGCGTCAGCCGTCGCGGCCGACGTCCCGGAAGGCGCATCGGCTTTCCCGTCGTGATGCAGCTCGACGATCTCCACCGCCGGCAGGTATCGCGCCGCCTGCGCGGCGAACCGCTGCATCAGGGCCGCGCCGATCGCGAAGTTGGGAGCGACGAAGACGCCGACCGGCGCCTCTCGCCAGGCGTCGTCGAGCTCGAACCCGGTGGTGCCGACGACGATGTGCACGCCGTGCTCGATCGCCCACCCGACGTGCTCCGGGGCGAACCCGGCGCTCGTGAAGTCGACCGCGACCTCGACGCCTGCTCTCGAGGAACGAGTCCAGGTTCTCCGCCAGGACCAGGTCCGAGCCCTGGAGACCGAGCGCCTCGGACGCCTTCTCGCCCGCCTTCGAGCGGGAGATGCCGGCGACGAGCTCCATGTCTTTGTCGGCGTGCACGGCGCGACACACCTCGGCGCCGACACGCCCGGTGGCGCCGATCACGCCGACGCGGATCACGCCATCACGTCGGCGAGATCGCGCTTCGCGAACGGCCCGAGCACCGTGAGCGTCATCGGCTGCGACAGTACCCGCTTGGCCACTCGCTGCGCGTCGCTCAGCGTGACGTCCTCCACGCGCTTGAGCGCCTGGCTCACCGTGAGGATCTCGCCGTGTGCGATCTCCGATTTCCCGATCCTGGACATGCGGCTCCCGGGGTCCTCGAGCGAGAGCACCATCGAGCCCTTCACATGCCCCTTCGCACGCTCGAACTCGTCGGCCATCAGGCCGCCGCCGGCGACATCTTCGAGCTCGCGCCGGAGCAACTCGATCACCTCTCGCGCCTGAGCGGGCGTCGTGCCCGCGTAGCAGGAGAAGATGCCCGCCTCCGTGTACTGCGAGTGGTAGCTGTAGACCGAGTACACGAGCCCGCGCTTCTCCCGGATCTCCTGGAACAGACGCGAGGACATCCCGGTGCCGAGCGCGCCGTTCACGATGAGGAACGCGAATCGGTCGGGGTCGCTGCGCGGCAGGCCGTTCGTGCCGAGACAGATGTGCGCCTGCTCGGTCTTCCGCCGCTTCACCAGCGGCTCGGCGGATGACTCGGGCGCGGTTTCGCTCGCCCTGAGGTTCCATCCTTGCGGGTCGCCCGTGCCGACGATCCGGCCGGTGTCCATGCGACTGCGCAGCATGTCGAGCAGGTCCTCGTGCCGGAGGTTGCCCGCGGCCGCCACCACCACACGACCGGGCACGTAGTGGCGCCGGTAGAACCGATGGACCTTGTCGCGTGTGGCCGCGCGGATCGTCTCGGCGGTCCCCAGGACGGGCCGGCCCAGCGGGTGGTTCGGCCAGAGTGCCTCGGTGAAGAGATCGTGCACGACCTCCTCAGGCGAGTCCTCGTGCATGTTGATCTCCTCGAGGATCACCTGCCGTTCGGCATCCAGGTCCGCAGATCGGAGCACCGAGTGCTGGAACATGTCGGCGAGGTGGTCCACCGCGAGCTCGATGTCTCGGTCGAGGACCCGCGCGTAGTAGCACGTGTACTCCTTGGACGTGAAGGCGTTCACGTCTCCGCCGACCGCGTCGAAGTTCTCCGCGATCTCGCGAGCCGTCCTCCTCTTGGTCCCCTTGAACAGCAGATGCTCGAGGAAGTGGCTCGAGCCGCTGATGGCCGGCGGCTCGTCACGGGATCCGGCGAGCACCCAGAAGCCGAGCGACACGGAGCGGACGCTCGGCATCCGCTCCGTGACCACTCGCAAGCCCGAGGAGAACTCGGTTCGCTCGATCCCCAACTGATCCGCCTCCGGAGGTCGGCTCGCTAGGACGACCCCTTGTCGGCGTCGCGGAAGCGTCGGCCGTGTCGCCGCGGCCCACCATCGGCCGCCCCGTTCCTCGGCTCGCGGGTCTCACGAGGCTCGCGTGGCTCGCGCGGCCCGCGACCCTCACCGCCGGAGGACCGCTCGCCTTCGGGAACCTCCCACTCGGGACCGACCGGCTTCAGGCTGATCTTGCCCTGTGCGTCGACGTCCTCCACGACCACCGTGAGCTTGTCGCCTTCCCTCACGGCCTCCTCCACGGAGTTGAGTCGCTTGCCCTTCCCCAGCTTCGAGATGTGCACGAGACCGTCCCGGCCGGGCACGAGGTTCACGAACGCACCGAACGTGGTCGTCTTCACGACCGTTCCGTCGTAGGTCTCCCCCTGCAGGATGGGCCTCGGGTTCGCGATCTCGTCGATCATCCGAGCCGCGTCGTCGGCGCCCTCGCCTTCGTGCGAACCGATGAACACCGTGCCGTCGTCTTGGATGTCGATGTCGGCGCCGGTCTGCGCGATGATCTCGTTGATCCGCTTGCCCTTCGGCCCGATCACCTCGCCGATCTTGTCCACCGGGATCTGGATCGTGATGATCCGAGGCGCGATCGGGTTCACGGAGTCGCGCGGAGCCGGGATCGTCGCCTCCATCACGTCGAGGATCGTGAAGCGGGCCTCGCGAGCCTGCTCCAACGCTCCGGCGAGCACCTCAGCCGGCATCCCGCTCACCTTCATGTCCAGCTGGATCGCGGTGACGAACTCGCGCGTGCCGGCGACCTTGAAGTCCATGTCGCCCAGGGCGTCCTCGGCACCGAGGATGTCCGTGAGCGTCACGTAGGTGCCGTCCTCGGCGATCATGCCCATCGCGATCCCGCCCACCGGCGCCTTGATCGGCACACCGGCGTCCATCAGCGAGAGCGTGGACGCGCACACGCTGGCCATCGACGTCGAGCCGTTGGAGGCCAAGACGTCGGATACCAGTCGCAACGTGTAGGGGAACTCCTCCTCCGAGGGGATCACGGGGACGAGCGCCCGTTCGGCGAGCGCCCCGTGACCGATCTCCCGGCGGCGGGGCGAGCCGACGCGGCCCGTCTCACCGGTCGAGAACGGCGGGAAGTTGTAATGGTGGATGTACCGCTTGGAGTCCTCGAGATCGAGCGTGTCGATCATCTGGTTCATCCGGAGCATCCCGAGAGTCGTGACGTTCAGCGCCTGGGTGTCGCCACGCTCGAACAGCGACGATCCGTGAGCCCGAGGCAAGAGACCGACGTGCGCGGAGAGCGGGCGGATGTCCTTCGCCCCGCGACCGTCCAGCCGGACGCCGTCTGCGATCACGCGCCCGCGCATGACCTTCTTCTCGAGCGACTTCCAGGCCGGTGAGAACTCCTGGCTTCGCTGGGCGAAGGTCTCCTCCCCCAGCACCTGCGCCAGGTGCGCCTTGGCCTCGTCCTTGAGGGCCGACATGTTGGCCTCGCGCTCTTTCCGGTCGGGCACGAGCGCGGTCAGGACCTTGTCCTTCGCGAACGACTCGAGCGCCTCCCAGAGATCGTGCTGGTACAACGGGTGAGGCTCGAAGTCAGACGGCTTCACGCCGACCGTCGCGAGGAACTCCTCCTGGAACTCGATGACTTCGGCGATGACTTCCTTCGCCCGCTCGATGCCCTGGCTGACGACCTCCTCGGTGGGAGCGGTGGCGCCCTCGCCGGCCGCGAGGAGCGGCCAGGTCATGTCGGGCGCCTCGCCCTCGATCATCAAGATGTCGATCCCGCCCTGGTCGTTCTTGGAGCCGGCCACGACGATGTCGAAGGTCGCCTCGTCGAGCTCGGAGAACGTGGGGTTCACGGTCCACTCGCCGCTGATCAGGCCCAAGCGCACGGCGCCGACCGGACCGTCGAAGGGTAGGCCGGCGATCCCGACCGCGAGTGACGCCGCGTTCATCGCGGGGATGTCGTACGCGTTGTCCATGTCGACCGACAGGACCGTGATGACGACCTGGACCTCGTCCCGATAGCCCTCGCGGAACGAGGGACGCAGGGGACGGTCGATCAAGCGTGCCGTGAGGATCGCCGTCTCGGACGGTCGTCCTTCGCGACGGAAGAAGCTGCCCGGGATCTTGCCGCGAGCGTACATCCGCTCCTCGACGTCGATCGTGAGCGGGAAGAAGTCGATCCCCTCGCGGGGGTTGGAGCTGACGCACGTGGCGAGCACCATCGTGTCGCCGTAGCGAGCGACGGCGGCGCCGTCGGCGAGCTTCGCGAACGTGCCGGACTCGAGAAGCAGATCCTTGGTGCCGATCTGCCGTGACATGCTGGTGGCCATAGGCCATACCTCCTGTTGTGGGCGGCGCCTTCGTGGCGCCGCGGCTGCGGGAGGCGGCGGGCCGGTTGTCAGTGGTGGGCCTCCGGCGTGTGGTGCTGGGCGCTACGCAGGGTTCTGGGCGCTGCGCGCCGTCCGGGGGTCCGCGACTGAGAACCGACCATGATGGGGCTCCTCCGCCTCCGATGGTCGGTGGTCAGTGGTTCGTTGGCATCACTCCTCTTCTTGGCGCCGCGACGCCACTGACGGCCCGACGCTCAACGGCGCAAACCGAGCTTCGCGATCAATGCCCGGTAGCGGTCGATGTCCTCACGCTTGATGTACTCCAGGAGCCGTCTCCGCCGTCCCACCATCTTCAGCAGACCGCGCCGGGAGGCATGATCCTGCTTGTGGGTCTTGAGATGCTCGGTGAGCTCGGCGATGCGCCGCGTCAGCACCGCGACCTGCACGTCGGCAGATCCCGTGTCACCGCTGGAGAGGGCGTGCTCCTGGATGATCTCGTTCTTGGCTTCTTTGGTCAGCGTCATGGTTGCAGGTCAAGGCTACCAGCACTGTCTTCCCAGCGACCCCGCTCAACGCCTCCTCCGCTCGCGGTCGCGGTCGCAGCTCGGACGGCAAGCACGAGGCGGGCGCGGCGGGTGCGGAGGTCCTCCACGAGGCCGGATGTGGCGGCCAGCCTCCTGAGACCGAGCCGCGCCCGCCGGGCCCGGACCGCCCTTCCGACGCACCACAGGGCGGCGGCGCCGCAGGCCGGCCCGACGGCAAGGGTGAGGAGCCAGGGGTGGGAGGCGGTGTCGAACACGACCCACCTGAGAACGGCCCAGTTCGCCGGGAACAGGACGATCGCAGTCAGGAACTTCGCCGTCGCGTGGGTCACCGGCGGCATCGGCCGGCGACCGACCGCGAACACCGCGATCACCGGTAGTGCATTGGCGACGAGTCCGATCGCAGCGATCGGCGCGAGCGCCACTGTCAGGAGCCAGCCGATCCGGCTCCTGCGAGCGAGGGCCTCCTCCGCTCCCGGCGTGACGACGGCATCGGGGATCTGCGCCGTGGCGAGCGCCTCGCGGTACTCGGCGGCGGCCGCGCGGACGTCCGCCTCGAGGTGAGGCGCCGACCCCCCGAGCCGGTCGGCCAGCCGTTCGACCTCTCCCACGGGAGGCCGTCCTCGAGGATCACCGTGCTCCCACCGGAGCGCGACGTTGGCAGCGAGACGCAGAGCGGAGCGCTGCTCGGCGCTCCGGAAGTCGATCGCGGCATCGTTCAACCGCTCCTCGATCTTCCCCGTGAGCGCCTCGACGGCTTCGCGGTCGGTCTCATCGGGAGGGACCGCCGGGTTCGTCGCGAGGTCCGAGTCCATCTCGATCGGCTCCCCGACGCGAACGTAGGCGCGAGCGCGAGCGCGCTGCTTGTCCTCGTAGATCAAACCGACGGGCACGATCCGGAGACCCATCGCGCCGCGCGAATGGGCGCCGAGGGCGATCCTGGCCGCGCCGGTCCGGATCGGAAGCAGGTGGGCTTCGTCGCTCGCCTGCCCCTCCGGGAAGATGCCGATCGCACCGCCGTCGCGCAGGTGCGCGAAGCAGGCGCTGAAGGTGTCGACGTTGCCGCGGGTTCCTTCACCGTCCCTCGCAGCATCCTGCCTGCGATGGACGGGGATCGCGCCTCCGAGCGCCAGCAGCGGGCGGAGAGGCAGGATCCGGAACAGCGAAGCCATCGCGAGGAAGCGGACGGGCCGAGGGACCGTGGCCACCAGGAGCGCAGGGTCCACGAATCCGCCGTGATGGTTGGCGACGAGCAGGACCGGCCCCGCTCGAGGGATACGCTCGAGACCGGTGACCTCCACAGCTCGGAACCAGCCCAGGGTCGCGGCCCTCGCGATCAGCCGCACGAGCCGGTCGGCGACTCGTCGCATGGGCCGCATGGTCGCACCTCTACGATGTCGGCGTGACGAAGAGCGATCGTCTGGGGGCGCTCTGCGGGTTGCTAGGGCCCGCCGCGTTCACCGCGGCCTGGTTGATCGCACAGCGCCGTCAGGACGAATATCAGTTCCGGCACGAGCACATCAGCGGGCTCGCCGCGAAGGATGCGAACGATCCACACGTGATGACGGCGGGGTTCGTGGCGCTCGGCGGCTGCACCGTGGCGTTCGCCTCGGCGCTTGACCGGAGGCTCGGCCCCCGAGCCGGTCTGGGTCCCGCCCTGATCGGGGTCGCGGGCCTCGCCACGATGGTGGCGGGCGCCTTCCGGCGGGATCGCCGATCCAACTTCCCGCCGCCCGGCGAGTCCGAGGGCCAATCCTGGGAGAACGATGTGCACGACGCGGCGGCCGCCGTCGGCGGGGTCGCGGGCACTGTCGGCCTCGTGGCGCTCGCGCCCCACCTCGCGCGCGATCCGGCGTTCCGGGATCTGGCGAGGCCCGCGCTGGGCGCCGCGGGCGCGAGCGCAGGCATCTCGGCGTGGTTCCTCCGCGACGTGGTGCGGCCCGGCAACGGTCTGCTCCAGCGCGCCAACATCACGATCCCACTCGTGTTCATGGCACGCGTCGCGCTGCGCCTCCTCAGCGAACGAGATCGGACATCTGGCTCCGCGGCACGGTCCCCCTCGGGCCCTCCGGTCCTCCGAGGTTGACGAAGGCCAGACGAGCTAGACGAAGCCTCGCGCCGCCCAGGCCAGGACCGTGAGTGTGAACGGTGGATCCGGCAGCAACTCGCGGCAGCGTTCGCGCAGCCGGGCTTGCCGTTCCCCGACGAGACCAGCCACGTGGCCGCCGGCGGGACCGACGCCGAGCGTGAACGGCTCCCACCACTCCTCGAAGGTTGGATGCTCGACGCTGACGGACAGAGCGCTTGCCTCGATCTCCCGCAGACCGGCTGCTTCGAAGAGCTGGCCGAGGTCACCCTCGCGCGCACCCGCGAGGCGCGACTCATCCTCGACCGTGGGGTCAAGGTCGCGCGCTGCCTGCCAGAACACGCTGAGTGGTCCCCGGCCGCCGGCGTGATCCCACACACATGCCGCGACGACACCGTTCTCGTGCGTCACGCGGGCCATCTCGCGAAGACCTCCGACGGGGTGTGCCATGAAGTGAACGACCAATTGGGCCAAGGCAACGTCGAACGCTCGATCTCCGAACGGCAGCTCCTCGGCCGCGGCCCGTCGGACGCTGACCCCGGGGTGACGCTCTCGAGCTGCCGCGACGAAGGGCTCTGAAGGATCGACGGCCGACACGGCGCCCGGTCCCAACCGCCTCACCAGCTCGGCGGTCAGCGAACCGGGTCCGCAGCCGACATCGAGCGCTCGCTGACCCGAGTCCACGCCTGCGAGCTCGGCGAACTGCGGGGCGAGGGGCGCCGAGTATCGGCCCATGAAGCGGTCGTACTCATCCGCCCCAACGACGAAGCTCATCGGCGCCGTCTATCCCCCTGGCCCGTCGAGCGTCACGAGCGACCGAGTGCGTTCGACGTCGTCGGCGATCGCCTCGACCAACCCCTCGACGGAGTCGAACCTGACCTCGTCGCGGAGCCGTTCCCAGAACTCGACGGTGAGCGTGTCGCCACGAAGCTCATCGTCGGGGAAGTCCAGGAGGAACGCCTCGACGTGGAGTGGCTCCGTACCGAACGTCGGGTTCGTCCCGACGTCGATCGCCGCGACGTAACGGCTGCCGTCCTCCAGCTCCGCGACGCCGGCGTAGATCCCCTGACCGGGAAGGAGCAGCCGCGGCCAGGTGCGGAGGTTGGCCGTCGGGTAACCGAGCTTCTTGCCGCGACCCGCCCCCGACACCACCTCGCCGTCGACGGCGTACCGCCGCCCGAGCCCGGTGCGGGGCCAGGCGAGATCGCCGGTGGCCAAGGCCTCTCGGATCGAGGACGACGAGACGACCCGGCCCTCGATCGTGAACAGCCCCACCTCGTCCGCGGTCATCCCCAGTGGCCGGCCCACCTCTCGGAGCGTCTCCACGTTCCCCGCCGCGCGGTGGCCGAAGGTGAAGTTGGCGCCGACCCGCGCATGCACCGCGTGGAGTCCACCGATCAGCACGTCGCGGACGAAGTCCTCCGCCGAGTTCTGCGAGAACTCCTTCGTGAACTCGAGGATGACGAGCGTGTCGACCCCGCACGCGTCGATCAGCGACGCCTTCCGCTCCACGGTGGTGAGCAGACGAGGCTCCTCGCCCGGCGTGAGGATCTCGCGAGGATGACGGTCGAACGTCACGGCGACGCTCCGGGCGTCCCGCTCCTCGGCGGCCTCGACCGTGCGGCGTATCACTTCCTGATGGCCGAGATGGACGCCGTCGAAGAACCCGATCGTCACGACCGACGGGCCGTCGGGAAGCGGCAGATCCTGCAAGCCCCGGACGATGTCCATAGGCGATGGAGGGTACCGGTCAGCCCGAGGCCAGGATGACCTGTGGACGGGCCCGGGGCCCGTCATCCTCGTAGACACCGATCAGATGCCCGTCGGTTCCGAAGACGCCGTAGGGACCCGTCAGGCCGGCGGGGCCGAGCGGCCTCCCGTGGGAGGCGGCGACGGCCTCCTCGGCATCGAGGTCGAGGCGAGGGAGGTGACCCACGGCGGCCTCCATCGGCAGTGGGTCGCCGGCGCCGTCCGGGGTGACGGCGTCGTCGACCGCGTAGGGGCCGATCGCGGTCCGGCGGAGGGCGGTGAGGTGGGCGCCGCACGACAGTGCGGCGCCCACGTCCGCCGCGAGCACGCGCACGTACGTGCCGCCCGAGCACGTCACGTGGAACGCGACGTCCGGGACGTTGAACGCGACGAGGTCGAAGGCGTCGACACGGATCGGCCTCGGCTCGGCCTCGAGGCGCTCGCCCTCCCGGGCCGCCTCGTAGAGCTTCCGGCCACCGACCTTCACGGCGCTGTACGCCGGCGGGCGCTGGAGCGACTCCCCCACCAGCGCTCGCATCGCCGCGAGGACATCCGCCTCGGAGACGTCGACCTCGGTCTCGCGGACGACGTCACCGTCGGCGTCCAACGTCGTGGTCTCCACGCCCAGCCGCAACGTTCCCTCGTAGGTCTTGGGCAGTCCGCCCAGGAACCGGAGCAGACGGGTGGCACGGCCGACCCCGATCAGGAGCAGCCCGGTCGCCATCGGATCGAGCGTCCCGGCGTGACCGACCTTCCTCGTCCCGAGCCCACGTCGCACGACGTCGACGACATCGTGCGAGGTCACCCCGCGAGGCTTGTCGACCAGCAGCAGGCCCTCGGCCTGCATCACCGAGGACTCACGACGCCAGTCGGAGCGCCTCGACGAGCCGCTCGATCGTCCCCTCCGGACCGTGCTCGGACGTGTACCCGGCCGCGAGACGATGCCCCCCGCCGCCGAACGACGACGCCACGGCGGAGAGATCGTGCGCCCCTCGAGACCGGACGCTCACCTTGAACCGACCGTCCCGCTGCTGCTTCAGCACGGCGGCGACGTCAACGTCCCGCGCGGTCCGAAGCACGTCGATCACATCGTCGGTGTCGCCGGGGCCGACGCCTGCCTCGGAGAGGTCGGCCTGCGTGATGTAGGTCCACACCACGCTTTCGCCGGGCACTTCGGTCATGCGTCCGAGCGCCGTGCCCAGGAGCCGGAGGAATGAAGGATCGTTGTCCTCGTACATCGCTCGGACGAGCTGCGCGTGATCGAAGTCGTGTTCGCGCAACCGAGCGGCGACCCTGAGCGTCTCGGGAGTGGTCGCCTGGTACTGGAACCGGCCCGTATCCGTCACCAAGCCCGCGTACAGGCAGAGGGCCACGTCACGGTCGAACTCTCCACCCATCGTCTCGATGAGGCGGAAGACCATCTCGCACGTCGAGGAGGCGTCGGGGTCCACCAGCCGGACCGTGCCGAAGCCATCGTTCGAGCGATGGTGGTCGATCCAGATGAGCTCGCGCGCCCGGGTGGCCGACTCCCCCAGCACACCTAACCGGTCGAAGGATGCGCAGTCGCACGTCACCATCACCCCAGGCTCCGCGGGGAACGCGCTCGGCGGCACGACGTGATCGATGCCCGGCAGGAGCGTCGCCCATCGGGGCAAGTCGAGCGGCTCGTTCGCGTACGAGCAGACGGTCCGGACCCCTCGGGAGCGAAGGAGGTTCGAGAGCCCGAGCATGGACCCCAGCGCGTCGGCGTCCGGGTTCATGTGACAGGCGAGCGCCACCTCGTCGGCAACCGACAGGATCTCGGCCGCTCGTCGCATCTCTTCGAGCTCACTCATCAGTTGCCTCCCCACGATGGAGCCGGCCGATGATCTCCTCGATCCGGTCGAACTGGGCGAGCGTCTGGTCCACCTGGAACTCGAGGTCGGGCAAGCTCCTCAGCCGGACCTGGCGGCCGAGCTCCTTCCGGAGATGCGGGGTGGCCGAGCGGAGCCCCGCGGCCGTGGACCGCTGTTGCTTGTCGTCCCCGAGCACCGTGTAGGACACCCAGGCACGCTTCAGGTCCGCGGTCACCTGCACCCCGGTGACCGTGACGAAGCCGATCCGCGGATCCTTCAGCCGCTGGATCTCCTCCGCGAGCACCTCGCGGAACTCCTCCGCGACTCTCGCTTTCCGAGCACCCTGTGGCACGTCATCCCTCCGCGTCGCTCAGTCGTCCGGCGAATGGAGCGTCAGGTCGCTGTCGATGATCTCCACCTCGGCCCATCGCTCCACGAATCGTTCCACCGAGTGCATCACCTTCTTGAGGTGATACCCCTCCGCCGCCACGGCGGCGACACCGAGCTCGGCCCGCTGCCACTTGTCCTGGTACCCGGTTTCCGCGACGGCGACCTCGAACCTCGATCGGATCCCACCCGTCAGACCCTTGATCACGTGGCGCTTCTCCTTCAACGATCCGCACGCCGGGATCCGGAGATCGAGCCGAAGAGCGGCCATCAGCATCAGGAGGAGATCTGGCGGGCGAACTCCTCGACCTCGAAGGCCTCGATCACGTCGCCCTCCTTCACGTCCTGGAAGTTCTCGAGCCCGATCCCGCACTCGAACCCCTCCCGGACCTCGGCCACGTCGTCCTTGAACCGGCGGAGCGAGCCCACCCGACCCTCGTACACCACGACACCGTCACGGATGAGCCGAACCAGCGAGTTCCTGCGGATCGTGCCTCTCGTGAGGTAGCACCCCGCGATGACGCCGAGCTTCGGCACTCGGAACGTCTGGCGAACCTCCGCCTCGCCGAGGATCGACTCGCGCTCCTCGGGCTTGAGCATGCCGGAGAGCGCGGCCTTCACGTCGTCGATCGCGTCGTAGATGACCCGATACAACCTGATGTCCACACCTTCTCGCTCGGCCAGCTCGCGGGCGTTCGCGTTGGGTCGGACGTTGAATCCGACGACGATCGCACTCGCCGTCTTCGCCAGGTCCACGTCGTGCTCGGTGATCGCGCCCGCACCCGAATGGACGAGGTTCACGCGGACCTCGTCCTGGGGCAGCTTCAGGAACGCATCCGTCAGTGCTCCGAGCGAACCCTGCACGTCGGCCTTGACGACGAGGTTCAGCTCCGGGATGTCCTGTCGCTCCTGCCGTCGGAGCAGCTCTTGCAGCGAGGCCGGCCGCTGGTTCACGACCTCGGCGGACCGGACACGCGACTCCCGCTCGGCCGCGACGTGACGGGCCTCGCGCTCGTCCTCGACCTCGCGGAACTCGTCCCCGACGTTGGGAACGCCGTTCCATCCGAGCACCTGGACCGGCTTCGCCGGGCCGGCGACATCCACGGGCTGTCCGTTCTCATCGACCATCGCGCGCACCTTGCAGTAGGTCGTGCCGCAGACGAGGGCGTCGCCCACCTCCAGCGTCCCCTTCTGCACCAGCACCGTGGCGACCGGCCCACGCCCCTTATCGAGGTGCGCCTCGAGGACGGTGCCTCGAGCGTGCCCGGTGGGGTCGCCCTTCAGCTCGGCGAGGTCGGCGACGATGAGCACGGTCTCCAGCAGTCCCTCGAGGTTCGCGCTCGTCTTCGCGGAGACGTCGACGAACTCGGTGTCCCCGCCCCATTCCGAGGGGACGAGCCCGCGCTCCACCATCTGGGTCCGCACGCGATTCGCGTCGGCCTCCTCCTTGTCGATCTTGTTGACCGCCACGATCACCGGGACGCCCGCCGCTCTCGCGTGGTCGAGCGCCTCGACCGTTTGCGGCATCACGCCGTCGTCGGCGGCGACGACGAGCACGGCGATGTCGGTGATCTGCGCGCCACGCGCCCGCATCGCGGTGAAGGCCTCATGGCCCGGCGTGTCGATGAACGTGATCTCACGCCCATTGACGTGCGCCTGGTAGGCGCCGATGTGCTGGGTGATCCCGCCGAACTCCCCGGCGACCACGTCGGTCACGCGGATCGCGTCGAGGAGCTTCGTCTTGCCGTGGTCCACATGACCCATGACCGTGACGACCGGGGAGCGTGGCACGAGCTTGGACTCGTCAACCTCGTCCTCGCGCTCGCGCTCCTCGGCCTGGATCTCGTCCTCGAGGCCGACAACCTCCACGTGATACCCGAGCTCCGACCCGAGGGTCTGCAGCGCCTCGTCGGAGAGCGACGTGGTCGCCGTGACCATCTCTCCCGACATGAAGAGGATCTTCACGATGTCGGCCGGGGACCGGTTGGTCTTCTCGGCGAAGAGCTGTGGCGTGGACCCTCGAACCACCTGCAGGACCGGGCCGTCAGGTGGCGCGGCCGGCGCGGGCGCGGAGGGTGCGGCAGCCGGTGCAGGCGCAGCCGGTGAAGGGGCCGGTGCAGGTGCCGGCGCAGGTGCCGGCGCAAGAGGCGTCGGGGCCGAACCCGTGGCCGCGGGCGCGGCAGTGGGGGCGGGGGCGCCGGGAACGGTCGCGGCGGGCACCGGCGCGGGAGCCGGAGACGGCGGAGCGACGGCGGCACCGTTCCCCTCGGACGTCACCTTCTCTGCGGGGGGCGCCGGGGCGGCCTTGGGCTTGGGTTTGGGCTTCGGCTTCGCCCGTGGCTTCGGGGGCGGCTCCATCACCTGGCGGGGCTTGGCGGCCTTCGTCGCCTTGCCGCCCGAGGCTCGCAGCCGGGGGACGAGGTCTTCGGGCACGCTGGAGGAGGCGGACTTGCCCGTCACGCCCATCTTCTCGAGCGTCTCCAGCAACTCCTTGCTGGAGACGTCGAGCTCTCTCGCGAGCTCATGGATCCTCATGTCGCCTGCAACGCCTCCTCGATCTGATCCTTTAGCCTAGCGAGTTCCTCTTCGGCCAAACCCGTCCGCAGCGCGCTCGCGAACGCGCCCTTGCGCAGCGCCGCCGCGACACATACGGGGTCGCGGTGGACGTACGCACCTCTCCCCGACGCCGAACCGTGCGGGTCGACGCGCACGCCTGCCGGCGTGCGCACGACCCGCACGAGCTCAGTCTTCGCCGCACGCTCCCGGCATCCGACGCACGAACGTTCCGGCTCGCGCGCCACGTTCCGTCATTCCCCCGCCGGCGCCTCCGCTGGCGCGGCCTCGGCCGGCACCTCGATGGCGACCGGCTCCGCCTCGACGGGCTCGACTTCCTCGGGCGTGGGCTCGGCACCGGCGCCCGTGGCCACGTCCTCCTCGGTCTCTGCCTGCGCTGCCTCGCCGGGGGCGACCGGCGCCTCTTCAAGGGCTGCCGGGGTTTCCTCGGCGGCCACCGGCGGCGCGATCACCACGGGCGGAGGTGGCTCCGCCGCCTGGCTCTCGGACTTGATGTCGATCCGCCATCCGGTCAGCCTCGCCGCCAGCCTGGCGTTCTGACCCTCCCTGCCGATCGCCAGCGAGAGCTGATAGTCGGGCACGATCACCAGCGCCGTCTGGGTCTCGGGGTTGACCGTGACCTCCTTGACTTTCGCCGGCTGCAGAGCGTTCGCGACGAACGTCGCGGACTCGTCCGACCACGGCACCACGTCGATCTTCTCCCCACGCAGCTCGTTCACCACCATGCGCACGCGCGAGCCCTTCGGCCCGACGCAGGCGCCGACCGGGTCCACGGCGGGCTCGTTCGAGGCCACCGCGATCTTCGAGCGGTGCCCGGGCTCCCGAGCCACGGCCATGATCTCGACGATCCCCTCGTTGATCTCCGGCACCTCGAGCGCGAACAATGCCTTCAGCAGGCCGGGGTGCGTTCGTGAGACCACGATCTGGGGCCCCTTCGTCCCTCGACGGACCTCCGTGATGAAGGCCTTGAGGCGCTCGCCGTGCCGTAGCGGCTCCGACGGCACCTGCTCACCCTGCGGGAGCAACGCCTCCACCTTCCCGAGGTCGAGGAGCGTGTACCGGCGTTCCTGCTGCTGCACGATGCCGGTGACCACGTCCCCCTCGCGGCCCGCGAACTCCTCGTAGGTCATCTCGCGCTCCGCGTCGCGGAGCTTCTGGAAGATCACCTGCTTCGCCGTCTGGGCGCCGATCCTTCCCTTGAAGTCGTCGGTGACCTCCACCTCGGCCTCAGAGATGACCTTCATCTCGAGTCCGGGCTCGTCACTCCCCTCGATCGGCGGCGTGTCCACTTCCTCGAGCTCCTGCTGCCACATGCGAAGATCGCCCGTCTCGGGGTCGATCACGGCGCGGAACCCGACGAATTCGTCGTCACCCTCGGGGTGCTCTTGCTTCCAATGCGCCTTGTAGGCCGAGGCCATCGCCTCTTCCAACCCACCCAGGATCGTTTCGAACGCGATGCCCTTCTCCCGCTCGAGCTCTCGCAATGCGGCGATCATCTCGGCGTTCATCGCTCACGTCCCTTCAGCTCCGCGTCCCAGTCGACGACGGTCTTCGCCGCGTCGACCTCGTGGATCGCCACACGATGCTCGTCGTCGGGGGCGGCGATCCGGATCTCGTCGTCCTCGGCGGCGCGGAGCTCGCCCTCGAGCACGCCCTCTCCCGTCCTCACGCGAACGCGCTGGCCGACGGCTCGGCGGAAATCCTGCGGCCGGCGCAGGGGCCGTTCGATCCCGGGCGTCGTCACCTCCAGGGCGTAGGGACCGGGCTCGAACCCCTCGAGGTCGAGCCGGCGCGATACTTTCTGGGAGATCTGCGAGATCGTGTCGAGGTCGACTCCGCCCTCTTTGTCCACCGTGAGGCGGAGGATGCGGCGGCCGCTCTCGCGACCGAAGGACACGTCGACGAGCTCGAGGCCTTCGCCCTCGATCACGGGTCTGACCAGCGGTTCCGCGTCCACGTTCCCCTCCTCTCGCTCTCGGGTCGATGTCACCCCTCGAAAAAGAAAGTGGGCGGCGAGCCCACTTCCGGCCGTGCAGATCGTCGTCGACCAGCCAGTATAGACAGGGCTCTCAGGAACCGAGGGAAACAGCCTGCGCTAGAGCGTGGTGCTCAGGACCTCCATGACCGCCTGCGTGGCGTCGCCAAGAGGAGCCGTTGTGCGTGCACCCGTGGCCCGAGCCTTCAGGTCGACCGTCCCGGCCTCGAGACCCCTCGAGCCGACCACCACCTGCACCGGATACCCGATGAGGTCGGCGTCGGCGAACTTGACGCCCGCCCGTTCCTCCCGATCGTCGAGGACGGTCTCGATCCCCATCTCGCCGAGCTCCCGGTAGATGCGCTCGGCCTCCTCGGTGACCGCCGGTGTGTCGGCGTTCGCCATGATCACGACGACCTCGAACGGGGCGAGGACCCTCGGCCAGATGATCCCGGCGTCGTCGTGGTGCTGTTCGACCACGGCAGCGATGATCCGGGTGATCCCTATCCCGTAGGACCCCATCACGTAGTGGCGTTGCGACCCGTCTTCGGCCTGGTAGGTCGCACCCAGGGGCTCCGAATAGTTGATCCCGAGCTGATAGATGTGACCGACCACGATCGATCGTCCGATCTCCAGCCGTCCGCCGTCGATCGGGCAGCTGTCCCCGTCGCGGATCTGCACCAGGTCCTCCCAGCGATCCACGCGGAAGTCTCGATCGAGCGTGGCTCCGGTGACGTGGACGTCCGGGCGATTCGCGCCGGTCGCCCAGCTGGACCGCCCACGGACCGAGTGGTCGGCGAAGACCGTGACCTCGGATCCGAAACCCTGCGGCCCCACGAAGCCCTTGGCGAACCCCGTTCGCGTGAAGTCCTCGTCCTCGAAACGGCGTACCCGCTCTGGGAAATGCAGGCGGGCGAGCTTCTCCTCCCCCACCTCGCGATCGCCGGGCACCAGCACGGCCACCGTGCGGCCCTCGACGTCGAACAGGATGCACTTCATCGTGGCCTCGGCAGGGACACCCATCTGCGCCACCATCAGGTCGATCGTCACCGCACCCGGCGTCTCGACCTCGGTGAGCGGCGCCGGATCGTCGTCGGCAGCAGGCTCGGGTGCGCGCGGAGTGGCGGCCTCGGTGTCTGCGAGGTAGTCACCGTTCTCGCAGCGGACGAACAGGTCTTCGCCGACGTCGGCCAGCGCCATGAACTCGTGGTTGATGCTGCCACCGATCGTCCCCGGGTCTGCCTCGACGATCACGTAGTCGAGTCCGAGCCGGTCGAACACACGCTGATACGCCTCGTACATCACGCGGTAGGACTCGCGCATCCCGTCCTCGTCACGGTCGAACGTGTACGCGTCTTTCATCCGGAACTCGCGTCCGCGCAGCAGCCCGTAGCGCGGACGGAACTCATCGCGGTACTTCCATTCCACCTGGTAGACGTTGACCGGCAGATCCCGGTACGAGGGGAACTCCTGCTGGACGAGTGGAGCGACGACTTCCTCCTGGGTCGGGCCAAGGACGAACTCACGCTCGTGGCGGTCCCGCAGCCGGAACATCAGGTCCCCGTACGCGTCCCATCGGCCCGTGAGCTTCCACGGCTCGGCCGGCAGGACGATCGGCATCCGGAGCTCCTGGGCTCCGGATGCGTTCATCTCCTCGCGCACGATCCGCTCGATCTTGTTCATCGTGCGGAGCCCGAGCGGCATCGAGGTGTAGATCCCCGCCGCCACCTTGCGGATGAAGGCGGCGCGCAGCAGCAATCGGTGGGACGCGACCTCGGCCTCCGCTGGATCTTCCCGGAGCGTGCGCGCGAACAGCTTCGATACCCGCATGGAACGGAAGGATACCGGCGGGCTGGTGCCCGCCGGCTCCTAGACGTCCGTGAGGGTGGCGATCACCTGTTGCCAGAGTTCGGTCGCGGTCCCGCCCACGCCGTCGTCGATCGGGTACGCCCCGTATGCCGCCATCGTGGACGGGTCCAGGGGATCTCTCGAGATGGCGGTGTAGTCACCCCACCGATCGACGCCGGCGCCGTATTCGTACCGGCCGAAACCCGACTGGATGAGGACGGATGAGGAAGCGGTGACGCCCGGCTGGACCACACCCGCGTAGGCGGCGAGGCATTCGGACGCGCCCGCCCGCGCGTAGTTCACCCAGACATTCCCGTCGCCGTCGGTCGCGATCGAAGGCCACGCGGCGTCGCGGCCGGAGGCGCCGACGCGCCCGATACGGGTCACGTCGGAGTTGGCCAGGACCGAGACCGGATCGACCTCCCACCAGCGGACCACGGATTCGACGGCGCCGCCACCGACGTTGCCCTGGATCGCGGTGGTCGTGTAGAGCCGTCCGAGCGCGCCGTCCAGGAACGACGAGGTCAGTCGGAGATCACCGGTATCCCACTTCGAGTTGAGACCGGAGGTGTTCCCGCACTGGCTCCCCCAGGGGGGATAGTCCATCGCGCCCCCCCCGAGCGACGCCTTCGTCAGCTTCAGGACGCCGTCCACGGCCTTGAGACGCCAGAGGATGAGCTTGCCGGTCGCACCGTTGAAGTCGAGCGACGTCATGTATTGGGCGGTGGGGGCTCCGCCGGTCGAGACCGTGGGCACGATCGTGAACGCTCGTGAGCCGTCGGGATCCCTCGTCTGGTTCCCGCTGAAGACCTTGATCGGGACCACGGGCACCGAGCAGTCGTAGAGCTGTGTCTTGCGCATGGAGACGACCTGCACGTACTGGAAGCCTCCGGTGAACGGCGCGTCGGCGTAGTCGAACTGGTTGGTGGTGAGCGTGACCCGGTCCTCGGTGAAGCCGAGCATCGGGTAGTCGGCGAACTGCTTCCCGTTGTTGCCGACCTGGTCGCCGGACATGTGCAGCACGCACCAGTCCGTCGTGTCCCCCTCCGACCCCTCCGGGATCACCACGAGGGAGAGGAAGCTCTGTGAGCTGCTCGCCGACGCGAACACGAGGAGGAAATGCTCTCGGTACGGGTCGTAGACCACCTTGGGATCGAAGTCGTCGACGCCGTTCGGCAGGGCGGTGTCGAGGGATCGGAGACGACGAGGAGGATCGAGCTCGAGCCCGGCACGGTCGTAGAAGGCCATGTGGACGTTCACGGCCGCGAGATGGTGGGTGAGCCCCAGGGCGCCGGTCGGGTCTCCGGGCGACACGGTCGCGAGATCCGGCACGCCGTCGAACGTCGGGGGCAGGACGGTCGGCGCGAGGATCCCTCCACGCTCCCCCGACACCGATCCCTGGGAACCCGCCGCCGTCGGCCGCAGGTCGCTGCCCGGGCGCACGAGCCTCGGCACCGCGGTCGATCTCGGTCCCCCCGAAGCGGAAGCAGGATCGATCCCCGCGACGTGGATCTGGGGCGACGCATCGGCCGCGGTCTGGGAATGCGCGGGCATCGGGATCGCGAGCACCGTGACGAGAGCTGTGAGCCCCCACGTGAGACGACGACGCATCGAGGCACCCTCCGTGGATCGGTGCGACGCCCCTCCCGTCGCATGAGCCGCCAAACGTAGCAGGCCGTTGACTCGACGGGAACCGGGATGCCACCATCCACGCACGATGACGACGACGAGACGCGACTGGGCGTGGCCGAGGGGCTCGACGAGCCCAGGGCATCCGCCGCGCTGATCCCTCTTCCACCGAACGCGACGAGCCCCGGAGATCCGGGGCTCCTTTCATGACAGGACGGGACATGTCTTCGAACGACCGGGACGAAACATCGTCGACTCCCGCGCTCGCGATCCGGCCGGACCGGGAAGGATTCGACGAGCTCGCCCGCGAGTGGGCGCTGGTCCCGATGTGGGCGGAGCTGCTCGCCGATGTGTCGACGCCGGTCGGTCTGTTCCCCGCCGTCGCCGGCACGGGAGCGGGGATCCTGTTGGAATCGGTCGAGCGCTCAGAGCGCTGGGGTCGGTACTCCTTCGTGGGCGGGGACCCGGCGGCGACGTTGATCCTGGACGGGGCCGGCCTCCGGATCCAAGATGCGGCCCGGGACCTGCCCATCGCGATCTCGAACCGGGGATCGGCTCGGGAGGCGCTGGTCACGGCCGCCCGCTCGATCCGCGGACCACGCCTTCCCGATCTCCCGCCGCTCACGGGCGGGCTGATGGGATACCTCGCCTACGAGGCCGCCGGGTTGCTCGACGGCCACCCGGCGCCGCACCCCGAGCAAGCCCCCTGCCCGCCGATCGGGCTCCTCGCGATCGATCGCGCGGTGGTGTTCGACCACTGGCGGCAGCGGCTCATCCTCGTCGCGCACGTGCCGGCCGGCGGCTACGACGGCGGCGTCGCGGCCCTGGAGGAGCTGGCGGGTCGGATCGCGACGGCAGCGACACCGCCGCTCGCCACGATGAACGGTTCCGGACCCACGGGAGCCGGTGAACCCAACATGCCCGATGAGGACTACCGGCGGATCGTCTCCTCGTTCAAGGACCACATCTTGGCGGGGGACATCTACCAGGGCGTGCCCTCTCGGCGGGTGTCGTTCGACGCACCGGAAGGTGGGTTCCCGATCTACCGGCGCCTGCGCGTCTCGAATCCCGCGCCGTACATGTTCTACCTCCGCATGCTCGGCTTGGAGCTGGCGGGTTCCTCACCGGAACCGCTCGTCCGGGTGGAAGGACGACGGGTGTCCGCCCGTCCGATCGCCGGCACGCGGCCTCGAGGGCGAACGGAGGTTCGGGACCGGCTGCTCGAGCACGAGCTGCTCGCGGATCCTAAGGAACAGGCGGAGCACGCGATGCTCGTGGACCTCGCTCGAAACGACCTGGGGCGCGTGTGCGTTCCCGGCAGCGTTCGTCCGACGGAGCTGATGGAGGTCGAGAGATTCTCCAAAGTGATGCACATCGTGTCGACGGTCGAAGGCGACCTCCGCGAGGATCGACATCCCCTGGACGCCCTGGCGGCGACGTTCCCCGCCGGGACGGTCACCGGCGCGCCCAAGCGCCGGGCGATGGAGCTGATCGCGGAGCGCGAGCCGACCGCGCGAGGCCCCTACGCCGGCGCGGTCGGCTACCTCACGTTCGCGGGAGACCTCGACTTCTGCATCACGATCCGCACGGCGGTGGTCGCCGGCGGCAGAGCGCACGTGCAGACGGGCGCGGGAGTGGTGGCCGACTCCGACCCCGAGACCGAGCTCGTCGAGACGAAGGCGAAAGCGGCGGCGTTGCTTCCGGCCGTGGGTACCCTCGGAGGAGAGAGGGGGCCGGACGGATGATCCTCGTCGTCGATCACTACGACAGCTTCACGTACAACCTCGTGCAGCTGATCGAAGGGTTCGGGAAAGCCACCGAGGTCGTGAAGTCCGACGAGCTCCCGGCAGCAGACCTGGTCGCCCGCGGGCCCGACGCCGTGGTCCTGTCTCCCGGACCGGGTCACCCCAAGGACGCGGGGTGCTTCCCGGAGCTCCTCGACCTGCTCCCCCGGGACACCCCCGTGCTGGGCGTGTGTCTCGGTCATCAGGCCCTCGGCGTCGCGAGCGGCGGTACTGTCGACCGCACCACGCCGTTCCACGGGAAGGCGTCGCTCGTTCATCACGAGGGTCGCGGGATCCTCGACGGCGTCACCAGTCCGTTCGAGGCGGGCCGGTACCACTCCCTCGTGGTGATCCGCGAGGACCTCCCGCCCGAGCTCGAGCTGACGGCGTGGACCGACGACGGGCTCGTGATGGCCACGCAACACCGCGAGCTGCCACGGTTCGGCGTCCAGTTCCACCCGGAGTCGATCCTCACGCCGGAGGGACCTCGGATCGTCGAGAACTTCCTGTCGCTGGCCGGCTGATCTACGGTGCCGGGCACCCGGGCCCGTAGGCGAACGCGCCGGAGTTCGCCGCGACCCGGCATGCGGACGCGTCGATCGCGACGAACGCCTGTGCCGGCACACGCTTGAGCTGGTCGACGAACGAGTAGTTCCAGCGAGGGTCGACCGTGCCCTGGAAGTACCAGTCGCTGCCGTTGTCGGCCACGATCACTCCGAAGCGCTTCATCGCACGGAGCACGATCTGTGCCCGCACCGAGTATCCACTCATGTCGTACCCGGCCTTCAGCCGGAACCTCGCGCCCATCGGCGGGCACGCCGGGTTCGCGACACCCGCCTGGTGCCGCGCCGGCCAGACGTAGCTCCGGCGAGTGCAGCCGACGGTGAAGCGGAGGGCGTGGCGGATCGCAGCATCCGGCCCGAAGACCTCGTCGTAGCGAACCAGACCCGGGAAGATCGGGAGGCCGGCGGCGTCGGCGCTCGTCCAGCCGGCCGGCCGCAAGGCGTTGGAGTCAAGGTCGAAGATCGCGCCGCTGCCCGCGGTCGGGTTGCCTCCGTTGCGCCGGACGGCGAACAGCTCGTAGAGGACGCACGTCCCCTCGTCGATCATGATCGCGTGCCGGTCGGAACCGCCCTCGATCTGCACGTCCCCGCCGAAGGGATAGGGGCCCGGGTCGCTCTCCTCGTCGTAGCCGAAGTCGATCGAAACCTTCTCGTGCGACGAGGGCACGACGTCGAACGGGATCCCGTAGGACGGCGGACCGAAGTCCGGGTGGAGGCGGGTCGTGCCGGCGTGGGTCGCGCGTTTCCACGTCGCGCTCTTCGGATGGACGGGGAGCTTCCGGATATCCATGTTCCAGACGTTGTTCGCCGGGAAGACGCTGCATGACGTGCCCGGCACGTCGGCCGCGGAAGCGGGCATCACAGACGGACCGGACCACAGCATCAGGGTGGCCGCACACAGCCCGAGGATCCTCTTCACGCAAGAGGTATCGGCCGCAGGAGCGGTCTCGTTGAGCGGGTCAGTCGGCGGGAGGCGCGGCGGCCGCCAGCTTCTTCGCCTCCGCGATCAGACGGGGGACGAACTCCGACTCGGGGATCTTGTCGATGACCTCGCCCTTCACGACGAGGAACCCCTGGCCCTTGCCTGCCGCGATCCCTAGATCGGCTTCGCGAGCCTCCCCGGGACCGTTCACGACGCAGCCCATGACCGCCACGCGGATCGGCGCCTTCAGTCCCTCTCGCTCGAGCGCCTCGTTCACCTGCTTCGTGAGTCCGAGCACGTCGACCTCGGCTCGGCCGCAGGAAGGGCAGGCGACGAGATCCAGTCCGCGCTTCCGCAATCCGAGCGACTGCAGGATCGCCGTGCCGACCTTGACCTCTTCCACAGGATCGTCCGTCAGCGACACGCGGATCGTGTCGCCGATCCCTTCCGAGAGCAGGGTGCCGATCCCCACCGCGCTCTTCACGCCGCCCATCGGCATCGGACCCGCCTCGGTGACCCCGAGGTGCAACGGGTAGTCGCATTTCTCCGCGAGCTGGCGGTACGCCTCGATCATCACGAGCGGGTTCGAGTGCTTCACCGAGATCTTGATGTCGAAGAAGTCCTCGTCCTCGAGGATGCGAGCCTCGTAAAGGGCGGACTCGACCAACGCCTCCGGGGTGGGTGCGCCGTATCGAGCCAACAGGTCCTTGTGGAGCGAGCCGGCGTTCACGCCGATCCGGATCGGCACGCTCCTCGCCTTCGCCTCCTGCGCGATCACGCGCACCTTGTCGTCGTACTTGATGTTCCCGGGATTGATCCGCAGTCCCTGGATCCCCGCCTCAAGAGCAGCGATCGCGTACTTCCACTGGAAGTGGATGTCCGCGACGACCGGCACGGTGGACTTGGCGGCGATCGCCTCGAGGGCCTTCGCGTCCTCCCAGTGCGGGACGGCGACGCGCACGATGTCCACGCCTGCGGCGACCAGCGACGCGATCTGCTGCAGCGTCGCGTTGACGTCGGCCGTCTTCGTGGTGGTCATCGACTGGATGGAGACCGGTGCGTCGCCCCCCACCGCGACACGTCCCACGTGGAGCTGTCTGGTCGCTCGGCGCTGGATCATCACCATCAGTCTGTCAGCTGCCGAACACCTGGAAGGTGACGGTCCGGTCCTTCGGCTCGTCCATCTCGAAGAAGATCAGGCGTTGCCATGTGCCGAGCGACGGCTCCCCACCCAGCACGGGGATCGCGTGCGATGTGGCGGAGAGCAGCATCGCCTTGACGTGGGCGTGCCCGTTCTTCCGCTCGTTCGGATTCATGTTCTGCGTCCGGATCTCGAAGTCGTCGTGGCGGTAATACGTCCCCTCGTGCGGCACCAGGTCGATCAGATGGCGACGGAAATCCTCGAGCGCACCGTCCTCCCACTCGTTGATCAGCAGCGCGCAGGTCGTGTGGGCGCAGAACGCGACGGCCACCCCCTCCGTGACGCCTGCATCCTTGATCGCGCGGCGGAGGTCGTCGGTGAGGTCGACGTAGGCGTATCGCTCCGGCGGCGTGACGGTGACGGTCGTCGTGCTCGACCTCACGGGCCGCTCCCGTCGGCAGCGGGGAGGTCGAAGGTGAACACGCTGCCCTCACCCGGTTCGCTCTCGGCCCTGATCTGACCCCCGTGCGCCTCGACGACCGACCGTGCGATCGCCAGCCCGATCCCGGTCCCGCCGTCTCCCCGTGCGCGCGCGGGGTCGGCTCGATAGAAGCGCTCGAACAGCCTGGGTAGGTGCTCCGGCGGGATGCCCGCCCCCGTGTCGGAGACCACCACCTCCACCGAGCCGTTCCGCCGCCGAGCCGAGACCGTCACGTGACCACCGTCGGGTGTGAACCGCACGGCGTTGTCGACGAGGTTGAACAGCACCTGGTGCACGCGTTCCCTGTCGACGGACAGCGCGGGCAGGTCGTCGGGGACGTGATTGTCGACCCGCACCACTCGGCCCGGAAGAGCCACGTCGATCTCGGAGATGAGGTCGTCGACGAGCGGATGCAGGGGAAGAGCCTCGATCCGAAGGGGGATCTCGCCGGACTCGAGCCTCGAGAGATCGAGGAGCTGATCCACCAGCCGGCCCAGCCGCTCGACCTGGGCGAGCATCACCTCGAGCGTCGCCGGCTCGGGCTGCTCCACGCCGTCGAGCAGGTTCTCGAGATGCGCCCGGATGGCGGTGATCGGCGTCTTCAGCTCGTGCGAGACGTTCGCCACCAGGTCGCGACGGCTGTTCTCGAGGTTCTCCAGCTCACCGCTCATGCGGTTGAACGCGGCCGCGAGCTTCCCCACCTCGTCCCGACTGCGGGTCTGCACCCGGACCGAGTAGTCCCCCTTCTCCATCATCCGGGCGGCCGACGCCATGTCTCGGAGGGGCTGCGTCATCCCCCTCGCGAGGAAGCGTGCCACCAGGAGCGAGATCGTGGCGGCGACCACGCCGACGAGGAGGAACTGCCACCACACGCTCTGGAGGAAGCCGGTGGTCGCAGAAAGACGTCCGAGGAATCCTCGGGACGGCGAGCGCGTCATCGCCGTGACGGCCCCTCCGTCGCTCGTGGGAACCGTGGCGAAGACGTTCGCGCCGATCACGCCCCAGCGCGGCGCGTCGACCCGCAGGCGAGGCACCTCACCCAGGTCCGTCCCACGGACCTGGGTCGACCCGTCTGGGTGGAGGATCACCACCATCGCGCCCGCAGGCACCGAGTCCAGCCGGTCCGTCGCCGCTCGTCGGGCGAGACTCAGCGCGTCGATCGCCTCGGAGTCACGGGGTGAGTTCCGAAGCGCGAACGCGATCAGGACGTAACTGATCGCGAGCGCGAGGCCGACCGCGATCACCACGGTCGATCCGAGCTTCGCTCGGATCGACGTCAGCCTGTCGAGTGGTCGGGTCGCCATCGCTATTCCTTGAAGGCGTACCCGACGCCGTGCACCGTCCGGATGAACCGCGGGTCGTTGCCGTCCTCGCCGATCTTCCGGCGCAGCCGCGCCACATGAGAATCGACCACCCGTCCACCCGCGTGGTCGCGGTACCCCCAGATGCGATCCATCAGCTGATCCCGAGAGAGCACGACGCCCGGCTCGCGCGCGAGCGCGTAGAGGATGTCGAATTCGAGCGGTGTCAGCGGCACCTCGGCGCCGTCCACCTCGACGCGGCGCCGCTTCGCATCCACCAGCAGCCCGAGCCGATCGATCGGTTCACCCTCCGACGACCCCTCGATCCGCTCGCGCCGTCGCAAGATCGCCTGGACCCGAACGGTGAGCTCCCGGAGGCTGAAGGGCTTGGTGAGGTAGTCGTCCGCGCCGACGGCGAAGCCGGCGACCTTGTCCGCCTCCTCCGTCCTGGCCGTGAGCATCAGCACGGGCGTCCACCCGTCCCGCTGGATGCGTGTGCACACCTCGAGTCCGTCCATCCCCGGCAGCATCAGGTCGAGCACCACCAGGTCGGGGCGATGTTCGGCGTGGATGCGGATCGCCTCGGGACCGTCGGACGCGACCACGACCCGGTACCCCTCGCTGTGGAGACGGGCCCGAACGGCTTCGGCGATCGCATCCTCGTCCTCGACGACGAGCACGGTCTGTGGGGACACGCGGTCATCGTATCCACCGGTCCTGGCCGGCGTGGCCTGTGGGGATGGAGAAATCGTGGCAGGGCGCGGGAGAAGCACCTAGATGACGGGCAACGGCTCCGTGATATCGAGGAAGACCGTGGCGATCGCGAAGATGGAAAGGAAGACGATCACCGCGGCCGAGACCGGGATGAGCTTCCGATAGTCGACCTGACGTCCCGTGAACCTCTCCCAGACGAGCAGCGCGAGATGGCCACCGTCCAGCGGGGGCAGGGGGATGAGGTTCACGATGCCGATGAAGATCGTGACGTATCCCGCGTAGGCGAGGAAGGTGCCCCAGTCACCCCGGTCGCCCGCGTCGCCCACCTGCCGGCTCACGCCGACGAGACTCGTCGGATCGTCCGCACGACGCGGGTCGTCGCTGAACAGGACCGAGACCGTCCTTCCCACACCTTCCGTGAAGATCTTCGGGATCGTCGTGACGGCGTTCCACGCCGTCGCGCCGACGTACCGGACCGACACGGCGGCCGCCTCGGGGACCGAGAGCGGCTCCGCTCCGAGGGTGAAACCGATCCTCCCCTTCTCCTCCCCTCCCTCGGTGACGAGCTGGGGAACGATCGGGAGCGTGAGCCGACGACCGCCGCGTTCGATCACGTACTCGAGAGGCTCGCCGGGATGTTCGCGCGCGTACCGCGTCACGTACCGCCCGAGGGAGTCGGGGGTCGGGTTGTCGAGATCCCCGACCCGGAGGACGACGTCGCCCGGCCGCAGTCCCGCCTCCGCCGCTGGGGACGGATGGTTGGCGAGTGTCGGCGCGACCTCGCCGACCACCACCACCTGCGTCGTCGAGTCGCCGTACGTCGCGAACAGAGCGAAGAAGAGGAAGCCCCCCACGATGAAGTGCGAAAGCGGTCCCGCGAGGATCACCAGTGCCCGCTGCCAGATCGGCTTCGACCCGTACGCCCGAGGCAGGTCCTCGGGGGCGATGGACTCGTACGGGTTCATCCCGGCGATCTTCACGTAGCCCCCGGCCGGGATCGCCTTGAGCCCGTATTCGATCTCACCGGGCTTCCTCGACCAGAGCTTCGGCCCGAAGCCGACGAAGTACTCCGTCACCTTGAAGCCGAAGCGACGCGCCACGAGCATGTGACCGAGCTCGTGGATCGGGATGACGACGAAGACGATCAACGCCAGGAACGCGACGATCGCGAAAACGCTCCCCACCTAGCGAGCCTCGATGATCTCCGCCGTGCGACGGCGGGCCCATGCATCCGCCCGCTCGATATGCACGACCGAAACGACCGAGGGTGGTTCGTGTTCGTCGACGATCGTCTGCACGATCTCCACGATCCGCGGGAGCGGGATCTTCCCGTCGAGGAAGGCCATCACGGCGACCTCGTTGGCCGCGTTCATCACCGCGGGGAAGGTGAGACCGAGGCCACCGACGCGATACGCGAGGTCCACCGCGGGGAACGCTTCGTGGTCCACCGGCTCGAAGGTGAGCGGCGTCTCCGTGAGCGGGAGCGGGGCCACGCCGGTCGGGAGCCGCTCGGGCCAGGCCAAGGCCTGCTGGATCGGCAGGCGCATGTCCGCCGACGCCATCTCCGCACGCATCGAGCCATCACGGAACTCGGCGATCGCGTGCACCACACTCGCCGGATGGATCAGCACGTGGATCTGCGAGTACTCCAAGCCGAAGAGGTAGTGCGCCTCGATCACCTCGAGACCCTTGTTCATCATCGTCGCCGAATCGATCGTGATCTTCGGCCCCATCGACCACACCGGGTGCTGGAGGGCCTCCTTCATCGACGCCTTCGCGAGCTCCGTCGCGGTCCAGCCGCGGAACGGTCCCCCCGATCCCGTGATGATCACACGCTTCAGGTCCTCCCGGCGCTCGCCGCGGAGCGCCATCGCGAGCGCCGCGTGCTCGGAGTCCACCGGGAGGAGGCGTTCGGGCTCGCCCTTGATCAGGTCCATCACCAGCTCGCCGCCCACGACGAGCGATTCCTTGTTCGCGAGCGCCACGGTCTTGCCGTTCTGCAGCGCGGCGAGCGTCGGCCCCAGGCCCGAGGACCCGACCAGGGCGTTCAGCACGATGTCGGCCTCGGTCTCGGCGGCCAGCCGCTCGGCGGCGTCCGGCCCGCTCCGGACCTCCACGCCTCGGACCGATCCGAGGTTGGTCCGGACCTCCTCGGCCGCTGCCTCGTCCGCGATCGCGACCACGGGAGGCAGGAACTCTCTGAGCTGCCCCATCAGCAGCTCTTGGTTCGTGCCCGCCACGGACAGGCCGACGACCTTGAAGCGCTCGGGATTGCGCCGGACCACGTCCAGCGCTTGGGTCCCGACCGATCCCGTCGAACCGAGGATGGTGACCGTCCGCATCAGCAACAGACTACCCCCGACCGCAAGGGAACAAGCAGCGGCCGACCCAGAACGCTAGAAGGCGATGATGCGCAGGAGGAACAGGGCTGCGGGAGCCACGAACAGGAGGGAATCGATCCTGTCGAGCACGCCGCCGTGTCCCGGAAGGACGCTGCCCATGTCCTTCACGCCGATGTCCCGCTTGACCAGCGACTCCGCGAGATCGCCGAACGTGGCGGCGAGGGAGACGATGATGCCGAGCAGCACGGCGTTCAGGCGACCGTCCACGAAGATCCCCGGCGCCGCGTCGACGAACGCGGTCACGAACGCGGCCGCGACCACCACGGTCCCCAGCGACGCCACGAGCAGTCCTTCCACCGACTTCTTCGGGCTCGTCGCCGGCGCGAGCGGCCGCTGGATGAACGATCCACCCCACACGGAGCCGGTCAGGAAGGCCAGGGTGTCGAAGACGAACGTGAGACCGATCACCGCGACCACGACCGTGGTGTCGAACGTGGTCAGGATGATCAGCAACGCGCCGGCAAGTCCGGGGATCCAGAGCAGCCCGAGCAGCGTGAGACCGATGTTCCCGACGATGTCCTTGCGGTGAGGCGCCGGGACCGTCATGTACCAGAGGAAGGTCGCGAGCAGGCCGAGCGAGAGCATCGACAGGAGCCCCGCCTCCCCGTGGTAGTACGCGCCCGCCAGCACCAGGGCGCCGCTCACCAGTCCCACGGCGGTCGCCGGTTGGCGGTGGTGCTTCACCATGACCCCGTAGAGCTCGCCTTGGGCGATCAGGGCGACGATGGCTGCGACGAGCGCGAAGACGCCCTCGCCGATCAGCAGCGCCACGAGGGCAACCCCGGCAAGGATGATGCCGGTGAGGAACGCGGCCGGCACGTCCCGCTCGGAGCCGCGGCGGTCGAGGTCGGCTCCGACCTCGACGGCCGCCGGCTCCTGCCAGCTGGGTCCGCCGAGCCCCTCCGCGCCGACGACGATCGTTCGCGAGGGCTCCTCCTCGGCCATGGCCGCGAAGTCGTCCTCGTCTCCCGGTTCCGCCGGGTACGGCTCGGCGCCGAGCTCATCCATCAGGTCGGCCGCGTTCTCCTCGTCGATCTGCACGACGCGAGGAGCTGGCGCCTGACCTGTCTGCTCTCCGAGAGGATCCGCGAAGTGGGCCGCCGCCTCCTCGAGCTCCGCCTCCGAAGGCTTGTCCGTCTCCTGCCCTTCGGTGGGCCAGTCGTCCTGCGCGGCAGGCCGCGCGAAGAGATCACCCTGGTCTTCGTCCGGTCGCGCCAGCTCCGCGGGAGCCCCGACGAGCTCGTCGTCGCCCTCGTCCCTCGGACCCCCTCCGAGCGCCTGGTCGACCGGATCGAGCGACGCGGTGTCGTACCAGTCGCCTGAATCCTCGTCGTCGTCGCCCTCGAAAGCGGCGTTCGATGCCTCGTCTCCCACGGGCGGCACGGTCACGACCGGTTCGGGTTCGGCGCGGACCACGACGTGCTCCTCACCGGGCAGGTCGCCGGCTGGGACGGCGCCTTCGTCCGGCTCGTCCCACTCGACGTCTTTGATGGGGGCGAAGAACTTGTCGAGATCCTCGAACAGGTCGTCGCTCTCGCGCTCGTCGTCGGGCACTAGACCTCCATGAGCTCAGATTCCTTGTGGCGCTGGATCTCATCGATCTCGGCCACGTACCGGTCCGTCAGCTTCTGGAGCTCCTTCTCTCCCCTCGAGAGCTCATCTTCCGAGATGGAATGCTCTCGCTCAAGCTTCTCCATATCATCCTTGGCGTGTCGCCGGACGTTCCGGACGGCGACGCGGCCCTCCTCCGCCCGGTGATGCACCTGCTTCACGAGCTCCTTCCGGCGCTCTTCCGTGAGGGGCGGGAATGCGAGGCGAACCACCTGCCCGTCGTTCGACGGCGTGATCCCGAGATCGCTCTGCTGGATCGCCTTCTCGATCTGCGGGATCGAGGTCTTGTCGAACGGCTGGATCACGAGGAGCCTCGGCTCCGGCACGTTCACCGATGCCAGCTGGTTCAGCGCGACCGGCGTTCCGTAGTACTCGACCATGATGCGGGTGAGCACCGCCCCGGAGGCGCGTCCGGTCCTGACCGACGACAGATCCTCGCGCATGTGGACGAGGGCCTGCTCCATCTTGTGATCCGCCTCCTTCATCGAGGAGTCGACGGTCATCTCGCGCCCCCGTGGACGAGCGAGCCGACCGGCTCACCCGTCACGACCCGCCGGATGTTGCCTTCCTCCCAGAGGTCGAACACGATGATCGGAAGCTTGTTCTCCATGCACAGGGAGATCGCCGTCGCGTCCATCACCTGGTAGCCCTCACGGAGGATGTCCACGTACTCGATCGTGTCGAGGCGGGAAGCGCCGGGCACGACCTTCGGATCGGCGGTGTAGACGCCGTCGACCTTGGTGCCCTTGAGGAGCGCTTCGGCGCCCATCTCCAGGGCGCGCTGCGCGGCACAGGTATCGGTCGAGAAGTACGGCACGCCGAGTCCGGCGGCGAAGATCACGACCCTGCCCTTCTCGAGGTGGCGTCGCGCGCGGAGCGGGATGAACGGCTCCGCCAGCTGGGTCATCGCGATCGCGGTCTGCACCCTCGTCGTCACGTGGAGCTTCTCGAGGGCATCCTGCAACGCCAACGCGTTCATCACCGTGCCGAGCATCCCCATGTAGTCGGCCCGGCTCCGCTCGATCGCGGGAGCCTGCCGCCCGCGCCAGATGTTCCCGCCACCGACCACCACCGCGATCTGCACGCCGAGATCCACGACCTCGGCGAGCTGCCGGCCGATCAACGCGGTCGCCTCGGTGCTGATCCCCGAGCCTTCGGGTTGCGCGAACGCCTCGCCGGAGAGCTTGAGGAGGACGCGGTGGTACCCGGTCCTCCCGGCTCGTTCCGTCACGTTCGCGTGCGCTCCCCTCGTGATCGCCCTCGTGCCGTCAACCTTCGGATTCACCCAGCTTGTATCGGACGAACCGGCGTACGGCAACTTTCTCCCCGACCCTGGCGCCCACCTCGTCGAGCAGCTGCTGGATGGTCTTCGAGTCGTCCTTGACGAACGGCTGCTCGAGGAGGACCGAATCTTCGTAGAACGCCTTGAGCTTCCCCTCGACGATCCTGTCGATCACGTTGTCCGGCTTCCCCGATTCCTTGGCCTGCACGCGAGCGATGTGCTCCTCCTGCTCCACCACCTCGGCGGGAACCTCCTCGCGGGCGAGCCAGCGCGGTGCGGCAGGGCTGGCGATGTGGAGGGCGACGTCCTTCACCAACTTCGAGAACTCATCCGTGTTCGCGACGAAGTCCGTCTCGCTGTTCACCTCGACGAGCACGCCGACGGTGTTGTTGAAGTGGATGTAGCTGTCGATGCGACCCTGGTTGGCGGCGCGGCCGGCCCGCTTCGCGGCGGAGGCCAGCCCCTTCTCGCGGAGCAGCTCGATCGCTTTCTCCACGTCGCCGTCCGTCTCCTGGAGCGCTCGCTTGCAATCCATCATCCCCGCACCGGTGAGATCGCGGAGCTTCTTCACCTGATCTGCCGAGATGACGCTCATCCGGCATCCTCCGCCTTCGTGTCTTCGGGAGTCGCGTCGGCGGCCGGTTCGTCGGGCTCGACGACGACCTCGGGCTCCTGCTCGGGGAGGTCCGGCTCGAAGACCGTGCTGGCGGCGATCTTCGCCGCGTCCTCCGGCGAGGGCACATCTTCGTCCGCGGGTCCCGGAGCGGCGGTCGTGGACCGGCGCGGGGCGGCCGTGGGCCGGCGAGCGACGACCTTCTGGACGACCTCATCCTTCGCCATCCCGTATCCCTCGGTGAGTGCGTCGGCGATCACGCGGGTGACCAGGCTGACGGCGCGGATCGCGTCGTCGTTGCCGGGGATCACGTAGTCCACCTCGTCGGGATCGCAGTTCGTGTCGACGATCGCGATCACCGGGATCTCGAGCTTCCGTGCCTCGGTGACCGCGATCTGCTCCTTCTTGGTGTCGACGATGAACACCGCATCCGGCAGGCGCTCGAGTGCCTGGATCCCGCCAAGGTTCCGCTCGAGCTTCTCTCGCTCGTGCTGGAGACGGATCACTTCCTTCTTGGGCAGGTTGTCCATCGCCCCGGAGGACTCCATCTCACGCAGCTCTCGCAGGCGGACGAGCCGGCGCGAGATCGTCGTGAAGTTGGTCAGCATCCCGCCCAGCCACCGGTGGTTCACGAACGGCATGCCCACGCGGTTCGCGTGCTCTTCCACGACCTCTTGTGCCTGCTTCTTCGTGCCGATGAACAGGACCGTTCCGCGGCGACGGCCGAGGTCGCGAACGAACTCGTACGTCTCCTCGATGCCCGCGAGGGACTTCTCGAGGTCGATGATGTAGATCCCGGATCGCTCTCCGAACAGGTAGCGCTGCATCTTCGGGTTCCACCGTCTGGTCTGGTGGCCGAAGTGCACGCCGGCCTCGAGGAGCTCCCGCCTGGTGACGACAGGCACGTATCCCTCCTGATATCTGGTTTCTTCCTCCGTCCGGATCTTCCCGTGGGCGGCCCGGCCCGTGTGGTTCTTGGGCCTGGGACCCCGCCATCACGGTCCTCGGACGTGCGTGCTCGACGCCTTCCGGCGTCGGCGCCGGGCAGTCTACCAGCGGCGATGCACGTGCACGCCCAGGGAGGGTCCGCTTAGCGCCCGCCCTTGCGCCCGCTCGTGCGCCCGCTGGCCCGCTCGCGCGAGGGGGCCGCGCGGACCGGCGCTTCCGGCACATCGCCGGCGACGGAGAGATACCGCAGGGCGAACGCCGCCACGATCGCCGCGTGCAACAGGTTCATCAGGACCACGTAGATCCACGCCCCATACGGCGGGTTGACGTCGAGCAGCACGCCCGGCAAGCCGGGCGAGAGGAAGGTGGCGAAGATCGGGACGACGTAGATCGCGGCGAAGGTCAGGTTGCCGGATCCGGGCATCCGGGCGGCCCGGATCGAGCGACCGAGGCAGTCCATGAGCCGTCGATGTTCCGTGACCGCGATCACCGGGGCGAAGGCGAACACCCATGTCGCCACGACGAGCGCCGCCATCTGGATGATGAGCGCCAGCCCCGAGCCACCGATCGCCGCCACGATCTGCGCGGCGAACACGACGGCCACGCCGATCACGTGGAGCGAGAAAACCACGGGGAACGCTCGGAGCCCTCGGACGGCACCCCAGCGCGTGGCGGTCCCGCTCTCGATCGTCTCGATCGCGAGCCCGACGAGCAGCGAGAACCACAGCGCATGCACGGCCGCGGTCCCGAACACGAAGAGGAGGCCTTGACGCACGCCGAGCACGCCGGTCGAGAGGGAGAGATCGGTGAAGGTGCTCAGCGGGGTGGGCGCAGAAACGTGCGCGAGGAGGGCGAAGGGCCCGGGATAACCGAGAGCGACCACTACCAGCCACTCCACGAGGAGCCAGGCAAGGAGCGCGCCCACGATCACCGGACTCGACCATGTGCCCGCCAGCCCTCTCGTGAAGGCCGTCCGCATCCTCGGCATCGAGTCCATCGGTGGAGCCGACATGCCGGAGAAGAGCCCGCGTCGCGGCGGGGGCGCCGGCTTCCTGTCTCTTCCGGTCGTCTCTTCGGCTCCGCGCGCTCATCCTTCGTCCTCACCGGTCTCGGTGGCGGGAGGGAGCGCGGGGCCCAATCGTCGTTGGAGCGGTCGCGTGAGCAGAATGACCGCGAGGCCCACGAGCACCCCTCCCAGGAGGAACCCGGTGAGCAGCCGACCGAAGTCGAGGGTGGTCGGCGACGGCTCGTCGATCAAGGATCTGCTGAGGTCGGCGCCGAACGCCACCACCGCGGCGTCCTCGAACCCCGTCACGCCGACGAGCAGTTCGCCTGCATCCGACATCCCCCGAAGGAACGACCCCCCGGCGTCGACCTCCCACACGAGATGGCCGCTCTCGCGATCGACCGCGTAGAGCGTGCCGGAATCCGCCGACACGAGCACCTGATCGTCGGTGAGGAGGGGAGGCGAGGATCGCGACGGATCGTTCAACGCATGGTCCCACTGCGGGGCACCGGTCTCGGCGTCGAAGGCGTACACACGCCCGGTCACGTCGACCGCGAACACCCGACCGTCCGCCGAGACCGGCGCCGGCGCCCCCACCCCTTGCAGGAGGAAGGGCTGACCGCGCGGAGCGATCGGATTCACGACCTCGGTCCGCCAGAGGAACCGGCCGTCCTCGGCGTCGAAGGCGAGGACCCCGCCGATCACGTCGAGGGTCAGGACGCGCCCGTCGGCCACGACGGGCGCGCTCACGAAGTTCGAGGCATCCTCGGCGCTCGCGCGCCAGCGCTCGTCCCCGCTCTCGGCGTCGAGCGCGACGATCTCCGAAGGCTCCTCCCGGCCGCCCAGCGTCGTCACGAGGGCTCTGCCCTCATCCAGAGTGACGGCCCCCGAGATCGGCGTCCCCAGCTCCTCGATCCAGCGCACCTCGCCCGACGCGAGCTCGACCGCGGTGACCCGTCCCCCGACATCGCCGATGTACGCGACGGGTCCGTCCACGGCGACCGGGGTCTGCACCACGTCCTCGAGCTGGACCCCAGACCTCCACACGAGCTCACCGGTCTCGAGGTCGACCGCGTTCACGTGCGAATCGAACTCCCCATCGCCGTCTCCGGCCGCCTCGGACGGAGACGGGGACACGGTGGCCGACGCTGTCGCGGGCGTCGGCTCGCTGTCGCCGAAGCCTTCCGTGTAGACGACGATCGGGCCGTCGGGCCCCGCGCCGATCGCGGGCTGTGCCGACGGCCCGAAGTCGCGCTCGACACTGAATACCTCCGACCCATCCTCGCCGTTGAAGCCCAGCACCTGCGTCGGGGCGACCACCACGATCGTGCCGTCCTCCGCGATCACCGGCGAGGACAGACCGCCGGTGGTGTCCCTTCCGTCGAGCTCCACATCGTCGTTCGTCCAGGCGAGGGACAAGGGCGCCGAGGGGCCGTCGGACAGGCCGTTATGGCCACCCGAGCCCTGGAACTGGGCCCAGTCGGCGAGGGCCACGAGCGGAGCGCCCACGACGAACACGACCGTGACGGCGGCAACGGTCAACGAGCGGGGTGAGACGCGGGAGGAACGAAAGAGGCGCAAAGCCGCGTCATCCTAGCGGCTCGCTTCCCGCTGAGCGGGTCAGTTCGAAGACAGCGGCGCCAGGCGGATGAACCTCCACACTTCGACCGGACCCACGTAGTCCAGCGGATCCACGTACGCGTCGTCCAGGAGCACCGCGAAGTGGAGGTTGGGAACGAGGTCCCCGGCGTGGCCGGTGCCCGAACGGGCGACCACCTGCCCCGTGGAGACCGCATCGCCGCGCCGGGCGACCAGGGCGTCGAGGAAGGAGTACCTGGATTCCAGTCCTCCGCCGTGCTCGATCGTGAGGAACAGGCGGCCACCCACCGGACCGGCGAACGTCACGGTTCCCGCCGCGGGGGCGCGCACGGGTGATCCGAGAGCGACCGCGATGTCGATGCCCCGATGACCCGAGCCGAACGGGGTGTCCGGCGGGTCGAACCCCCGGATCACCGGCCCGACGACCGGCCACGTCCAATCTCCGGCGGCGCGGGCCGGCGCGGCGGCCGGGAGCGCGAGCACGACCCATGCGGCCGCCACGAACAGGAACAGCTTCCTCACGCGAGAGACGCTAGGTGACCGCGGCGGGGCGAGCCGTGACCGACGTCACACCCGCGAGGGACGTGTTCTCAGTCGAACTCGGAGAGCTGGCCGCGGAGGCCGCCGACCGCCTTGGTGTGGATCTGACACACACGTGACTCGGTCACGCCGAGGATCTCGCCGATCTCTGCCAGCGTGAGGCCCTCGAAGTAGTAGAGGGTGACCACGATCTTCTCCCGCTCCGAGAGCGAGTTGATCGCAGCGGCGAGCAGGCCGCGCGTCTCCTGGCTCTCGAGTCCCCAGGTGGGGTCGAGGCCTTTGTCCGCGATGGTATCGATGAGCGCCACCTGGTCGCCTCGGTCGCTCCCCGAGGAAACGACCTCGTCGAGCGCCAGGACCGAGACGAATGAGATCTGGGAGACCATCGCGTGGAGCTCCGGCCGGCTCATGCCGAGGCGATCGGCGAGCTCCTCTTCCGACGGCTGCCGCTTCAGCATCGCCTCGAGATCCGCCTGTGCCTTCTCGAGCTCCCGCGCCTTGAAGCGGATCGAGCGAGGGACCCAGTCCATCGCCCGCAGCTCGTCGATGATCGCACCCTTGATCCTTGGCACCGCGTAGGTCTCGAACTTGTTGCCACGACCCGGCTCGAACTTCTCGAGCGCATCGATCAGCCCGAACATGCCGTAGCTCACGAGGTCGTGCTGGTCGACGCTGGAAGGCAGGCCGGTCGCGACACGGCTCGCGACGTATTTCACGAGCGGTGCGTAGTGGAGGATCAGCTTCTCGCGCGCGTCGAGGTCGGCTCCGCTCTTGTACGCGTCCCATCGGATCGCGAGCTCGTCGTCGACGGCGGGCGGGATCGTGACCGTCTTGGTCGGAGCCTTCGCCGGCGCCTTGCGTGGACGCACCGCGGTCTTCGTCGCAACCTTCTTCGCCGTCGCCACGTCAGGCCCTCGGATGGGCACGTTCGTAGGCCTCGAAGAGCCGACGTCGCGAGACGTGCGTGTATCGCTGCGTCGTCGCGACGCTCGCGTGCCCGAGCAGTTCCTGGACAGCCCTGATGTCGGCCCCTCCTTCCAGAAGGTGCGTGGCGAACGAGTGCCGCAGGGTGTGCGGGGTGACCCGCCTCCCTGGCAGCAGGGTAGCGCCATACCGCTCCACCATCGAACGGATATCGCGTTCACTGAAGGGATTGCGGCGGCGATTGAAGAAGAGCGTGCGAGATCCCTCCGGAGCCATCGTGGACCGACCCTCACGCAGGTAGGCGTTCAGCGCGTCCGCGGCATACTCGGAAATAGGTACTTCGCGTTCCTTCGACCCTTTCCCGAGCACGAGCACTCGGCCCCGCTCCACGTCCACCGAATCCAGCCGCAACGTCGTCACCTCGCCGACGCGGAGGCCTGAACCGTAGAGGAGCTCGAGGACGGCACGATCGCGCAGGGCGATCGCGCGCTCGAGCGGATCGTCGGTGGCCGTTCCTCCGGGCGCCTCCGCCAGACCGTCCGCCTCCTTCGGACGGAGCACGGTGGGGAGGCGGTTGATCACCTTGGGACGCCCGAGCAGGAGGGAGGGGTCACGCTCTACACGCCCGGCGGAGACCGCCCACCGGTAGAACGTCTTGATCGCACCCACGCGGCGAGCGATGGTCGCCCGTGCGTAGCCCAACGTGTGCTGCTGCGCGAGGAACCGACGGAGGAGCGGATAGGGAGCATCTCCGAGGGACGAGCGATTCCTCGTCAGGAAGGTGGCCAGCTGCTGCAGGTCGACCCCATAGGCAGCAACCGTGTTCGAGGACAGGCGGCGCTCGAGGCCCAGATGGTCCTCGAAGGCGCGTAGGAGCTCGATCTCAGCTTGGGGAAGTCCTTCGGGCATGCACGCTCCCAGTGGGTGGCGTCCCTGTGTATCAACCGGAAGGGGGGTACGCAAGGTCCCTAGTGAGGGCCCCTGTATCCCCCGACCGCTTCGCGACCCCTCCACCTAGCCGACGCAGGAGGTCGCGATCGTCGCGATCGGGCTCCCCTCTCGAAGGTCACACCCCGCTCACGGAGCGATCTGAGCCGACGGCCGGTGCCGTCGTTCGTAGCGGCCACCGACGCTCTCGATCAACCCACGTAGCTCGAGCTGTATCAACGTGGTGACGGCGTCCGGGATCGACATCCCTGCCTCTCGCGCGACGGCGTCCGGCAGGGCACCTCCCGACAGCGCCTCCCAGACCTTTCGCTCGTCATCGTCGAGGTCGGGAGGTGCCGGAGGCGGCGCGGCGCGGTCGATCCCGAGATCGTCGAGGAGATCGGCGGCCCCACGGATCAGCGTCGCTCCGTCACGGATCATCTCGAGCGGCGTCTCCGCGAGCGGGCTCGTGACGGGCCCCGGGACGGCGAAGATCTCGCGACCGAGGTCGAGCGCGTGATCGACGGAGATCCGCGACCCGCTCTTCGCCGCGCCCTCCACCACCACCAATGCCCTGGCGAGCGACACGACGATCCTGTTCCGCGCCGGGAAGTGTTGCGGTCCCGCCGCCGTGCCGGGCGGGTACTCGCTCACGATCGTGCCGCTCACGGCGATCCGCTCGAGGAGATCCCGGCTGCTGGCCGGGTACCTCGACGTCGATCCCCGAGCCGAGCACCGCCACCGTCCGGCCCGCCGCCTGGAGCGCACCTCTGTGCGCGGCCGCGTCGATGCCGTGTGCTGCTCCGGAGACGACGGCGAGGCCGGAGGCCACGAGCGCTCTCCCCAGGTCCTGTGCCACGTCCCGTCCGACGTTCGAGCACTTCCGCGAGCCGACGATCGCGACGCGCTCGGGCGAGTCCCCGAGCGGCCTCCCGAGCAAGAAGAGACTCGCCGGCGGATCCCTGAGGTCGTGCAGCCGGTCCTCGTACTCGGGATCCGTCGGCGTGACGAACCTCGCCCCGGCTCCCTCGACGCGAGCGCGGGTCGCGAGGGGATCGAGCTTCGGGAGCCACTCGCGATCCCCATCGCTCCCCAGTCGCCCGCGCCGGACGGACGCGACGCATCCCTGGGCCGAGCCGGTCACCCACGCTTCCTCGTGCACCTTGAGCGGTCGCAGCCCTCGCAGCTCCGACAGCGTCAGGAGGGCGTCGCGCTCATCGTCCCCGTGGCCGAACCCGGGTGGCCACCCGCGCGGCGGCGGCGGCTCCGGGTCATCCGGCACGCGCGAGCTCCTCCGGTCCGAATCCCGTCCGGTACGAGAGCGCTTCGGCGAGGTGGTCGGTCTCGACACGATCCGACCCGGCGAGGTCGGCGACCGTGCGACCGACCTTGATGGCGCGGTCGAAGCCCCGGCCGGTGAGCGCCAGGGTCTCCACCGCCTTCGTCAACAGGCTCTCCGCATCGGGGGTCAACGAACACGTCCGGCGCGCGACCGGGCCCGGCAGGTGCGCGTTGCACGACAACCCCAGCGCGGCCCATCGTCGGCGCTGCCGGTCGCGCGCCGCCTCGACCCTGGCTCGTGCTCGCGAGGACGCCTCTCCCGGCGCGGAGCCCAGCAGCTCTTCCTTGGTGAGCCGCGGGATGCGCAGCCGGATGTCGATCCGATCGAGCAACGGTCCCGACAGCTTGTTCCGGTACAGCTGGACCCGATCCGGTCTGCACACGCATTGCCTGATCCCGTCCCCGTCGAAGCCGCACGGACACGGGTTGGCGGCGGCCACGAGGGTGAATCGGGCCGGGAACTCCACCGATCCGACGGCCCGCGTGATGACGACGCGGCCGTCCTCGAGCGGTTGTCGCAGTCCCTCGACGGCGTCGCGCCGGAACTCGGTGAGCTCGTCGAGGAAAAGGACGCCGTGGTGCGCGAGACTGACTTCGCCGGGTCGGACGTAGGTGCTGCCACCGCCGAGCAGCCCCACCGTCGACACCGAATGGTGCGGCGCACGGAACGGGCGCGCGCGGAGCAGCCCTCTCGACGAACCGAGCAGTCCGGCCACCGAATGGAGCTGCGTCGCTTCCAGAGATTCCTCGCGCGAGAGCTCGGGCAGGATCGTCGGCAGCCGCCGGGCGAGCATGGTCTTCCCGGCACCGGGCGAACCCACCATGAGCATGTTGTGACCACCGGCCGCCGCGACCTCGAGGGCACGGCGCGCTTGCGTCTGTCCGCGCACCTCGGCCAGGTCCACGTTCGCGGCGGCCGGTGCATCTTCCGTAGGAGTCACCACGTCGGGCGCCGCCCACGTGCCCCGGAGGAACCCGACCGCGTCGGACAGTGTCTCCGCGCCGACCACCTGGAGCCCCTCGACCTGTGCGGCCTCGACGGCATTGGCGGCGGGCACCACGATCCCGCGCACGCCCGCCGTCGCGGCCGCGATCGCCACGGTGAGGATGCCCGGCGTCGTGAGCAGCTCGCCCTTCAGGGAGACCTCGCCGGCGAAGGCGAACGAACGCAGTCGATCGCTCGGGATCTGCCGTGTCGCCGCGAGCACGCTCATCACGAGCGGCAGATCGAGTCCAGGCCCTTCCTTCCGAACGTTGGCCGGTGCGAGGTTCACGACGACGCGCCGGAGCGGCCACTCGAGCTTTGCCCCCTCGACCGCCGGGCGGACGCGTTCCCGAGCGTCCTGGACGCCCGCGCCGGGGAGTCCGGTCACGATGAGAGCGGGGAGACCGCGACCCACGTGTGCCTCCACCGTCACGAGATGCCCGCCGACGCCGAGCACCGCCACCCCCAGGACCCGCCCGTACATGAGCGCCGGACGATACCCGCGACCACCGACACAGACGGGCTCACGCGGCCGCCGCGATAGCATCCGCCGCGTGCCAGAACCCCTGGACCATCCCGAGCCCGAGCTAATCGATTTCCGCGACGCGGAACGGTCGCGCGCGGCGCTCGAACGCCTCGGGGAGCGGACATGGGCCGAGGCCCTCGACTGGCTCTACGGGCCGGCGGCAGATCGCGCCACCGCACCGGATCTCTACCCCGAGCTGCGCCAAGCGTTCTTCGGCGAGAGCGGTGCACCCGGTCGGGCGCCCGCGGTCGGCCGGACGTCGGACGACGTGCTCGCGGAGTTCCGCGAGCGCCTCGCTCCGTTCGCGTACGCCGCGCAACACCCGGGCTCGTACAGCTACTTCACGCCGCCGGGTCTTCCGATGTCGATCGCGGGCGAGACCCTCGCGCAGTGGCTGAACCAGGGCATCGACGTGTGGCTCTCAGGGATGGCGGCACCCTTCGTCGAGGAGGAGGTGATCCGCTGGCTCTGCGACCTCTGCGGCTACGGCGACGACGCATGGGGCGTCCTCACGAGCGGCGGCGTGATGGCGAACGTCATGGCCCTCACGGTCGCTCGGGACGTGCACCTGGCGAAGGTCCTCGGCGCCGACGAGCTGCCGCGCGGAACGCGGCTCGAAGGCGCGCGGATCTACGCTTCCGACCAGACCCACTTCTCGATCGAGCGTGCGGTCGACCTCCTCGGCTTCCCGGACGGCACCCTTCGGATCGTTCCTTCCGAGGATGACTACCGTCTTCGCGCGGGGCCCGTCGCGGCGGCGATCGCCGAGGATCGGGCGGCCGGGCTCACACCGTTCGCCATCAGCGCCGTCGCCGGCTCCACGAACACGGGATCGATCGACGATGTCCCCGCGCTCGCCGACCTCGCCCAGCGCGAGGGCTTGTGGCTCCATGTCGACGCGGCGTACGGCGCAGCCGCCCGGTTGTCCGCGCGGGAGGCGCACAAGCTGCCCGCCCTCGAGCGAGCCGACTCGCTCACGGTCGATCCCCACAAGTGGCTCTTCCAGCCCTACGACATCGGTGGGTTGCTCGTGAAGCGCCGCGAGGATCTCCTGCGCACCTTCCATCGCGAGCCGGAGTACTACGCCGTGTGGGGCCCCGAGGAGCGGCCGCTCCATTGGTATCAGTACTCGCTGGAAGGCACGCGTCGATTCCGCGCACTCAAGCTCTGGCTGTCATGGAAGCACCTCGGGTCGGAGGGATTCGCTCGCCTGATCGAACGCAACGTCGATCTCGCCCGGCATCTCGCGACGCGCGCGGCGGAGCTGGCCTTCGAGGTGATCGAGCCCGACCTCGCGGTCGTCTGTGTGCGGTGGGCACCGCCCGGACTCGATCCGCCCACGACCGACGAGCTGCAGCGGCGGCTCCAGCGGGCCCTGGAGGTCTCCGGCGTGGGGTGGCTCTCGACCACCACGCTCCGCGGCCGAACCTGGCTGCGGGCGGGTGTGATCAACTACCTCTCGACCGAGGCCGACGCGGATCGGATCCTCGACACGCTGGTGGACGCCTCAGAAGGCATCCTCGAAGACCTCGATCGTTGATCTCCGATCCCGCACCGAGACGCTCGCCACGTCGAAGCGGATCGCCTGAGGTCGTGCGCTCGAGGCCTGCAGGTACGCCTCCGCGAGGGCCCGGAGCTTCGCTCGCTTCTTCCACGTGACGGCCTCGAACCCGCCTCCGAACGCACCGTCCCGCCGAGACTTCACCTCGCAGAACACGAGGACACCCCGACGCTCCACGATCAGATCCATCTCACCGAGGCCGCAGCGCCAGTTTCGGGCGATCACGCGATAGCCACGCCGGCGGTAGGCGTCCGCGGCGGCATCTTCTCCGAGCGTGCCGATCGGTCCCGTCACCTCCAGGACGCTAGTCGGCGCCACCGACAGGATCAGGTCACGGCGGGCCGGCGACCGGTGAACGCCGAGACGACGCCGAGGCCGATCAAGGTCAACCCGGGCAGCCACCGGCGCACGACCCCCGAGCGCCGGCGGGTCGCCAACGTCCGTGACACCCGGGCCGAGATGAGCGCGTATGTCCCGTCCGAGATGAACCCGAGGAGGATGAACGTGAGGCCGAGGAGGACGACCTGCAAGGGGACCGAGCCCTTCGACACATCCACGAACTGGGGCAGGAACGCGAGGAAGAACAGGGCCGTCTTCGGATTCAGCACGTTCACCACCACTCCCTGCGCGTAGATCCTTCTGAGCGAGTGACCCTTCCCCGCGACATCGGGCCGCTCCTCATCACGCCCGCGGAGCGCTCGGATGCCCAGCCAGATGAGGTACGCGGCGCCCACGTACTTCACGATCCCGTAGGTGAGCGCGGAGGACGCGAGGATGGCCGACAGACCGAGCGCTGCCGCCGTGACGTGGACGATCGAGCCCGTGTGGATCCCCAAGACGGACACCAGACCCGCAGCTCTCCCCTGGTCCATCGAGCGCGTGACGATGTAGAGCACCGACGGCCCGGGAACGACGAGCAGGGCGAGGGACGCCACCGCGAAAGCCGCGAACACCTCCGGGGAGGGCATCAGACCTGGGGTGAGTCGGGGATCGACGTGGCGTCCTGACGGAGCTCCTCCACGTTGACGTCGTGCCTCGTCACCACGCGAACCGTGGACACGAATCGAGCGGGCCGGAACATGTCCCAGACCCAGGCGTCGCTGAGCTCCACGCGGACCCAGCCGCCCTCCAGATGCTCGAGCTCCACCTTGTTCGCGAGATAGAAACGACGCTCGGTCTCGATCACGTAGGCGAACATCGGGAGCACGTCCCGGTATTCGCGGTAGAGCTCGAGCTCCCGCTCTTCCTCGAAGCGCTCGATGTCGTCTTCGGTCATCGCGTCATGCTCTCATGCGGGTCCGTTCCCCACGTGGGGAGGCCGCCGACCCTCCCGAACCCCGGGAGCAACGGTTGGCCGACGCACGCGAACGAGAACCGGTGGATCGGGGTCGGCCCGAGACGATCCAGCACCTCCATGTGCTCGGGCGTCCCGTACCCCATGTTGTGATCGAAGCCGAACGCCGGGTAGCGACGGTGCATCCGGACCATGATCCGATCCCTCGTGACCTTGGCGACGATCGACGCGGCGGCGACCGAGATCGCCACCGCGTCGCCCTTCTTGATCGCGAGCGACGGGCACGGCATGCGCGGCACCGGGAAACCGTCGGTGAGGGCGTACTCGGGCTCCGGATCGAGCGCTCGAACGCACCGCCGCAGCAGCGCGAGGTTGGAACGGTGGAGCCCTCGATGGTCGATCGCGGTCGGCTCGGCCTTCGCCACGGCGAACGACGCCGCCGCGACGATGCGGGCGTACGCGGCCTCCCGCTGGTTCCGGGTCAGGAGCTTCGAGTCGTCGATCCCGTCGGGATCGAAGCCCTCGGGGAGCACCACGGCCGCCGCCACCAAGGGGCCGGCCAAGGCGCCGCGGCCGGCTTCGTCGGCGCCGGCGACCCGGGTGAATCCCTGCTCGCGCAGGGCCCGTTCGTAGCGGACGAGGTCGCCGGTCAGTCGATCCCTCCGAATCTCCCGAAGGGCCACGCGATCACGAACGCTTCCCCGATCACCTTCTCCTCCGGGATGTAGCCGAGCCCGCCTGGAGGCGGGAACCTCGAGTCCCCCGAGTGCAGCCGGTTATCACCCAACACGAAGAGCATGCCATCCGGAACGGTCTCGGGGCCGAAGTCCCGGGAATCCCGTTCGGCAGCCACATACGGTTCGGTGACCTTGGTGCCGTTCACGAACACCACGCCCCGACGCATCTCCCAGGTGTCCCCTTCCATCGCCACCACGCGCTTGATGAAGTCGTCGTCCGCCGGCCGAGCCACGCCGATCCCCTCGCCTAGCCAGTGCAGGAAGCCTCCCACGACCCCCCGGTCCTCGTGCGGCGCGGGATGAGGATCCGAGAACACGATGACGTCCCCGTACGTGACGTCGGAGAACACGTTGCAGATCCTGCAGACGAGGATCCGATCGCCCGGCTGGAGGGTCGGCTCCATCGACACGGACGGGATGAAGAACGCCTGGATCAGGAAGCTCTTGATGAGGATCGCCAGCACGAGCGCCGAAAGGACGAGCGGCAGGAGCTCCCGAAGGGCGCCGGCCACACCCTCCGTCTCGGGGTGGCCTCGTCTGGTGCGGGCATCGGTCGCGTCGTGACGGTCGGCGCGGCGCCCGTCGGGCGGGCCGGGGTCGGTGTCAGAGAGATGCGTGTGGGGCGGCGCCGGGCCGGCCGCCTCGGCCGGGTCCGGTGTGTCGGCCACTCAGGCCTCGGCTCGCTCCTCCGCCTCGTCGGCGGATGCGTCCGGCCCGGTCTCCTCGGCACCCTCGACATCGGCGGGCTCCGCGGCCGGCTCTTCCGACTCGCCGTCGGCATCTTCTCCCTCGCCGTCCGGCTCGAGCTCAGCGGCGGTCTCGGCCTCCTCGATCGCTTCCATGGATCCAGCGTCGACGAGATCCTCGATCTCCTCGTCCTCGGCGGCCATGGCCTCCATCGCTGCGAGCTTCGCCTCGTCGATCCGGCGCTCCTTGATGCGAGCTTTCTTCCCTCTGAGGTCCCGGAGGTAGTAGAGCTTCGCCCTGCGGACGTGACCGCGCTGGACGACCTCGAGCTTGGCGATCGATGGGGAGTGCAAGGGGAACGTGCGCTCGACGCCCACACCGAACGAGATCTTGCGGACCGTGAACGTCTCGCGGAGTCCCCCGCCCGAGCGCCGGATCACGACGCCCTGGAACACCTGCACACGCTCCCTGTTCCCTTCCACGACCCGGGCGTGCACCTTGACGGTGTCACCCGGCCGGAATCCAGGAAGACCCTTGCGAAGGTAGGACTTCTCGACGAGATCAGTGGTGTTCATGGCGGCGAGCAAGGATACCAGCGGCGTCTGCGCGCCCCGTTCGCGGGATGTGTGCCGAGACCGTGATGTCCGTTGCGAGGAAGTGACGACCGTATCGCGGTGAGGTGGTGTTCGCGGGCGAGCGGTTGAGCGGGACGGGACACGGGCGAAGGATGACCCGATGAGCCAGGACATGGATCCGGGGAGAGGCCCAGAGCAGGCATCCGTCCGCACCACGACCGTCCTCGGCTGGGCGATCGTCTTCGGGCTCATGGTGGACCTCTGGATCGAGGGTCCTCCCGGGCTCGGCATCCTCCTCGCGGCCACGCTGGCGGCACTCGGACTGGTCCTGACCGCCAGGCCGCGAACGCAGTCGCTCGCGTTCCTGGCCGCCGGCCTCCTCCTCATGTCGTTCGTCGTCGTCCGCGACAGCTCCGTGCTCGTCGGTCTCGACGTGCTGACCGCCTTGGGGTTGTTCGCTCTCGCGGGCGCTTTCGCCCGCGAGGGCGACCCCCTTCGCGCAGGTCTGCGTGCGTACGTGGCCCGCGCCGTGGCATGGACGGCTTCGATCCCGGCAGCCGCGGCGCTGATGCTCCGGCCGTTCGCCGGCCTACTCCGCGGTCGACGTCGCACCCTCGTCTACACGCGCGCCTTGGTGATCGCGCTCCCCGCCGGGCTCGCCTTCGCCCTGCTGCTCGGCTCGGCCGACGCGGTCTTCGCGGAGCTCCTCGGAGCTCCGTTCGAGCAGGTGCGGCTCGGCGAGCTGCCCCGACATGTCTTCGTCGTTGCGGCAGCCGGCGGCGCGTTCGTGACCCTCGCCGTTCGTTCGACCGTTCCGACCCGGCTCGCGGGAACCGCGAAGCCCATCGAGGGAGGCGGACTCAACCCAAGCGATTGGGTCCCGCTTCTGGTTACCGTCGACGTGATCTTCGCCCTGTTCGTCGGCGTGCAGCTCGTGACGTTCTTCGGAGGACGATCCCACGTCCTGGCGGAGACGGGTCTCACGTTCGCGGAGTACGCCCGCTCGGGCTTCTGGCAGATGCTCGGAGCCGCGACGCTGACCGGTCTCGTGATCGCCGCAGCCTGGATCGGCGGGCGTCCCAAGGTCGGTCCTCAGCGCACCTGGTTCCTCGTCCTCGCCTCGCTGTTGGTGTGCCTCTCGCTGGTGGTCCTGGCGAGTGCGTTCCATCGCCTCGTGCTCTACGAGACCGAGTTCGGGTACACGTGGCCACGACTGATCCCGCATGCGGCGATCCTGCTCACGGCGGCGTTACTCGCCTGTGGCCTCGTCGCCGTCCTCATGGGCCGAACCGCCTGGCTCCCGGCCGCCGCGCTCGGCCTCGGGATCCTGACGCTCGTGGGTCTGAACCTCCTCGACCCCGACGCTTTCATCGCGGAGCGCAACATCGCCCGCATCGAGCGTGGGTACGAGCTGGATACGCGGGAGCTGGCGTCGCTCTCCGCGGACGCCGTGCCGGCGATCGCAGCGGCGCTCCCCGACCTGGATCCGTCCCTGCGGCTGCAGATCGAGCGCGACCTCTCCTGCCTGCGGGCGGAGCTCCGCCGGGGCGTCGACCGGTTCGGATGGGCCTCGTTCAACGTGGCGCGAGATATCGCCCTCGAGCGGCTGAACCCGCTGGCCCTCCCCCGCTGCTAGCGGGAGAGATCGGGCCGATTGCGGAGCGTCTTCTCGCGGGCGGCGTGCCGACGCCACCGCTCGATCGCCCCGTGATCGCCCGAGAGCAGAACCTCCGGTACGGCCCTCCCGCGGAACTCCGCCGGCCGGGTGTAGTGCGGATGATCCAACAGTTCGGGCTCGGCGAAGGAGTCTCGCTCGTGCGACTCCTCCTTCCCGATCACTCCGGGAACGAGCCGAGTGACCGCTTCGATCACGACCAGCGCCGGCACCTCGCCACCCGCGAGCACGTAATCCCCGATCGAGACCTCTTCGGCAGGGAGCCCTTCGACGACCCGCTCGTCGACCCCCTCGTACCGGCCGCAGAGCAGCGTCAGGTGCGCTTCGCGGGCGAGCTCGCGAACGAACGCCTGGTCGAGGCGTCGGCCTGCCGGCGACAGGAGCAGTACGCGGCCCCGATCGGGGTCGAGGGACTCGACCGCGGCGAAGAACGGGTCGGGTTTCATCACCATCCCGGGGCCGCCGCCGAACGCAGCGTCGTCGACCGTGCGATGACGATCGTCCGACCAGCCGCGAAGATCGTGCACGCGGACGTCCAGGAGCACTCGTTCGATCGCTCTCCCAAGGAGGCTCTCACGCAGGGGTGACTCGAAGATCGCAGGGAAGATCGTGAACACGTCGATCCGCACCCCGCGAGGCTAGCAACCTTGCGTCTCGGCGCTGCGCGAGGCAGGATGCCGCCGACCGGCCGAGCGACCGGACGGAGGAACCATGGACCTGACCCCGATCATCCTGGTGGTGCTCGTGTTCGTCGCGATCGTGATCGCGGTGGACGCGGTGCGTCAGCGGAAGATCCTCGCCGCGCGAGCGATCGACCTTCGAGGGCTGGTCACCGCGCGTCTCGCGGAGCCGGGGCCGGCCGTCCTCACGGTGGCGCTCGCGTCGGCGCTGACCCGCGAGCCACCGGTACTGACCGATCTCTACGTCAACCTGGCCGCGTCCCTGGAGATCGCCAACCTGCACCCTCGGCTGCGGGATGGGTGCGAAGTGAAGATCTTCCGGCTCCGCTGGGGGAACGACTTCGCGATGCTGGCTCGCAACGACAGGGAGCTTCACTATCACCTCGAGGTGTGGGAGGCGGAGCTGCTCCCGAGGATGGATGGGACGAGGTCCGTCGGAGACCTCGTCGTCGAGAGGATGGAAGCCGGTGGTGGGCTCGACGCCGAGCCTGTGACCGATCTCGTCGTGGCCTTATTCACTGGCGGCTTCCTCGATCCCGCTCCCATCGCGACGAACGAGCTGATCGCCGACAGGCTCGATCCCGCATCCCCCGGCCGAAAGAAGCTGAAGCGCTTCGGCAAGACCCTCAAGATCGACTGGAAGGGCGCGGATCGTCTGGTCCGCTTCTGCTATCGGAACCTCTTGCGGCCCTTCTTCTGGTGGCCCGTCGCACTGGTGTCTGGCCTCGTCGCCCTCGCGGGGCTGGCAGCGTTCATCGATGTCGCTGTTTCCGGACGGTTCACGATCGGGGGGGAGTCCGCCCCGACCGAAGCGGCGATCCTGCTCGCCCTCGCGTTCTTCCTGACATTCATGCACGAGCTCGGGCACTCGGTCGTCATCTCCCATTACGACCGGAAGGTGAAGAGCGCCGGTTTCATGATCTATTTCGCCTCGCCCGCGTTCTTCGTCGAAGCGACGGACAGCCTCATGCTCGAACGAAGGCAACGCATCCTCCAAGCGTCCGCCGGGCCGTTCACGGAGCTCATCATCGCCGGCGTGGCGGCGCTGGTGATCTTCGCCTTCCCGGACGGTCCGCTCGCGGACCTGCTCTACAAATTCGCGCTCTTGAACTACATCGTGATCTTCTTGAACCTCGTCCCGTTGCTGGAACTTGACGGCTACTGGATCCTCTCCGACCTGATCCAGATCCCCGATCTCCGGCCCCGTTCCCTTCAGTTCATCCAGCACGACCTGTGGCACAAGATCCGGATACGCGAACGCTTGACGCCTCAGGAGTGGGGACTCGGCGCATACGGGTTCGCCGGGATCGCCTTCACGATCTTCTCCTTCTGGACGGGGCTGTTGTTCTGGAACGTGATCTTCAAGAACCTGATCCTCGGTCTCTGGCAAGGCGGCATCGGCTCCAAGGTGCTCTTGGTGCTGCTGGCCGCCTTCCTCGCGGGGCCGATCATCCGAGGCCTGCTCAAACTCGCCCTGAGCCTCTTCCGGCGCGTCAGCGGGCTGGTCCGAGCTGTCCGGTTCCGCCTCGAAACCACCTGGCGTGTCGAGGCGGCGCAGCTGATCGATGCGCTCCCGGCGTTCGACGATCTTCCCGAGGAGGTTCTCTCGGACCTCGCGGGGCGCGTGCGACTGCGGATCCTTCACGCCGGCGAGCCGGTCTTCCGGCAGGGAGATCGGCCTGACGCCTTCTACATCGTCCGGACGGGAACCGTGCGCATCGAAGACGAGGATCCGGAGACGAGAGACACGCGCATCCTCCGGACGATGGGTCGGGGCGAATCGTTCGGCGAGATGGGACTCCTCGGCGGGCATCGGCGTCAGGCGACCGTTCGTGCGGTCGGCGAGGTCGAGCTCTTCGAGGTCGACAAAGGGACGTTCGACCGGCTCCTCGCCGAGGACATGCGCGCGCCGGAGTTCGGTCACACGATGCAAGCGCTCGCCGAGCTCCGGGAGCTCTCGGTCTTCCACGGGCTCGACTCCGAGCAGCTGAACGTCATCCTGGAGCACGGAGAGTGGATCACCGCGGTCCACGGCGACGAACTTGTGACGCAAGGTGAGCCGGGAGACCGGTTCTACGTGATCGAGTCGGGACGGGCGGAGATCGTCAAAGACGGCGCCGTTCTCGGCGCGGTGAGCAAGGGGATGTACTTCGGTGAGGTGGCCCTGCTTCGCGACGTCGTCAGGACGGCCACGGTGATCGCCTCCACCCCGATGCGCCTGTTCGCGCTCGATCGTGATGGCTTCGAGCTCGTCGTCGCCGACGCCTTCCGGCGCGGTACGCTCCGCCCCGCTGCCGACCGTATCTGGCAGCATTGAGGAGGATCGCGTGGATTGCTGGCACTGTCGCCGGACCGCCGTTGGGAGCTGCCGCTTCTGCGGCCGCGGCGTATGCGAGAACCACGCGGAGACCCAGCCGTTCGTGCTCGAGTTGTTCCGGAGCAAGGACGTGACGCGAGCGCTCGTCGTGGAGAACGCGCTCTGGTGCGCGGCCTGCACACCACGCCCGGACCCGGTCGACCTGCCGGAGCTCGACGCTTGACCTCCCCGTTCCAGATGTGACCTGCGTCACATCCTGCGCCTGTTCGGCGTCACATCTCCTACTCGCTGAGCGTCACATCGCGCGGGGTGACGAACGTCACTTTCGGCGAGTGACATGCACCACCGACCGGCCGTGACAGAAGCGACATGATTCGCGTGTCGAAGAAGAGGGCCCAACCGGGGCTCACGGACTCAGGAGGAGGACCCTGGGATGGCGGACAAGAAGATCACTCCGAAGGCGGCAAGCTCCAAGGACAAGGCGTCGGGCGACCGCGCCGCGGCTCGTGTCTCGCTGAGGGAGACCAAGCGGGAGACCAAGCGGGAGACCAAGCGGGAGACCAAGAGGCAGAGCTGAATCTTCGGACCGGATCCGATCAAGGGCGGGCGCGATTTCGGCGCCCGCCCTTCGTTTTGGCTTGCACGGCGTAGCCGGACTAGGCTCCTCTCGTCATGCGACGGACAGACGACCTCCAAGTTGGGAAGGTGATGGCGGGCGCGCCTTTCCTCGAGGACGTTCCGCGCAAGGCCCTCGACCGTTTCTCCTCACAGGGAGCCGTCCACCGGTTCCGCCGTGGGACGTACCTCTGCCACCAAGGAGATCCGGACGGAGACGTGTTCTTCCTCGTCTCCGGCCGGGTCGAGATCAGCTCCGAGACGGCGAACGGGAACCGAGTACTGCACGCCACGCTCGACACCCCGGGGTTCGTGGGCGAACTGTCCGCGCTCGGGAAGATGCCGAGGACGGCGAGCGTGCTCACCCTCGATGACTCGGACGTGTGGTCGACGGGACCGGAGTCCTTCCTCCAGTTCGTGACCGCGGAGCCGGCCGCATCCCGCGGCTTCCTCCAGGCACTCGCGCGCCAGGTCCGGGAGCATCAGTCCTTCACCGACGATCTCCTGCACCTGGACCTGAAGGGCCGTCTCGCGAAACGGCTCCTCCAGCTCGTGACCCCGACCCTGGACGACCTTCCGAAGGACGGTGTCCTCGTGCCCGCCGTCACGCACGCCGATCTCGCGAGCCTTTGCGGCGGAAGCCGAGAGAACGTGACCCGCATCCTCACCGAGTGGCAGCGCCGTGGGATCGTGGAACGCGATGGACATCGCTACGTGCTGAAGAAGGTCGCGGGGCTGGCGAAGATCGCCGACCTCTAGCCCTCGAACTCCGTCGGAGGTTTCTCGGGCGCCGTGAGCCCCGGCACGTCGCGCACCAGGATCGTTCGGGCTTCGACATCCACGTCGAGCAGCAGATCTGCGAGTGCCGGCACGAGCGTTTCGATCCCCTGATCGTCCACCGCGACCCAGAGGTCGTTCGCAGGATTAGGGATCACTTCCCTCACAACGCCGAGGACGCGACCCGATCCGGTCCGGACCTCGCACCCCTCCAGCTGATGCGCCCACCACTCTCCTTCTGCGAGCTCGGGAAGCCAGGACTCAGGCACGACGAGGACGGCCCCACGGAGCCTCTCGGCGGCGCTCCGATCGGCGATGCCGTCGAACTTCACGAGCAATCTCCGGCCATGCCGTCGGCTCGATCCGATGGTCAGGGCGCCACCGTCCTCACGCAACACGATGCCGCCGGGTGCCCATCGATCGGGGTTGTCGGATCGATTCTGCACGGAGACGTCACCGCGGAGACCGTGGACTCCGGTCACGACGCCGACGACGACGGTCGGCTCGTCCACCTCAGTCTTCGATGTCCACCATGGCGCCGTGCCCCTGGCGCTGGGCGGCCGCACGGACGACCGTTCTGATCGCCTTGGCGGTCCGGCCGCCTCGGCCGATGACCTTGCCCATGTCTTCGGGGGCGACCCGAACGCGATAGCGCGGCCCGCGCTCGTCGAACGTCTCCTCGATCGAGACCGCGTCGGGCTCGTCGACCAACTCCTGCACGAGGAACTCGACGAGATCTTTCACGAGTCCTCGGCGGCAGGTTCCTCGGTGGCGGATGCTTCCGCGGGAGTGGGCGTGTCCTCGGTGGCGACATCCTCGGTGGCCGGTGGCTCCTCTTGGGCGACGGTCGCCTCAGGCGCCGGGGCCTCCTCGGCGGCGGGTGCTTCGTCGGTGGGCGCTTCCTCGACCGCCTCCACCGCCTCGGCGGCGCTCGCCTCCGCGACATCGGGCTCGGGCTCGGGTTGGGGCTCAGCGGGTGCGTCCTCGACGGGCGCGCCGATGGGTTCGGCGGCCGCGGCCTCGGCCTTCTGCTTCGCCTTCTTCGAGACTTTCGACCTCTCCGGCCGTTCCTTGCCGGGTTCGAGCGCGGCCGATGGACGCTCCTTCACGAACTCGTCCCAGATGCCGATCTTGTTCATCAGGTTGCGCACCTGGTTCGACGGCTGCGCACCGACCCGAAGCCAGTGGAGCGCCCGCTCCTGATCGATCTCGATCACGCTCGGATCGTCGAGCGGGTGGTACTTGCCGATGTTCTCGATGAAGCGGCCGTCGCGGGGACTCCGCTGGTCGGCCACCACGACGCGGAAGAACGGGCGCTTGTTCGAGCCCATCCTCCGCAGCCGGATCCTCGTCGTCATCTCCGCGTGTCCTCTCGCTAGCGCTTCGGCCCTCTCGATGTCTTCGGCGGCATCGCGAGCATGCCCGGAAGGCCCTTCCCGCCGCCCATCATCGTCCGCATCATCTTCCTCGCGCCCTCGAAGTCCTTGAGGAGCGTGTTGACGTCGGAGGTGGTGGAACCCGCCCCGCGGGCGATCCGCAGGCGGCGAGACCCGGAGATGATACCGGGATTCCGCCGCTCGTCCGGGGTCATGGACAGGATGAGGGCCTCGGCCTGACGGAGTTTGCCCTCGTCCACCTGGTCGGCGATGTCCTTGAACGCATTCTTCCCGCCGGGCATCCCCGGGAGCATCTTCAGCAGATCCTGGATGGGGCCGAGCTGACGCATCTGTCGCAACTGTCCGAGGAAGTCCTCGAGGGTGAAAGCACCTTGAAGGAGCTTCTCGGCCGAGGCCTTCGCCTCGTCGGCATCCAGCTTCTCGCCGGCCTTGTCGATGAGGCTCAACACGTCTCCCATCCCCATGATCCTGCCGGCCAGCCGATCGGGATGGAACTCCTCGAGATCCTCGGGCTTCTCCCCCACGCCCGCGAAGAAGACCGGCCGGCCCGTCACGGCCGTGATCGAGAGGGCGGCCCCCCCTCGCGCGTCTCCGTCGAGCTTCGTGAGGATGAACCCGGTCGTGTCGATCTCGTTCAGGAAGGCGCGGGCCTGGATGACGGCGTCCTGTCCCGTCATCGCGTCACATGCCATGAGGACGTGATCGGGCTTCACGACGTCGCGGATGCGGCGCGCCTGCTTCATCATCTCGGCGTCGACGTGCAGACGCCCCGCCGTGTCGACGATCACGACGTCGCACCCCCTCCGCTCCGCTTCCTTCAGCGCGCTCTTCGCGACCTTCACGGGGTCGCGACCCTCGGAGACCACGGGGACGCCCACCTCGTCGCCCAGGGTGGACAGTTGCTCTACCGCGGCGGGGCGCTCCAGGTCCGCGGCCACGAGGAGGGGGCGCCGGCCGTCTTTCTTGAGCCGGAGCGCGAGCTTCGCGCAGGCGGTCGTCTTCCCCGATCCCTGCACGCCCGCCATCATGACAACGGCGGTCCGGCCCGAGGGCAGGACGAACTTCCGGTACTCCCCCCCGAGCGTCTCCTGGAGCTCGTCGCGGACGATCTTGACCACCTGTTGCGCGGGCGTGAGGCTCTTCATCACCTCTTCGGAGAGGGCGCGAGCGCGCACCCGTCCAAGGAATGCGTCCGCCACCTCCACAGCCACGTCGGCCTCGAGCAGGGCGGTCCTCATGTCGGCGAGGGCGTTGTCCACCTGCTTGGGATGGAGCTTGCCTCGAGAGCGGAGCTTCTTGAACGTGCCGTCGAGCTTGTCGGTCAGGGTGTCGAACATCGCGTGATCTTCCGTCGGGGCCCCTCGTGCGCGCCGGTACCCGGCCCCAAGGCCCGGCGAAGAGAGGAATCCTACTCGGCCGGTGCCGCGTCCTCGGGTCCGAGGACCTGCTCGACGGCTTGCAAGAGCGCGATGGGGCTGAAGGGCTTGGTGAAGTAGTGATCGGCGCCACCCGCCATCGCGGCGGCCCTGCCTTCCTCTCCCGTGGCGGTCACGACGATGACGCGCACCTTCGAGCTGCCGGGGTCCCTCTTCACCGCGGCGAGCACATCGGGTCCGGAGATCCCAGGGATGCTCATGTCGAGTAGCACGAGGTCGGGCCGTTCCGACTCCACGGCGGCGAGCGCTTGATCGCCGTCGGACGCCTCGTCGATGTCGAAGCCCTCGCCTTCGAGCACGAGACGCATCGCCTCTCGCATCGTCGGATGATCCTCGACGATCAGGATGCGGGCGCTCACGACGCGAGGATCCGATCTGCGAACACCCCGGCCCTGAACGGCTGGAGATCGTCGAGCCCCTCGCCCGTGCCGATGAGCCGCACGGGAACGCCCAGCTCCTCGCGGACCGCCAACACGACCCCGCCCTTCGCGGTGCCGTCCAGCTTCGTCAACACGATCCCCGACACGTCCACCGCTTCCGTGAAAGCCCTGGCTTGGGCGATCCCATTCTGACCGGTCGTCGCGTCGAGCACGAGCAGGGTCTCGGCGACCGAGGCGCCCGCCTTCTCGACGACCCGGCCGATCTTCCGGAGCTCGTCCATGAGCGGGATCTTCGTGTGGAGTCGCCCGGCCGTGTCCACGATGAGGATGTCGGCACCTCGTGCGACGGCAGACGTGACGGCGTCGAACACGACCGCACCCGGATCGGCCCCGCGCTCCTGGGAGACGAGATGGGCGCCGGCGCGCACGGCCCAGACATCGAGCTGGTCTCCGGCGGCGGCACGGAACGTGTCGGCGCCGGCCAGGCTCACGGTGTGTCCCTCGCCGACGAGCCGGCGAGCGAGCTTCCCGATGGTGGTCGTCTTCCCCGAGCCGTTGACCCCGACCACCATGATCACCCCCAGGCCTTCGTCCGGGAGCGACAGGCGCGAGTCCGGACCCAAGATCGCGACCATCTCCTCGCGGAGGAGCGCCTCGGCATCGGCGTCACGCGACCAGCGAGCGCGGACTCGTTCGACGAGCTCCGAAGCCGCCGTGGGGCCGACATCGGCCTTCAGCAGGATGTCGTGGAGGGCGCGCCATCCATCCTCGCCGGCATCCCTGGACAACAGGGATCGGACGCGGGCCCCGAGCCGTTCGCGGCGCTCCGGCGATGGCGCTTCGACCGCGGGGGTAGCGGACACCTCGGACTCCGGCCCACCCCGGAGCCTCTCGGCTTCCTTCCGAGCGGCCGTGAGGCGGAAGAAGATGAATCCCAGGGCGACACAGACGAATACGACGGCGACGACGATCTCCACGCCTGGACGCTAGCCCACAGGCTCTGTCTCCGGCACGTCCACCCGTTCCGGGGCCGCCTCACCCTCGGAGATGTCGGGGGCGAGGTCGTCGGGGTGCTCGAGCCGTTGGCAGAGGATCTTCGTGGTGCCGTCCTTGTTGAGCGAGACCCCGTACATCATCGACGCGATCTCCATCGTGCGCTTCTGGTGCGTGACGATCATGACCTGCGCGTCGCGCGCGAACCCCGCCACCAACCGCAGGAACCGGTGGAGATTGAGATCGTCGAGCGCCGGCTCCACCTCATCCATCAGGTAGAACGGAGAGGGGCGTGCCGTGAAGATCGCGAAGAGGAACGCGAGCGCCGCGAGGGACCGTTCGCCGCCCGAGAGAAGCGAGATCCGCTTGACGCGCTTGCGTCCGGGACTCGCCTCGATCTCGATCCCCGCCTCGAGCGGGTTGGCCGGATCCGTCAGTACCAGGCGCCCCTCACCGCCGGGGAACAGCTCTTTTACCAGTCGCTCGAACTGCGTCGCGACGTCGCGGAACGCCGAGTCGAACGTCTCCTGGATCTCCTGATCGACCTGCGCCACGAGCTCGAGGAGATCCCGGCGGGCCTTCCTGATGTCGTCCAGCTCCCGCTGCATGAAGTCGTGCCGTTGTTGGACGACCTCGAACTCCCCGGTCGCGAGCAGGTTGACCCGGCCGAGCAGGCCGAGCCGCCGTTGGACCAGCTCGCTCGCCTTCTCCAGCGAGGGGACCGAGTCGTCTGCCGTGAGCATGGCGAGCGCCGACTCCGGCTCGAGTCCGTATCCCTCGCGTAGCAGACGCTCGGCGTCGCGGATCCTCCGCTCGATGTCTCCGCGCAGCCGGTCGTCTTCCTCGTAGGTCTCCCGCAACCTGTCGAGCTCGGTCGACGCGTCGCGCCACGACTTGTTGATCTCGGCTTCGCGGGATGCCGCCGCGCGCTCCGCCGCGGCGGCGGCGTCCCGCTCGTCGGCAGCCTCGGTGGCCCGCTCGTCGGCGCGGGTGGCGGCCTGCTCGGCCGCCGCTCGCGCCGACTCCGCCTCCTCGAGCTCGGCTCGAAGCTGTTGCGGATCGTGTGCCGATGCCTCATCCCGCTCGGTTCGCAACCTCGCGCGCCGCGCGTCCAGGGACGCGCGATCGCGTCGGAGCGTCTCGACCGCCACGCGCGCCTGGACCGGAGGCTGTGGCAGGGGTGGCAGCTCGGGGAGGTCGTCCCGTCCCGCGGGCCCCAGCTCTCCGAGCCGGTCGCGAGCGACAGTCTGGGTCTCTCGAACGGTCCCGAGCCGCTCCGAGAGCAGCTCCTCCTCCTTGCCGACGGCCGTGAGGTCGTGCCCGAGGGTGGCGAGCCGCTCCGCGGCGGTCGTGATGTCCGAATCGGCGGCCTCGATCTGTTGGTTCAGGAACTCGATCTCTTCCCCCGCCTCTCCGAGTCGCTGGCGCTGCGGCTTCAGCCGGTTGCGGGTTCCCGCCAGATCGTGGGCGAGGACCTGGAGCTCGGCCCGGATCTCGCGCGCGCGGGTGTCGATCTCCTTCGGCGTGTGGATCACGGCGGGTCCGACGAGTGATCCGTCCGGGGTGACGAATGAGGCACCCGGGTGCGCGGCCTGCTTCTCGGCCGCCTCCTCGATCGAACCGGCCAGATAGACGTCGCGGAGGACCGTGCTGACGATGCCACGGGCGGCCGGATCCGCATCGACCGCCGAGAGCAACGGACGTTCGCCCGACAGGCCCTGGGTGACCGGTCCGCCGGCGGCGATGGCGAGGATCGCGCCGTCGCCGCCCGGGGCTGCGGCGAGCGCCTCGTCCCGATCTTCGTAGACCACCGCATCGGCGAGCGGACCGAGAGCCGAGACGAGGGCTCGCTCGAGGCCCTCCGACGCCCGAACGAGATCCTTCAGGGCACCCGCCGCACGGTTCCGGTGCGTCTTCAGGAAGCGCGACCCGGCCGTCTCCTCGATGTCACGTCGGCGCGCCTCCAAGAGCTCGAGGCGCGCCTGCTGACGTCGCTCGATGTCTTCGAGTTCCTCGACCTTCTCGGTCGCCTGGCGCCGCTCGGTTTCCAACTGCGTACGACGTTCCGCGAGTGGAGAGGTCTGGCCGTCGAGGCGCTCGATGTCTGCCTCGATCTCCTCCCGCTCCGCGTGGAGGCCTTCGCGTCGCTCGCGGGCCACGCGCAACTCCGCTTCGAGCCGGTCGTGCTCCCGTTCACCGGAAGAGATCGCTCGCTCCAGCGCTTCCATCTCCACCCGGCGCCCCGCGGCCTCCTCCCCGGCCCGCCGACGGAGCTCGTCCACCTCACGCCGGTGCTGATCGGCGGCTCGGAATGCGCCTTCCGCGTCGTCGAGCTCCCGCTCGCGGTCGGCGAGCTCTTCCACGGTCCGCTCCAGATCCGCCTCGACCCGCGCGAGCTCCGCCTCGATCGCGTCGAGCCGGGCCGCGCGGCCCGCCTGGGACGCGAGCTCTTCTCGCGCTCCTGTCTCACGATCCAGGGCGCTCCGGAACGCTTGGTCTGCCTCGGACCGCTCGGCCTGCGCGGAGCGGAATCGGAGCTCGCTCTCCGCGAGGTGCCTGGCGGTGGCCGCCCGCGCGTCCGCACCCGCGAGCACGTCGGCGTCGAGCGCGTCCAGCCGGGCGCGTGCTTCCTCCCGCTTGCCCACGCCCTCGTCCCAGCCGCCCTTCCTGCGGTCGCGCTCCGCGAGCAGGCCCCGGAGGCGTGCCGCGGCGAGCTTCCGGGAGAGCTCCTCCGCCTGCTCGGTCAACGTCTCGTGCTTCTGGGCCATCTCGGCTTGTTGGCGCAGTGGCTTCAGCTGTCGCTTGAGCTCGGACATCACGTCCTGGAGCCGGAGGAGATCTTGGTCCAGGCCGGCCAGCTTGCGCTCGGCGCGCTCCTTCCGACGGCGGTGCTTGGCGATGCCGGCCGCCTCCTCGATGTACTTCCGGCGCTCCTCGGGCCGGGAGAGGAGCACTTCCTCGAGCTGACCCTGCCCGACGACCGTATGCAGCGCCCTCCCGATCCCCGACTCCGACAGCAGCTCCTGCACGTCGAGCAGCCGGACCAGCTTGCCGTTGATCCGGTACTCACTCTCCCCCGAGCGGAAGATCGAGCGGCTGACCTCGATCTCGGACATGGGGACCGGGATCAGACCGGCCTCGTTGTCGATCACCAGCTTGACCTCGGCCATCCCGAGGGCGGGACGGCTGGGGGTCCCTGCGAAGATGACGTCGGCCATCTGCCCGCCTCGGAGCGCACGTGGACCCTGCTCGCCCAACGCCCAGCTGATCGCATCGACCAGATTCGACTTGCCGGAGCCGTTGGGGCCCACGATCACACTGACGCCGGGGATGAACTCGAGGACGGTCTTGTCCGCGAAGGACTTGAACCCGCGGATCTGGATCTGTCGCAAGAACATGCGACGCGATGCTAACAGTGGTCCCATTCCGGACCGGGTAACGGAGTGCGCATTTCGCGCTACGAGATATGGAACCCGGACTCGCCGGCCGGAGCCTCGTCGACGACGTCGATCCGGTCCACCCGAGCGAGCGGCGGGCCCTCACGACACCAGCTCACCATCTGTGCGACGGCGGACTCGGTCCCCTCGAAGACGGCCTCGACGCCCCCGCCCGGGACGTTTCGGATCCACCCTCCGATTTCGAGCTCGTCGGCGCGCTCTGCGCAGGATGCACGGAAGAAGACTCCCTGGACCCGCCCGGAGACGAGCACCCGAACCCGACGCATCGGTCGATGGTCGCACACCACTCCTCGGCCTCGGCGCTAGGCTGACCGATCGATGGAGGGAGACGGAAACCGCTACGACCGGGAGACGGCCCTGGTCGTGGTCGACGTGCAGAACGACTTCGCGGATCCGGGTGGCAGCCTGTACGTCCGCGACGGCCAGCACGTGGTCCCCGTGGCCAACGAGCAGGTTTCCGACGCGACGTCGGCCGGAGCCTACGTCGTCTACTCGCAGGACTGGCATCCGGAGTCGACGCCCCACTTCGCGGATCAGGGTGGGCTTTGGCCCGTCCACTGCGTGAAGGGGTCGTGGGGGGCGGCGTTCCATCCCGACCTGCAGGTCGTAGGCGACATCGTGCACAAGGGCGACCAGGGCGGCGACGGGTACAGCGCGTTCAGCGAGCGCGACCCGCTGAGCGGCGAGACGGAGCCGACCACGCTGCGGCGGCTCCTCACGGAACACGGCGTCGAGCGGCTCGTGATCTGTGGCCTGGCCACGGATTTCTGCGTGGTGGAGACGGTCACCGACGCACGCGAGCTCGGCTACCCGGTCGTGGTCGTGCGCGACGGGATCCGCGCAGTGGATCGGAAGGCAGGGGCCGGCGACCGCGCGATCCAACGCATGCGGGAGGCCGGAGCCGAACTCATCTAATCCGCGGCGCCGCCTTCCGGCGATGAGCGGGGTCAGCTCTGGCACTGCGGACAGAAGTAGGACGTGCGCTGGGAGACCTTCACGGTCTGGATCGGCGTCCGGCATCGTCGACACGGCTCGCCCTCGCGTCCGTACACCTTGAGCTCTCCCTGGTATTCCCCCGGCTTGCCGAAGAGGTCGACGTAGGCCTCGTCGTCCAGCGTGGTGCCTCGCATCTTGATCGCGTCTTGCACGGTCTCTTGGATCGCTCGGTAGAGGCGGCGCACCTCCTGGGAGGAGAGCGTGTCCGACAGCCGGTCGTAGCGGATCCCTGCCGCGAACAAGACCTCGTCCGAGTAGATGTTCCCCAGCCCGCTGATGAACTTCTGATCCATCAAGAGCTGTTTCATCTTGGCGCCACGCTGCGCGAGCAGGTACTGGAAGGTGGGCCACGTGAAGACCTGGTCGAGCGGGTCGATCGCGATGTGCTGGAGCTCCTTGACCTTCCCGAGCTCGTCGGCGCTGGTGACGAACATCTCGCCGAAGGTCCGCGGGTCGATGAAGCGCAGGTCCCCACCCTGCTGGAACGTGAGGACCACGTGGGTGTGAGGCTCGATGACGACCCGGCCGTTCCCCCGCTGGAACTGCCCGCTCATCCCGAAATGGGTGACGAGCGCATCTCCCGAATCCAGGTGCAGCAACACGTACTTGCCACGGCGCTCCACCTTCGTCAGCTTGCGACCCTCGAGACGCGAGGTGAAGTCCTTGCGTTTCCCGTGCCGACGGATCACGCGCATGGCGTTGCGCGAACTCTTCACTTCCGCCGCCTTGATCCGGCGACCCACGACGTCCTTCTCCAGGTCCCGCCGCATCACCTCGACCTCAGGAAGCTCCACGTCGTCCCCCTAGGCTCCGACTCGCTCCGAGATGTGGTCGAACGCCTCGCGGGCGGCCCGCTGCTCGGCCTCTTTCTTCGACCTGCCGACGCCCATGCCCAGTCCCTCGCCGCCGAGGAACACGGTCGCCGTGAACTCCTTCTCGTGGTCGGGGCCGCGCTCGACCAGGCGGTACTCCGGCATCGTGTGCAGCTCGCGGGAGGCGAGCTCCTGCAGGATCGTCTTGTAGTCGCGGTCGCCCTCGCCGCGCGCGTACGCCTCCATGAGCGGACGGAAGAGCCGCTCGATCAGCCGGCGGGTTTCATCGAGTCCGAGATCGAGGTAGACCGCCCCGATGACGGCCTCGAGCGCATCGGCCAGGATGCTCGCCTTGTCCCTGCCACCGCTCTGCTCCTCCCCTTTGCCGAGCCGAACCAGTTCCCCGAGTCGCAGGGAGCGGGCCACCTCGGCAAGCGCTTGCGCGTTCACGATCGCGGCGCGCAGCTTCGCGAGCTCACCCTCGGGCATGCTCGGGAACGCTTCGTACGCCATATCCGTGACGACCAGCCCGAGGACGGAGTCCCCCAGGAACTCGAGCCGCTCGTTGGTGGTGTCCACCCCGTGCTCGAATGCGAACGAGCGGTGGACGAGGGCGGTCGCGCGCAGCTCCTCGTCGAGGAATCGGATGCCCAAGGCCTCATCCAGCGCCTCCGGGCCGGGGAGCGACGACATCTCGGGCGGCGTCACGCCGTCACTCGACCTCGACCGCCTGACGGCCCGCGTAGTAACCGCAGTTGCCGCACACCCGGTGGGGCAGCTTGGGCTGGTGGCACTGGGGACATTCCGAGTACGGGGGCGGCTTCGCCTTCCAATTGGCCGCGCGCTTGTCACCCCGTGTCTTGCTCTGCTTCTTCTTCGGGACCGCCATCTCGTCATCCCTTCGGTTTCGACTCGCGTATCGGGTCGTGTGCGGGTCCGTCATCCGGCCCTTGGTCGCTCACGTGTTGGTTCCACTCCTCGAGGAGCGCCTCGAGCCCGTCCCATCGAGGATCGATCTCGGACTCCGTGCAGGTGCACTCGCCGAGGTTCAGGTCGCCACCGCAGCGGGCGCACAACCCGCGACAATCGGGCCGGCAGACCGGTGCGAACGGCAGCTCGACCCCGATCGCATCTCGGAACATCTGCTCCGGGTCGAGGAACCCCTCGGGATCCAGTGGGTATTCGTCCGAGTCCTCGTGCGGGAACGGAGCGAAGAGCTCGCGGAGCTCGACGGTGAAACCCTGTTCGAACTCTTTCAGACATCGGGCGCACCGAAGCGACAGGGAGCCCTGGAGCCGACCGCTGGCGAGGATGCCCTCGGCGAGCGATTCGAGGATCAGCTCTCCGGTGACGGGGGTGTCTTCGCTGAGACCGGCGAGTTCCGTGGCCAGGTCGTCGATCGTGCCGGAGACCTGCTCCGACTTGGAGGCGCCGGATCTGCCCACGAGATCGCGAACGTCGATGGTCCCGATCATCGCTCCTCCTCTTCATCGAACAGCTGCCCCTCCTCCTGGGGCTGCGCGAACTCGGCCTCGGCGGCGTTCGCCGGTCCCCGGAGACGTTCGCGACCGACCTCCACTTGGTCGAGCGTGCGGTTCAACGACTTCGTCGATCCCTGCGAGGCCTCGAGGATCTTCCGGAGCGAGATCTCGAACTGCGCGAGCTTGGCGTCCACGTAATCCTCCGCCTCGGAACGCATGACGCGAGCCCGCTCCTCACCCTCGGAAACGACGCGGTCGGCTTCCGTTGTGGCTCGGGCCACGATCTCCTCCTTGCGGGCCATCCGGAGCTGCTCCTCGTGCGCTTGCTCGACGATCCGCTCGCCTTCCTCGCGAGCCTTCCCGAGGAGCTCCTCCCGATCCCGCACGATCCATCGCGCGCGCTTGATCTCCTCGGGCAGTGACTCCTGCATCTCGGCGATCATCTCGAGGACCTCCTCGCGATTGACCAGCACGGACGAGGACAGGGGCATCGACTTGGCTTCGCGGATCAGCTCCTCGAGCTGCTCGAGTCGTGCGGCGAGGTCCATCAGCGCTCGTCCAATCGGTCGGCCAGCGCGACCCTCACGTGATCCGGGACGAGTCCCGAGACGTCTCCCCCGAGCTGGGCAACCTCTTTCACCAGCGACGAGGACAGGAACGACCACTTCGGGCTCGTGGACATGAACAGGGTCTCGACGCCCGCGAGACGATGGTTCATCTGCGCCATCTGGATCTCGTACTCGTAGTCGGAGACCGCCCGGAGACCCTTCACGATCACGGCGCCGTTGCTCTGCGTCCGGGCGAGGTCGACGAGCAGTCCCCGGAACGTGACCACGGTCACGTTGGGCATGCCGGAGCATGCCTCCTTCAGCATCGCCACCCGCTCCTCGAGGGAGAACATCGGCTGCTTGGAGGGGTTCTCCAGCGCGCCGACGACCACCGTCTCGAAGGTCTCGGATGCCCTTCCGATGATGTCGAGGTGACCGTTCGTCACGGGATCGAACGTCCCCGGACACAGGGCGGTCAGGCCCATCACACCTCCATGTCCCCTGGCAGGTCTCGTGACCGGAACAGCGTGACGACACTGTCCCCGTAGGACAGTCGTCTCGCGACGGCCCAGTGTAGCGGAATCACAAGGTTGGAACTCCTCGACCCTCGGCTGAGCACGACGGTGAAACCCTCTCTGAGCAGCGGTTTCGCACCGAGAAGGCTCAGAACGGGGTCCAGCTCGGCCTGACCGGCCTCGTACGGTGGGTCGAGGAACACGAGGTCGAACTTCTCCGGATCGACGGGCGCGCGCTCCAGGGATCGACGGACGTCCGAGCGCTCGACGACCGACCGGTCCTCCAGCCCCGTGCGCGCGAGGTTCTCCCGCACGGCGCTCACGGCGGCCTGGCTCTTGTCCACGAACACCGCTGCACTGGCGCCCCGGGACAGCGCCTCGATCCCCAGCGCTCCCGTGCCCGCGTACAGATCCAGCACGCGGGCATCGTTCACGAGCTCGCCGAGGCTCGAGAAGAGCCCCTCCCGAGCCCGGTCGGACACGGGACGGACCCCGTCCGGCACGCGAACGAGTCGAGCCCCCTTCACGCTGCCGGCGATGACCCGCATCGACGCGAGGATAAAGCGGGCGGAGGCAGATGAGGCCGCGAACGGTGGGGCGCTGGACGCCTCAGGCGCTGAAGAGCCAGGCGATCGAGTCCTCGAACCGGTCGCGGAGCTCGCCGAGGAGCATCGGATGGTGCTCGAGCGCCGGGTCCTTCTCGATGTGGGCGAAGGCCCGAGCTCTCGCCCGCTTGACGAGGTCGAGGTCTTCGGACAGCCGCGCGAGCTTCAGGTCGGGCATCCCCGACTGCTTCGTGTCGAAGAGCGTGCCCTCGCCGCGCAGGCGGAGATCCTCGTCCGCCAGCTCGAATCCGTCTGTCGTGCGGACCATCGCCTCGATCCGCGCGCGGGCTTCGACGTTGGTCTCCTCGGACTCGTCGAACAGGACGCAGTACGAGTCGTGCGCGCCTCTGCCGATCCGTCCGCGCAGCTGGTGGAGCTGTGCGAGGCCGAACCGCTCCGCGTTCTCGATCAGCATGACGGTCGCGTTCGGCACGTCGACGCCGACTTCGATCACGGTCGTCGAGATGAGCACGTCGGCGCGGCCGGACCGGAAGTCCTCCATCACGCGTCCCTTGTCCTTCGGCCGCATCTTCCCGTGGAGCAGCTCGACCCGGAGATCGGGGAAGATCTCCGTGGCGAGCCGCTCGGCCTCGGCCTCCGCCGCGCGCACCTGCGTCCGGTTCCCCTCGTCGATCGCCGCGCACACCACGAAGGCCTGCCGTCCGGCGCGAACCTCGCGCCGGACGAGGTCATAGGCGGTGGCGCGCTCCGGATCGGAGCGCGCCACCGCCGTCCCGATCGGCTGTCTGCCCTTCGGCATCTCGTCCAGCACGACGACGTCGAGATCCCCGTAGTAGGTGAGCGCCAGCGTCCGCGGGATCGGCGTCGCGGTCATGATCAACACGTCGATCTCACCGTCTCCCTTCCCTTTGAGCGCCATCCGCTGATGGAGGCCGAAGCGATGTTGCTCGTCCACGACCGCGAGGGAGAGGTCGTGGAACGAGACGCCCTCCTGCACGAGCGCATGGGTCCCGATCACGAGATCGACGGTTCCGTCGGCGATGCCGGCGCGGATGCGCACCCGGTCCTTCCCGGTGACGGCAGACGTCAGGAGCGCGTAGGTCAACAGCTCGGGTCCCGGGTCGCTCCCCGGTCCCTCCGACGGGTCGAGCAGCGAGCGCTGGCCCTCGGGTGCCTTCGCGGCGGCAGGAGCGCGATCGAGAAGGTCGACCGCACCCACGCCCGCGAGGAGCGCCGCGACCGAACGCGCGTGCTGTCCGGCCAGGACCTCGGTGGGGGCCATGATCGCGGCCTGATGCCCGGACTGGATCGCGACGAGAGCAGCGTGGACCGCCACGAGGGTCTTCCCCGATCCGACGTCGCCTTGAAGGAGGACGTTCATCGGTCGTGGAGCCGCCATCGCCCCACCCACCTCCTCGACGGCGCGGATCTGCGCCTTCGTCGGCTCGAACGGCGTGGTGGCGAGAAGGCGGTCGGTGAGCTCGCCTTCGTTCCGGTGAGCGACTCCGGTCCGCTCCGACTCCAGCCGATGTTTGCGGAACGCGACCCCCAGCTCGAGGGTGAACAGTTCGTCGAACTTCAGACGTTCGACGGCGCTCGCCAGCTGGTCGGCGTCCTCGGGGAAGTGCACGCGGCGAAGGGCCGTATCGAGATCCTGCAGTCGCTCGGCATCGATCAGCTCGGACGGCATCGGGTCGGCGATCGGTGGCAACTGCTCGAGCGCGGAGAACACGAGCTCGCGGATCGTCCGGGTCGTGATGCCTTCCGAGGCGCGGTGGACCGGAGTGATCCGCCCGGTGTGCACCAGGTCTCGCTCCTCGCCACCGAGGATCTCCGCCTCTTGGTTCCCGAGCTGGAGACGGCCCCGATATCGGGTGACGGTGCCCGAGACCGCGACCTCGAGGCCCTCCTTGTAGATCCCGGCCGCCCAGGGTTGGTTGAAGTACGTCAGGTCGAGGTAGCCGGTGCCGTCCGTGATCGTGACGGTCACCATCGACCGCCGCTGCCGGGTCAGCCTCTTGTTCGTCTTGTGGACGTGGGCGATCACGGTTGCCTGCTGTCCGATCCGGAGGTCGCCGATGCGCTCCACCGCCGAGCGGTCGATGTAGCGACGCGGGTAGTGGCGGAGGAGATCGCCCACCGTTCGGATGCCCATGCCGGCGAGGACGAGGTGGGCTTCGTCGCCTTTGTCTCGGAGGCCGGTCCGGCGAGTCGCCAGCTTCCGGTCCACGAGCAGGACCGAAGAGTCGAGCGCGAGAGCCGAGGGAGAGGCGGGCACTTCCGTGAACGGTTCTACCATCCCCGTATGACCTCCCGACGGCTCTGGACCCTCATCGCCGGGCTCGCGCTCCTCGCTTCCTGCGGCGGCGAACCGGCGCCGGATGCCCCGGCCGGCACCGTCCCCGCGCACAATGCCACCACGGCTCCGTTGCTGCCGACGTTCGCCGACGAGCTGCCCGCGGCGGATCCGGATGCGTTCCAACGACTCCTGAGCCAGCTCGAGGGCACGCCCGTGGTGGTCAACTTCTGGGGGTCGTGGTGCCCACCCTGCCGCGACGAGATGCCTCGCCTCGTGGCGGCGCACCACGAGTTCGGAGACCGGGTGCAGTTCCTCGGCGTCGACATCCTGGATTCGCGAGCGGACGCCAGAGCATTCATGGACGAGTTCGGGATGACCTTCCCGAGCGTGTTCGACGTGTCGGATGCCATCAAGACGTCGCTCGGCCAGTTCGGCCAGCCCGTCACGGTGTTCTTCCGAGCGGACGGAGCGTTCTCCTTCGCCTACACCGGGCCGATCTCGGAGAAGGACCTGGACCGCCACCTCCAGGCGATCGCCGAGTAGGCCACGCGTCTCTGGTCGCCCTCGCCCCTCTGGTAGCCTCGACCAATCTATGGCAGCCGTCTGTGACATCTGTGGCAAGAAGCCCTGGTTCGGCAAGTCGGTGACGTTCTCGCACAAGCGGAACAACCGTCGATGGGATCCGAACATCCAGCGCGTCCGCGCGCTCGTCGACGGCACGCCCCGCCGGGTGAACGCCTGCACCAGCTGCATCAAGGCCGGGCGCGTGACCCGGATCCCTCAGCGCACCGCGTAGCTGGGTCACACGTCCGGGATCGACCAGAGGTGGTCGACCGGGCCGATCCCCTCACCCAGCGGGAGCGCGCGACGGATCGCCTCCGTGACGAACGCCTTCCCTGCACGGACGGCTTCCGGAAGTGACGCACCCCGAGCGAGATGCGCCGTGATCGCCGCGGAGAGGGTGCATCCGGTCCCGTGGGTGTGCGGCGTGTCGATCCGGTCGGCATCGATCCACTCCTCGACGTCCCCCTCCACGAACAGGTCGGCCGAGCGGTCGCCCTCCAGGTGGCCGCCCTTGACGAGGACGGCGCGCGGTCCGAGTCGGACGATGGCGGCGGCGGCCCGTCGCATGTCGTCGCGGTCCTGCACGTCGAAACCCGCCAGGCCGGCGGCCTCCGGGAGGTTGGGCGTCACCAACGTGGCGAGCGGGAGGATGAGCCGCTTGAGCGATCCGACGGCGTCCGCCGCGAGCAGGAGATGACCGTGCTTCGAGACGAAGACCGGATCCACGACGAGGTTGGGGAGCCGCGTCTCCTCGATCGCCTCGGCAACAGCCTCGACGATGGCGGCGGACGCCAACATCCCGGTCTTCGCCGCATCCACCCCGATGTCGCCGGCCACGGAGCGGATCTGCTCGGCGACGACGGACGGTGAGAGCTCCTCGACGTCGGATACACCTTTCGTGTTCTGCACCGTCACCGCGGTGATCGCGGTCATGCCGAACACGCCCAACGCGCTGAACGTCTTGAGGTCCGCCTGGATCCCCGCCCCCCCGCCGGAGTCGGAGCCGGCGATCGTGAGCGCCCGCGGCCTCATGCCGACCACGATGGTGCCCGTCTCACCGGAAGTGATCCCATCCTTGCCTCGTCCCTTCCGCGATCAGTGGTCCCTCCGTCCCGTCCTCGAGGACGGCGTGGAGCCTTTCCTCGCTCTTGGCCTCGATGATGCCGCCGATGTCGCTGAGCGACACCCCGAACCCCTCCCGGAGCTCGGACCTCGCCCCCTCGACCGCGTCGGGGCTCGGAAGGGTCGCCAGCAGCTCGTAGTCCTCGCCACCACCGAGTGCCTCAGCGGGCGTCGCAGCCGGATGGACGGGAATATCCGCGATGCCGACGCGGGCGCCGACGTCACTCGCAGCGCACAGCCTCCAGAGATCGAGCGCGAGCCCATCCGAGATGTCCATCATCGATGTGACCCCGTGACCCGCGAGGACACCCGCCTCACCCACTCGCGGGATGGGCCGCATGTATCGCCTGAGCGCGTCACGCTCCGCATCCGACCAGGAGCGCTGCGAGGCGAGACGCAACCCGGCCGCCGAGCCCCCGAGTGAGCCGGTCACCACCAGGCGGTTGCCGGGCCGTGCGCCGTCCCTGCGCACGGCCCTGCCCGGCACCACCTCGCCGGTCAGTGTCACGACGATCGACAGCTCCTCGCCCCGCGAGAGGTTCCCCCCCACCAGCGACAGGGCGAACTCGTCGCAGCATTCGCGCATCCCACCGGCGAGCTCCACGACCCACGCGGCCTCGGTCGCGACCGGGAGCGTGAGGCTGCAGAGCGCGAACCGTGGGCTCGCGGCCATCGCAGCCACGTCGCTGACGTTGACCGCGATCGCTTTGTAGCCGAGGTCGCGAGGAGTGGTGAGCGCTGTCCGGAAATGGATCCCTTCCACCATGGCGTCCGTGGTCAGCACCAATTCGCCGGCGCCGGAGCGGACGACGGCGGCATCGTCGCCGGGACCCACGATCACCTCAGGCCCCGCCCCGGAGAGGACGCGGCGGATCGCCTCGATCAGTTGGTCTTCCGACAGATCCATCTGGCCCCAGGTCTCGGCGGAGGGCGCCCTGCACGCGGTCCGGGAGAAGCCGCCTGCACGTTCGCTAGACTTTAGGGGTTCTCCCGCCCACCCCACCCCTCGTTCCGCATACCCACCGATGCAGGAGGCCCGAGTGGCAGACGTGTTCGTCAACCCGACGCCGGAGGAACTTCGCCGGTTCACCGAAGAGATGCCCGGATGCAGGATCACCGGATACGGCAACGTGAACGTCCAGACCAAGGTCCTCTCCAGGAGCGCCGGCAGCACGTTCGTCGTCGATCGCGCCTCGAGCGGGAAGACGATGACGCGGGAGGAGTTCGACGACATCGCCCGTCGACAGGACGAGTACCTCACCGACAACGACATGATCCAGATCGACGGGTGGATCGGGAACGACCCCACGCTCCGCACCCGCGCGCGACTGCTGATGGAGAAGCGCTACGCGAACATCGCGGGCATGCAGCAGAAGCTCTACTTCGCGCGCGACGACGACGAGGAGCCCCAGGTCCAGGTCATCTACACACCCGGGCTCGAAGCGCCCGGATACCCGGACGATCGCATCATCGCCGTCGATCTCGACCACCACGTGACCCGCGTCCTCAACTCCGACTATTTCGGCGAGTCGAAGAAGGGCGGCCTGCGGATGTGGAACGACATCGTCTTCGACAAGGGCGGTCTCGCCCTGCACGCAGGACTCAAGGTGATCCCGACCGCCGCGGGCGACAAGGTCTTCTTGATCATCGGACTGTCGGGAACCGGGAAGACGACGACCACGTTCACGACGCAGAACGGCTCGAAGCCCATCCAGGACGACTTCGTCGGCCTGATGCCCGGCGGCCTCGCGTACGGCACCGAGAACGGGTGCTTCGCCAAGACCTTCTCGCTGGATCCGGACTTCGAGCCGTCGATCTACGGGGCGGTCACGAAACCCACCACCTATCTGGAGAACGTCTATCAGGACGACTCCGGCACGGTGAACTTCTTCGAGCAGAGCTACACGCAGAACGGAAGGGCGGTCTTCGAGATGCAGGATCTGCTGGCGTTCGAGGACGCTCGGAACGTCGGACCCGTCGACTACCTGCTGATCCTGAACCGGAACGAGAACATCATCCCCGCGGTCGCGAAACTCACCCAGGAGCAGTCGGCCGCCTACTTCATGCTGGGCGAGACCACAGGCACCTCGGCCGGAGGCGCCGACGAGGAGGGCAAGTTCCTCCGGGTGCCCGGCACCAATCCGTTCTTCCCGCTCCCCCACGGGCTCCAGGGCAATCGCTTGCTCGAGCTCCTCGCGACCCATCCCATCGAGACGTATCTGTTGAACACCGGCCGAGTGGCGGGTGCGGATGGCGACGACCGTTCCAAGAAGGTCAAGATCCCGCACACCTCCGCGTGCGTGAAGGGGATCGCCGAGCAGACGATCGTCTTCGAGGAAGACCCGGATTTCCGCTATCAGGTGGCGACCGACGTGCCGGGGTTCGACGACTCCGACCTCCTGCGGCCCATCCTCCTCTACGAGCGCACCGGCAGGATCGAGGAATACCGCGGCATCGTCGAGCGACTGAAGGTGGAGCGGGTGGAGCACCTGCAGCAGTACACCGAGCTGTCCGAGGACATCATCAAGGCCGTCGGCTAGCCGTTCCCAGATCCCTCGTCCCCTCATCTCGTCCCGTGCACGGCGGTGCGACGTGGCCCAAAGGGGGTGAGCGTGGGCCGCACGCCGGCAGGGGAGCCGTCATATGAATCACGGAGCGCACGAGAAGCACCACCCGCCGGCGGAGCACCTGGACCACGAGGGTCACGGCGGTCACGAGGGTCACGGCGACCACGAGGGTCACGGCGACCACGAGGGTCACGGCGACCACGAGGGTCACGGCGACCACGAGGGTCACGGCGACCACGGCGGTCACGGCGACCACGGCGGTCACGCGGGCCACGCCGCGATGTTCCGAGATCGGCTATGGATCAGCGTCGCGCTGACCCTCCCCGTCCTCGCCTTCTCCGAGATGATCCAGGACTGGCTCGGATTCACCCTGCCGGACTTCGTCGGCCGGGACCTCGTGGCGCCGATCCTCGGCACCGCGGTGTTCCTCTACGGCGGGCAGCCTTTCCTCACGGGAGGCATCGAGGAAGCCCGCGCCCGGCGTCCGGGGATGATGCTGCTGATCGCTCTGGCGCTCACCGTGGCGTTCGGTGCGAGCGTCGCCAGCGCGTTCGGATGGCTCGATCTCGAGTTCTGGTGGGAGCTCGCCCTGCTCGTCGACGTGATGCTCCTCGGTCACTGGATGGAGATGCGAGCGCTTGGGCAAGCCACCAGTGCACTCGAGGCGCTTGCCTCCCTCCTGCCCGACACCGCCGAGCGCGTCACCGATGGCGGGACCGAGGTCGTCGAGCTCGACGAGCTTCGCCCGGAGGACCTCGTCCTCGTCCGCCCCGGTGGTCGCGTGCCTGCCGACGGCGTGATCATCGAGGGGGAAGCCGCCTTCGACGAGTCTTTGATCACGGGTGAGTCCAGGCCGGTCACCCGCCGCGCGGGAGACCGGGTCGTGGCGGGCACGGTCTCGACCGATTCCTCGGTCCGCGTGCGCATCACCGCGGTCGGCGACGAAACCACCCTCGCCGGCATCCACCGTCTCGTCGAGGAGGCGCAGTCCTCGCGTTCACGGGCCCAGGCCCTCGCCGATCGTGCGGCCGCGCTCCTGTTCTACGTTGCGCTGACCTCAGCCGCGATCACGCTGATCACATGGCTCGCGCTCGGTGAGCCCGACCAGGCGCTGGAACGCACCATCACGGTCCTCGTGATCGCCTGCCCGCACGCGCTCGGTCTCGCGATCCCGCTCGTGATCGCGATCTCCACGTCCACCGCGGCAAGGGAGGGGATCCTCGTCAAGGATCGGCTCGCGCTCGAGCGGATGCGAACCGTCGACACGGTGCTGATGGACAAGACCGGGACCCTGACCACGGGGAGACCTGCCGTGAGAGAAGTCGTCGTCGACGAGGCGGAGCAGGACTCGGTCCTTTCGCTCGCCGCTGCGGTCGAAGCCGACAGCGAGCATCCGTTGGCCCGAGCGATCGTCGAGGAGGCCCGCAGGAGAGGACTCGCGATCACCGCGGCGTCCGGATTCCGATCGATGGCCGGTCGTGGCGTTGAGGCGGTCGTGGATGGCACAGAGGTCGCCGTGGGTGGCCCGGCACTCCTCCGGGAGCTCGACCTGGAGGTCCCCACCGGCCTTTCGGAGTCCATCGCGGCATGGCGGGAGCGGGGCGCCATCGTCCTCACCGTCGTCAGAGGCGGGAAACCGGTCGGCTCGGTCGCCCTCGAGGATGTGGTGCGTCCGGAGTCCCGTCAGGCGGTGCGGGACCTGAACGCGGAGGGCCTCCGCGTCGTGATGATCACCGGTGACGCGCGTGAGGTCGCCGATGCCGTCGCCGAGGACATCGGCATCGATGAGGTCCGTGCCGAGGTCCTGCCGGAACACAAGGCAGCGGTCGTCGCCGAGCTCCAGGAGGAGGGGCGGCGAGTGGCGATGGTCGGTGACGGCGTCAACGACGCGCCGGCACTCGCCCGAGCCGACGTCGGCATCGCGATCGGAGCGGGGACCGACGTCGCGATCGCGTCCGCCGGAGTGGTGCTCGCGAGCGACGACCCGCGCGGTGTCCTGAGCGTGCGGCGCCTCTCGCGCGCCAGTTACTCGAAGATGATCCAGAACCTCGTGTGGGCCACCGGATACAACGCTCTCGCGATCCCTCTGGCGGCCGGAGTGCTCGCCCCCTGGGGCTTCGTGCTTCCCCCCGCCGTCGGCGCCGTCGCGATGAGCCTGTCCACCATCGTCGTAGCGTTCAACGCCCTGCTGCTCAAACGGCTTGATCTCCGCCCGAAGGAGGCGTCGGCGGAGGTCGTCCCAGCAGGAAGCCACTGATGAATTGGAGCCCGGCCGGAACCGCGAGCACGATGTAGTACCAGTTGAATCGAGCCGCATCGTCGATGAAGGCACGCCCTTGCGTCTCGACGCTCGCGAAGAGCAGGAAGAGACCCATCAGCGCGAACCAGAGGCAGACCCGCGACGCCACGAACACCGCGTAGAGCACGTGGTCGCGGCGAACGTCGGAGTCCAGCGGACGTCGCAACCAGTAGATCGCCGAGCGAACCCCGAGCAACCCGAAGACGGCAGCGACCACGACCTCGACGACGTTCACCGCTCCACCTCGCCGAGCATCGCCACGACCTCATCATCCGAGACCTGATCGAAGTCTCGGTACCACTCCCCGACGGCGAGGAAGCCGAAGGGCTCCTCGAGGAGCACCACCTCGTCCGCCTCGGGCTCGAGGTGGGCGCGCGCGGCCGGCGGACCGACCGGGGCGGCGAAGACGACCCGGTCGGCGCCGGCCGCGCGCGCCCACCGGAGGGCGGCGACGGCGGTGGCACCGGTCGCCACCCCGTCATCCACGACGACCACCGTCCGGCCGGCGACCGGTGCCGGCGCTCGGCCGCCTCGATAGACGGCCTCGCGCCGCGCGATCTCCGCTTCCTGCCGGCCGGCCTCCTCCTCGATGTATGCGGGCGGCACCCCGAGCTGGCGCACCGCCCGCTCGTGCAGGACCATGACACCCGGCGCGACGGCGCCGATCGCGAGCTCGGGGTTGTCCGGCGCGCGGAGCTTCCGCGGGATCACCACGTCGAGCGGTGCCCCGAGCGCTCGCGCCAGGGGCCGCGCCACGGCCACTCCACCTCGCGGGATGGCCAGCACGGTGGCGGGTCCAGAGACGCGGTCCGCCATGGCGGCGGCGAGCGACGCGCCGGCTTCGTCCCGGTTCCGGAACACGTCCCCGATCATCGCACCCGCATTGCTCCGCGTGCCCACCCCCGATTAGCATGGGTCGCGTCCCGACGGACCCGAGGAGGCACCAGGTGGTTCACGCGTACATCCTGATCCAGACGGAGGTGGGGAAGGCGGCCTCGGTCGCCAACGCCGTGCGAAGCACCACCGGCGTCACGGAAGCAGAAGACGTCACCGGTCCCTACGACGTGATCGTGCGCGCCGAGGCCGACAGCGTGGACGACCTGGGGAAGCTCGTCGTGGCGCGGATCCAAGCGATCGAGGGCATCACGAGGACCCTCACCTGCCCGGTCGTCCATCTCTAGGCCCTCCGGGCCCTCAGCCGCCCAGCTCCCGAACCCCGGTGCTCTTGCGATCGGCCTCGTGCCGCTCCACCGCGAGATCCAGTAGCCGTTCCACGAGCTGCGCGTAGGGAAGCCCCGAGGCTTCCCACAGCTTCGGGTACATCGAGATCGAGGTGAACCCGGGGATGGTGTTGATCTCGTTCAACCACAGCTCGTCCTCACCCCGGAGGAAGAAGTCCACGCGCGCCATCCCCGCGCACCTGATCGTTCGGAACGCGGTGACCGAGAGTCGCTGTACCTCTTCGAGCACCTCTGGCTTGAGATCGGCAGGGATGAGGAGTTGTGCGCCGTCCTCGTCGAGATACTTCGCCTCGTAGTCGTAGAAGTCGTGACCCTTGGCCACGATCTCTCCTGCGACCGACGCGACGGGCTCGTCGTTGCCCAGGACCGCGCACTCGATCTCGCGGGCCTCTTCGATCGCCTTCTCCAGCAGGGCGATCCGCGCATAGCGGAACGCCTCCTCGAGCCCCTCTGCCAGTTCGGCAGCGGAGCCCACTTTCGAGATCCCGACGGATGAGCCGAGGCTCGCGGGTTTCGTGAACAGCGGGTAGCCGAGCGCCTCTGCCGACGCCTCGACGGACTCCGGGTCGTCTTCCCAATCCTTCTCGTGCGTCGTTTCGAACGGACCCACCGGCAACCCTGCCTGCAGGAACAGCTGCTTCTGGACGTCCTTCGCCATCCCGATCGCCGAGCCGAGTACTCCGGCGCCGACATAGGGCACGCCCGCGAGCTCGAAGAGCCCCTGGATCGTTCCGTCCTCGCCGAACGGACCGTGCAGGACCGGGAACACGACATCGATCGGCTCGCGGGATCCGTCCGCGGCCACGAGCTCACGTGACCCCGCTTCCGCCGCGAGCTCGACCTCGGTGCCGCTCCCCTCCGTGACCTCGGGCATCTTCCCTGACTCGGCAGGCAGCGCGGGAGGGCCGGAAAGCAGGTGCCACCGGCCGTCACGGGTGATCCCGACCGGGACCACCTCCGTCCGTGCCGGATCGAGAGCGTCGATCACCGACCGCGCGGAGATGCACGAGATCTCGTGCTCCGCGGATCTCCCTCCGAACAGGACCGCGACGCGGCGGCGACTCATGCCTTCTCGAGGGCCCGCGTGAAGTCCTCGATCAGGTCGTCGGGATCCTCCAGCCCGACGGCGACCCGTAGCAAGCCATCCGCGATGCCCGCCGCCCGTCTGGCCTCGGGGTCCACCTGCCGATGCGTCGTGGACGCGGGGTGCGCGACCAATGTCATCACGCTCCCCAGGCTCCCCGCGATCCATCCGAGCTCGAGCGCCTCCGCGACGCGGCTGCCCGCCTCCAGCCCACCGGTCACCTCGAACGCGAGTGTGCCGCCGAAACCTCGCAGCTGACGCTTCGCCAACTCGTGCTGCGGGTGCGTCTCCAGGCCCGGGTAGTGGACCCGTTCCACGGACGGGTGGGCTGCGAGGACCGATGCGAGGCGCCCCGCCGACGCGGTGTGGTGCTCCATCCGCAGGCTGAGCGTCGCCAGGCCCCGCAGGGCGAGCCAAGCTTCGAGCGGCTGCATCGCCCCGCCGAGGTCGATCACGGTGTCGCGCAGCTTCCGGAAGAGCGATTCGTTGGTGCAGGCGACGCCGCCGATCAAGTCCGCATGCCCGCCGATGTACTTGGTAGCGGAGTGGAGGGCAACGTCGAATCCGAGCGTCACCGGATTGCAGAGGTACGGCGACGCGAACGTGTTGTCGACGGCGGACGGGACACCGGCCTCCCGGCACAGGCTCGCCAATGCGGCCAGATCGGGGACCGTCGTCGTCGGGTTGACGATCGTCTCGCAGTAGAAGAGGTCTGCTCCGGGCAGCGCGTCGCGCACCTGGTCGAGATCCGTCGGGTCGACGAAGGTGGCCTCGACGCCGAACCTCGGCAGGATATTCCGCAGGAGCGAGATCGAACCTCCGTAGAGCGCGGTTCCCGCCACGATCCGCGAGCCCGACCCCGCCACCGTGAGGAACAGGGACGAGATCGCAGCCATGCCGGAGGCGAAACCCACCGCCGACTCCGTCTCCTCGAGATCGGCCATCGCGGACTGGAAGGCGTCGACCGTCGGGTTCCCGTAGCCACGCGAATAGACGTAGCCGGGACCGTCGAATCGGATCGCCCTCGCGAACTCTTCGTTCGTCTCGAATCGGAACGTGGAGGACTGGAAGATCGGCATGCTGCTCGAGAGCTGTTCGGGCGGCGGTGGGTGGTGGGTATGCACGGCGCGGGTCTGGAAGCGTCGCCGCTTCGCCGGATCGCTCATGGAGGGGAGCCTACTTCGTCCACCGACGCGGATATCGATCCCGCAGATCGACGACCAAGGGGGTGATCGTATCCATGACCAGCGCGGTCAGCTCACGCAACGGCAGCGGCTCCCCGCTCGGCACGGGGGGAAGCGCGAAAGGCTCGCCCACGGTCGTCCAGATCGGCCGACCGAGCTTCAGCGACCCCTTGCCGGACTTCTGCCACACGGCCTGAGAACCCCAGCTGGCCATCGGGATGATCGGCGCCCCCGTCCGGAGCGCCAGACGCACCGTCCCGGTCTTCCCTTCCATCGGGAGCCCGTCGTCGCGCTTCGTGACCGTTCCCTCCGGATACACGACGATCACCTCCCCATCCTCCAGTGCCGCCACCGCCCGATCGAGCGAGGACCTGTCACGCGAGCCGCGCGCAACGGGGATCTGGCCGGCACCTCGGAGCGCCCTCCCGATGACGGGGATCCGGAAGAGGTCCGCCTTCGCGAGGAAGCGCGGACGTCGGCCGGCTCGCACGACGGCATCTCCATTGGTCAGGGGATCGAGATAGGAGATGTGGTTGCACACGATGATCGCCGGACCCTTCGCAGGGATCCGATCCAGATGCTCGTGCGACAGCAGGAACCAGGTTCGGAGGGGCGGAAGGGCTACCGCTTTGGCAACGTGGTACCAGGGTTCCGTGACGTGCTCCCTCGGTCGGAGTCGTGAGGGTACCGCGGAGCCTCCGCTAGGCTGACGAGCCCGTGCGCGCGATCGCCATCCCCGTGAAGTCTCTCGCCCACGCGAAGTCTCGCTTGTCCTCGCTCCTGACTCCCCTCGAGCGGGGGGCGCTCGCCCTGGCGATGTACGAAGACGTCTTGGACGCGACGCTCGCGGTCGACGGGTGGGAAACGTGGGTGGTCTCTTCCGACGAGAGCATCCTGGAGATCGCGATGAGCCGCAGCGCGCTGGGCATCTCGGAGGAGCGACCCTCGCTCCGTTCGGCGGTGCACCAGATCGAGGCGGAAGCTGCCGCTCGGCAGGCCGAGGCGCTCGCGATCCTGCACGCGGACACACCCCTCGTCACGTCTGAGGCATTGCGAGCAGCCCTGCACACCTTGGGACCGGTCGTGATCGCCCCCTCCGCCGACGAGCGCGGAACCAACCTCTTGCTTCGGCGGCCTCCCGGCACCATCCCCAGCCGCTTCGGTCCCGACTCGTTCCGCCGGCATCTGGAGACCGCGGCCGAGCGCGGCCTGCCCACCGCGGTCGTGGAGCGGGAGGAGCTGTCGTTCGACCTGGACGAACCGAGCGATATCCTCACCGTGCTGGAGACACATCGCCCGGGTCGGACGCTGGATGTCTGCCGGGACATGGATCTCGCGGGCAGGCTCGCCGCACGAACCTGACGGGAGCGGACGTGGATCAGGGAACGATCAAGCACTTCGACGAGGGCGAGCGGACGGGGACACTCCTGACCGACGATCGCACCGAGGTCGCGATCGACGCGGGATCGCTCGAGGGTTCGGACGTCCTCACGTTGCGGATCGGGCAGCGCGTGCGGTTCGAGACGGAGGAGCGGGACGGCGCTCCCGTGGCACGCTCACTGCGACTCGTGACCTGGGACTGAGGCTCCGCCCCTCACCCCGAATTGTTGCCGAGGACCTGGTGACGGAATTCCTTCCCCGGCGTGAACGCAGGCAGGTCCCGCTCGGGGACCACGATCGGAACCTCAGGCTGCCGGGGATTGCGCGCGATGCGACGGTTCCGATGCTTGCGTTCGAACGTCCCGAAATCCGCGAGAGTGACGCGGTCGCCCACCACCACGGTCTCGCGGACGGTGTCGATCGCCGCATCGATCACACGCCCAACCTCGGCCTTGCTGAGGCCGGTCTTCTTCGCGACTTCAGTGACCAGGCCGCCCTTGTTCATGGATGCTCCCTCCAGGGTCGTCGTGGTTGCCTTCGAACGTACCGAACGCGGAAGGGAAGGGTCAACCGAGCAGGTGTGCGGCGGAATCCTTTCCGTCTCTCGCTCATCTCTCCCCACATCCTTCGGGCGAACCCGGGGGCCCACGTCGCGATCACGATGGTGCACGCTGTCGGGGACGGCAGGACGCCTCCGGTAGACTGACCTTCACCCCTGGGGCGTGGTGTAACGGCAGCACGACAGGTTCTGGCCCTGTTAGTCGAGGTTCGAATCCTTGCGCCCCAGCTCCGAGCTCGGGATCGTTCGGAGGCCCTAGAGGCCCAACCCGACGAGCAGCCCTACCAGCACCACGGCCAGGCTCATCCCGAACAGGGCCAGTGTCTGCCCCACCTCGCTGCGCAGGTCGTCTTGGTCGTTCTCTGTTCGCATGCGACGTTGATACCCCGATGGCGGTCGTTCCATACGGATGATGTCGGAGAGTTCGAGAGGAACTTGAGAAAGAGCCTCGGCGACGGGCTCCGACCCTCCGGCCACACGCCCTGAGATCGCGAGCCTCAGGCCGCATGCTGCGCGCCCTCCGGGTCGAGGAGTTCCAGGACCGCCGATTCCACTGCCCCGCGGGTTCGGTCGTCCGTGAGGTCCCGGCCTCGCGGCAGATCGATCGTCTCCCCGTTGAGGAACCGTTCGATCACGCGTGGATCGATGTAGGACGCCCGGCAGACGGCCGGCGTGTTCCCGAGCACCTCGGCCACCTCCTTGACGACCGTCGAGACCACCCGCGTGCGGGAGGTGACCGAGGTGAGCCCCTCCTCTTGCGAGGCCAGGAGCGCCGCCGTCAGCACCGTGGCGTGCCACGTCCTGAAATCCTTCGCGGAGATCTCTTCACCCGCGAGATCCTTGAGGTACGCGTTGATGTCCTCGGACCGGACGTCGCGCCACGTCTTCCCCTCCCGGAACGCGAGCAGCTCCCGTCCTCCCCCTTTGCGTCGAAGGAGCGAACCCGTGAGCCGGGCGAGCGCGGGATCCTGGATCGCCTGGATCCGGCGCTGGCCGCCTTTCGCGGCGAAATCGAAGCGCACCTCGTTGCCGCTCACCCGGACGTGGCTTCGCCGGAGCGTCGCGAGCCCGTAGGAACCGTTCTCCTCCGTATAGGCCTCCGAGCCGATCCGGAAGAAGCCGAGGTCCAGCAACCGGATGGCGCCCGCGAGCGCCCGTTCGCGGCTCAATCCGCGCGAGGCGATGTCCCGGTCACACACCTTCCTCATCGCGGGCAGGCCCCGGGCGAGCCGCAGCACTCGGTCGAACTTCTGCCGGTCGCGTCGAGCTCGCCATGCCTCGTGATAGAGGTACTGCTTCCTCCCGGCTCCATCCGTGCCCACCGCCTGCAGGTGACCGCGTTCGTCCGGGCAGATCCACACGTCCTGCCACGCGGGCGGGATCGCCAGCGACCGTATCCGCGCCAGCGTCTCGTCGTCCCGGACCCCCTGCCCGTTGGGATGCACGTAGGTGAAGCCACGCCCCTGCCGGCGCCGCGAGATGCCTGGCCCGGTGCATCGCACCCGCTTCAGCGCGCTCATCGATCCCGCCCCCCGCCCGCCCGTTGCTCGAACGTCACGTCCACCCGTTCCTCGGGACGAGCCTTCTCCTCCTCGGCCTGACTCGCGAGCACCTCCCTGTCTTCGTCCGCGAGCGGGGGCGCGCTCAGCGATCGCGGCCACAGGCGGCGAACCCTGACCACATTGATCTCCGCAGCGAGGAGGAAGAGCTGGGCGGCTACGGAGATCCACGCGAGCAGGCCGATCACGATCGCGAAGAACCCGTAGACGGCCGTCGCTCGGTCGATCTGGCGCTCGACGAACCAGTTGCCGAGCATGAGCAGGACCGTCCAGGCGACCGCGGCGAAGATCGCGCCCGGGAGCACGTCTCGCCAGCTCACACGGGCGACCGTGAGCGACCGGAACGCGAACGAGAACACGGCGACGGACATGAGCACCGTTCCGGCCATCGACAGGGCCTTGAGCAGGGCGGCGTTCCATCCCGTCTCACCACCGGTCCCGGCGAGGAGTGTCGACAGGACGATCGACGCACCGAACACGAAGAACAAAAGGAACGCGCGCGTCACGCGAGCGATGAGTCCGGGACGCTCGAAACGCGGGACGTCCCACACCTCGTCCATCGCGTTCTGCGCGGCGGCGACGATCGCCGTCCCGGTCCACAACGCGCCGACGATACCGACGGTGATGGCGAGGGGCGAGCTCGACAGCTGACGAACGCTCTCGTCGATCGTCTCGCCGATCTGCGTTCCCACGACCGGGAACTGCTCGACCACGGAGTTCAGCAACCGTTCGAGGAGTTGCGGGTTGCCCTTCAGCACGTAGGACGCCACGGTGGCGAAGACGAGCAGGAGCGGGAAGAGCGAGATGAAGCCGTAGTGCGCGATCAAGGCGGCGAGCTGGCTCGCGCGATCGTCGGTGAACTTCTTGATCACGGCCAACGGGAAGGCGAGCACGGCGTGGCGCCGCTGCGCGTTGTCGACCCGGCCCAGCATCCGCTGCCCTGCGCCGTCTCTCGCTGCCGTCATGCGGGATTCCTTCCCTGGCCCCGCAGACGTCAAACGCCGAGGTGGGGCGGAAGCGGGCTCGGTACCCTGTCATCATGACGACATCCGGTACCGCCGCATCCGACGGCCGCTGTCCCGTGTGCGGCAAGGGCACCCTCGCGGACATCGACTTCGACGGAGACGACCGGTTCCAAGATCCGGAAAGCCGTCAGGTGGATACCTACACATGCGGGCACGAGGTGCCGAGGGCACCTCTCGAGGTCGCCGACACGGACCGTTTGGACGTCGAGCAGCGAACCTCGGACGAGGTCGCGTCGCCTTCGCCCGACGAGGAAGCCGCCTACGAGGCGACCGAAGAAGAGGCTGAAGGAGAGTAGACGTCCGCTCAGGGGTCCCGAGATCGCCCGACGATCGGCGCGGCCGGCTCTTCCAGCTCAGCCGCGGCTGAAGGCGACGGCGAAGGCACGGGACTCGGTGAGGGATCGGGTTTCGGCGACGGCTCGGGCGATGGCGGCGGAGACGGCTCCGGAGACGGGGAGGGCGCGGGCTCAGGCTCCGTGGCGTGCGAAGGCTCCGCGGAGGGAAGCGGCTCCGGGGAAGGTGTCGGCGGCGGGGGGTCCGCGTAGATCTCGTAGCTCCCCGGCCTGAATCCCACCACTCGCATGCCGGTGGTGGCCTCGGTCATGAAGTCGTGCCAGATCCGGGCAGGGATCGTCCCTCCGTAGACCTCCGGGAAGCCGGCCACGTCGCGCATCGGTCGCGACCCGTTCGGGTAACCGACCCAGACGCACGTCGCGAGCTGCGGGACGTAGCCGCAGAACCAGGCGTCGGTCGCGTGCTGAGCGGTACCGGTCTTGCCGGCCGCGGGGCGGCCGGCAAGACGCGCCGCCGTCCCGGTCCCGTGGTCGATCACGCCCTGAAGGACGCGGGTGGTCGCATCCGCGTCCTGCGGCGAGATCGCCCTGCTGCCGATGCTCGCCAGGCCGCGCAGCGGCCCCTGCAGGGTCGTCCCATCGGGCGCGGACACGCGCTCCACGCCCGTCGGCTCGACGTAGATGCCTCTGGCCGCGAGCGTGGCGAAGGCCGAGGTCATGTCCAGGGGGCTCACCTCTGAGGTACCGAGACCGATCGAGCACACGTCGGCGAGTCGCGAGCGGATCCCCATCCGGTGCGCGACGTCCGCGACCGCCTCCGGCCCGACCTCGACCGTGAGCTGGGAGTAGATCGTGTTCACGGAACCGGCCATCGCGCTCTCGAGCGACATCGTGCCCGCCCACTGATCTCCTGCGTTCGACACCGTCCACGGCTTCCCGTCCGTCTCGCAGAACCGATCGCGGATCGTCAGCGAGGAGGGGCCGTAGCGAACCTCGGTCGGCGAGATCCCCCGCTCGAGAGCCGCGAGGAGGACGAACGGCTTGAACGCGCTTCCCGCCTGACGTCGTCCCTGGGTCGCGAGGTTGAACTCGCTCCGGGCGAAGCTCCGCCCCCCGACCATCGCGCGGATCGCACCCGTCCTCGGATCGATGGCGACGAGCGCGGCTTCGGGGCCGCGCGACCCGGGGAGCGACGACCGGATCGCTCGCTCCGCCGCGCGCTGCCACTCCGTGTCGAGCGTCGTCGTGACGCGCAGGCCGCCTCGGTACAGAGCGTCCAGTCCGTAGCTCGCTTTGAGGTCGAGCCGGACGTGCTCCATGAAATGGCCGGCCGGCGATCGCACCAACTGCTCCTCGGCCAACCGGAGCAGGCGGCTCTGCAGCCGGCGCGCTTCCTCCGCGTCGATCGAGCCGACCTCCACCATCCGATCGAGCACGAAGTTCCGATAGCGGCGCGCCACCGCGGGATGCTCGAAGGGGTCGCGGGCCGACGGCGCCGCGATGAGACCTGCCAGTGTGGCCGACTGGAGCACGGAGAGGTCCTTGGCGTCGCGGTCGAAATAGGTCCGAGCCGCCGCCTGGGCACCGTAGGCGCCGTGTCCGAAGTACACGGTGTTGAGATACCCCTCGAGGATCTCGCGCTTGGACGATGTGTGCTCGAGCTTCACGGCGAGGATCGCCTCCCGGACCTTCCGTGCGATCGAGCGCTCGGACCCGGTCAGCACGTTCTTCACGTATTGCTGGGTGATCGTCGACCCGCCCTGGCTCATGGATCCGCTCGTGACGTTGGCCCAGGACGCGCGCGCCAACGCGCCCAGATCGAGACCGTCGTGGCGGTAGAAGTCGGCGTCCTCCACCGCCACCACGGCTCGTCGGAGGGACAACGGCATCTGCGCGAACGGGATCATGACCCGGTCCACACCTGCGTGGAGCTCCGCGATCTCGTTCCCGGCGCGGTCGAGGAGTTCGGTCGTCTCCTCCAGGGGCGGGATGTCCGGCAGCTCGGTCGACATGAACAGTGCGGCGAGGGCGCCGGTGACCGACAGCGACGGGAGCAGGACCGACAGGATCGCGATCCAGGCGAGGCGCCGACCTCTGCTCGTCGTCGGAGCCGGCGCGGCCGCCGCCCAGGCATCGCTGCGTGTCGGACCAAGAGGTCCGAGCGTTCGGAGCCGGGAAGTGGGGATCGCACTCATCGCTTCGGGGGCAAACGGTGTGGAGCATCTACCCGACACGATGGGACCCCAAACCATCCGCGAGGCCGGCGTGGTGTCGTCGGCGCGGTGCGACGCGGCCGACCGTCCCGTCGTGGACGACCCGACGGCCTGGCCCCGCCCCCCGGCGCCGATACCATGGCGCACCCCATCTCGAGGAGGCGCGCGTGGCGACATCGACCGACCAACGGATACCGGTCACCCTGGTACCCGGCGACGGCATCGGACCGGAGGTGACCGATTCGGCCCGGCGGATCGTCGAGGCTTCGGGAGCTCCCATCGACTGGGAGGAGTGCGAAGCCGGGGCCGAGGTCTTCAAGAAGGGCCTCCCCTCCGGAGTACCCGAGGAGACGATCGCGTCTTTGTCGCGTACCCGCGTGATGCTGAAGGGACCTCTCGAGACCCCGGTCGGCTTCGGCGAGAAGAGTGCGAACGTCACGCTCCGCAAGCTCTTCGAGACCTACGCGAACGTCCGGCCGGTGCGAGAGCTCCCCGGCGTGAAGACCCCGTACAGCGGACGAGGTATCGACCTCGTGATGGTCCGGGAGAATGTCGAGGACCTCTACGCAGGGATCGAGTACATGCAGACGCCCGGCGTCGCCGAGGCGCTCAAGCTGATCTCGGTCAAGGGGTGCGAGAAGATCGCGCGCTTCGCCTTCGAGTACGCGCGGAGCGAGCACCGCACGCAGGTCACCTGCGCGACGAAGGCGAACATCATGAAGCTCTCCGAGGGAACGCTGAAGCGCGTGTTCGAGCAGGTGGCTCCGGAGTACGAGGACATCGAGTCCTGGCATCTGATCGTCGACAACTGCGCGCACCAGCTGGTGAAGCGGCCGGAGCAGTTCGACGTGCTGGTGATGACGAACATGAACGGCGACATCCTGTCGGACCTCACCAGCGCACTCGTCGGCGGCCTCGGCTTCGCCCCCAGCGCCAACATCGGGAGTGAGGTCGCGATCTTCGAGGCCGTGCACGGGTCGGCTCCGAAGTATGCGGGGAAGAACGTGATCAACCCGACAGCGCTGATCCTCTCGGCCGTCCTGATGCTCCGCTACCTCCAGCTGTTCGAGCAGGCGGACGCCATCGAGCACGCCGTGCTGGTCACCCTCGAGGACGGCGTGCTGACGGGCGACGTCGTGGGGTACGGCAACGGGGCATCCACGACCGACTACGCCGACACCATCATCGGGAACCTCGGCCGTCGATCCGAGGGCTGGGCGGTTCGCGACCATCTCCCGCTCGTCCTGCCGAAGCTGTCGGACGACATCGACTACGTGAAGCCGGCATCCCGAGCGGTCGTCGGGATGGACGTGTTCGTCGAGTCACCCATGGGGCCCGCCGAGCTCGGCGCCTCGCTGATGGAGCTGACGCTCGAGACGCCTCTCTCCCTGAAGCTCGTGTCGTCGCGAGGGACCAAGGTGTTCCCACCGACCGGCGCGATCACCGACACCGTGGACCATTACCGGTGTCGCTTCATCATCAAGGAGAGCCCCGGCGACCTCTCCGACGACGACGTCCATCAGCTCCTGGTGGCGATCAGCCAACGGCATCGATGGATGCACATCGAGAAGCTGCAGGAGTTCGACGGCGAGCTCGGCTTCACGCGGGACCAGGGCGAGAACTAGCACGGAGCCGGGACGGACGGCTTCGCCGTCCGTCCCGGCTCCGTGTGCCTTGACCCTCAGTGGCGGAAGGGTGTCGCCAGGATGGCGACGAAGCCGCTGTAGGCCTTGCGAGCGACCGCGCGCCGGTCGTGCCGCTGGGCCGTCCGGGTGGCCCGGGACCGACGGAAGGCATCGGCCTCGCGCACACGATCGCGGATCTGCTCCCTCGCCATGTCTCCCGAGTTCATCTTCCGCCCCCTTCGTCGGTAACGGGTCTCACGGTAGGCGCATGCCCGATCTCGGGCGGTGCTCGTGGGCACGGACGCCGCGTGACCTTGGGCACGGCGCCGACGTGTCGCACGTCACGTCCGACGCCATCATGGTCGGCATGACCCAGGTGGCCGTGGTCGGGTTGGGGGCGATGGGCGGGCGCTTCGCCCGCCGGTTCCTCGACGCCGAGCACGAGGTGATCGTGTGGAACCGCACCCACGAGAGGGCCGAGGAGCTCGTGGAGCTCGGGGCGGTGCCGACGACGAGCCCGGCAGATGCGGCCCGCCGGGCAGAGGTGGTGGTCACGGTCGTTGCCGACCCCTCGGCGCTCCGCGCCGTGACCGAGGGCCCCGACGGGATCGCCGCGGGAGCCGACGCTTCTACCACGGTGGTCGAGATGTCCACGGTCGGGCCGCTCGCGATCCGATGGCTCGCCTCGGCGCTGCCGCCCGAGACCGGGCTGCTCGATGCCCCCGTCCTCGGCAGCCTGTCCGAGGCAGAGGACGGGACGCTCGTAGTCTTCGCCGGCGGCCCGCACCATCTCGTCGAACGATGGGCCCCACTACTCGCCGATCTGGGATCCGTTCTGGTCGCGGGGCCGCTCGGTTCCGGAGCGGCAGCGAAGCTGGTGGCGAACGCAACCCTCGTCGGCTCCCTCACGCTCCTCGGAGAGACCATCGCGCTCGCGGACCGCATGGGACTCGCCCGCGACCTCACGATGGACATCCTGGCATCGACGCCGCTCTCACTCGCAGCGAAGCGGCGACGCGACCAGCTCGAGACGGGCGAGTTCCCGCTCCGCTTCCGGCTCGCTCTGGCCCGGAAGGATGCCGAGCTGATCCAGGAGACCGCGGCGGCCGCCGGCGTGAACGCCCGCGTCCTCGCGGCGGCGGCGGAGTGGTTCGCCGAGGCCGAGGAAGCGGGCCTCGGCGACCAGGACTACTCGACGGTCCTGTCGCGGATCATCGGGAAGGACTGAACCGCCGGAGGCCGGTGTTATCCTCGCTCCCCGGACCCATCAGGTCCCGCGGTCCCATCGTCTAGAGGCCTAGGACATCACCCTCTCAAGGTGAAGACACGGGTTCAAATCCCGTTGGGACTACCAGGCGTGACGATGTCCTCCGGCTCAACGCTAGGATGCAGCGAAGATCGAGTGTCGATGCGAGGCATGCGAGGGCCGAAGCGATGAACCGAAGCAGCGGCTTCCAGGACGTCGAGAAGGTCAAGGCGGAGATCGCCGACGTCAACTGGTATCACCAGATCGATCTCGGGGACGGGATCGTCACCCCGGGCGTCGACAACACGATGAGTCGGATGGCCCCGCTCGAGCTGCCCGCCGACCTTTCCGGCAAGAGCGTGCTGGACATCGGGGCGTGGGACGGAGTCTTCTCGTTCGAAGCCGAGAGGCGGGGCGCGAGCCGGGTCCTGGCCACCGACTCTTACTGCTGGAGCGGGGAGGGCTGGGGCACGAAGGAGGGCTTCCTCACGGCCAGCCGGATCCTGGGATCACGGGTCGACGACATGGAGATCGACGTGATGGACCTCACCCCCGAGAGGGTCGGGACGTTCGATCTGGTGCTCTTCGTCGGCGTGCTCTACCACCTGCGACATCCGCTTCTCGCGCTCGAGCGCGTCGCCAGCGTGACGAGCGATCAGCTGATCTTCGACTCGCATACGGCGATGACGAAAGAGCACGACCCGGTGATGCTCTTCTACCCCGGAACCGAGCTCAACAACGACCCGACCAACTGGTGGGGCCCGAACCCACCGGCAGTGGAGGCGATGCTCCGCGATGTCGGCTTCCGGCGGATCGAACGCAAGCATCCGGAACTCATCAAGAAGGGTCGTCTCATCCTCCACGCCTGGAAGTAGCGGGCGGTCCAGGCCCGGCTGGACCCTCAGCCCTAGACCTGCGGGCGGCGGACGCGCGTTCTCAGGATGTCGCGGAGGCTCACGATCCCGATGAGTGTCTTCCCCTCCACGACCGGCAGGTGCCGGAAGCCGCGGCTCATCATGACCTCGGTGGCCTCGTCCGCCTCCATGTCCGCGTCCGCGGTCACCGGATCGCTGGTCATCCATTCCGAGACCGGCGAGGAGGTCAGGTCGGATCCCGACGCCGCTGCGCGAAGCACGTCCCGTTCGGTGAAGATCCCGCTCAACCACGAACCGTCCATCACGATGGCCGATCCGAACCTCCCCTTCAGCATGCTGGCAGCCACCTGTGCGACCGGTGCGTCACTCGTGGTTGTGAACACCTGACCGGTCATGATCTCTTTCAGGATGGTCACGCCTCGTCCCCGACCACTCTCAGCCGCCCTCGCCACCGACTTCGTGGAAATCGGACCGATCCTCCGGGATCGCCGCGTCCGCGAGGTTCTCGTTCAGACGGCGCCAGAGGGCGCCCGCCCAGGAGCTCGCGTGCGGCCAGCTCTGCCAGAAGACCTGCAGCGTGGGCTCGTCGAACGAGGCCGCCGCCTCATCCGGGGTCGCCGACTCGGCAACGCGCTCGAACTCCTCGATGGCCTTCAACAACCGATCGGAGGCGTCGTCCACCGGATCCCCAGTCATCGCGCGCGAGTCTAGCCCCTCGCGCGAGGGAGCTCACCCGACAGGTCGAGGCTTCGCGGGACCGGTGTGCGAGACGTCACTCCTTCGTATCGCACACCAGATCCGCGAGGCAGTCGACCAGCCAGGTTCGCACGACCGGGGTGTCGACCCGCTGATACCCGCCGAGGTACCGGCAGTTGTTCGTGTAGCCGTAGCTGGTATCGCCGACGACGTACCCACCGTGGATCGCGGGCCCGCCCGAGTCTCCGAAGCACGTGCCTCCACCGGCCCGAGGATCGTGCTCGTTGCCGTTCATCTGGAGGATCTGGACGGTCAACTTCTGCCCGATCTCGGTTGTGTACCGGCGAACGATGGGCTGGCGCTGAGGAAGTGGTGCCTGCGGACCGGTCTCGGCCGTTCGCCGAACCTCCGTGCCGTAGCCGATGGTGAGGAACTCAGTCTTGTTCAAGGCCGGCTGTGCGAACTGGTTCAGGTAGTTCTCGGGAGCGAGCGGGGTCACGGGAAGCGTCGATGCCGCGTCCAGGATCACGACGCCGGTGTCGTTCCAGTTCTTGATGTCGGTGAAGTCGCTGTACTCCGGGTGGGTGATCGCCGTTCCGAGCGCGTAGGTGGGATCACCCACGTACTCAGGGGCCGAGATGTCCGCTGTGGTGAACCCCACGGCCGATATCGCGTCGTCCGGCCCGGAGTCGTCCGCGGCACGGGGGATGTTGATCTCGGACTCCGGCTCGGTGCGAGAGATCTCCCAATCGAAGGTGACGACCACCTGCCCGATGTCTTCGAAGGTGCAGTGCGCGGCCGTGAGGAACACCCTCGGTGCGATCAGCGTGCCGGAACAGCGGAATCGTCCGTCCGGCTGATAGAAGACCACCATCCCGACGTTGGAGTAAGTGTTGGCGGAGTCCTCCGCTCCCCCGGTGATCGCGCCGGCGGGCGCGGTGAGGGCGAGGAGTGCGGCGAAGCAGATCGCGGCCGCGAGCACGGGACGAGCGAAAGAGCGGACCCGGTTCATCCTGAACCTCCGAAAGGTTGGGCCGGGTCGCGGCGCGCGCTCTCGACGCTCGAGCGAGCCGGCGGGGAGGGAATCCCGGAGCCTACGGCATCACATCCGCGCCGCACAAGCTAATGGCGCGCGCCTGAGCGGTTGGTCGATCCTGCGAGGAACAGACGCGACAGGGTCAGTCGCCGGCCATGCTCCGTTCCCGAGCGAGCTCCTGCAGCCCGGCGAGGCTCTGCGGGTCCACCGTGGCTTCACGGAGCAGTTCACGGAGCGCCCCCGGGTGCGTCTCCGTCCCTCCGTCCGGCCCGATGGGCGAGCGAGCCAGCGCCTTCACCTGTCCGAGATGCACGACCTCCGAGTCACCTCGTCGTTCGATCTGCAGGGACCCGATCGCCGACCATTCCCTGATCGTTCGCACCTCGATGTTCATCAGCTCAGCCGCGATCTCGATCGTGACCGATCCGTCTTCACCAACCATCCGAGCTCCTCCGTCCATGGGAGTCGTGCTCCGAGAGTAGGACTCTTGGCCGACCCGCACATCTGGCTTCCGTCGGCTGTTGCAGGTGGACGTGTCTGAAGGCCGGATGGCCCACACGGGCTAGTCCGAAGCATCCGCGAGATACCCGTCGGACGAGATCAGCGGCGCTGGTGAATCACCATTCGTCGTGTCGCCGCCCGACGCGAGCACGGGTGTGACACTCGCATTCGTCGTCGGAGCAATGCTCGTCGTGGTGGCGGCCGGGCTCCCAGACGAGATCGTGGTCGTCCTCGGCGACGAGATATCCGCACCCACACCAGCCGCAGACGTCTTTGAGGACCATGTGCCAGGATCCCTCGGCGTCCTGGCGCTCGGGCAGGTTCAGGACCTTGGACACGGGCGCCTCCTGGAACCCAATCCTAGACCGGGGGCCTCGTCGAGGGAAGCCACCTTCGGGGATCAGCAGCCGATGTCGACCCATTCCGGTGCCGGCCCGATGCGCACCCCGGCGGCCCGCGAGCGATCCCGCAGCCATCCGCGATAGGTCCTCATCGCCGGTCGAGCCATGTCGGTGTGCGACATGCACTTCCAGGACGCGTACCGCTCGTACCGCAGCGGGCTCTGGAGGCTCTCGCCGTGCCCGATCACGTTCCGATTCTGGATCTGGAACTTCGCGACGAGCCAGAGCGTGAGCCTCAGGGACGCGTTCATCTGTCGCGCATTCCCGATGACCTCGGCGTCGGAGCGCCCGACGTGCTCGATACCGATCGAGAGCTGGTTCATCCCGATCACGTGTCGGCAACGGATCCAGAGCGGCACGAGCTGGAAGATCCTGCCGTCGGTGTGGACGATGAAGTGCGTGCAGGTGCCCGGGTACTCGCCCAGGTGGGGCGAGTTCGCGGCGAACGTGTTCCACGCACCCTGCCATGTGGTGCCGGTCGTGTAGTGCTGGACCACGGCGACGGGCCCTCGCAGCCGCCACGTCCACTGGCCGTAGTGACGGTTCGAGTACGCGGCCATCTGGCTGCGGCGGCGGTCGCCGTACGGGATCGGCTTCCATAGGATCCGCGGCCGAAGGGACGCGACGTCGGGTGCTCGCGGTGCGGTCGCGGCAAGCGCGGCGCCGTGGGTCGGAGCGCCGTAGGTCGGAGCGCCGTGGGTCGGAGAAGCCTGAACGGTGCGCGCCATGAATGGAGCGGGCGCGACGACGAAGGCGGAGACGAGCAGGAGCGTCGCGACGGTCACTCGGCGGCTGCGCCGAGCCGTGCGACCGTGCGCTCCTTGCCCAGCAGGGCGAGCGACTCCGGCAGGGGCGGCGACACGTTCGACCCCGTCGCGGCGGCGCGGATCGGCTGCCAGCCCTTCGTCCGGCTCAGCCCCGCCTCCGACGCCAGTCCGTCCAGGACCGCTTGGATGTGCTCGGTATCCCATGTCTCCAAGGCATCGAGCGCATCGGCCGTCCCCTTGAGATATCCCTCGGGAGCCTTCGTGATCAGCTCCGAGGCCTTCTCGTTCGGCACGACGTCGTCGGTGAACAGGAAGCGGAGCAGGACGGGGGCCTCGGTGAGGGTCTTCATGCGTTCCCGGATGATCGGGATGGCCCGGCGGAGCAGGTCGGGGTCCACGGACAGGCCCTCCGACGTGAGGAACGGGACGCATCGGGCCGCGAGCTCGTCCTCGTCCAGCGACTGGATGTAGTGGTTGTTCATCCACTCGAGCTTCTGTGTGTCGAAGACCGCCGGGTTGTGCGAGACGTGCGACAGGTCGAAGGACTCGATCAACTCGTCTCGAGAAAGGAACGTGGTGTGGTCGTCCTTCGCCCATCCGAGGAGCGCGAGGTAGTTCACCAGCGCCTCCGGGAGGAATCCCTGCTCCCGGAACGCGGCGACGCTCGTCGCACCGTGTCGCTTCGACAGCGGCTTGGAGTCGGGGCCCAGCACCTGCGGCAGATGCGCATACGTGGGCGGCGTCCCCCCGAGCGCCTCGATCACCGCGGCGTTACGCGGCGCGCTCGCGAGGAGATCGTCACCCCGGACCACGTGCGTGACCTCCATCAGCATGTCGTCGACCGCGACCGCCAGCAGGAACACCGGCGTGCCGTCGGAACGCACGATCACGAAGTCGCCGAGGTCGCGAGACCCCCAGCGGACCTCGCCCTTCACCAGGTCCTCGATCACCCACTCGCGTTCGGGCATGTGGAATCGGATCGCGAACGACCGGCCCTCTGCCTCGAACGCCGCGCGCTCCTCGGCGGAAAGATCCCGGCAGCGGCCGTCATAGCCGGGCGGCTCCCCCCGGCCGAGCGCCGCCTTCCTGCGCTCGTCGAGCTCCTCCGGCGTGCAGAAGCACCGGTAGGCGTGACCCTCCTCGAGCAGCCGTTCGGTCATCCCGCGATAGACGTCCAGCCGCTCGGATTGCCGGTACGGCCCGTGCGGCCCGCCGATGTCCGGCCCCTCGTCCCAATCGAGGCCGAGCCAGCGGAGATCCTCGAGCACGCCCTGGGATGCCTCTTCGGTGACGCGGCTCGCGTCCGTGTCCTCGACCCGGAGGGTGAAGACACCGTCGTGATGACGGGCGTAGAGCCACGAGAACAGCGCGCTCCTCGCGTTCCCCACATGGATCGACCCCGAGGGAGCGGGCGCGAACCGGCATCGGACCGTCATCCGCGCACCTCGTTCCGCAACACGCCGACACCCTCGACCTCGACCTCGACGACGTCTCCGTCGGCGAGCTTGCCCACGCCCTCGGGCGTGCCCGTGAGGACCACGTCGCCGGGGAGCAGCGTCATGAACACCGTGATGTATTCGATCAGCGTCGCCACGCCGAAGACCATCTCAGCCGTCGATGCCTGCTGGCGGATCTCTCCGTTCAGGCTCGTGCGGACGATCGCATCGTTCGGATCGAGGTCGGTCTCGATCCAGGGACCGAGGGGCGCCGAGCCGTCGAAGCCCTTCGCGCGTGCCCACTGGTCGTCGGTCTTCTGCAGGTCCCGGAGCGTGACGTCGTTGCCGCACGTGTAGCCGAGGATGAACTTGTAGGCGTCCTCCGCGCGGACGCCGCGGGCCAGCCGGCCGATCACGACCCCGAGCTCGCCCTCGTAGTCGATCCGTCGGCTGATCGGGAGCAGCGTGATGGGATCGCCGGGCCCGATCACCGCCGTCGAGGGCTTGAGGAACAGCAGCGGCTCCTCGGGCACGGTGAGGCCCCATTCCTCGGCGTGCGCGACGTAGTTCCTTCCCACGCAGACGAGCTTGGAAGGGAGCACCGGCGCGAGGAGGAGGACGTCGCCGAGCGCCACCGTCTCGCCTGTCGGGAGTGGATCCTCGAAGAACGTGCCGCGGAGGATCTTGATCTCGTCGGACCCCGGCTCGATCGCGCCGGTCGCGATGCGATCGCCGTGACGGAATCGGACGAGGCGCATCTAGCCGAGCCTGGTGCCGCCGTCGAAGGTCGCACCGACCTGGCGCCAGTAGCCGGCGATCGTCTCGCGGGGGTCGAGCGCGGCGAGTTCCTCCCGCGGCGCCTCGAAGAGCCGGATGTCCGCGTCGCCCGTGTAGACGGGCCCGAGGTCGACGTCGCGGGATCCCATGGTGACGAGCTCCGCCATCGAGTCCCCACGGTCCTTCTCGATCGAGGGCATCCAGCGGGAGTGCAGCATCGGCAGGGCGTTCACGAAGCCACCCGTCTCCGACTCGCCGGTGAGCGTCAGGTGGGCTTCGGCGAGGCGCCGGTCGTTCGCCGCGAGCGTGGCGCCGAAGGCTCCTCCGGCTTCGAGCCGAGGCCCGGCGAGCCCCACGGTCACCGGACGGGTCATCCAGATCGAGCCGAGCTTCTTCGGATAGCCCTGATACCAGCCGCGGGCGAGCGCGAAGTCCTTGTCGACCCAGATGTAGACGCAGCGCGAGTAGGTCTCGCCCTCGTACCGACACCGGACGACGACGAAGCATTCCTTGTACTGGGAGCGGACGGGGTCCAGCAGCTCCTCGCCCGAGTCGCTGCACGACTGCCAGTCCGCCCAGATGATCGCGACGGCTCCGGGATCCTCGTCGGCCGGCTCGACGCCCTGCGGAAGGAGCGCGGCGACCCGACCGGGATCGGTCCGGTACTCGATCGTGAGGACGTCACCCGAGTAGTGCCAGGGCGGCGCGGGCACGAGCGACGCCTTGCCTTCGGGTGAACGCGGCGGGAAGAACCCCTTCAGCTCGGCCACGGACGCGGAGTCTACGGCCCAGGTCCTTCGGAGGCGGCCACCGCGACGCAGGTGATCTCCGGATAGGTGATGCCGGCGTCGCGCCACGACGCGCCTCCGTCCTCGGAGAGGAAGAGCCTGCCCTCGGCGCCGAACACGACCGTACCGCCGGCGGCCGCGAGACAGTGGCTGTCGATGTTCTGGCCGAACCACTCCGGGAGACCGGCGGTGGATCTGAGGAACCCCACGTCCCCGGGCGGAAGACGGTAGACGGCCGCGCGGCCTCCTCGAGGTCCGACGGATGCACTCATGAACAGCTCCTCGCCGTCCAGCGCCACCGCTCGCGCGTACGCCGCGTGGAGGCCGTCGGTGATGAACCGCCAGGTATCACCACCGTCCAAGGACTCGGCCAGCCCGAGGGCCGTCGCCGCAACGACGTGCCCCACCCTGATCGGGTCCGCGAGGACCTGGTGCACGTCGGCATCGATGTCGATGGTCGGCTCCCACACGTCATGAGGGTCACGCGCGCGAAGGATCCCGCCGACGTGCACGTTGGCGAACACCGCGCCGTCGGGAGCGGCGGACATCGACCGGGTGTCGGGAGGCCCGCCCCACGGCGTGTACCAGCGGTCGCGGCCCTGCGCTCCGTCGAACGACGGAAGCATCTCGATCGACCCCCGACGTGCGAAGGCCATCCGGGCGTTCGCCGTGCCGACGAGCACGCCGCCATCCACCGGAAGCAGGCACCGGCCGATCTCCTCCTCGATCGATGCGATCGCCTCGACGGCGCCGCCGTGGAACCGGACGACGTCGCGGCCGTCCGCCAGCCCCCACCACCCATCGGTGTCGGGCACCAACGCGGTGATCTCGCGACCCTCGAGCCGATGGTCTCCGCCTTGCCCGAACAGCCCGTTCCGCGTGCCGACGAGCCATCCCATAGCCGTAGGCTATCGCCGGATGGAGACGCGGCGGATCCTCCTGGACGGCGTGGCCACCACGGTCACGCGTGAGGACGAGGAGCTGGTCGCGCCGGACGGCCGTCGCATCCCGATGGACGAGCCCGCCCACCTCCCGCCCGTCCAGCCCGCGAAGATCATCTGCGTCCACCTCAACTACGACAGCCGCCGGGCAGAGTTCCAGGCGGCCCTCGGCCCGGCGCCCACGTTCTTCCACAAGCCCACGACCTCGCTGAACGCGCACGGCGGGGAGGTCGTACGCCCCCCACGATGCCGGTACCTGAACTACGAGGGCGAGATCGCGATCGTGATCGGCGAGCGCTGCAAGCACATCGCGCCCGACGAGGCGGACGACTACATCCTCGGCTACACCGTGGCCAACGACTACGGGCTCCACGACTTCCGCGACACCGACGCCGGCTCGATGCTCCGCGTGAAGGGCGCCGACACGCTGTGTCCGCTCGGCCCCGGCCTCGTTACGGACTGGGACTTCCGAGGCAAGGCGATCCAGACACGAGTGAACGGCGACGTGAAGCAGGACGGGAACACGGACGAGATGATCTGGGACATGCGGTACCTGGTGGCGGACATCGCCCGCACGATCACGCTGCTGCCCAACGACGTGATCCTCTCGGGCACGCCCGCCAACTCCCGCCCGGTCGAGCCCGGCGACGTCGTCGAGGTCGAGGTCGAAGGGCTCGGAGTCCTTCGCAACTTCATCGTCGAAGGCGACGTACCGGTGCGCGACGACGTCGGTGCCCAGCCCTCGGAATCCGAAGAGGTGATCTCGACCGCGTTCGGCGGGGACTGGGAGTTCCGCGGCGTGAGGGCCCCGAAGCGGGGCTGAACCCGCTATCCGGCTCGAAGCGAAGCGGCGTACTCGGCGTACTCGTAGCCGCACTCCCGGCACATCCATCCGGGAGGCCCGTCTCCGCAGCTCCCAGGCCGGATCATGGCCTTGCCCTGCACCCAGAGCTCTCGTAGCTCGCGATCCTCGGGCGTCCCGTAGAGGATGTCGATGAGCGCGCGCTCGCCGCATCGCGGGCACCGATCTGGCGTCCCGATCCGCATGGGTCGACGATACGCGCGGTGGGGAGACCGCGCCAGCCGAGCGGAACCGACCGGCATCAGATACCTTCCCTGGGCCACCACAGGAAGGGCGGGACATGGACCTGAGCGGTAGGCGGCTGCGGTTGCTAATCCCGGACATCCTCGGGCTCGAACGAGGGAAGTACCTGTTCGGCGACGTCGCGGAGGCCGGCCACGCGGCGTTCTGCATCGGGCTCTACCCGCTCACCACGGACCGGGAGATCCTGCCGATCCCGCGACAGCAGTTCGACATCGGACTCCCCGACGTCGAGGCCCAGCTGGACCGGGACACCGTTCGCCCGGGCTGGGAGGACGACACCATGGTCGGGATCGCCGACGTCGCCCAACACGGCCGGCCGCTGGAGCTCGACCCCCGGCACGTCCTGAAGCAGGCGGTCCAGGCATGGCGAGACATGGGCCTGGAGCCGCAGCTGGCGTTCGAGCTGGAGTTCTATCTGTGCGAGCGGGCCGAGGACGGCGCGTGGGTCCCGGCCGACCTGCCGTCGCACCGCGTGTACGGCACGGGGATGTCGGTGGACCCGAGCGGCGCCGTGCACGACATGGTGAACGCCACCCTCGCGTCGGGCTTCCACGTGGAGAGCTGGTGCAGCGAGTTCGACTCGGCGGCCTACGAGGTGAACTGGCGCTACCGAGACGGGATCGCGGCGGCCGACGAGGCGTTCCTGTTCCGCGTGCTCGTTCGTGAGATCGCCGCCCGGCACGGGAGACACGCCACGTTCCTGGGCAGACCGTTCAACGATCGCGGGGGGTGCGGCATGCACATGAACCTGTCGTTCCGCCGTCGCGACGGGTCGAACGCGTTCCACGATCCGGACGATCCCGACGGACTGTCCGAGCTTGCCCGACGGTCGATCGCGGGCCTGCTCGCACACCACCGTGGCATCGCGGCGATCTGCGCCCCCACCGTCAACGCCTACAAGCGCCTGAAACCGGACATGTTGAATGGCTACCTCGCGAACTGGGGTCTCGACGACAGGACCGTGGGGATCCGCGTCCCGTCGGCGCGGGGAGAGGGCTCGCGCATCGAGCACCGGATGGCCGACGCCGCCGCCAACCCCTATCTGACCGGTGCCGCGCTGCTCCACGCGGCCCGGATCGGCGTCACGGAAGAGCTCGAGCTCGGACCCCGGCAGGAGCCCGGAGCCGAACCCAACACCGACGTCGCGGTCGCCAACACGCTCTCCGACGCGTTGGACGACCTCCAGTCGGACACGAAGCTCGTCGGCGCGATGGGCGAATGGCTCGTGGAGTCGTTCGTCGCCCTCAAGCGCGCGGAGTGGGATCGCTACGAGGCTGCCGGAGAGACGTCCGACACCGAGGTCACGCCCTGGGAGATCGAGTACTACCTCCCCTACTTCTAGACTCGCTCTCCTCGCCGCGCTTGACAATCTGTAAGCGATGACTTACATACTCCTTGGGACAACGAGCCGAAAGAGATGCACCGGATGGGCGGGGTCAAGTTCTCGATCGTCATCGACGCACCGCCGGAGCGGGTCTTCGAACGCCTGGCCGACGTCACCTCGCACCCTTCGTGGGCGAACCCGAAGGCGGACATGACGATGGAGCAGACTTCCGGTGACGGCCCCGGACCCGAGTCCTCGTACCGCTCGTCGGGTGTCTTCGTGGGCAAGCCCGTGACCGCGGACATCTCGGTGACGGCCTACGAGCCTCCTCGGCGTTTCGCGATCCGCTCCGACCAGCATCAGGAAGGCAAGCGAGACATCTGGTACGTGAACGAGTACACGCTCACGCCGGAGGGCGGCGGCACTCGCCTCTCCAAACGGGTGACGTCGAACGGCAATCCACTCGTCTTCTTCGTCGCCTACCCTGCCGTCCGGTCCGACCAGATGACGTCGCTCCGCAACCTGAAGAGGGCGGCCGAGTCGAGCGGCTGACCCAAAGGGGGGCGAGACCGCCTCCCCGTATGATTCCGCTCGATGGCCGAAGAGCATCCCGAGGTCGACCTCGCGAACCCCGACAGCTACGTCGGGGGAGTTCCCTACGAGTGGTTCGATCACCTCCGCCACGAGCACCCCGTCTTCTGGCATCCGGAGCGGTCACCCAACAAGGGCTTCTGGGCGGTGACCCGCTACGACGATCTGACCGCGATCCACATGGACTGGCAGACCTATTCCTCGGAGCTCGGCGCGGTGGCGCTCGAGGAGCTCGACGACGAGCAGCTCGAGATCAGGAAGTCGATGCTCGAGACCGACCCGCCCCGGCACACGCAGCTGCGACGCATCTGCTCGAGCCGTTTCTCCGCCCGCGGGGTCGGCAAGTACGAGGACTGGATCCGCGAGGTCGCCATCGACGTCTTGGACAAGGCGCTCCCGACGGGCGAGTTCGACTTCGTGCCCGAGATCAGCCGGGACCTCCCGATCCGGTTCCTGTGCTCGATCTTCACCGTCCCGCAGGAGGACGCGCCACAGCTGATCTCCTGGGGTGACCAGATGATCGCGAACCAGGACCCCGACCTCTCCCGCGCCGTGGTCGACCGAGACGACACGGAGGCCTACCGGCTGCTCCCCTTCCGCTCCCCCGCCGCGTACGAGATGTTCGACTATGCCGACGGCCAGCGAGACCTGCGCCTGAAGGATCCACAGGACGACGTGATCAACGCGCTCACGGTCGCGCAATCGGAGGGGGTCTTGAACGAGCAGGAGTTCCACAACTACTTCGGCGTGCTGATGATCGCCGGCAACGAGACCACCCGCCACACGATCAGCCACGGGATGCTCGCGCTGATGGAGCATCCGGAACAGTTGAAGCTCCTCCAGGAAGAACCCGAGCGGATCCCGCGAGCCACCGAGGAGATCCTTCGCTGGGCGACGCCGGTGCACCACTTCCGCCGGACAGCCACCCGTGACCTCGAGCTCCGTGGCGCGGAGATCAAGCGCGGCGACAAGGTCGTCACCTGGTTCACGAGCGCTAACCGGGACGAGGAGGTCTTCCCCGATCCCTACACGTTCGACGTGACGAGGGCTCCGAACGACCACGTGACGTTCGGCCCGGGCGGCCCGCACTTCTGCCTGGGGGCGCACCTCGCCCGTCTGGAAACGAAGATCCTGTTCCAGGAGCTGCTCCCGCGCCTGAAATCCATCGAGCTCGCCGGGCCCGTCGAGCGGATCCGATCCGATTTCGTGAACGGCATCAAGCGGATGCCCATCCGGGTGCGAACCCTCTAACCAGTTCCCATCCGTCCGGAGGAGGCGCACACTGCGTGGGTGTCTCGCCCAGACGGTTGCGGCCTCGGTTCGTTCCGAACGATCCCCGAGACCATCGTCCTCCTGGTCGTGTTCGCCGCGGCGTGCTCGGTCACCGCTTCTCCAAGAAGCCCCGACGCGAAAGAGATCACGTCTGCGACCTCGAAGGGAGATCCACGGGATCGCTTGCTCGAGCTGGGTGAGGCATGGTTCGGGACGCCCGCCACGGTCTCCTATCGCACCACCGGGCGGGTGCTTGGACAGCCGACGACTGCGCATCTGTGTCTCCGCCAGATGTTCGACGATGATTTCGGAGAGGACCGAGCTGCCCTCTTACGGAGATGCAGCCGGCAGGGGACCCTCCGTCTGGTGTGGGATCCACCCGATGAGTGGCAGATGGACGTGATCACTCCGGTCGACCATTTCACGCTGGCCACGACCCACGATCGCACCCGGATCTGCCGGGATGGAGACCCGCATGCCTGTCGCGGCATCCCGACGGCCGACGCGATCGAAAAGGCTGGAGCAGATGTCTTCTTCCAACGGCCGAGGCAGATCCTCGCCGCGATCGGCGCCACGGGAGTGAAGACGACCGCGTCGCCCACCGAAGACGACAGACTCCCTGTCGAATGCTTCGCGGCGACAGGTCGCGACGAGCACGTCGAGTGGTGCTATTCGGGGGACGGCCTATTGCTGAGCTTCCTCCGCGGTTCGGCGACCAAGGGCTGGACGTCCGTCGATGCCACATCCGTCTCGCGACCAGGCGTCGATTAGGACCGCGCCGCGTCCGAACCCCCTTCCACGCCACGCAGGAGAGACCGCAGCGTCGACGCGAGACGGTCCTGTTCCTCCTCGGAGAGCGCCGCCGCCACCTTCGCTTCCTCGGCGTTGAATCGAGGGAAGAGCGTCTCGATCGTGCGCCGGCCGCTCGGGGTGAGCGACACGAGGACGATTCGGCCGTCCTCCTCGGCCTTCCTCCGGCGAACGAACCGGCGGCGCTGCAACGTAGAGAGCACGCCGGTCGCCGTGGGACGGCTGATCCCGACCGCGGCGGCGAACTCCCTCGACTCCATCTCGCCCCAGATCCAGAGGACCCACAGGGCCGTGAACGCCGTCCACGAGAGGCGGTCCGGCGCGAGCACCGTGGCCTCAAGGTGGCGCCGGAGCGCCGCGCCGCTCCGGAAGACGTTGGAGATCGCCCACATCGCCCGGAAGTCGAGCGGGAGATGCCCGAGCTCCTCCACGATCTTGCGTTCGGCGGGCAGCAGGCCGTCGGCGCTCACGAGGAACCCTTCGCGATCCTTTCCCCGAGCTCTTGGGCGACGTCGAGGACGGCGAGCACGTCCTCGTCGGTCGTCCGGTAGTTGACGAAGCAGGGCCGGAGCCACACCTGGCCCTCGATCAAGGCCGAGGCGAGATAGACACGGCCATCCGCCTGGATCGCTTCGGCGAGTGCCTGGTTGTGCGCGTTCAGGTCGTCGACGCCCACCGGCGTGTGTCGGAGCGGCACGATCGACAGATGTGGAGGCGCGTCGAACGTCTCGAAACCGGGCCGTTCCGACGCGGTCTGGTGCAGGAGCTGCGCCTCGGCGAGGTTCCGACGGATCGCCTCGCGGAACTGCTCGGCGCCGTGCGCGCGGAACGCGAGCCAGAGCTTCAGTGCGCGGAACGGACGCGAGTACTCGAGGGTGATGTCGGCGGCGTGCAGCTCGTGCTGCTGATGCGGGAGGTAGCCCTGCTCGTGGGCGAACGCCTCCGACAGCGCGCCGGGCTCCCGGACGAGCGCCAGGCTGCACGCCTTGGGGACGTAGAGCCATTTGTGCGCATCGACGCTGATGGAGTCGGCGCGCTCCACCCCGGCGAATCGGTCGGGGACGACCGATGCCGCGGGGAGCCCGTACGCGCCGTCGACGTGCAGCCATATCCCGCGCGCCTCGCAGATGTCGGCGATCGGCCCGATCGGGTCGATCGCACCGGTCAGGGTCGTGCCCGCCGTCACGACCACGGCGACTGGCGTCACGCCGTCGGCAACGTCCCGGTCGATCGACTCTGCCAGGAGGTCCGGACGCATCCGGTGCTCGTCGTCGATCGGGACGTCGCGGAGCCGGTCGCTCCCGATCCCGAGCAGCTCTACAGCGCGGGTGATCGAGTAATGCACCTCGGCCGACGAGTACACGGCGGCGCGGAGCCCGCCGAGGCCGGCGGCGCGTGAGCCGGGCAGCGCCCGCTCGCGCGCCGCCGCCAACGCCGTCATGTTCGAGATCGTCCCCCCGCTGGTGAACGCACCGTTCGTCGCCGGATAGCCGACGAACTCGCCCACCCAACCCACCGCCTGCTCCTCGAGCATCGTCGCGGCGCGCGCGTCGACCGCGAGGTTCATGTCGTACGTGGAGGCCAGGAGGTCGCCGAGCGCGCCGATCTCGAGCCCGGAGGATCCGATGAACGCGAAATACCGCGGACGCGGCTGGGCGATCGACTCGTCGAGCGCCCGGGCCGCGTCGTCCAAGGCCTCGTGGACGCTCACGGGCTCCTGTGGGAGCCGAGCCTGGAGGAGCGTCCGGAGCCGCTCGTCGAGCGGCGGCTCCTCCGGCCGGGGGCGGTCGAAGCTCCGCCACGCCTCGGCAACGAGCTTCGCCGCGTGCTCGAGCGCCTCCTCCCGAGGCGCGTCGAGCCGCAGCGGCCGGTCGGCGTCGTCCATCCCTACGGCCCTCGAGTCCCTCAGCCCTCCTCCCCCGTCGAGAGGTCGGTGAGCGCCTCGCGAGCGGGCTCACGGCCCTTCAGCAGCAACGTGACGAGCAGGCCCAACGCCCCCCAGACCGCGGCCCACACCCACACGAGGTCGAACGGGGGCGCCACCTTGTAGATCGCGCCGAAGATCGCGCCGACGGCCACGGCGAGGCCCAACAAGCCGGAGACCACGAGACCGACCTTGTTCGGATGGTCGCTGAGCCCCGGGAACGCGCCCAGTGCCATCACCCCGTAGACGACCATGATCATGAAGGCCCCGAGCGTCGAGATCCACTGGAATACGGCCAGCTCGTGCGGCACACCCTCGAGCGCCAACAGGTCCTCGACGCCGTAGGTCGCGAGGACCCACGCCGCGGAGATGACCAGCACGACGAGCGCCGCCGTGACCGGGTTCCCGCCCTTGGTCGTGCGTGCGAGGAAACCCGGGATCTTCCTGTCCCGTGCGAGCGCGAAGAGCCCGCGCGTCGACGCCGTCGCCGCCCCGAGTCCGACGGCCATCACATCCAGGAGCACGACCACCAGCAAGACCTTGAGCATGAGATCGGAGGACCCGCCGTATCCGCCGGCCGCGTCCGGCGATCCGAGCGCGAACAACGGGGCGGCGGCAACCTCCGGCGACGTCAGGACCGCGAGGTCGAAGCCGAATCCCGCCACCTGGGCGTACGCCGCGATCACGTAGAACACCGCGACGAGCGAGATGGACAGCATCACCGCTTTGGGGATCGCGCGCTTCGGTTCCTCCGCTTCCTCCGCCAGGTTCGCCGCCGTCTCGAACCCCACGAAGATCAGGACGCCGTACAGCACCCCGAACAGGATCCCGGTGTAGCTGGGCGCTTCGTTCGGGTTGAACGCCTTCAGGCTGTTCTCCGGGGCGTTGATGATCACGTTGATGAAGAAGCCGAGGACGACCGCGACCGACACCAACGCGAGGAGCAATTGGACGCGTGTCGAGATCTGGACCCCGGCGGCGAGGATCAGGAACACGATGCCGATGTAGATCAGCGACCATGCCCACGACGGCATGATCGGGTCGATCTCGAACGCGGGGAGCACGTTGTCGCGTAGGAACCATCCGACGAGCACCCCGATCGCCGACGAGAGGAGCAGCGTGCCGCCGTAGTAGACCCAGCCCGCCCATCCGCCCACGCGCGAGCCGAACCCCATCGTGACGTAGTCGTAGAGGGAGCCCGCCGCGTGCACGCGCTTCGCGTACTGCGCCACGATCCATCCGAGCGCCAGGACGCCGACCGAGGCCAAGATCACCGCGAAGGGCGTCGCGATGCCCGCGCCCTCACCGGAGAAGTTGAACCCCGCGATCAGCGGGATCAGGAACGCCGCCGAGAAGACGGGACCGATCAGCCCGACCGACTGCGCCACGACGTCGACGAGCTTGAGCCGACGTCTCCCGAGCCGCTCGTACCCGGTCCCCTCGGTCATCTTGTCCATCTCCGTTGCCACGCAACTCCCCCTCTCGTCGCAGATCCTGGCGCGAACCCTATGCCGCGGCCGTCGAGCCGGTCCAACCGGTCGCCGGACGTTCGAACCACACGTGGACCTGGCCGGTGCCGACCGAGGCCTCGTACTCGCTGAACAGCTCGCCGGGCGCGGTGCACGCCGCTCCCCCGAGGGCGCCGGCCATGATCAGGTAGTGCCCGAACTTGCCCTCCGGCCCGACCTTCTTGTACTCGGGGACATAGTCGATCACCGCGGCGTGGTCCCCCTTCTGGAGCAGGTCGAGCACGTGGAGGTCGGCCTCTCGAGCCTCGGGCGTGATGATGTTCTTCATCGGGTCGGAGCTCTCGCGGCCGCGCAGCTCGCGGAACGGCAGGAAGCGATGCGACAGCCCGCCCGAAGCGAGCAGCACGGCCTTCCGATCCAGCGACAGGGCGGCCTCGCCGATCAGCTCCCCGAGGAGGAGGAAGTCCTCCGTGGTCCCGCACTGGTTGATGCCGACGCTCACCCACTTCTCCGGACCGTCCTTGAGGTAGGACCAGATGTTCACCGTCCCGTAGAAGATCGGCAGGTACGGGTCATCGGAGGCGAGCACCCACGTGTCGTCGCGGTTCTCGGCCTCCTTCGAGACGGCGAACGCGAGCTCGGGGTCGCCAGGCATCTCGTACGGGATCTGGCGCATCCCGCGTGGCAGCTCGTGCGAGGTGAAGATCCCCTCGCGCTTCTCGTGCGCGGTGATGATGTGCTCGAACGTCACCTCCCAGTGGGTGTCCATCAGCACGAACGTGTCGGCCCCGACGCGATCGAGCACCTCGGTGCGGAGCCGCTGCAACCCGGGAACGAGGGTGATCTCCTTCCCGTCGTTGATCTCCAGCCGCACTTCCTCCGGCAACATGATCGTGGGGACGTGCGAGACGATCCCCGCGCCGACGATCTCACCCATCGCGTGCTCCTCTCAGTGTTCCGTTGGCGTCCAAGGGGCCATGCAGACGTTCTTCACGTCGGAGTAGAAGTCGAAGCTCCAGAAGCCGCCCTCCCGGCCGATCCCACTGTTGCGCGACCCGCCGAAGGGCGCTCGGAGGTCACGGACGTAGAAGGAGTTCACCCAGACGGTGCCGGCCACGAGCGCCGCCGAGACCCGCTCCGCGCGATCGGGGTCGCCTGTGTAGACGATGGCCGACAGCCCGTACGTCGTGTCGTTCGCCAAGGCGACGCCCTCGTCCTCACCGGAGAACCGTTGGATCGTGAGGACCGGCCCGAAGACCTCGTGCTGGACGATCTCCGCATCGCGCGCCGGTTCACGGAAGAGCGTCGGCCGGTAGTAGAGGCCGCCGAGCTCCTCGTTCGGTCCGCCGCCGAACACCACCTCGATGCCTTCTGCCTTCGCCCGTTGCACGTAGCCATCGACGCGGTCGAAGTGCTCCCGCGTGATCTGCGGCCCGATGTCCGTGGTCTCCACGCGCGGGTCGCCCTGCCGGATCGCGGCGGCCGCTTCTGTGAATCGCGTGAGGAACTCATCGTGGATCGCGTCCTCGACGAGGAGCCGCGTCCCCGCGAGGCACACTTGCCCCGCGTTGTCGAACTGGTTCACCGCCTGCTTCACCGCAGCGTCCAGGTCCGTGTCCGCGAAGATCAGGTATGGCGCCTTGCCACCGAGCTCGAGCGAGACCGCCGTGAGGTTGGCACCCGCCGCCGCGGCCACGAGCTTCCCGGTCGGGACCGAGCCCGTGAACGCGACTCGGTTCACATCGGGATGCGCGACCAGGGCGGCGCCGGCCTCCTCCCCGATCCCCTGCACCACGTTGAAGGCACCGTCGGGCATCCCAGCGTCGCGGGTGATGTCGGCCACCAGCGAGGCCGTGAGCGGCGCCCACTCGGGCGGCTTCGCGATCACGGCGTCCCCGGCCGCGAGCGCCGGCGCGATCCGCCATGTGGCCAGCATCAGGGGCGCATTCCACGGCGTGATCACGACCGCCACGCCCGAGGGATCCCAGCTCACGTGGTTCGTGTGCCCACGGGTCTCGAAGTCGTCGACCGATAGCTTCTCGAGCTCGTCAGCGAAGAAGTGGAAGTTGTAGCCGGCGCGCGGGATGACGGACTTGGTCATCGACCGGAGGAGCGAGCCGTTGTCGCGCGTCTCGACCTTGGCGATCTCCGGCGCTCGCTCCTCGATCAGCTCCCCGACCCGATGGAGGATCTCGGCCCGCTGCTTCGGCTCCATCGAGCCCCAGGCCTCGAAGCCCTTCTTCGCCGCGTCGACGGCCTTGGCAGCCTCGTGTGCCCCGCCCCGAGCGACCTCGGCGATCGTCGTCTCATCGATCGGGGAGATGTCGGTGAACGTCGAACCGGACGCGATCCGCTCGCCACCGATCCAATGGTCGGTCGAGACCTCGACGCCTTCGACCTTGACTCGCCCGCTCGTGCAGTCCTCCCCGAGACTCGTTCGTACCCGAACGGTATGGACGGTTCGGCGGATCTGTCAAACCGGACTTCAGCCGACCCGGACGGTGCCGCGCATGCCGAAGTCGTAGTGGCCGGGGAGGTGGCAGCCGAAGATCAGCGAGCCGCTGATGTTCGGAAACGTGTAGGTGGTCACGACGGTCTCCCCCGCGGGCACGGAGACCTCTCCGGGCCGCGGGGCGTGGTGGGCCTCGGTCCCGTCCTCGTGGACGAGCTGGACACGCTCGTCTCCAAGGATGAACTCGTGGTCGATCGGATCGGTGTTGACGATGACGAAGCGGACGGTCTCGCCGGGCTCGACGGCGAGATCGGCCGGTTCGAACTTCGAGTAGTGGATCGTGATGCGGACCGTGCCGTCGTTGGCGCGAGCGGCGGCGCCGCGGGATGCCGCTGCCGCCCCGACCAGGAGCGTCAGCGCCACCGCGGCCGCCGCCGCCCGCAGCTTCACCGCCGGAACACCCGCTCCGCGCGACGCCGGACCGCGGGGTCGGTGACGACCATCAGGAACGCGACCGCAACGAGCGCCGCCATCACGGTCCAGACGATCGGCCACGGGGCCGCGCCCGATGCGGTGGGGTATCCGGCCGCGACGGGGTTCGGCCGACCGTAGCCGGTCGCGTCGATCGCGAGGTCGTGCTTCAGGTTCGCCGCCGTCTCGTTGATCCGGATGTAGGTCAGCCACATGCCGTTCTCGGGCAGCCACTTCATCCCGCGGTCGGACCGGAGGTCGGCCAGGAGGGTGGCCGAGGCCGGCTCGCTGACCTCCTGGATCAATCCGCGCTGATTCGGATCGAACCCCTTCGAGCGCTCGGCCTGGGGAAGTGTCTCCGGCCGCTGGTCGGTGAGCAGGTACACGTCCGCCTGCACGACCTCCGCGGCCTTGCGGCCGAGCGCCAGGATCCGCAGCGGCACCCAGGGGTTGGGCGTGGGGATCACGACGTGGATGGGCGTTCCCTGCCCGGTCTGCACGCCGCGGTTGGCAGCGCGCTCGGCGTTGAACCGGGCGGCGAGGAAGATCGGGCTCCGGTCGGCGTAGAAGGCGAGCATCTCCGGCGCGTCGGGTGGCAGGAAGTAGCCGTGCTCGCGCGCCCAGTTACCGACCTCGACGGCCCCGCCCTTCAGGACGGTGATGTCGAGGGCGTCGATCTTCTTCTCGAGGAGCACCTCCGCGCTGTCGCTGGCGAGAGCAGCTCCGGCCGCCCGGAAGAGCCCATCCTCCGGCTGCGGCTGCGTCTCGATGATCAGACGTTGGAGCGTCCAGTCACCGCCCTTGATCACGTCCGTGGGCACGCCGGGGAGCGGGATGATCGACCCCACCTCCGAACCCTCGCCGGCGAACTCGAACGAGGTGACATAGTGCTCGATCCCCTCGTGATACGCCGCGAGCGTCGTCGTCTTCAGCAGGTTGATCGTGCCGTTGGGCGTGACCAGTCCGCCGCAGGCGAGGGCGCTCCCGGCCGCTCCGGTGAGCATGACCGCGGTGAGGATCGTGAGGGTGAGGGCACGTGCGAACGGGTTCCGCATGGCGGGACTCCCTTCAGTTGATCTTGGTCGATGATCCGGGCCCTGAGGCCCGTGATCTCGGCCGGTCTCGATCACCCTTCGACGGCCCCTGGACCGCGATGGGTTCCCCGGGGACTCCGAAGGTTCGATCGATGACCCATGCCCGGTGAGGGCCGGCCCGTGACAGCGATCAGCTGCCGAAGCGCTCGAGCAGCTCCGGGGTCACGCGTTCGCGGAGCTTCGCGGCGACGCGCATGCGCTCCAGAGCCTGCTGGAGCATCAGGTGGTTCTGCGGGATGTCGTGGTCGCGGAAGAAGGCATCGACCTCGTCGACGATCTCGGGTTCGGTCAGATATCGGATGCCCGAGGCGAGACCCATGATGTTGGACGCTGCGAAGCGGCCCTGCATCTCATCCCATCGATCCGCGATGAACCGCCACACCTTCGGTCCCTGTCGGCGATTGGTCGTCGCGCGGGCGAGCAGGTACGGCGCGTCCTGCGTGCGGACGTCGTTCGACATCGCCGACGCGAGGATCCGATCGACCTCGGCTTCACCGGGGAACCGCGACGTCGCGAACAGGTAGCGCTCCTCCTGCTGCGGGGTGGAGGCGCTCCGGTACCGCTGCCAGTACCGATCGAGGTCAGCCGCGGTTCCCTCGGCGGCCACCGCTTCCACGGCGGCCTGCAGGAGCTGCGGATCGCCCTCCCCCTCGAGCTCCAGCTCGCGGCACTGCGCGAGGGTCTCGGGATCAGCGCCTAGAACGGCAAGGGATTGCACGAGCTGGCCGCGGAGCGCGCGCGTGAGGTCGGATTCGTCCGCCGAGGCGTCCCAGCCGAGCCGCGCGAGCGCCGGCCGCACGAGGTCGCGCACGAACGCCCGCAGGCGCTCGCGCGGCTCGTCCTCGACGAATCGGTCGAGCCAGCCGAGTCCGCCCAGGAGGGCTTGCCACACCCGGAGGTCGGTCTCGTCTTCGAACCCCTGCGCCAGGTCGAGGAACGAACCGGCGGAGGCCGTCCCCGCGAGGACGGCGGCCCACGCGTCGTCGACCAGGCTGTACCGCTCGATCGGCGAGAGCACATCCATCGCTCGTGCGACCACGTGTGCACGAAGCTCGTCGTCGTACCAGACCCGCACGAAGCTCGCGGAGCCCGCGTTCGCGATAACGACCGCATCGGGCGCGAGCAGTTCGAGCTCCGCGCCGTCCGCTTCGATCAGGACGCGATCGACACGTTCCTTCCCGCCCGAGACCTGACGGACGGTGAGGGGGACCGGCCACGTGGTCGCGTCGTCGTCCTTCGACGGGATGAAGCGCCGTTGCGAGAACCGGACTCGATCGCCTGCGAGATCGACCGAGATGGCGGGATAGCCGGGCTGGAAGATCCAGGCGTCCATGATCCGCCGGACCGGCTCCCCGGTCTCCTCCTCGAGCGCGTCCCACAGATCGTGCGTCTCGGTGTTGCCGTACGCGTGCTTCGCGAGGTACCGGCGGATCCCATCGCGGAACCGCTCGGCCCCGAGCCACTGCTCGAGCATCCGAAGGACCGCGCCGCCCTTCACGTACGTGAGGGTGTCGAACATGCCGCTCGCGTCGTCGGGCGAGCGGACCTCGTACTCGATCGGACGCGTGGTCTCGAGCGCGTCGATCTCGAACGCGTTCGTCCGGTCGCGCGTGAACGTGTTCCAGATCTCCCAGTCGGGCCGGAGGTCGTCGACGGCGAGCATGGACATGAACGTAGCGAACGCCTCGTTCAGCCAGATCCCGTTCCACCAGCGCATCGTCACGAGGTCGCCGAACCACATGTGGGCGAGCTCGTGTGCCACCGTTTCCGCGACGCCGAGCTGCTCCTCCTGCGTCGACCGGGCCGGGTCGATCAGCAGCACCTGCTCGCGGTACGTCACGCAGCCGACGTTCTCCATCGCTCCCTGGGCGAAGTCCGGGAGCGCCACGTTGTCGAGCTTCGCCTCGGGGTACGGGATGCCGTAGTAGTCGCCGAACCAGTTCAGGGAGTGCACGGACACCTCGGACGCGAACGACGTCAGGTGTCCCTTGCCGGGCACGTGGACGGTGCGGATGGGGACGCCCCGCGCGTCGGCCGGCTCGGAGAGCTCGAGTCGGCCCACCACCCAGGCTGCCAGGTAGGTCGACATCTTCATCGTGTCGGCGAACCGGATCCGCACGCGGCCGTCGTTGAGCAACTCGCGCTCCACCTCGGGCCCGTTCGAGACGGCGGCGAGTCCGTCCTTCACGACCAGGGTGATCGCGAAGACGGCCTTGAGGTCGGGTTCGTCCCAGCAGGGGAACGCCCGGCGGGCATCCGTCGCCTCGAAGTGCGTCGTGCCGATGACCTGCTTCCCGCCGTCCTCGTCCGTGTAAGTGCTCCGGTAGAAGCCGGTCAGCCGGGGGTTCAGCTCACCCCGGAACCCGATCCGGAGCGTCCACTCCCCCGGCGCGGCCGTCTCGGCGAGATCCACGGTCGCGCGTTCGGCGTCGTCGTCGATGAGGATCTTCGACACCTCGACCGTGCGTCCGTTCGCGGCGGTGAGCGTCGCGTCGTCGAGTTTCAGCTCGTTCGCATTCAGGACGATCTCGGTGACCGGCTCGACGACCTCGATCGCGATCTCGATCGCTCCGGAGAACGCGCCGGTGTCGAGGTCGGGCTCGAGCGTCAGGTCGTACCGGGACGGGACGACCGTCCGCGGGAGCCGGTATGGCTGCTCGGTCTCCGGCATCAGTCGTTGACGAACGTGAGCCAGTGGACGTACTTCTCATTCTCACCCTTGGTCGCGGCGAAGAAGGCGCCCTGGAGCTCCTTGGTCACCGGGCCGCGATGTCCCTCGCCCACGATCCGGTCATCCACCTCGCGGATCGGCGTGAGCTCGGCCGCGGTCCCCGTGAAGAAGCACTCGTCGGAGTTGTAGAGGTCCGTGCGCACCAGGTTGTCTTCGCGAACCTCGTACCCGAGATCCCGCGCGAGCGTGATCACCGAGCCGCGCGTGATGCCGTCGAGGCACCCGGCCGAGATCGGCGGCGTGGTGAGCACACCGTCCTTCACGACGAAAACGTTCTCCCCGGAGCCGTCGGTCACGAAACCGGCCTCGTTCAGCATGATCGCCTCGTCGTAGCCCGCCTTCAGGCTCTCCACCTTCGCCAGGACCGAATTGATGTATTGCCCCGTGGCTTTCGCGGCCGCCGGCAGCGAGTTCTGCCCGTTCCGGCGCCAGCTGCTGACCTTGATGCGGACACCCTGTTCGAGCGCGTCCTCTCCGAGGTAGGCGCCCCACGGCCACACGGCGATGACGACGTTGACCGGCGCCTCGAGCGGGTTCACGCCCATCTCCCCGTAGCCCCGGAGGACGAGCGGGCGGACGTAGCAGGCGTTGAGTCCGTTCGCGAGGATCACGTCCTTGGTCGCCTGCGTGATCGCCTCTCGCGAATAGGGGATCTCGGTGTGGTACAGCTTCGCGGACCGGAAGAGCCGCTTCAGGTGCTCGTCGAGGTGCCAGACGGCGGCGCCGCGCGCGGTCTCGTAGGCCCGGATCCCCTCGAAGACGCCACTTCCGTAGTGGACGGCGTGGGAGAGGACGTGGATCTGGGCGTCGTGCCACGGCACCAGCTCGCCGTCCATCCAGATCTTCTCGACCTCTGTGATCGGCACAGGCCCTCCTTCGACGAATCCACAGGATACCGGCGCCGAAGGCGGGTCGGGAAGAGCACCGTCACGAGAGGTCGTACGCGCGCCACTCGATCGCGACGTCCCGCGCCTCCGGCGGGTCCAGCGTCCCGAAGCGCTCGAGCGCCCATGCGCGCAGCTCGTTGGCTGCCGCCCGGCGCGTCGGCTCGTCGATCTCCCAGGTCCAGGAGTGCAGCCCGTCCGCCATCTGTTCGAGGAACGAACCGAGGGTCTGCGGGACCCGTTCCGCGATCGTCGGAAGTGACCGCGCTCGAGCCCCGTGCTCCTCGAACGCCAGGTCGACCGTCACGGGATCCCATGCCTCGGGACCCGGAACGAACGCCGGCCTACCGACGAGGGCTCGGAACCGCTCGACCGCTTCACGCCACGCGGCCGGAACGTCTCCTCGAGCAACCATGACGACGCCGCCGGAGGACGTCACGCGATGGAGCTCCGAGATCACCGTCCGCCACTCCGCAACGAGGTGGAAGACGTGTCGAACCACCGCCGCGCCGAAGCTGTCCTCACGGAACGGGAGCGCCGTCGCGTCACCGCGCACGAGCGGGAACGGCACGCTGCCGCCGGCCTTCTCGACGAGCTTCGCGAGCATCAGCGCGGCGATGTCGACCCCCACCATCGACACGCCCGCTTCCGCGAGGGGAAGCGCGACGAGGCCGGTCCCGACGCCGATCTCCAAGCAGCGGCCTCTGCCCCCCAGTTCGGCGCTGAGCAACGCGGTCATCTCCCGCGAGGCCTCCTCGGACAGGCCACGCGTCTGGTCGTAGTACTCGACCGCCCGATCGAAGGGAACGGAGCCGCTCACGTCTTGGGGATCTCCTTGTTCGGATCCACGAACGGCAGTGCCGCCACCGTCGCCGCACGGACCCCGCCGTTCGCGTGGAGCGCCAGCGGCGTTCCCACATCCTGGTAAGAAGCCGGCACCCACGCGTAGCCGATGTTCCGCTCGAGTCGCGGCGACCACGCCCCCGCCGTCACGCGACCGATGCCGTCTCCCGCGTCGCCGTTGGGGTCGGTTGCATCATGAACCGGCCAGAGATCGTTGAGCGCGCCCTCCTCCGTCATCGGGTCGCCGGCGATGTCGATGCCGACCAGCTTGCGATCGACGCCCTCCTCGGCGATCCGCCGGAGCGCGTCCTTGCCGATGAAGTCGCCGTCCTGCTCGAGCTCGACGAGCCGCTCCAGCCCGGTGATGTGGAACGGCGTGTCCTCCGTTCGCATGTCCGAGCCGTAGTTGAAGATGCCGGCTTCGATCCGGCGCGCCTCCGACGGCGCGATCGCCCGGATGTCGAACGGCGCGCCGGCCTCCTCGACGAGCCGCCACAGCTCGTCGCCACGGGAGGAGTCACGCAGGTAGATCTCGTAGCCCACTTCCCCCGTCCAGCCCGTGCGCGAGACGACGAGCGGGATGCCGTGCAGCTCGGTCTCGGCGCACCAGTAATAGCGGAGGTTGGCGATCTCGTCGCCGAACAGGTCGCGGACCACGTCCTTCGAGCGAGGGCCCTGGATCTGCATCGGCGACACATCCGCCTCGACGACGTCGACGTCCATCTTGGCGAGGGCCGCCACGCCTTTGGCGAACAGAAGCGCGTCCGAATCCGCGAGCGCCAGCCAGAACCGATCCTCTTCCAGCCGCAGCAGCACCGGGTCGTTGACGATGCCGCCTCGACCCTCCGTGAGCAGCACGTACTTGCACTGACCCACCGCGCAGGTCGTGAGGTCGCGGCACGTGAGCAGGTTCGTGAAGGCGAGCGCGTCCGGTCCGGAGATCTCGACGCAGCGCTCGACCGCGACGTCCCACATCGTGACGTGCTCCAAGAGCGCCCAGTACTCGGCGACCGGGTCGTCGTACAGCGTGGGCAGAAGCATGTGGTTGTACAGACCCCAGCTCCGGCATCCGGCACGTTTCGTCGCCTCGAAGAACGGGGACTTCCGGTACCAGGGCTGGATGTAGAACGTGAACGTCTCTGACATCGAAGCTCCTCGGTGAAGGGACCGCGGGAGCCTACGATGCAGGGGACGTCAAGAACCGCGGCGCCCCGTCCGATGGGGGACCGGAGGTCTGTGCCCATGTCACCGACGAGCGCCAAACGATCGAAGGACCACGAGGTGGCGACCGACCGCGAAGCCGAGCCCCCGTATCGGTCGCTGGTCGAGGCCGTCCCTGCGATCGTCTATATCGATCCGGTCGGCCCCGACGCCACCTCACCGACCTACGTGAGTCCGTTCATCGAACAGTTGCTCGGCTACCCGGCTGAGATCGCGACGGGCGATTCGGAGTGGTGGGCGCAGGCGCTCCATCCCGATGACCGCGAACGCGTGCAGGCGGAATGGCGGAGAAGCGATGACACGGGCGAGCCCTACGCCGGGGAGTATCGCTTGATGGCGGCCGACGGGCGAACCGTATGGATCCGCGACGAGGCGGTCCTCCTCCGAGACCACGAGGGCAACCCGACGTACTGGCAGGGAGTGATGCTCGACATCACCGTTGCCAAGCAGGCGAACGACGACCTCACCCGCGCGCTCGACCTGGAGCGACAGGCGACCGAAGACATGCGTCGGGCCGACGAGATCAAGACGACGTTCCTCACCGCGGTATCCCACGACATCAGGACGCCCCTGTCCGCCATCCTCGGGAACGCGCTCACCCTCGAGGAGGGCGACCGGCTCGGCATCACCGAGGAGGAACGGAAGCAGCTGATCCACAGCCTGGCGGCGAAGGCCCGTCGCCTGAACGCGATCGTCACGGACCTTCTCGACACCGAGCGCCTCGCGCGTGGCGTCGTGGAGCCCAAGCTCCAGGAGATCGCCGTCGGACGCCTCATCTCACTCCTGGTCTGGGATTCGGAGGCGATGGCCGGCCGCCAGGTGCACGTCGACGCCGGATCCGTGACGGCGTGGATCGACCCGCAGATGATCTCTCGGATCGTCGAGAACCTGCTGATGAACGCCGCCCGGCACACGCCTCCCGGATGTCAGGTGTGGGTGAAGGTCCTGCCCGAGGACGAGGACGTGTTGATCGCGGTCGAGGATGATGGACCGGGCATCCCGGAGGAGCACCGCGAGTCGGTCTTCCAACCGTTCGAGCACGGTCCCATGACCTCGGTGCACAACCCTGGCGTCGGCGTCGGGCTCTCGCTCGTGGCGAAGTTCACCGAGCTCCACCATGGGCGCGTCTGGATCGAGCAACGGGAGGGTGGTGGCGCCTCGTTCAAGGTGCGCATCCCGAGAGGAGACCCCGAGGTCGTGCCCCAGCGCGCCGCCGGCCGATGACGCCAGCGAGGCCGCGAGACACCTTGCGGCGGGGTCCTCGCCGGGTTGGTGAGAACATTCACGTCGAGGCTCGAACGGGCCGATGCTTCCACCGAACCCCCTCTCGGAGGATCTGAGCACCCCATGAGCAGGTCGACACCGCTCGACGAGCGCGATCTCCCCGTCTTCGACGCGGGGGTCCACCATGTGTTGAGCTCGATGCCGGGCGTGGCCTATGTCGAGGCCGAGGGCCCGGCCGGGGAGATCGCGTACATGAGCCCCCGGATCGAGGAGCTGACCGGTTATCCGCCGGAGCGGTTCGCCAGATCCAGGGACTTCTGGTTCACCCTCGTGCATCCGGACGACCTTGCGCGAGTGAAGGCTGCCGACGGGGCCGCGGATGCCGCAGCGTCGCCGTACATGGAGGAGTACCGCATGGTCACCGCCGACGGTCGCACCGTGTGGATCCGAGACGAATCGGTGCACGTCCCGGCGGCGGAGGGACGCCCGGCGCACTGGATCGGGCTCATCGTGGACATCACCCGCGAGAAGGAAGCGGAGTCACAGGCGGCCGAGGCGGAGCAGCGCTACCGGACGCTGATCGAACGGCTGCCGATCGTGACCTACATCGACGTCCCGGACGAGAGCCTGACCAACCTCTTCGTCAGCCCGCAGATCAACGACCTGCTCGGGCGTCCCTCCGGAACGACGGGCGACGAGTGGGCGGAGCGGGTGCATCCGGAGGATCGCGACCGAGCACGACAGGAGACGGTGGACGGCGTGCGCTCGGAGAAAGCGTTCACCCTCGAGTATCGGATGGTCCGGGACGACGGCCGCGTGATCTGGGTGAGCGATTCCGCGACCACCGTCCGGAACGATCGGGGTGAGCCGGAATACGTCCTCGGGTCCTTCTACGACATCACGCAACGGAAGGAAGCGGAGCTCCGGCTCCAGGAGCTCGAGCGCCGCTACCGCAGCCTCGTGGAACAGCTGCCGGCCGTCACGTACATGGACACGGCCGACGAAGAGATGACCTCGATCTACGTGAGCCCGCAGGTCGAGACGATCCTCGGTCTGTCGGCCGACGCGTTCGTCACCGACGGCGCGTGGTCCGCGCACCTCCATCCCGAGGATCGCGAGCAGGCGGTGCAGGCGCTCCGCGACACGATCCGCGCCGGGGATCCGTTCGCCCTCGAATACCGGATGATCCGCCCGGATGGCAGCATCGTGTGGATCCGGGACCGCGGTTCGGTGGTCCTGAACGAGGCGGGTGACCCCGCGTACGTGCAAGGCCTGTACGAAGACATCTCGGAGCAGAAGCGGCTCGAGTCGGAGCTCCGGTCGGAGGCCGTGAAGTTCAAGTCGCTCGCCGAGCGGATCCCCGCCGTCGTCTACATCGAGGGCGAGGGCGGGTCGGACGACGCACCGTTCTACATCAGTCCCCAGTACGAGGAGCTGTTCGGCTACACACCGGGCGAACGCCAGGCGAACCCGACGCTGTGGCGGGAGCTCCTGCACCCGCAGGATCGCGAGCGAGCGATCGAGGCGGCGGAGCGCTCGTACGAGGAGGGTGGCTTCAGCGAGGACTACAGGATGGTGGCTCGGGATGGGCGGATCGTCTGGGTCCACGACGAGACCGTGCTGATCCGCGACGACGAGGGGAACCCCCTCTTCTGGCAGGGCGTGCTCTACGACATCAGCGAGCAGAAACGAGCGGAACAGGAGCTTGCGCAGGCGCTCGAGATGGAGCGCCGTGCCGTCGACCGGCTCCGCGAGGCGGACGACATGAAGAACACGTTCCTGACCGCCGTGTCCCACGACCTGCGGACGCCGCTGTCGGCGATCCTCGGGAGCGCGATCACGCTGGAGAGCGCCGATGAGCTCGGGATCTCCGAGGAGGATCGCCAGCAGCTGATCCGGAGTCTCGCGAAGAAAGCCAAGCGCCTCACCGCGATGGTCAACGACCTCCTCGACATGGACCGTTTGACGCGGGGCCTCGTGCAGCCACGGCGAGAGCTGATTGATCTGGGCGCCCTGCTCGGTCGCACGGCGGCCGAGTCGGACGTCCTCGACGAACGAACGGTCCACGTGCATGCGGAGCCGATCGATGCTTGGATCGACGAGTCGATGGTCGTCAGGATCGTGGAGAACCTGCTCGTGAACGCAGTGAAGCACACGCCGCCGACGGCGACGATCTGGGTCGGGGCGCGCCGGGTGGTCAACGGCGTGGTCCTCTGGGTCGAGGACGACGGGCCGGGGGTCGCTGCGGACGAACGAGATCGGCTCTTCGAGCCGTTCGAGCGAGGTGAGCGCTCGGCACCCTCCCCGGGGCTCGGCGTCGGCCTGTCGCTGGTGGCTCGATTCGCGGACGCGCACGGAGGCCGCGCCTGGGTCGAGGATCGTGAAGGCGGCGGGGCCTCGTTCCGGGTGTTGTTCCCCGATCCGACGAGCCGGCTGCCCGCTTCCTAGGGGTTCGCGGTCCGGTCGGCGACCACGCGTTCCACCGGCACGAATCCGAAGGCCTGGTCCGCCTGATGCGGTGGAGGTCCTGGGTGTCGCAGCGCACCGGCCATGATGAGTGCGGCGGCGACGGTCATGGCGCCGCCGATGTAGTAGGCGGTACGGGGTCCGAGCGCCTCGACGATCGGACCCCCGACGGTCAGCGAGACCGCGAGGGCGATGAGTGTCGCGGCCTCGACAGCCCCCGCCACACGGCTGCGGACGTCGTCGGGGGTTCGCCGCTGGAGCAGCCCCTGCTCCGCCACGCTGGCGAAGCCTTCACAGATCCCCTCCGCCACCATGAGGGCGAGCGCGGCGATCCACACGGGCGACCACCCGATCGCGAACATGATCACCCCGCCGAGGAGCACGGAGACGAGGAGGGTCCGGGGTTCTCGCTCCGCCGTGAGCCAGCGTGCCGCGAACACCGCGCCGAGCGCGGCGCCTCCTCCCCAGAGCGCGGAGATCAATCCGTATCCGAACGCCCCCTTGCCGAACTCGTCCGCGTAGGGCAGCTCCGCCACGAGGATCAGGCCGACGCCGAGGAGCAGGACCGACCAGCCGAGGAGGATCGCCCGCAGCACCGGATCGCTCATCGCGTAGCGGAAGCCGGCCCGGATCCCGGGATGCTCCTGCTTCTCCGAGCGTTCGTCGTTGAACCGGCCCGGCGTCGACCCGATGAGCCACGCCGAGAACAGGAACGATGCGGTGTTGAGACCGAACACGAATGCGCCGGCAGCGAGCAAGCGGTCGGGCGAAGCTCCGTCGCCGGCGAGCAACACAACCAGCTGCGTCCCCAGCAACGGCCCGATGAAGCTGCCGAGGTGTCGCCCGATCGCCACCTGTCCGTTCGCCCACGGGAGGTCTTCCTCCTCGATGAGGTTCGGGATCGAGGCGCCCGCCACCGCCCAGACCGGCGACTCGAGGATCGCGGTGATCGACGCGACGATCACGAGCTGGCCCGGCGTCCGGGCGAACGCCAAGCCGACGAACCCAGCCGCGGCCGCCAGGTCCGAGATCACGAGCACGCGCCGCCGATCGAACCGATCCCCGAGCCAGCTCGCGATCGGCTGCACGAGGCCCTGCATGCCCATCGTGAGGAGCAGGGTCACCGAGAGCCAGATCGCGGACTCGTCCGTCAGCCGGTAGACGATGTACGCGAGCACCGTGAACGCGGCTCCGCTCCCGGTGAGGGAGATGCCTCGCGCCACCGCCACCCGTCGTACCGCTGAGCGCCCGCTGCCCTCCGCCATCGAGAGCAAGAATCACACAGTCGCGTGGTCCTCGGTAGTCGGTTCTGGAAGTACTCCTTCTGGGCCACTCGCCCTACCGTGGTCGGCCCTGAGGCGGACCAGCGGGATGAGGACGATGGTCGCCCCCAGGGCGAAGACGCCGGCGATCACGTAGACCGTCTGCGGTTCCACCACGCGGAGCACCGGTCCCGCGGCAAGGTAGGCGGCGGCCAGACCCAGGGACAGGACGGCCTCAAGCGCGGCCATCGTCCGGCTCCGAACAGCGTCCGGCGTCCGGCGCTGCATGATGCCGTTCTCCGCGACGATCGAGATCCCGTCCGAGGTCCCCATCACGAAGAGCGACACCAGGACGAGGGGGAACAGGCCGAAGAGACCGACGCCGAAGGCGGAGATGGCCACCCCGGCCGCCCCGAACACCATCCAGAGCGGCTCCGTGCGGGCATCCATCCAGCGTCCGAACAGCGTGCCGAGTACGGAGCCGGTCCCCCAGCAGGCGATCAGCAGACCGTAGCCCCAGCCGCCGGTCCCGAACGATTCGGCGAGAGGAGCGTCGGCCACCATCCCCATGCCCATCCCGAGGACGAACACCAGCCAGGCGAACGCCATCCGGCGAAGGACCGACTCACGCCACAGATAGGCCGCGCCCGCGAAGAGTCCCTCGTACTCGGGCTCGGCGTCCGGGGACCGGTCCTCCTCGAAACGACCTCCGACCGTCAGTGTGACGCCGAGGGAGATCAGGAAGGTGATCGCGTTCAGCCCGAAAACCACGGCCGCGGCCAGGTGCAGCTGATCGGGCGACGGCGAATCGCCGGGGGCGAGCAGCAACACGGCAGCGCCTCCGAGGACCGGCCCGAGGGCGATGCCCGCGTGCCCTCCCATCGTGATCAGGCTGTTCGCCCACGACAGGTCCTTCTCCGACTCCACGAGGTTCGGGATCGCCGCACGCGACGCCGAGAAGAATGGAAGCTCCGCGATCGCAGATCCGAACGCGAGGGCGATCAGGACGCCGGGGTCTTTCGCGAAGACCATCGCGGCGAAGAAACCGGCCGCGATCGCCTCCGACCAGATCATCACGGCCTTGCGGTTGAACCGGTCTCCGAGCGCTCCCGTGAAGGGACCGACGATGCCGGCGACACCGAACGTGAGCAGGAGCGAGAGCGCCGCCATGTACGACGAGTGCGTGCGCTCCCAGACCGTGTAGTTGAGGGCCACATACGCCGCCGCACTCCCGGTCATGGAGATGAGCCGGCCGAGCGCCACACGACGGACGTTGGACTTCGGTGAGCGAGTCATGGAGCGGTCTCCCTTGTTCGGTGCGGAGGATCGACGAAGGAACTACGGGGCGCGACGCGTGGGACGCGTCAGAGAGCCCCGTGCACTGGTCGTTTCGTCGTGTACCGCTTCATGGTCCAGCCAGGGTAGCACGGCGAACCATGGCGCCGGCCAGCAGACGGGAGGACTTCGGGTCAGGCGCCGAGCGTGACGGCGCGGATCGTGTGGGCATCGATCGCGTCCGCGACCGTGCCCAAGACGTCGGGCGGCACGGGCGAGTCGATCGTGAGACCCATCAGGGCGTCACCGCCCGCGCCCTTCCTGCCCACCTCCATCGTGGCGATGTTGATGTCGTGCTCGCCGAGGATCGTGCCGACCTTCCCGATGATCCCCGGACGATCGACGTAGACGAAGAAGAGCATGTGCGGCGCGGGCTCGATCTCCACCTCGAAGTCCCACACCTGGATCACTCGCTCCGCGTTCTTCTTGCCGAGCAACGTCCCCGCGACCTCGACGTCGGACTCCGACTCTGTCTCCGCGCGGATGGACACCTGGCTCACGTAGTCCTGGGAGCCGGTCGAGCGCATCTCGCTCACCGTGAGGCCTCGTTCGCGGGCGAGCATCGGCGCGTTCACGAACGAGACCGGCTCGTGCACGGACCGGCCGAGGATGCCCTTCAAGATCGCGAGCGTGAGCACCCGCGTGTCGTGCTCCGCGATCCTCCCCAGGTAGGACGCGACGATCGAGCGGACACCGCCGTCCGCCAGGCCCGCCACGAGCGCGCCGAGCCGTTCGGCAAGGCCGACGAACGGGCGAACCGCCTCGCTCACCTCGGCGCCCGCGGACACGTTCACGGCGTAGGGGACGAACTGTCCTTCCAAGGCGAGCCGCACCATCTCCGCGACGGTCGTCCCCGCCTTGTCCTGCGCCTCGACCGTGGATGCGCCGAGATGCGGCGTGACCACCACCTGGTCCAACCCGAACAACGGGGAGTCGGTGGAGGGCTCCACGGCGAAGACGTCGAGGGCCGCGCCGGCGAGGCGTCCGTCCTCGAGCGCCTTCGCCAGAGCGTCCTCGTCCACGATCCCCCCGCGCGAGGTGTTCACGAGGCGCGCGCCATGCTTCACCATCGCGAGCTGGTGCGCTCCGATCAGTCCCTGTGTGTCCGGGGAGCCCGGCAGGTGGATCGACACGAAGTCGGACTGCACGAGGAGCGACTCGAGGGTGGGCATCACGTCCACGCCCAGCTCCTTCGCTCGCTCCGAGGACACGTACGGGTCGAACGCGATCACCCGCATCCCGAAGCCCTGCGCGCGCGACGCGACGAGTGTGCCGACACGGCCGAGCCCGACCAGCCCGATGGTCTTGCCCGAGAGCTCGACACCCTCCCATCGCTCCCGGTCCCACCGTCCGGCGTGCAGCTCGCTGTTCGCCTGCGGGATGTTGCGCGCCTGCGCGAGCAGGAGAGCCATCGTGTGCTCCGCCGCGCTGATCGTGTTGGACTGCGGCGCGTTCACGACCATGACCCCCCGGCGGGTTGCGGCCTCGACGTCGACGTTGTCGACGCCGATGCCGGCGCGGGCGATCACTTTGAGACGCGGCGCCGCCTCGAGAACCTCGCCCGAGACCCGCGTCGCGCTCCTGATCACGAGCGCGTCGTACGGGGCGATCTCCGCGGCGAGGTCGCCGTGCGCGAGATCCTCGCGCACGTCGACCTGGAACCGTTCGCGCAAGAGTTCGAGACCGGCCTCCGAGAGCTTCTCGGTGACGAGGACTCGCACCTACGTGGCCGCGTCCTGGAAGACGCCCTCGGCCGACGCCACGGCCGCTCCCCGCTTCACGGGATGGCCGAGCCGTTCGAGGGTCATCTCCAGGGCGGCGAGGCCGCGGATGATGTCGAGCTCGCTGAAGTACCCGAAGTGCCCGATCCGGAAGACCTTCCCCTTCAACGGTCCCTGGCCGGGGGCGAGCACGCAGCCGAAGTCCGACCGGATGCGGTCGCTGATCGTGTCGGCGTCGATCCCCTCCGGAGCGCGGATCGCGGTGACGGTCCAGTTGTGCTCGAGGCCTTCGCCGAACAGGTCGAGGCCGAGCGCCTTCACGCCCTCCTTGACCGCGCGCGACAAGAGCTCGTGGCGGCGATGCGCCGCGTCGACCCCGTCCTGGAAGTACAGCTCGAGCGCCGCCTGGAGTCCCTGCATGACGCTGATCGCGGGCGTCCACGGGTTCTCCGGATCGGGCAACTCGGCGAATCGGCGGTAGATCGACCAGTCGAAGTAGAACCGTGGCATCGTCGCGGCGGCGTGGGCGTCCCACGCCCGTTGGCTGATCGCGACGAACGCGATGCCGGGGCTCGCCGAGAGCGCCTTCTGCGAGCCGCCGACGGCGACGTCGATGCCCCAGGCATCGAACTCGAACGGGACGGCACCGAGGCTGCTCACGACGTCCGCGACCACCATCACGCCGGCGTCGTTGGCGACGCGAGCGAGCTCCTCGACCGGCTGGATGACGCCGGTCGAGGTCTCCGAGTGGGTGAGCAGCACGGCCTTCACGGGATGCTCCGCGAGCGCGTCCGCGACCCGCGACGTGTCGACCTTCTCTCCCCACTCGTGGTCCACCGTGCGAACCACGAGACCCATCGCGGTCGCGAGGGAGCGCCACCGCTCGGAGAAGAACCCTGCGAGCGGGATGAGAACCTCGTCGCCGGGAGAGAAGACGTTCTGGACGGCGGACTCGAGCCCGCCCGTGCCGGAGGACGTCATCAGCAAGACGTCGGCTCCCTCCGTCCGGTACAGCTCCTTCAGTCGCCCCGTCACGTCGCGCATCAGCCGTCCGAAGCCGGGCCCTCGGTGGTAGACGAGCGGGCTGCCTTGCGCGAGGAGTACCTCGGGCGGGATGGGGGTGGGACCGGGCGCAAGGATGATCTCGGGCCTATCCATCTGCTTCTCCTGGCTGCTTCTCCTGGCTGCGTCTCCTGAAGGTTCTGTGGGGTTGCTCGACGGGTCCGGCGGTCACTCGCAGCCTAGCAACCACCTACCCGAGGGCAAGGTTCCGACATCCCCGGCCATCGGCAAGGAAGCGCAGGTCCGTATCATCGGTCGACGGGGCCCTCGCCGGGCCCCGAGGTGCGTATGGCGACCCTTCGATTCCTGTTGAAGCGCTTCGTCGCTCAGCGGCTGCTGGGCCTGGCCGTCGTGGTCACGCTGGCCTTCTCGGTGGGAGTCCTCGTGGCCGGTCCGATCTACGCGGACGCCGCACGTGAAGCGATCCTGTCCTCGGAGCTCGCCGGCGCTCCCCCCACCGTGCGGAACGCACGCCTGCAGGTGTTCGGCGACCAGAGCTTCGACTGGAACGCCGCGGACGAGGTCATCACCGCGCGCACCGAGTCGCTTCCACTGGATCGGGTGGTCCGCCAGGGGTTGGGAACGGTACGCCTCGGAACGCCTGCCGGGCCGTCCGTGCCCATCCTCGCGCGCGAGACCATCGAGGAGCACCTCGAGATCAAGGGCGACCCCCCCGGCGAGGACGGGATCGTCCTCCACGCCGCGATGGCTCGGCTCCTGCGTGTGCGCCCTGGCGACCGTCTGGACGTCATCGGTCCCTCCGGGAAGCGGCTGGCGCTCGTCGTCACCGGCACCTACCTCACGGCCGAGCGAGACGACCCCTTCTGGTTCGGCTCGCAGAATCCGTTCCCGGATCCGGACTCGACGCAGCCCCAGCCCGCGATCGTTGGGCTGGACACGCTGGTCCGCGTCACGCGGGACCTGGAGCTCACGACCCAGTACGCGTGGGACGCCTACCTCGCGCTCACGGGCGTGCCGTTCGAGCAGGCCTCGGGCGTTCCGGACCAGCTGGAGCAGATCTTCACGAGCCTGCAGACGGAGCCGGGGCTGAGCACGGTCGACCTGATCTCGGGACTGGGCACGCTCCTCGACATCGTCCGCCAGCGCATCGCCGACCTCGCCGTGCCGATCCTCCTCGTGGTCTTCCAGATCGGCGCCGTCACGCTGGCCGTGCTCGCCGGCGTCGGTTCGCTCGCACTCACAAGGCAGGCGTTCGAGCTCGCGGTGCTGCACAGCCGAGGGTTCCGCCGGGGTGTGCTCCTCGCGGCGCAGGCGATCCAGGCCGGGTTCGCCGCGATCGTCGCGTATCCGCTCGGGTTGCTCCTCGGCATGGGTCTCGCGGCTCTCGCGAGCACCGCGAACGGACCCGATCTCCCCGGGGTGGTATTCCCGATCCGCCTGAACAGCACGGGCCAGCTGCTCGGTCTCGTGGCCGCCGCCGTCGGAGGCGTGATCCTCCTGGCGCTCTCCGTCCCGTACGTGTCTCGAACGGTGCTCGAAGAACGGAGGGCGGCGTCCCGGGAGGACCGTCCGCTGCTCGCGCGCGTGCCGGTGGAGCTCTTCGTCCTTCCGCTCGGCCTGTTCGCGTTCCTCCAGCTGCGGACCGGGACGCGACCCGAGGCCGGATCCGGCGAGATCGACCCGCTGATCCTCGTCGCTCCCACCCTCCTGCTGTTCGGCGGGTCGTTCCTCGCGCTCAGGCTCCTGCTCCTAGTGTTCCGAGCGCTCGACTCCCGGATCGGCCGATCGAGACGGCTGTCGAGGTACCTCGCGGGGAGACGGGTCGGACGTTCGCCGGGGACCGGATTCGCCGCCGCCCTGCTCCTGCTGCTCTCGATGGGTCTCCTCGTGGTGTCGACGTCGTACCGAGCGATCGTGCTGCGCAATCACGAGGACGCGGCGCACGCGCAGGTCGGCGCCGACTGGCGCGTGAACGTCACTCCGCCCACCGACGTCCTGGCGGTCACCCGCGAGATGCCCGCGCTGACGACACCGGTGGTCCGCACCGAGCCGAGACTCGAGAGCGGATCGTTCCAGCTCCCACCGGTCACGCTCGGGATCGACCCCGCCACGTACGAGACGGCCGGGTGGTGGCGCGAGGACTTCTCCGAGACGCCGTTGCCCGAGATCCTGCGTCTCCTGCACGCGCCTGCCTTCGGCATGGAGCTGCCGGCCGAGTCGTCGCTGCTGACGTTCGAGATGGATTCGAGTCGGCGGGTGCGTGACCTGGAGATCACCGCGACGGCCGTGGACGAGGCCGGGGTCGTGCACAGCGCCGCACCTCAGCCGATCGAGCCGGGACTCGCCTCCTACGAGGTGCCGATCGAGGGCGCGGTCCGGTTGCTGTCGATCACGATCCACCGGACCTCGCTGGATGCCCCGGACGAGGCGACCTTCGAGTTCCCGTCGGTCGCCGCCGACGCCGGGCCGCTTTCGTTGAGTGGATGGGAGCCGCTCACGTGGCGCGGGAGCGCCGGCTCCGTCGAGCCCGCGGGTTCCGGCATCCGGTTCGAGATGGACTCTGGAGCCTCCGACGTGATCGGCGGGATCGTGCCGCCCTCCGACCCCTTGCCCGTCCTCGTGTCACCCGGCATCTCTTCCTCCGGTGGACCCGTCTTCCCGGCGACCCTCGGCGGGCAGGAGATCGAGCTCGATCCGGTCGCGGGCGCGATCCAGTTCCCGTCGATGCTTCCCAATCAGCCGTTCATCATCACGTCCGGGGCCGCTCTCCTCGAGCGCGCGGCGGCGGTGCCCGAGCCGGGGCTGGTCCTGAACGAGGTCTGGGCCGAGGGCGAGCAGAGCCCGGTGCCGGCGCTCCGTCAGATGGGCTTCTTCCCCGGGGACGTGGCTCGGACGGCACCCATCGAGGGGTTCCTCGCGCAGCTCCCCCAGAGCCTCGCCCTCGGGATGAACTTCGTCGCGGCGGCCGGCGGCGCGGCCCTCGTGGTCGTGGGGGTCGCGGCGGCGCTGTACTTCGCACAGCGCCGCCGCGACTACGAGTTCGCGGCCCTCAGGGCGATGGGCGCCGCGTCCGGACAGATCGTCCGGACGCTCGCCCTCGAGCAGGTGCTGCTCCTCGGCTTCGCGGTCGTGGCCGGTCTCGGCCTCGGCTACCTCCTGCTGCGCCTGATGATGCCGTACGTCGGGCCGAGCCTCTCGGTCGCGTATCCGCCTCCGGTGTTCCTGATGGACTGGGTATCGCTCGGCGTCGCGCTCGCGGCCATCGTGGCCGCGACCGCGCTCGCACTCTCGCTGTCCGCGCGCTCGCTCCTGCGCGCTTCCGTCACCGGCGTGCTCCGAGGGGAGGCCGAGTGACCGAGAACGTCGTCAGCGCCGACCGCTTCCGGCCGGAGGGATCCGATGCGCTCGTGCGCCTCCGCCACACGTACAAGGTGTACCGGGTGAGCGACGTCGGCGTGGTGGCGCTCGCCGGCGTCGACCTCGACGTCATGCCCGCGGAGTTCCTCGCGGTCGTGGGTCCGAGCGGTGCCGGCAAGTCGACGATCCTGAACCTGGTGGGCGGGCTCGACCGTGCCTCGGCGGGTGTCGTGGAGGTGGAGGGACGCGACCTGGGGCTGCTCGAGGATCAGGCCCTCACGGAGTACCGAGCCGAGCGGGTCGGCTTCGTCTGGCAAGGGACGGCGCGCAACCTGGTCCCCTACCTCTCGGTCCGCGACAACATCCGTCTCCCGGCGACGGTCCGTCGGACCCAGGTGGCCAAGAAGCACGACGTCGACGGTCTGCTCGAGCTCGTCGGCCTCGACGATCGTGCGAAGCACAAACCCGGCATGCTCTCCGGCGGCGAGCAGCAGCGCGTCGCGATCGCCGCGGCGCTGTCCAACACCCCCTCCATCCTTCTCGCCGACGAGCCGACCGCCGAGCTGGACTCCGAGTCCGCCGGTCGCGTGCTGGACGCGTTCCGTGCGGTCAATCGCGAGTTCCACGTCACCATCATCATGGTCACGCACGACCTCGTGGCAGCCCGGCGCGCGGACCGCCGGATCCGCGTGCGCGACGGTCGCGTGCTGCACGAGGGCGTGCCGGTCGACGCCATCTCCGACGATGGCCGGGTCCGCCTCCCGGACGAAGCGGTGGCCTCGCTGGGCGGCGTCGAACTCGAGGCCGAGGTCACCCCGGACGAGGTGCGCCTGCGGCGACGGAGCGAGACCGGCCATGCCTGAGCCCGACGTCCTCGTCGAAGGAACCGACATCGTCCGCCGCTACCCCGGCGCGCAGGGAGTCGTGGCGGTTCGGGGCGCATCGGTCACGGTGCGGTCGAGGGACTTCGTGGCGTTGATGGGGCCGAGCGGATCGGGCAAGACCACGTTCCTCGGCGTGCTGGCCGGACTGGATCCCCCCGATGAGGGCGAGGTTCGATGGAAGGGTCGGCCGATGGGTTCGCTCTCGACAGACGAGCGACGCGTCCTCCGCCAACAGGGGATCGGCGTCGTCTTCCAGAGCTTCGGACTGCTGCCCGCACTTTCGGCCGTCGAGAACGTCGAGCTGCCGCTCCGCGTGATCGGAGTGGATCTCACCGAAGCTCGAGAGCGAGCCGAGGGCTGGCTGCGTCGGCTCGGCCTGGAGACACGCATGCACAACCGGACGTTCGAGCTGTCGGCCGGGCAGCAGCAGCGTGTGGCCGTGGCACGTGCGCTGATCCCGGAGCCGGAGATCGTGATGGCGGACGAGCCGATCGCCGAGGTCGATACCGAGAACGCCGACGTGATCCTCGAGGCGCTCTGGGACGTGATCCAGCGCGGCGGCGCGGTGCTCGCGGCGACGCACAACCCCGAGGCGCTTCGCTATGCGAACCGTGTGGTGCTCTTCCGCGACGGCCTCGTCGAAGGGGAAGGGACGCCACAAGAGATGGTGTCCCACCTCACGGTGGATTGATCGAAGCGATCCGGCCAGAACCGACCTCGAAGCCGGCCGAGAAACGGCCTAGAACCGAAAGGAGTGTTCGACGTCCTCGCCGGCGGGGCGGAAGACCTCGCCATCCACATCGATCAGCCGACCCCGGCTGAACGGCCGGCGATGCCGTCCCTTCCCTCTGACCGACCGGGCGACGGCATCTCGCCTCGCATCCCGGATGCGCTGGTGCAGATCGAGGTCGCAGACGGGATGCGTGACGACGGGCGAGCCGAACACCTACTCCTCCTCTTCCTCGACGAGCTTCCGCAGGTCCACATCGGGATCGGTGAGCAACGCCGGATCCGGGGCGAACTGCGCCTTGATCAGTGCGAACGAACGCCGGACGTCGCGCTTCCAGTCGAGGGACACCGTCGATCGAACCACCCCTCCACTATCCAACAAGAACGCGCAGAAGGAGCGCTCCTCGAGCGATCCCCGGACCACCATCCGGTCCCACGTCGGCGCGTAGCCGGCCATCTCGATCTTGGAGTCGTACTGGTCGGACCAGAACCAGTGCGGGTCGTCGAAGACCTCAGAGGAGCCCAGCATCGCGTGCGCGGCGTGCTCCCCCATCTTCACGGCGTTGTCGTAATGCTCGACCCGGATCGGTCCGAACACGGGATGGTCGTGCAGGGCGACATCGCCGGCAGCGAAGACGCCCGGCACGGTCGTCTGGAGGTCCGGGCCGACCGGGATCCCCCCGCCCTGGTCCAGGCCGGTCCCGGCCATGATCTCCACGGCCGGCTCGGTGCCGACACCGATCACCGCGACGTCGGCGTCGATCTCCTTGCCGCTCTCGGTGACGACGCGCTCGAGCCGGCCGTCGCCCTCGAACCGTTCGACCGAGTCGCTGAAGTGCATCGTCACCCCCTGATCGCGATGAATCCCCTCGAGCACGCGACCGATCTCGGGCCCGAGGATCCGGTACAGGGTGGTCTCGAAGATCTCGATGACCGTGACGTCGCAGCCGATCGTTCGGAGGGAGGCCGCCACCTCCGCGCCGATGAATCCCATGCCGATGCACACGACCCGCGCGCCCTGCGTGGCGGTGTCGCGGATCCGCACGGCGTCCCGGTGGTAGCGGAGGTCGAACACGCCCGGCAGACCGGCGCCCGGCACTTCCAGCCGCCGGTTGCGGCTCCCGGTGCTCACCAGCAGTCGATCGAACGCGAGCCGCTCGCCGCCGGCGAGCACCACCTCGCGCCCGCGGACGTCGATCTGCACCGCCATCGTGCCGAAGCGGGCGTCGACGTCGTGCTCCTCGTACCAGGAGGCGGGTCGCACCAGGGCGTCCTCGAAGCCGAGCTCTCCCCGCAGGAGCTCCTTGGAGAGCGGAGGACGTTCGTAGGGAGGCTCCTCCTCCGCGCCGATCAGGCTGAGGCGGCCCTCGTAGCCCTGATCACGCAGCACTCCCGCGGCGGTGCCGCCGGCCAGGCTCGCGCCGACGATGACGATCGAGCGAGGGGCGTCGCCCTCCTCAGGCACCGACCTGGATGATCCCGTCGACCTCGCGAACCTCGTACGTCTCGAGCGCCTCGGTGGCGGGCGGGTTGACGACCTCCCCCGTCTTCATGTCGTACTGGCTCCCGTGACACTCGCACTCGATCGTGGTGCCGTCGATCTCGCCGCCGTTGGCGAGGTTGCAGTGTCGGTGCGTGCAGATGTCGCTGAACGCGTAGAGCTGGCCCTCGACCCGAGCGACGGCGATCTCGGCGCCGCTCACGTCGAACGCCTTCGCCTCTCCCTCCGGCACCTCGTCGGAATCCCCGACCGACACGTACTCCGCCATCGCGTCTGCCTCCTTCGTCCACGAGCATCGGTACTCGGCGGCCCAGCCTACGGCACCTGCGGTGAGGCTCCGAGGGGCTCCCGCCCTCCGCGGAAGAAACGGACCGCCCACGCGCTTGCGAGGGCGAGGTAGAACCCCGCCATGATCAGCATCCCTTCTTTGAAGTCGATCGGGAGCACGGCAGGTCCCAATGCCCCCGCCACCCACGCGAGCTGGAACATCACCTCGTAGCGGACGAACACGCGCCCGAGCGCCCCCTCCGGCGCGTGCGCCTGCATCAAGCTCTGGAAGGCGAGACGCCCGAGCTCCGTGGCCGCACCCGCGGTGAGCGCGAAGATCGTGAGGACCGGGAGGGAGAACGCCTGGAACGCGAAGAACGCGCCCAGGCCTGCCGCGACCGTGCACCCGACGACGATGAACTCCTCGCGGAGCGTCTCGGGCAGACGGGGGGCGAGGAGGTCGGCGAGGAAGCCTCCCAGGGCCGCCGAGATCGCCATCGCCGCGAACCAGGTGGAGGGGAATCCCTCGCGCCGGATCGCGAAGGCCGACAGGAACAGGACGAAGCCCGTGGCCGCGCGCATGCCGGTCGCGCCGAGCGCCGGCCCCGTGAGGATGGGGATGCGTCCGCGCCGGCCGAGAGGCTTGGGTTCGGTGTGCACCCGCGGGTGTGGCAACCGCAACGTGACCAGCGCGCAGATCGAGTAGACGATCCCGGCCAGCACCATCGCACCGCCGGCGCCCCAAAGTCTCACGGCGCCGACGCCGAAGGGCGCCGCCGTGAGCGCTCCCGCCACCGCGACACGTCCGAGGCGCGCGTTGGACCGCATCAATCCCTCACCCGGACCCGCATAGGCCATCGTCAGGCCGTTCTTCGTGATCCCGTGGACGCGCGCGGCCACGAGGATCGCGAGCGCCGCCGGGTACAGGGCGACGGTGTCCAGGCGTCCCGCCACGTAGAAAGCGATGCCTCCGCGGACGACCGCGGCGAGGAAGGAGATCAGCCGTCGCGGTCCCGTCCGATCGAGCGGAATCACCAGGAGCGGGGCCGCGACGGCGAGCGGGAGCATCGTGAGGCCGAGGTAAGCGACGACGCGCCACTGGGCCTGGTCGACCGGCAGGGCGAAGAAGACCGAGTCGGCGAGCGAGATCGCGAGGAGCGAGTCGCCGGCGGCGCTCGTGAGATGACAGAGGGCGTAACGATCGATCGCGTTCCCCGAGTGCCACATCTTGCGGATCGGATGGGTGACGCCCGAGGCGGCCGCGGCCACGGCGTAGAGCGCGAGCTGCCAGAACGGGATCCGGTTGCGCTTCTGGTCGACGCGCACCCGGCCTACCCCGAGAGCCGCTCGCGCAGGAGCTCCTGCGCGAGCTTCGGGTTGGCAGAGCCACCGGAGGCCTTCATGACCTGCCCCACGAGGAACCCGATCACGCTCTCGTTGCCCGAGCGGAACTTCTCCACCGCGTCTGCGTTCTCGGCGACCACCCGGTCCACGACACCTCCGAGCTCGCCCGCGTCCGACACCTGCCGGAGTCCGCGCCGCTCGACGATGTCCGCGATGGCGTCGCCCGTCTGGAAGGCTTCCTCGAGGGCCTTCTTCGCGGCCGCGCCGGAAAGCGTGCCGTCTCCCACGAGCGCCACGATCTCGGCGATGTGCGACGCTCCCACCGTGGCGTCGGCGGCCGCGTCGGCCTCGTTGCGCAGGCCGGCAAGGTCCTGCGTGATCCAGTTGGCGGACGCGGCCGGTTCCGCGCCGAGCGCCACCGTCTCCTCGAACAGGATCGTCGCCGGGCGGTCTGCCACCAGGACGCGCGCGACCTCGGGCTTCAATCCCAGCTCGTCCACGTAGCGGGTCCGTCGTGCCTGCGGGAGCTGCGGCAGGGACGCGCGGATCTCCTCGATCCACGAGTCGGCCGGCTCCAACGCGGGGATGTCCGGCTCCGGGAAGTACCGGTAGTCGAACGCCTCCTCCTTCGAACGCATCGTCTTCGTGGTGCCCGAGTCCTCGTCCCAGTGCCGCGTCTCCTGCACAAGCGGCTCGCCCGCTTCGAGCGCCGCGATCTGCCGCGAGACCTCGAAGACGAGCGCCCGTTCGAGCGACCGGACCGAGTTCATGTTCTTGATCTCTACCTTGGTGCCCAACGCCTCCGTCCCCGGGGGACGGACCGAGACGTTCGCGTCGCAGCGGAGCGACCCTTCCTCCATCCGCACGTCGGACACGTCGAGGGACCCCAGCAGCGCACGGAGCTCGCGCAGGTACGCGGCCGCCTCCTCGGGAGAGCGCATGTCCGGCTCCGAGACACATTCGACCAACGGGACGCCGGCGCGGTTGTAGTCGATCAGCGCGTACTCCGCTTCGTGGATCCGGCCCGACGCGCTGCCGTGCGCGGTCTTGCCCGTGTCCTCCTCCATGTGCACCCGCGTGATCCCCACGCGGGTCGTCGATCCGTCGGCGAGCTCCACGTCCAGATGACCCCCCACGCACACCGGCAGGTCGTACTGACTGATCTGGAAGTTCTTCGGCATGTCGGGATAGAAGTAGTTCTTCCGATGGAACACCGAGCGCGGGGCGATCTCACTCCCCAGGGCGAGCCCGATCTTCACGATCCGCGCGATCGCCTCCCGGTTGGGAACCGGCAGCGACCCTGGGTGTCCGAGGCAGACCGGGCAGGTCAGCGTGTTGGGCTCGGCTCCGAACTCGTTGCGGCACCCGCAGAACATCTTGGTCTTCGTGCTGAGCTCGACGTGACACTCGAGTCCGATCACGGTCTCCCAGTCGCCCATCGCGCGGGCCAGCCTATCGGACGCTTCCGACGCTTCGGACCCGCGCGGCGCGCGACTCGGAGGGGGACGCGACGACCCATCCCTCCGTCCGTTCATCTATCATTTGTATGAGCTTGAAACCATTAAACGGGGGAGGGGTTCCGTGAGCTTCGCAACGGCCGAGGACGGCACCCGGATCCACTTCGAGGAGGCGGGGGCCGGCATCCCGGTCCTGTTCATCCACGAGTTCGCGGGCGACCATCGGAGTTGGGAACCGCAGATGCGGACCTTCAGCCGGCGCTACCGATCCATCGTCTTCGCGGCCCGAGGCTACCCGCCATCGGATGTGCCGAAGGACGTCGCGGCGTATTCGCAGGAGCTCGCCGTCTCGGATGCGATCAGCGTGCTCGACCATCTGGGCATCGACCGAGCGCACATCGTGGGCTTGTCCATGGGGGGATTCACCTCGCTCCACCTCGGGCTGGGGCGACCGGACCGGACTCGATCCGTCGTCGTCGCGGGGGTCGGATACGGGGCGCACCCCGACGCGCGAGAGTCCTTCCGGGCCGAGGCGGAAGTGATCGCGGCAAGCTTGGGATCCGACGGCGCCGCGGCATTCGCCGCGCGGTACGCCGAAGGACCGGCACGTGTCCAGTTCCAGAACAAGGACCCTCGGGGCTGGGCCGAGTTCGCCCGCCTGCTCGCGGAGCACTCGAGCGAGGGATCGGCGAACACCATGCGTGGCGTCCAGCGAGAGCGCCCGTCCCTGTACGACCTCCGGGGCGACTTGGCGAAGATGGAAGTCCCCGTTCTGCTCATCGTCGGCGATGAGGACGAAGGGTGTCTCGACGCGAACCTCATGCTCAAGCGAACCATCCCGTCGTCGGGCTTGGCCGTCCTTCCACGAACGGGCCATGCCTCCAACCTCGAGGAGCCGGAGCTGTTCGATCGGCTCGTCTCGGACTTCCTGGCGAGGGTGGATGCGGGTCGATGGGAGCTCCGAGACCCCCGCTCCATCTCGACGAGCGCGACGGGCATGACGGACTGAACAACCGCGGACACCGCACGCCACCCGACGAGGGACCGTGATCATGGTCGAAACGACAGGAGACCTCACCGAGCGACCGACCGCTTCCGGTCAACCCTCACACGGCGATGTCCGGGAGACCGACGAATGGGTCGAAGCTCTCCGTCAAGTGCTCCGGGAGTCCCCCGACCGTGCCGGCGCGCTCGTCCGCAGGCTCCTTCGCGAACTCCCCACGTCGTCGTTCGGCTCCGCTCTCGTCTCGGACTACGTGAACACCATCTCGCGCGCGGCGGAACCCCCGTATCCGGGAGACGAGGCACTCGAGGAACGGATCCTCGACATCAACCGATGGAACGCGGTCGCGATGGTGGCACGTGCCGAATCGACTTCCGCCGGGCTCGGAGGACATCTCTCGACATACGCCTCCACCTCGGTGCTCTACGAGGTCGCCTTCAACCACATCTTCAGAGGGCGGGATAGCGAGAGCGGCGGCGACCACGTGTACTTCCAGTCGGCGGCCGCTCCCGGGATCTACGCCCGCGCGTTCCTCGAAGGGCGGCTCACCGAGGAGCAGCTCGACCACTATCGTCGTGAGTCCGGAGGCAGGGGCATCCCCTCCTACATCCACCCTCGCCTCATGCCTGGATTCTGGGAGTTCCCTACCGCGTCGATGGGCCTGGGCGCCGTCAACGCCATCTACCGCGCTCGCTTCAACCGCTACCTCCAGGCCCGCGGCATCATCGAACCGTCCGACCAGCGAACGTGGGCGTTCCTGGGAGACGGAGAGATGGACGAGCCGGAGGCGGTCGGGTCGCTCACGTTCGCGGCTCGGGAGGGGCTGGACAACCTCGTCTTCGTCGTGAACTGCAACCTCCAGCGCCTCGATGGTCCCGTCCGAGGGAACGGCAAGATCGTGCAGGAGCTCGAAGCGCTGTTCCTCGGAGCGGGCTGGCGAGTCCTCAAGGTGCTCTGGGACCGGGGATGGGACGCACTACTCGAGCGAGATACCGACGGGTCGCTGGTCGATCGGCTGAACACCGTGCTGGACGGCGATCTGCTGCGGCATTCGATGGGGGGTGGCGCCTCTTTGCGACAGCACCTCCTTGCGGGGAACGACCGGCTCCGCGCGCTCGCCGAGGAGACCCGTGATCACGAGCCGGCCGAGCTCGGCCGCGGTGGACACGACCGGACGAAGGTCTACGCGGCGTACGCAGCGGCGGTCGCCGGAGCCGACCAGCCGACCGTCATCCTCGCCCAGACCAGCAAGGGATGGGGACTCGGCGACGCGATCGAGGGCAGGAACAGCACGCACCAGATGAAGCGGCTCACCCCGGAGGCACTGATCGACCTTCGAGACCGGCTCGCGATCCCGGTGCCGGACCGCAGCCTGCGCGAGGGGGTTCCGCCCTTCTACCGCCCCGACCCCGACGGTCCCGAGGCGACCCACGTGCTCGAGCGACGCCGCGCGCTCGGCGGGTTCGTACCGGAACGCCGCTCCGTCGCGAAGCCGTTGTCGGTGCCGCAGGGCGAGGCGTTCGACGAGTTCCTGTCCGGGACGAACCGACCGGAGGCGACGACGAAGGCCCTCGTCCGCCTGATGCGCCGGTTGATGGCGGTCGAGGGCTTCGGCGGTCGGGTCGTCCCGATCGTGCCGGACGAGGCGCGGACCTTCGGGATGGAGTCGTTGTTCGCGCCGTACGGCATCTACTCCCCGGTGGGCCAGCTGTACGAACCGGTCGATGCGGACCGGCTCCTCCGATATCGGGAGACCACCGACGGGCAGATGCTGCAGGAGGGCATCACGGAGGCGGGCTCGATCAGCTCGTTCGCCGCCGCGGGGACGACCTATGCGACGCACGGCGAGCACATGATCCCGTTCTTCTTCTTCTACTCGATCTTCGGCTTCCAGCGGATCGGCGACCTGATCTGGCAATGCGGAGACGGGTGTGCTCGAGGATTCCTCCTCGGCGCGACCCACGGTCGGACCACCCTGAACGGGGAGGGACTGCAACACCAGGACGGACATTCCCTCCTGCTCGCCGAGACCAACCCTGCCTGCATCTGGTTCGATCCGGCGTTCGGGTTCGAACTCGCCGTGATCGTGCGGGAGGGACTCCGCCAGATGGTGGAGCAGGACGAGGACGTGATCTTCTATCTGACCCTGTACAACGAGCCTTCCGAGATGCCCCCGATGCCCGAGGGAGTCGAGGAAGCGATCCTTCGCGGCCTGTACCTCTTCCGCCCGGGAGCGTCCGCAGGTGCGCACCGCGTGCAGCTACTCGGATCGGGATCGATCATGCGCGAGGTCCTTCGAGCGCAAACCCTCCTCGCGGAGCGCGGCGTCTCGGCCGATGTATGGAGCGCGCCCTCGTACCACCAGCTCCGACTCGACGCGCTCGCCTGTGAGCGGGAACACCGCCTGACCGGCGGCGGGCCGGAGCCGTACGTGACGACGTGCCTCGCCGCCGTCGATGCTCCCGTCGTCGCGGCGAGCGATTCCATGAAGGCCGTCCCGGACCTCATCGCCCGGTGGGTCCCTCACGAATTCATCTCCCTCGGCACCGACGGATTCGGTCTCTCGGATACGCGGGAAGCCCTCCGGAGGAGCTTCGAGGTGGACGCCGAGCACATCGTCGTGGCTGCGCTGGCGGCGCTCCATCGGTCCGGGAAGATCGATCGGAAGGCCGTGGACGAAGCGATCGAAGCCTTCGAGATCTCCTGGAAGATCGATCGATGATGGTGCGATCGCTTGCGATGCATGGATATCACCGCGGGTTATGCTGTGCACTTCCGAGTGCTCGGGGCGGCCGATGATCGACCCAGACAAGGATGATCTTCCGCCTCCCATCGAGGCGCTGCTCGAGGACGTGTTCTTCCGGAAGGCCCATTGGCACAGTGCGTACGAGGTGGCCGTCCAGCGTCTCGCGCAGGCCATCAAGCTCGGTGCACTGAAGTCGGGCGCGCGCCTCCCCCCCGAGCGGGAATTGGTCGAGCGACTCGGCGTCAGCCGGACCACGCTCCGCGAGGGGATCAGGGCGCTCCAGCAGCAGGGATTCCTCAAGACCAGTCGCGGACGCTCCGGGGGAACGTTCATCGTGCAACGCCGCATCCGCCAGCCGAACAAGACGGACATCCAGCGGATCTCCCGCGAGATGAGCGAGTTGATCCCCGGGCTCCTCGACATGCGAGCCGCCGTCGAACCGAAGGCCGCCGAGTTCGCGGCACTGCGCGCGACCGACGACGCGATCGAGAACCTCCGTTGGCTCGTCGAGCGATCCAAGCGCGTGCCCGTGTCGGAGCTCCGCCAGGCCGATTCCACGCTCCACATCGCGATCGCGCACACGGCACAGTCCGATCGAGTGCTGGACCTGGTGCTCGAGGAACAGATGCGGTTACACGAGCTGCTCGCATATCTCTCGCTCTCCCCCGGGCTGCGGAGTGAGCAGGGTCATTCCGTGGTCCAGCACTCTCGTGTCGTCGAGGCGATCGCCGAACACGACCCGGCGGGGGCCTATCAGGCCATGCGGGAGCACATCGATGTGACGAACGAGATCCTGGTCGAGCTGCTGAAGCTTGATCGTCACGCGGAGGGCGTCCCGGCCCTCTGAGCCGGAGCCCTATTCGTAGGCGGCCGTCCTGACCGGGACGTCCGGATGGTCGAGACCGGCCCGCCTCACGAGCGCTTCCGCTCGCTCCCGCGCCTCCTGCCGCAGAGCGGGCTCGTCGGCGATCGTCCTCACACGCCCACCGGCGAACACGCGCTGCCCGTTCACCCAGGTCTCACGGATGCTCGCGCTGGTCGCCGACCACACCAACGCCTGCACCGGGTCCTGATACGGCACCCACTCGGCATGGTCGAGGTCGAAGAGCACGAAGTCCGCCTTCTTGCCCGGCTCGAGGGACCCGATGTCGCTTTCCAACCCGAGTGCCCGCGCCCCGTCGATCGTCGCCATCCGGAGCGCTCGATGGGCGCCGATCATCTCCGGGTCCATGCGCGCGTCCTTGAAGAGCCCCGCCGCGAGGTACATCTGACGCATCAGGTTGAGGTTCCCGGCGGCGGAAACCCCGTCCGTTCCGAGACCCACGGTGACACCGGCATCCATCAGCTCGGGGTACCGGCCGATCGCGGTCGCGCCCTTGGCGAGCTTCAGCGACGTCCCCGGACAGAACGCGACCTTCGCCTCTCGTCGTGCGAGGATCTCGACCTCCTCGTCGTTCAAGGCGACGGCGTGCGCCAGCACGAGGTTGGAGCCCAGGGCTCCGAGGCTCTCCATCCGGCTCACAGGGCGGAGCCCGTACTTCTGTTCGCTGAGCGCCGCCTCCTTGCTCGTGGAGGCGATGTGGTACGTGGTGCCGACGCCAAGGCGCTCCGATATCTCCCTGGCGCCGATGTGGAGCTCCGCACTGCACGGCTCCTTCCCCTGGATGTTCACCCAGCAGCGGATCCGGCCGTCCGCATATCCGTCGAGGTCGCGAACGCACGACTCGAGCTCCTCGAGCGCGTCCTTCGTGCTCGGGAAGAAGTGATGGTCGACCATCGCCTCGGACCACCGATCGGGGATCGGATCGGGCTTGACGTCGGCGGCATGGCGGCCGGTGATGCCCCGGATGCCGATCTCGCCGAGCGCCGGCACGGTGACCCGCGGATCGTTCAGCGCCCCCATGTCGAGGAAGCACGTCGTCCCCGATCGGAGCATCTCGGCCGCGGCGAGTTGCACCGCGATCTTCTCGTCCTCGGGGGTGAGCTCCCCGTAGTAGGGCATCACCCACTGGAACACCCAGGCTCGGGTGTCGAGACGATCCGGGAAGCTGGCGCGCGAGAGCCCCTCGGAGAGATGCACGTGGGTGTCGATGAATCCGGGCGTGACACCGCAACCCGACGCGTCGACGACCACGTCCTCCGTCCCCGGCGTGACCCGAGCCGACACCTCATCGTCGGGGCCGAGATCGAGGATCCGATCCCCGGCGAGCACGAGCGTGGCGTTGCGAACGACGTGGTCTCCCGGGTCGCACGTGATCGCGAACCCGAGATCCCGGATGAACGTCCTCTGCCCGTCGCTCATCCGACGCGAGTCAGGCTCGTCCACTCACCTGCACCGACTCGGCAGGTCTCGCCAACCCCCATGCGTCCTGCACGTCTTCGAGTGACACGACCGCGCCCAGGAACTCAGCCATGTCCTTCAGGGCGGCGCCGTGGAGTTCGGCCGAGCCGCTGGCAACGCATTCGGTGATGACGACTGGGTAATACCCCCGCATGATCGCATCGCGTGCGGTTGCTTCCACACAGACGTTCGTCGCGGTGCCACAGAGCACCAGGTTCGTCGTGTGCAGCGTCTGCAGCGCGAGTTCGAGCGGTGTGTAGGCGAACCCGGAGTACCGATGCTTCGTCACCACGAGTTCGTCTGGCTGCGGATCCACCTCGAAGAATCCAGCTCCCCACGATCCGGCCTCGACGATGGGAACCTTCGGGGCGTCGACGCTGTGGCCTTTGGCTCCCCGCCTCAGCCACACATCGGTGTTGAACCAGTGGCTGTGCTCCCCACGGAGGTAGATCCGGGGAACGTCGGCATCCCGTGCCAACGCGATGAGCTCCAGGATCCTGGGGACGGCCTCCTGCACCGCAGAGATGTCCAGCCCCATCTTGGCCGCCGCCCCGTCCGAGTGGCAGAAGTCGTTCTGGACGTCGACGATCACCAGGGCCGAGGTCTTCGGGGCCAGGATGTCTGGTTCCAACGTGCTATCCATCGTCGCAGACGGTCGCGAGGGGAACAGATGAAACGAGGAGGACCAGCGACTTCATGGCGCTCCCCGGTGCCATCGTGCGAAGGTACGATGTTTGACCGAATGCTGTCAAACCGAGTCCCGGCCATCTTCGCCGGGAGGGGCTTGATACGGTCATACGTATGACTCATCTACCTTTCGGGAGCGGGTGAAAGGTGCTCGAGGAGACCCCATCCCAGCCGGAGAGCGCGGCCCAGGATATCGGAGGTGCGGAGCCCGCCCAGGCCATCCTCGCGGTGGCCAAGCTTGCCGGCGTGGAGCACCTGTGGTTCGTCAGCGGGAACGACCTCGTGTCCTTCCAGGAGGCGGCCGCCCGAGCGAAGGAATACAGCCTCCCCGCTCCGAAGATCATGCAGATGGTGCACGAGCACGTCGCGATCTCGATCGCGATGGGCGAGGCGATGATCCGGCGGGCACCCGGAGCCGTCGCTGCCCACGTCGACGTCGGGCTCCTCCACATGGGCGGTGCGCTCCACAACGCGATGGTGGGTCAGTATCCCCTGCTCGCCATCACCGGCTACCCCGGCACCACGCCGGAGCGACGTACGATCCCCGTCTTCTGGAAGCAGCAGCGGTGGGATCAAGGGTCCATCGCCCGCCAGTACATGAAGTGGGACTACAAGCTGGCCACGTACGACGATCCCGCCCTCGTCACGGCGCGAGCGCTGCAGGTCGCGTCCACTCCCCCGCAGGGCCCCACCTACCTCATCCTTCCGAAGGAGGTCGGTCACGAGCCACTCGGCGACGACGCTCGCCTCACCACGATGGACGCGTTGGGGATCCCCCGGCTGGGAGCAGGGCCGGACGACGCCGTGGCCGAGATCGCCCGCCGGTTGCTCGGGGCCGAGTCACCGCTCCTGATCACCGATCGCATCGGCAGGGATCACCGCGCGCTGACCGCCCTGGACGAGCTCGCTCGCGAGTTCGCGATCGCGGTCCGGGCGACGCGGCATCGGATGAACCTTGCGGACGACCATCCCAGCGTCTGGGCCGGCGGCACCTACACCTCCGCGCAAACACCTCGGAACGACGGGGTGGTCCCGATCGAGGAAGCCGACGTGATCCTCGTCGTCGAGAACCTCGTGCCGTGGATCCCCGTGCGGGAGCGACCCTCCGACGACGCGTGGATCGCGTTCGCCGGCGCCGATCCGGCCGCGCTCACGGTGCCGTTGTACGAGTACCCGAGCGACCTCCGCATCGTCGCCGACGCCGCGGACTTCCTCGAGTCGTTGCTCGAACGGATGCGGTCGCTCCGCACGTCTTCGCACGCAGAGCGCATCCGGGCGCGATGGGCCTCGTTCGAAGCGCACGCGGCCCGGCGGCTCGCGGAGCGCGATGGGGCCGACGTGTCCGGAGGGACGATCGACGACGACGTGCTCGGCCGCGCCATGGCGAAGGTCATCGAGCCGGAAGACGCCCTCACCTGGGAGATGACCGACACGACCCTGATCCCGCGGACGCGTCCCGACACGTTGTTCGAATCCGGAGGGTCGAGTCTCGGGTGGTCCGTCGCTGCGGGCATCGGGATCCGGATGGCGGACCCGGGACGCTTCGTGGCATCCCTGGTGGGCGACGGCGCGTACCAGTTCGGATCGCCGAGCGTCCTGCTGTGGGCGCAGACGCGTTACGACGCCCCGCTCCTGGTGGTCATCGCCAACAATCGCGGGTATCGGACCGGCACCGTCCGCCTCCGCGAGGACTATCCCGACGGCTCCGCCGTTCGAGCGAACGATTACTCCGGCGGGATGTTCGATCCTCCGCCGGACTTCGCGGCAGAAGCGGTCGCCGCCGGGGGGTTCGGCGCTCGCGTCGACGATCCCTCCGAGCTCGTGGCGACACTTGGTGAGGCCCGCACCGCCGTGGAGCGGGATGGGCGCCCCGCGGTGGTCGACGTGTGGCTCCCCCCGCTCGCGCCAACCCGATCGACCGGCTGAATCGGAGGGCGCCCGGCCGTGCCGCTACGGCAGGCGCTCGTACGCGGGGATCGTCAGGAAGTCCTCGAACGCATCCGACAGCGCGACCCGGCGGAAGAGCTCCGACGCTTCCTCGAACCGTCCGCTCTCGAACGCCTTCGCTCCCACCGTGTCGCGGATCGACGCCAGCTCCTGCGTCGCGATCCCCTCGACCAGGTCCCGGGTCACCACGCCACCACCCCCCAGGTGGGCGCGGTTCGCAACCCATTGCCAGATCTGGGACCGGGAGATCTCCGCCGTCGCCGCGTCCTCCATGAGGTTGAACAGCGCCGCGGCCCCGACCCCACGCAGCCAGGATTCGATGTAGAGGATCCCGACACGCACGTTGGCACGCACGCCGCGCTCCGTCACGGTCGCTCCCTCGATCCTGGTGGTCAGCAGATCGGTCGCCGCGACCTCGACGTCGTCACGACGGTGATCGATCTGGTTCGCCCGGTCGCCCAGGATCCGGTCGAACACCTCCATGGCTGCCGGAACCAGATCGGGATGCGCGACCCACGTCCCGTCGAAGCCGTCGGTGGCCTCGCGCTCCTTGTCATCGCGGACCTTGGCGAGGGCCGTCTCGTTGACCTCCGGGTCGCGGCGGCTCGGGATGAACGCCGCCATCCCGCCGATCGCGAACGCGTTCCTCCGATGGCACGTCTTCACGAGGAGCTCCGTGTACGCGCGCATGAAGGGAACCGTCATGGTCACCTGCTCGCGATCGGGGAGCAGGAAGTCCCCGCGGTGACGGAACTTCTTGATGATCGAGAAGATGTAGTCCCACCGACCGGCGTTCAGTCCCGCGCTGTGCTCCCGGAGCTCGAAGAGGATCTCGTCCATCTCGAACGCGGCCAGCACGGTCTCGATGAGCACCGTCGCCTTGATCGTCCCCCGAGGGATGCCGAGCCGGTCCTGTGCCATCTCGAAGACGTCGTTCCAGAGCCGCGCCTCGAGATGGCTCTCCAGCTTGGGGAGGTAGAAGTACGGTCCCGACCCTCGATCCAGCAGGCGTCGAGCGTTGTGGAAGAAGTGGAGCCCGAAGTCGAAGAGGCTTGCGGAACAAGGGACACCGTCGATCACGAGATGCTTCTCGTCGAGGTGCCACCCCCGGGGCCGGACGAACAGGATCGCCGTCTCGTCGGCCAGTTGGTACCGGCGGCCGTCGGGGCTCTCGAACCCGATCGTCCGTTCGATGGCGTCGGTGAGGTTGGCCTGGCCGGTGACCATGTTGCCCCAGGTCGGGCTGTTGGCGTCCTCGAGGTCGGCCATGAAGACCTTCGCCCCCGAGTTCAGGGCGTTGATCACCATCTTCCGGTCCGTGGGGCCAGTGATCTCCACCCGACGGTCGTCGATCTCGGGCGGCGTCGCCGCGACCGTCCAATCCGCCTCGCGGACGCTCGCCGTTTCGCTCAGGAAGTCGGGAAGCTCACCGGCCACGAACCGATCCTGTCGCGCACGCCGAAGGTCGAGGAGCTCGCGGCGCCGACCATCGAAGGCACGCTGCAGGTCGGCGACGAACGCGACCGCGTCGGCGGTCAGGACCCGATCGGACCCCTCGACGGCCGGTCCCCGAACCTCGACATCGCCCGTCATCGCGCGACGCACCCTCCTTCGAGTCCGCCGCGCCGAGCCGGCATCCTCAGCCGGCGCCTTGGACAGAAGGCGTGGTACCGGGAAGGAGGTTCTTGGAGCGCCATGCCTCGGTCACCTCGTCGGTGCTCGCGACGATGCCGAACGCCCGCCGGATGTTGGCGAGCGTGGCCTCGTGCGCCTCGACCTGGTAGGTGGCCGACGCGTCGCTCAGGAACACGACGTGGTAGTCGATCATGTACGCGTCCCGGGCCGTCGACTCGACGCACACGTTCGACGTGATCCCCGCGAGGATGAGGTTCTCGACCCGCTGGGCGCGCAGCAGGGCATCGAGCTCGGTGTCCTTGAACGCGCTGTAGCGGTGCTTGGTGAGCACGAGCTCGTCCTCTCGCGGTGCGACTCGGAAGAACTCCGCTCCCCAGGTCCCGGTCTGGCAGTGCGCGATGTCGAGGCCCGTCCGCGCGTGTCGCTCGAGCATCGGCGGCGACAGGTAGATCTCGTCGTAGATCGCGCGGACGAAGATAGGAGGGATCCCGGCCTCCCTGGCGACCTCGATGAAGTCGACCAGGCGATCCACCGCCGCGTGGATCGAACCGAGGTCGACCCCCGGCTTGTCGAACCAACCGCCTTCGGCGCAGAAATCGTTCTGGACATCGATCACGAGGAACCGTGTCGTCGCGGGATCGACGCGCTCCGGGGGAAGCGTCAGCGGGGTGGTCGTTTCGGTCATCTCATCCTCCTCGGTCTCCGTTGCTGCGATGCCGCTCAGGCGAGCGCGCTCGACGCACCCCGCCGGAGGAACCGCCCCTGGCCCCGCTTCCCGACGAACGCACCGTTCTCGGCGATGACGCTGCCCCGGAGCAGGACCTTCTCCGACACTCCCCGAACGGTCCAACCCTCGTACGGGTTGTAGTCACTCAGCGACGCCTGCGAGCCGGCCGAGAGCGTGGTCTCGCGATCCGGGTCGAAGACGACGAGATCGGCATCCGAGCCGGGCGCGATCTCCCCCTTGCGTGGGTAGCAGCCGAACAGCTTCGCCGGATTCGTCGCGATCAGCTCCACGAACCGGTTCAGCCCGATCCTCCCGTCTCGAACACCGAAGTGGTACATGAGGGTGGTTCGCCACTCGATCCCGGGCACCCCGTTCGGGATCTTGGCGAAGTTGTCTCGCCCCATCTCCTTCTGCCCCTCGAAATTGAACGGTGTGTGGTCGGTGGAGACGACCTGCAGGTCGTTGGTGCGCAGGCCCTGCCACAGCTGCTCTTGGTGCCACGGCGTGCGCAACGGCGGGCACATCACGTACTTCGCTCCTCCGAAGTCGGGCTCCTTCAGCACCTCCTCGGTGAGGAGCAGGTAGTGGGGGCACGTTTCGGCGTAGACGGGTAGGCCTCGTTCCCTGGCGGCCGCGACCGCAGCGAGCGCTTGCGCGGCGGCCAGGTGCACCACGTAGACGGGGACCCCGGCCAGCTCGGCGAGCGCGATCGCGCGGGCGGTCGCCTCGGACTCCGTGACCGGGGGCCGAGTGACCGCGTTGTACTCGGGCCCGGTGTTCCCCGCCGCCAGCGCCTCCTGCTCCAGCAGCTCGATCACGGGGCCGTTCTCGCAATGCATGAGCACGAACCCGCCGTTGTCCGCGGTGCGCCTCATGGCCTTGAAGATCGTCGCGTCGTCGACCATCCGAGCGCCGGGATAGGCCATGAACATCTTGAAGCTGGGGGATCCGTCGGAGATCAGATCGTCGAGCGCGGGGAAGAAGGCGTCGGGGAGATCCACGATGACCTGATGCAGCCCCCAATCCACCACCGCGTTCCCCTCTGCGCGGCCGGCCCAATCCGTGTGGGACACGCGGGGGTCATCGCCCTTCTCCTGCACCGGGAAGTCGATGATGCTCGTCGTGCCCCCGATGGCCGCGGCGACGGTGCCCGAGTAGAAGTCGTCCGCCGTGATCGTGCCTTTCAGCGGCGCGTCGAGGTGGGTGTGCGGGTCAACGCCGCCGGGGAAGACGAGCTTCCCGCTCGCGTCGATCACCTCGCCCTCGAACTCGGGGAACGAGCCGATGGCGGCGATCTTCTCGCCGTCGATCAGCACGTCGCCGACGTAGTCCTGCGAGGAGGTCACGATCCGGCCACCACGGACGAGCAGCGTCACGTCGCGTCCGCCATCCCGATGAGGCCGGCTGCGGTGTTCCGTCCGATCGCGGACAACTCCTCGTCGGACAGCCCGATCGAGTGCAAGATCGTGACGAAGCGGTCGATCCCGCCGGGCACGTGCGGATAGTCCGAGCCGAACACGAGGTGGTCCGTACCGAGGGTGTCGACGGTGCATCGGAGCGCGGGTGGATGCATCGTGCAGGTGTCGAAGTACAGCTCGCCGACGATCTCGGACGGAGGCCGGTCGATCTTCTCTCGGCACTCCGGGAACTGCTTGAAGTAGTTGTCGTAGCGCGGCAGCACGAAGGGCAACGTCCCGCCGAGGTGGGTGAAGATCCAGTTGATACCGGGATAGCGGTCGATCGTGCCCGAGTACACCAGACGCCCCACCGCGAACAGCGGATCGGCCATGAATCCCATCGCGAGCGCCATCGCGTACTCGCGCAATCCGTCGGTGCTGCACGGAACCGTGGAGTGCACGAAGACGGTCGTTCCGCGGCGCGACAGCTCCTCCCACAGCGGTGCGAAGAGCTCCTCGTCGAGCGTGTGGCGGTCGATGTTGGTGCACAGAGCGATGCCCACCACGTGCGGGAGCGCGAGCGCACGGTCGAGCTCCTTCAACGCCTCGTCGACGTCCGGCAAGGGCAGGCTCGCGAACACGCGCAGGCGACCACCCGATCCGCCCGCGATGTCCACGAACTCGTCGTTGACGTCCCTGGTGAGCGGGATGCGGATCGCCGCCGGCAGCCGGAAGACGTTCGGTGCCGACACCGACAGGACCTGCACGTCGACACCCGCGTCGTCCATCATCCCGATCCGATGCTCCGGCGGCGGCAGCGGTTGCGGTGCTGCCAACGCGACACCACCGTCCTGCAACACGATCAAACGTCCGTCATCCCGGATGTAGTGGGTGAAGCCGCTGTCCTCGCGCTTGCAGGCATCGAGGTAGGAGTCGGGGTAGTCGTGCGAGTGGACGTCGATCAGGCCGGTCATCGGACGACCCTCGCCGGGAGGGCCCTCGACCGCGGACTCTCCGACTCAGGAGTGCAGCCCGGCATCGAGCAACCCCTTCACCTGTGCGCCGTCGATCAACACGTGCGTGCCGTTGACGTAGCTGGCCTGCGGGGAGGCGAGGAACGCCACGACACTCGCGACCTCCTCCGGTTCGCAGATCCTTCCCAGCGGCAGCGTGCCGAGCACGATCCTCCGCGCCTCTTCCTGCTCGATGCCGCGGTCGAGCGCGAACCGCTTCTCCAGACCGTCCCAGCGATCGGTGTTCACCGGCCCCGGGTTCACGGTGTTGACCCTGACCCCATGCCGCCCGTATTGCTCGGCCATCGCGCTCGCGAAGTTGACGTCCGCGGCGTTGGCCACGCCTGCCGTGAGCTCCCAGTAGGAGGATTTCAGGCCGTCGTTGCCCACCACGAGGACGACGCTTCCCGTCCCTCGTTCCCGCATGTGCGGAAGGATGACACTGCACGTCCGTACGTACCCCATGAATTTCAACCCGAGGCTGCTCATCCACTGGTCCTCGGTCAGCTCCTCGAGGAGGCCGCCGGGCGAGCTCCCCGCACACGTCACGAGGATGTCGACACCGCCGAGCTCTTCGATCGCGGCGTTCATGCAGCGCTCGACGTCTCCCTGCACGCTCATGTCCCCCGCGAAGGGGGCGATGGTCCTTCCCGTCGTCTCGGCGATCTCCGCCGCCACCTTCTCGAGCCGCCCCTGGTCTCGGGCGGTGATGGCCACGTCACACCCCTCTTCGGCCAGGATCCTCGTCGTCTCGCGACCGATGCCCTTGCTCCCACCGGTCACGATGGCCTTCTTCCCTGCGAGCTTCAGATCCATGGCTCTTCCTCCGTGTCAGATCACGACTCTATGGACAGTTATCCTACCTTTGTTCATAACCTGCGCAACCGCGCGTTCTCATTCGATGACCAAGAGCTGGTCCGTGTTCGTGACGTCGGAGAGACGCTCGCATCCGTCCGGGCCCACGGACACGATGTCCTTGACCTGGAACCCGTAGGCCCCCGGCACGAGCAGCACGGGCTCCGTGCCCAGCACCATCCCCGTCTCGAGGCGGGCGTCGCCGTACTTCCCGATGTACGGCTCCTCGTGCACGAACAGGCCGATACCGTGGCCGACGAACCCCATCGGGGGCCAGCCCAGGTCGGCGAACCGACCCATCACCTTCTGGTGGATGGTGGTGCCACTCGCTCCGTCTCGGATCCCGTCCCAGATCAGATCGCGGCACTCGACGATGTTCGACCAGATCTCGGTGACTTCCGTGGAAGCCTCCTGCACGACCGCCGTCCTGCAGATCCCCGTGTGGTAGCCGTCCAGGGCACCGAACACCTCGAGCCGAACGATGTCCCCGCGCTCCAGCTTCCGATGCGTCGGGCCCACGTTCGGGAACTGACTCCGCTCCCCGCTCGCGAGGATGAGCCACTTGTAGTTCTGGGCCCCGTAGCGGAACAGGTTCGTGGTGACGGCACCGGCGAGATCCATCTCGGTGTCCCCGGGGTGCACGCTCTCGAGCGCCTCCTTGATCGAGCGGTCGGTGATCCGTGCGAGCTTCCGCATCAGCTCGAGCTCGCGCGGGGTCTTGATCATCCGCAGGCGGTTGAAGATCGGGTAACAGGGTTCCCATCGCACGTCCGGGACGAGCTCGACGAGACGCTCCATGTCGCGGACGGGCAGGTAATCGGTCTCCAGGCCGACTCGCGCCGAGCCGAGGCCGAGGCTGCGCAGCAGGTCGGCGAGCACCGGCATCGCGTCCTCCTCGAACTCTTCCCAGACGTGCACGTCCTCACCGGACTCGAGATCCTTCACGGTGGTCGCCTCCATGTCGACCGTGAAGAGCGCCCGCCGCCCGTCCCGCGTGATCACCACGGCGGCGTGCCGCCAGCGAAGGATCGGCTGCGACGGGACGATGAAGCCCGTCACGTAGGCGAAGTTCTCGGGCGACATCGCGATGATCGCGTCGAGATCCTCCTGTTCGAGCGCTGCGACACATCTGTCGATGATGTCCTGATTCACCGCTACCTCCGGTCTTCCTCGGATGTTCCTCCAGGTCCCATCTATGCGAAGCGGTCCGGGCTGAACGGGGCGAGATCTCGCGTCGGCTCCTCGCCAAGGACCACCTGGGAGACCACCCGCCCGGTCTCCGGCGCGAGGTGGAGTCCCTTCATGGCATGCCCGGTCGCGAACACCACGTTCTGGAGCCGCTCAGACCTGCCGAGGATGGGCAGGCCGTCGGGGGTGCACGGCCGGATCCCCCGCCACACCTCGGTGACCCGACCGGCGTCGATCCCGTGCAGGGTCCGGATCCCCGATCCGAGCGTCGCGCGGACCCGAGCCTGGTCCATCCGCATGGACAGGCCCGTGAGCTGAAGCGTTCCTGCCAGACGCAGACGGTTCGCGTACGGCACCGCGATCACGCGAGCCTCCTGCAGGTAGACGGGAACCGATGGATCGGTCTCGGCCGGCGCGAGGTCCACGTGGTAGCCCTTGCCGCCCTCCACGGGGATCCGCAACCCGAGCTGCTTGCCCAGCTCGATCGTCCACGCGCCGTTCGCGACGACGAGCTCGCCCGGTCGCACCTCCCCGATCGTCGTGTCGAGGCTGACCACCCGGCCCTGCGACACCTTGGCGTCGAGCACCTCGGCTCGGGTACAGAGCACGGCACCCGCGTCCACCGCGGCCGCTGCTGCCGCGAGCATGAACCGCTCGGGGTCGCACTGCGCCTCCTCCGCGTAGAAGACACCACCCACCACACCGTCGGACAACGCCGGCTCGAACTCCCGCACCTCCTCCGCCGACATCACCTGGGTCTTGATGCCGTGCGAGGAGAGATCCTCCGCCTCCGCGATCCCCGCCGCGTACGACTTCTCCGACTCATAGGCATTGATCGCCCCCAGGATCTCCAGCCCGGTATCGAGACCCTCCTCCGCCAGCCGCTTGTGGAGCTCGAGGCTCGCGAAGCTGAAGTCGCGGATCAGTTCAGTCGCGACACGCACCCGCTCCTTCCTCGCCGCGAGCATGAACCGCACCAGCCAGGGGACGAGTTGCGGGCGGGGCCGCATGCTGAAGGGACTGTCCTTCCTCAACATGTGTCGCAGGCCTTCACGCACCACGCCCGGCGTCGACAACGGAGCGGAGTGCGCGGGAGAGAGCAGTCCGGCGCTCCCGGCGGAACAACCGGCGAGCACGTCGGCGCCGCGTTCCAGGATCACCGGCCGAATGCCATGACGGCTGAGCTCGAGCGCCGTCATCAGACCCAGCGCACCGGCGCCGACGATCGCCACGTCAGGGTTCCGAGGAACCTCGTTCACCCTTCCCATACCCGTCCTTCCCGGCGTGCGTCCTCGATCTCGGTGATGAAACGCCGGAGCCCGCTCCACTGACTCGAGCCGACCGTGACCGGCGCTCGCTTCCCCAGTCCGCGAGCCCACACGGCACGATGGCCCAGCTCGGCGGCGACCTCCAGGTCCGCGTGATCGGGCGGAGGCGCGATGTCCAGGACCAGCGTCCCCCTGGGCAGGCGCTCCAGGACCGACCGGTCGACGACCTGTGCGGGAACGGTCGAGAACACCATGTCGAGCGAGGGAGCGAGAGCGGGGAGCTCCTCGAGGGTCAGCGGGAGGAGCCCGTCCGCGTAGGCACCCGCGCGCTGGATCGGATTCCTCGCGGCGACGTGGACCCGAGCGCCCAGCCCGCGCAGGGTTCTCGCCAGGAGCTGACCGATGTTGCCGAACCCCACGACGACCACGTCAGCGTCGTTGATCGTGACGTCGGTCGCCTCGATCGCCTGCTCCAGCGCTCCCTCGACGATGGCCGGTCCCCGCAGCATCATCAGCTCACGGTCGTAGTCGTACTCATGGATCGTCACACCTTCAGCCGCCGCGGCGGCGGCGATCTCCTTCGTGACGCGGCCGCAGAACGCGTACGCGCCCGGGACCGCCCTGGAGAACACCTTCTCGTCCACGACGATCGGCTCGCTCGCGTGGGGCGCATAGATGGCCGAGCCGACACCGAGCGGGATCGGAAGCAGGATGTAGTCAGCCCCGTCGACGGCCGCCGAAGCGGAATCCACTTGCTCCACGCCGGGGATCCCCTGGTCGGGCCACGGGATGCCGAAGGCCTTCACCGTCGCCCCCGTCTCGGCCGCCAACCGGGCGATCTCCGGATCCCGCTCGTCACCGCCGACGATCGCGAGGTGACGGCTCGCCCAGTCGACCGGGTCCGCTTCGCTCAATCCTCCTCCTCGGAGAACAGCTCGATCTTGTTCCCGTCGGGATCGGCGAGGTACACGGTGAGGCCGTAGGGACCGGGTCCCGGCTCCTTGATCACCTCGATCCCCTGGGCCTCGGCTCGTGCCGCGATCCCTCGGATGTCACTGGTCCGGAAGGCGATGTGCTCGACGACCGCACGGGACTCGCCGCGTGCTCCGTTCGTCAGTCCGAGCCCCTCGTTCGTCACCGTGAGCGGACGCCCGTCGTGGAACGGCTCACGTTTCTTCACGGTGAACCCCAGGAACCCGACGTAGAACCCCTCCGCCCGGTCCAGGTCCGTCGTTTGGAGGAGGAGGTGATGGATGCCTCTTCGGTCCGTCACGGAACGACGTCCGTTCGGTCGATGCCCAGGAGCCCGCCACGGCCCCAGTCTTCCTTGCTCATGTTGATGAACGTGACCTGGACGGCCTCTTTCCGCGCTTCCGCGACGTCGACGAGCAGGTCGGTGATGCCGGCGATGACCTTCCGCTTCTGATCGAGCGTGCGCCCCTGCAGCCATTCGATCGTGACGTTCGGCACGGATCTCATCCCCCTCTCGTGCCGGGATCCCGGCACCCCCAAGCGAGATCGGGCGACGTCCGGCGGCACCCAGAACGGCTGGTCCCAGCCCGTTCCACCTCGCGAATCTTCGGCATAATATCCTACCTTTGGCACAAGAGGGAAGGGGATCGTGGGCTCCGTCGCGCCGTCGAGATCGACCCCCAGCGCCAGCTACAGCATCACGCTCAGGGTTCACGTCCCCGACCACCCCGATGCGCTCGCGAGGCTGCTCGGCACCATCGCCCGGACCGGGGGGATGATCGGGGCGATCGATCTCGTCCGCATCGGCGAGGGAGAATCGGTGCGGGACGTCACCGTGAGCGCCCACGACCTCGTACACAGTCGTCGGATCACCGAGGCGGTCGCCGCGATGCCCGAGATCTCGGTCGCCAACGTCTCCGACCGCACGTTCCTGCTGCACCTGGGGGGCAAGCTCGAGGTGCGCGCGAAGACACCGGTCCGCACGCGAGACGACCTCTCGATGGCCTACACCCCCGGCGTCGCCCGCGTGTGCCAGGCGATCGCCGAGGACGTCGAGCGCTCCTTCAACCTCACGATCCGGTCGAACACCGTCGCCGTCATCAGCGACGGCACCGCGGTCCTCGGCTTGGGCAACATCGGGCCGGAGGCGGCGATGCCGGTGATGGAAGGCAAGGCGGTCCTGTTCAAGGAGTTCGCAGGCGTCGACGCGTTCCCGATCTGCCTGCGGGAGCAGGACCCGGACGCGATCGTGGCGATCGTCCAGGCACTCGCCCCCACGTTCGGTGGGATCAACCTCGAGGACATCTCGTCGCCGCGATGCTTCGAGATCGAGGAACGGCTGGACGCGACGCTCGACATCCCCGTGTTCCACGACGACCAGCACGGGACCGCCGTGGTGGTCCTGGCCGCCCTCTACAACGCGCTCAAGATCACCGGGAGGAACGTCCGCGACGTGCGTCTGGTCGTGAGCGGGATCGGCGCGGCGGGCATCGCGTGCACGAAGATCCTGCTGGAGGCGGGGGTGGCCGACGTCATCGGTGTCGACAGCCGTGGGATCGTCCACCGGGGCCGGGCCGATCTCGATCCGCACAAGCGCCGGTACGCGGAACGGACGAACGCCGAGGGAAGGACGGGCGATCTCGCCGATGCGCTTCCCGGGGCCGACCTGTTCCTGGGCCTGTCGGCGCCGGGACTCCTAACCGGCGAGATGCTTGACCGGATGAACCCGGATCCGATCGTGTTCGCCATGGCGAATCCGGTTCCGGAGATCATGCCCGAGGAGGCACGCGGCCGGGTCGGTGTCATCGCGACGGGGCGCAGCGATTACCCGAACCAGATCAACAACGTGCTGTGTTTCCCCGGCATCTTCCGTGGCGCGCTCGAGGTCAGGGCGCGACGGATCAACGAGGAGATGAAGCTCGCCGCCGCATCCGCGATCGCGAACGTCATCCCGGACGAGGAGATCCGGCCCGATTACGTCGTGCCGAGCGTCTTCGACCGCCGGGTCGCGCAGGCGGTCGCGTCGGAGGTCGCCGCGGCGGCGATCGCAACCGGAGTCGCGCGTCGCTCCCGCGCCGAGATCTCGCTCAACGAGGCCGACGTCGCGTACTAACCGAGGCTCCCCGTATCAGAGGTTCAGCTTCTTCATGCCCGCCTCGGGGTAGCGCTCACCCGACGACGCCCCGATGGGCGCGATCCGGTCGAGCTCCGTGAGGTCGTCGTCGCTCAGCTCGATGTCGGCGGCGGCCACGTTCTCCTCCACGTGGCGGACGCGCTTCGATCCCGGGATCGGCACCACGTCGTGACCCTGCGCGAGGAGCCACGCGATCGCGATCTGTGCCGGCGTTCGTCCCCGGTCGCTCGCGAACGAGCGCAGACCTTCGACGATCGTCAGGTTGTGCTCGAGGTGCTCGCCGTGGAATCGCGGGATCCGTCGTCGGCGATCGTCGGCCGCCAGGTCGCTCTCGGCCCTCACGCCGCCGGTGAGGAACCCTCGGCCCAGCGGGCTGTAGGCGACGAACGCCACGCCGAGCTCTCGACACATCGGGAGGATCCCCCGCTCCGGTTCCCTGCTCCACAGGGAGTACTCGGTCTGCACCGCGGAGATCGGATGCACGGCGTTCGCCCTCCGCAGCGTGGCGGACGACACCTCGGACAGCCCGAGATTGCGGACCTTCCCCTCCCGCACCAGCTCGGCCATCGCTCCCACCGTGTCCTCGATAGGCGTGCGCACGTCCACCCGGTGTTGGTAGTAGAGATCGATCGTCTCCACGCCGAGACGCCTCAGGCTCGCCTCGCAGGCCTTCCGGACGAACGCGGGTCGCCCGTCCACCTCCGCGTAGTTCCCTTGCTCGTCGAGGATGTTCCCGAACTTCGTGGCGATCACCACGTCGTCGCGCCGAGCCCGGATCGACCGGCCGACCAGCTCCTCGTTCGCTCCCGCGCCGTACACGTCGGCCGTGTCGACGAGGGTCACGCCCAGTTCGAGTGCGCGATGGATCGCCCGCTCGCCCTCGGCCTCATCGCCCGCACCGTAGAAGTCGTTCATCGTCAGGCAACCCAGGCCGATGCGAGCCACCCGGAGCCCGGTTGCCGCGACCTCCCGAGATCCGATCGTCACGGCGACCCTCAGCCCTGGATCCCGTCGTGCAGATACGCCTCGAGGTCCCCGGGGTCCACCCCGACGAGGCCCAGTCGCTCGAGCGTCAATCCCTCGACACGGTAGTCGCGATCGTTCAGCGTCCCGCCCAGGACGATCAGGGCGTCCATGGTCGGGGTGGGAACGTCGTAGGCGCGTCCCATCTCCGACCAGGGCACGAGACCCCACCCGACGTCCTCGTGGAGGTACCGATGATCGAGGCTGGGCGGCCCCTTGATCCATCGGTTGGGCGCGCTCTCCTGGAGCGCGACGTACGCCGACCCGACCTGGGCCGCGTGTGCGGTGGTGTACCCCATCTCGTGGAAGATCTCGACGAACGGCTTGGTCGGCACGCCGGCCGCCCGGGCAACCGCCAGCCGTTCGAGGTCCACCGCATCGATGACGCGGCCCACGGACGGCGTCGTGCCTTCGTAATAGAACAGGTAGTCGCCCTCGGTGTGCTCGAGCCAGCCGGCATTGCAGATGATCTGGGGCGGATGCTCGACGGCGTTGATATCCAGGAATCCCGTCTCGAGCACGTGGGACGCTTGGACGAGCTCGGGGTACACCGAGGAAACCACCCCATAGAGCTCCTGCTGCTGTCGCCCCGGGAACGCGGCGAACGGAAGGTTCGTCATCGTGGAATGGATGTTGACGGTGGCCGGGCCCTTCATCCGGCACGCGTACGTGAGGGTGCTCGCCTCGCACATGCGGACGTCGACCCGTCCGGTGAGCCGGTGGAGCTCGTGGGCCATGAACAACCCACCGCCCATGTGTCCCGGGTTGAGGAAGAGCACCTGCCTCGGATCGAGGACCTCGGCGAGGCCCTCGGCGAAGAACGGGTGGGTCGAGATCGGGACGGTCAGCATGACCAGGTCGGCTCCCGCGACCGCCTCCGCCAGGTCCGTGGTGATCACGGGGAGCTCGACGAACCCTTCGCCCGTAGCACCGAGCTTCTCCAATCCGCCGCGCTCGATGAGGGGAGCCAGCCGCTCCGGGGACCGATTGAAGAGGCGGACCTCGTAGCCGCGGCTGCCGAGATCGGCAGCCGCGGCGCACCCACCGTTCCCGGCCCCGAGGACGGCAACGCTCCGGATCGACATCGCTCCGCTATCCCTCCGCCCGATAGGTCGCGACCTTGTCCTCGTCCAGCTCGATCCCGAGGCCGGGTCCCGAGGGAACGACCAGGTTGCCGTCCCGGTACTCGAACGGTTGCGTGATGATGTCGTCCAGGTACATCTTGCCCGCCATCTGGGTGGGCTCGTTCCCCTTGATCGTCGTCACCGGGAAGACGCCGGCCTCCGTCACAGCAGCCGTGGATGCGACCAGGTGGAGGTTGGCGGCGTTGCCGACCCCCGTCTCGTGCGAGCCGTTCACGTTGAGCGGGAGCCCCGCAGCCTCCGCCACGGCGGCCACCTTCTTCGCCTTGAACAGCCCACCCGGCTTGGTGGTGTAGAGCGAGATCATGTCCGCGGCGCCCCGCTCGACGATCTCGAGCACATCCTGCGGCGTCCAGGCGCTCTCGTCGGCCATGATCGGCACGTCGACGACCCGGGTGATCTGCGCCATGCGTGCGAGCCCTTCGACGGGTTGCTCGGCATAGCGGATCCGCTCCTCCTGCATCTGGCGGAGGATGCCCACGGCGTACTTCGGCGTGGGCCATCCCTGGTTCGCGTCCACGACGATGTCGACATCGTCTCCCACGGTGCGTCGGACCTCGCGGACGATCTTCACGTCGTACTCCGCCGAGCGGCCCACCTTGATCTTGATCGTGCGGATCCCCTCGGCGACCGCCGCGGCCGCCTCCGCCGTGGCCTCGTCGTACTCCATCCACCCGAGCGAGTGCGCCAGAGGGATCTCCTCCCGGTAGAGCCCCCCGAGGAGCTCATACACGGGCACCCCCAGCGCCTTGCCCTTGATGTCGTAGAGCGCCTCGTCCAGCGCGGTCTTGGCGTAGGGGTAACCCTTGATCGCGAGGTCCATCTTGCGGTGGGCCTTCTCGATGGCGAAGGGATCCTCGCCGACCAGTGCCGGCCCGAGGACGGACCCGATCACCGCCACGGTGAGCTCGGGGGATTCGCCGAAGTACCGCCCGTAGTCCCCTCCCCACTCCTTGATGACGGTGGCCTCGCCCAGTCCCTCGATCCCCTCGTCGGTCACGACCCTGACGATCACGTAGTTGCCGATCGCCCCGGATGGGAAGGCCATCTTGTGCAGCCGACGCCATGGGAGCGCCACGTTGAACGTCTCGATCCGTGTGATCTTCACTCGATCCCCCTACCAGCTCTGGGCACCGGCCAGCGCCGCCACGCCCGCTCGCGCCACCTCGACGTCCTGTTCGCCCGTTCCCGATCCCACGCCGATCGCGCCGATCACGTGCCCGTTCATGACGATCGGCAATCCTCCCAGGAGGTTCGTCACCTTCCCCTGGGTCGCGAAGGCGAGCCGCCGTTCGAGCTCATCGGACAGATCACCGGTGGGGCGGCGGCTCGATGCCGCGGTCTTCGCCTTCGCGATGGCACTGTCGATGCTCAAGACCTTCGCTCCGTCCATCCTGGCGAACGCCAGCAGGTGCCCCCCCTCGTCCGTCACCGCGATGCACTGCGGGGCTTCGATCTCCACGCCCTTCTTCACGGCTGCTTCCAGGACCTTCGCCGCGCCCTCGTGGGTGAGGGCGAGGTGCTCCCGCGTGTCAGGCATCCGAACCTCCTGGGTCGACCCGGCTCCGGTGCTTTATGACATACATCGGACCTCTGATACAAGCGAGCGACCGGGCGGCTTGATCGCGCGGGCGCAGGGCCCCACCGCGGCTCATCCGGGGGCGATCGTGCTCGGGATGGGGATCTGGATCCCCACCCCTCGCGCCATCGCCTCGTGGTACGCGCGGGCGGCGAGGAGCACGTCCTGACTGACCAGCCCTTGACTCAGGACGACGATGCGCTGGCCCTCGTCCGTGCGGCCCGGATGCGCCCCCGCGATCACCTCCGCCATCGTCGCGTTGATCCGCTCGTGGGCGCCGGGCCCGAACGTCTCGGACAGCTCGTCCTGGAGCTGCTCGCGGCTGTCGACGATCCGAAGGTCGGCTCGATCGAAGAACGACGGGTCGCATTCCCTCGGCTCGAGTGAGCCGACCACCCCACCGGGCCCCACCCACGCGTCGTCGATGATGGCCGAGGTGGCGCTGGTGCAGGCGAGCACGACCTGTGTGCCGCGCACGGCCTGCTCGATCGGCACCGGATCTGCCTCGATGCCGTACCGATCGCGGGCGAAGGCAGCGAGCGCCGCGCGCGTCTCTTCGCGACGTGAAGCGATCAGGAGCGATGCGCCGGGGAAGAGCCGATCCACGTACGGGACGGCGGTGCGGGCGATGCGGCCGGCACCGATGAGTCCGACCGTCCGGATCTCAGGAACGCTCAGCCGGTGCGCCAGCAGCGCGGTCGAGGCGATCGATCGGTGCGGGTACGTCCAGCCCTCGTCGACGATCGCCAGCGGTTCGCCGGTGGTGTCGTCGAACACCAAGACCCAGCGGGTGTCGGCGCCGGCACCCGGGAACAGCAGTACCCGGACTCCCATGATCCCGGTCGCGTCCAACGCGCAGGCCTTCACGCGGAGCCGGCCGTCCCCTTCCTCTGCGGCCGTCACACGCATGTTCCGCTGGCTCGACCAACGCACGGTTCCGGCGTGCTCCATCCGAAGCGCTTCCTCGACGCCTTCGAGCACCGAGCCCGGATCGAGAAGGTGGCTGCAGTCCTCCGCCGACAGGAAGATCATGACGTCGGCTCGTCCCGGCCGGTCGCGGTCGACACGGAGCCGAGGTAGGTGAGCGCTTCGTCCGCCGTGATCACATCCGCGTACTTCTGGTCCATGTCGAACAGGTTGACGGCATGACTCAGCTCTCCTCGGTCGAAGACGCCGTCCTCGACCACCAGGGGGGCGAAGCCATTGGAGAAGGCGTCGACCACCGTTGCCCGAACGCACCCGGACGTGGTGCATCCGGTGACGATGACCGTGTCCACGCGCTGATCCACGAGCGAGGACAGCAGCGGGGTTCCGTAGAAGACGCTCGGCTTCGTCTTGCGGATGACGACGTCCCCCTCCCGCGGCGCGATCCTCTCGGGGATCACCTGCGCGTCCTCGGGCTGGTCGAGGGTACGTGGATGCTTCTCACGCCAGCGCCCGGCGTGTCGGACCACGTGATCGGTCATCCCCGCGGTGTAATAGATAGGGAGCGACGCCGCCCGGCCGGCCTCCAGGAGCCGGGCGATCTGCTCCATCGCGTCCCATCCCCGCTGCCCACAGGAGTTCGGATAGCGGGCGATGGACTCCAGGATCGGCATCGCCTCTCGCCCGATGAACCCGTACGTGACGTCGATCACCAGGATCGCCGGGCTCACACCTCGCATCCCTCGTCGCCCGTACCCGGCCGCGTCGTAGATCGCCCGATCCTCTCGAGGGATCCGTTCCTCCCACCATCTCGACATCATCACTCTCCCTTGTCCTGCTGCGTCATCGAGTGAACCGCGCCGCCTACACCGAGACGAGGATCACCCCGATCACTATCGCCGCGCCCGAGATCACCGTCACCGGTCGTATCTGCTCCAGATCGCGAAGGAACAGCGAGGACAGCACGAGCACGAGGAGCGGTTGCATCGCGTTGATCGGCGTCACGACCGAGACCTCACCTCGACGGAACGCGTTGTAGACGGCAAGGATCGCGAATCCGATCAGGACACCGGCGAGGACGAGCCACCCCGCGCGGCGACCGAACCGCACTCCCGCACGGACCGACCGCACCGCACCGACGATGAGCAACCACGCTGCGAGCCCCGCTCCGGTGCTCACCATCGCTGCGAAACCGGGTTCCGCCAGGTCCCCTCCGACCGTCAAGCGGAGGAGGAGGTCGGACGCGGCATACGCGATCGCGGCGACGAACGCGAAGACGATGCCCGGCCGAAGTGCCCAGCGGCCGACGGCCGCGTCCCTTGCCGCCGGATCGCCGTTGCCGCCCACTCGCTCCCGGGGGCGCCGGGACAGCTGCCATCCGCCGCCCACGATCGCGAGCACGCCGACCAGTCGCAACAGATCGAGGCTCTCCCCGAGGAGGAGAACGGCGCCGCCCACCGACAGCAGCGGACGCAAACCCTGCTGGATGGGGATGGCGATCGACGGTCCGAGCGTGTCCACCGATCTGAGGACCGACCATCGCGAAAGGGCGGGGACGAGGAGTCCGAGGCCGCTGTAGACAGCCACGGCCTTCCCCGTCACCTCGGCAGGAGGGTCGACCAGCACGGAGATCAGGATCACGACCCAGGAGACGCTCAGGACGATCAGCGACGCGCCGATCACGCTCGTGTCCTGCAGCCCACGCTTGGATGCGATATGTGAGCCCGCGAAGCAGAACGCCGAGAGCAGAGCCCAGGCTTCAGGGGACAGAGGGGCCTCGCCGGCGCATCGTGGCTTCTCTGTTCGTCGCCACGTCGACGAAGCCCTCGGCGAGCGTTCGGGGCATCGAGAGGAACGGGGAGTGCCCCGACGCGAGCGAGATCACCTCCTGGCACGGGAGGGCGGCCTGCATGCGTCGTTGGAGCTCGAGCGGGAGCGCCCGGTCGTCGATGGTTTCCATGTAGACCCGGGGAACCCGACCGAACCGATCCTCGCTGAGCTCGGCCGGCGTGCGTCGTGGGGTCAGTGCCTCGGGGACGAGCAGATCCGTCGCGCGGTCGGCGTCCTCCGTCGAGCAGTCGTTGTAGAACACCTCGCGCGCGGCGTCGGGTCGAACGGTGATCAGGCCGGCATCCTCTCGCACGTCGAGGTGGGGCACGGCCGGTGAGACCGAACCCGCGACGCCGAGCACCGTCTCACCGTCGCGGAGGAGGAACGCGGCAAGGTACACGAGGAGCTGCACGCCATCCGGCACTCGCTCGGCGACGTGACTGATGACGAACCCGCCGAAGCTGTGCCCCACCAAGATCACCGGGCGATGCGAAGACTCCACCACGGTCGACACGAGGTTCACGTGATCGGCGAGGGTGATCCCCGCGGGGGGCCGTGGGTCCTGGCCACGGCCGGGGAGATCGGGTGCTTCGACCTCGTGTCCCCGCGCCCTCAGCTCGGCCGACACCCGGTCCCATACCCACCGACCGTGCCAGGACCCGTGGACAAGGACGAATGAGCTCATCGCACCTCGGATCCTGATCGTGAGGGAGAGCCAGGGCCCCCGCTTCGCGGGGGCCCTGGCCTTTCCATGTTCTTCTCTGTGCGGAGCGACCCCTAGACGTTCGGCTCGGGGATCTCTCCCGCTTCGATGTCGGCCGCGGTGACCTCGCCACCGAGGTACTCCTGCGCGAGCGCGAGCACCTCCGTGTCCACCAGGTCCTCGAAGCCGAGGCTGGCGCTCTCCTCTTCGATGATGCCCGTGTCGACCGAAACCTTCATCTGGTCCGCGATCACTTCCTCACTCAGCACGCTCGTGTTGTAGGGCCAGATCTCGTACTGGCGTGCGAAGTCCCAGTTCGCCTGGGCCACCTCTTCGTCCTCGACCCCGCCCGCGATGTACGTTTCCAAGGCCGCGAGGTACTGGTCGAAGTCTGAGGCCAGCTGCCGGTTCGAGTAGAGGACCGTCGCGCAGTATCGTGCCGCCACGTCCTGGTTCTCGTCGAGCCACTCTTTCTTGGCCCACAGGACGTTCGACAGGAACTCCGTGTCCTCCGCGACCACGCTCAAGACCGTGACCGCGTCCTCGCCCAGCTCCGCCTTGAGGTCAGCCTGCTCGAACAGGTCGAGCGAGCCGACATCCACGTCGCCCGAGGCGAGCGCCGCGAGTCGCAGACTGCCGTCCTCGAGGATCACGGTGTTCGTGAGGTCGTCGGTCGTGATCCCGATGTCGCGATTGAGGAAGACGAGGTTCATCAGGAGATTCAGGAACCCGCCGGCGCTCTCGACCGCGACCCGAACGTCGGGATCGGTGATCTGCTCGAGTGAGGTGATCTTGTCGGTACGGCCGATGAGGTGCTCAGTGCTGTCCTTCTGACTCGGACAGAAGACCCTCAGGTCCTCTCCCGCCTCGAGCAGCTGGACCATGTTGGTGAATCCGCCCGAGCCCACGTCGGCGTCACCGGAGGCGACGAGCTGGGCCGCGAGTGCCCCCTCTTCGAACAGCTGGATGTTCTCTTCGGTGCTGATGTTGAACTGATCTCCGAACAGCTCGGGAGCACGGTACTGAGGGATGTAGGCGTCCGCCGTCGACCCCGCCGCGTGACGAACGACCGCCGCGGACGAATCTCCGTCCCCTTCACCTCCACCGTCATCGCCGCACGCTGCCGCCAGCAGCGTCAACACAGAGACAAGTGCCCCCACCTTCAGGTGTCGTCGCTTCAACTTGACCCCCCTTTCGGTCGTCGTGCCGACCGATAGATCGACTTACCGACAACGAACGATCGCCTTCTCCGCTCCTCTGCCTCCTCCTCTCTGCTCCCGTTCTCCACTCGTCAGACTCGCTTCCAGACGAGCAGCTTCCACTCGACGAGCCGCGCGATCCCCATGACACCCGCGGCGAGGACCGTGACGAAGAAGACCGTCGCGAGCAGGCGAGGGATGTCGAACCTCCCCTGCGCATCCACGATGAAGAGACCGAGCGCCTGGGCCCGGAGGAACAGGTCGGCGAGGATCGCCCCCTGGACGGACCTGCCGACGCCCAGCCGCAGCCCCGTGATGATGTGCGGGCTCGCCCACGGGAACACGACCTTGCGATACATCCCCCACCGGTCGATGCCGAAGGCCCTCGCCATCTCGCGCGCACCCGACGGCACCTCGCGGATCCCGGTCGCGGTGTTGATGATGATGATGAAGACGTTGAAGAGGATGACCAAGAACACCTTGGCCGTGAACTCGAGACCTAGGTAGATCGAGATCACGGGGATGAAGATCGCGAACGGGACCGAGAACGAGGCGTTCACGAGCGGGTCGAGCACGGCGGCAGCTCGCTTGGACGTTGCGATCCACGTCCCCACCGCCACGCCGAGCACCCCCCCGATCAGGAACCCGGTCGCGGCCAGCGTGAGCGTGGACTTCGCCGCCACGAGGATGTCACCCTCCCCGAACAAGGCGAAGAGCTCGGGGATCGCCTCGCTCGCCGGCACGACCGAGAGGAACATCTCGCTTCGGCCGATGATCTCCCAGAGCAGGAAGAAGAGACCGATCGACAACGCCCAACGGCCCACCTTCACCCGGAGTGGCCTGTACATCGAGTTCACAACGCTTCTCGCAGTTGGACTCGCGCGAACGGGCGAAGCCGTTGCTCGGCCACCTTGAGCAGCTCGTTCAAGATGATCGCGACCCCGATGATGACGACGGCGAGCGCGTAGTAGAGGTCGAGGCGCCGGGGGGAGAGGGTGAATGCCGTCAGCAGCTCTCCGGTCCCGATGTACACCCAGATCTCGGCGATCACCATCCCCTTGATCGCCATCGCCAGGCCCATGCGGATACCCGCGACGATGAACGGGGCCGCGGCCGGAAGATAGACCCGGGAGAACATCCGCCATCGGGGTGTGGCGAACGCGACGGCCGTCTCTCGAAGCTCACGCTCGACGTAGCGGACGCCGGCGGCGGTGTTGATGATCGGGAAGAACATCGCGAAGAGGATCACCACCACCACCCGATAGCCGAAACCCAGGCCGAAGATCAGGATGATGATCGGCAGCAGGGACTCCTTGCTGGTGACGTAGATCGTGTTCACCCAGGGGGCGAGCAGGTCCTCGGCGAGGCTGTACCGCCCCATCAGCACGCCCAGGGGCACCGCGATCGCGATCGCCAGGACGAAGCCGACGGCGAGCTGTTGGAGCGTCGGCCCCAGCACCAGGATGTAGCCTTCGGTGAAGAGCTCGACGATCCCCGAGAGGATGTCCGGCACCGTCGGTAGGAAGAACGGGCCCTGCCGAACGGCGACGATCTGGAAGGCGAGGATCATGGCCCCGTACACGACGAGCCGAAGGAACCATGTCTTGTTCAGGAGGGTTCGGAGCCGGGAAACGCGAGGAGGCGCGTAGACGAGGCCTGCACCCGTGTCGAGGGTCGAGTCCGCGGTGGTCCCGGGAACCCGTTCGCTCCTGGTGACCTCGGCGCCGACCCTCTCGCTACCCCTCAACGGTGGCGCCTACCTTCAGCTCGTTCCAGATCTCCTGCTTCAGCCTCGCCATCTCGGGAGAGCCGCGCACGCCGTCGGATCGAGGGCGTCCGAACGGCACTTCGACGATCCTCGAGATCTGTGACGGGCGGGCACGCATGACGACGACACGATCACCGAGGTACAGCGCCTCTTCGATGTCGTGCGTGACGAAGACGACGGTCTTCTGATCTCGCTCCCAGATCTTGAGGAGCTCCTCCTGGAGCAGCATGCGGGTCTGGTCGTCGACGGAACCGAAGGGCTCGTCCATCAGCAGCAGCGAGGGGTCGACCGCGAGCGCTCGGGCCAGGCCGACCCGCTGCTGCATGCCGCCCGAAAGCTGTCCGGGGTAGTAGTTCTCGAATCCTTCGAGGTCCACCAGCTTCAGGATCTCGTTCGCTCGCGGCCGCCGCTGGTCCTTCTTCATGCCCAGGTTCTCGAGTCCGAACTCGATGTTCCCGATCACCGTGCGCCAGGGCAGGAGGTTGAAGTGCTGGAAGACGAAGCCTCGATCGAGTGAGGGAGCCGTGATGCGCTCGCCCCCGATGCGAACCTCTCCCCTGTCCGGCGGCATCAGGCCATCGATGATCCGGAGGAGGGTGGATTTCCCGCATCCGCTCGGGCCGACCAGGCAGGTGAACGCTTGTTCCGGGAGCGTGAGGTTCACATCGTTGAGGACGCTGAGCATCCCGTCCTTCCCCTGGCGCGGGAACGATTTGCTCACGCCCGTGATCACGACTTCCGGCAAGGACAGCCTCTCGGTCTCGACAGCCTTCGATCTCCGGCTGCGCGACTTGCTTTGGTAGGATATTAGACCATCTGGGAACTCAGCTTGTAACTGACGTACGTTCGGAAGTCAAGTTCGAGTTTGACCGGAGAGAGGCCGGGATCGGGAGTGGTAGTGGAACGACGGACGCTCGGGACGAACGGACCGACAGTCTCTGCACTCGGTCTCGGGACCATGGGCGTCGCGTGGTACGGAACCCCGGACGACGACGGAGCGGTGGCCACGATCCGGCGCGCGTTGGACCTGGGCCTGGACTTCATCGATACGTCGGACGTCTACGCCGAGGGGCACAGCGAGGAGCTGCTGGGCGAGGCGATCCGGGACCGGCGCGACCAGGTGATCCTCGCGACGAAGTTCGGCAACCTCCTGGACCAGAACGGAGCGTTCGCCGGGGTGAACGGACGCCCGGAGTACGTGAAGCTGGCCTGCGAGGCGAGCCTCCGGCGGCTCCACGTCGACGTGATCGATCTCTACTACCAGCACCGGGTCGACCAGGACACACCGATCGAGGACACGATCGGCGCCGTCTCGGAGCTGATCGCCGCCGGGAAGGTCCGGTACGCCGGTCTCTCGGAGGCAGGTGCCGACACGATCAGACGGGCCCACGCCACCCATCCGATCGCGGCTCTCCAGACCGAGTACTCCCTGATCACACGCGACGTCGAGGCGGAGATCCTTCCCACCGTGCGGGAGCTCGGGATCGGGTTCGTCGCCTACAGCCCGCTCGGGCGCGGGTTGCTGACAGGAACGATCCGCGACACCGACAAGGATCTGCCTCCCGACGACCACCGCTTGAAGTTCCCACGCTTCCAAGGCGACGACTTCGTGCGCAACCTGGACCTGGTCGATCGCCTGCGCGAGATCGCCGCCGGGAAGGGCTGCACTCTCTCGCAGCTCGCCCTGGCCTGGGTCCTTGCCGGAGGGCACGACGTGGTCCCGATCGTCGGGACGAAGCACCGGAGCTACCTCGAGGAGAACGTCGGCTCCCTCGGTGTCGATCTGACGCCCGAAGACATCGAACGACTCGACGAGGTCGCGCCCCCAGGGGCCGCCGCCGGAGATCGCTATCACGCGGCCGCCATGACGAAGCTCGGACTCTGAGCACCGCCGAAAGCGAGGAGGACCAAGGCATGCCGCAGGTCACGGTGCACTTCCTGAAGGGTCGAACCCCCGAGCAGAAGCGGCGCATCATCGACCGCATCACCGATGTGTTGGTGGAGGAGGCGGGCTCGAGACGGGAGATGGTCCAGGTGACTTTCCTCGAGGTGTCGAAGGAAGACTGGGGACGGGGTGGTCTCCTGGGGATGGATCGGACCGACGTGATCCATTGACGGGGATCGATTGGAGCCGGCTGTCCATCGCCATCATCGGTGGTGACGAACGGGAGCAAGAGATCGCCCGGCTCGCCGCCCAAACGGGCGCCGCGGTGCGCGCGCACGGGTTCCCGTGGCCGGACCCCGGGATCGAGCGGGTCACGCAGACCGGCACGGTCGTGGAGGCGATGCAGGATGCTGACTACGCGCTCCTGCCGATCCCTCGGGGCGTGGACGGTGCCCTCTACGCACTCCAAGCCCCCGAGCCGATCCGGATCGAAGAGGACCTGTTCACGCCACTCCGGCCCGGGGCGCACGTGATCTGCGGACGGGTCACACCCGCTCTGGCCGAAGCCTCGAAGAACCTCCCGCTCACGATGCACGAGTACGACCCAGATCCGGAACTCATGCGTCTCCGCGCGGCGGCGGTCGTGGAAGGCGTCCTCCAGACCGCGATCGCCAACACCGACGTCACGATCCACGGCGCGGCGGTGGCCGTCGTCGGCTTCGGCAACATCGGGTCCCTTCTGACCCGCCGATTGCTGGCCCTGGGCGCCGATGTCCATGTCGCCGCCCGGAACCCGGTCCAGCGTGCCGCGGCAGTGGCCGACGGAGCGAGGAGCCTCTCCCTCGAGGGACTCCCACAACTCGCATCCGAGCTCTCGATGGTCTTCTCCACGGTCCCGGCACGCATCGTGGATCGCTCCGTCTTGGAACGCCTCCCCCGGGGAAGCCTCGTCCTCGACATCGTCCCGCCCCCCGACCGATCGGATCTGGAGCTCGCGGCGAGCTTGGGACACCGGGCCGTGTGGGCGCGGGGGTTGGGCCGGCGAGCGCCGATCACCGTCGGGGGCAGTCAGTGGTTCGGCATCCGAAGGATGATCGAGGAGATCGAGTCGGCGAAACGCTGACCCGTCGCCTCGCGACCTCCTCAGGCCACGAGGCGCGCGCGGATCTCCTGGACGGAGAGCCCCGACAGGCCCACCTTCCTCATCGTCCGGCCGTGCTCGGCCCAGTCCGTGCCCGAGAGAGCATCGGCGAGGGTGACGCACGCGGCCGTGACCGGTGTGGTCACGCCGACCTGCCGCCCGAGGTCGGCGACCGGCACCGCGCCGCAGGGCACGTCTTCGGTGAGGTATCGCTGCTGCAACGACGTGGGAGCCGCCAGCGGTCCGTACACATCGCGGTGAAGGATCTGGATGATCTCGAACAGGTCGTCGCCCTCGACACCGTAGGTGGTCTGCACCCATCCCTCGAGGGTCTGCACCTCGATCCCGAGAGCCCCCGCCACGGCGACGCGTTCGTCATCCGTCGCTTGGACGACCCGGGCGACCGACCGCGTGATCCCCTCCCCGTAGAAGTCGAACCGTGACCCGTGCTCGATGCGCCCGGCGTTCACCACCATCGGCGCCACGTGGAGGATCGCATTCATGTTGCTGAGCCCCGTGTGAAGGACACTCGGAGCAGCCTCGGCGGTGTCGAACACGCGCCGCACGAGACCCACGATCTCCTCCCTCCGCTCGGGAGGGAGCACCGCGACGCCGAACCGCTTCTTCACGCTGGTGATCTGCGAGACCGCGGGCTCGGGGACGGCGCATCCGTACGGGAAGCTGTCCGTCTCGGCAACCCCGATCCCCCCGGCGCCATGCTCCTCGAGCACGGCGCGAACCTCCACCGCGCCGAAGGTGCATCCGGGCATGACGAGCACCACCTGGCCCGGAGTGAGCGACGGAGCCGTGGAGACCGCCGCCTCTCCCTGTTCCGGACCCTGGGTGGTCACGATGACGACGTCGGCCCCCTCCACGACCTCCCCGATATCGGTCGTCGCGACCACGACCGGTGCGAAGCCCTCCTCCTTGCCACGGACCTCGATACCGCCTCGCTCGCGGACGGGACCTACGGCCTCCTCCCGGACGTCGTGCACCGCGACCTCATGGCCCAGGAGGCCGGCGTGCCCGGCGACGGCGAGACCGCCGACCCCGGTCCCCACGACCGCCACCTTCATCCGTCGCCTCGCCGCTTCGGATCCGGTCCCGCTTCTGCCCTCCGTATCGCCTCGACGACCCGCTCGGGCCCGAGCGGGATCCGGGTGAGTCGCGCGCCGCCCGGCCCGAGCGCGTCCTCCACGGCGCTGATGACGGCGGCGGGAGCGGCCACCGCCCCGCCCTCCCCGACCCCTTTCGCTCCCAGCGGGTTCCGATCCGACGGGAACGTCTGGTGGCCGACGCGGATCGACGGCACGTCCATCGTCGTCGGGAGCAGATAGTCCATGTACGTCGTCGTCAGCGGCTGCCCGTCCTCGTTGTAGACGGCCTCCTCCAGGAGGGCGTTGCCGATCCCGTGCGCGACCCCCCCGTGCACTTGGCCCTCGACGACCGTGGGGTTCAGCATCGTGCCGCACTCGTCCACCGTGATGTAGTCGAGGATCCGGACGCCGCCCGTCTCCCCGTCGACCTCGACGGCGACGACGTGGGTCCCGGACCCGAAGGTGGCGGTCGGGGGCACGAAGTGGTGGGTCGCCACGAGGCCGCCTCCGTCCCCGGGATCGCTCAGACCCGTCGGTCCCGGCGCCGCGTTCGCGGCCACCTGGCGGAGGTCGAGCACGGCGTCGGATGCGCCCCGGAAGATGGAGCCATCCTTGAGCGTCAGCTCGTCCGGGTCCGCGTCCACCATCTCCCCGGCGACGCGGAGGATCGTGTGCCGCAGCTTGGCCGCCGCCATAGCCGCGGCGTTCCCCGCCATGACGGCGGTGCGGCTCGCGAAGGACCCTCGACCGTCGGGCAGCAGGCTCGTGTCTCCGGCGCGGACGATGACGTCCTCGGGATCCATCCCCAGCTGATCGGCCACCACCTGGGAGAGCATGGTCTCGTGCCCCTGTCCATGCGGCCGCGCGCCACTGATGACCGTGACGCGGCCACCCTCGTCCATGCTGACGATCGCATCCTCGAAGGGCCCGTGACCGGACCCTTCGACGAACGCGGCGATGCCGATGCCGATGCGGCGGCCCTCCGCGCGGGCGAGACGTTGACGCTCCCGCCACCCCTCGTAGTCGAACGCTTCGAGCGCGGCCTCGAGCTGCGCGGGGAAATCGGCCGGCTCGTACGCCATGCGGACGGTGTCCCGGTACGGGATGCCCATGTCGTAGGGCATCTCTTCGGGCCGGATCAAGTTCCGCCGTCGTACCTCCGCCCGGTCGAGTCCGAGCTCGCGGGCCACCATGTCCATCGAGCGCTCGATCACGAACGTCGCCTCCGGACGGCCGGCCCCCCGGACCGGCACGGCCGGCGCCTTCGTGGTGACCACCACCGTTCCGTCCACGGAGAAATGGTCGATGCGGTACTGGCTCCGCATGTGCGCCACCGTGTTGTACGGAACGGTCACGGCGTACGTGTTGTACGCGCCGGTATCCATCAGGTACCGGTCGCGGAGGGCCACCACCGTGCCGTCCCCCTGGAACCCGATCTCGACGTCGTGGATCTGATCGCGTCCGTGCGACGTCGCCAGGAGGTTCTCTCGACGATCCTCGATCCAGCGGACGGGCTTCCGAAGCTCGGTGGCGAGGAACGGGATCAAGATCTCCTCCGAGAAGATCCCGCCGCCGAAGCTGCCACCCATGTCCGGGCTCACGAACCGGACACGGTCCGCGGGCAGGTCGAGCATGCGGGACACGAACGTGCGCACGAGATGAGGCTTGGTGTTCGTCGCCCAGATCGTGAGCTCCGATCCGTCGAAGGTCGCCAGCACGCCGCGCGGTTCGATGGCGCTGGAGATCTGCCTGCCGATCTCCAGCCGCTCGTGGAGCCGGTGCTCGGCGTCGGCCAGCGCCCGGTCGACGTCGCCGCACTTCACGAGCAGGTGGGTATGCACGTTGTCGCCGAGCTCAGGATGGAGGACCTGGGCTCCTTCCTCGAGTGCTCCCTCGACGTCGACGAGGCTGGGAAGCGGGTCGTAGTCCACCTCGACCAGGGCGACGGCATCCTCCGCCAGGTACGGGTCGGTCGCCACGACGGCGGCGACCGGCTGCCCCACCCAGCACACACGGTCCGAGGCGAAGACCCTCATCGGCAGGCTCTTCACCTCGATGTCGACGAGCTCGGCCAGCTTCGGCGAGAGATCCTCGCGTGCCGACTCCACGAACGCGCTCACCTTGCCGTCCAGATCCGACGACATGTAAACGCCCACGACCCCCTCCGCCGTCCGCGCGACATCCAGGTCGATGGAGACGATCCGCGCGTGGGCGAACGGACTCCGGACCACGGCGACGTGCAGCATGTCCGGGAGATGCATGTCACCGACGTGGGTGGCCTGCCCCGTGAGGAGACGGGCATCCTCCCGCCGGCGGACCTTGGTCCCGACGGAGCGCGGGCGCGCCAGCTCTGGCAGTTCCTCGAGCAGCGGCTTCACTCGCGTCTCATCCGATCGGCGGCGTCGAGCACGGCCTTCACGATGTTCACGTAGCCGGTGCATCGGCACAGGTTCCCGCTGAGGGCCTCGCGGACCTCCCGCTCGTCCGGGTGCGGGTTCTCGTCGAGGAGCTCGGCCGCCGCCATCAGGAAGCCTGCCGTGCAGAAGCCGCACTGCAACCCATGATGCTCGGAGAACGCCTCCTGCAACGGATGGAGACTCCCGTCCGGCCGAGCCATACCCTCGACCGTCTGCACGACGTGCCCGTCGGTCTGCACGGCCAGGATCAGGCACGAACGCACGCTTCGGCCGTCGATCAGCACGGTGCACGCTCCACAGACCCCGTGCTCGCACCCCAGGTGGGTGCCGGTCAGACCCACGTCCTCACGCAGGAAGTCCGCGAGCGTCTTCCGAGCCTCCGGCGTGCCTCGAACGACGTTCCCGTTCACCTCCAACGCGATCTCGTGCGCACTCACGCGGGAGCGATCCTCGCCCGAGCGCCCGCCAGCCGGAGCGCGCGACCCACGAGCACGCCGACGAGGTGACGGCGATACTCGCTCGATCCGTGGATGTCGCTCGGAGGCTGGGCCGTCTCCCGGCAGGTCGCGGCGGCCGCTCCGATTGACGCATCGTTGAGCGGCTGCCCCTCCAGCTGGCGTTCCGCCTCCGTGGCTCGGACGGGCGTCCCGCCCACCCCGAGGAGCGCGATCCGCGCGGTCGAGACCAACCCGTCACGGTCGATGCCGATCACCGTCGCCGTGCCCGCGAGCGCGAAGTCCCCGTACCGCCGGGCGTGCTCGACGAACGCGGATCCCGTCCCGGGCTCCGGCAAGCGGAATCGCACCTCGCGAAGGACCTCGTCCGGCTCGAGCGCGTTCGTCATGGGACCGTGGAAGAACTCCACCGCCTCGAGCGTCCGCGTGCCGTTCGGGCCGGTCACCTCCATGGTCGCGCCGAGCGCCAGCGCGAGCGCCGGCCACTCGGCGGCGGGATCGGCGTGGGCGACGCTTCCACCGACGGTCCCCCGGTTCCTGATCGTGCGATGGCCGATCAGCGGCAGCGCGTCGGCGAGGACGGGAAGCCGTTCGAGGAGCCCCGCCGACTCCTCGACCACGCTCTGGCGAGTCATCGCTCCGACGTTGACCGATCCCTCGTCTTCCCGGAGGTATGCGAGCTCGTCGACACGATTCAGGTCCAGCAGGACCGAAGGGCTCGCGAAGCGCAACGCGAGGAGCGGGATGAGGCTCTGACCGCCGGCGAGCAGGATCGCCTCGTCTCCGTGCTCCGCCTTGAGCGAGACGGCCTCCTCGAAGGTGCGGGGTGTCACGTAGTCGAAGCGAGGAAGCTTCACGCGTACGCTCGCCGGTCCGGCCGGCGCGTGCCCGCCGTCGTCATCCGCTCCTCATGCGTCGGCAAGCTTCCGCGCCATCCAATCGCACATCAGGGGCACGAGCGTCGCGTTGTGATTGGTGCCCGTATGGAGCCCCTCTTCGAAGTTCACGAACTCGCCCGTGGGTCCGGCGGCCATCTGCTGCGCCTCAGGAACCGAGACGAGCTCGTCACGAGCGCCGTGGATCACCAGGTACGGGACCGAGATCCGATCGACGACCCCTTCCAGGGTGCAGCGTTCCTCGATGTATCGCCTCGCCTCCGAAAGGGAGTCGACACCGAGGTCTTCCATCACGTTCAGCTGTGTCGTGACCGCCCAGAAGCGGAAGTCACGGAAGTCGTAGAAGCCGCCCGACGAGATAGCCGCGCGGAGCCGGGGCTCGAAGGCTGCTGCACGAAGCACGAGGAACCCGCCCATGCTGCTCCCCCAGATCCCGATCCGGTCCGCGTCCACGCGACCGGACGCGGCCAACGCATCGACCACCGCACCCATGGGCTCCTCCCACGCCTCCGGCCGCATGGGCAAACGCCCGAGCATCTCGCCCTGGCCCGGCCCGTCCACGGTCAGCACGCTCAGCCCGCGCCGGACGAATTGCCGCGCCCAGTTGTGGTACTCCTCCTTCACGGAATCCGCACCGTTCACCATGATGACGCAGGGCGCCGGCTCGTCTCCTCGGGCGAGGTGCAGGTAACCGGGCAGCACCGTGTCCCGGTACGGAACGGCGAACGGCTCGATGCGTTCCGACCACTGGTCCACCGCTTCTCGATAGCACCGAACGCGGTGGGACTTGCCTTCGGCTCGCTCCTCGGAGTCGAACCTCGAGAGGTAGGCCCCCCAGTGGTAACAGGCAGACGCCCGGTGGAAGAGGTCTCCCGCGGAGACCGAATCGCCCTTCCCAGCGAGTCGTCGGGCCAGCGCCTCGGCATCCCTCGCCTCGCGGCTCCACGACCCCCACCAGCTCCGAAGATCCGGTACTCGACCCAGGATGCGCTGGAGGTCGCTGTAGTCGAGAGGACCCGTGACCTCCATCCGAGCGAGCCGCACCACGACGTACTGACGGCCCATGTGCTCCGCACCGTGCAGGCGGATGAGGGTCGAGAGCGTTTGGTAGTACCGCTCGATCTCGTGGAGATCGCTTTCGTTCATCCCGCGCTTCTCCCCCGCCCGTCCTCGGCGAACGACGGCACGATCAGCGAGCGGATCGGTCCATGACGTCCAGAGCGAACCGTCGGAGGGTGTCTTGAACGACTTCGGTCGTACCAAAGCTGATTATGCTCAGGCTGTCAATCCCTCGAGCCCGGACGGTCTGGACCTGCTCGTAGATCTGATCGGGGTCTCCCACCAGGAGGAGCCGCGACACGACGTCGTCCGGGACCAGCGATCCTGCGGCCCGCTCCCCGGACGCCCGGAAAGCATCGATCACGGAGCGGATCGTGCCGGGCGGGATCCCGATCCGCTCGAGCACGTCCTCCCTCGTGCTGCGCATGAGCGCGGCAGCCCAGGTTCGATACCGCGCATCGTCCGCCGCGGCGATCGTCGTCGAGAGCTTGATCGCTTGCCAGGACACGATCTCGACCTCCGATGCAGCCCGCCCCGCGTCACGGGCGCCTCCCTCCACCTCGCCCACCGCGTAGTCGAGTCCCTCCGGCGTGCACATCGCCTCCACGAAGACGCCGTCGGCCATGGCGCCGGCGAGCCGCAGGACGCGCGGTCCCCGGCTCCCGACGAAGATCGGGATCTCCGGCAGGTCGCCCACGTCGAGCCGAACCTCGGTGAGAGACAACGTGGGACCGCTCACCGAGACCTCCTCTCCACGGAGGAGCCGCCGACACACGTCGATCGCCTCGGCGATCCGTGCCGCCGGCCGGTCGGTCGGGAGGCCGAGAGCGGGCAGCACCCTCGTCCGGTTCCCGGCGCCGAGCCCGAGGACGAATCGGCCCCCGCTGATCATGCCGAGCGTGGCCGCCGCCCGAGCGATCTGCACGGGATGACGACTGACCGGGTTCGTGACGGCCACGCCGAGCCGGATGACGGACGTCGCGTCGGCACACCGGGCGAGCAGGAGGAACGGATCGTGATGGAAAGACTGGTCGGGGATCCACAGATCCGCATAGCCGAGGTCCTCGGCCAGGCGGGCGATGTCCGTCACCTCGTCGACGGGCATCGAGGGGAAGAACGCGGCGCCGAACCTCATGGCACGTGATGCCACGTGCGCAGTCGGTCCCACCGGCTTCCCATCAAGCGCCGCACGCTACTCGAAGATCTCGATCGGTACGGTCGCCGTTGCCACGTAGTTCGGTGAGTCGACGACCTCTCCCACCTTGAGGTCGACCGCCACGCTGCAGATCGCATAGGCCTGCTGTCGCGAGTAGTCGAACTCACCGACCAAGTGGTCGATCATGTTCCGCAGGGCGTTCCTGGCGGCCACCGTGAGATCGTTCGCGCGGCCCCCTCCGTCGGCGTAGACGCAGAGGCCCGTCGTCGAAAAGGTCCTGCCTTGCCGGGCGTCGATGTTCGCGGCGGGTGACTCGAATCGCACGTCGCGCACACCTCGCTCGGCGGCCTCACCCTTCCGGAGATCCAGCCGCACACGAAGCGCGGCCCGCATCTCGATGGCCGTCCCGCAGGACTCCCCGTCTCCCTGCGCGAAGTGCCCGTCGCCCACGGAGAAGAGGCAACCCTCCGTCCACACGGGGAACAGGATCCGGGTGCCGGCGACCATCTGCCGCACATCCATGTTCCCTCCGTTCTCCCGCGGGGGCTTCGTGCGCAGTCCCTCGCTCGCGATCGGTTCGACAGCGGGGACGGCGCCCCGCGGATCCGGGAGCGCGACGTCCTCACCCTGCTCGTGCAGCGCCCGTTCCCGTCGTGTGATCTGCTCGAGCAGGTCGCGTGAGGGCGCCACGCCCATCGTGCCCATGAACGGCTCGCCGGGGATCCTCACGCCCGGCAGGTCGGGCGACGTTGCGAACCCGTCCGCGATCTCCCACCGCACGAGGAAGGGCTCCGGGAATTCGTCGGCGAGGAATCCGAACCCGGGGATCTGGGCCGTGTAGCCGAAGGACGCCGGCGCGATCTCGAGAATCTCGACCGCGAGCACGTCCCCGGGCTGCGCTCCCTCGATCCGGATCGGCCCGGTGAGAGGGTGCACGATCGAACGGTCGATCCTGACCACGTCCGCATGGGTGGAGTCGAGCGTGAACTGACCGTCGACCGCGTCGCGAGTCTGCAGGAAGACCTCATCTCCCGGCGCGCAGGAAAGCACCGGGGGGATGTCCGGATGCCATCGGTTATGGCACCGATCCGGTTCGTCGCCCACCGGGCGGCCGTGATCGACGAGGATCTCGTAGCCGGCCACGAGCTCTTCCCCCTCCTCCCCTCGAGCGCCACGCACGGAGCCGAGCACCGACGTTACAGCGATACCAGGACGGTCCCGATCACCACGACCACGCCCGCCGCCACCATGGACGGGTCGCGCCGTTCCATGTGTCGAAGGATCAGCGCGGAGAAGAGGAAGACCCACAGCGGTTGCGTCGAGACCACCGGCGCGACGACCGAGACGTCACCCTGATCCAACGCATCGAACAGAAGGAGGATGGCCATACCCATCAGCGCTCCGCTCAGTACGAGCCATCCGGCGCCGCGTCCGAGCCGGAAGCGCCTCCGTACGGAAGGCAGCGCATGCGCGACGGACCAGACGAGGAAGCCGACGCCGATGCTCACCGTGGCCCCGAAGGCGGGGTCGGACGAGGTGTCGAGGCCGCTCTTCACGAGCAGGTCCGAGGCTGCGTACCCCAACGCAGCGACGACCGGGTAGACGATGCCGGGCCGGAACCCGCGCGAGCGGGTGGCCGTTCGCTCCTGCACCCGCGTCCGGCCTGAGCCCGGCGTGGCGACATCCTCGGCTTCCTCGAGAGAGGGATCGATCGGCACGTCGGCGGTGCCTCCCCCCGGCTGCCGGGAGAGGAACCAACCACCGGCCACGATCAGCGCCACCCCGAGGCCGCGTAACGGCCCGAACGCCTCGCCGAGCAAGACCGCGGCAGCCGGGAGAACGATCAGGGGCCGGAGTCCCTGCTGGATGGGGACCGAGACCGAGGGACCGAGCGCGTGGACGCCCGCGAGCGCGGCGGCCCGGGAGACGGCCGGCGCGAAGAGTCCCGAGACGGCGAAGAGCACGAGCGACCTGGACGAGACGGAAGCGGGAGGATCGATCATGACGGGGATCGACACGACGATCCACGCGCAGCCGACGACGACCATGAACCCCGCCGTGACGCTCGTCCCCTGGAGCCCTCGCTTCGAGACGACGTGAGAAGCGGCGAAGCTCGCTGAGGAGAGGAGCGCGAGGACGACCTCAGGGTCCATCGAGCGAACCAGTCATGGCATCTGTCAGACATCATACGTTTGACAGATAAACCCACGGGCCTTCGGGGGCCGCGTGGCCGGTCAGTGCTCGTCGAAGATCCGCTGATATCCGGCGACCTTTTCGGCGAGGACCCGTTGCTCGGCAGGAGTCGGGTGGCGCGGGTCCTCCGCCTTCGGGAGCCGACCCAGCCTCAGCATGCTCGCCATCAGCAACATGCGGGCCTTGTTCGTGTCCAGGTTGCTCCCGCTGATCCCGTACGGCCACCTCCCTGCCGGGACCATGCCTCCCGGATCGGCCCTTCCCACACGCACGACCGGCATGCCGCTGAAGGCGGCGATGGTCAGCGCCGCCTGCTGGGACGAGCTCCCGATGCCGTACGGCGACAAGCCTTCCAACACGAACCCGTGGAACGGAGGAGCACCCTCCCCCGCGCGCAGCTCCTCCTCCAGGCCCCTCGCGATCCGCGCCATGATGTCGACCTCGTCGTCGGGATCATCGAGTCCGTCCTCATCCATGAAGGCGCCGTACTTCACGAGGTGGACCCGCGGGATCACCTCCGGGAGCAGACCGTCCGTGGGATCCTTGACCCGGATCGTCGTCGTCGTTCGATCCGACGCTCGATCCAGGAACTCGACCTCGGGTGCGAGTCGCGACAGATTCACGTCCGAGCTCGTCGTGTGCCTGTAGGCGGGCCGGTACCAGATGGTCACCGGCGGGCCGGCGCTTCCGAGGATCCCCCCGTGTCCCCCGGTCGCCTTGTAGTTCCCGGGGCGATCGTCCGACTTCTTGAATTCACGCGCCGCGAAGATGCGCTCATCCTGGATAGCGACCACGCCGAGCCGTTCGTCCGCCAGGATGTAGTCGACCGCGTCCACGATGTTGCGGTCGCCGTCGTTCGCGAGCTGTCCGTGCGGGCGTTGTGAGGCATTCCCGACGATCGGCAGGTCCGTGTCGAGGACCAGACTGAACCAGTAGAGCGTCTCCTCCAGCGTCGGGCTCGCCTCGAGCCAGATCCCGCCCGCGAACGAGCCCGAAGCCATCGTGGATCGAACCACGTTCGTGGCGGTCGCGAGGTCTCGATACCGAGGCCGATGCGCGATCGCGCGGGGCTTGTACGGGAAGTAGTCCCGCCCGGAGGTTTCCCCTCGACTCCGGTAGCCACCGGGAGGAAGGACCCTGATGAAGTCGTAATCGGCGCGGCGGTCGAGCGGACTCCCGCTCCCGTCCTCATCGCGTCCGGCGACGGTGCGATCGATGTCCACGAACACCCGGGAGGCGTCGGGGTAGTAGAACTGACGACCTCCGAAGTCGAGCGCGGGATCGTCGAGATCGGCGTCTTCGAACGGTGTCCCCTCCGGGGAGCCGTCGGCGCGCCTCGCGACGTACGGCAGTGGGTAGGGACCGTCGTCCGGTCGGAGCTCCACCTCGTCGTACGCGCGATCGGACTCGTGATAGACCGAGGCGGCGTCCGCTTCGAGCGGATGTGCGCTGAACCGCGCGATCCTCACGACCACCGGCTCGAAGAGCTCCTGCGCGACGAGTGGATCGAAGCGGCCCGGCAGAGTGCGCTCGCCCGGGAGGCGTCCCTTGTTGCTCGTGACGAGCGTCGGGGAGTTCGCGATCGTGGCGTTGGGTCCGGAGAAGACCGCGATCCTCTTCTTCACTCTCCCCCTTTTGACATCCGGTGGCTGCTCGATCAGGGCGGGCCGAATGCTAGGGGCCGCCGCTTCGGGCCGTCAAGGATGCCTCGGCGCAACACCGGCGATCACGCAAGGCGACGACCGACCTCGTCCACCGAGTTCTCGAGCATCCCGACGCCCTCGACGTCGATGCGCACGACGTCGCCCGGCTCCAGCGTGAACGCGGGCTCGGGGACGATGCCGGTGCCAGTGAGAAGCAACGCGCCGACGGGGAACGTCAACGCGTTCGCGAGCCACCGAGCGAGCTCGTCGAATCCGCGCTTCATCCGCTCCGTCGATGTCTCCTCGGTGAAGACGACCTGATCCCCTCGCACGATCTCCATGCGGATCGCGAACGGCGCGGTGACGTCTTCCACCGGCACGATGCACGGGCCGAGCGCGCACGAGCGCTCGTACGTCTTCGCCTGCGGAAGGTAGAGCGTGTTCTCTCCCTCGATGCTTCGCGATGAGACGTCGTTGCCCACCGTGAAGCCTGCGATCCCCATCCCGGCGTCGAGCACGAGGGTCAGCTCCGGTTCGGGGACGTTCCACGCCGAGTCGCGTCGGATCGCGATCGGTTCCCCGGGCCCCACGCAGCGCCATCCCGGCGCCTTGAAGAAGATCTCCGGGCGCTCGGCCTCGTACACGTCGTCGTAGGGCGTCGGGTCCACGGCCTCCTCCCGGCGCGCGTCTCGCGAGCGGAGGTAGGTGACGCCCGCCCCCCACACCTCCTGGGACTCCACCGGCGCGACGACGCGCGCGCCCTCGGGCACCGCCTCCTCGTTCGCGGACGTGAGCGTCGCGAGGCTCGTTCGTTCCGCCAGCAGGCGGTCGAGGGAGTGGTGGGGTTCGAGCATCGTCCGGGGACCTGTCCCGGGCGAGCCGATCGCGAGGCGATGGGAGCCGTCGGCAAGACGCAGGCGGAACAGCGCCGAGCTCACGGACTAGACGCCGGCGAGGATCGGCGGACGGAGGTCGAGGCCGAGGTCCCGCTCGAGCGCGTTCGCGGCGCGGAACAGGACCTGTTCGCCCCGCACGGGAGCCGTGAGCTGGAGCCCCACCGGGAGACCGCCGCCATCCACGCCGCACGGCACGGTGATCGCCGGTACGCCCGCGAGGTTGGCGGGGATCGTGAAGACGTCGGAGAGGTACATCGCGAGCGGGTCGTCGGCGCGCTCCCCGATCCGGAACGCGGTGGTCGGCGACGTCGGAGAGACCAGCACGTCGAACGACTCGAAGGCTTTCTCGTAGTCGCGGATGATCAGCGTTCGAACCTTCTGGGCCTGGCCGTAGTAGGCCTCGTAATAGCCGGCCGACAGCGCGTACGTGCCCAACATGATCCGGCGCTTGACCTCCGGGCCGAAGCCCTCGCCGCGCGTGCGGGACATCATCTCCACGGAGTCAGCGCCCTCGGCTCGGTAGCCGTAGCGGACACCGTCGTAGCGCGCGAGGTTCGAGGACGCCTCCGACGGAGCGATGAGGTAGTACGCGGACAGGGTGTACTCGGCGTGCGGGAGCGTCGCCTCCCCCACCTCGGCACCGAGTGCCGTGAGCCGGTCCACCGAGGCGCGCACCGCATCACGGACTCCCGGCTCGACGCCCTCCCCGAACGCCTCCGTGACGACGCCCACCCGGAGACCGCCGATCCCGTCCTCGAGGCCGGCGAGGTAGTCGGGCACGTCCTCGTCCAGGCTCGTGGCGTCGCGGTCGTCCTTGCCGGCCATCGCCCCGAGTAGCAGCGCGGCATCGCGGACGCTCCGCGTGAGCGTCCCCACCGTGTCGAGCGAGGATGCGAACGCTATCAACCCGAACCGGGACACCAGTCCGTACGTCGGCTTCATCCCCACCACGCCACAGAGGGACGCCGGCTGGCGCACCGACCCGCCGGTGTCCGTGCCGAGCGCCCACACCACCTCCCCGGCGGCGACGGCGGCGGCGCTGCCGCCGCTGGAGCCGCCGGGGACCCGCTCCAGGTCCCACGGGTTGTGGACCGGTCCGAACGCCGAGTTCTCGTTGGACGACCCCATCGCGAACTCGTCGCAGTTGGTCTTGCCCATGAGCACGCTGCCATGGCCCGACAGACGGGCCCACGCCGTGCACTCGTACGGCGGGATGTAGTTCTCGAGGATCAGCGAGCCGCACGTCGTGCGGATCCCCATCGTGGCCAGCACGTCCTTCAACGCGAGGGGGATCCCGGCCACCGGGTGCTGCGGCGCGCCGGTCCCCCGATGCGTGTCGAGCTCCGCGGCGCGCTCCAGGGCGACCTCCGGCGTCCGCGTGAGGATCGCGCCGATGTGGTCGTCAACAGCTTCGATCCGGCGGAGCGAGGACTCGACGACCTCGGTCGCCGAGACCTCGCCACCGGCGATCTTGGTCGCGAGCTCGGAGCCGGTCAGGTCGCAGAGCTCGGTCGTCATCCACCCTCGACGATCCGGACGACCTTGAACCGGCCGTCTTCCTTCTCGGGCGCGTTCGCGAGCGCCTCGGGCTGCGGGAGCGAGGGCTCCGGCGTGTCCTCCCGGTACACGTTGGCGCGTGGGACCGCGTAGGCCGTCGGCGGGACGTCGTCCACGGCGACCTCGCTCACCTTCGCGGCGTGCTCCAGGATCAGGCCGAGCTGGTCGCGGAGCTGCGCCTTCTCCTCGTCAGTGAGCGCCACGCGCGCGAGCCTCGCCACATGCTCGATGTCGATCTCGACCGCCATGCGCGGCAGTCTAGAGACCGGAACCGGCCTCGCTCACACCGAGACGCCGAAGCGGGGCTCGACCCGGAGCGCCGCCGCGGCGGCGCTCACGGTGTTCCCGATCAGCCACACGTCCGTGATCGGACCGACCCCGCCGGGAACCGGGGTGATGGCTTCGGCCTTGGCGGCCACGCCGTCGAACTCGATGTCCCCCACGAACCGCACCTTGCCGGTCTCCGGGTCCGTCACGGGATCGATCCCCACGTCGATGGCGATCACGCCGTCCCGGACCATGTCGCCCTTCACGAGGCCCGCCACGCCCGCGGCCACGATCAGGATGTCGGCCTGTCGCGTGAACGTGCCGAGATCCGCCGTTCGCGAATGGCAGGTCACCACCGTGGCATGCCGCTGGAGCCCTAAGGAGGCCGCGGGCTTGCCGACGGAATCGGATCGACCCACGACGACGAGCGTCTTGCCCGGATAGAACGAGCCCGGCTCCCTCCCGGTCGATCGCAGGTAGGAATCCAGCAGGTAGAAGCACGAGGCCGGCGTCGACGGTACGAATCGAGGACGTCCCTGCGCGAGCAGGCCGGCGTTCTCCGCGTGCACGGCCTCGACGTCCTTGTACGGATCGAGCGTGCGGTAGACGAGCGGCTCGGAGATGCCCGCGGGCAGCGGCCGCAACACGAGGATGCCCGTGACGCGCGGATCGGCGTTGAGCTTGCCGACCACGGCGAGGACGTCGGCCACCTGGGCGTCGTCGGGCAGGTGCTCGTTCGCGTACTCGCATCCGAGGCGTTCGGCCAGCCGCCGGACGTGCCGCTCGTAGGCAGCGGCGGCCGGATCGTCTCCGACGAGGATGGTGGCGAGTCCCGGCCGGGCGCCGGAGATCTTCAACAGCCGGAGCTGCTCGTGCACGTCCTCCGAGAGTTCCTCGGCCAGCTTGTTGCCGTCGATCACGGTTCCCGTCATCCCTCGTCCTTCCGTCGGTGACTACGCGCGACCGAGCCTTCGCAGGAACTCCTGCTCGTCGACGATCTCGACGCCGAGCTTCACGGCCTGGTCGAACTTCGAGCCCGGATTCTCACCTGCCACGACGAAATCCGTCTTCTTGGACACGCTCGACGAGACACGGGCACCCGCCTGTTGGGCGAGGCGAGCGGCCTCGTCCCGCGACAGGGTGTCCATCCCGCCGGTCAGCACGATCGTCGTGCCCTCGAGCAGCTTCGGGCCCTCATCGGGAGGCGCCTCGTCCTCGAGTCGCACGCCGGCCGACCGGAGCTTCTCGATCAGGGCGCGGTTGTCCGGATCCTCGAACCACCCGGCGACGGTGGCGGCGACCTCCGGTCCGATCTCGGGGACGGCATCGATCTCGTCGACGGACGCGGCGGCGAGGACATCGATCTTGAGGAACGCGGACGCGAGGACCTGGGCGACGTGGGAGCCGACGTGCCGGATGTTGAGGCCCGCCAGCAGCCGCCAGAGCGGCCGGTCCTTGGACGCCTCGATCGCGCGCCGAAGGTTCTCGATCGACCTCGCGGCGAACCCCTCGAGGTCGGCGAACTGCTCGTCGGTCACCCGGTAGATGTCGGCAGGGTCCTTGATGAACCCCTTGTTGAGCAGCGCGATCCCGGTCTTGTAGCCGAGGCCCTCGATGTCCATCGCGCCGCGCCCGGCGAAATGGAACAGCCACTCGACGGATTGGTCGGGGCAGCCGGTCTTGTTGGGGCATCGCCAGTCGGCCTCGCCCTCCGGCCGCACCAGCGGGGTGCCGCACGAGGGACAGTTCTTGGGCATCTTCCACTTCCGGGCGTTCTTCGGCCGTTTCGCCAGCACCGGTCCGACGATCTCCGGGATCACGTCGCCGGCCCGGCGAACGATCACGGTGTCGCCCTTGCGGACGTCCTTGCGCCGGGTCTCGTCCTCGTTGTGCAGCGTGGCGTTCGTGATCGTGACGCCACCCACGAAGACCGGCTCCAGGACCGCGAACGGCGTGATCTTCCCGGTGCGACCGGTGTGGATCTCGATCGAACGCAACAGCGCCGTCCGCTCCTCCGGCGGGAACTTGTAGGCGATCGCCCACCGGGGGGCGTGGCTCGTCGCGCCGAGTCGTCGCTGGAGCTTCGCGTCGTCGACCTTGATCACGGCGCCGTCGATCTCCCAATCGAGGGAATGCCGCTTCTTCTCCCAGCGCCGGAGGAAGGTGAGGATCTCCTTCAGGTTCTTCGTCCGATGATTGGTGGGCGGCACCGGCAGCCCCACCTGCTCGGACCACGCCAGGAAGTCGGAGTGCGAATCGAAGGTGATGCCTTCCGCGGCGCCGAACGAATGTACCCACATCCGGAGCGGACGCGATCCGGTGATCTTCGCGTCCTTCTGCCGGAGCGATCCCGCTGCGCCGTTGCGCGGGTTGGCGAAGGGCCGGTCGCCCGCCTCGGTCAGCCGGACGTTCAGCTCCTCGAACGCCTTCACGGGGAAGTAGACCTCGCCTCGGACCTCGATCACCGACGGGGGGTCCTTCGTCTCGAGGCGTCGCGGGATCGACTTCAGGGTGCGGATGTTCGCCGTGATGTCTTCGCCGGTCCGGCCGTCCCCACGCGTCGCCGCCACCGTGAGGACGCCGTCTTCGTACGTCAAGGCGCAGGCGACGCCGTCGATCTTGAGCTCACAGACGAACGTGGGGGTCGCGCCGGCCAGTCCACGGTCGACGCGAGCGCCCCAGGCCCGGAGCTCCTCTTCGGAGAACGCGTTGTCCAACGAGAGCATCGGGGCTCGATGCGGGACCGGGCGGAACAGCTCGGCCGGCGCGGCGCCGACGCGCTGGGTGGGCGAGTCCGGTGTGATCAGCTCCGGGAAGTCGTTCTCGACCGCGCGGAGCTGACCGATCAGCTCGTCGTACTCAGCGTCCGAGACCTCGGGGTCGTCCAGGACGTGGTAGCGGTACAGGTGGTGGTTGACGAGCTCGCGAAGCTCTTCGACCCGGAGCTTCGCCTCGGCGAGATCGCGCTCGTCCTTCTTCTCGTCGTTCTTCTCGTCCTTCTGGGCTTCCTTCACCCGGCGATCTCCAGGTTCCCGGCCACGCCGATCCGCTCTCCGACCACGAACACGCCCCCGCGAACGCCGGGGACGCTCTTGAGGTAGCGCACGGCCTGGGCGAATCCGAACTCCTTCGGCAGGAGCGCCTGGATGCCGGCCGCGGCGGCGTCGGCCGCCATGCAGGAATCCGCGATGACTGCGAGCCCGTCGGGTCCGCCGCCGCCGCGGCCACGGCCGAGCGTGGTGGAGACCCCCACGCCGAGCGGGTCGGGCTCCAACGCCACGTTGATGGGCTCCCCGCCGTGGCGCTTCACCGCGAGCTTCACCCGCTTCTTCGCCTTGATGAAGTAGTCGCCGCCGCAGGCGACGGTGACCTCGTTGAGCGACTGCAGGAGGAAGCGTCCGACCTGATCGACCACCGCGCCTCGGAACGTGAACATCGGCCCCACGCCGGCTGCCGTGGCCGAGGCCACCATCTCCCGGACGATCTCGGGGGCCTCGGCCGCCGCCGGCGCAAGTGGTCGCTTGCTGGTGCGGAACTCCGGGTGCGTCAGCGCGTAGGACTGGAGCTGTTCCCAGAACGAGAGCGCCGCGGCCCTCGACTCCTCGGCGAAGTCGTCGTCAGCCGTGATCCGCAGGACGAGGTCCTGCACATGGATCTCGAAGCTCTTGGTCTTGCGGCGGAGGAGCCTCAAGGGATTCCTTCAACAGGCGGGTGGGCCGATGATAGTCGAGGGGTCCGACCGGCCCGGGAGCGGCGCTAGCTTCCGATCAGGAGGTCGAGCACCGCCTGGTCCTGGTTCATCGTCCAGAACTCCACGATCTTGCCCTCTCGAACATGCGCGACCTGAACCTGCGGCTGGTCGTACCGGCGCCCGTCCGCGACCTCGAGATGGAGGTGCACGAGCGCCACGGCGTGCTCGTCGTTCGCGACCACGTCGTGGACGTCGAATCGCGTCGAGATCCCGGCCTTCCGCATCTGCTCCAAGCGCTGCATCGCAGCCTCCCGGCCTCGGAACTGGCCGCTGAACCGGTTCGTTCCCGGCGCATGCCAGGTCATGTCGTCCTCGAAGGAGGCCTCCATCGCGTCGACGTCGCCAGCCGCGAACGCGTCGAGGAGGCGTCGAAGGAGCGCGCCGTTCGGATGATCTTCCATGGATGGTCCCTCCGTCAGCGGACCGCCTCGGCGATCCGGCCACCGCCGAGCACCTCGTCGCCGCGATACAGGACGGCGCTCTGGCCCGGCGCCACCGCGCGTTGAGGCGACCGGAACTCGATGCGGACCCGTGCGTCGTCGAGAGGCTCCACCACGCACGGCACGTCGTCGCCCCGGTAGCGGATCCGGACGCCTGCCTCGAACGGTCCGCCGCCAGGCGGCTCGCCCGCGATCCACGAAAACCGGTCGGCGACGAGCCCCCGGCGGTCGAGCAGCTCGACCGGCCCGAGGACGACCGTGTTCGCACGGGGTTCGACGTCGACGACGTACCGTCGTTCACCCGTTGCGACGCCCGTCCCCCGGCGCTGTCCGATCGTGAACCCGAACGCTCCCTCGTGATGTCCGATGACGGCGCCGCCCGGGTCGACGACATCGCCCTCGCGCACGAGGTGCGGGAGGTTGGCGCGCGCGTACGCGCCGGCATCGCCCGACGGGGCGAAGCAGAGCTCCTGCGAGTCGGGCTTGGTCGCGACCGGGAGACCGAACCGCTCGGCGAGCGCGCGGGTCTCCGTCTTGGGGATCTCTCCCACCGGGAACAGTGACCGGGCGAGCGCTCCCTGTCCGAGCATGTGGAGCATGTACGACTGGTCCTTCGCGGGATCGAGCCCACGCAGCAGCCGCCAACCGCTCGCGTCGTCGCCGGCCTTCCTCACGTAGTGCCCGCTCGCCACCATGTCGATCCCGAGCTCGTCGGCTCGACGCAGGAACGCTCCGAACTTGATCTCGCCGTTGCACCGAGCGCAAGGGTTGGGCGTGCGCCCGGCCTCGTGCTCCGATGCGAAGTCCGCGAGCACCGTCCGCTCGAACGCGTCCGTGAGGTCGCAGATCTCGAAGGGGATCCCGACGATGCGGGCGGTCTCGGCGGCATCCCGCCTCGCGCTCGGTCCGCAGCACCCGTGATCGACGCCGTCGAGGTGAACCAAGCGCATATGGGACCCGAGCACGTCGAAACCCTGCTCGTGCAGGAGGCACGCGGCGACCGAGGAGTCGACGCCTCCCGACATCGCGACCAGCACCGAAGGCATGCGACGAGGCTAACAGCGACTTCTCGACCCATCTCAGCCGATGTGGCACAGTCTATCGCGACTGCTTCGACCCTTTCCAGCCAGGGTCTTGCTCGCAACGCTCGAACACTCGCGAGCCTCATCCAGGAGCGGTTTCGCGTCGTCCTTCCGACCCTCGTTCACTAGCCACTCCGCGAACTCGAGGAGAGCGACCGCCAGCCAGAACGGCGTCTCCAGCTCGCGGAACATGCCGACCGCGCTCTTGTATCCGGACTCCACCGGCTCGCGTCGCCCTGACGGCTTCCGCCTCGGCAGCAGCAGGGTGTGCGCATCGAGGTACGGGCTCTGTCGGCCGGGCGGGATCGCCGCCACGATCGACAGGATCTCCTCGGCTTCCTCGAGCTTGTCCAGAGCGATGGCGGCCTCGACCCCCTCCACGAACGCGTCCTTCATCGCCTCGTGGCCGATGCCGAGCTCACTCCGTGCCTCGAGCGCCTGCTGCGCGTCGCGCAAGGCATCCTCTTGCCGCCCCTCCGCGCAGGGCGATGATCGCCGCCCCCGCCGCCGCGGTCGCTCGCTCCTGCATGTCGTCGGACGTCTCCGCGTCGGCGAAGATCGCGTGGCTGGTCTTCGCCTCCGTCGAGCTCCCCTCGGTGGACGCGGATCGAGGGGATGGTGCACAGGAACCCGTTGTACGCGATGCGGTTGTCGTCGATCACGTCGTGGGGCAACGCTTCGGCGGTTTCGAGCACGTCGTCCCATTCGCCCAGCGCGACCTGCGGGTACATCTGGCCGACGAACTGCCACTCCCAGTCGCGATGGCCGACCCGGCGAGCCAGCGCCAGCCCCGACTGGATCCGCTCGGTCGCCTCACGGTACGAATCGACCTGGATCGCGGCGTCGGTGAGGTTGTAGTACGCGCGGAGCGCAGCCGTCGGGATCTCGTGGTCCAGCGCGACGTCCAGGGCGTACCGCAAGAGTGCGAGCGCCTCGCGCTGTCGCCCGCGCGCGAGCAGGACGAGGCTCTTCGTGTTCAGGGCCTGGGACAAGACCTCCGGGAGCCCGAGTGCTTCGGCGATCTCCAGCGCCACCTCGACGCGCTCCGCGGCCGCGGCCGCCTGCCCGGAGAAGAACAGCAGCCGCGCGAGCGTCGCCGCGACCGCCGCCAGGTCGCTGTCGGGCTCCTCCTCCGAGAGCACCGCGAACGAGCGCTCCATCCGCCGGACGCCGTCGCCGAGCCGCCCCCGGTCCCACATGATCTCCGCCAGACGGGCGGACACGCGGGCTGCCGGGTGTGTCGCACCCTCGGCCTCGAACAGCGAGATCGATCGTTCGTAGTGGGCGGTGGCCTCATCCGCCCGTCCGCCGGCGCGCGCCATACGCCCTGCACGTTCCAGGAGCCCGGCCTGTTCCAGCCTGTCGTCTCCAAGCTCCGTCGCGTGCTCGAACGAACGCTGCGCCTCGGCGTTGGCGCCCAGCGAGGCGGCTCGCTCGGCGGCCCGGATCAGCATGTCCCGCGCCTTCGTCCGGATCACGCTCGAGTCGTCGGCGTTGGGCTCAGCCTTGTAGGCGTCCAGGTAGTGGGCCGCCACCACCTCGACGATCTCGTCCTCGTCCACGGCACCGAGGAGGTACGAGGCGGCCGCGAGATGCCCAGCCTTGCGCTCCCGTCGTGACATCGTGTCGTACGCCACCTTCTTCACGAGGTCCTGCAGGAACCCGTACTGGCCTCGCTCGGGCGACATCGGATCGGTCGTGACCCCCAGGACCTCCTTGTGTACGAGCGAGGACAGCGTGGGCTCGAGCTGCGCCTCCTCGATGTCCGTCACGGCTGCCAGCCCCTGAAGCGTGAAGGACTTCCCGAGCACCGAGGCGCGCTGAAGGAGCCACCGCTCGTCGGTCGCGAGGCCGTCGAGTCTCGCGGCGATCAGCGCCTGCAGCGTCTCCGGGACCTCAGCGTCTCGATCGGTCCGGTCGCCCGGTAGACGTTCCCCTCCCGGACGATCAGGCCCCGGTCGAGCAGCATCCGTACCGTCTCCACCGCATAGAAGGGAACACCCTCGGCCCGCTGCAGGATCTTCTCGAGGACGTCAACGGGAAGTCCTGGGAGCGGTCCGGCCAACAACGATTCCATCGCCTCCGTCTGGCAGCGGCTCGAGGAAGATCGAGGTGAACCCACGCTTGCTCGCTCCCCACGTGGGTCGACGGTCCAGTAGCTCGGGCCGGGAAAGCGTCAGGATGAAGATCGGCCGCTCCCGGGACCAGTCGAGCATGTGCTCGATGAAGTTCTAGCAGTGCGCTGTCGGCCCAGTGGATGTCCTCGAACAGCATGATCACGGGGTCGGTGTCCGACATCCGCTCGAAGAAGAGCCGCCATGCGGCGAAGAGGTTCGCCTCGTCTCCCGGCGGCCGGTCCTCGAGCCCGAGGAGCTGTGCGAGCCTCGGCTCGACGAACCGCCGTTCGTTCGGATCGGGCACGATGTCGTCCACGATCGCCCGGAGCTTCGCCGACGCGGAGACGGAGTCCTCGTCCTCCACGATCCCGGCCCGCCCTCGCACCATCTCGGCGAGCGCCCAGAACGCGACTCCGTCCCCGTACGCGAGGCAGCGCCCTCGATGCCACCACGCGTCGTCGGCGAGGCCGTCGAAGTACTTCTCGAACTCCCATGCCAGGCGGGACTTGCCGATCCCGCCGACGCCGATCACCGAGACGAGGTTGTGTCCGATGCTCGTCGGCGGTAGCGTGATACAGCTCCTTCACGAGGCGGAGCTCGCGATCGCGGCCGACGAACGGCGGCTCGAGTGCAGAGGAGGTGGCCACGCCTCTCCGAGCCCGACCACCCGCACGGCGCGCCAGAGCTGCATCGGCTCCGCCTTCCCCTTGAGCTCGTGAGAACCGGCGTCCTCGTACGCGATCGCAGCATCGCTCGCCCGCTTGGTCGCATCGCCGACGAACACCTCCACCCGGCTTCGCCGTCGCCTGGATGCGCGAGGCGGTGTTCACCTAGATCGCCGGCGACCATGCCCTGTCCCTCGGCGCCGAGCGTGACCGCGGCCTCACCGGTGAGCACCCCGGCCCGCGCGCGCAGGTCGGCCGCTCCCGCGTCCTCACCGAGGTTCGCGACCGCGGCGGTGAGCTCGAGCGCCGCGCGGACCGCGCGCTCGGCGTCGTCCTCCTTCGCCACCGGCGCCCCCCACACCGCCATGACGGCGTCGCCGATGAACTTCTCGACCGTCCCTCCGTATCGATCGATCAGGCGCCGGCAGGTGTCGAAGTAGCCCGTGAGCAGCTCACGGACCTCTTCGGGGTCTCGCGATTCCGAGATCGTCGTGAAGCCGACGAGATCCGCGAACAGCACGGATACAGCCGACGCTCGGCTGCGGGCATGTCCCTGACGACTTCCGCCGCCGGTTCGTCGCGAGCGACGACCCACATCGCCACAGAACTTCGTTCCGCGGGAGTTGGAGTGGCGCACACGCCGCAGACCACCGACAAGGCGCTGCCGCAACTGCCGCAGAACTTCCTTCCGTGCTCGTTCTCGACACCGCAGTTCGAACAGATCATCGCTCCGAAGGGTTCACCCGCCTTTCAGGGGATCGAGCCTAATCGACGGTCCCCTCCAGACCGCCGGGGCCGTATCGTGACGATCGATGCTGGAAGCCCGATTCGACGACCTCACCGGTGCCTCGCCGTCGTTCCGGCTCGTGGAACCGGTCGGGGTGCTGGAGGCGACGCGCGCCGGTGAGGTCGTCGGCACGATCGAAGCCGCCGAGGCGGCGACCGGTCGCGGGCTATGGGTCGCGGGGTTCGTCGCCTACGAAGCCGCGCCGGGCCTCGACCCCGACCTCGTCGTTCGCGCCCGCGCCCTCGACGACCCGTTCGCCGCCCTCCCCTTGGCGTGGTTCGCGATGTTCGAGCGCGCCGAGGAGACCACCTTGCCGCTCCCCCGGGACGACGGCGTCGGCGCGGCCGCCGAGGGGACCTGGATCCCGACGACGCCTCGCGACCGATACGAGTCCTCCGTCGACCGGATCCGGGAGCTGATCGCGGCCGGCGAGACGTATCAGGTGAACCACACGATGCGCCTGCGCTCCCGGGTGGAGGGCGACCCGCGCGGGCTCTATCGCGACCTCTGCTACGCACAGCGCGGCGCGTTCTCCGCGTATCTGGATCTCGGGCGCTATCGCATCCTGTCGGCGTCGCCCGAGCTCTTCTTCGAGCTCCGCGACGGCGCGATCGTCACCAAGCCCATGAAGGGCACGGCGCCGCGTGGAAGATGGCCCGAGGAGGATCGCGCCGTCGCGGAGCGTCTCCTCGCCTCGGCGAAGGATCGTGCGGAGAACGCGATGATCGTGGACCTGCTGCGGAACGACCTCGGCCGGATCAGCCGGACCGGCTCGGTCACGTGGGCGGACGTCTTCCAGGCCGAGCGCTACGAGACCGTCTGGCAGCTCACCACCACGGTGTCTTCCGAGCTCGAGAGCGGCGTCGGGGTGGCGGGCGTGTTCCGGGGGCTCTTCCCGAGCGGATCGGTCACCGGCGCGCCGAAGGTCCGGACGATGCAGATCATCAGCGAGCTCGAGGACTCCCCGCGAGGCATCTACTGCGGCGCGGTCGGCTACCTCGCGCCGGATGGATCCGGGCATCCGCGCGCTCGCTTCAACGTCGCGATCCGTACCGTGACCGTCGACACCGCCTCGGGAACGGCGGAGTACGGCGTGGGCGGTGGCATCACGTGGGACTCCGACGCCGAGGCCGAATACGAGGAGGCGGTCGCGAAGACCCGCGTCCTGACCGCGCGTCGTCCCGGCTTCGAGCTCCTGGAGACCATGCGTCACGACGCCGCGGATGGCACGCGTCACCTGGACCGGCACCTCCGGCGCCTGTCGGAGTCGGCCGACTACTTCGGTTTCCGGTACGACGAGACCGAGGTGCGTGAGGCGGTGGAGAAGGCCGTGGCGTCCGCGCCGGCCACGCCGTGCCGGGTCCGCTTCGCCCTCACGAAGGACGGAACAGCGAGGGTGGTGTGCACGCCGCTCGCGAGCGACCCGGATGTGGTGCGCGTCGCGCTCGATGACGTGCCGCAGGATCCCCGCGACGTGTTCCTGTTCCACAAGACCTCACGGCGCGAGCGATACGAGGAGGCACGCCGCCGCCATCCCGACGCCGACGACGTCGTCCTCGTGAACGACCGGGGCGAGGTGACCGAGTCGACGATCGCGAACGTGGCGGTACGGACGGATGGGCGCTGGGTGACACCACCGATCGGGTCGGGGCTTCTGCCGGGGATCGGGCGCGCGGTGGCGCTGGAAGAAGGGGCGTTGGTCGAGGCGCCGGTCACGATCGAAGACCTGCGGTCCTCGGAGGAGCTCGCACTGATCAGCGACACGCGAGGATGGCGCCGCGCGGACCTCGTCTAGTCGCGCTCCGGCTCGACGGGGAAGGAGAACGGGCGCATGCCGTGCTCTTCCAGGGGGCAGTCACAGAGCGGGCAGCGAGGCGGCTCCTCGTACACGAGCACGGTCCGCTCGCAGTACGGGCAATCGCCTTCTCGCATCGCGGGAGGTTGCTCTGTTTCATTCGGCATCGGCATCGCGCTCGGGGGGAGCGGTCTCCTGCCTGCATCGGCGGGAAGATCGCCTACCTTGAATCAGGCAGACCTGCCCAAGAACGCCCTATCCTCCGCAACCTGCGCCGAAAGATCGTCAACCTTGATGAAGAGAGTTGCCCTCGGGATCGCGATCGCTCTCGTGGCCGGCGCGGATCGGCATCGGCAGGCGTTCCGCGTCCCGAGCCGCGGACGATCCTGCAGGCGCTCACCCAGTTCGATCTCAGCTGCCGCCTCCATGTCCAGCCCGACGCGGTCCACCTTCTCGGCGAGACCATCACGATAGACAACGCGTGCACCGGCACCCAAACCGTGTACCAACGTGACGGGTTCTGGACCGTGACCCTGGATCCCGGCGAGGAGAGGGAAAGACGGATCCTCGGGGCCGGGACCTACCTCTCCGCCGTCGTCCTCGGGCAATGGCATGCCCCGATCAAGGTGCTCCCGAGAGCGCTGGCGGCGCCGTCCACGAACTCCTTCACGGTGAGGTGGCGAAAACGCCTCTCCCACGACCTGCGATTCGGGGTGCAGTACCCGATCGGCCCGGGCACTGGAGGCCCTGGAAGTCCGGCACCGCGCTTCGGGCGGCGGTCTTCAACGGAGCGAACGCAAACGTACTTCTTCCAGCAGACGATCAGTCCAGGCGAGGCGACGACTGTCACCCGAGGTCGTGACCTGACCGACCGTGACTGACACGCGACGACCCTCCCGGGCGGGAGGGTCGTCGGGGGGTTCCGCGAAGGGGGGTCCTTACGCGGCTTCCATCTCCTTGCGGCTGCGTCGCTTGCCGCGCGCGATGTAGGTGTGGACCGGTTCGTGCTGCCAGCAGTAATCCCACTTGTTATAGATCGAAAGCTTCGTGTTACACCCGGGGGCCGCACAGCTGCGATCGGCCTGATAGCGCTTGTTGGCCCTCGGGAGCGACCGGACCGATTGGCCCCGGAAACTCTCCTCCGCCATCTCGTTCACTTCCCTTCGTCGTCTCAGCTGAGGACGGATCGGGCGTCCTTCCTCGTCGTGTGATTCGAACGATGTGAGGGACCGGTTCATTCCTCGGTTTCAGCCCGGTCGGAGTCGTCACGAAGACGCCACAGACCCGGGCGGGAGGTCTCAGCTGCCCAGGAACTCCGGAGGCCGCTTCTCGATGAACGCCCGCATGCCTTCTCGCTGGTCATCGCCCCCGAACAGCGCGATGAAGAGCTCCTTCTCCCTCGCGATACTCGCGGGACCGGGGGTCCTCACGGCCGCGTTGATGGCCTCCTTGGCCGCCGCGAGGGCGCGCCTGGGCCCGTGCGCGAACACCCGTGCATCCTGCACCGCGGTCTCGAAGACCCGGTCCGCGGGCAGCACCCGCTCGACCAGCTTGAGCGCCTTCGCCTCCTCGGCGTCCACCTGCCGGCCCGTGTAGCTGAGATCCCTCGACACCCCGGCACCCGCGAGCCAGGTCATCCGTTGCGAACCGCCCGCGCCGGGGATCACGCCGATCCGCACCTCGGGCTGCCCGACCGTGGCGTCGTCGGCCGCGTAGCGGAGGTCGCACGCGAGCGAGAGCTCGAACCCGCCGCCCAAAGCGAACCCGGTGATCGCCGCGATCGAGACCTTGGGCGTCGCCTCCAGGAGATCGCAGGCGTCACCGAGCTGCGTCACCTGGTTGCGGATCTCGTCGGGCCCGTGGTCGACCATCTCCTTGATGTCCGCGCCCGCGGCGAAGAGCTTCGGGCCTCCCCACACGACCAGCGCGCCGACGTCGTCACGTGATCCCGCCTCCTCGAGCGCGGCCAACAGCTCGATCGACAGCTGCAACGAGATCGCGTTCGCCGGTGGACGATCCAGGCGGATGATCCCGACGCCGTCGTCCACCTCGAGGTGCACGAGCTCAGGCATCGCGCACCCTGCGGTAGATGAGGTCGAAGTCGGTCGTGTAGTCGGCGCCGTCCTCGGCGATCTCCCAGCGTCCGGTGATCGTGTTCCCGTCGTCGCTGAACGTCGCGGTGAAGCGCTGGGCGAACGGCTCGCCCTCCCGCCAGAGCTTCCACTCGCCGTTGCCGATGCTCATCTCGTAGACGCGGCAGACGCCACGATCGTCGGAGTACAACTGGAAGTACCTGCCGTTGGCCGCGTCACATCCGATGATCGAGATGTTGTCCGGCGCTTCGGGAAGCTCGACCGTCCCGTGTTCGACCAGATGTGCCCCCGAGGCGTGCCACTCGAAGGTGACCCTTCCCCCGCCTTGCCACTGCTCTCCGTCGGGCCACTTCGCCTCCATGGTCCACTCGCCGACCAGAGGCTCGAGCTCTCGGAGCGCGTGCTCCGCCGTTGGCTGGTCCATCGATCCGCTCGCTCCTCCTGTGGTGGCGGTCGCCGTCGCGACCTACCGGCAGAGCTTAAGTCCATCCTTGGAGACATCCCTAGTCCTCGCCCGCCTTCGCGGCGATCGCTCGGAGGCCATCGTCGAACGGCGTGGTCGACACGTCGAAGGCAGCGGCGGCATCGGGCGCGGCGGCTTCGAGGGCATCGGCCGTCGACAACCCGGCGAAGGATTCGGTGGCGCGGACCGACACGGGGATCTCGAGGAGGGTCGACAATCGTTCGGCCCCCGATGGCGGGTCGAGGTGGGTCGGCTCGCCGCCCTCCCCCACGAGGTCGAACACCTCGTCCGCGGTGAGCTCATCCGGACCGCGGAGCCTCCAGATGCCCTCGATCGGTTCGCGTAGATCGTCGATCGCCGCGACCACCTTCGCCACGTCCTCGGCGAGCACCGGTGCGACACGCTGTTTCCCGTCGCCCACGACGAAGCCGTGTTCCGCACCCATCACCGTCGAAGCGAACCACAAGCCGCCCAGCCCGTAGGCATGGGAGGACCGGAGCACCGCGTGTTCGAGCCCGCTCTGGACGACCACCTCCTCCGCGAGTCCCTTCGCTCGGAGGAACGGATGCGGGTGGTCGACCGCGGCACCGGGGACGGACAGCAGGATCAGCCGGCGAACCCCACCCTCCTTCGCCGCCGCGACGGCGGCGAGCGTCGAGCGGTGGTTGGCGGCGAAGATCTCTGCGTCGCTCGGCTGGTTCACGCCCCCGACCAGATGCACGATCGTGTGCACGCGAGGGAGGATCTCGATCAGCTCGTCCGGCTCCTCGATCGGGAGCACCGCCACCTTCGCGCCCAGCCGGCGGAGTGCCTCGCCCGCCTCGGGGCGCCGGACGGTCGCCCGCACCTCGTCGCGTTGGACCAGAGCCTCCACGATCGCCCGCCCGAGGAGTCCCGACGCGCCGGTCACCATCACCGTCATGGTCCGGCGATGCTACCGGCGGACCGCCTGGGTCCCATGACGCAGTTACCCTCCCGAGATGCAGCCCGACGTCGCCGACGTCGAACGGGTGCGCCGCGCCATCGGGTCGGCGCCCGTGGCTTGGCGTGCTGCGTCCGGGCACGGCGCCCCGTCGAACAGGCGATTCGTCGTCGACCTCGAGGACGGGCGGTCGGCGTTCGTGAAGATCGCGGCCTATGACTACACGGCGGAATGGCTGCGAGACGAGTTCCGTATCTACTCGGCGCTCGACGGGCAGCCCTTCCTCCCGCGCCTGGCCGGTTGGGATGACGACGGGCTGGCCCCCGCGCTCGCCCTCGAGGATCTGTCCGGTGCGACGTGGCCTCCGCCGTGGGACTTCGCACGGATCGACGCCGTCCTCGCGAGCCTCGCGTCCGTGCATGCGACGCCGCCGCCCGAAGGGGTGCCTGGTGCCGTCGAGAGCCAGTTCGGGCAGGACGGCTGGCCGGCCGTGATCGCCGACCCGGAGCCCTTCCTCTCGCTCGGACTCTGCTCTGCGAACTGGCTCCATCACCTGCCCACGCTCGCGGCGGCGTCGGCCACGGCCGAGATCGGGGGGACCTCATTGCTGCACTTCGACGTGCGGAGCGACAACCTCTGTGCCCGGGACGGTCGCGTCGTGCTGGTCGACTGGAACAGCGCATGCGTCGGGAACCCGGTGCTGGATACCGCCTCCTGGCTTCCCAGTCTCGAGGCCGAAGGCGGCCCGGCGCCGCACGTGATCCTCCCGGACGAGACCCCCGGGTTGCCCGCGATCGCGTCGCTGCTGGCCGGCTATTTCTGTGCGCGGGCGGGTCTGCCCGCGATCCCACAGGCACCTCACGCCCGTCCCCTGCAGCTGATGCAGTCGAGAACTGCCCTGCCGTGGGCGGCTCGGCTCCTGGACCTCCCGCCGCCGGCGTAGCGACCGGAACTTGCACCTGCAACACGCTGCTACTATTCCGTTTCGTGGATGCGTCCTACACCGACCTGATGGATCAGCTCCGGAGCCGGGGGTTGCGCATGACGCCACAGCGCCGAGCGATCGTCGCGGAGGTGATGCGTGCCAAGGGTCACATCTCCCCGACCGCCATCGCGCGCAAGATCCAGGGCGACATGCCGGGCGTGAACGCTTCGACCGTCTACCGGACCCTGTCCCTCCTGGAGAGCGTCGGCGTGCTCCAGCACTCCCACGTCGAGACCGGCGCCGAGTACCACCGGGCGGACGAGGCGCACCACGTCCACCTCACCTGCCGGAACTGCGGTCAGGACGACGAGCTCTCTCTGGACGAAGCCGACAAGCTCCAGAAGCTGATCCGCCGCCATCACGGCTTCGTCGCCGACCTGACGCACTTCGCGATCACGGGTCTGTGCGCCGACTGCGCTGCCGCCTGACGATCAGTGCGCCCCGGCGCCGAGTGCAGGGAGCTTGCGCCGCCAGCCGCTGAACACGAAGGCCACGACGAACAGGACTCCGGCGGCCAGGACGACGGTGCCGCCCGAGGACCAGTTCAAGTAGTACGAACCGTAGACGCCCACGAACCCGCACAGCGTGCCGGCGCCGACCGAGATCCACAGTATCCGCTGAACGAGTCGGTGAGGAGGCGTCCGATGACCGGCGGGATCACGAGCATCGCCGCGATCATCGTCACCCGTTCACGGTCATGGTCGCGGCGATCGTGGCGGTGAGCATCACCGCCAGCCCGACGTCGACGCGAGCGGTCCGCACGCCGGAGACCTCGGCCACCTCGGGATCGAACGTCGAGAACAGCAGCTGGCGGTAGCCGAAGAAGACGAAGATCGTCGACGCGATCGCGACGCCGAGCACGACGAGCACGTCGGCGGGGGCGACGCCCAGCACGTTGCCCCACAGCAGGGCTTCGAAGTTCACGATGAACGTCCGCTGCGTCGAGATCAGGATGATGCCGATGGCGATGCTCGCCGACGTGATCGCGCCGATCGCTGCATCGGCGCCGATCGAACGTCGGCGAGCGACCTTGTTGATGAACAGCGCGGAGACCAATCCCCAGAGCCCGGCACCAAGGAAGACGTTGACACCCACGATGTAGCTCGCCACCGCACCTCCGAAGATCGCGTGCGACAGGCCGTGACCGATGTAGCTCATCCCTCGCAGGACGACGTAGACGCCGATCAGCCCGCAGAGAGCGCCGGTGATCGTGGCGACGATGAGCGCCCGCTGGAAGAACTCGTAGCTGAAGGGCTCAAGCAGGGTGTTCATGGTGGTCCTCCCGGAGCGGCAGCACCTTCGCGCCGTCTCGGTCGTCGAGGAGCTCGGGGTACTGCTCGAGCACCACCGGCATCCCGCCGTGCGAGAGCACTTCGAGTGGCGCGCCGTAGGTCTTCTCGAGAACCTCGCTGGTGATCACCTGACGCGGCGAGCCCGTCGCGATGACCTCGCGGTTCAGGCACACGAGCCGCGGCAGGTGCGACGCGATCCCGTTCAGGTCGTGCGTCGTCAGCACGATCGCGAGGCCCTCGTGATGCAAGTCGTGGATCACGTGCATCACGTCGTGACGGGTTCGGACGTCGATCCCGCTGGTGGGCTCATCCAGGAGGAGCAGCCGTGGTCGCCCGAGCATCGCGCGCGCGATGAAGACCCGCTGCTGTTGCCCGCCCGAGAGCTCCCGGATGTGCCGGTTCGCGAGGCCCGCGAGGTCCAGCCGCTCGAGCACCTCCTCTGCTTCCGCGACCTCCTGCTTCGACGGCCAGGGCAGCCGCCGACCGTCGACCCGAGCCATGAGGATCGCCTCGCGCACGGTCACCGGGAAGAACCAGTTCACCGTCTCGACCTGCGGGACGTAGCCGATCGAGAGATCGGAGGCGCGTTCGATCCGGCCGGCGATGGGCTCGACGGACCCGGCGATCGCCTTCAGGAGGTGCTCTTGCCGCTGCCCGACGGGCCGACGATCCCGACGAACTCACCTGCTCCGATCTCGAGATCCACGTTCACCAGGACGGGGTCCCTGCCGTACCGACACGTGACCCGCTCGAGGCGGACGAGATCTTCCATCAGTATCGAGCCCCGCCGCCGGTCGAGAGGTTGGCGACGTCGATGCCCTGGAAGGCCGAGCCGTCGCCACCGAGCGCGTCCACGATCGTCGTGAAGTCGAACACCATCAGCCCGAGGTAGCTGTGGTCGGGGTCGCCCGCCTCGCCCGGCAGGTCGTGGTCTCGGAGATCATCCACGTATGTCGTCCCGGTCTCGCCGCGATCTGCTCGTGCACCGGACTGGGGAACACTTCCGAGCCGAAGATCGCGGGGAGGTCTTCCGTTCGGATCTGCTCGATCAATCCCGCCACCTCCTGCGGGGTGGGCTCGGCGAAGTCCGACGGCTGGATCGCTCCCACCACCTCCCAACCGTATTCGCGGGCGAAGTAGGGGAACGAGTCGTGGTAGGTGAGCAACCTCCGGTCTTCCTCGGGGACGGTCGCCGTCGCGGTCCGGACGGCCTGATCGAGGCCGTCGAGGCGCCGGGCGAACGCGTCGAGGTTCTCCTGGTAGGTCGACGCCCCCTCAGGATCCAGCTTCGAGAGCTCGGCCTTCACGATCTCGGCGTACTCCTTCGCGTAGGGAGGATTCGTCCAGAGGTGGGGGTTCGGGAAACCCTCGGACTCAGGGAACGAGAAGTCGAAGATGTACTCGTCCTCGGAGATCGTCCGATCGGCGAGCTGGACGATCGGCACCTCCTCGCCCACGTTCGCCTCCGCGAGCTCCCGCGTGGGCTCCTCGAGGTGGAGCCCGTTGATGAAGACGATCTCGGCCTCCTCCATCAGCGCAGCGTCCGCGGGGGCAGGCTCGAACGTGTGGCTGTTCGTTCCCTCCGGCACGATCCCCGAGACGGAGACGCGGTCGCCGCCCACGTTCTGCACGATGTTGGTGATCGGAGAGACGGTCGTCACGACCTGGACGAGAGACTCGTCGGCGGGCGAGCTCGTCGAGCAGGCGCCTCCGTCGAGGAGCAGGGCAGGCAGGAGGGCCGAGCGACGGCGTGTCGCACTGCCATGCAGGCAGGCCTACCCTGTTCTTGCAACGCCTTGCAACTGGCCTCAGAAGGCAGGTGTCTCTCGGTACGTCCCGAAGACGGACGCCAGGGCCCCCACGATCTCCCCCTCCGTGCAGCGGGCCCGGGCACACCGGATGATGGGCTCCATCAGGTTCGCGTCGGTCGTCGCCGCCTCCTTCAGGGCGATGAGGGCGTCGTCGGCAGCACCGGCGTCGCGAGCGGCGCGGGTGCGGCCGACGCTCTCGAGCTGGCTGCGCTCCGCCTCCTCTCCGATCACGAGCGTGTCGATCGGGGTCTCGTTCGCGTCGACGAAGTCCGTGACGCCCACCTTCACGAGGTCGCCGGACTCGTAGCGCCGCTGCTCCTGGAACGCCGACTCGGCGATCCGCCGTTGGAACCAGCCCTGCTCGATCCCCTCGAGGACACCCTCGAGCATCGAGCCGTTCCCCATCTGCTCGATCTCCGCGAAGATCTCCTCGGCGCGAGCTTCGATCCGGTCGGTGGCCTCCTCGACGAACCACGAGCCCCCCAGCGGATCGATGACGTCGGGGACACCCGACTCGAACGCGATCACCTGTTGGGTACGGAGCGCGAGCTTCGCGGTGTCCTCGGTGGGAAGCGCGAGGACCTCGTCCAGCGCGTTCGTGTGCAGCGACTGCGTGCCGCCCAGGACCGCGGCCAGAGCCTCGATCGCGGTGCGGACCACGTTGTTCATCGGCTGCTGGGCCGTGAGGGACACGCCGGCCGTCTGTGTGTGGAATCGCAGGCGCATCGCCTCGGGCGACTTCGCACCATAGCGGTCGCGCATCCAGCGAGCCCAGATCCGGCGCGCGGCGCGGAGCTTCGCGATCTCCTCGAAGAAGTCGATGTGTGCGTTGAAGAAGAACGAGAGCGCGGGCGAGAAGACGTCGACGTCGAGGCCGCGCTGCATGCCGAGCTCGACGTAGGCGAATCCGTCGGCGAGCGTGAACGCGAGCTCCTCCGCTGCGGTCGCTCCGGCCTCGCGGATGTGGTAGCCGGAAACGCTGATCGGGTGCCACTTGGGCACGTGCTCGGCGCAGAACTCCATCAGGTCACCGATGAGCCGCAGGTGCGGGCGCGGCGGGAACACCCATTCCTTCTGCGCGATGTACTCCTTGAAGATATCGGTCTGGAGCGTGCCGTCGAGGGTTGTCCAGTCGACCCCCTGTTCTTCCGCCGTGGCGAGGAAGAACGCGAACACGACGACCGCGGGCCCGCTGATCGTCATCGAGGTGGTGACGTCACCGAGCGGGATCTTGTCGAAGAGCGTCTCGAAGTCGTCGAGGGAATCCGTGGCGACACCGCAGCGCCCGACTTCGCCCTCGCTCCGCGGGTCGTCGGAGTCCAGGCCCATGAGCGTCGGCATGTCGAACGCGACCGACAAGCCGGTCTGGCCGTGCTCGGTCAGGAAGCGGTAGCGGGCGTTCGTCTCGGCCGGCGTGCCGTACCCGGCGAACTGGCGCATCGTCCAGAGCCGGCCTCGGTACATCGAGGGGTACGCGCCTCGGGTGAAGGGGTACGCGCCGGGTTCACCGAGCTTCTCGTCGGGATCCCAGCCGTCGAGATCGTCCGGACCGACCACCGCCGGGACCGGCTCGCCGGAAAGGGAACGATGCGAACGCTCGCTCCACGAGGCTCGTGTTCGCTCGGGGCTCACGCTTCGAGGATACGGCCGCGAACCACACGTGAGTCCGTCACGTTCACGGAGTGCCGGCGCGGCGGAGGAGCTCCTGCGCAGCGCGGTAGGGGTCGATCCGGCGCTCGGCGAGATCGTCGCCGAGTGCCGGATCGGCCTCGAGCGCCTCGGCGGCGCGGATCCGGAAGCGCTCGGCCGCAAGGCTCTCCGCCTCCCGGAGCAGGCGCGCTCGCCGCTTCGCGGCGAGCGCGCCGGACGCCTCGGCCTGGTCGCGGTGCTGACGCACCGCGGCCCAGACCTCGTCGACCCCCTCGCTCCTGGCCGCCGTCGCCATGAGGACGGGCGGGTCCCAGTCCCGTGCGGCGCCCAGATGCAGCATCTGCCGGAGCTCCTTCGCGACCTCCGGGGCGCCTTCGCGATCCGCCTTGTTCACGACGAAGACGTCCGCCGCTTCGAGGATGCCGGCCTTCGCCATCTGCACCGCGTCGCCCATCCCCGGCGCCATCACCACGACAGCGGTATCCGTGGCCGCCGCCACGTCGACCTCGGCCTGCCCGACGCCGACCGTCTCCACGAAGATCACGTCGTAGCCGGCCGCGTCGAGGATGCGAACCGCCTCGGGCGCGGCGAGCGCCATCCCGCCGAGGTGGCCGCGGGTCGCCATCGACCGGATGAACACGCCGGGATCGACCGCATGGTCCTGCATCCGCACGCGGTCCCCGAGGAGCGCGCCTCCCGTATAGGGAGAGGTCGGATCGACGGCGAGCACGGCGGCGCGGAGGTCCTCTCCTCGCGCGATGCGGACCAGCTCACCTGCGAGCGTCGACTTCCCGACGCCCGGCGCTCCGGTCAGGCCGATCGTCGTCGCTTCCCCGGTCTTGCCGTAGATGCCGGCGGAGAGGTCCGCCAGCTCGGGGGCGTCGTCCTCGACGGCCGAGATCGCGCGTGCCACGGCACGCCGATCGCCGGCCAAGACCCCTTCGACCAGCGCCCCGACGTCCATCACGGCGTTCACCCTAGCGGCCCATCCGCTCCGGGCTGCCCGCTCCCGACCGCGGATGCGGCGCCGGGGATCGCCTCCAACGCATCGCGGATCGACCGGCACACGGCGCGCTGCCGGATGAGCGCGGGATCGTCCTCGGAGGCGACGCGCGACCGCACCATCGCGAGGTTCACCTGCTCGCGCTGGAGACGCTTCAGCAGGTCGGCGGCGCGATCGCCCGCACGCCGCCGGAGCTCGCGCCGAGCGTGGAAACGACGTCGCGGGCTCTCGAGGATCGCCAGTTCCTGGGGGGTCACGGATCCCTCGTCGAGCTCCGACGCGAGGGTCTCGTGCAGCCATCGGCGCTCCCGCGTGTGTGCGAGGCGGACCAGGAGCACCACGAACAGCAAGAGCGGAAGCCCCTTGACGGCGGTGGCCACCGGGATCAGGAACCATTCCACTCCTTCCCACGGATGCGGCGGGAAGAACTCGAGGAACGGCGAGTTCCAGAGGAAGTGACCGAAGACGGCGGCGCCGGCGAGCAGACCGGCGGGACGCAGCCGCTCGGGGAGGGGACGGTCGTCGCGGCGGGTCGTGACGATCCCGATCGCCATGCCGACCAGCCCCGTGTACAACACGTGGGAGTACAGGCCGCTCGCGATGACGCGGACGAAGAATCCCTGCAACACGCCCTCGACGTCCCCACCGAAGACCGCGATGAAGTAGAAGACGTCCTCGACGATCGTGAATCCCAGGCCGCACAGGGCGCCGTAGACGAACCCGTCCATGACGTCGTCGACTTCGTCGCGTGCGATCAGGACGATCAGGACGACGCCGACGCCCTTCAGGATCTCCTCGACGAACGGCGCCGTCAGCGCCGCCGTCCATCGGGTCGCGAACTCGGCTCCTCCGAGACGGGCGACGACGATCCCCCATCCGGCGTTGCCGATCGCGGACAGGGTGGTCGCGGCCACCGCCCCCCAGACGAACGCCGCCACCAGCAGCGGGATCGGCTCCCGCTCGTACAGATCCAGCAGGTAGATCAGCGCCGCGACGGGCGCGGCGTACAGGAGGACGAGACCCCAGGACAGGGCCCAGCCGCTCGGGGAGATCTCGCGGAACAGGTTCTGTTCTCCGATCGCCACGATCCCGGTGAGCGCGACGACCAACGTGTACAGCCAGAAGGCGGGCAGCCGTGGCTGGAGGAACCGCGCGTGGTGAAGCGGCGACCGCGAGAGGGACAGAGGGCGGGCCACTCAGGCGACCTCCGCCCGCGCGATCATCGCGACGAGCTCCTCGGAGATCAGCTCGAGCTGACCCTGCGGTGCCCACCCGTCGAACACCGCGCCGTTGCCGGACGGGGCGACGACGACCGTGACCGAGCCTTCGAGCGCCGCTCCGGTCTGCGGCTGCGAACCGATGTAGCCGAAGCGAACGGCCTCCATGCCACTCGGCAGCGTGATCCGTTCCACCAGGTCGGAGACGGACAGGCGCTCGAGCTGGCTCGTGAGGACGGCGGTGGCATAGAGATCCGCCAGCTCGAGCGCGTCACCGCCGACGTCCGGGAGCGCGAGGAGATCGAGGGCCCCGCTCCCGCGCGTGAGCTGCGCGAACTCGCCCGAGACGACGCCGCCGGGAGGGAGCGGCACCGTTGCCTGCTCGCGGCGAACCACTTCCCAACCGGGGAGCGGTCGGAACCGGAGCACGTCCGCGAGCGCGATCGGCTGCACGTCCGGCGCCGGGAGCGTCTCCGCGACGACGAACCCGCCGAGCACCGTCACCGACATCACGAGCGTGACGAGCGCGGTGGGGAGCCAGCGCCGGGCCGGCCGGGACGCGCCGGCAGGCGCGTCCGGCCGGACCGGCACATCGGACGAGCGGATCACGCCTTCCTTCCGGTGTCGGCGACGGACAACAGCTTGGTGAGTCGCGCGAGCCGCAGAGGATGACGCAGCAGCCCTCGGATCCGCATGCGTCGCCCGAGGAGGTCGCCGACGATCGCGCGCCCTTCCGGAGTCAGCACGTCGGGCAACCCGAAGCGGAGTGGCGCGGTCGTCAGATCGAGCAGCCGCCCCGACTCCGCTCTGATCACGAGATGCGCGTCGGGGACGTTCCCGTCTCCCACTCGCACCTCCTCCGGCGCGATCCGGAGGAAGACCGTGACGTCGACGTCCGATGCGTCCAGCACCGCGACCGACCGTCGGAGGAGTCCGCGCCGCGCGGGATCGCGGGCGAGGTTCTGTTCGATGAGCTCGGCGGCCATCGACGCGAGCCCGCTCGGTTCGGAGCCGACGACGGTGATCTTCACGGTGCCAGCACGACCTTGGTCGCCTCGCGTCGATCGAACAACGCGTAGCCCTCTGCCGCGTCCTCCAGCCGCAGGCGATGGCTGATCAACGGCGTGGGATCGACCTCACCTCGTTCGAGAGCTGCCGTCGCCCGCTCCCACCAGGCGAGGACCGGCGTGAGTCCCGCGAACCGGACGGTGAGGGCGCGCGACCAGTAGGCGCCGAGCTGCACGTGGGTCGTCTCCGACGAGTAGACGCCGAGCACGACGACGGTGCCGCCTCGCCGCACCGCGTCGATCGCCCCTTCGAAGGCCAAGGGGTGCCCGACCGCATCGATCACGACGTCGGCCCCGCGACCGTCCGTCGCCTCGGCGAGCGCCGTCACGGGGTTCCGCTCGTTCACGTGCACGGGGATCGCCCCCGCCGCCGCCGCGAGCGCCAGCCGCGACGGCTCGCGGTCGAGCGCGTAGATCGTCGTCGCACCGAGCGCCCGCAACCCTTCGATGGTGCAGAACCCCACCGGCCCGCAGCCCATCACCGCGACGACGTCGTCCTGCCCGGCAGCGGCGAGCGACGCACCGTAGAAGCCCGTGGTCAACACATCGCCCACGAAGACACCGGCCTCGTCGTCGACGGCGTCGGGGAGCCGGAGCAGGTTGATGTCGGCGTTGGGGACGCGCAGCCGTTCGGCCTGCGCCCCCGGGAGCGCCCCTCCGAAGATCCCGTAGCCGAAGATCGCATCGTCGTCGCAGAGAGCCGACTGCCCGTTCCCGCAGAACCAACACCGTCCGCAGGCGACGTTGAACGCCACCGCGACTCGATCACCGACCCGCGTGCGTTCGACGGCTCCGCCGACCGCTTCCACGACGCCGACCGCCTCGTGACCGAGCGGCTCTCCCGGCTCCATCGGAGCCTTGCCGTGGAGCAGGTGGAGATCGCTCCCGCAGATCGCGGTCCTCGTGACCCGCACGATCGCCTCGCCGGGAGCTTCGATCTCCGGATCGGGCAGATCGGTCACGCGGACGCGACCCACTCCGTCGAAGACGACGCCGCGCATCAGGACTCGTCGGGAAAGGTCGTGTCCACCTGACCGGCGATGTACGCGAGCTCCTGGGTGCCCTTCACGTAGCGGAGGATCTTCGGCAGATCGCCCCGGACCCGGAGCTTCCCCTGCACCAGGCCCTTGATGGGCTCGAGGTTTCCCTGGATCACGTCCTTCCACCGCGAGTACGGGGCTCGGACGGCGAACTCGGCGGCCGCGGACCTCTCCTCGTCGACGATGCCGCCGCCGCGGCATCCCCCGTGCCAGAGGTCGAGGAGCCCATGCACGTTCTCGGTCAGACCCTTGTCCGGTTCGGCATCGATCTGGAAGACCACATCGCCCTCCCAGGTCGCCGCGAACTCCGCGTATTCCTCCGATGCGTTGATCGCTTCGATGAAGGCCTGGAACCAGTCCTCGGTCGGGAACTTCGGCATGGTCAGACCTCCCAACCCGCGATGATCGTGACCACGGCGATCAGATTGAAGACGGCGTGGCCGGCGATGCTGGCGAGGAGGTTCCGCCGGGTCCAGTAGATCCACGCGAGGCCGATCCCCGTGCCGACGTGCGTGAGGCCGAGAGCGAGGACCTCCAATCCGTCGCCCGGTGTCAGGAGATGGAACGCGCCGAACGCGACCGCCGAGACGATCGCGCCGGCCCAGAAGCCGCTCCGATCGGCGATCGAGCGGAACAAGAGACCTCGGAAGACGAACTCCTCGAGGACGGGCGCCGCGATCACGGCGAAGATCGCGAAGCTCACGAGGCCCCACCCCGTGAGGTCGGGATCGATCTGGGTAGGAAGTTGCACCGACTCGTCGGTGGCACCACGCAGGACGAAGACGACGCCGGTGGCCACGATCGCCGATGCGATGCGAACCACGATGCCGAGGCCTGCCCCCACGGCGATCTCGATGAGGGCACGCGACCGATCCGGCCACCCGATGATCTCGATCCACGCCGGGTGCGCCTTCCGCAGCCACGCGATGAGCACGGCCATCGACACCGTGTTCGACACGATGCCGAAGAAGAGCGCCTCACCCCCGATCGGCCCGACCGTCTCCGGGTCGAACAGGGCCAGCAACGGCAGCGTGGCGAGTCCTCCCGCCAGCCAGGCAAGGAGGACGGCGACGAGCGCCTCCCACCATCGCCAGGTCGCCTTCGCCGGCAGGTCCTCGAGGAACGGCTCGTCGGGCCGCGGGGGCACGTACGCGCTCATCGGGCAATCATCCTCCGGGCGGAGTCGAGCGACACGTCGATGAGACCGGACAGCGCGAACCCGAACGCGAAGCCGACGGCCGCCGCGCCGGTGTCTTCGGCGAGGTAAGCGACGATCGACCCGAGCGCGATGACGAGAAGGGCATCGTGCCAGGCGTCGTGTCCCTCGAAGGACTGCGCGATCGCCGTCGGCGGGCGGAGCACGATGATCAGCAGGATCAGTGTGCCCACCACCGGTATCAGCGCGAGCGGATTGTCGGCGATCAGGTCGAGCCCCACGCCAAGACGGTCGAGCTGTCGCTCGACGGCCCCCACGACGCCGTCGGTCTCCTCGAGGAACGCGGTGACGTGGGTGGACCGGTCGGTCAGGTACCGGTGCATCAGCGCGACCGCGGCCGTCCCGAGAGCCGCGAACGCGCCGGTGATCACGACGATCAACCACCACGGGCGGCGGCGTCGGATCCCGAGCCAGAGGCCGGCAGCCGCGAAGAGCGTGATCGCCGCGCCGAAGTTCGACCCGGTCCACGGCGACCCGGCGATGACGGCGCAGGCGGCGAGGAGCAGGACACCGGAGCCCACTCGGATGCGGTGCGCGAGGAACATCGCGGACCCGAGGACGATCCCGATCTCGATGTTCGGCATCCCGAAGAAGCGGCCGCCGTCCAGCTGCCCGCCGCCCGCGAGCGGGGTGACGGCCGCGGGCCAGCCGAGCGCCGCCTCGATGCCCAGGACGACGAGGATCACGGCCCCGGAGGCCGCGATGGAGACGAAGATGCTTCGGCGCCTTTGCATCCACCGGGTGAACACGACACCGGCCACCATCGTCGTCACCAGGAACGGAACGGCGGTCGCGTACGTGAGCGACGGCAGGTGACCCACGAGCAAGAGGCCGAGGGCGAGCCACGGCAGCGAGCCGACGAGCGCGCCGGCGACCGCGAGGGTACGGGGGGACACGCGACGGCGGAACACCAGCGCGAGGACCCCGGCCAGGCCGAAAAGCAACATCAAGCCCCACGCACCGGCGGCGACCGGCACGGCGAGCCGGCGCTGCTGGAGGTAGCGCTCGTAGAGATCCAGGGGCGCCGGCTCACTGGTGGGTCTCATCGGCGCGCCGGCCTCATACGGCAGGTCCAGCCACTCGGCGACCGTCGCGGCGGGGTCGACGTCGGCGACGACACCGGCGCGCCTCGTGGAGTCCGATGTGAGCGTCCGCGGCTCGCCCTGGGCCTCGAGGAGCTGTTCCGGATCGCCCCACGCGGCGATCACGGTCCCGAGCTCGTCGCCGTCCGCGGCCGACGCCGCCGACGGCGACGTCGAGATGACCATCAGCAGTGTGGGGCCACGGCCGACGAAGCCAACCTTGCCGAGAACAACAGCGAGATCCTCGACCCGGCCGGGGCCGCCGATCTCCAGCTGTGTCGCCTTGTCCGGATGCTCCTCCAGGATGGCTCGGATCTCGCCGCGCGCACTCGAACGACCATTCATGAGGGCTACGCCGCCTCGTGTCGCCATCGCTCGCACCTCTGGGACCTCGAGCAGCTCCGGCATCGAGACGCCGTCCACGAAGAGAACGACAGCCTGACGAGGTACGGGCTGAGCTGACGCGGGCAGAGGGACCGCGATCAGCGCGACGAGCGCCGCGAGGAGCGCCTTCCTCACGGGAGACGGACGAGCTCGGGGTCGCGCCTGACCTCGGCGCCGAGCGCGGTGAGCTTCGCTTCGAAGTCCTCGTAGCCCCGATCGACGTGGTCGATGTCGGCGATCTCGCTCACGCCGTCCGCCGTCAGCGCCGCGATCGCCATCGCGGCCCCCGCTCGGATGTCCATCGCCCGGACCGGCGCAGCGGACAGCTGCTCGACGCCGCGGATCACCGCGTGGTGCCCCTCGGTGCGGATGTCCGCGCCCATCCGGCGCAGCTCGTCCACGTAGGTGAACCTCCCTTCGAAGACGTTCTCGGTGGCGATGCTGGTGCCGTTCGCGGTGGCGAGCATCGCCAGCAGGATCGGCTGGAAGTCGGTGGCGAGCCCCGGATAGGGCAGCGTCACGAAGTCGGCGGCCTTCGTCCGCTCGGCTTGCCTCACCCGCAGCCCCTCGTCCGTCATCCGGATCTCGGCGCCGCCCTCCGCCAGCTTCTCGAGGAACAGCTCGAGGTGGTCGGGGCGGGCGCCGTCCAGCACGAGGTCGCCGCGGGTCGCGACCGCGGCCGCGGCCCACGTGCCGGCCTCGATCCGATCGGGGATCGCCGAGTGCTCGGCCGCCCGCAGTTCCTCAACCCCCACGACCTCGATCGTCGCGGAACCGGCGCCGCGGATCCCCGCGCCCATCGCGACGAGGTACGCGGCCAGGTCCGCGATCTCGGGCTCTCGGGCGGCGTTGTCGATCGCCGTGACGCCCTCGGCCGTGACCGCCGCCATCATCAGGTTCTCGGTGGCCCCGACGCTCGGATAGTCGAGGGTGATCGATGCGCCGGTGAGGCCGTCGGCCCGCGCGACCAGGAACCCGTGCTCGGCGACGATCTCGGCGCCCATCCGCCGGAGGCCGTCGAGATGGAGGTCGATCGGACGCGAGCCGATGTTGTCGCCGCCCGGCATCGCGACGCGAGCCTCGCCGGTGCGGGCGAGCAACGGCCCGAGGACGGCGATCGATGCACGCATCCGCCGGACCAGCTCGTAGGGGGCCTCGACCGAGGAAAGGTGTGTCGCGTCGACCGCCACCCCCCCTTCCTCCCACGAGACGCCCGCCCCGAGGTGCTCGAGGACCTCCCCCATCGTGAAGCAGTCCAGGATGCGAGGAACGTTGCGCAGCACCGAACGACCCGGTGCGAGCAGCGAGGCGGCCATGAGCTTGAGTGCGGAGTTCTTGGCGCCCGAGATCCGGACGGATCCGGCGAGACGGGCGCCGCCCGTGACGAAGAGGCGGTCCATGAGAGGAATCGTACCGGCGCGGGCGCCGGCGGCCGCCCGGCTCGCGAGCGTCGCGGCGCTAGCCGGTCAGCGCGAGACGGGCCTCGGCCCTCGCGATCTCGGTCTTCGCATGCTCGTCGTCATCCGCGGGGCCCGACCGCAGCTGCTCGAGCCGCCGCTTGACCGCCTCCACGTCGATCTCGGCCTCCAGCTGCGCGTTCGTGGCGAGGACGTCCACCCGGGTGGCGCCCTCCTCGCTGGACACATGCAGGAACCCGCCGTCGACGACCGCCTTCAGCCAGGTGCCGTCCTCCTCCTGTACTTGGAGAGGCCCGATCGCGAGCTGCACGAGCAGGGGCGCGTGTCCGGTGAGGATCCCGACGTCGCCGTCCACGCCGTGCGCGACCACCTCGGTCGCCTGCCCAGCCCAGACCTCGCGTTCGGGTGTGACGACGTGGACCTCGAGGGCCACTAGGCGGCCTCGATCGTCTTCGCCTGCTCCACGGCCTCCTCGATCCCACCGACCAGGAAGAAGGCCTGCTCCGGGAGGTGGTCGTACTCGCCCTCGCAGAGAGCCTTGAACGAGGCGATGGTCTCGTCGATCGGCGTGTACTTGCCGGGGAGCCCCGTGAACTGCTCCGCCACGAAGAACGGCTGCGATAGGAACCGCTGGATCTTCCGCGCCCGCGACACGATGACCTTGTCCTCCTCCGACAGCTCGTCGATGCCGAGGATCGCGATGATGTCCTGCAGGTCTCGGTAGCGCTGCAGGATCTCCTGGACACGCCGCGCCGCGTCGTAGTGGTCCTGGCCGACGTAGCGCGCGTCGAGGATCCGCGACGTGGAGTCGAGGGGATCGACGGCCGGGTAGATGCCGAGCGAGGCGATGTCACGGGACAGGACGGTCGTGGCGTCCAGGTGGGCGAACGCGGTGTGCGGCGCCGGGTCGGTGATGTCGTCGGCGGGCACGTAGATCGCTTGGAGCGACGTGATCGAGCGGCCGCCGGCGGACGTGATCCGCTCCTGCAGCTCCCCCATCTCATCCGCCAGCGTCGGCTGGTAGCCGACCGCGCTCGGCATCCGACCGAGCAAGGTCGAGACCTCGGAGCCGGCCTGGGTGAAACGGAAGATGTTGTCGATGAAGAGCAGCACGTCCTTGCGCTCGACGTCGCGGAAGTACTCGGCCATCGTGAGGGCCGAGAGCGCGACACGGAGACGCACACCCGGCGGCTCGTCCATCTGCCCGAACACGAGCGCCGTCTTCTCGATCACGCCCGACTCGGTCATCTCGAGGAACAGGTCGTTGCCCTCGCGGGTTCGCTCGCCGACACCGGCGAACACGGAGACGCCGCCGTGCTGCTCGGCCTGCCGGTGGATCATCTCCTGGATGATCACGGTCTTGCCGACGCCGGCGCCGCCGAACATGCCGATCTTGCCGCCCTCGACGTAGGGCTCGAGCAGATCGATGACCTTGATCCCCGTCTCGAGCATCTTCTGCTTGGGCTCGAGCTCGAAGAACGGTGGCGGGTCGCGGTGGATCGGCCACCAGTCGGCGGGATGGATCTTCGACGCGTCGGTGTCCAGCGGCTCCCCGATCACGTTGTACACATGACCGAGGACCCCTTCGCCCACCGGCACCTTGATCGGAGACCCCGAGTTCTTCACGGGAGTCCCGCGCACCAAGCCGTCGGTCGGTCGCAATGCGATCGTCCGGACGGTGGAGTCGCCGATGTGCTGGGCGACCTCGCAGGTGATCGTGGTGGTCTCCCCCTCGAGGGCCAGATCGACCGTCAGCGCCGTGTGGATCTCCGGCAGCTCGGCCGGTGGGAACTCGACGTCGATCACCGGCCCGATCACCCGCACCACTCGACCTTCCGGGTGTCCGTTCTGCTCAGCCATCCTTATCCCTCCGATACCGCAGACAGGGCCTCGGCCCCACCGGCGATCTCCATGATCTCGGTCGTGATCTCGTCCTGGCGTGCCCGGTTCGCCTGGCGCGTCAGAACCTTGATCAGGTCGTCCGCGTTGTCGGTCGCGGCTTTCATCGCGCGGCGGCGTGCCGCGTTCTCCGATGCGGCCGACTCGAGCAGCCCGGCGTACACCTTCGTCACCACGTACTGCGGGAGCAGGTGGTCGAGGATCTGTTCGGGCTCGGGCTCGAACAGGTACTCGGGGTGGACGACGCCCAGCCCTTTGCCGGTGACCTCCTCCGGCGCGATCGGGAGGAAGCGCTTCGCGGTCGCGCGGAGCGTGAACGCGGAGCGGAAGTCGGTGTACGCGGCGTGGAGCTCGTCGATCTCCTCGTCCGCGAAGTCCTTGATCAGGGTGCGGCCGATACGTTCGGCCTCCTCGTATGGCGGGACCTCGCTGAACCCCTGCCAGGTCTTGCGCATCGGCACACCGCGGAAGCGGAAGTACCCGATGCCCTTCTTGCCCACGACGTAGAGCACGGGTTCCAGCCCGCGTTCACGAACCTCCCGGATCAGCCGCTCGCCGATCTTCAGCACGTTCGCGTTGTACGCGCCCGCGAGTCCCCGGTCCGACGTCACCACGAGGATGCCGGCCTTCGACGGGTTCTCCCGGTCCTCGAGCAGCGGATGCTGCACCGAGCCCGTCTGCCGGGCCAGGTCTTCCATCGCCTTGGTCAGCTGGATCGCGTAGGGGCGGGAGGACTCGACGCGCTGCTGCGCCTTCACGATCCGCGACGACGCGATGAGCTCCATCGCGCGGGTGATCTTCTTCGTCGACTGGACGGAGCGGATCCGCCGGCGGACGATACGGAGTTGCGCGCCCACTAGGCCGAGTCGTCCTCGTCATCGGGCAGCGGGACCTGTCCTTCGACGTCGTCCTCCTCGGCCAGCGCGGGGCCGCCGTCCTCTGCTTCGACATCCTCGTCGTCATCGTCCACGGAGGACATCCGGTCCCAGCCGACATCGGGCTTCACCTCGTCCGGAGGCGTGCCGGCGCCGCGGCCCGCCTCGCTGCCGGCCGCGGCGTCGGCCGGCTGGAACGTCTGCGCGAAGGCCTCGACAGACTCCTTGAGCGTCGCCTCCACCTCGTCGGCCATGTCGCCCGTCTCCCGGATCGTCCCGAGGACGTCGGTCCGAGACTCCAGGTACATCGTGAAATCCTCGACGAACCGCTTCGCGTCCTCGACGGGGAACGGATCGAGGTAGCCCCCGGTGGCCGTCCAGATCATGACGACCTCGCGCTCGACGGGAAGCGGCTGGTACTGGGGCTGCTTCAGGACCTCGACGACGCGAGCACCGCGCGCGAGCTGCTGCTGCGACGCCTTGTCCAGCTCGGAGCCGAACTGAGCGAACGCCTCCAGCGCCCGGAACTGCGCGAGGTCCAGCCGCAAGCGCCCGGCCACCTTCTTCATCGCTTTGGTCTGGGCGCTCCCACCGACACGAGAGACCGAGATGCCGATGTTGATGGCGGGCCGCACGCCCGCGAAGAACAGGTCCGGTTCGAGGAAGATCTGCCCGTCGGTGATCGAGATCACGTTCGTCGGGATGTACGCGGAGATGTCGTTGCCCTTGGTCTCGATGATCGGGAGCGCGGTCAGCGACCCGGCGCCGAGCTCGTCGGAGAGCTTCGCGGCGCGCTCCAGCAGGCGCGAGTGCAGGTAGAAGACGTCGCCCGGGAACGCCTCGCGTCCCGGCGGCCGGCGGAGCAGGAGCGAAAGCGTCCGGTAGGCGGTTGCCTGCTTCGACAGGTCGTCGTAGACGATCAGCGCGTGCTCGCCGTTGTACATCCAGTGCGCACCGAACGCGGCGCCGGAGTACGGGGCGATGTACTGGAACGGAGCAGGGTCCGAGGCCGGCGCGTTCACGACCACCGTGTAGTCGAGCGCGCCGTTCTCCTTCAGGGTCGCGACGACCTCCGCCACCGTCGAGGACTTCTGCCCGACGGCCACGTAGATGCACTTCACCCGCTTCTTGGGGTCGCCTCCGGCCCAGTGCTCCTTCTGCGCGATGATCGCGTCGATCGCGACCGCCGTCTTGCCGGTCTGGCGGTCGCCGATGATCAGCTCGCGCTGGCCTCGACCGATGGCCGTCATCGCGTCGATCGCCGTGATCCCCGTGTAGAGCGGCTCCTTCACCGGCTGTCGGTTCACGACGTTCGGGGCCTGCACCTCGAGGATCCGCCGGTCCTGCGACTGGATCGGTCCCTTGTCGTCCAACGGCTCGCCGAGCGCGTTCACCACGCGGCCGAGGAAACCGTCGCCGACCGGCACCGAGAGGATCTGCCCCGTCTGCTTGACGGGGTCGCCCTCCTGGATGTGCGACGAGTCGCCCAGGACGATGCAGCCGATCTCGGTCACGTCCAGGTTGAACGCGAGGCCGAGGATCCCGCCCGGGAACTCCAGCAGCTCGTTCGCCATGGCTCGCGGCAGGCCGGAAACGCGGGCGATCCCGTCACCCGCCTCCATGACACGCCCGAGCTCGCCGCGCTCGACCGAGGGCTTCCAGCTCTCGACGTGCTTGCGGAGTGCCTGGGCGATGTCGTTCGAGTCGAAGTCTTCGATGTCGATCGCCATACGGATCACACGCTCCCTATGAGGTACTGCCTCGCCTCGGCCAGCCGGCTGGCCACCGAGCCGTCGAACACCTCGTCGCCCACCCGGGCGACCACACCGCCGATCACGGACGGGTCGACGTCGACCTTCAGCTCTACCGGATGTCCCGTGGCCTTCGTCAGCGCCTTCTCCAGCTTCGTCCTCTGCGCGTCCGTGAGCGGCACGGCGACCCGGACCTCGGCGAGGGTCCGCTCGGACCGGTGGGCGGCTTCGCGCGCGAGCTCCTCGGCGATCTGCCCGATGTGGCGAGCCTGGCCGGCGTCCACGAGGAACCCCACGAGGGTCGCCGTCAGCGGATGGGCGCGTTCCCCGAGCAGCTCGTCGATCACGGCCTTCTTCCGCTCCGACGGAAGCGCCTCGTCGGTGAGCGCCTCGCGCAGGTCCGCATGGCGCTCGACCGACTTCGCGAACGCGTAGAGCTCGTCCTCGACACGATCGAGGACGCCCTCGGCTTCCGCGATCGACAGGAGCGCCTGTGCATACCCGCGGACGGCGTCGTCCTTCGCCACTCAGGCCTCACCCTTGCCGTTGCCGTTGGAACCGTTGCCATCCGAGGACGCGCCCGAGGCAACCTCGTCGATGAACTCGTCGATCAGGCGCTGGTGCGCCTGCTCGTCGAGCGATTGCCCGACGACACGCTCCGCGAGCTCGACCGCGATCGAACCGATCTGGGCCCGGAGCTCCTGGAACGCGCGGTCACGCTCGGCGCGGATCTCCTCCTGCGCTCGGGCGACCGTCGCCTGCGCCTCCTCCTCGGCCTTGGCCTGGAGGTCACGGCGCACCTGCTCGGCGGTCGTGCGCGCCTCCTCGATGATCGTGTTGGCTTCTTCGCGGGCACCGGCGAGCTGCGTCCGATACTCCTCCTGCAGCTTCCCGGCCTCCTTGCGCTCCGCCTCCGCCTTCTCCATCTCGCCTTGGATCTGCTCTCGACGCTCCTCGAGCACCTGCTTGAACTTGGGGAGCACCCATTTCCAGGTGAAGAAGAACAGGACGGCGAACGCGAACAGCCCGACGATGAGCTCCCCCATCGCGGGGTAGAGGTCCTTGGCCTCCGAGACCTCCTCGGCGCCTTCCTCGGCCTGAGCGAGGATCGATCCGATCAACGCGAGCATCGTCCGCCCCTCAGATGATGAACGAGAACGCGATGCCGAACAGCGCCAGCGCCTCGATCAAGCCGATGCCGATGAACATGGTGGTCCGGACCTGGTTCGCGTACTCGGGCTGTCGGGCCATCGCCTCGACCGACTTCCCGATCAGGATCCCCAGCCCGATCCCCGGACCGATCGCCGCGAGCCCGATGATGAGCCCCTTCCCGATCGTCTCCAGCCCCGAGAAATCACTGGCGGCTTGTGCGAGCAACCCCAACATCCATTCCTCCTTGATATTTGGCTTGATATTTAGCTTGATATTTGGCTTGGTTTCTAATGCTCTTCCGCCAGGACCCCGCCGATGTACGACGCGGTCAGGATGGCGAAGATGAATGCCTGCAGGACCGCCACGAACACTTCGAACGCGACGAGCGCGACGGAGATCGGGAGGGTCACCGTGAGGCCCAGGTAGCTCAATCCTCCGTTCAGGAAGAAGAACTCGGTCCCGAGGAACGCGAGCGCGAGCAGGAAGTGACCCGCGACGAAGTTGGCCGCGAGACGGATCGTCAGCGTGATCGGCCGGATGATGATGTTCGAGACGAACTCGATGACCAGGAGCAGCGTGTAGCGCAGGATCGCGGGCGCGCTCGGGATGATGCAGGTGAACCTGAGATACCCGAAGAACCCGTGTTTCGCGATGCCGACGGCGTTGTAGGTGACCCAGGCGATCATCGCGAGGACGAGCGGGAACGCCACGCGGCTGCTCGCCGAGAAGTTCACCCACGGCATGACCTCGAACATGTTCATGAAGAAGATGAAGAAGAAGAACGTCACCAGCAGGGCCAGGAACCGATCGGCGGCCGGGCCCAGCATCGGCAGCGCGATCTGCTCACGCACGAACTCGAGCCCCAACTCCATCATCGACTGGAGCTTCCCCGGCACCGTTCGCGGCTTCCGGAACGCGATCAGGAACAAAAGGATGTAGACCAGCACCGACGCCACGACCAACGCGATGATGAAGTTGAAGCAGATCTCGATGCCGAACAGGTCGACGCTGAAGTAGCAGTCGAAGACGAAGTCCTTCGTGGACGGTGGATGGAAGTCCTCCGCGAGGATCGCCGCGATCACGAGGTCCGCTCCGGCCAGGTCTTTTCGGGGAAGTACCAGAGGTCGGCCTGCATCCGGCCCGCCAGAAGCCGCATCTCCACCACGAGGAGCGCGATCGTGGCCGGCACGAACGCGGCGACGAACGCGAGCGGGGAGAACCAGGTGAGCCGGTCAAGGAGCACGAGGGCGACCGTGAACGCCGCGAGGCGTACGACGTAGCCGCCCAATCCGACGGCCATCAGGATCATCGGCGAGATCCGCGCGGCCCAGGCCATCGATCCGGCGTGGGCGACGAAGTTCAGGACGACCACGATGATCGCGATCGTCGCCGACCAGGGAGCTCCGGCTCCTCCGAAAGCGGCGCCGGCTCCTGCCGCGATCGCGATGGCGGGCACGGCGAACGGCAGGAGCCGGCGCACCAGCTCGCGCTCCGGCTCTCGCGTCTTGGTCACTCGCCTCCCCCGCCGTACCGCAGATACACGATGTAGATCGCGCTCGCCGCCCCGAGGACGATGCCGAGCGCCGTGAACCCGGATCCCGTGTCGAGGAGCCGGTCGAGCAGATAGCCCAGCAATCCGACCGTGGCCATCCCCCCCACGAGCGTCGAGGTGATCGCCCAGCCGGTCCCCATGCCGGACCACGCGTCGCTCTTGCCGGGCCCGTTCATGGGAGGCGGACACTCTAAACGTCTGCGACGCACGCCGTCAAACGCCTCGAGCGTGTGTTTCCGCTGGTCAGAGGGCATTTCCGCGGCTTGTCGACCCGAGCTTGTGAAGGAATTCACAAATCAGGATGTCGACCCCGGCGAGGGCCGGGTCGGGTCTACCGGTGCCGGACCGGTCGGCGCCGAGTCGGGCTCGGCGGTGGAGGATCGGTCGGCGTCCGCCGGCTCGGAGCCGATCGTGGCGACGTGCTTGCCGTTCAGCTCGCCGTTCCGCCGCCGTTCGAGCAACCGCGGCAGGGCCGTCACCAAGAACAGGACCAAGGCGCACCCGACGATCACCCCGGCGACCAGCCGCGCGTCGATCACACCGATCGCGAGCGCGGAGCCGCACACCAGCGCCGACCAGAGGTACATCAGCAGCACGGTCTGGCGATGGCCGTGCCCGATGTCCATGAGCCGGTGGAAGATGTGTTCCTTGTCCGCGTGCGCGATCCCGAGGCCCTTCCGCGTGCGGCGCACGATCGCGAGGAGCACGTCGAGGAACGGGATCGCGAGCACCAGCAGCGGCACCAGCAGCGGCAGCGCGATGACCGCGGCGCCCCCGCGGGTCGGGGGTCCGAGGTCGTTCCCGACACCGGCGATCGTCGCGATCGCGACGAGCATGCCGAGGAGCATCGAGCCCGTGTCCCCCATGAAGATCTTCGCGGGGTGGAAGTTCCAGGGGAGGAACCCGATGCAGATCCCGACGGTGATCACGGAGAAGAGCGCCGCGACCGAGGCCGAGTCCGAGGTATCGCCGCCCCGGATCATGTAGATGAAGAACGTGGTGGCCGCGATCGCGACCATCCCCGCGGCCAGCCCATCGAGTCCGTCGATGAGGTTGATCGCGTTCGCAGCCGCCAAGACCCACAGGATCGTGAGCGGCACCGCCTCGTCGGTCCCGAGGACGGCGAGCCCCTGGTCGGGAAGGACGAAGTACGCGAGCTGGACGCCCATCAGAACGAGGATGCCGGCGATGAAGATCTGCGCGGTCAGCTTCGCGAGCGCCGACGTCCCGCGCCGGTCGTCGATCACGCCGAGCCCGACCATCAGGGTGCACGTCACGATCGCGGCGACCGGCTCGGGCGCGGTCTGCTTGAGCTGCCCGAAGAAGGGCAGGAGCCACGCCACCCCCATCGCGACGAGGAATCCGACCCACATCGCGAGCCCGCCCATCGTCGGTGTGGGGACCACGTGGAGCTTCCGCTCCGACGGGTGATCGATCGCTCCGAACCGCACTGCGAGCGTCCGGACGACGGGCGTGAGGGCGAATGTGGTGCCCGCTGCGACCAGGAAGACGATCAGGTAGGCGACCACGGTGGGCACAGTCTGCGGGGGCGGTTGCCGTCCGGCAACCGGATCGCGTCCTACGCGTACGGAGGGAACCGCTCCATCAGATCTCGGACGCGCTGACCGGATTTCCCCTTGGCATCTGCGTCGTCGGGGTTCTTCAGGACCTCACCGATGATCGAGGCGATCTCTGCCATCTCTGCCTCGTCCATGCCGAGGGTGGCGGGCCCCGGGGTGCCGACGCGGATGCCGGAGGGCGCCGACGGAGGATTCGGGTCATACGGGATCTGGTTCTTGTTGAGGGCGATCCCCACCTCGTCGCAGACCGCTTCGGCCGCCTTGCCGTCGATCCCGACGGGACGTACGTCGGCGAGGATCAGGTGCGAGTCCGTGCCGCCCGAGATCACTCTGAGTCCCTCGCCGGCCAGGCCTGTCGCCAGAGCCCTGGCGTCACGCACCACCCGGTGCGCGTAGTCCCCGAACTCGGGCGTCATCGCCTCCTTCAGCGCCACCGCCTTCGCCGCGATGCAGTGCTCCAGCGGACCGCCCTGCATCATCGGGAACACGGCCTTGTCGATCGCCTTCGCGTGCTCTTCCTTGCAGACGATCATCGCGCCGCGAGGTCCCCGGAGCGCCTTGTGGGTCGTGAACGTCACGACGTCGGCGTGCGGAACCGGTGAGGGATACGCGCCACCGGCCACGAGCCCGATGAAGTGGGATGCGTCCACCCAGTGCAGCGCCCCGACCTCGTCCGCGATCTCGCGGAACGCGGCGAAGTCGATCTCACGCGCGTACGCCGTGTAGCCGGACAGGATGATCTTCGGGCGATGCTCCTTGGCCAGGTCGCGAACGCGATCCATGTCTAGTCGCTCCGTCTCGCGGTCCACCTGATAGCCGACGAAGTTGAACCACATGCCGGACACGTTCACCGGCGAGCCGTGGGTGAGGTGCCCGCCGTGCGCGAGCTCCATCCCGAGGACCTTGTCCTCCGGGTCGTTCGGCTGGAGGAAGGCACCGAACACCGCCATGTTGGCCTGGGCGCCGGCATGCGGCTGCACGTTGGCGTGCTCGGCGCCGAACAGCTCCTTGGCTCGGTCGATCGCGAGCTGCTCCGTCACGTCCACGAACTCGCATCCGCCGTAGTAGCGGCGACCCGGGTAGCCCTCGGCGTACTTGTTCGTCATCGTGGATCCGAGGGCCGCCAGGACGGCGGGGCTCGCGTAGTTCTCCGACGCGATCAACCGCAGGTTGCTGCGCTCGCGCTGGAGCTCGTTCGCGATCGCATCGGCGACCTCCGGGTCGGCGGTCTTCAGCGCGTCCCAGTCGGCGGCGTACTCCCTCATCTCAGAGCTCCCCTCGCTCGATCTGTGCGACCTGATCCAGCCTCTTCGTGTGACGCCCGCCTTCGAACGGCGTTTCCAACCAGATGCGCACGATCTCCCGAGCGTACGCGGACGCGATCACCCGCGCTCCCATCGCCAGGACGTTGGCGTCGTTGTGCTGGCGACACATGCGCGCCAGCCAGAGGTCATGGCAGAGCGCCGCCCGGATGCCGTCCACCTTGTTGGCGGCGATCTGCTCCCCCTGACCGGATCCGCCGAGCACGATCGCGCGGTCGGCCTCCCCCGTCGCAACGGCGCGCGCCGCGGCCGCGCAGAAGGCCGGGTAATCGACCGGTTCGGTGGAGTCGGTGCCGTGGTCGTCGACCTCGTGCCCCTCCTCGAGGAGGAACGTCTTCAGGTCTTCCTTCAGCGGGAAGCCGGCATGATCGGCGCCGAGGGCGACGCGCATCAGCTCGGGTCCTCGGTGAGGGCGGCGGCCAAGCGATCGGACAGGTCGTGGAGCTCGTCGGCCACCTCTCGGTAGCCGTCGATCGGGTCGCCGAGCGGATCTCGGATGTCCTCGGCCGGGTGGATCGCGCCGTTCCGTCCGGCCGCGGCGGCCGCGACCCGAGCGTCGAGGGCACCTCCGGTCGGGGATGCCTCCATCAGCCGGACCAGCTCCTTGATCGTGAAGGTCTTCGCCTCCACGTCCGGCCTCGCGGCGACGATGGCCTCTCGATGGTCCGCCGCCATGCACACGATCAGGTCGGCGTCGTCGAGCATCTCGCCCGTCAGCCGCCTCGCGAGATGGGCTCGGATGTCGGCGCCGCGCTCTTCGGCGGAGAGGATCGACTCGATCATCGCCCCGGAACCGTCCCAGCCGGAGGTGCCCGCCGACGTGACGACCGGCGCCGCCCCGCCGAGCCGTTGGACGAGGGCCGCGCGCAGGAACCCCTCGGCCATCGGCGAGCGGCAGATGTTGCCCGTACAGACCACCAGGATCCCGCTCATGACGAAGAGCGCGAGTCTAGCAACGACGATTCCTCCGGCAGGACCGCGACGAGCACGTCGCGAGGAACAGAGCCCTCCCGGATGATCGTCGCCGGCCCGTGGGCGAGGTCGATGACGGTCGACGCGACTCCGTCCAGTGCCCCCTCCTGGCACAGGTAGACGGCGACGGCATCACCGAACAGTGTCTGCAGTTCGCCGCAAGTCTCAGCGGGCGGGCGGCCGGAGAGGTTCGCGCTGGTGACGGCGAGCGGCCCGGTCTCCGCGAGGAGCGCGAGCGCGAGGGCGTGGTGTGGGGCGCGGACGCCGACGGTGGTGTCGTCGCCGCCGAGGTCCCACGCGGACGCGTCCGCCCCTCTTGGCAGCACCAGGGTGAGCGGTCCCGGCCACAGCGCCCCCGCGAGGCGCTCGGCCCGCTCATCGAAGACCGCCACGGCTCGCGCCGCGTTCGCCGTGGCGACCAGCACCGGGAGCTCGAGATCTCGGGGCCGACGCTTCGCCTCGAACACCCTCGCGGTCGCCGCGGGATCGTCGGGGCGCGTCCCGATCCCGTAGACGGTGTCGGTCGGGAAGACGATCAACTCACCGCCGCGGGCGGCGGCCGCCGCGTCACGCAAAGGACCACTGAGGGAGGTCATCGCAGCCGCGTCGGCCGTGGTGTCACAGGAGCCGCGGGCTGCCGCCCGCACACCACGCGGTCCCGTCCGGCCAGATCACGGCGCACGGCGAGGTCCTCGAAACCGGCCCGTTCGGCCGCCTCCGAGACCGACGCCGCCATGCTCTCCTCGATCTCGACGGCAAGGAGACCCCCGGATCGAAGGCAGGCGATCGCCTGCGCGAAGAGCCGTTCGTAGAGGTCGATCCCGCCGAAGACCGCGAGCTCCGGTTCGGCTCGCACGTCGGCAGGCAGCGAGTCACGCTGCTCGGGCGCCACGTACGGCGGGTTGCAGACGACCACGTCCACCTGGCCTCGGAGGTCGGGCGGCAGGGGATCGAGCAGGCTCCCCTCGAAGACCGTCACCGCCAAGCCGAGGGTCTCCGCGTTCTTCCGCGCCAGCGCCACGGCTTCGGGCGAGAGGTCGACGGCGAACACCGTTGCGTCCGGCCGCTCGTCCTTGATCGCGAGCGCCACCGCGCCGCTCCCCGTGCACACGTCGACCACCACCGGCGACTCGACCTCCGCCGCAGTATCCAGGACCACCTGGACGAGGACCTCGGTCTCGGGTCGGGGCACGAACACGCCGGGTCGGACGTCGACACGGAGCCGGCGGAATCCCTGCTCGCCGGTCACGTGCTGGAGCGGTTCACCGGCGCACCGTCGGCAGAGCGCCCGTCCGAAGAGCTTCGCCTCCTGCGAGGTCAGCCCCTCCCGGGCGTAGATCCCCGTCCGATCCGTTCCGAGGACGTGCGAAAGGAGCCGCTCGGCGGTGGGAACCGGGCTCTCCTCGCCGTGGCGCTCCAGGTACTCGGCCGCGCGCCGAACGACCTGCGCCGGCCGCACGTCAGCTCTCGGAACCGGGCCGCGCCGGCACCACTTCCTCGACCTCGGCGAGCTGTGCCGACCGCTCCGCGGCGTTCAGTCGCTCCGTGAAGCCGTCCAGCTCGTCCCCACCCGCCAGCACGTTCGCCAGCTGGTGCGACGTGTGCTTGATGCGATGATCGGTCACTCGACCCTCGGGGAAGTTGTAGGTCCGGATCTTCTCGGAGCGCTCGCCCGTCCCGACCATCGACCGGCGTGCCGCGGCCTCCTTCGCTTGCTGTTCGTCGAGGGCCTTCTGGTAGATGCGGGCGCGCAGGTATCGCATCGCCTTCTCACGGTTCTGCAGCTGCGAGCGCTCCTCCTGGACCTCCACCTTGATGCCGGTGGGCTTGTGCACGATGCGCACCGCGGAGTCCGTGGTGTTCACCGACTGCCCGCCGGGACCGCTCGATCGGTAGACGTCGATGTCGAGATCCTCCGGACGGATCTCGACCTCCACGTCCTCGGCCTCGGGCATCACCGCCACCGTGGCGGTCGACGTGTGGATCCTGCCCTGGGACTCGGTGACCGGCACGCGCTGCACCCGATGCACACCGGACTCGTGCTTCAAGCGACCGTACGCATCACGTCCTCGGATCCCGAGCACGACGTCTTTGAAGCCACCCATCTCCGCCGGCGCGGACGCCAAGACCTCGGACTTCCACTTCCGCCGGTCCGCCAGATGCTGGTACATCTCGAACAGATCCCCCGCCCACAGGGCCGCCTCCTGACCGCCCGCTCCCGCGCGGATCTCCACGATCAGGTCCTTGCCCTCGTTGGGATCCTTCGGGACCAGCAGCTGCTCGAGGCGCGCGCGGAGCTTCTCGGCTCGACCCGACGCGCCCCGGGCCTCCTCGTCGAACGCCTCCGCCATCTCGGGGTCGGCCTCCGCGGCTGCCAGCTCACGCGCTTCCGACGCATCGGCCGTGGCCTGCCGGAACTCGCGGTACGGCCCCACGATCTGGTCGAGTTCGGCGAACAGCTGGCCGAGCGTTCGCATCCGATCGTGGTCGGTCGCGGCTTCGACCGAGGCCATCTCGGCCTGGATCTGCTCGAAGCGAGCCTCGATCTCCTTGAGGCGATCCTCGACGTCCATGACGTCGATTCTCCCAGGCGCCGTCCGGCTGCCTGCGACCGCTACTCGTCGGGCTCGTCGAACTCCAGGTCGATCGACGCGAGGTCCGGGATCTGCAGCGACTCGTCCTTCTGCACCCAGAGAGCCTCGTATCGAGGATCGACGGGCGTCTCCGCAGCATCGGTGGCGCCCGCGTCATCGGTGGCGTCGGTGGCCGTGCCCGCGAGATCGTCGTCCTCCGCGTCTGCGCGCGCGGCCTCCTCGATCGGGACGGCGAGATCGTCCGCCACCTCGATGAGCTTCCCGCGCATCTCCTCCAGCTGGGCGACGAGACCCCGTCGACGCTCAGCGAGACCGATCAAGAGCCGATCGGATTCGGTCTTGGCTCGCTCCAGCAGATCCGTGCCCTCCTGACGAGCCTCCTCCGCGTGCGCCTGCGCATCAACCCTGATGCGGTCGGCCTCGCTCCTCGCTTCGTCGAGCGCTCGGGTCGATTCGGATCTCGCGTTCTCGAGGATCCGGTCGGCTTCCTGATCCGCCATCTCGATCAGGGTGGCGAAGCGCTTGGACAACGCGTCGTACGGGTCGGCGGAAGAGGACGCATCAGACGCGGCGGCGGACTCGCCCATCGCCGGGCCGGCCATCTGCTCGCTCCTCGCGGCCGCCGACGATCCCACTTCGAGGCGGAGCTGGCTGAGCTCCTGCTCCAGCGTCCCCACCTGGTTCGCGATCGAGGTCAGGTAGGCGCGCACCTGCTGCGGGTCGTAGCCGCGACGAACCGTTGCGAACTCTCGGCGGCGGATCTGCTCCGCGCTCGGCAGCAACGGCATATCCAGGTCGCTGGTCGGCATGGGGAAACCTCCCGAGTCATGGGGAACCGCATCATCTTCGCGCAAGAAACGAGCGATGCAACGACCTGACGCGAACTGCGTCCTCGGGCCGGGGGATCTCGACCGCTAGCGCTCGGGCGCAGTCGCCTCCGCCTCGCGGCGGAGCAGCTCCTGGAAGGACGTGACCGCGACCTCGATCTGGGATCGGTCGGGCTGCTGGGTCGTGATCTTCTGCAGCCAGATCCCCGGTGTCATCAATGCTCGCATGAGGAGCGACCCCGGGTGCTTCGCGCCGAACCGCAGCGCCTCGTAGGAGATGGCGGCGATGATCGGGATGGCGATCACCCGGGAGACGATCCGCCAGATGAGCGCCGGGGTGCCGAAGAGCGTGAACACGAAGATCGTGATGATCATGACGATGATGAGGAAGTTGGTCCCGCAGCGGACGTGCTCTTTGGGGTATCGATCGATCAGATCCGCCTGCAACTCCTCGCCGTGTTCGTAGGCAGCGATCGTCTTGTGCTCGGCCCCGTGATACTCGAACACCCGATGGATGTCCTTGGTCTTGCCGATCAACCACAGATAGGCGACGAAGAGCGCGACACGGAAGACACCCTCGCCCATCAGCGTGAGGACGCCGCCGCCGCCCGTGCGATTCTCGAACCACGCGAAGAGCGTCGTCGGCGCGATGATGAAGATCCCGATGAACAGCGCCAGCGCGAGGACGATCGAGAGCGCGACCTGCCGTGGAGTGAGCCGGTCTTCTTCCTCGAGCGATTGGTTGGCCGAGACCATCAACGCACGCATGCCGATCGCGAGCGACTGCCCGAGCACGATGATGCCCCGGAAGAAGGGCTTGCCGAGGAGCGGATAACGCAGCACGATCGAGTCGATCTCGTGCGACTCGACGTGGATCGTCGCATCCGGCTTACGGACGGCGATCGCCCAGAACCCGGCGCCGCGCATCATCACGCCCTCGACGACCGCCTGACCGCCATAGAGATGGCTGCGCGGGGACGCCGCTTTGGGGGCCGCTGCCTCCGCCACGGGTCGGTTAGCCCTGCTGCGCCTGCTGGGCCGCCTGGGTCTTCGCGTACCGCCGCTGGAACCGCTCGACACGGCCGCCCGCGTCCACGAACTTCTGCTTGCCGGTGTAGAAGGGGTGGCAGTTCGAGCAGAGTTCTGCGCGGATCTCGCTCACGGTGGAGCGGGTCTGGAACGTATTGCCACACGAGCAGTGGACGTTGGCGATCTGGTATTCGGGGTGGATGCCCTGTTTCATCTCTTCTCCTCTTCGCCCTCCAGGGTAACCGAGGCCGGCGACCTTCTCCGATCGACGCTCCCTATCCCCCGGACGGCGCCTTGGCGATCTCCTTGAGGAACTGCTCGTTCGACTTGGTCGCCCTGACCTTGTCGACCAGCAGCTCCAGAGCAGCTCCCACGTCGAGCGCGTGGAGCACTCGCCGCAGCTTGATCACCAGCGCGAGCTCCTCGGCCGGCATCAGCAGCTCTTCCTTGCGGGTTCCCGAGGCGTCGACATTGATCGCGGGGAACAACCGCTTCTCCGACAATGAACGATCGAGCCGGAGCTCCATGTTCCCGGTTCCCTTGAACTCCTCGAAGATGCCGTCGTCCATCCGGGATCCGGTCTCGACCAGCGCGCTCGCGATGATCGTGAGGGATCCGCCCTCCTCGATGTTGCGCGCCGCGCCGAAGAACCGTCTCGGCGGGTAGAGGGCACCGGAGTCGATACCGCCCGACAGGATCTTGCCCGAGGACGGCGCCGCCAGGTTGTAGGCACGGGCCAGACGGGTGATCGAGTCGAGGATGACCGCCACGTCCCTGCCGGATTCGGCGAGACGCCGGGCGCGCTCGAGGACGAGCTCCGTCACCTGGATGTGTTGGTCGGTCGGTTTGTCGAACGTGGAGTAGACGACCTCGGCGGCTTCGACGGTGCGCTGCCAGTCCGTGACCTCCTCCGGCCGCTCGTCGACGAGCAGCACGATCACGTGCGTGTCCGGGCTCGAGTTAATGATGCCGTTCGCGATCTGCTTGAGCACCGTGGTCTTCCCCGCCTTGGGCGGAGACACGACCATCCCTCGCTGGCCTTTCCCGATCGGCGCGATCATGTCGATGATCCGCTCGGTCACCGCGGTCGGGCCGGATTCCAGTCGGAACCGATCGTCGGGGAACAACGGCGTGAGCTTGTCGAAGTTCCTCCGCTCCTTGACGTCATCGACCCCGACGTCGTTGACCTTCTCGACCTCGAGGAGCGCCCAATACTTCTCGCTGTCTTTCGGCTGGCGCACCTTGCCCGTCACGACGTCGCCCTTGCGCAGCTGGTGCTTGCGCACCTGGGACATCGAGACGTAGATGTCGTCGGGACCGGGCAGGTAGCCCGAGGTCCGCATGAAGCCGTAGCCATCGGGGAGCAGGTCGAGGATGCCGGCCGCCGACGGGGCGGTCTTCAGCGCTTCGACCCGCTCCTGCTCCTCGCGTTCCCGGCGCTCTTCTCGCTGCTGCCGCCGCTCCTCGCGGGTTGGACGGCGTCGCCGGTTGCGGGGGTCGTTGCGATCCCCTTGCTCACCGCGGTCCCCGCGGTCGCCCCGGTCCTGGGGGCCGCCGCGGTCCTGGTTCCGCTCGCCGCGGTCCTGGGGCCGCGAGCTACCGGGACCGCTCGCGCGGTCGTCCGGCTGGCGGTCCTCGCCACCCGGACGACGGTCCGACGGCTGCTGCTCGTCCGAGGCTTCGGCGAACGAGCCGTCCGCGTCGTTCTCGGTGCCCTCGTCCGACGAGATGTCGGTCGTCGCGCCGTCGCCGGTGGCGCCGTCGATGGTCGCGACGGCCGTCTCACGGGACGGACGGGCCGACGCTTCGCCGTTGTCCGGTCGTTCTCCGTTCGACGAGGCCTCGACGATCGCGTCGATCAGGCCTGCCTTGCGCAGACGCTGGGATCCTTCGATCCCCATCGTCTGCGCGATCTGCTGCAGCTCCGGAAGGAGCTTCCCCTCCAAGGTGCTGCGGTCCATGGTGTCCATGTGCCCTGCCTTTCTTCTTTCGCTAGGGCTGTTCGTCCTGAAGCGTCCGCCAGTCGGCGAGGAATCGCTCCAGTCCGGAGTCAGTCAATGGGTGCTTCACGAGCTTCGTGAAGACGTCGTACGGCATCGTGGCGATGTCCGCTCCCGCGAGCGCGGATTCCACCACATGCATGGGATGGCGCAGTGAGGCCGCCAGCACGTTCGAGGCGTAGCCCTGCACCGCGTAGATCTCGCAGATGTCGTGCAGGAGCTTCATCCCGTCGGAGCCGACGTCGTCCAACCGGCCGAGGAACGGCGAGACGCAGTACGCCCCGATCTCGGCCGCCAAGATCGCCTGCGCCGCCGAGAACACGAGTGTCACGTTGACCCGGATCCCCTCGCCGGCCAGCCGCTTCCCGGCTTCCAAGCCCGCGGGGATCATCGGGACCTTCACGACCGCATTGGGCGCCATGCCCGCGAGCTTTTGCCCTTGCTCGTACATGGGCCCGGCCTCGAGCTCCGTGGTCTCCAGCGAGATGTCGCCGTCGACCTCCGCGAGGATCTCCTTCCAGACCGCTTCCGGATCGCCACCCTCCTTCGCGACGAGCGACGGGTTGGTCGTGACGCCGGAGAGCACGCCCCACCGGTTGATCTCGCGGATCTCGTCGATGCTGGCCGTGTCCAGGAACAGTCTCACGCGGTCCTCCCCTGTCGTCCGAGCTCGTCCGCGTGCTGCGCGGCCCGCGCGGTCGCACGCTCCATCACCAGGTCGAGCACCGCCGAGATCGCCTGATCGAAGCTGTGGTTCGGCACGATCGGCACACCGTGGGAGAGCGCCTGGCTCTTGACGTAGCGCTGGAGCTTCCTGATGTTCTCGAAGTTCTGCGCGTAACGCTCGGCCGGACGGACGCCCGTTTCCCGGGCGGCGAAATGAGTCAGATGTCGGCTTTCCTCGTCGACCTCGACGATCAAGGGAACGGGCACGATGCGTTCACCGTGGACCTCCAGGTCGAAGAATCCCGGGACCACGTGGACGCCTTCGATCACGATGCTCGTCCCGTCGGCGGCCGAGCGCTTGATCAGGGCTTCGATCCCGACCGAGACCGCCGCCGTCTGCTCCCGGAAGCCTGCGACCAGCGAGTCGGAACGGCGCGTCGGTTCCCGAACGACGGTGTCCGTCTGGAACGACGAGACGTGGAGCGTCGGCATGAGCTCGGCGGAGAGCATCGACCGCATCACCTCTCGGATCGAGCCATCCGTGGCGACGACGCGCACGATCCCGAGCCGGTGCGCCAGGTGCGTGGCGATCGTGGACTTCCCGACGCCGGTGGCACCGCCGATCAGGATCACGAGCGGCACGTCCAGCCGCTGCACGTCTTGCCAGCGCGCGAAGTTGGTCGCGTAGCGATCTCCCGCGAGCTCCCTGATGATGTCGAGGGCGAAATCGGAGAGCTCGATGCTGTTGATCGAAGACCTGTCCTCGTCCAGCAAACGGATCTCGATCGTCTCCGCCACCTCATAGGCGCGATAGGCGGAGAGCCCCGTGACCATGACCTGTGAGGCCATCAGACCCTTGGAGTAGGGCAGGCCGGGATCTTGGTCGGAGATCGTGATGTGTGGGTGTGGGTGTTGGTCTCTCGTCATAAGCGGTCTTCTGCCCGGTCGAGCGCGATGTCGATCGCGCCGCCGAGCGCGGTGTCGAGGTCCGCGGATCCCTCCACGGCCTCTGCGCGGTTGTCCACGAACACGACCTCCGCCCCTCGGTCGAGGGCTCTGGCGACCGCCGTATCGACGGCCGCCGCCTTCAGCTCCGTGAGGAGGACGTCGTATCCCTGGACGGCATCGAGGTCTTCGACCAGACCGGCGCGATCCGCCAGTCGAGCGCTCCAGCCCACGACCGTGCACCCATGGTCGGCTTCGAGGCGTCGGATCAGCCTCTCGACCACCCCTGGAGGAGCAGTCGTAGCGTAGAACGCTTCCTTGCCCCGGATATCTTCCAGCGCTACCGGAACGAAGTCCGTCAGGATGAACGCCGCATCGTCCAGGTAGCGCCGAACAGGGGACCGGAGCGCGGAAAGGTTTTCGGACCCGGATGGGTCGCCTGTCATGGTAACAACCACCAGATCGGACCGCAAGAGCCGGTACGGGCCGAGGTAGCCGCCGAGGTACTCCGGAGGGGCGGTGGCGGGCACCACCAGGATGGCCGCGTCCCACGGCACCGGCGGGATCGCCGCTCCGCTCCCCTCGAGGATCACCAGCCCCGGGTGGAGGGAGGCTGCCAGCTCGGCGGCCTCCCTGACGTTGGACACGTAGGGCGCGCCGGCGAGCCCGCCGCCGGCGCGCAGGGCACCCACCGTGGTCACGCCGGTCGTGATGGCGTCCTCCAGGTAGTCCGACGCCGCGTGCTGCCCCTCGGCGACCAGCCGAACGAGCTGGTCGAGGTCGACCGAACCGGCCATCGCGAGGGTGGGCTCCGGCGGCCCGCCGCGGCCCATCGCGACGACGACCGGCTCCAGACCGCGGCGGGCCGCCAGGCGAGCGACCGCCCCGGCGATCGCGGTCTTGCCCGTCCGTTTCCCGGTGCCGATGACCGCGAGCGTCGCGATGCCGAGCGGGGCGGCGAGCTCTGGTGGGTCGATCCGGAAGTCGGGGCCGAGATAGGGCACCCCCGCCACCAAGGCGACTGCCACCATCTCCATCCGCTCGCGATACCCGAGGACCGGTTCGTCGGAGAGATCGAGGATCACCTCGGGCGACAGCTCGGCGATCGCGGTCCGCAACGCGTCCATGCGTCCGCCGGCCGTGACGAGGACGGGGACGCCGAGGTCGGGTGGAGCGTCGCCGGCAGCGAGCTTCTCGGTCCCACCGACGAGGAGCGCGGCCACGATCTCGTGGCCGCGCTCCCCTGCCGCTTCCAAGGCGGCACGCGTCACCGGCGGGTAGTGCTCACCGTCCACGAGGGCGAGCGTTCGCATGTGCGTTCTCCTGGTGTTGGCCGTGTCGATGGAGTGGGAACGGGTCGGCGGTCAGTCGCCGGGAACGGGCTCGGCCACCTGATCGGCAACCTGATCCGATACGGGCGCGGACTCCTGGATGAAACCCTCGCCCTCGCGCTGCATCTGGGTCCCCGTGGCGATCGCGACCTTGGCCATCTGCTGGCGCTCGCCGAACGGGAACTTCCGGAAGATCGTGACCTTCCCGCCCTCGATCTCCAACACGTTGTAGCAGGGCTTGGTGTGCCCTCGCACGCGGAGGGACGAACAGGTGCCGGCGCTCGCCAGGTACATGTCCTCGAGCCGCCAGACGTAGGGAACGTGCTTGTGTCCTGCGAGCACCACGTGCACGCCCGAGTGGACGAGCACCTCGAGCAGGTCTCCCGCGTCCATCACGGTGCTGCGCTCTCGTCCAGTGCCGGGGATCGGGATCAGGTGGTGGTGCAGCACGAACACCTTGAGATCCGCCGGTTCGGCGAACTGCTTCCGGATCCACGAGTAATGGCCCCGGCCCACCATCCCCTCGTTCAGGTCGGGCTCGCTCGAGTCCACACCCACGATCCTGATCCCCTCTACGTCCACGGACCAGTTGCGTGCACCGATCAGCTCCTCGAAGTGTAGGTAGCCGACGTTCCGCGAGTCGTGGTTGCCCGGGATCGTGTGGAGAGGTGCCTGGATCCGCTCCGCGTACGAGAGCCACGACTGATACTCCTGTCGATACCCGTCGGTGGTGAGGTCTCCACTGCAGATCACCGCCGTGGGTTCCAGCTCGTTGATCTCCTCGATCACCCGATGGAGGAGGTTCGGCACGAAGTGGGGGGAACCGACGTGCGGATCGGAGATGTGGGCGATCGTGACCACGTCGGCAGTGTAGGGGGCGCCGACATCCGTCGACGAGACTGCCTGGAGACACGAAGGCGCATGGGACGATAGCGACCCGTGACCGTCTTGGACGTCGTCCTCCTCCTGCTGTTCGTGTTGTCGGCCTGGGGTGGCTATCGACGCGGCGCGGTGCTTCAGGTCGCCGGGCTCGTCGGACTGGGGATCGGATTCGTCGTCGGCATCCGGCTCGCGCCCCTCACTGCCGACCTCGTCCGGTCGGATCCGGCGAAGGCGGGCGTGGCCCTGGGGACGGTGCTTCTCCTCGGCGCGATCGGCGACGCGGTCGGTTCGGTCCTGGGGCTCAGGCTCCGTCGGCGAACCCGGGGAACCCGGCTCAAGGCGGCGGATGCGGTGGGAGGCGGGGCGCTCAGCGTGAGCGCGCTCATCCTCGCGATCTGGTTCCTCGGCCTCAACCTGGCGGCGGGGCCGTTCCCCTCCATCGCTCGATCGCTCCAGCGCTCGGCCGTGATCCGGGTCGTCGACACGGCGCTCCCGCCACCACCGGCCCTCGCGGCGCAGCTGGGGAACGTACTCGACATCATCGGCTTCCCGGACGTCTTCTCGGGCCTGCCTCCGCTGCCCGCCGACCCGGTACCGCAGCCGCCGCAGGGTCTCGCCGCGAGAGCGGCGAGGGCGGCGCGTCCCTCGATCGTCCTGGTCGCCGGACCGGCGTGCGATCGGATCCTCCAGGGGACCGGCTTCGTGGTCGAAGATGACCTCGTCCTCACGAACGCTCATGTGATCGCCGGCAGCAGCCCCCGGGTGGAGTGGAAGGGCCAGGTCTTCGACGCGGTGCCGGTGCTCTTCGACGAAGACCTCGACGCCGCCGTCCTCCGGGTCGAAGGTCTCGATGCGCCCCCGCTCGACCTGCTCACCGAGGAGGTCGCACGAGGCACCGGCGGGGCCGTCGTGGGATATCCACACGGGGGCTACACGGAGCTCCCGGCGGCGGTCCGACGCGCGTTGGATGCGGTCGGTCGAGACATCTACTCGGAGGAAGAGGCTCGGCGGCGGATCTACGAGCTGCAGGCCACGGTCAAGCCCGGGAACAGCGGCGGGCCGTTCGTGCTGCCCGGTGGGCAGGTCGCGGGCTTGATCTTCGGCGCATCCGTCACGAACGAGGACCTCGGCTACGCGATCACCTCCCCGAGACTGATCCCGCTGGTCGACCGGGCGACGGCTCGCACCGCCGAGGTCCGCACGGGTCGGTGCGTCGGCTGAGCTCAGCCCTCGACTTGCACCTCGACACCCATCGATCGAACGCCGGGCCGGATCGCGCGCCAGCCCTCCGGCAACTCGCCGATCGCATGTCCCTCGTGCTGGAAGGCGAGCAGCGATGGACCGGCGCCGGACAGGCACGCGGGAATCTGCCGGCTGCGGAGATCGTGGAGGAGCGCCGCCGATTCGGGAACCAGGGTTCCCCGTGCGTCTTCGTGGAGACGATCGTGCAGGGCCACGAGAAGGAGATCCGGTTCGCGTGTGAACGCCATGACGGCGAGGGCGGCGTGCCCGATATTGAAGACGGCGTCACGCCGGTCGACCGTGTCGGAGAGGGCGGCGCGCGCTTCCCCGGTCGCGAGTCGGAGCCGATCCGGCAGGACCACCACCGGATCGAGGTCACGGTGCGGCTCGAAGCGGTGCACGTAGGAGCCCGGAGCGATCACCGTGAGGCCTCCGTAGGCAGCGGGGGCCGCATTGTCCGGATGCCCCTCCAGCTCCGCCGCATACGCGAACGTCGTGTGGGGGTCGTCGCCGCCTCCAGCCTCGCCGAGCAGACTCCGACAGAGCGCGACCCCCGCGACCGCAGCCGCAGACGATGACCCCAGCCCGCGCTCCAGTGGGATCCGATTGATGCCGTGCAAGGAGAACGAAGGAAGGGCAGCGCTCGGGAAGAAGTGGAGCTGCTGTCCGAGCGCGAACGCGATCGCGCGGCTGACCATGTCGGAGCCGTCGGTCGGGAGCTCGTCCGCCCCCTCGCCCTCCCACGAGACACCGGGCTCGGCGTCGGTGTCGACCGTGACCTCGTTGCAGAGGTCGAGCGCGAGCCCGAAGCAGTCGAACCCCGGACCGAGGTTCGCCGACGTGGCCGGCACCCGGACGGTGATGCGCATCTACAGCCCCAGCTCGGCGGCGACCACCGCGGGGTCGGCCGGCACGGTCTCCGGCCGCGCCGCTCCCGCGATCGCCCACTCCGGATCCTTCAGCCCGTGACCGGTGAGGACGCACACCACCGTCGCATCGGCCGCGAGCTTGCCCTCGGCGTGCAGGTGCAGCAGCCCGGCCACGCTCGCGGCCGATGCGGGCTCCGCGAACAGCCCTTCGCGGGCGACGCGCCGGTACGCAGCCAAGATCTCGCGGTCGGTCACCGCGAGGATCGCGCCCTCGGACTCCTTCGCGGCCGCGACCGCCTTCTCCCAGGAGGCCGGGTTGCCGATCCGGATCGCGGTCGCGATCGTCTGCGGATCCTTCACCACCTCACCCAGCACGATCGGCGCCGCCCCCTGGGCCTGGAACCCGAAGAGGCGGGGCGGGTCGTGGATCATGCCGGCCTCCAGGTACTCCGTGTAGCCGAGCCAGTGGCTGGAGATGTTGCCCGCGTTTCCGACCGGGACGAGGTGCAGGTCGGGAGGTCGACCGAGCGCGTCGCAGATCTCGAACGCCGCCGTCTTCTGACCCTCCAGCCGGTACCGGTTCACGCTGTTGACCAAGGTCACCGGGTACCGGTCCGCGAGACCTTTCGCGAGCTCGAGCGACGCGTCGAAGTTGCCGTCGACCTCGAGCACCCGGGCCCCGTGCACGAGCGTCTGGGCCATCTTGCCGAGCGCGATCTTCCCCTTGGGCACGAGCACGGCGCACGTCAGACCTGCTTTCGCCGCGTACGCCGCCGCACTCGCACTCGTGTTGCCGGTGGACGCGCAGACGACAGCTTTGGCCCCTTCCTCGAGCGCCTTCGAGATCGCGAGCGTCATCCCCCGGTCCTTGAACGACCCGGTGGGGTTCGTGCCGTCGTACTTCAGCCAGACGTCGCAGCCGGTCTCGGCCGACAGGACGTCGGATCGAACGAGCGGCGTGCCGCCTTCACGGAGCGTGACGACTGGTGTGTCGACGGAGACCGGCAGCCGCGTGCGGTACTCCTCGATGATGCCTCGCCATTGCGGCGCTCCGTCCCCGGACGGTGTCCCTTCCAAGGAGGTCACTCCTCGCCCTCGACGCGGATGACGCTCGCGACCGCGTGGACGGCATCGAGCTCCCGAAGCTCCTGCATCGTCTTCTGAAACGCGCCCTCCTGGGCGCGATGCGTGATGAACGAGAGCGTGGCTTCCTCACCGGTGCCCTCCTGCCACACACGCTCGAGCGAGATGCCGTTCCGCCCGAAGCGGTCGGCGATCTCCGCCAGCACGCCGGGTCGATCGTCGACGCGGAGCTTGAGGTAGTACTGGTCGTGCGTGTCGTCCATGGGGCGAACGCGCCGCGCGTTGGTCGGCGCCGAGCTGGGACCTCGCGCACCCTGCAGGAGGTTCCTCGCGACGCTCACGAGGTCCCCGACGACGGCGGTCGCGGTCGGGTCCCCGCCCGCGCCGGCGCCGTAGAACATCAGCTGTCCGATCTTCGGGCCCTCGACGAAGACCGCGTTGGAGCCCCCGCGAACGGCCGCGAGCGGGTGCTCCATCGGGATCATCGACGGATGGACGCGGACCGAGATCTCCTCCTCATCGAGCTCCGCGATCGCGAGCAGCTTGATCACGTAGCCGAGCCGAGCCGCGTCCTCGAAGTCCTGCGGCGTGACCTCCGAGATGCCCTCCCGATAGACGTCGTCGGCGACCACACGCGCCCCGAACGCCACCGACGCGAGGATCGCGCACTTCGCGGCCGCGTCGTACCCGTCGACGTCGGCGGTGGGGTCGGCCTCGGCGAACCCGAGCCGCTGTGCCTCGGCGATCGCCTCCTCGGAGGTCCAGCCGTGCTCCGACATCTGCGTCAGGATGAAGTTGGTCGTCCCGTTCACGATCCCGAGGACGCGATCGACGCGCTCCCCGGCGAGAGACTCGCGCAAGGGACGGATCAGCGGGATCCCTCCCGCCACCGCCGCTTCGAAGTAGAGATCCCCGCCGGCCCGGTCCGCCGCGGAGAAGAGCTCATCCCCGTGGGTCGCCAGGAGCTCCTTATTGGCGGTCACGACCGACTTCCCGCTCGCCAACGCACGCAAGAGCAGCCCGCGTGCGGGCTCGACACCCCCCATCAACTCGCAAACGATGTCGATCCCTGGGTCGTCGACGACGGCGCCGGCGTCGTCGGTGAAGCGGTCGGGTGGCAGCGGTACCCCTCGGTCTCGGCCGGGATCGCGCACGGCGACCCGGGCGACGTCCAGATGCACGCCCGCCCGGCGAGCCACGTCGTCCCCGTGCTCGTGCAGCAGCCGGAGCACGGCCGCGCCCACGTTGCCGCTCCCGAGGAGGCCGATGCGCACCGTCCGCTCGACCGCCTCGTTCGATCCGTCCGCCGTCACCCGTCGCTCCCGATCCAGGCCGCCATGAGTATCTCGTCCTCGTAACCGTAGGACTTGCGCGAGTGCCTCGCGAGCCTCCCCTCCTCGACGAACCCGAAGCTCCGATACAGCGCGATCGCGGCGTCGTTGTGCGGATACACGGAGAGGACGATCTTCTCGACCCCCGCCTGCTTCGACCAGGCGATCGCCTCGACCATCAGCCGGTGTCCGATGCCCCGTCCGCGGGCGTCGGCTGCCACCGCGATCGCGAGCGACCCGACATGCCGCGTGACCGGATGACGGTCGCGCTGCACCGTGACATGACCGATGAGTCGTCCGCCTTCGAACGCGAGCAGGTTCGTCTCGAGGTCCGACCGCTGGCGGAAGCGCCGTCGATACGCTCGGGCCGACGTCTGCACCTCCTCGCTCCTGACGAACCGCTCCTCGGTCACGATCGCGGTCCAGTGCTCGAGGAAGGCGCGAGCGTCGCTGGGTCTCGCGGGCCGGATCTCGAGTGCTTCACCCATCCGGCCGCGCGTCGTCCATCCTCTCCATCGACTCGGGGGCAGAGACGCCCAGGAGCCCGAGGAGGTTCGAAAGGACCTGCTTCGCGCCCGACGAAAGCCACAAGCGTGCCTGTGTCAGGGCGGCGTCATCGGAGACCACGCGGCACTCCGTGTAGAAGCGATGGAACGTGGCCGCGAGGTCCTGCGCCGCATGGGTCAACCGGTGCGGCGCGCGTTGCTCCGCGGCCGTCGCGATCAGGCCCGGGACGTCGGCCAGCGCCCGGAGCAGCTCCTGCTCCGGCTCGGACGCGAGCAGCGTCAGGTCGGCGTCCTCCATCGGTCCGAGCGCGATCCCCTCCGCGGCGGCCTTGCGGAGGATCGACGCGATCCGCGCGTGCCCGTACTGCACGTAGTAGACGGGATTGTCGAGCGTCTGCCGGGCGACCTCGGCGATGTCGAAGTTCATCGGCCGGTCGTTGGAGAACAGGAGCAGGTGGAAGCGGGCGGCGTCGGTGCCCACCTCGTCGATCAGCTCGTCCAGCGAGACGAACGTCCCGGCCCGCTTGCTCATCTTCACGGGCTGGCCTCCGCGCAGGAACGAGACGAACTGGTACATCACGATCTCGACGCGCTCGGGGTCGAAGCCGAGCGCCGTCGCGGCGCCCGTCACCCTCGCGATGTCGCCGTGGTGGTCGGCGCCCCACACGTAGACCAGGTGATCGAAACCGCGCGAGAACTTGTCGAGGACGTAGGCGATGTCCGCCCCGAAGTACGTGTGCGTCCCGTCCGACCGCACCACCACGCGGTCCTTGTCGTCGCCGAACGCGGTCGACCGGAACCAGGTGGCGCCCTCCGCGTCGAAGACGAAACCGGCCTCGCGCAGCGTTTCGATCGCCTGCGCGATCTCGCCTTTCTCCACGAGCGACGCCTCGAGGAAGTACGAATCGAAGGTGACGCCGAACCGCTCCAAGGTGGCTCGGATCTGCTCCATCGCGCGCCGCGCGCCCTCCTCCCGGAGTCGGATGAGCCGCTCTTCCGGGGGCAGATCGGCGAGGCTCGGTCCCTCGATGTCCAGGATCTCGCGCGCGAGCTCCGCGACGTAGTCGCCGTGGTAGCCGTCCTCGGGCATCTCCGCATCACGACCGAGGAGCTGCAGGTACCGAGCCTCGACGGAGGCCCCGAAGCGGTCCATCTGCCCGCCGGCATCGTTGAAGTAGTACTCGCGTTCCACGTCGTGCCCTGCGAACGTCAACAGCCGGGCGAGCGCATCGCCGATCGCGGCGTTCCGGGCGTGGCCGATCGTGAGAGGGCCCGTCGGATTCGCGGAGACGAACTCCACCTGGATCCGCCGGCCGGTCGATCGACCGGCGCCGTATCGGTCGCCCTCTCCGACGATCTGCCGCAGGACGTCGTGGAGCCACTCATCGGTCGTCCACAGGTTGATGAAGCCGGGCCCTGCCACCTCGGCTTTCTCGAGGAAGGGCGCGGCGGGCAGCGCGTTCACGATCGCTGTCGCCGTCGCCCGTGGATCCGCGCCCGCCTGCGATGCGACGACCATCGCGAGGTTGGTGGTGAAGTCGCCGAACTCTTTCTGGCGGGGCCGTTGGAGCTCGGGCTCGGGGTAGGGAGGCTCCTGTCCGAGCGCGGAAGCAGCCACCGTCACCGCGTCGTTGAGCAGGTCCTTCAGCCGGTCCTCGATCACCCGCTCACCCCGATCGCCTCGCACACGATCTTCACGAGCTCCGTGGGGTCGAACGGCTTCGTCACGACCGTCACGTGCTCCCCCGCGTAGGCCTCGAACTCCTCGGCGCCGCGCCCCGTGAGGAAGATCACCGGGAGCGAGGCGAGGGCCGGCTCCTCCCGGAGGCGTTGGTAGACCTCGTGGCCGTCCATCCCCGGCATCGTCGCGTCCAGGACGAGCGCATCGGGGGGGGCCGCGATCACGCGTACGAGCGCGTCGTCGCCGCGTCCCACCGAGTCGATCGTGATCCCGACCGCACGGAAGTTGACCTGGAGAAGTCGGTGCAGGATCGGATCGTCGTCGGCGAACAGGACCCGAGGTGAGTCTGACGAGGACACGCGCCGAGGATAGCCCGGCCGACGTCGCCCAAAGCATCAGAAGGCCGGTTGCTAGACTTCCGGACCCGAGCCCCCGTAGCTCAGGGGATAGAGCACCGGCCTCCGGAGCCGGGGGCGCAGGTTCGAATCCTGCCGGGGGCGCGCCGTGGGCGCCGAGCACGACCTGCCGCTGGAGCTCGAGAGCCTCCCTTCCGAACCGGTCGTGCTGTTCCGGCGTTGGTACGAGGATGCGGAGCGCGCGGGCATCCGTCTCCCCAACGCGATCGCCCTCGCGACCGCGGCGTCCGACGGACGTCCGTCCATCCGTCATGTGCTGCTCCGCGAGATCGAGGACCGGGGATTCGTCTTCTACACGAACCACGGAAGTCGGAAGGGGTCGGAGCTCGACGAGAACCCACGGGCTGCCTTCTCGATCTACTGGCGAGAGATCGACCGGCAGATCTCCGTCTCCGGCGACGTCTCCCGGGTCCCCGCGGAGGAGTCCGACGCCTACTTCGCGACCCGCCCGCGCGAGGCGCGCCTGGGAGCGTGGGCCTCGCGACAGAGCGCCGAGCTGGCGTCCCGAGACGAGCTGATGGAGCGGTTCGCCGCCTTCGATGCCCGGTATCCGGGCGATGACGTGCCGCGACCGCCGTTCTGGGGGGGCTACCGGATCGAGCCGATCACCGTCGAGTTCTGGCAGGGCCGTCAGCACCGGCTCCACGACCGCTTCCTGTACGAACGGACGGACGGCGGCTGGTCGATCCGGCGGCTCTCGCCCTAGCCGGTAGGCTTCGCAGCCCATGAGCGAGGACGAGACACTCCGCGAACGGATCGCGGCCGACATGCCGCGCACGATCGCGGAGCTCGAGCGGCTCGTACGAATCCCGTCGATGGGCTACCCGGGCTACGACCCGGCCGATGTCCGGGCCTCGGCCGAGACGACCAGAGACATCCTGCGGGAGGCCGGCGTGGAGGACGCCCGCCTGCTGGAGCTGGACGGTGGACACCCGGCGGTCTTCGGTGAGATCCGCGGACCCGACGGCGCGGCGACGGTCCTGCTCTACGCGCATCACGACGTGCAGCCCGAGGGTCCGGTCGACCAGTGGGACACGCCTCCGTTCGAGCCGGTGGTGAATGACGGACGCATGTACGGGCGCGGGGCCGCGGACGACAAGAGCGGCATCGTCGTCCACGCGGCGGCGATCCGCGCCCTGCTCGCCGACGGCGAACCTCCGGTGACGATCAAGGTCGTCGTCGAAGGCGAGGAGGAGTGCTCGACCGAGCATCTGCCCGACCTCGTCCAAGGCCACGCCGATCTGCTGCGGGCGCACGTCGCCGTGATCGCCGACGGCGGCAACTACCGGACCGGCGTCCCGACGATGAACACCTCGATCCGAGGGGTGACCGACATCGTGGTGCAGGTCCGCGTCCTCCCGAGTGCCCAGCACTCGGGGGCGTACGGAGGACCGATCCCGGATGCGATCACGGCGCTCGCGCGGATGATCGCCTCGCTGCACACGGACGAGGGCGACGTCGCGATCGAAGGTCTGAAGCGGTTCGAGTGGGAGGGCGCGCAGCTGCCCGAAGACGAGTTCCGCGATGAGTCGGGTGTCCTCGACTCGGTGGAGCTGATCGGGTCGGGCACGATCGCGGACCGTCTGCTGTCCTCCCCCGCCGTCGCCGTGCTGGGCGTCGACGCGCCGGCGATCGCCGGCTCGTCGAATCAGATCGTGCCGGTCGCTCGCGCCCGCGTGAGCCTCCGGCTCGCGCCGGGTGACGATCCCGGCGCGGCACGCGAGGCGCTCGTGGACCATCTCCGGGCCCACGCCCCCTGGGGCGTGGAGGTGACGTTCGAGGGAGCGTCCGGTTTCGAAGCAGGACACGGCTACCTGGTCGACACGTCGACGCCCGCGAGCCGCGCGGCGATGGACGCTCTCGCGCGGGCGTACGGGCGCGACCCGATCGAGGTGGGCTCGGGAGGATCGATCCCTCTGGTCCCGATGCTCACCGAGACGTTCCCTGGCATGGAGATCCTGATCTGGGGCGCGATGGACGAACGCTCGTTCATCCATTCCGTGAACGAGAGCGTCGACCTGTCCGAGATCGAGCACATCGCGCTCGCCGAGGCGCTCTTCCTCCGAACCCTCGGCGAGGGAACCGGCGAGCCGGCTGCTACCTTGGAGGCGTGAGCACCCCCGAGGACGTTGTCCCCGTCCAGGCGATCCCCGCGGTCCCCGTCGAGGTACCGCCCGAGCCCGGGAAACCGGGGACCGAGGGCGAGGGCGCGCCGCCGGCGGAGAGCATCACCGAGCCGGCCAAGCTCCTCAGGATCGCGTCGATGGTCCGAGAGCTCCTGGAGGAGACGCGCCACGCCTCGATGGACGAAGCCGGCCGCAAGCGGCTGGTGGACATCTACCACCGGTCCGTCGAGGAGCTGGGCGAATCGGTCAGCCAAGATCTGAAGGACGAGCTTCAGGAGCTCGTCCCGCCGCTCGACGGTGTCCCAAGCGAATCCGAGATGCGTGTCGCGCAGGCGCAGCTGGTGGGATGGCTGGAAGGGTTGTTCCATGGGATCCAGGCCGCGATGTTCGCGCAGCAGATGGCGGCGCGACAGCAGTTCGAGGAGATCCGGCGGCGCGGCCTGATGGCGCAGAACCCCGACCAGCAGACCGAGCAACAGGGTGCTCCGCCGCGGGGGCAGTACCTCTAGGGGTCCTCGCCCGCCCGCGACCCGGCGGCGGCCACCTGCGAGTCGGTGCCTCCCGCCAGCCGCTGCGCGATGTACACCGGGATCAGCATCAGCAGGACGACCACCACCGCCACCACGTTCACCACCGGGCGATTCCGGGGCAGCCGGATGCTGTTGTAGATGAACTTCGGAAGCGTGATGGTGCTGCCCGCGAGGAAGTTCGTCACGATGATCTCGTCGAAGGAGAGCGCGAACGAGAGCAACCCGCCGGCGAGGACCGCGGTTCTGATCGCGGGGAACGTGACGTAGCGGAACGTCTGCCACCCGTCCGCGCCGAGGTCCATCGACGCCTCCACCAGTGAGGTCGGCGTGCGCCGCAGGCGCGCCAACACGTTGTTGTAGACGACCACGATGCAGAAGGTCGCGTGGCCGACCACGATCGTGAGCACCCCGAAGGACACGCCGAACGTCTCGATCGCCGAGCGCAGCGAGATCGCGGTCACGATCCCCGGGAGGGCGATGGGGAGCACCAGCAGGAACGACACCGTGTTGCGGCCGAAGAAGTCGAAGCGGTGAACGGCGAACGCGGCGGCACTGCCGAGGATCAATGCCAGCGCCGTCGCGAAGAGCGCGATCTGCAGCGAGTTGATCATCGCCTGGCGGACCGTCGCCTCCCGGAACGCGATGCCGAACCACTTCGTCGTGTAGTCCTGGATCGGCCACGCCTGGCCGATGCTGTCGTTGAACGCGTAGATCGCCACGATCGCGAGGGGCACGTACAGGAACACGAGCGTGAGCACACTCCCGCTCTTGATCAGCACGCGCGCCGCCCTCGACTCCATCGCTACAGCGCCTCGAACGCGCCCGCTCGCTTCGCGAGCGTGAGATAGACGGCCATGATCGCGATCGGCACGAGCGCGAACGCCGCGGCCAGCGGGGTGTTCCCCGCGACCCCGACGTTGTCGTAGATCACGTTGCCGATGAACTGCGTGTTCCCGACGAGCTCCGGCACGATGTAGTCGCCGAGCGTGAGGGAGAAGGAGAACAACGACCCCGCCACGATGCCCGGCAGGATCAGCGGGAACACGACACGGCGGAACGTGAACCAACCACGAGCGCCGAGATCCTCCGACGCTTCGAGGAACGACGCCGGCACCCGCTCGAGGGCCGCGTAGATCGGCAGCAGCGTGAACGGCAGCCACAGGTAGACCGACGTGAGCCAGATCGCCCAGTTGGACCGGCCGAGCTGGAGCGAGCCCAGTCCGATCGCGTTGGCGACCGAGTTCAGGAAGCCGTTGGGGGTGAGGATGATCCGCCATGCGAACACCCGCACGAGGTAGTTGGCCCAAAGAGGCAGCACCACGGCGATCAGCAGGGCGTTGCGCATCCGGGGCGTCGCGAGTCGCGCGGCGTAATAGGCGAGCGGGAACGCGAGGACGATGTCCGTCACGGTGACGGCCGCCGCGATCCCGACCGTCCGAAGGACGATGTTGCGGTAGACCTCGCCTTCCCAGAGGATCTGGAAGTTGGTGAAGCCCCAGTCGTGCACGATCTTGGTCGTGAACACATCCAGGCGCCAGAGGGACGACGCGAGCAACAGCGCCAGGGAGCCCAGGTAGATGACGACCATCCACGCGAGGGGAGGCCCCAGCGTGAGCAGGAGCCTCCCCGCGCGGTGGCGGTAGAGCGCGGCGCTGAGGCGGCGAACGGCTCCGCCGTCCGCCGCCTCGGTCACCGATGCCACGGCGCTCCTAGGTACCGCGGATCTCGGTCCAGGCCTGCGTCCATTGGGAGTAGTCGATGCACTCGTTGCCCCGGTCGTCGCCGCAGGCCACCTGCGGCGTCTTCCACAGGTGGATCGAGTCCAGGAACTCCTCGTTTCCGCAGAACGAGTACTCGACCGAGTCGACCAGGTCCTCGCCACCCTCGCCGAGGGTGTCGGCGATGACCTGGCAGGACTCGACGTTCGAGCCGGCGGCGCCGTAGTAGATCCCGACCTCCGCCTGGACGTCCGGCTGGAGGGTGTGGTCCATCCACTTGAGCATGCAGTTCGGGTTGGGTGCGTTGGCCGAGATCATCCACGTGTCGGCCCAGCCGGTCACACCCTCCGAGGGAACCACGGCTGCCGTGTTGGCGGCGTCCGGTCCCTTCGTGTACGTGAGGTTCACGGGCCATGCGGTCCCGACCACCATCGATCCGTCCACGAACCCGTCGATCTCATCCGTGTACAGCGCCCAATACGCGCTGATCAGCTCCGCCTTCTGCTGCTTCAGCAGGTCGACGGAAGCGTCGAACTGCTCCTGCGTCAGCTCGTAGGGATCGGTGATCCCCAGATCGGGCTGATGCGCCATCAGGTACATGGCCGCGTCGGCGATGAAGATCGGCGAATCGTAGGCCGTCACCTTGCCGGCGTACGGCGAGTCCGCCTCGAACGTCACGTCCCAGCTCGTCGGCGCGGGACTGACCTCCTCGGTGTTGTACATGAGGAAGTTGGGCCCGTACATGTACGGGGTGCCGTAGACGTTGCCGTCCACGACGTAGTGGTCGGCGTTCGTGCCGCCGTCCGGGTTGATCGGCGCGATGACGTTCGCCATCTCCGGGAATAGACTCGGGTCGACGGCACCCACGTCGCCGCCGGCGATCAAGCGGTTGGACGCGTCGCCGGACGCGGAGACGCCGTCGTACTCGGATCCACCACCCTGTCGCATCAGCTGCACCATCTCGTCCGAGCTGTCGGCGTATGTGACCTCGACCTCACAGCCCGTGTCGTCTTCGAACGGCGTGATCCAGTCGTACTCCTCATAGCCCTCGGTCGTTCCGTCCTCGGTGTACCCGTGCCAGGCGATCAGCTTCAGCTGGCCCTCACCATCACCGATCGAATCGTAGGTCTTGATGTCGTCGCCGCCACCCGGCTCCGTCGTGTCGTCGCCGCACGCCGCCGCGATCAGCGTCAACGCGGCGAATCCGACGAGCCATCGGCTCACCTTCCTCATACAACCCCCTCTTCCGGGTCCCTCGCGGACCCCTCGTTCCCCCCCGTTGCCTCCACGGGCCTGTTGTTGCTTCGATCCCACCGAAGGCGGACCGCTTTCCCTCGGACCTGCAACGCCTCCATCGAGCTGGTCTCGAGGTTCTGCTGCATCAGGACCAGCTCTCCCCCTTCGTCGAGCTCGACGATGTAGCGGGTGATGGCACCGAGGTATACGACTTCTCGGACGTGGCCGGTTGCCGTGCACTGTGACTCGCCGGCCACCTCGTCGATCGGGACGATCGCGATCTTCTCGGGACGGATGGTGAACGCGTGGTCGCTTCCCGTGATCCGTTCGGCGACCTCGCCGTCGAGCACGTTCGACACACCGATGAACCCGGCGACGAACGCCGTGGCCGGAAGCTCGTAGACCTCGGCCGGCGTGCCCACCTGCTCCACCTTGCCCTCATTGAAGACCGCGAGACGATCGCTCATCGTGAGCGCCTCTTCTTGGTCGTGCGTCACGTAGATGAAGGTGAGGCTCACCTCCTGCTGGATCTCCTTCAGCTCGATCTGCATCGCCTGCCGGAGCTTCAGGTCGAGCGCGCCGAGCGGCTCGTCCAGCAGGAGCACCGTCGGTCGCATCACGAGCGACCGTGCGAGCGCGACGCGCTGTCGTTGTCCACCCGAGAGCTGTCCGGGCTTCCGGTCACCCATGCGCTCGAGTCGGACCATCTCCAGCGCGTCGGAAACCCGCTTGTGCCGCTCGTCTCTCGGAATCTTCCGCACCATCAGTCCGTAGCCGACGTTCTGGGCGACGGTCATATGTGGGAACAGCGCGTAGTCCTGGAACACCGTGTTCACATCGCGCTCGAACGGCGGAAGGTCGGAGACGTCGGTGCCGTCGAGGAGGATCCGCCCCTCGGTCGGTCGCTCGAATCCCGCGATCATCCGGAGACAGGTGGTCTTGCCGGAGCCGGACGGGCCGAGCAAGGAGAAGAACTCCCCCTGGCGCACGTCCAGGCTGACGCCGTCTACCGCCACGACGTCCCCGAAGCGCTTGACCACGTCCTCCAGCGCGACGGCAGGCGCGGAACCGCTCGCGTCGGGACGCACGGCTTCCACTCGGACAGCCTCGGACACGCGCCGTTCCCCCTCTCCTGTCCCCGGCAGCGTCGTGAACCCGGCCAATATTGACGGCGAAGCGAGGGTCCGGCAATGCCGCGCTCAGCCGGCGGGGCGTGCCCCCGCGGACCGAGGAGGTGTCGACAGCCCTCGTGTGAGCTCCCCGAGGATCCCCGGGCCTCGGTATATCAGCCCCGTGTAGAGCTGGACGGCCGTCGCACCGGCATCGAGGCAGGCCCGCACGTCCTCGGTCGTGGAGATGCCTCCGGACGCAACGATGGGAACCGCGCGGCCGGTCGCGGCGGCCACGTCCGAGACGATCCTGGGTGTCAGCTCCCCGAGTGGTGCACCCGAGAGGCCGCCGCGACCGGCCGCCAACCGGGGGTCCTGGACCGGGATCGTGTTGGAGCAGACGAGCCCTCGCGCGCCGGCATCGATCGCATCGCGGGCAAGCGCCAGGACCCGAGTGCGCTCGTCGTCATTGGTGTACGGCGGCAGCTTCAAGAGCACCGGCAGGTCGGTCCGGCTGCGGAAGGCCGCCAGCAGGGTGCCCATGTGGGCCGCGTCGTGCCGCCATGGGGCATTCGGACTGCTCGCGTTCAACTCGAACCCCTCGACGTGGGGTGCAAGGATCTCGACGGTCTCGGTCGCCGCATCGACGTCCTCGTCCGCCACGCTTGCGAAACGGGGCGCCGTTCGCCGGGTTCGAGCCAGCGCCGCCGCCGCGGCGTCGGCGCCCGGATTCGGCAGTCCCATCGAATTCACGATCGCGCCCCGCCGAGGCGAACGGACGATCCTCGGCTTCGGGTTCCCCTTCCGGGGCGCGCGGGTGATGGTCCCTCCGACGACGAACCCGAACCCGAGCCGACCAAGGGCATCGAGGTGACGGCAAGTCTTGTCGAAGCCCGCGGCGAGCCCGATCGGGTTAGAGAGACGGATGCCGCAGAGGTCGACCTCGATCGATGGATCGCGGACGGCTCCTCCGATCCGGCGCCACGGGAGCGGGAGGGTCAGCAGGGAAGTCGCGAGGCGATGCGAGGCCTCAGGAGGGAGGGCGAAGAACGCCGGGCGGCCGACGGCTCCGTACCACCCGCCTCGACCCACGTCCGTATGCTAGCCGCCGGTGAACGACGACCTCGTGCGACGGATGGTGGCCGCGTCGGAGCTGCACGGAGACTTCATCCTGTCGAGCGGTCGGCGATCGTCGGTGTACTTCGACAAGTTCCGCTTCCTGACCGACCCGGCTCTCCTCCGCGACGTGGCCAAGGCCACGGCATCGCTGCTCCCCCCCGGTGTCACCTCCCTCGGGGCGCCCGAAGGCGCTGCGATGCTTCTGGTCGCGGCGGTAGCGCTCGAGACCGGCCTGCCGATCACGGTCGTCCGCAAGCAGCCGAAGGAGTACGGCACCAAGGCGCAGGTCGAAGGCGTCGCCGGCCCGGGAACCCGTATCGCCCTGCTCGAGGACGTCTCGACGACCGGCCACCAGGTGCGGCAGGCCGCGGAGGTGCTGGAGGCGGCCGGAGCCGAGATCGTCACGATCGTCTTGGCGATCGATCGGGGCGGGGCCGACCACCTGCGCGAGGCGGGGTACACGGTCGAATCCGTGGCGGTGCTGAGGCCCACGGAGTAGATCGCCGGATCGGCGGAGGTCGGCTCGAGCTTCTTCTCAGCGCTCGCAGCGCCACACGCGGAGACGCCACAGCCACCGAGAGCCGCGCTTGTGGAGGTTCAGGAGCCCCTCCTTCATCATGCGCGCCGCCGCGAGCGACTTCCCGACGACATCGGGGAGCGGGAAGTCTCTTTCGATGACCGCCTGCATCCGCTCGCCGAACATCTCACGCGCCTTCGCGAGGATCGTCCGTTCGTCCTGGATCGTGCCCGTCGGCAGGTAGAGATGACCGCCATGCTTGAGCGTCTCGCCGATCGATTCCAGCATCGCCGACGGGAGCTCGGCGCCGGTCGGACCGCCGGCCCTCCCGTCGGGGAACCATCCGGCCACCTGCGCGATCTCATCGGGAATCCCGGAGACGTCGCCGATGACGACGTCCGCCCGGAGGTCACGGACGGGGTCGAGGAGGCTGCCGACTCGGAACTCGCAGGTCCCGTCCAGCCCCAGCCGCTTGGCGTTGAAGCGCGCGATCTCCACGGCTTCCTCGGAGATGTCGCAGCCGATCACCCGGTGGGCACCGAGCCGCGCCGCGACGAACGACAACACACCGGAACCGCATCCCACGTCGATGACGGTGTCCTCGGGCCTCAATTCCAAGGCCTCGGCGATCGTCTTGCTCGTGTGGGTCGGCGCGAAGACGCCGGGATTCACCCGGAATTCGAAGGGGCCGGTGCGCCCCGTCCATCGGATCTGCTCGATCGCCTCACTCATGCGCGGAAAGGCTACAACTCCACGGGCGCCACCGTCGCTGCCTCTCCCGGCACCAATTCCCCTCGGTCGACCGCATCGGCGTCGGCCTCGAGGCGGTCCGCGAGCGACTTCGTGGGGACGTCGCGGCTCCCGTCCTCGTACGGTGCGATCCGCATGGCCGCCCGGCGAAGCAGTGTTGCCGCCCCATGTGCGTTGCCCCGGAACAGATGCACGTAGCCGGCGCCCATCTGCGACAGACCCTTGAACAGCTCGGCCTCACCCGTGTCTCGGGCTTGCTTCCACGCGGTCTCCCAAGCCTCGTGTGCCGCGAACCACCGTCCGGCACGCGCATGAGCCCTGCCGAGCTCGTGATTCTCGTCCAGGCTCAACGAGCCGAAGTCCTCCAGCTCGAGCTCGCTCGCTGCGTCCCACGGGAGCGGCCTGCCGAGACGATCCCGGGGCCGCTCGCCCTTGTTCCGTCTCTCGGTGGGCTTGCCCTCCTTGCCCCGCGCCTCTTCTCTCGTCGTCGGCCGGGGGGGTTCATCAGGCACGACGTGATGCTACCCGCGTGACTTGCGGCGCAGGCGGTCCTGCAGTCGGTTCAGCATGCGCTTGCGAGCCCTCGCTCTCGCCTCGGCATCTGCCTCGGCCTCGGCCTCCGCGCGATCGTGCTTGTCGAGCGTTTCCTTCGCCGCCGGGTCACCCTCGGCGACCCGGTCGCGCAGGACGAGCTCCACCATGATGACCTTGATCGTCGCCGCGACCGGCAGCGCGAGGATGGCGCCGGCGAACCCGGCGAGCGAACCCAGCACCAGCGTCGAGAGGATCACCGCGGTCGGTGACAGGTTCACCGCGTTCTTCATGATCCGCGGCTGGATCGCGTAGTTCTCGATCTGTTGGTACACGATGAAGTAGACGAGGATCAGGACGCCGGTCAGGCCGGACTGGAAGAAGCCGACGATCACTGCCGGCGCAGCGCCGATGTACGCACCCACCGCCGGGATCAGCCCGGCGATCGCGGCGAAGACGGCGAGCGGAACCGCGAACCCGATCCCCACCCCGAACAGGCCCAGGATCGTGAAGAACAGCAGTGCGGAGGCTCCGGCGATCGTCGCGGTCGTGAGGATGCCGGCCACGTATCCGCCGATCCGGTTGATCGACTGATCCATCACGTCCTCGGCACGCTCTCGCGCCCCAGGCGCGAACCAGATCGCCGCGCTCCTCCGCATCCTCGGCAAGGAGAGCATGAAGTAGATGGTGAGGATCGCGACCGTGACCGTGTTGAAGATCACGCTGCCGACCCGTCCGGCGACACCGACGATCGTGCCGAACGAGCGCGTGACCGTCTGCGGCAGTCTCTCGACCCACCTCTGGAGTCGCTCGGCAACGTTGTTCTCTCTCACATACCGGCCGATCGCGTCGTCCCGTGTGGAGAGCTCCTCGACGTACCCGGGGATGTCGTCGGCGAGCCCTCCCACCTGGGTGACGAGTGGTGGGATCACCAGCCACGCGAACAGGATCGCGATGCTGAGGGCGGCCAGGAATATCAGCGTCACCGCCCGACCCCTGGTCCGGCCGCGTCGCTCGATCGAGCGAACGGCGGGATCCAAGCCGATCGCCAGCACGGCCGCGATCAACACCAGGATCACGATGTTGATCACCGACCACAGGGCGATCAGGACCGCGGAGACGGCGGCGATCGTCAGCAGCACCCGAACCCAGTAGGACATCGGCGGCCATCGACGCCGCCACCCGTCTGAGTCGGCGGTCGGGTCGGCCGACGTCTCTGAAGGGGCCGTGCTCCCGGACTCGTTCACGGTCCGAGTCTCGCCCGGGCCGAGGGCCGATGCCAACACCCGGTACGCTCCGCGACGTCGTGGAGCGACCGGATGTGGTGATCGTGGGCGGCGGCGTGATGGGGACGGCGGCCGCGCGAGCGCTCTCCTCGGGCGGCCGCGCGGTGGTCCTGCTCGAACGATTCACGTTCGGCCACGGCAGCGGCAGCTCGGGAGGGCCGACCCGGAACTTCCGGCTCACCTATCACGACCCCGTCTACGTTCGGATGGCACGGGAGGCGCTCGCACGGTGGCGCCGTCTCGAATCAGACGCGGGCGTCGAGCTCCTTCGGGTCGTGGGCGGGCTCGACGTCGGGAAGGCGACCGACCTGTCGGCCGCCGCGCTCGAAGCCGCCGGGGAGTCCTTCGAGCGGCCCTCGGCGTCCGAGGTTTCCGAGCGCTGGCCGGCCCTCCGCTTCGATGGGGCGTCGGCGTTCGTCTTCCAGTCGGAGGGCGCGATCTTGCGGGCGGACGAAGCGATCGGCGCGCAGGCTCGCCTGGCGCGCGCCGCAGGCGCGGAGCTGCGCGAGCGCACGGTCGTGGACGCCCTCCGTCCGGCGGGGGACGGCGTCGAGGTCGTCACGTCCGACGGCGAGGTCGTCCGGGCGCCGGTGGCGATCGTGACCTCCGGCGCCTGGACAGCCCCGCTGCTCGGCGCCGCGGGCATCCACCTCTCTCTGCGACCGACGCTGGAACAGTCGACCCATTTCGACGCGGGCGAGGAGGCTTCGTCGATCCCGACCGTCATCGACTGGGACACCGCACCGCAGCAGCCCCCCTACCTGGTCCCGAACCCTTTCAGGGTCGGGGAGATCAAAGCCGGCGCGCACCTGTCCGGACCGTTGATCGACCCGGACGCGCGGTCGTTCGAGCCAGACGCGGACCGAGAGGCGCACACCGTCATGTGGGTCGGCGAACACGTCGTGTCACGGCCTCCGCTCCTTCGGACCGAGACCTGCCTGTACACCACCACACCGGACGAGGATTTCGTGATCGATCGGATCGGGCCGCTCGTGGTCGGGTCACCGTGCAGCGGCCATGGCTTCAAGTTCGCGCCGTTGATCGGCGAGGTGCTCGCCGACCTGGCAACGGGGAAGCAGCCGCCGGTCCCGCTCGATCGGTTCCGGGTGGATCGGCCCGGGATCCGCGTCTGATCGGGACTCAGGCCCCTTCGTCGACGGTTTCCAGGAGCAGCTCGAGCGCTTCCCGGAGCCCTTCGTACCGCCGGCCGCCGAGGGCTCGTCTCGCTCGCGCCTCGACAGCCGCGACCGCCCGCCGGCACTCGGCCGCGAACGTGCGGCCACGCGCCGTGAGCCGGACCACCTTCGCTCGGCCGTCCTCGGGATCGGGAGTTCGACGGACGAGCCCCCGGACCTCGAGCTCGTCGACCACCACCATCATCGCCTGCTTGGTGACGCCCGCCCGCCGGGCGAGCTCGGTCAGCCGCGTTCCGTAGCGGCGGTCCACGTTGAGCACGAGGGCCGCCTGAGAGGCACGCAGCTCCGGCCAGCCCCGCTCCTCGAGCTCCACGACCAGGTCGGCCGCGAACCCGCGGTGCGCGGCGAGCAGGAGGCGACCGAGTTGCGGTTCCGTCACCCGTCCATCCTGCCCGCCCGGGATGAGAAGTCAATGAACCTGACGGTCAGCACCCGAAGCGCCCGCTAGCCTTCCGCAGAATGGAGGTTCGGGAGGCGACCGTCGCCGAGCACGCCGCTGCGGGGCGCGTGGCGGCCGAGGCCTATCGAGAATTCGTCCGCCCCGGGGACGACGATTGGGAGCGGTATCTGCTACGGATCGCGGACGTCGCCTCTCGAGCCGATCGGACGACCATCCTCGTCGCGGTCGATGACGGACGTGTCGTGGGCTCGTTGACGCTCGAGATCGATGGACGGGTGCGAGACGACGAGGACGAGGAACAGCGGCCGCTCGAACCGGGGGAAGCCCACATCCGGATGCTCGGGGTGGATCCGGCCGAGCGGACCCGCGGCGTCGCTCGGGCTCTGATGGCGGAGTCTGAGGCACGGGCCCGCGCGTCCGGCAAGACGTTCATGACGCTGAACACGACACATCGGATGAAGGCTGCGCAGGCGATGTACGAGCGACTGGGCTACGAGCGCACCCCGGACATCGTGTTCCCAGACGGGTTCGTCCTGCTCGGCTACACGAAACAGCTCTAGGGTTTGCACCTGCGAGCCGCGGGGGAACGGAGGAGCATGAGACACCATGGCAGCGGACGGCGGATGCTCTGGTTGGTGCTTGCCATGCCCGCGTTGGTCCTGCTCCTGACCGCCTGTCCCGGGGGCGGAGGCAGCGGCTACTAGTCGCAGCCGAACAGGACCCACCGATCAGCTCGCGGTGCGCACGACCTCACCGGAGGCGAGGATCACGCCGTCCTCGTACTCGGCCTGCACCTTGCCGCCTCGGAACTGTTGCTCGTAGACCCGCGCGTACAACCCGCCTCGCTCCAGCAGATCCTCGTGCGTCCCCTGCTCGACGATCCGCCCCCGGTCCAGGACGAAGATCACATCGGCCGACAAGATCGTGGAGAGGCGGTGGGCGATGGCGATCGTCGTCCGGCCCTTCATCAGCGGTTCCAGCGCCGACTGCACCAGGCGCTCGGAGGTCGTGTCCAACGACGACGTGGCCTCGTCCAGGATCAGGATCTTCGGATCCTTCAGGACCACCCTGGCGATCGCGAGGCGCTGCTTCTCTCCGCCGGAGAGCTTGTAACCGCGCTCACCGACCACCGTGTCATAGCCCTCCGGCAGCTCCGTGATCCGGTCGTGGATGTTCGCTGCCCGCGCCGCCGCGATCATCTCCTCGTCGGTCGCGTCCGGCTTCCCGTAGAGCAGGTTCCGGCGAACCGTGTCGTGGAACAGATACGTCTCCTGCGTGACCACGCCGATCGCTTCACCCAGCGACTCGAGCTTGATCTTCCGGACATCGACGTCGTCGATCTCGACCGCCCCCTCCTGCACGTCGTAGAGGCGAGGCACCAGATACGTGACCGTCGTCTTGCCGGCGCCGGACGGACCGACCAGCGCGGCCAGCTGCCCCGGCCGGATGTCCAGGTCGACATCTTCGAGCGTCCACTCCCGCGGCACGGGGTCGTCGTCGCCGAGCGGTGGTGCATCCGGCGACACGGGGATCCCTTCCGTCATGTTCTCCGGCGGCGCCTCGTAACGGAAACGGACGTCCCGAAGCCGCACATGACCGGTCACGTGCTCGATCGCCACGGCATCCGGTGCATCTTTGATCTCGTGCGGCAGGTCCAGGTACTCGAAGATCCGGTCGAACAGCGCGAGCGAGGACTGCACCTCGGTCGACACCTGCAGCATCGACCCGATCGGGAAGAAGAGCCGGGACTGGAGCGTGGTGAACCCCACGAGCATCCCCGACCTGATCACGTCGGAGCCCGCGTCCGCGTTCACCCATCCTGCGACCAGATAGACGAGGGCAGGGGTGATCGAGAAGAACGTGCCCACGAGCGCGAAGAACGATCGGCCGATCATCGTCTGGCGAAGCAGGAATCCGGTCAGCCGTTCGTTCTCCCCTCGGAACCTGCCGATCTCGAACTGCTGGCGGCCGAACGCCTTCGACAGCAGGATCCCGCTCACGCTGAGCGTCTCCTCGGTGATGGTGGTCATGTCCGCGAGGGTCCGCTGCGTGTTGGTGGCGACCTCTCGCCGGGCCCTGCCGACCTTCACGGTGAGCCACAGGAACAGCGGCATCAGCAGCAGCGACAGGATCGTGAGGGGCACCGAGATGAGGAGCATCGCGATGATCGTGCTGACGATGGTCACGACGTTCGAGAGCACCGTGGACGCGGTGTCGGTCACGACGGACTGCACACCGCCCACGTCGTTCGCCAGCCTCGACTGGATCTCACCGGTCCGCGTCGTCGTGAAGAATCGCAGTGGCATCCCCTGCAGATGCACGTAGAGCTTGTTCCGGATGTCCTGCATCACGTTCAGACCGACGACGTTCGTGAGGTAGGTCTGCCCGATCCCGATGATGCTCGTCACGATCGGGACGGCGATCATGATCCCGACGTAGAGGTAGAGGAGCGGGAGGTTCGGGCACGGCTGACCTTGGCAGACGCCGTTCTCACCGAAGAGCGCGTTGTCGAAGACCAGGACGATCATCAGCGGGTTGATGACGCCGAGCCCCGACGTGAGTCCGATCAGCAGACCGACCAACCCGACCTTGCCCTTGTACGGGCGGAACGTTCCGATCACGCGACGGACGGTCGCGCGATCGACCTTCCGGTGATCCTCGTCGGCCGGAGGGACGCGGAAGAAGCCGTGACGACCCATCAAGCGAGCATAAAGGGGGCGGCGGGCTACGCCCGCCGCCCCCGACTACCTGCCGTCGCTGCTACTCGGCGAAGCAGGGACCTTCGATCTCGGCGCTCGCGTGGGCGTCGCCGTCATCGATGAAGTAGTGGTCGGTCCCGCGACCGCCGAAGACGCGGTCGTTCCCACGGCCGTCGACCGTCGCGAGGCAGGCGTCGTTGCCGGGCCCGCCGTAGACCAGGTCGACTCCGGCGGCCCCCCCGTAGAGGGTGGAATCGCCGGTCCCGCCACCGTAGACGCGATCGTCGCCCCCACCTCCGTCCCCGTCGTCCGCGCCGCGCGCACCCCGCATCACGTCGTTCCCGGGGCCTCCGATCATCGTGTCGCGACCCAGGGACCCGAGGAGTCGATCGTCTCCTCGCCCGCCGCTCAGGAAGTCGTGGCCCGGACCACCGCGGATGATGTCGTTCCCGGCGAACCCTCGGAGCTGATCGTTGCCTCCGAACCCGCAGAGCACGTCGTCGCCGGGGGTTCCGTTCATCACGTCGTTACCCTGCGTGCCGGTCTGCGTGCACGGCACCGCTCCCATCGACGGAAGCCCCCAGAGCAGCAAAGACGCGGTTCCCAAACCGAGCAACGTAACCAACCGAGCGATCCGCATGCTGCATCCCCTTTCGGTGTCTTTGGCAAAAGCGACGTTGTCTCGACCGTAGCCTCGGTCGTGCGCAATGGTCAACCACCTCGAGCCCAGATCTCCCGGGAACACTAGGCTCCGCGAGGTGGGCATCTTCGACGATGGCCGGCTGGCGCTGGAGCTCACGCTCGCCGCCCGGATGGGGTTGGCTGCGCTGCTCGGCTTCTTGATCGGACTCGAACGCGAGCATCGCGGCAAGAGCGCGGGCGAGCGCACGTTCGCGATCGTGGCCCTCGGCGCGGCAGGGATCTCGGGCCTCGCTTTCACGATGTTCCCCGTCACCGCGGGACAGGCCGTCGCGGGTATCGCCACCGGCATCGGGTTCCTCGGTGTCGGCATCATCTGGCGGGCGGAGGGGGGACAGACGCTCGGGCTCACGACGGCCGCCTCGATCCTCTGCGTCGCGGCGATCGGGGTCATCACAGGGATCGGCCTCTACCTCACTGCCATCCTCGGAACCGCGCTCGCCCTCTTCATCCTGGAGTTCGATCGGATGCCGGGCTTGCGTGGGCTCCATCGCCGCGTCAGCGGGCGACCCGACATGGACGAAGAGGATCAGAGCTAGCCGATCGCCAGCTCTCGAGCGCGTTCGAGGACCTCGTCGAGCATCGGCTCGGTGAGCTTGCCCGTGAACGTGTTTTGTTGACTGGGGTGGAAGCACCCGAGGAGCGTGAACGGCCCGATCCGGGTCTCGGCGAGATGGCCGAAGCGAGGACGCGGCTTCACAGTGTGACCGAGCGCGCTCATGGCGCGGAGCCCTCCGTCCCAGGCCAGCGCGCCCAGCGCGACGATCACCTTCAGGCGCGTCAACGCGTGGATCTCGCGCTCGAGATACGGCAGGCACCGGTCCCGTTCCTCCGGCGTCGGCTTGTTCGCGGGTGGCGCGCACCGGTTGACCGCGGCGATGTACACCCCGTCCACCCGGAGTCCGTCGTCGACCGCGACCGAGACGGGCTGGTTCGCGAAGCCGGTTCGGTGCAGCGACGCGAACAGGAAGTCACCACTCCGATCGCCCGTGAAGATGCGGCCGGTTCGGTTCCCGCCGTGCGCGGCGGGAGCCAGTCCGAGGATCAGGACCTTTGCGTCCGGGTCGCCCCAGCCGGGGACCGGTTTGCCCCAGTACTCCTGGTCGGCGAAACGGGCGACCTTCTCGCGCGCGACCCGCTCTCGCCACTCGACGAGGCGCGGACACGCCCGGCAGGCGACGACCTCGTCGTGGATCCGCTCGAGGCTGTCGCGCACGCCGCTCACACGGCGGCGGCCTTCGCGGCGACCCAGTCGTCGTAGCCGCCGTCGAAGCTCTTCACATCGCCGTCACGGACCTCGAGGATCCGATCGCAAAGCCGATCCAGCAGGTAGCGGTCGTGCGAGATCAGGATCGCGGTCCCGTCGAACGACTCCACCGCGCCCTCGAGCACTTCCATGCTCTCGATGTCGAGGTGGTTCGTCGGCTCGTCGAGGATCAGGCAGTTCGCCCCCGAGAGCATCAGGAGGCAGAGCTCGAGCCGCGTCCGCTCCCCGCCGGAGAGCGACCCGACCGGCGTGCGCATCTGGTCGTAGCGGAACAGGAACTTCGCGAGGAGGGAGACGGCCTCTCCCTCGTACATCGCCTTGGTCTTGCGGACGCTCTCGACCGGCGTGAGCGCCGGATCCTGGCCCTGGAAGCCCTGCTCCAGATAGCCGATCCGGATCGAAGGGCCGACCCACCGCTCCCCGGACGTCGCCTCGAGCTCGCCGGCCAGGATCCGTCCGAGCACCGTCTTCCCCGCGCCGTTCGGGCCCACGACGCCCAGGCGCTCTCGCCGGTAGACGTCGAACGAGACGTCGAGGAGGACCGGGTCGTCGTGAAAGGCCATCGAGACGTCCCGGAGACGAGCGATCCGTTGTCCGCCGCGCTCGGCGGGGCGCAGCTCGAGCGCCATCTTCCGGCGCTCGAACACGGGACGATCCACCTTGTCCATCTGATCGATCTGGCGCTGCTTGTTCCTCGCTTGCCTGATATGTCGCTCGTTCGGCACCCAGGACGCCCAGAGTTCGAACCGGGCGATCGCAGCCTCGAGCCGTGCGATCTCCTTCTGCTGCGTCACCCAGACCCGCTGCTGACGCTGGAGCGCGAGCTCCTTCGCCACGGCGTAGGCCGAGTAGGTGCCCGGCCACGTCGTGACCGCGCCGCGATCGAGCTCGGCGATCTGGTTCACCGTGTCGTCGAGGAGGTAGCGATCGTGGGAGACGGTGACGACGGCGCCCGGAAACTCCGCGACCACGTCCCCCAGGATCTCGCGCTTGTCGGAGTCGAGGTGCGTCTCGGGCTCGTCGAGGAGGAGGAGATCCGGATCGCGGATCAGGCACGCCGCGAACGCGGCGAGCTTGCGCTGGCCGCCGGAGAGCGCCGTGGTCGGAAGCGTCAGGTCGTGATCGTCGAAGCCGAGCCGGACGAGCATGCTCCGCGCTTCCCCCGCGAGCCCCGGTCCACCGGCTTCCACCCAGCGATCGAGCACCGCCTGCTGTTTGACGAGGACGCGATCCATCTTCGCGAGGTCGGCCGTGACCGCGGGCCGCGCCAACTCCGCCTCGATGGTCCGGAGCTCATCGTCGAGCGCGGCGATGTCCGGCCGGCCGGCGAGCACCCATGCCTCGGCGGTCCTGTCGTCACCTTCGGGGTTCTGCTCGAGGTAGCTCACGCTGACCCCGCGCCGGCGGACGACCTCGCCCTCGTTCACGTCCTCGGTACCACCGACGATCCGGAGCATGGTCGACTTGCCGGCGCCGTTCGGTCCGATGATCCCGATCCGGGCGCCGTCGGGCACCATGAAGTCGACCCCTTGGAGTACGGGCCACGTGCCGTACGACTTGTGCACCCCGACGAGGCTGACGACGGACATCTCAGCGACGAAGCGTACGGAACCGCTCGGCCGCCGCCTCGAACGCCTCGAGCGGCGCGAGGAGCTGGTCGACGGCCCAGATCAGACCTTCGAACCCGCCGAGCTCCGGCGGATCCTCTCGGAGCCGGCGGGCTCGCTCCAACGACTCACGAATCCCCTCGTCACACGCGAGCCATTCAGCTTCGACGTCCGGGTGCCGCCAGGTCGACATCAATTCCTGTGCAGCCCTGAGCCGCTGCTCCAGCTCGAGGATCCCCTCCGCGAGCGGCGTCCCCGCCGACCGCGTCGACGGGACCGTACCGGTCATCGCCCCCTTCCCCACTTCGATCTCAGCGACGACCTCGCGCAGTCCCACGAGTGGCCCTTCGAGTTCAGTAGGAAGGCGCTTCCTTCTCATCGATGGAGTTCAGAGGGCGACGACATCCCTCACCTCGTCACCGAGACGAATCACGCGGTTGAGGATCAGGTCCCGTTCCGCAGGTCCATATGCATCAGCCGCCGCGATCGCAGCGGGCTGCAGATCAACGAGCGCATTGACCGCCTTCCGCGGGATCTGATCACTCTCGCGCCAAGCGTCCGCACATCGCCGCAGCATCACCACGAGTCTGTCGTATTGCTCCTCGTTGAACCCCTCGTTCGACCTCAGTGAAACGACGAAGTCGGTCGCTGCCTCGACAAGCTCATCAACGATCCGAGCCTGATCAGATGTCACAACGCGATCCCGTCCCTCACCGCGGTGACCGAGCGGGGGTCGTTGGTCGCCACGGCGTCGGCGCCGAGCTCGAACAGTCTCCTCGCGGTTTCGGGATCATCCGCGATCCACACACCCAGGAGCGCGCCGCCGGCGTGGACGCGATCGCCGAAGCCGTCTCCAGCTTCGAGCACCTTCGTGACGAACGGCAGCACCCACGGGTGACCTTGGCCCGTCGCTCGATCGAGCGCCTCATCGGCACCTACGTCGAACCACGTGAGCAGGCCGGTGGGGACGTCCGGACGAAGGGCACGACTGTGGGCGACGGACCTCGGGTTGAAGCTCGACACGATCAGCGGGCCGGGGAACGCCAGCTCGTCGAGAGCCGCGAGCGTTGCCTCGACCGCAGGTTCCGAGTCAGGCGTATACCCGGGCTCGTCTGGCGAGTTCTTGATCTCGATGTCGGCGCCGGCGCGACCGGACAGGCAGCGCAGCACCTCCTCCAGCATCGGAACGCCCAACTCCTGGATCTCGTCCCGCGTCATCTCCGACACGAGCCCGGTCCCGCCGGTGGTCCGCGAGACGTCAGGGTCGTGCATCACGACGGCGTGTCCATCGGCGGTTATGCGCACATCGAACTCGACGGCGTCGGCACCGGCGTCGATCGCCGCCTCGAACGCCTCGATCGTGTTCTCGGGCTGCTCGATCGACGCTCCGCGGTGCGCCACCACCATCGGCCGCGCAGGCCGTTCGACCCTCACGCCTGGCTGGCCGGGCACAATGGCTCGACCGGGCACTCGGGACAGTTCGGCTTCTTCGCGGTGCAGAGCGCGCGACCGTGGTCGATCAGCACGTAGGTGAAGTCGAACCACTGCTCTCGCGGGATCAAACGCATCAGGTCCTGCTCGATCTTGTCCGGGTTCTTCTGCTCACTGAAGCCCAGCCGGTGCGCCAACCGGTTGACGTGCGTGTCCACCGCGATCCCCTCGACGATCCCGAACGAGTTCCCGAGCACGATGTTGGCGGTCTTCCGCGCGACACCGCGGAGCGTGATCAGGTCCTCCATCGTGCCGGGCACCTCGCCGCCGTACTCCTCGACGATCCGGCGGCACGCCTCGCGGATCGCGATCGCCTTCTGGTTGAAGAACCCGGTCGCGTGGATATCGGCCTTCAGCTCGTCCTCGGGCACGCGCAGGTAGTCCTCGGCGGTCCGGTATTTCTGGAACAGCGTCGCCGTGACCCTGTTCACGGTCTCGTCGGTGGACTGGGCCGAGAGGACCGTCGCGACCAGGCACTCCAGCGGGTTCGTGAAGTGCAACGCGACCTTCGCGTCCGGATACGCCTCGGACAGCCGCCGGATGATCTCGGGCGCGCGCTCCTCGATCGAGTCGTCTCGGGTGAACTGCTCCTTCGCGGCCACGCTGGGATGCTACTCGGGTCCGTTCACACGACGGTCGCGTCCGGGTCGAGCGCGGGATCGCCCTCGGGCAGCACGTCGACCGCCCAGTCCGACCGCTTCCACGAGGGAACGGGCGTCTCGCAGTTCTCGCGCGGCACGAACGCTGACGCCGCGACCTTCTGGTATCGGTGCACGTACCGGGGACAGTTCGGGAAGATCTCCCGGGCGCGCACCCGGACGACGAACTGCGCCTCCGGCCACCACGACAGAAGCTCGTCGTCGAAGTCCACCGAGGCTTCGCCGTTCACCCGCATCCGGTCGCGCCCCTCGAAGTCCATGAAGAGGATCCCCACGTGCGGGTTCTTCGACAGGTTCCCCATCGAGAGGTACATCCCGTTGCCGTTGTAGTTCGGGAACGCCAGGGTGTGCTCGTCCACGACCCGGACGAACCCCGGGTCGCCACCCTTGTAGCTCACGTTCGGCTTGCCGTCCTCGTCGGCGGTCGCGAGGAAGAACATGTCCCTCGAGTCGACGAAGGCGCGGTCGCGGTCGGTGAACGTCTCGTGCACCAGCAGGTTCTCGATCCGGTCTGCGAGCCGACGTGTGTCGAAGCGATCCTGCAGCGCCCGATTCCCCTCGTGGTACATCTCCTCCATGTGCGCCACCCCTCTACTCGAACAATTGGAGCTCGAACCGATCGCCGTCGCGGTACTCCGCCCAGGCACCGTCCTTGCTGACGTGGATGCTCCTCTTGCCCAGGACCTCCCAGGCAGTGCCGTCGCCGACCATCGCTGTGTCCTCGTCCAGACCCGCGAAGGTGTATCCATCGGGCACCGACCCGATGATGAAATCCCGCGCACCCGGGATCCACGTGTCGACCATGTCCCAGTGCGGCGCGAACAGCGATCGAGGCACGAGATCGAGGCCGGGCTTCCAGACGTCGCCCATCTCGGTGGTGTCGCTGTCGAACGTCATCTCGTTCAAGCAGGCGACGCCGGCGCTGCATCCTGCGTACGCCATCCCGCGCTCCAGCTGCTTCAACATCGCGTCCAGGAAGTCGCTTTCGGCGAGCGTCGCCGCCAAGTAGGCAGGGTTCCCGCCGGAGAAGTACACCGCCGAGGCGCCCTCCAACCTCCCGATCAGCCGAGGGTCGTCGGAGTCCTCCCGCGTCTTGAGATCCAGCACCTCGGAGGGGATGTCGAGGCGGGAGAAGTGCGCGAGGCCGAGCGATCCCCAGCGTTCGAAGACGTCCTTCCCCTCCGGGGCCGAGGCTGTCGGCAGGATCAAGACCCGGCCGTCGCCGTCGGCTTCGGCCACCAGGCGCCGGTCGACCGGCTCCGACCACGGCTGGAACTCCCCCGAGCCGAGCAGCGACCACCAGGTCATCGCAGTGCCTCGGGGCGCAGTTCGACGTCGAGCTTCGCCCCGAGCTCCGACGCCACGTCCAACAGGGCGTCCGTGTCCTCCGCCTCGGTCCGGAAGTTGACGATGCACGATCGCAGGCAGAATCGGCCCTCAAGGACCGCGTTCGAGCAGTACACGCGACCGTCGAGCTGGATCGCCGTCATCAGTCGATTGTTGAGGAGGTCGAGGTACTCGTCCCGCTGTGGTCCGTCGGAAGCGGGCAGGGTCGCCGGCACGTACCGGAAGCACGTGATGGAGAGACCCACCGGCGTCATCAGCTCGAACTCCTCGTGCTCCTCCGCGCGCGCCCCCAGGTAGCGAGCGAGGGCTGCGTCGTGGGAGATCCGCCGCCCGTACGCCTTCCGGCCGTGCGCGAGGAGGGAGACCCAGACCTTCAGGGCCCAGAAGCCTCGGCTGAAGTTCGGCGAGTGGCGGCCGAGGTCGACACCCCAGTCGGTGTGCTCCTCGTCCTTGACGACGTACGCCACGTAGTCGACGTCGAACGCGCGCCGCATCAGCTCGAAGTCACGGACCACGATGCAGCCTCCGGACTGCGGCGTGTAGAGCCACTTGTGCGGGTCGAACGCGATCGAGTCGGCTCGTTCGATGCCCGCGAACAGCGGGCGGAGGTCGTCCGCGAGCATGGCGGGGCCGCCGTACGCCGCGTCGACGTGGAACCAGAGGCCTTCCTCACGGCAGAGATCGGCGATCTCCTCGAGCGGATCCACCACGCCGGTGGAGACGGTGCCCGCGTTCGCCACGACGGCGAAGGGCTGGATCCCTGCCGCGCGGTCTTCGGCGATCCGCGTGCGGAGCTCGTCAACCCGGATCCGGTAGTCGGGGCCGACGGAGATCTGGCGCACGTTCCCGGAACCGATCCCCAGCATGTCGGCGCCGCGGATCGAGACGATGTGTGTCTCGGTCGACACGTACAGGGCGAGCGTCGGTCCTGCGGCGACGCCATCCTTGCGGATGTCCCACCCCGCCTTCGCGTCCCGCGCCACCTTCAGCGCGATGAAGTTCGCCATCGCGCCCCCGGATGTGAGCGCTCCACCCGCCGTCGCGGGCAGCCCGAACACGTCCTGCGCGAACCAGCGAGCGAACCCCAGCTCGATCTCGGTCGCCGCCGGCGCCAGACGCCATCCCCCCGCGTTCCCGTTGAGTCCGGAAGCCAAGAGATCCGCCGCGGCGCCGGGCACCGTCCCGGCCCCGGAGATGTAGGCGTAGAACCGCGGGTGCCCGAGGTAGCCGGAGTAGTCAAACGTGACGCGACCGAGGTAGTCGAGGAGCTCGGCCTCGGGCATCGGCTCGTCCCGGATGGGGATCGCGACGGCGTCGCGGACCTCCTGAACCCCCCAGCCTCGCGAGACCGGGAGATCCCGGAGTTTCGTCAGGAGCTCCTCGTAGATGTCCGCGACGCCGTCGGTGAACGCGCGGGCGCGCTTCGGGTCCCAGTCGAGATCGCGGACGGGTTCCGGTCGCTCGACCATCACGATCCCTTCGTCGCCGCCAGGACGAACGCCTCCTTCGCCATGAAGCGGCGGAAGCCTTCGTCACCGAAGACCTCGTACAGCGCTTCGATCTGGCTGGCGTGCTCCTTGATGGACGCGATCTTCTGGTCGAGGAACGGGCCCTGGACGACATAGTCGAGATCGATCTCCTGGTCCGCGACGACGTTGGGCGTGCCGGGGCGGAAGATGTCGAAGGGCGCGAGCTTCTCGAGCCACTCCTCGGCGTGACTCCTCGGGAAGACGGCGTGGAGCAATCGAGCGCCAGGCTTCGCGACCTGGCTGAAAGCGTCACCGGCCCATCTGGACACGTCCTGATGTGCGACGTGGCCGGTCATCCCTTCCGGTCCGAACGTGAGGACCGTGTCGGGACTCACGTCCTCCACGATCTGACGAACCTGGTCTTCGCCGACCTCATCCAGCCCTGTGTCCATATCGATATCGACCGGGCCCTCGAGGAAGTGATGCTCCTTCACGCCGAGCACGTCGAGGCTCCGGAGGAGCTCGTTGGTCCGGACGGCGCCCATGGACTCGGGCGGCCACCGCTCATCGTCCATCGACCCGCCCTCACCGCGCGTGGCGGTAACGTCCACGACCCGCTGGCCCTCTGCAACGGCGGCCGCCATCAGGCCGGCGGAGAGGTAGATGTCGTCGTCGGGGTGCGCCCAGATGCCGAGGATCGTCCCGAGGTCGGCCACGTCGATCATCGCGGACGGATGCTAGCGGTGAGGCGGTGCTCCGGCTAGGGGCTGGCGGAGCGGATCCGCTCGCGGATCCGCTCCGCCAGCCCCTCGGGGAGCGCCTCGCCGCCACACTTCGTGGCGATCAAGAGCTTCATGTGGCGCTTGAACTCGGCGTGGTCGTTGCAGTCGGTGCAGCCCGCGAGATGAGCCTCCACCTCGACCGTGAGCTCCTTCAGGCACTCACCGTCGACGTAGCGCTCGAGCTCCCGCTTCGTCTCCCGACATCCCATGTCACCCATCGACGAGTCCTCGCTCTTTGGCCACGCCGTATAACGCCTTCTCCAGGGCTTTCCTTCCCCGGTGCAAGCGCGACATCACGGTCCCGATCGGCACATCGGTGATCTCGGCGATCTCCTTGTACGAGAAGCCTTCCACATCCGCGAGCAGCACCGCCATCCTGAAGTTCTCGGGGATGGACTCGAGCGCCGCCTTCACGTCGGCGTCCGGGATGTTCTCGAGCACATCCTCCTCGGCCGAGCGCGCGACGCTCTGCGAGCCCAGCCGATCGAACAAGAACCACTCGTCCAGATCCTCCGGACCGTCGACCGTCTTCGGCTCCCGCTGCTTCTTGCGATAGGTGTTGATGAAGGAGTTCGTGAGGATCCGGTACAGCCAGGCCTTCAGATTGGTCCCCTCTTGGAAGGACGCGAATCCGCGGTAGGCGCGAAGCGTCGCCTCCTGCAGCAGATCCTCTGCGTCGGCGGGGTTCCTCGTCATCCGAAGGGCGGCCCCGTACAGGCCCGGGAGCAGAGGCAGGACGTCGCGGTCGAACCGATCCAGCAGATCCTGGTCGGTGGGCGCCGCCGCGCTGCTCGCGTTCGCCATACGGGCCCAGTATCCCTGGTCGGCGCGCCGTCGCCCTCGATAGTCGTCACAACTACAAGGCGGTGGGAAGATTGAGCCATGCCCGAGCAGGACAAGAATCCCTTCGGACGACGCGCCGCACCGGGTGCGCCCCAGCCACGGCCGCGATCGGCACTGCTGGTGGTACTCGTGGTGGCGGGGTCATTGGTCCTTTTCAACAGCTTCCTGACCCAAGCGTCGGTGACGGAGGTGACGTTCTCGCGCTTCCGGTCAGCGGTAGACAACAACGACCTGGTGAAGACGGAGCCGGTCACGATCAACGCCACGACCGTGACGGGAACGGTGCATACCGACGAGGGCGACCAGACGTTCGTGGCAACGATCCCTCCCGGGTACGACCCGACGGAGCTGATCGATCAGCTCACCGCAGAGGGATACGAGGTGGGCGGGCAGCAGCCCAACCCGCTCATGGGCTTCATCGTCCAGACCGTCCTGTTCATCGCGCTGTTCGGTGGCCTCTACTACTTCCTCTTCCGGAGGATCGGCGGCGGGGCGAGCTCCGCGCTGAACCTCGGACGCAACAAGGTGAAGATCTACGACCGCAAGGAGATGAAGACGAGCTTCGCCGACGTCGCCGGAGTCGACGAGGCGAAGGAAGAGCTCCGCGAGATCGTGGACTTCCTGAAGAACCCGAAGAAGTATCAGCGGCTCGGCGGCCGGATCCCTAAGGGCGTGTTGCTGCTCGGACCCCCGGGATGCGGGAAGACGCTGCTCGCACGCGCCGTGGCAGGTGAGGCGAACGTCCCGTTCTTCTTCATGTCGGGATCAGAGTTCGTCGAGATGTTCGTCGGGCTGGGTGCGGCCCGCGTCCGAGAGCTCTTCCAGCAGGCGAAGGAGAAGGCTCCCGCGCTGGTCTTCCTCGACGAGATCGACACCATCGGCAAGGGCCGCGCGGGTCCGATGAGCGGGAGCTTCGGTGGCCACGACGAGCGCGAGCAGACGCTGAATCAGCTGCTGGTCGAGATGGACGGCTTCGACGCATCCAAGGGCGTGATCATCATGGCCGCGACCAACCGCCCGGACGTGCTGGACCCGGCGCTGATCCGCCCGGGGCGGTTCGACCGCCAGGTGGTCGTCGACCTGCCGGACCTGAACGGCCGCGAGGAGATCCTCCGGGTCCACGCGCGAGGCGTGGCGCTCGATCCCACCGTCGATCTGAAGACGATCGCGGCGAGGACCCCGGGGTTCACGGGCGCGGATCTCGAGAATGTCGTGAACGAGGCCGCCCTGCTCGCCGCGCGCCGCGAGAGGAACTCGGTGGCGATGGGGGAGCTCGAGGAGGCGATCGACCGCGCCACCGCCGGCCTCGAACGGAAATCGCGCGTCGTCTCCGACAGCCAGAAGGAGCGCGTCGCCGTGCACGAGATGGGGCACGCGCTCGTCGCGCTCAACTGCAAGGAGATCGACCCCCTCCACCGCGTGACGATCATCCCGCGGGGTGCCGCCGCGCTCGGCATCACGATGACCCGGCCTCTCGAGGACCGCTACGTCGTGACGGAGCCGCAGCTCAAGGACCAGATGGCCTTCGCGATGGGAGGACAGGCCGCGGAAGAGATCTACTTCGACGGAGTGATCTCCACGGGCGCCCAGAACGACCTCGAGAAGGCGACCGACCTCGCTCGGGCGATGGTTTCGCAGTTCGGGATGAGCGATGCGGTGGGGCCGATCTCGCTCGGCCGGGCCGACCCGAACGCCTGGATGCCCGGCGCCCTGCCCAAGGTGAGCGCCCACACGTCGGAGCTGATCGACAAAGAGGTCCGGCGGTTGCTGGACGAGGCGCACATCCGCGCAGAGAAGATCCTCACCGAGCACCGGGAGCTGCTGAACCGACTCTCGGCCCTTCTGATCGCCACCGAGGTGATCGATGGGGACGAACTGAAGGCCTACTTCGAGGGGCGTAAGGAGATCCCGGATCCGGCGACCATCCGACCGACGCCGAAGCCCGAACCCGCGAGCGATCGCGACACGGTGCCGGCCGAGCCGACCGTTGCGGCGCGCGCGGTTTCGATGCCTCCCGCCCCACCGATGCCCGCCACCGATTAGCGACGTCGTTCAGTCGTCGTGGTCGTGATCATCGTGATGGTGATGGGGGCGCTCGTCTTCGGGTAGCGGGTCCACCAGCAGGTCCCAGCGGTCGCGGAACCTGTCCAGGAACCGGTAGAAGTTCTTCTTCGACCATCTCGCGCGGTCTTCGGGCTTGGTGTGGAACCACATCCGGTGCTCGTGCTTGGTGACCGGGAGGTCGACGACGATCGCCCGCCCATCGAGGTCCCTCACCCGGAACGAGTATTCGATGTCGGCGGTCCGGTACCACTTGAACTTCTCGTCGAAGAGACCCGCGGCGACCATCGTCTCCCGCCGCAGGGCCATCAGGTAGCCCTCGATCGCGTCGACGTCGCCGGCGCGCGCCTCGTCGAATTGCCGGAGATCGTGGGTCACGATGCCGAATGGACCGCAGATCCCCACCGCCCGATCCGCGAGGGCCGCCTCCAGCGGCCCGAAGATGTCGCCGGTCGGTTCGACCGAGCCGTCCATCATTAGCACGGTGCGGCCGCGGGTGCGCTTGAGCCCCGCGTTCCGCGCGGCGCCCCAACCGGTCCCTTCCTCGAGCCAGACGACGTCGACCCCGTCACCCCACGACGCCGGCTCCCGGTCGGTGACGTCGGCAACCACGTATTGCACGGAACGACCGCCTTCGTTCGCGCGGAACGCGGTGATCGCCCGCTCGATGTCCTCGCTCCAGCCTTCGCAGACCCAATGAACGGTCGCATCCATGTCGGGCTCGTCGTCGAGCACGGACGAGACGTCGCTCGGGCGCCTTCGCGTGACCGGCTCTGCCTCGGTGGCGGACTCCAGCCGGTAGCCACCGGGTTCGTCGACCACGGTCCAGCCCGCCTCGGCGATCCGGTCGCGGAGCGTGTCGGCCTCCGCGAAGTCCCGGGAGGCGCGCGCCGCGGCGCGCGCCGCGGCGAGCAGGACGACGTCCTCGGGTGCCTCAGACATCTCCGTGCCTCTTGACGAAGTCCAGGACGGCGGCATCGGCCTCCGCGGCGCGTTCCGAGTGATAGAGGTGCCCGGCGCCCTCGAGCAGCACGAGCTCGGCGTCCGGGATCCGCGCCGCGAGCAGCGTCGCGTTCTGGACGGGGATCGCCTGGTCCTCCGTCCCGTGGAGGACCAGGGTCGGCACCCGGAGGGAAGGGAGCCGATCGAAGCTGTCGAACTCCTGCATCGCCTCCCATTGTCTCCGCCCGCCGTCCGGATGTTTCGGCTGGGCACCCCCGACCCGGAGGTCCTCCGCCACGTGCTCCGGGTGGCGCTCCGGGAAACTCGGCGAGTACATCGCTCGCCACGGCTCGCCCTTCGGCACCTTCGAGCCCTCCCCCCGGACGGCGTGACGCGGCCCCACGTGGGTGCAACCGAGGATCATCGTACGAACGCGCTCCGGGTCCGTGAGCGCCAACTCCTGGGCGACCATGCCGCCGAAGGACTGGCCGTACACGTGCGCTCGGTCGATGTCCAAGGAGTCGAGGAGTGCGAGGGTGTCGTCCACGAAGGTGGCCATCGTCGCCGGGCCGGGCGGCTCATCGCTGTTCCCGTTGCCGCGGAAGTCGTAGGCGATGACTCGGAGCTCGCGGGCGAGCACGGGGATGTTCCGGCGCCAGCCCGGGATGTCGCCACCCATGCCTTCGAGGAGGATCAGCAGCGGCGCGTCGATGGGTCCATGGATCTCGTGGAAGAGCCGGACGCCGTCCGGGCGCGTGAGGACCGGCATCGGCCGGTGGGACCTACGCGGTCGCGGCCTGCGTGGCGTCGCGGAGCCGACCGGCCATCGCCTCGAGCGTCTTCACCGCGATCGAGGGATGCTCCTGGAGCAGCCCCCGGAACACCCATTCGGTCAGGCCGAGGAGCCGCATGTCGGAGCGGGCCGTCACCGTCGCCGATCGAGGTCCGCCATCCAAGAGCGCGATCTCGCCGAAGAAATCACCGCGGCGCAAGATCGCCATCCGCTTTCCGCCGATCGTCACCTCCGCCTCCCCGTCGACGATCACGAAGAGCCCGACGCCAGGGTCCCCCTCGGTGGCGATGACCGTGCCCTTGGGATGTTTGACGTCCTTCACCACCCCCGCGATCGCGCGCAGCTCGCGGTTCGAGCATGCGGAGAACAGCGGCACCCGCTTCAGCCATTCGGTCAAGACGGTGCTTCCAGCCATGGTCGCTCCCTCGCGTCCGGCGCCGGAGCATCGTACTCCAACTCGGGGAGGGACCTGATGCGAGCCCGCTACCGCCACATCTCCTCGGCGTCGACGGCAGGACGGGGCGGGCTCGGCTTCACGGTCGGCCGGCGGGTCGGGTCTCCCGCATACTCCTGAGCCCGGTTCCGGACGATCGCCCAGATGGCCAGTCCCAGCGCGACGATCCAGAGCACGTAACCGAAGGCCCGGACCGTCCCGGCGATCGAGTCGGCGAGATACACCTTGTCGAAGAACTCCACCCCCAGGATCCGCTCCCAGTCGCCGCCGGCATCGGGTCCGGTCGCTCCGAGGAGGGCGAGCCGTCCGTCGTCCGCGTCCCCGATGTAGGTCGCGGCACTCGCGAGGGCGCTCGCCGCCCAGCCCCAGGCGACGGCGGTGGACACGAGATCACGCTTCACCACGAGGAACACCACGCCCAGGGCGAACGGGAAGAGCACCTCGAACCCCGACCCCATGATCAGCATCGTCAGCTCGCCGAACGGCCGGAACAGGACGTGCCCGACCTCGTGCACCGCGATGTTGAGGTAGACGAAGATCGGCGTCTGGTCGTTCTTCACGAGTGCGAACCAACCCCAGACGGCGATCAGCAGCAGGGCGCCGGTCGCCTTGTAGACGTCCAGGCGCCGCTGGATATCGCCGGGCAGCTCGACGGGAGCAAGCGTGCTCATGCCGCATGTCATCGGCATCGAGGGGGAGGGAGATGAGACGGGCGCCGGTTCATCATCGAACCTCGCCCGAGGAAGCACTCCAGTGTGGCTATCCCTGGCGCCCGGACCAGCGAGTCCGGGATCCGACGCCGATCTAGTCCAGCGAGCAGTCGTACGGGCCGGCTTCAGGCGGGTGCGGCTCTCCTCCTTCGAACACCCACGCGAAGGCAACCGCGAGCGCATCGATGTCGCAATCGGACAGGACCGGGTCGCCCAGGTCCGGCCAGCCGTAGCCCATCAGGTCGGTGCTCTCCTCGAGATTCGTGGCGTGTCCGAGCCCGAGCGCGTGACCGATCTCGTGGAGGGCTACCCAGGTGAGTTCCTGGGGCGTGTACTCCTCGAAGTCGGAACCTGGCGGCGGCACCGAACCGACGATGACGTTGCCGCAATCCTGCCGGCCGCAGAGCGCGATCCCTCCGAACGCGGAGCCCCCGAAGTGCGGGACGTAGTGCACCACGATGTCGGCGACCTGTTGGTTGTTCGTCCCGGTCCCGGTGACGTCTGTCAGCGTGATAGCCCCGTCGAAGCACCTGAGCAGCACGTCCGACCAGATCGCGATGGCATCGTGGACCGCGTCGAGCTGCTCGTCGGTGACGTCCGGGTGAGACTGGACGGCGATCGTCAGGTCAGTGTGGTCCCACCAGTAGCCCTGGTAGTACGTGCTGAGGAGCTCGAGGCTCTCGGCATTGGATTCTGGCAGCCGGCACGTCACGGGCGAGGCGCTGTTCTTAGGAGCGGCGGACGCTGTGGTGGGCACAAGCAGAATGGCCGCCAGGGAAACGGCGAGCATAAGTCGAAGACGCATTCCGGACCTCCCGATGTCGTACGTCGTTCGAACGTATCACCCGAACGCTGCCGCTATCCGATCGTACATTCTGCGGCTGTCCGAGGCGGACGAGGTAGACATGGATGAGATGCGCGAGAGTGTCCAGGCAGCGGACGGTTGGACGTGGTGAGCGCACCCTCGGCCATGCGTCCAGCGCTTCGGTACGACCGCCGCGAGCGGGACTCGTGGGACCGGGCGCGATCGGGTCCCACCGCCGACCAGTACAGCCACGACAGCGACGCGGCGGCCCGCGATGCGGCCTAGATCGTTAGGCCGCCCAGCGATCGGGCTGATGGGGAAATGCCGGGGAATGAGAAAGAGGCCGGCTGCGCCGGCCTCTTTCATCGCTGCTGGTAGATCACGTCGCGGGGGCAGGATTTGAACCTGCGACCTCTGGGTTATGAGCCCAGCGAGCTACCGGACTGCTCCACCCCGCAGAACAAGGATAGCGAGGAGCGCCCGAGATGACAGATGGGGATCAGGAGTGGCCGTAGATGAACCACGTGAGCTCACTCTCCGAGGGAACTTGTGCCAGGAGGTCGGTGCCTTGGGGCGGGGTGACCGCCTTCGTCCGATGGAGCACCAGGAACGCTCGAACGCCGTCGCGTTCGAGGCGCTCCGACCGACGCGACCATCCTTCGAGGACCTTCCCGGGCGGGGCCGCGCGGCAACCGGCCGTGAACCCGACGATGGGAAAGCTTCCCTCGCTGTACAGCTGACACGGTTCGCCGGACGCCAGCCTGCGGACTTCCAGTCCGGCTCGTTGCGCGGATGCACGTTGGTCCGCCACATCGGCCTCGACCCTCACCGCGATCCCGACCTGAACGACCGCCCAGGCGATGACGAGGATCGAGGCCGCTGCCCGCCCGCCGAACGGCACGGGCTCAGATCCATGACGTGCCCGATCGTCGGCGACGATGGTGGCCAGGCCGAAGCCAGCGGGGATCGTGAGGAGCGCCAGCGCGGGTAACAGGAACCTGGGGGCCTGCGCGTCGGTCAGCGCGACGTACTCCGTCGCGAGGGCGAGGCCCGTGGCCGTCGCGACCACGACGGAGGGCAGGAGTCCTCGCCGGCTCGAGGTCCGAATCCCGAGTACCACGAGGATCCCGAACCCAATGAACCACAGGAGCCCGGAGAAGGGGACGTCGGGATGTGCGACCGGACCGATCGACGGTCCGTCGCTGAGCGCGAGGTACTGACGCGCGTTCTCGATGAGAGACAACCGTCCCGCGTGACCGGTGCGAGCGGCCGCGGCGAGCGCCTCCCAGGGTGACCCGAACCGTGCGGTCATCTCCACCAGCCAGGGCGCCCACCCGGCGAGAAGTCCCAGGGCGAGATGGACGGTCCAGGAGACCGTCGCGCGCCGCACGGCGACCGGCAGCAGGATGAGGGCCGCCGTCAGGACCACGGCGTCGAGTGGGCGGATCAGAGCCGCGACCGCCACGAGTCCGCCGGCGATCAACTCGTCATGGCGGCCCTCATGACCCGCGAACCGGCGGGCGAGGACCGCGGTCGCGGCCACTCCGGTCAGCGCCATCCAGAGGTTCGGCATGAGCTCCGACCCGTAGAAGAGGACGGGCCAGGCGCCGGCGAAGAGGAGCGCGGCGGCCGTCGCACCGTAGCCGGCGACCGGGACCCACATGCGGAAGGCACCGACGAGGGCAGCGGCGGAGGTGACCGCGAGGAACAGCCGAAGCTGCGAGAGGGAGCCCCCGAGCTGGAGGACGGGGAGCGCCAGGAACGTGATGCCTCGCGCACGGGAGGGGACGAACGGCAACGGCTCGGCCCCCGGCGCCACCTGCGACAGGTAGATCGCCTCGTCCCAGCTCGGCGGCCGATCGAGCGAGAACGCGAGCAGCTGGGCTGCCAGATACGCGAGGCCGACCACGAGGATCAGGCGACGGGCCAGCGTGATCTCGGAGTCCCGTGGGAGGCGCATCCGGCGCCCATCCTCCCCTACGGGGAGGACCGGGAGAGGATGCGGCGGCGCTCCGTGCGTGTGACTAGACGGCTTCCCATGCCTCGACGACTGGATGATCCTTGGCTTGCGGCCCGGCCTGGGCGGCGCCGCCGGGCGAGCCGAGCCCGGTGGTCTCGAACCACTCCGCGTTCACCTTGGTGAACTGCTTCCACTCACCCGGGAGATCGTCCTCGGGGAAGATCGCGGTCACGGGGCAGACGGGCACGCACGCGTCGCAGTCCACGCACTCGTCGGGATGGATGTAGAGCATCCGGGGCCCCTCGTAGATGCAGTCGACCGGACACTCGTCCACGCAGGCCTTGTCCTTGACGTCGATGCAGGGTTCCGCGATCACGTATGCCATGTCATCACCTTTCGTCGCCCGGGCCCATACCCGGCGCCTCCACGCGCAAACACTACCCGCCGCGGACCGTCCGGTAGCATCGATCGTGAGGATGAGCGCGAGACGAACCGTGACATCCCTCCTCGACGGCCGCCCGGTGGAGGGTGCACCCGGAGGGACCCTGACGATCCCGAACCCCGCCCGTCTCGAGGAGACGGTGGCGGAGGCGAGGCTCGGGGACGCGGGCACGTTCCTCGAGTCATGCCGCCGGGCCAAAGCTGCCCAGCCCGGCTGGGCATCGGTCCCCGCGCCCGTGCGGGGCCGAGCGATCCAGCAGCTCGGGCGGCTCGTCGAACAGAACTTCGAGGCGCTCTCACAGCTCATCACTCGTGAGATCGGCAAGCCGATCAAGGAATCACGCGGCGAGGTCCAAGAGGTCGTCGACACCTGCAACTTCTTCCTGGGCGAGGGCCGACGCCTCTACGGCCAAACGGTGCCGTCCGAGATGCCCGACAAGCAGCTCTTCACGTTCCGCAGGCCCGTGGGGGCCGCCGCGATCGTCACCGCCGGGAACTTCCCGGTCGCGGTCCCTTCCTGGTACATCGTGCCCGCCCTCGTCTGCGGGAACACGATCGTGTGGAAGCCGGCCGAGTACACCCCCGCCACCGCCGAGGCATTCGCCCAGTTGATCCTGCACTCGGGGATCCCGACGGGCGTGTTCCAGCTCGTGCTCGCGGATGGGAGCTCGACCTTCCAAGGCATCGAACGCGCCCTCGACGAAGAGGTGCTCGACAAGGTGGGGTTCACCGGCTCCTCCGAGGTGGGTCGACGGATCGGCGAACTCTGCGGACGACATCTGCAGTCGCCCTGCCTGGAGCTCGGAGGGAAGAACCCGCTCGTCGTCATGGCGGACGCCGATCTCGACCTCGCCGTTGAAGGCGCGCTCTTCAGCGGTTTCGGCACTGCCGGTCAGCGCTGCACATCGCTCGGCACGGCGATCGTGCATCACGATGTCCACGACGACTTCATGGCGCGATTCTCGAAGGCCGTGACGGACGCGCCGATCGGCGATCCGACCCAAGACGTTCTCTACGGGCCGATGATCTCCGCCCGTTTCTGCGAACGTTTCGAACACTGGCTGGAGCTGATCCGACCCCACCACACCGTCTCCGGATCGGACGGGATCGGCCGGATCACGACCGCGGAACCGCGCACGGGCTTCGTCGGCGACCCGGAGGCCGGCCTGTACTACCACCCGGTGATCGTCGACGGGATCACGCTCGACGACGATCTCTATCGGGTGGAGACGTTCGGGCCCCTCGTCGGCGTCGCCTCGTTCGACACGTTCGATCAGGCGATCGAGCTCGCCAACGCGCACGGTTACGGGTTGTCGAGCAGCATCTACACGAACGACCCGCTCAGCGTCTTCCACTTCCGCGACCGGATCTCCGCGGGGATGGTGAGCGTGAACAACTCGACGTCGGGCGCGGAGGCGCACCTGCCGTTCGGCGGCAACGGTCGCTCCGGCAACGGGAGCCGGCAGTCGGGGCTGTGGGTCCTGGACCAGTTCACGCGCTGGCAGGCGATGAACTGGGACTACTCGGGGCACCTGCAGAAGGCCCAGATGGACACCGCGGAGCTCGACGCAGATCCGGGATTCCGCTTGACGGACTAGGGGCTCGCGGAAGGCGAGGGCGTGGGCTCCCCCGAGGATCCGGCCACGAGATCGTTCGCGCGCTCGACCAGTCCCTGCGCTTGCTCGAGCTCCGATTGGTAGGTGGCCAGATCGCCGTTCCGCAGCGCTGCCTCCGCCGCGACGAAGTGCTCCACCGCCTGTGTGAGCAGCTGCTCGACCTGCTCGTCGACGGTGCCGGTGCCGCCGTCAGGCGGCGGCTCGCCTCCGGGCTCGCCTCCGGTCGCCGCGCCGGTGGCTTCCTCGATCGCCTCGGGGAGCGATGGGGCCACGGAGACGCTCGACCCGTTCACGACCATCACGAGCTTCAGCTCGGGGACCGCCGCTTCCTGATCGGCACGGACGTACATCGGCAGCACGTACAGGATCGAATCCTCGATCGGGATCGTCAGGAGATCGCCGAACTGCACCTCGGAGCCGCCCGAGCCCAGGAGAGTCCTGGCCGCGGAGAATTCCTGATCGGAGTTGATACGCGAGAAGATCAGGCCGGGCCCATCGACGTCTTGTCCCGACGGGAATGTGAAGGCAACCAGCTCTCCGTAGTCCTCGGGATCGGAGTTCACGGCCATCCACCCCACCATGTTCAACCGGTTCTCCGGCTGGAAAGGGATCACCAGGTGGAAGCGCTCCTCCGCATCACCCGGCAGCTTCATCAACTGGTAGCTCGGCAGGAGCTTCCTGCCCGATGCATCAGCAGACGGTGCGGACACATCCGTGCTCCCGACGGGCTGAAGCGTCGGATCGGCGGGGATCTCCCAGAAGTCCTGCTTCCGGTAGAACCCGGCGGGATCCTGCACGTGGTAGTTCGCGAAGTGGAACGCCTGCGCCTGGAAGAGGTTCTCCGGATACCGGAAATGCCTCTGGAGCTCCGCGGGCGCCTGGTCCCTCGGCGTGAAGACTCCCGGGAACGCCCGATCCCAGACCTGCATCATGGGCTCGTCCAGGTCGGCGTAGTACGTGACGCTGCCGTCGTACGCGTCCACCACGGCCTTCACAGAGTTCCTCAGGTAATTCACCTCTTGCGACCCGAGGAGTCCGGCCGTCGCCTCCGCCATGTCGAGCGACTGGGAATAGGGATAGCCGTCGGAGGTCGTGTAGGCGTCCCATATCCAGACGTAGCCCTCGCTCGTCACGGCAAGATAAGGGTCGGCGTCGAACGTCAGGAACGGGAGGGGCTCGGCAGCACGCTCCGCGATGCTCCGGTTGATCAGGATCCGGCTCTCGGCCTGGAGCTGGCCCGAGATCAGGAGGTTCGTGTCCCGGAAGCGCCACGCGAACAGCGCTCGCCGGAAGAGACCGCCCAGCTCGATCCCTCCCTCCCCGTCGTAGGTGAACACGGTCTCGCCCGCTGCTCCCTCGAAGTCCAGCTCGTCGGTCAGTGAGTTCACGACGACGAACCCCGCGTCGCCGGGATCGTGCACTTCGCCGTAGTAGATGCGCGGCTGCTCAGTCGCCGGCTCACCCTCGGGCGGGATGTCCTCGAGCGTCAGCACGGGAGCCCCGTCGGCCGTGATGGAGTTCACCTGCGCCGCCACCGCACCGAACCCGTGCGTGTACACGAGGTGACGGTTCTGCCAGGTCTGGGCGTCGGCGCTGATCCCCTCCTGGCTCACCTCGCGGCCGGAGACCATGAGCACCCGGCGTTGCCCGTCGCTCATGTCATATCGATCGACGTCGACGTCCTCGAGCTCGTAGTACTGGCGGATCCGCTGCACGGACTGGAAGTTCTCCTTCAGGACCGCCGGCCGCCAGAGGCGGATGTTGCTCACGGTCGTCTCGTTGGCCTCGATGTCTTCGGCCGAGACACGGCTCTCGAACGGTCTCTCTTCGAGCCGGATCTCGTCCAGCGCGAACGCCCGTCGGGTGCCGGCGATGTTCCGTTCGATGTACAGGCTTTCACGCTGCTGCTCGTTGGGGTTCACGCGGAACTGCTGCACGAAGGCGGGATAGGCCGTCCCGAGGAGGATCGATACCAGCAGAAGCAGCCCGACGGCGATGATCGGCAGGCTCCAGACCCGGTACCGCGCATTGATGAAGAAGAGCACGGCGCAGATCACGGCCACGATCGCGAGGAACGTGAGCGCCGGCAGCTGCGCGTTGATGTCTGTGTACGAGGCTCCGTTCACCACGCCCCGCTCCGACATCAGGAGGTCGAAGCGCCCGAGCCAGTACCCCCAAGCCTTCGCCAGGAGCACGAGCCCGAGCAGCACGGAGAGGTGAGCTCGCACCTGAGGATCCACCTTGTCGCTCAGGCCCACCGCCTGCGGCCGGATCCCTCCCTGGAGGAAGTGACCGATCCCCGCGATCAACGTGACCCCCACCAGTGCTCCGAACAACCAGCCCTGGAGGTACTTCAGCCACGGAAGGGTGAAGACGTAGAAGGCGGGATCCCGGCCGAAGACCGCCTCCGGGTCGCCGAATGCGACCCCGCCGGACGAACGCCAGAGCAGGAACTCCTGCCAGTGTCCCGACGCGGCGAGGCCGACGAAGAGCGCCAGGACGGCGGCGCCGAGCGGAAGTGCCCACCGGAGGTACGGCTCGATGTTCTCCCGGAAGCGTTCGACGATCTCTTGCTCGGGCGTCAGGGCAACGATCTTCGGGGCCAATCGGCGCGTCACGTAGAGGTTGACCAGGAGGAGCGCGAAGAAGGTGATGAAGAAGGCGGCCGCGAGCCCCGCCTGCGCCCAGATGCGGGTCCAGAAGACCTGGGAGAGGCCGACCTCCCGGTACCAGAGGATGTCCACGTAGAAGTTCGAGAGGAACGAGAGGAGGATGAACCCCACCACGAGTACAGCGATCAGCACCATGGGCCAGCGGCGCCGCGCGTACGAAGGAAGCCGGACCGTCGTGGACATCGCGTGCAGCCTAGCTCAGGTCGCCGGTTCCGATGGGGAGAGAGCTTCGATGGCCTCGTCGAGCGACGACACCGAGATCAGCGTCACATCGCCGGCGTCGGCGCCTCTGACCTCCGCGAAGTTGTCTCGCGGGACCAGCATGACGTCGGCGCCCGCTTCGCGCGCGGCCACCACCTTGTCGAGGATCCCTCCGATCGGCCCCACGTTGCCCTCGAGGTCGATCGAGCCCGTCCCTGCGATCGTTCGGCCGTCCGTGAGATCGCCCGGCGTGAGGAGGTCGTAGAGACCGACGGCCCACATGAGCCCGGCGGACGGCCCGCCCACGTCGCCGCTCTCGATCGTGATCTCGAACGGGAACGGCTCGACGAGGAAGATGCCGATCACCGGCTCCTCCACACCGGGGCAACGTCCTCGGGTCACACCCACGTCGTGTGACTCGCCGTCGGCCTCGACGCGGAACCGGATCGGGTCCCCGGCGGGGACCGCGTCGATCAGGCGGGACGCAACGCCCCTCGATCCGACAGGTTGACCGTCGATCCGCACGATCAAGTCTCCGGGGAACAAGCGACCCTCCGCCGGGCAGCCCTCGCCCACGAACTCCACGAGGGCCCCTGGTCCGTGCTCGCGCGGGTAGTCGGTGACCTCGGAGAGGACGACCGCGGCGGCGTCGATCTTGCTCTGGTCCATCTGGGATGTCGCCCGCTCCTTCTCTTCCGACGGCGAGAGCCCGGGTGGGTACACCGCCTCCTCGTCCACGACCGCACGCTCGGGATCGAGCCACGCGACGAAGGCGCCGAGCGCGGTCACCTGTGTGAACCGGATCGTCGTCATCACCAGGTGCCCAGACGACCCATAGGTCGGCGCGCCTTCCACGTGGATCAGCGGCACGACCTCCCGCGCCGGTCCGGGGCCGAACGAGAAGTACGGAAGAGGAACCCACCCGGCGACGAACGCGACCACGACGAGGAGCACGTAGCCGCCGAACCGCAGGCGTCGCCGCATCGGTCGATGGTAGCCGCGGACCACTCGAGACCCGGTCGTCGCCACGGCAGGGATGCAGCGGTACGCTCGATACGGGAGGTCGAGCCGTGGGCTACGTGCTGATCATCGCCATCTCGGTGGGAGTGGGCATCGGGGTGTATCGCCTGACGGCGAACCTCCCCGTCGTCGAGGAGGGCCCGGAGGCGTGGGTGGGGGCGGCCCCTGCGAAGCAGGGGCCGCCCCCACCCCCCACCAACTTCGAGCGACTCTCGATCACCCGTGATCACCTGTCCTGGCACGACCGGATCATCGGAAGCCTGGGCCTCGTCGTGGCGGTGGCGGTCGGAGCCGCCATGCTCGCGTTCGCTCTCTACCTGGCGGGCTCGACCCTCATCGGCCTCCTGGAGAAGGCGGCCACCTCTCCGACCTAGGGCGGGGGGATCTCCGGCGTGACGTCGCGGATCTCGACGACCAGCTGGTTCGAGATCTGGTCGTCATCGCGCAGACGGCCCTCCAGGTTGTACTCCCCGGCCCACTCCGCCAGGGCCTTCCGGGTCGGCTCGTCGTACGTGCCGGTCGGCTCGCCTGCATATCGCCCCAGTGCCGACAAGCGCCGCTGCAGATCGGTGACCAGGTCCGGTGCGGCAGGCAACAAGGGGTCGTTCCGGATCAGCATGGAGGTGTCCCAGACCTCGAAGATCCGGGCGAGCTCGCGGGGCGCGTCCGCATGGTCGTCCACTCGAAGGTCGATGTATCGATCGTTCCGCCCATCGTAGCCCCCACCTTCGCGGACCACGAGCAGAGCGGCGGACTGCCGCCCGCGGCGGTCCCCACCGGCGGCGTCACCCGCGAGCAGCGCCGCAAGGAGCCGGTCGCACAGGTCGCCCTCGGTGGCCGAGAACGCTCGCCCCATCTCCGCGACCACGTCCTCGCCGGCCAGGATGTTCCCCTGCACCGCGAAGCTGCCTCCGGTCGCCCCGCCGGCCCACGCCATGCACTTCGAGCCCGTGAACGTGGCGGCGCGACCGGCGGCGTCCACGAATCCGACCTGCCGGTCCTCGCTCCCCTCGTCCTCGTTGAGCACTCGGCGCAGGGCCTCATCCGCCGCGACCCCTTCGGCCATCAACCGGAGGCCGTCGGGACCGAACGCCGTGTTCGCCCACGACTGTGTCGCCACCGCGCCCACGCCGGCCCTCGCCCAGGGCACCACGGCACCGACGCAGGGGAACTTCGAGGCGACCGCCACGCCCCAGTCCCCCGCTTCCGGGTCTGCCGCCGCGATCGAGAACGTCACGTCTATCCCCGCCTGAGGAGCTGGAACGAATTCCGATAATCGTCGAGGTGCTCGAGCATCCGTCCCGCGCCGCTGACCACGGTCTCGAGCGGCCGCTCGACCACGTGGACCGGAACCTCGCACTCCTGAGCCAGCAGCATGTCCAGGCCCTTGAGGAGGCTTCCCCCTCCCGTGAGGAACATCCCGGTCTCCAGCACGTCGTGGGTCAGCTCCGGCGGCGCTTCTGCGAGGGTCATCCGGACCTCACCGACGATCGCCTTGACGGTGGGAGCCATCGCCTGCCTGATCTCGTCCTCGTCCACCTTGACCTCGACGGTGTTCCCGGTCGAGAGCTCCCGGCCGATCACCATGGCCGCCCGCCCGGTCGGCGAGGGGAAGGCGGAACCGATCGCGACCTTCAGCTCTTCGGCCGACTTCTCGCCGATCGACACCCCGTACGTCACCCGGATGTGCTCTTGCACGGCCGCGTCGAGATGGAAACCGCCCAGGTTCGCGGAGCGGCCGGACACGACGCCGCCCATCGAGACGACCGCCATCTCCGAACGACCGCCCCCGATATCGACGATGAGGTTGCCGAGCGGTTCGTGCACGGGCAGGTTCGCACCGACCGCGGCGGCGAGCGGCTCCTCGACGGGGACCACCTGCCGTCCGCCGGCGAAGCGGATGGCTCGCTCGACGGCCCTGCGCTCGACGGCGGAGGCGGAGGGGGGAACGCAGACGAGCACCCTCGGCTTCGGGAATCGCGTGACGCCGACGCGGCGGAACACGATCGCCAGCATCCGTTGCGTCACATCGAACTCGGTCATCGTCCCTTCGCGGAGGGGGCGGACGGCGAGCACGTTGCCGGACTCGCCTCCGAGCATCTGCCATGCCTCTTCCCCCATCGCGACCACCTCGCCGTTGCCGTGGAGCGCGACGACGGTGGGTTCGTCGAAGACGATGCCGTCCCCCTGTCGGTACACGAGGGTGTTGGCGCTGCCGAGGTCGATCGCGAGGTCGCGGCCCAACTAGCTCCCCATGACCCACTGCGCCTCGCCGGAGGCGAGGCCCTCCTTCTTCCAGATCGGGACGTCTTCCTTGAGTCGCTCGATCCCGTGCCGGCAGGCCTCGAACGCCTCGGCTCGGTGCGGCGCCGAGCACGCGACGACGACCGAGGCCTCGCCGATCCCCAGGTCCCCGGTCCGATGCAGAATCGCGACCTTCCGGAGCGGCCACCCACCGAGCATCTCGGCAGCGATCTCTCCGAGGCGCTGGGTCGCGAGGTCGTCCCATGCCTCGTAGTGCAGGCCAGTCACGTCTCCCGCATTCGAGTGGTCGCGGACCGTGCCGACGAACACGCACGTCCCCCCCGCCGCGGGGTCACCGACGAAGCCCAGCGCCTCGTCGACGGAGAGCGGCTCGGCCGAGATGCGAACCAGGACAGCCTGAGACACGGCGGACATCGTATCGGGAGGGCCCGCGTACGATGGACGGGTGAGTGGAGGGTTCGGCTTCGACCCAGGTGATCCCGAGGCGTTCAAGGACGCTCCCTTGTTCCGCGAGCTGCAACGCGTGATGTCCGCCTCGAGTGGTCCGGTGAACTGGGAGCTCGCCCGTCAGGTCGGCGTCGCGAACGCGGTCGAGGCCGGACCGGACCTGGAGCCCTCCGAGGGCGACCTCCGGATGCTGGAGGAGGCCGTCCGCGTCGCGGAGCTCCACGTGGGGAGATTCACCGGGATGGCGGCGCCGAGAGACGTCGCGCAGGTGCACGCCGTCCGCCGCGCCGGCTGGGTGAACGCCAACGCGGAGAGCTTGAAGAACCTCCTCGAACCGGCGGCGAGGCGCCTGACGGATGCGATCGAGCGCAGCGCCGGGGATCAGCTCCCTCCGGAGATGGCGCAGCTCTCGGGGTTCTTGCGTCAGCTCTCCCCGCTCCTGCTCGGCACGCAGGTGGGTCAGGTCCTCGGGATGCTGGCCCAGCGGGTGCTGGGCCAATACGACATCGCGCTGCCGAGGTCCGGACCCGGCCAGCTCCTGTTCGTCGTCCCCAACCTCGTGGCGCTCGAGCGCGACTGGTCGCTCGATCCCAGGGAGTTCCGAACGCTCGTCGCCCTCCACGAGGTGACCCATCGTTTCGAGTTCGCCCAGGGATGGGCTCGCGATCGCTTCCAGGATCTCCTCGACGACTACCTCTCGACGCTCAAGCTCGACGTCGAAGCCATGCAGAGCCGATTCGCCACACTCGATCCCACGGATCCCCAGGCACTCCAGCAGCTCGCCGAGTCCGAACAGGGCCTCTTCTGGGCGGACCTCGACGACGAGCAGCGCTTGAAGCTCGGGAGGATCCAGGCGTTCATGGCGGCCGCGGAGGGCTACGGCGATCACGTGATGCAGGCGCTGGGTGCGGAGCTGCTCGGTACCTACCCCCGGATCGAAGAGGCGATGAAGCGGTACCGCGAAGGCGAGCACGGCGACCCCGTGTTCGAACGCTTGCTCGGCGTCGACATGAAGCGCGAGCAGTACCGACGCGGGCGGGCGTTCTGCGAGGTCGTCGTGGAGCAGACCGACGAGCTCACGCTCGCTCGGATGTGGGAATCGGCGGACGCGATGCCGTCGCTCCCGGAGCTGGATGAGCCTCGCCTCTGGCTCGCGCGCACCGTCTAAGGGCGCGCGGGAGTCCTCGAGCCGTCGGCTATCATCGCCCGACGATGACCATCGGTGAGCTGATCTCGGCGGCCGTCGTCGACGAGCGGGTCTGGGACGCGTATCAGGAGACGGCGCCTGACGGCATCTACCTCGTCGGTCAGCCCGGTCCCGCGCTGGCGTTCGTGATCTTCAGAGCGTGGAAGGTGCCGACCGGTTTCGTCTCCGAGGAGATCAGGTTGGTGGGCCCGTCCGGTCGCACGCTCTACCGCTGGGGCCCGCAGGTGCGGCGGATGAAGGGCGCGATGGACCTCACGGTCGAGCTCGACCGCATCGACGACGCGGTGCTCGAAGAAACGGGCACGTACGTCGCGTCGTTCATCCTCGAAGGCGAGATCATCGGGGAGATCGAGTTCCCCGTGTACGTGCAAGCGGCCGCGCTGAAGCTCCCGAAGGAGACCGAGGAAGGCCTGCGGAAGTCCGACGTCATCTGGGTCGGGACGCGTGTGAACGGCGACAAGCGGATGGCGCCGGTGTGGTTCGCGTTCAAGGACGGGAAGATCTACCTCCTTTCCTGCCACGATCCGGAGGCGCATGAGCAAACCGTGCCGGGCGTCCCGGACGCGCAGGAGCTCGTGGTGGTGACCCGGCGGAAACTCCGCGATACCTCACTGCAGGAGTTCACGGCTGCGCAGCGTCTGCTGGAGGGACCGGAGTGGGAGACGGCCGCGAAGATGCTCGTGGACCGGCGCCGAAGCCGGGTCGGGCCGCCCGACGAGTCGCTCGCTCGGTGGCGCGGGAAGTGCGACATAGTGGAGCTGACGCCGAACGTGTCTGTGTCCGGCTGAACGGCGCTCTCGGGTGTCACGCCGGCGGGACCGCCGCGTTCGCCGGCGGTTCGGAACACCAAAGCGCATCGATGAGGGAGGGAGACGGAGTGCTCGGATCGAGCTTCGCGGTGCTCGGCAGGATCATCGTCCTCGTGATCTGGCTCGGGACCGGCGCGTTCGAAACGGTCTTCACGACGTGGATCTTCCCGCTCCTGGGCCTCATCTTCCTTCCGTTCGCGACCATGGCATTCACGATCGCGAAGAGCGCGGACGCGGGGCTGGTGGTCGTCGTGACGTCGGTGGGCCTGGGGGTCATGCTCGACGCGGCGAGTGCGGCCCTTGCGGCAAGTCGGAAGCGCTACTGAGGTCGGCGAGCCGGCGACGCGGCGATCCCCGCCCGGCTCCCCGCCTCGTGACCGGAGCGGACGCTCCCTAGCGGTTCATGGGTCGGCCAACGGCCGCCGCGATCGCCGCCAATTGCTCGCCGAGCTCCACCACCTCGTGGGGCAGGAGCGCCTGGGCCCCGTCCACCATCGCCTCCTCCGGATTCGGGTGGACGTCCACCATCACCCCGTCCGCCCCGGCGGCGACGGCCGCCTTCGCCATCGGGGCCACGAGGTGCCGTTTCCCCACCGCGTGCGAAGGATCGACGATGACCGGTAGATGGGATTCGTACTGGGCCACCGCCATGCCCGCGAGATCGAGCGTGTTGCGCGTCGCCGGCTCGAACGTGCGGATCCCTCGTTCGCACAGGATGATCTCCGAGTTCCCTCGTTGGGCGACGTACTCGGCCGCTTGCAACCATTCGTCGATCGTCATCGCGAGACCGCGTTTCAACATCACCGGCTTGTTCGACAGCCCGACCTCCTTGAGGAGCTCGAAGTTCTGCGCGTTCCGCGTGCCGATCCTGATGCAGTCGGCCACCTCGGCGACGTGCTCGACCTGGTTCAGATCGACGACCTCCACCACGAACGGCAGGCCGGTCCGTCGCCTGACGTCCTTCAGGATCTCGAGACCCTCTTCCCCGAGCCCCTGGAACGAGTACGGCGATGTTCTCGGCTTGTAGACATCGCCCCGCACGATGGTGGCGCCGGCCGCCTTCGACGCCTCCACGGCGGCCATCGTCTGTTCCGCGTTCTCGACCGCGCACGGCCCGGCGATCAGCGTGAACGTCCCCCTTCCCACCGGGGTCGTCCCCACCTTGACCGTGGTCGTCTCGGGATGGAGGTCACGCGCGACCATCTTGTAGGGCTTGCCGATCCGGATGACGTGATCGACGCCGTGCATCTGCTTCCAGTCGATCGCCTGGAAGCGATCCGTGTCGCCGACGAGGCCGACGATGGAGTGCACGGCGCCGCGTGAGACGAACGCCTCACCACCGGCGCCACGCACCCGCTCGGAAACGGCTTCGATGTCCGCCTCCGTCGCGTCCTGCTTCATCACGACGACCATCCGCGACCTCCTCCGGCGCCGGGACGGCCCCGGGAACGAAACGGCCCCGGGTCTTCCGCCCGGGGCCCCTGTGCTCTCTCGGCGACAGGTGACTACGCCAGGCTACGCCCGAAGTAGAAGAACCAGTCACCACAGAATCGCTGCATGCGGCGCCCATCGTGACCGCCGAGCGGCGCCGGTGTCAACAGGCTCACGCTCCCGTCCGCAGGACTAGGATTCGCTCCATGTCGATCACGGTGCTCGACCATCCGCTCGCCCACGACCTCCTATCCCGGCTTCGAGAGCGAGGGACGAACCCGGCCGAGTTCCGAACCCTCACTCGTCGACTGGGATGGCTGCTCGTGATCGAGGCCACCCGTGATCTCCTCAGCGAGCACGTCACCATCGACACGCCGATGGAGGAGACGAAGGCCACTCGGCTCGCGGAGCCGTTGGTGGCGATCCCCGTCCTTCGGGCCGGACTCGGGTTGCTCGACGCGGTCACGGACCTCTACCCCGATACCGTGGTCGGCTATCTGGGCCTCGAGCGGGACGAGGAGACGCTGGAACCCCGCGACTACTACGCGAAGCTTCCCCCGATGAGCGGGAGGCGAGCCCTCGTGCTCGACCCGATGCTTGCGACCGGCGGGTCCGGGAGCGCCGCGATCGCGCACGTCAAGGCGCATGCCACGCCGACGTCGATCTCGTTCGTGTGCATCGTGGCGGCGCCCGAAGGCGTCGCGAAGCTCGAAGCCGATCATCCCGACGTGCCGATCGTCGCCGGCGCGCTCGACCGGGAGTTGAACGACGTCGGCTTCATCCTGCCGGGGCTCGGAGACTTCGGCGATCGGCTCCACGGCACGTAGAGCCGCCGGTCGGCTAAGTGCCGCCCGCGCCCTCGTACGCTCGTCCCGCCGCAGCCGGTGGACGTACCTTCGCCACGAATCCCGCGATCGCCACGATGGTCACGACGTAGGGGATCATGTTGATGAACTGCGGCGGCAGCAGGCGGATCAACGGCGCGTCGTCCAGCCGAAGCGGGATCGCCTGCGCGAACCCGAAGAGGAACGCGACCACCAACAGCCGTCGGGGATCCCAGTTCGACAGGATCAGAGCAGCGAGGGCGATGAAGCCGAGCCCCAGTGTCTGCCCTTCCCGCCAGTTGAAGACAACCTCCACCGCGAGGAACGCGCCTGACATGCCGGCCAGTGCGCCGGAGAGCAAGACGCCCTGCCACTGGAGCGGCGCCACGGCGACCCCGAGGGATCGCGTGGCCTCCGGGTTCTCGCCGGCGGACCGGAGACGGAGACCCCATCGGGTGCGGTAGAGCGCGAACGTCACGGGGAAGACGAGCACGGCAGCGAAGAGCACGACCGGCGAGAGATTCTGGAAGGCATTCCCCAGTCCCCACGGGATGTCCGAAAGCCCCGGGATGTCGAGCCGTGACAGATGCGGACCGCCCGGATCCGATTGGGTCGCCTGCTCGAAGAACACGAACGAGAGGAACCTCGCAAGCCCGATCGCCATGAGGTTGATCACGACGCCGGAGACGATGTGATCGACCCGGAAGTTGATCGTGGCGACGGCGTGGACCGACGCGAAGAGCGCGCCACAGAGCGCGCCGAACAGCAATCCGAGCACCACGCCTCCAGCCCCCAGTCCCAACCCTTCCGGGGCGGGACCGGCGAAGATCGCCGCACCTGCTGCGCCGGTTACGGTCCCGATCACCATGAGCCCCTCGAGCCCGATATTCACGATCCCGGAGCGCTCGCTGAACAGTCCGCCCAGGCCCGTGAGATACAGGATCGTGAAGTAGGTGAATGCGATCCGGATCGCGGCACCGATGTCGGTGAGGTCCATCAGCCCTCCCCCGGAGCCTCGTCCTCTGGTGTCCCGGTGTCTCGGAGCCCGACCTCAGCGCCGGCGCGTTGGAGCTCGCGCCTTGCGAGCCTGCGCTTCGCGACCTGATGCACGACGACCACGGAGAAGATCAGGATCCCCTGCAGGATGATCACGAACTCTCTCGGCAGGTCGGTTTCGAGCTGCAGCGCGGTCTCCCCTCGGGAGAGGATCGCCCAGAGGACCGCGGCGAAGACGATCCCGATCGGGTTGTTCTGACCGAGGAACGCCACGGCGATCCCCGTGAAGCCGAGCTGCGCCTCGTAGTTCTGGACGAGCGCGCCCCGTTCAACCAGCACCTGCTGCATCCCGGTCAGCCCCGCGAGCGCACCGGAGATCAGAAACAGCTTGATCTGCACGCCGCCGATCGCGATCCCGCCCGCGCGGGCGGATCCTACAGAGGATCCGACCACGCGGGCCTGGTAGCCCAGGCGCATCCGCCGGAACAGGAACCAGACGATCGCGCTGGCGACGATCGCGATGGGGAACAGCCAGGACAGGTTCGCAGAGTTGCCGACACCGAACAGGTGCCCGAGGTCCGGTACGAGGGCGCTGGGCTCGAAGATGTCCGTTCGTAGGTCGACGTTCTGACCGGGCGGAGCCTTCGTGAACCTCAGAGGGCCGTTGAGCGCGTACGCCACGATGCTGATGGCGATGCCGTTCATCATGATCGTCGTCACGACCTCGTGTGCCCCGGTCGTTACCTTGAGGACTCCCGGGACGGCCGCGTAGACCATGCCTCCCAGGCACGCGAAGACGAGCACCGCGGTGAGATGGAGCAGACCCGGCAGGAAGTCGAAGGCGAGTGCCGCCCACGACGCGGTGACCATGGCGACCAGGAACTGACCTTCCACCCCGATGTTGAACAATCCGCCTTTGAAGCAGACCGACACCGCGAGCGCGGCGAAGATGAGCGGTGTCGCGATCGAGAGCACGGTCCCGATGCTCGTCACGTCCTTGAAGGCGAAGCTGAGCATCGCGCTGTACACGGTGAGTGGGTTCTCGCCGTACAGGATGATGATCAGCGAGCCCGCGCCGATCGCGATCGCGAACGCGGCGAGCAGCGCGAGGCCCTGGCCCACGGCCGACTCGAGCCATGGCGGCAGCGCGCGAGGAGCGGGCAGCGTCGCGTCTGTCGTCGACATCAGCTGGCCTCGGCGGTGTCGCCGGCGCCGAGCATCCCGGCGCCGATCTCCTCAGGAAGCGCATCCGGCGCGTACTCGCCGGTGATCCGCCCTTCGTAGATCGTCACGATCCGATCCGAGAGGGCATAGATCTCGTCGAGCTCGGCGGAGATCAGCAGGACACCACGTCCCTCCTTCTTCTGGTCCAGGATCTGTCGCCAAACGAATTCGATGGCTCCGACGTCGAGTCCGCGGGTCGGCTGCGATGCGATGAGCAGCTTGGGGCTCGTGTCCAGCTCCCGAGCGAGCACGAGCTTCTGTTGGTTCCCACCCGACAGGGTGCTCGCGGCGACGTTGATCGATCGGGTTCGGACATCGAACAACTTCACGAGTCGCCTGGCCATCTCCTTGATCCGCTCGATGAACAGGAATCCGGTCCTCCCCGAGAATGGATGGTCGTCTTCGCGTCCCAGGACTGCGTTCTCCCACAGGGTCATGGAGAGGACGAGTCCTTGTTCGTGACGGTCCTCGGGGATGTAGGCCACGCCAGCGTTGCGGATATCGGCTACAGGCCAGCCGGTGATGGTCGTCCCTGCCAGTCGGACCGTGCCGGCCGCGGGCTTCCTGAGACCGATCAGAGCCTCGGCGAGCTCCTTCTGTCCGTTTCCCTCCACTCCGGCCACGCCGAGGATCTCGCGAGCCCGCACCTGGAATCCGATCCCGTTGAGCTTGCCTTCGCCCAAGAGACCGTCAACCTCCAGGATCGGCTCGCCGATCTCCACGTCGGGCTTCTCGAGACGGAACAGCACGGGGCGTCCGACCATCATCTCGGCGAGCTTGGCCTTGGACGCTTCCGCCGGGGTCGTCTCACCCACGACCTTGCCTCGACGAAGGACGGTGATCCGGTCCGCGATGGCCAGCACCTCGTCCAACTTGTGGCTGATGAAGACGATCGCCTTCCCGTCATCCCGCAGGCGGCGGAGGTTCGAGAAGAGGTCCTTCGCCTCTAGCGGCGTCAGGACCGCGGTTGGCTCGTCGAGGATGAGAACCTCGACCCCCCGGTAGAGCGCCTTGAGGATCTCCACCCGCTGTTCTTCCCCGACGGACAGATCCTCGATCAACGCGCTGGGGCGAACCTGGAACCCGTAGGTCTGCGCGAGCTCGGTGACCTTCTCGTGCGCAGTGTCCATGTCGAGGATCGCCGAGCCCTCGTCACCGAGGATCACGTTCTCCGTGACCGTGAACGGGTCGACCAGGACGAAATGTTGGTGGACCATCCCGATCCCATGCTGGAGCGCGACGCGGGGGGACGTGATCGAGACCTCGTCCCCTCCCAGCAAGATCCGGCCCTCGCTCGCGGGGTACATGCCGTAGAGGATCCGCATCAGCGTGGACTTCCCGGCGCCGTTCTCCCCGATCAGCGCGTGGACCTCGCCGGGGCGCAGCTCGAGCGAGACGTCGTCGTTGGCCACCACGCCGGGGAACCGCTTGGTGATGTGCTCCATCACGACGAGGGGCAGGGCGCTCTCGCGCCCCGCCCCTCGTTCGTCAGCCACCGGTCGATCCCGTTTCCGAGCCTACGGAGCCTCGGGGACGGTGATCGCGTTCTCGATGATCTGCTGCTTCAGCCTGTCGAGCAAGGTGATGATGTCGTCGGTCATCAGGTCGGTGTTGCTCTTCGAGTAGTCGACGCCACCTTCGGCCATGCCGAAGACCTGAGCGCCGGATTCGAGCGCGCCCTCACCGGCCTGCTCGATCGCGTCGTGTACGGCCGTGTCGACCCGCTTCAGCATCGACGTCATGATGTGTGGCTGCTGCTCCGCGCTGACCAGCAGGTACTGGTCTGAGTCGACGCCGATCGCGAGCTCGTTCGCGGCGACCGCCGCGTTGAAGAGCCCGGCTCCCGAAGCGCCGGCGGCGTGGTAGATGATGCAGGCGCCGTCGTCGTACATGCCCGTCGACAGTGCCTCACCTTTCACCGCGTCGTTGAAGGCGGTCACGTCGTCACCGATGTACTGCACGAGGACCTCGATGCTGTCGTCGATGGACGCGACGCCGGCCTCGTAGCCGGCCTGGAACTTCTCGATCAGCGGACCGGTCTGACCGCCGAGAAAGCCTACCGTCTCGCAGCTCTCCTTTACGGCTTGGGTCGCCGCCGCGGCGCCTACCAGGAACGAGCCCTCGTGTTCCTTGAACGTCAGGTCCGTCACGTTGAGGAGGCCGTCGTTGGCGAGGCCGCAGGCGGTCCCACAGGTGGCGTAGCCGTCGATGATGGCGAACTGGGCCGTGTAGTCACCGGCGTTCTCGTTGATGCCGGGTGAGAACGCGAATCCCACGGCGATCACGAGGTCGTGTCCCGCGTCGGCGAGCGCGATCACGTTGTCGTCCCGGTTCGAACCGGTCGCGTCGGGCTCGAGAGAATCCGTGTTCTCCTCGCAGACGAGTCCCTCGTCGATCGCGGCCGTGAGTCCCGCGTTCGCCGCGTCGTTGAACGACTTGTCGCCGATGCCGCCGATGTCGTACGCGACACCGACGCTGATGTCGGCGTTGCACTCCGGCGCCGCACTGCCGTCGCCTGCCGGCGGTTCGGTGTCGTCGCCACAGGCCGCCGCGACGAGCGCGAGCACGGCCAGGGGCACGAAGAGCGTTCGAAGCCACTTCGGCATGCTTCCCCCCTTGTTTGGTTTCTCCGGGCCTTGAGCCCGACCGCACGGATTCTCCGGGCACCGGGAGGGTCCGTCAAACGCGTGTGTGCGAACCCCATGGGAGACTACGGAACCGGAGGTCGTGGAGGATGGTGGAGGGCGAGGACCTGCTGCGGACGCTCCGAGAGCGCCTCGCTGCCTCGCCGTTCCACACCTGGGCCGGGATGGACGTGGTGGAAGCGTCGGCCGGCGAGGTGACGGTCGCGATGGACGTGCTCGACCTTCACGTCAACCTCCAGGGCCTCGTCCATGGAGGGATGCTCGCGATCCTCGCGGACACCGCGTGCGGCCTCTCGATCCGCTCCGCGATGGAGCCGGGGCGGCTCCACGTCACCACCGACCTGGACATCCATTACCTCGCGCCAGCGAAACCGGGACGTCTCTTCGGCCGCGGGAAGGCGATCAGGGTCGGCCGGACGCTCGCGTTCGCCGAGGCGTCGATCGAAGACGGAGGGGGCAGCCTGCTCGCGCGAGCGCAATCGCGATTCTCCGTGAGCGGTCGCGAGCCCGCGGCCGACTAGTACTCGACGTCGATCTTGGCCATCGCGGCGGGGAGCTGCGAGAGCGCGCCCTGGAGGCCGAGGATCATCCCCATATTGCCGGCGACCTTCAGCTTGCCCGTCATGAAGGCGGTGACCGGCGAGAGCTCGCCTTTCGCCAGTGCCGCGGAGGTGTCGTAGCTCTGGGTGATGGTGGCGTCCTCGCCCTCGATGTCACCGGTCCCCAGGTCGATCGTCCCGTCGTGGATCGTGATCCAGTAGTGGGTCTCGCCTTCGGCTCCGCTGATGACTTGCTGGATCGTTGCCTTCTGGCCCGCGGAGGCCTGACGGAACGCGTCGCTCTGGTTGAGCTCTGCCTTCAGCGCTTCCGCCCACTCGTCGGAAAGGAACTTCACGGACACGGCGTTCGACCTCCGTTGATCGGGTGTGCGTTCGGGTGACGGATGCGTCCGAGTATAGGGCGGTGTTACTCGAAGAAGTGCGGGTCGGTCAGGTGCAAGACGTCGTTCAGGAACCGCACGTTGCGAGTCTCGCCCTCGACGTCGATGCTGTTCAGGCTCGTGTTCTCCGGGAGGAAGAACATCTCCTGCCGGAGCGCGAGGAGCTCGCCGACGTAGGCGTTGATCACGCCTCCATGGGCGAACACCAGAAGGTTCTCGTCGGGGTGCTTCCGCAGAAGCCCCTCGACGGCGTCATGGACGCGAGCCCGGAACCGATCTCCGCCTTCGGCATCCGGCGCACGATGCCAGATCGCCCGCTGATGACGGATGTGCTGCATCACCTCGGGATCCGACTCGATGATCTCCTCGAACGGCTTGCCCTCCCAACCGCCGATGTGCGCTTCCACGAGCTCGTCATCGAAGGAGACCGTGGTGCCCGCCTCTCGCGCGAAGGTCTCCGCGGTCTCGCTCGCGCGCCGAAGCGGGGACGAGTACACGGCGAACGGGTCGAGGCCCATCACGTGGAGCCGGCGCGCGAGGAGGCTCGCCTGCTCCCGCCCCTTGTCGGACAGCGGGGGATCCCACTGCTCTCCGCGGGCACTCGCCCAGGAGTCGCCGACCCACTCGAAGTCCGACTGACCGTGACGGATCAGGTACAGGATGCGGCCGGTCACGTGGGCGCGGACACCTTCTTCTTGCTTGGCTTCTTGCTTGGCTTCTTGCTTGGCTTCTTGCTTGGCCTCTTCCTTGGCTTCGGCCTTGGCTTCGGCTTCTTCGGCGGCTTCGGTTCCTTCCGGACGGGCGTCTTCGTCAGCTGCCTCGCCCCCAGTGGATGGGCCGCTCGCCAGTGATGGGCGTAGTCCTCGACGTCTTCTCGGATCCAGATCCGTCCCGACGCGAGCGTGCCGATCGGCTCCGGGAACGAGCCGCGATCGATGTACGTGATCACCCTGCGCTTGTCCCAACCCATGATCTCGGCGGCCTCTGCGACCCCCACCACGGCCGGGATGACTTCGATGATGAGGTCGACGTCGTCTCCGGTCGCCTTGCGTAGCTCGACGAGGCAGCTCCCTCGGCTCGTTCCGGTCACCTCGATGTAGGCGGGCACGTCCAGGACGTGCGCGAACCATCGGCCTCCGGCCTCCCACATGCGAGCTCGGGCAGGCTCTCCTTGCCCCATCGCCCGGATGCTAGCGCTGTATGACGCCGTCCGCTCGATGATCTACCAGCCGCAGCAGGGAAGGATGTAACCGCAGGCCACGCAGCGGTAATGCGCGTGCTCCGGCTCCATCGGGGCACCGCATGCGTCGCATGGCAGCCTCTTCGACTCGACGATCGGCGGGCAGCGCTCGGTGCTCGCGGGTGCCTCCATCTCCGACACCTTAATCCCGCGCACCGACATCACTGGGGAGGCTGCGGGCGATACGCCCCGATCCTCCGGAGCTCCTTCCGCCAGCATTCCGTGTGCCAGTGGCGGCGCTCCTCGGGCGCGTCCGCGGGGATCACGACGAGGTGCCAGATGCCGGCTCGCACGACGTGATCGCAGCCGGGACATCGGTACTCCTTCTCGCCGCCGACGTGCCGGACGTCGTAGCCGGAGATCTCCGCCCACTCGGGCGCGGCGGACCGTGGCCGGGGCGCCTCCTGCGGCTGGAAGAACTCGGGGTTCCGGCGGTTCTTGCGAGGCATCAGGTGTGTTCCCGTATGAACGCCGCGGCGTGGGAAGCCAGTGACGCCCCGATCTCCCGGGGGTCCCGCTTGCGGCCGCGCACCTCGAAGGAGTGTCCTCCGCCCTCGAAGGGAACGAGCGTTGCGCGGTCGCCGAGCTTCTTCACGACCCGGCGCAGGAGGTCCGGGGAGGCGAAGGGGTCCGAGGTTCCCTGGAGGAAGAGCATCGGGACCTCGATGCGGTACAGGTGCTCGTCGCGGACCCGTTCCGGCTTGCCGGGCGGGTGCAGGGGATAGCCGAGGAAGACGAGGCCGGCGGGGCGGATCTCGGCGTCGGCCGCACACATCGAGGCGATCCTGCCGCCGAGCGACTTCCCGCTCACCCAGACGGGCTCCTTCTTCCGCCGGGCCCAGGCGGCCTCGAAGGCCGCACGCCATGCATCACGGAGGACGGCCTCGGGGTCCGGCGAGCGACGTCCGCTCTCGATGTACGGGAAGTTGAACCTGAGCGTCGCGAGCCCTTCGTCCAGACATGCGGTCGTGAACCCGACGAGGAAGGGGTGGTCCATCCCCGCGCCGGCGCCGTGCGCGACCACGATGGTCGCGAACGGCGACTTCGGCCGGGCGTACTTCGCCGACACCGGTCCCTTCACGGTGTCGATACGCAGCGACTCTTCCGGATCAGCCATCGCGTGCCATGATGCACGCGATGGCCGGCTCCCTCCACCTGGGCACCTCGGGCTTCTCCTTCGACGGCTGGAAACACGGCGTCTTCTATCCCGAGGGGCTGAAGAACCGCGAGATGCTCACGTACTACTCGCAGCAGCTGTCGTCGGTCGAGATCAATTACACCTTCCGTCGCTTCCCCTCCGAGAAGTCGCTCACCGCTTGGCGCGAGCAGGCGGCGGACGGCTTCACGTTCACCCTCAAGGCGAACCAGCGGATCACGCACTTCAAGCGACTCGCCGACACCGATGGAGACGTTCGGACGTTCCTCGAGCTCGCGAGGCTCCTCGGGGACAAGCTCGGGTGCGTCCTGTTCCAGTGCCCGCCGTCGCTGCACTACGACCAGGCGCTGATCGAAGCCTTCGTCGGCTACCTCCCGCCGGGTGGCCGGTTCGCGATGGAGTTCCGTCACTCCTCGTGGGTCGAGGCGAAGGACCTGTTGCTGTCCCAGGGGGTGGCGTGGTGCGTCGCCGAGACCGACGAGAAGGACCCCGGACCCGACGACCTCTCGTGGGAGCCGATCGGGTACCTGCGCCTGCGGAAGACCGAGTACTCCGACGAGGAGCTCCGTGCATGGGCCGATCGCATCGCGCCCGCACTCGCCTCCGGTGCCGACGTGTTCTGCTATTTCAAGCACGAGGAGGACGGCGCGGGTCCGAAGATGGCGAAACGGCTGCGGGCGACGCTGGACGATCGGGTGGGGGGCCAGGCGTCGACTGAGCCGTCCTCGTCTTCGCTAGGCCTCCAGCCGGACCCGTAGCGCGCGATCGATCTCCTCGGGATCGTCGGTGAGCTTCCGACCCACGGCGTCCCGGACATAGAAGGAGTCCACGACCCGGCCCTCGTACGTCGCCACCTTCGCGAGGTGGACGTCGAGTCCGAGTTCGGCAAACGTCCTCGTGATGTCGTAGAGGAGGCCCAACCGGTCGGACGCACCCACCTCGATCACGGTGGCGAAGTCCGACGCCGTGTTGTCGACCTCGACCGTCACCGGCACCGGCACCTTGGGCGCCGGGTACCAGCGGCGCTTCTCGTCCACCCGCCGTTCGAGGGAGATCGAGCCGTCCACCGCGCGGCGAAGCATCCCGCGGAACTCGCGCCACCTCCGGTCGGGCACCGACTGCTCCCAGACGCCCTCGACCTCGAAGAGGTCGGCGGCAACACCGTCCTCCGTCGTGAAGACCTGCGCGGTGAGGATGGACATGCCGGCCAGCGCCAGCGAGCCCGCGATCCACGACAAGAGCCCGGATCGGTCCCGCGCCACGACCAGCAGCTCGTACGTGCCGGCACGGATCCCCTCGAGATGGACCGCACGGACCTCCTTGACGCCGGTGGACGGGGCGATCGTCGCGAAGTGCTTGGCCGCGCGCACGGGCTCGACGTTCAGGAAGTACGAGCGGGGCATGCGCCGGAGGAACCGGTCGACGTCCGGATCGGACTCTCCGCCGAGGAGGTCGCGGATCCGGTCCACCCGATCGGTGAGCTCCTCCGCGAGCTCGATGCCCATCTCGCCACGATCGAGGACGTGCTGGACCTTCGCCACCAGCTCCCGGATCAGGGTGCGCCGCCAAGGGGTCCAGGCGGCGGGGCCGGTCGCCTCCGCATCGGCCTTGGCGAGCAGATACAGCGCCGCCAGTCGCTCGGAGGATCCGACCGCCGCGGCCACGTCGAGGATCATGTTCTCGTCGGAAAGATCCCGACGTGTCGCGGTGTCGGGCAGGAGCAGATGCTGGGCGACCATGAAGCGCACCAGGTCGCGGACGTTCGGTTCGACGCCCATCCGATCCAGGATGGAACCGACGACACGGGCGCCGACGGGCACGTGGCCACCCTCCCCGTTCTTCCCGATGTCGTGAAGGAGCGCACCGAGGAGGACCGGATCGGGATCGGAGATCTGCTTCACCGCTTCGGCCTGCACCGGGTCATCGGCGGCGCCCTCCCCCGCGAGGCTCCGTGCCATCGCCCGGAGCGTGCTCGTCAGATGCGCGTCCACCGTGAACCGGTGATAGGGATCACGCTGGGGACGGCACCGCACGCCGGTCCATTCGGGGATGAATCGGGCGAGGAGCGCGAGCCTGTCGAGGATCTCGAGCGCCTCGGCGCCCTGGTCGCCGGTTCGGACGAGGCGCGAGAAGGCCTTACGCGTGTCCGCATCCCAGACGACCTCCTCGGGAATGTCGATCTCCTCGATCGCGTCGAGGAGCGCGGCCGATGGCTCTCGGCCCGCCTCCGCTTCCGTCGCAAGCGCGTCGAGTATCTCGACGGCAGACCCGGGCGGGGAGTGCAGCGGACGTCCCTCTCCCTGGATGCGCTCGATCATCGCGCGGAGGAGGAACTCGACCTGGCGCGCGTGCTCGAACAGGGCCCGCATCAGCCCGTCGATCGAGATGAGATCCGGTTCGTCCTCGAATCCCATGGCACGGGCGATCGCGGGTTGGTGATCCAGGATCAGTCGGTCCCCGGGCTTTCCCGTCTCCAGGTGCAGCGCGCTGCGGGCGCGGGCCAGGAACTCCTCCGCGCCCGCGAGCGCTTCGCGCTCGCGGGCGCGGAGGAGCTCCGTCCCGACGGCGCTCTCGATCAGCCAGATCGAATGGAGGTCGCGCCACCCGCCGGACCCTTCCTTCAGGTCGGGCTCCAGCAGGTGGGCGACGGACCCGAAGCGGTCCGCCCGCCTTGCGGCGTCGCCTCCGATCGCGGACGCGAACGCTCGCGGGTCACGCCGAGCCCACGATTCGACCCGTGCAGCGGCATCCGTCACGAGACCCTCGGCTCCGGCGAGAGACCGGATGTCGAGCATCGACGCCCCGACGTCCAGCCGTTCGCACGCCTCCTCGCACTCCAGGGGCGTGCGAACGGCGTGGCCCACCTGGAACCCCGCGTTCCACAGCGGGTACAGCAGAGCGTCGGCCAACGCCGCGACGGCGTCGGCGTCGGCGTCGGAGCCGTCGTGAAGGATGAGGAGGTCGATGTCGGAGCGCGGCAGGAGCAGCCTTCGCCCGTATCCCCCCACCGCGGCGACCGCCGTTCCGGGCGGCGCGCCGGCGCGCTCGAAGAGGTCATCGAGAGTGGCGTCGACCAGTTCCGCGCGCCGGCGCGCCGCCCACACGCCGTGGTGGCCCGGCGAGTACGCCCGCTCAAGGGCCTCGTACTCGGCCCGGAGCTTCGCGACGGGGTCGGGCGCGGCGCCCACGCGAGCGTTAGAGAGCGTCGGGGCCCATCTCGCCCGTCCGGATCCGGATGAGCTGCTCCACCTCGGTCACCCAGAGCTTGCCGTCCCCGATCTTCCCGGTGCGGGCGGCCTTCACGATCGCGTCCACGACGCCCTGCGCATCGGCGTCGTCGACCACGACCTCCACGCGGACCTTCGGGACGAAGTCGACCTGGTACTCCGCGCCTCGATAGACCTCGGTGTGGCCGCGCTGGCGCCCGAAACCCTCGACGTCCGTGGTCGTAAGGCCGTTCACACCGATCTCGCGGAGGGCGTCCTTCACCTCGTCGAGTCGATGGGGTTTCACGATCGCCGTCACGAGCTTCATGCGCCGAATCCTAGTCGGCGTCGATCCGTTTCTCGTAGAAGTCCCAAGACCGTCCGCGCGTCATCCCGGCGCTCTCGTACAGCCGAGTCGCGCCGGAGCGGTTCTCGCCGTCCACGTTGAGCTTGACGATCGTCCAGCCCCGGGCGGCCAGCTCGGCGAAGGCTCTCCTCAGGAGCGCCCCGCCGACCCCCGACCCGCGATGGGCTTCGAGCACGCCCAGCTCGGCCACCCATGGCTCCTCGACGTCGATCGCCGTCGTGAGCGCCCCGACCAGCTGCCCGCCCCGCTCGGCCAGGAAGATGAGCGAGAGGTCCGACGAGGGCGCCCTGAGGGTCGCCTCCTCCCACGCGTCGTAGACCATCGGCTCCGAGCCGAAGTGCCCCTCGAACGCGGTCTCGAGGACACCGTGCAACGCGGGGCCGTCTCCGTCTCGGAACGCCCTGATCGTCACACCATCGGGGGGCGAACCGGCCCGCTCCGAGCCATCGAGGCGCCGAGACATGTGCCAGAACGTGCGAGCGTGGCGATACCCGAAACGTTCGAGGAAGGCGCGGCCCTCCTCGGAGGAGACGCTGGGCCGGAGCAGCGTGGACGTGCCCGGCTCGATCAGGTACCGGCGCGCCCGGGCCTCCGCCCATCCGAGGAGCCAAGTGGCGAGCCCCCGGCCACGATGATCCGGGTGGATGTTGATCCATGCCTCGACGGAGCTCGACGGTTCGATCCCCCACGCGGTGGCGTACGCGGCGAGCCCGCCGGACTCCGCGGCGACCACCAGCGTGTCCTGCTCGGCGTCGAACAGAGGATTGGCCCACTCGTATTCGATGTGGCCGCGGACGGGCTCGACGATCCCTTCGTCGTGCCGATCGATCGTCTGGATCAGACGAGCGACGGTCTCGATGTCGTCCTGGGTGCTCGGCCGGGCCGTGTACCCGGCCGGCGGATTCACTCCCCGACGGCCTTCTTCCGTGGCGCGGGCTTCTTCTTGGCAGCCGGCTTCTTCTTGGGCGCCGGCTCGGCCTTCGGCTCCTTCTTGGCGGCGGCGACCGACGCCTTCAGGGCCTCCATGAGATCGACGACCTTCGCGGTCGGCTCCGGCTCGACGATCTCGATCTCCTCGCCGTTGATCTTGGCCTCGACGATCCGCAGCATCGCCTCGCGGTACTCGTCCTTGAACTCCGCGGGATCCCAGTCGGCCGTGAGGTTCTCGATGAGGGTCTGGGCCATCTCGAGCTCGTTGGGCCTGATCTTCGCCGACACGTCGACGCCGCCGAAGTCCGCTTCCCTGATCTCATCCGGCCAGTACATCGTCTCCAGGACGAACGCCTCGTCGCGGAAGCGGAGCGCCGCGAGGTGCTCCTTGTCGCGGAAGCTGACCTTGGCGATCCCGACCTTGCCGGAGCGGAGGAGCGCTTCGCGCAGCAGCGCGTACGCCTTGGCGCCGGTTTCCTCGGGCACGAGGTAGTAGGACTTCTTGTACTGCATCGGGTCGATCTCATCGAGCTGGACGAACTGCTGGATGTCGATCGCGCGCGAGGATTCGACCGGGATCGCCTCGAAGTCCTCGTCGGTGAGAATCACGTAGCGGTCCTTCTCGTACTCGTAGCCCTTCACGATGTGCTCGTAGCCGACCTCTTCGCCGTCGATCGAGCACACCCGCTTCATGCGGACCCGCCCGCCGTCATCGTCGTGCAGCTGGTTGAACCGGAGCGTTTTCTCCTCGGTGGCCGGGTAGACGCTCACGGGGATCGTCACCAGGCCGAAGGAGATGGCTCCCTTCCACATGGCTCTGGGCATGTCGTCCTCCAGGGTCGTCGGATCCCTCGTGCTCAGGAGGGTCCGCCTATCCTAGTCCGCCCCGAGGACACTCCAGAGCCCGGCTCACCGCCGGAAGGATCAGCCCTCGCGCGTAGCATCGAGGAGCGATGCCACCAGGCCGACGGGCTACGTCATCCGGTCCCGCCTTCACGCTCGAGCTCCCGAAAGCGCTCGAGGCTCGGAAGGACGGAGACGCCTGGTGGGTCGAGGCGGACGGACGCGACCTCCGCCTGTCCAACCTGTCCAAGGTCTTCTGGCCGAAGGAGGGGTACACGAAGGGCGATCTCCTCGCGTACTACTGGAACGCCGCCGACCTGATCGGCTCCCATCTGCACGGACGGCCCCTGACGATGAAACGCATGCCCGATGGCGCGGAAGGACCGCACTTCTACGAGAAGACCGCGCCGTCCCATACACCCGATTGGGTCCATCGCTGCAAGGTCCACTCGGACGATTCGAAGCGGGGCGAGATCGACTACCTCATGGTCGACGACACGGCCACCCTGCTCTACGTCGCCAACCTCGGCTGCATCGAGATGCACCCTCTGCATTCCCGGTGTGCCGACGTCGAGCACCCCGACTACCTGTTCTTCGATCTCGATCCGTTCGAGCCGTACACGTACGAGGACGTCCTCACGGTCGCTCGCCACATCAAGGTCTTGCTCGACCAACTGGGCCTGTCGGCCTTCCCGAAGACCTCGGGGGCGACCGGACTCCAGATCTACGTCCCCGTGAAGCGCGGCGTCTACACGTACGGACAGGTACGGGCGTTCGTCGGTGCATGCGGCCGGATGATCACGAAAGCCGACCCGGATCGCGTCACGATGGCGTGGAAGATCGCGGACCGCACCGGCAAGGTGTTCATCGACCACAACATGAACCGGCAAGGGGCCAACATCGCGGCGGCGTACTCCGTCCGTCCCGAGCCCCGCGCACCCGTGTCGACGCCGCTCACGTGGGACGAGGTATTCGAGGGTGGCTTCGAGCCGCAGGACTTTCGGATCGACAACGTGTGGGATCGGTTCGCGAAGGTCGGGGACCTGTTCGAAGGGGTCCGCAGCGAAGAGATGGACCTCACCAATGCCTTCGAGGCGCTGGGCGTGAAGGACGAGGACGACGAGCCCCGACCGAGCACGCCGCTCCCCCGAACGGCCGCGAAGACCACGAAGGAGAAGACCCAGGACGAGATCGCCGCGGCGTCGAAGGACCCTGCCCTCTACGAATACGTCCGGCGGCGCGAGTTCGGCGACAAGGGGACGACCGAGCCCGCCCCCGGCGACACACCCGGGACGGGGAACTCCTTCGTGATCCAGAAGCATCGGGCGACCCGGCTCCACTACGACGTTCGTCTCGAGCGCGAAGGAGGACTCTGGTCGTGGGCCGTCCCCCGAGGACTCCCGATCGAGAAAGGGGACAAGCGCCTCGCGGTGCAGACCGAGGTCCACCCTCTCGAGTACGGCTCGTTCGAAGGCACGATCCCCGAAGGGCATTACGGCGCCGGCGAGGTGCGCATCTTCGACGACGGGTGGTACGAGCCGATCGAGTGGACCGACATGAAGGTGAGCTTCAAGCTCCACGGCCGTCGCTACCCCGGCGTCGAGTTCCACTTCGTGAAGACGAGGACCGACTGGCTGGCGTTCCTCGCCTCCGCGCAGGACGCGCCCCTGCCCGCAGCTCCGGTCCGCTACCAGCCGATGCTCGCGGAAGGCGGTGGCGAGCCGTTCGACGATCCGAGGTGGTGGTTCGAACCCAAGCTGGACGGGATCCGCGCGCTCGCGGAGATGGAGACGGGCGGCACGGTGTTCCGCACTCGCAGGGGCCGCGACGTCACGTTCCAGTACCCGGACGTCCACATGATCCACGAACTCGTCGACCAGGTGAACGCCGTGCTCGACGGTGAGCTCGTCGCCGTCGACGCCGAAGGCCGGACCTCCTTCGAGACCCTGCAACAGCGGATGAACCTCCAGAACGAACGCGAGATCAAACGGGTCGCGAAGCAGATCCCGGTCGCGTTCGTCGCCTTCGACCTGCTCTGGCTGGACGGCCGTGACACGACCGGCCTGTCGCTCGAGGAACGACGGGAACTCCTCCGGCTGATCGTCGAAGAGGACCATCGGCTCCAGCTCATGGGCTTCGAGGAGGAGAACGGGAAGGCGTTCGTCGACGGCGCTCGGGCATTGGGACTCGAGGGCGTGGTCGCCAAGAGGAAGGGTTCGAAGTACGTCCCCGGGAAGCGCTCGGCCGACTGGCGGAAGATCAAGCTGATCTCGACCCAGGACTGCGTGGTCCTCGGGTGGACCCCGGGCCAGGGTGGTCGGGCCGGGAGCTTCGGTGCCCTCTTGGTCGGAGCGATCGACGGTGGCGAGCTGCGATGGGTCGGTCAGATCGGGACGGGCTTCACACAGAGGATGCTGGAGCAGCTCATGGAACAGCTCAGGCCACTGATGCGCGACGACCCGCCGATCGACGACCCCGCGCTCCGCAAGCTGAAAGGGGCCACGTTCGTCGAGCCAGAACTCGTCTGCGAGGTCGAGTACCTCGAATACACGAAGTCCACGGGGAAGATGCGTGCGCCGTCGTTCCGCGGTCTTCGACCCGACAAGACGCCGGAGGAGTGCGTGCTCGAGCCACCCGCCTTCGACAAGGTGAGGAAGAAGCGCTGAGCCTCAGAAGGGCTCGAACCCTGCCCGGACGAGCAGCGCCCTGACGTCGCGCTCGTCCATCCCCTTGCCGATCAGCTCCTGATAGAGACGAACGGCACCCATCGAGCGGCCGCACCGCGGACAGAACGCGTGGTCCTCGGCGAACGGGAACTGGCACCAGGGACAGCGGGTGAGCTCGATCCTTCGTTCGGGCTCGAGTCCCGTGTCGGTGAGCGCATCCACATAGCCCTTCCCGTAGTCCCACTGGATGTATTCCTCTTCTGCGATGTCGAAGGCGGGCTCGTGCATGCGAGGCTCACCCGACTGCAGCATGTGTTCGAGGTTGTCCCGGAGCAGCTCCCATTCGTAGAAGTGGTTCGCGCCGCACTCCTGGCACGCGATCACGACGCCTTTCACCGACTGGGTCGAGAAGACCGAACGCATCGAGGCCAGATCGTCGAGGTCGGCCTGGATGTCCCGCCGCTCCTCGGCGGTGAGCTCGTACGGCTGGTCGGGCTCGCTGCGTTCGTCTTCCATCTAGTCCTCGTCGTCTGAGAATCGGAAGGCCTTGAAGCCTTCCGCGAACTCGCACCCTGCTCGCTCGCCGAGCTCCCGCGCCCGTTCGGTGACCCGCTCCGCGACCTCCGGGCCGAGTTGCGACTCGTGTGCGAACAACGCCTTGAGCTTGAGATCGAGCGTGTCCGTGATGTCGACGAACGTGTCCGGCTCGTCCATCGACAGGTAGAGGTTCGGGACCTCATACGGCTCGAGCCCCTCTATCTCGAGCTCCTGGAACATGACCCGTGTCGGGGCGTCCGGCATCACGGCGCTGAGCGCCAGCGTCCCCGCCGCCTTGTGATCCGAGTGGTTGATGTAGCCGTTGCCGTACCACAGGCGTGAGGGGTCGGGTGCCACGATCACGTCGGGCCGGATCCGCCGGACCTCGCGCGTCACCTTCCGCCTCGTCTCGGGCGTCACCTCGAGGAAGCCGTCCAGCTCCCCGAGGAAGGTCACCGACGCCACGCCGAGGATCTCCGCCGCGGCTCGCATCTCCCGCTCCCGGACCTCCCGCATCGCCTCCCGGGTCGTCCCCGGGTCGTTCGAGCCGGCGGACCCGTCGGTGATGCACACGTAGTGCACCTCACACCCCTCACGAACCCATCGGGCCACCGTGCCGCCGCAGAAGAACTCGGCGTCGTCGGGGTGGGCGAAGAGCACCAGCGCGCTGGAAAAGGCCACGAGATGAGGGTAGCGCCTCTTCCCGGAGGAGGTCCCTTTACCCGGTTCTCCGACCCGCCGATACGGTTCGTATGCCCGCAGAGCGCCTCCGCGGCACGTCCATCGTCTGGCAGTTCGCCATCACGAGCTTCATCGTCTTCGGACTGATCGGCGTCGGGATCGCCACACTGCGCGCCGGGGAGCTCCGAGCCAGCTCCGAGGAGGCCGCCCAGGTCCGGGCGGAGCTCATCGCCGAGAGCGTGATCGCCCCGTTGCTCGGTCCGGAGGATCTCGCCGGCCCGGTGATCGGGGTCCGCTACCGCGAGCTCGACCAGGCCATCCACGAGTTCGCGATGGAAGACGCCGGTGTCGAGCGGGTCAAGATCTGGAACCACGACGGGATGGTCGTCTTCTCCAACGATCAGGAGCAGGTGGGCCTGGAACCGGAGCTGGAGGAAGATCTCCTCGAGGCGTTCGAGGGTGAGGTGGCGAGTGAGATCTCCGACCTGAGCGAGGCGGAGAACGCGAGCGAACGGGCGCTCGCGGATCAGCTCTTCGAGACGTACGTCCCCATCAACCTGTCTGGCAGCGCCGAGTCCGACGAGGTGGATGCGGTCATCGAGGTCTACCAGGACTATTCCGCGATCCAGGGAGAGATCGGCCGGCTGAACGACACGCTCAAGATCTCCCTGGGGATCGGGCTGCTCGCCCTCTTCGTCTTGCTCGTGCCGGTGATGGTTGGCACGACGAGGACGCTCCGGCGCCAGAACGCGCAGCTCCTCGCCCAGGCCGATCAGCTCGGCGTACTCCTGGCACGGGAACAAGAGACCGTCGCCGAGCTCCGGGAGCTGGATCGGTTGAAGAGCGACTTCGCTGCGGCAGCCTCGCACGAGCTCCGTACTCCGCTCACGACGATCCGCGGGTTCGCAGAGCTCCTCAAGCAACAGGCACCCTCCACGGATCCCGGGACGAGGGTTGCGGTCGAGGCGATCGCACGACAGACGGCTCACCTCCAGCGACTCGTCGGAAACCTCCTTCGAGAGGCGCAGCTCGAGCACGGGGATCCCGAGACCATCGAGGAACCGACATCCGTGGCCGAGGTACTCGACGAGGTTCGGAGCGGATTCCCGGGATCGGTCGATCGCATCCACCTCCAGGTCGAGCACGACCTGCCGACGCTCGCGCTGGACCCCGTGGCGCTCCATGAGATCGTCGCCAACCTCGTGGACAACGCCCTCAAATACTCGACGCCGGGTGCGCCCGTCGTCGTCGATGCGCGGATCGCGGATGGCTCGCTGACGATCCGGGTGCGCGACGAAGGTGCCGGGATCGCGCCCGGTGACCTCCCTCGCATCTTCGACCGCTTCACCCAGATCGATCAGTCGTCGACCCGAGCTCACGGAGGAGTGGGTTTGGGCCTGCACCTCGTGCGTGAGCTCACGCGCCGATTCGGTGGAGCGGTGGAGGTCGACAGCGTCAAGGATCAGGGGACGACGTTCACGGTCACGATCCCGGTTCCCACGTCCGTCCACCCGGATCCGCAACACCCGGAGATGTCGTCGGCCTAGCTCACCTCGTTCGAACCGGATGCCCCTGTGGTTCGATACCGCCGATGAGAGACGACCGCCGGGTCACGGAGCTGGAACGATCGTTCCGACGGGCCGGGCTCCCCACGTTCATCCGAGGGTATTCGGCCCGACAGGCCTTCGCGAAAGCGCTCCCGCTCCTCACGGTCGTCTTCGTGCTCGAGATCTTGAACGCACTGAACTTCGACTTCGGGCTCTGGACCAACGTAGGGTTCCTGGCCGGCGGGATCGCGATCTCACTCGGCATCATCGGGACGCTCAACCTCGCGCGCGGACAGAGGTTCCTCTCCGTGCCCCGACGGGTGGGTCTCGCCGAGATGGTCGTGTTCGTGGCGGTGCCCTCCGTGTTGCCGCTGCTCTTCGGAAGGCAGACCACGAGCGCCGTCGTCACGCTGGTCGGGAACACCCTTCTTCTCGGCCTCGTGTACCTGGTGCTGGGGTTCGGCGCCGTCACCATCCTCGAGTGGGCGGGACGCAGGTTCGTGAGCCTGCTCGCCGCGTCACTCACGGTGCTGGTCCGCGCGCTCTCGTTGCTCCTCTTCTTCCTGTTGGTGATCTTCTTCACGACCGAGACGTGGCAGATCTGGACGGTGCCGCAGGTCCCGAAGTTCGTGGTCGCGGCCGGGCTCTTCGTGCTCCTTGCCGCGGGGTTCCTCCTGCTGCGTCTCCCCGGGAGCGTTCGTGGCCTGGAGGCCGAGCTCCAGGGCGAGCACCTGAGCCGGACGCAGCGCGTGAACGTCGGGCTGGTGATGTTCCTCAGCCAGTTCCTGCAGGTCGTGTTCGTGGCCCTCGCCGTCTGGCTCTTCTTCGTGGTGTTCGGATCGCTCCTCGTGAGCGCCGGCGTCCGTGAAGCCTGGCTGGGGACGCATGGGACCGAGCTCCTGCGGATCCCGTTCTTCGGGGACACCGTGGTCACGATCACAGTGGAGCTGCTACGGGTGGCGACGGGCATGGCGTCGTTCGCGGCCCTGTACTACGCGGCGGCGACCCAGCTCGACGAGGCGTACCGCGACGAGGTCGTCGAGCGGATCGCCGAGCAGATGAAGGAGACGTTCGCCAGCCGCGCCGAGTACCTCACGCTGACCCGCCAAGGCGCCCAGACGTCAGCCGGGTGAGCGAGGCGACGGCCACGAGCTGAGCTCCATGCCAGATGGGCATACTGGCTTGGAGCTGTTCCGGCTGGATGCGCTCGGGAACAAGCCCTCTGCCCGACCCGCTCTCCTCGCGCTGGCGGGCGTCGGTGCCATCGAGTACCCTTGCTGTCGAGGGTTCATGCAGCACCGGTTTTTGTGCCACCGTTGTTCTGGCAGTTCCCTCCCCGGCCGAGGCCGGGTAGGCCGACGGACACGCTTCGCCGATACGTCCGCACCGGCCGCGGAAGGAGGGAACGCCAGTGGCAACAGGCACCGTGAAGTGGTTCAGCCCCGAGAAGGGGTTCGGCTTCATCACCCAGTCCGAAGGCCCCGACGTGTTCGTGCACTTCTCCGGTATCACCGGGGAGGGTTACAAGAACCTCGAGGAGGGACAGGCGGTCGAGTTCGACATCGTCGACGGACAGAAGGGCCCCCAAGCCCAGAACGTCCGGCTCGTTTGAACCCAAGAGCCTGAACGGCAGAAGGGGGCGGCGCGCGAAGCGCGCCGCCCCCTTCGTATTTCCCCGTCAGTCCTCGGGCCGATCCAGGCGGAGGTCGGCCAGCATCGCCTCGGTGCGCTCGATCGCGGATGTGAGCCATGTGCCGTCCTGCGGCCCACGGATCTCCTCGCGCGGGTAGGCGAACTGGTTCAGCGTCTCGTCGGACCCCACCTGGATCCCCTTCGTCAGCAGGTACTCGCCGAGCGCGAACTCCCAGCTGAAGACGGCCGTGCCATCCCGATAGAGGTGCACCGTGTACGTGAGGTACCTGTTGGGTTGAGCGACATGGAGCTGCGCCCCGCTCCCGAAGCCACGTTCCTCCCGCCGGTGGAACCCGAACCGCACCAGGGCCTCATCGAACTCCATCGGCGGTGAGCCTATCCATCCCGCCTCAGCGAACGATCGAGAGGACCTCCTCGTCGGCCACGTCCGCCAGCTGGAGCTGCTCGGCATGGCGCGCTCGTGCGATGGAGCCGCGGGCCTTGCCGAGGTTGGACCGGAACTCGTCGGCACCGTTCGCGATCATCGTTCCGGCCTTCGAGAACTTGTTCTCCACGATGGAGTCCATCGCATCGAGGAGCGTCCCTACCTCCGCGAGCGCCGCCTGCACGTCGGCGGCATCGCCGAAGCGCTCGACCAACGCGTACAGGAACATGATGATCGGAAGGGCGCTCGAATACGGCACGATGACCACGCCGCGCATGAAGGCCTCGGTGTGGGCGCGGGACAACACCTGGTAGGCGGCGTCCGGCACAGCGGCAACCGCGACCGGCGCGGTCACCGACGTGTCGATGTACTGCCCGACTTCCTTGGCCCGCGCGGCGACCGCCTTCTCCACCTTCCGGGCGCAGGCGTCCCGTCGGGTCGGATCCTCCTCCGCCTCCATGGCCTCGAGCTCCGCCACAGCCGACCACTTGGAGTCGATCGGGAGACGACGACCGTCCGGCAGCCGCAGACCGAACTCCACGACCTTGCCGTTGACGCGGAAGTCGGACGCGAGCATGGACGGTGGGAGCTGGCCGAGGTGTTCACGCAGGACGTGCTCGCCGGCACGGCCCTTGGTGTTCCCGCCGGCGAGGACCGTCGCGAGCCTGCGAACCACCTCCCGGTTCTCCGTGTCCGACGATCGACGCTCCTCGTCGCGCACCTGGAGCTGCTCCAGGACCTGACGCGTGGCCTCGAGGCCGGTCCGGAGGTGCTCGGCCGAGACGTCCCGCTGGCCGGAGGCGTCGGCGATCCGACGGAGCTCCGCAGCCTGGACCTCCAACCTCGCGGTCAGCTCGGCGTGGAGCTGCGCGTTCACGGCGCCGAGGGCGTTGAGGGCGTTGAGGTGCTCCAGGTCCTCGACAGGCGGCTGCCGGCGGCGGAGCACCACCAGGGCGCCCACCGCGACACCGACGCATACCGCGATCGCGGCGATCAGGACGTCATCGATCATCCGGTCACCCTTCTGGATTCTTGGCTGGGTCCCTGACTCTGAGAGGTCATGGCGCCACCGTACCCCTCGAGAGTGACAAGACTTGGGAAGCGAGGAAGGAGAGGGATACCATCCTCGGATGACCCCCCATCCGCTCGAGCTCTATCGGGTCTCCGGGACACACCGTGAGGTGGGGATCCAGATGGGCGAGCTCGGCGCCGAGCAGATCCGCCGAGGGATCGAGACCTTCGACGCGCAGCTCCCGGAGGGGCGGACTCGAGCCGAGCAGCTGCGCCTCGCGCAGTCCTACCGGGACGTAACCGAGCCGTCGCTCCCCTGGCTGCTCGAGGAGCTCGACGCATGCGCGGCGGGCGCGGAGGTGGATCCGATGGAGTTCTTCGCGACAACGGTCGAGGAGCTCTGGTACACGCCGTATCCGAAACAGACCGAGGGTCGTTGCAGCGACGTCGTGGCCGGCCCGGGCGCGACGGCCGACGGCCACCTGTGGGTGGGTCACAACAACGACCTTCGTCCGGAGACCGAGGCGGACATCGTCGCGATCGAGAAGCGCGTCGACGACGAACCGGTAATCATGCAGATCGGCGGGGTGCCGTGGATCAGCGTGGGCTGGAACCAGGCCGGGCTCTCCCTCACCGGCAACGAGCTCAGCCCGAACGACGAGCGCGTCGGGATCTCACGATCCCACCAGGTCTTCGAGATGCTCCGCGCACGGAACCTCCACGAGATGATCGCGATGGCGATCCGGCCGGACCGAGCGTCCTCGTACAACAACGTGCTCGCCGACCGTCACGGCGACGTCGCGAACATCGAGGGCAGCGCCACCGACGTCGAGATCTCGCATCTCGACGAGAACGACCACCTGGCGCACACGAACCACTACGTCAGCGAGCGGATGCGGACCTACGAGGGCGATGTCGACTACGCCGTGCGCTCCGACATCCGGTTCTGCCGGGCTCGTGACCTGCTCGCCGACCACCTCGACGGCTCCGTGACGCCCGAGGTACTGCGGAGCATCCTGTCCGACCACGAGAACCAGCCGAACGAGGTCTGCCGTCATCCCGAGTGGGGTCACCCGACGTCCAAGACCGTGTTCTGGTCCATCGCGGACGTGACCACCGGTCGAGTGCTCTTCGGCCGCGGGAACCCATGCGACTCGATGGATCAGGAATACGTCTTCGCCGGCTACGGGGCCGCCTGAAGCGCGGACCGGATCCGAGCCGCGATGGCGTCGTCGCCACTCTCGTTCGCCAGGTCGGTGACGCTCCGACCTTCTTCGTTGGTGGCGGAAGGGTCCGCTCCGGCGGCGAGGAGAAGCTCGACGCTGTTCAGGTCGCCGTTCATCGCGGCCGCGTGGAGCGGGGTCCATCCCGCGGACTGACGCGCGTTCGGGTTCGCCCCCGCGTCGAGGAGGATCCGAACGACGTCGGCGTGCGTGCGGCTCACCGCGGAATGCATCGGGGTCCCGGTCATCCACCCGCGGCCGAAGGGATCGACCTCGGCGCCCCGAGCGATGAGGAGCGCGGCTGCTTCGTGCCTGCCGAAGAACGCGGCGAAGTGCAACGCAGTGAACCCGTCGCCGGAGTAGTCGTTCGCCAGCGACGGCTCGGCCTCGAGGAGCTCGGCGAGCCGGTCGAGATCACCGAACGCCGCGGCCTCGAAGATGTCGAGCGTGTCGACCCGACGCTTCACCGTTTCGGTCAACGCCTTGTCGAAGCGATAGAGCGCCCGCATGAGGGCGGAGACGCCGCTCGCGTCCCGTGAGGACGCGAGCGGCGGGTCGGCGTCGAGCATCGCGTCGACCCGTCCCGTGTCTCCGGCTTCGATCGCCTCGAAGAGCTCGTCCGAGGTGCTTGCCATCGCCCCACTCCTCACTACTATTTGCGTAGCCTAACTAAATATCGATATCCTCGTCAAGATGACCACGTCAAGGCGGACTTCCCCGACGCGAGAGGTGGGGCGGGTGGCGGACCGACTCCATTCGGCCGCGATCCACCTCTTGCGGCGCCTGCGCGTGGAGGACGAGGCGCTGGGCATCTCTGCCCCGCGCCTCTCCGCTCTGTCGGTGCTCGTGTTCGCCGGCCCCAAACGGATCGGAGAGCTGGCCCGGATCGAGCAGGTCGAGCCGCCCACGATGACGAGGCTGGTGGACGGCCTCGTCCGGGACGGTCTCGCGGTACGCGAGACCGACCCGGACGACGCGAGGGCGGTGCGCGTCCGGGCCACGGCGACCGGCGGCCGCACGCTCCGTCGCGGTCGAGCGAGGCGGGTCGAGACGCTGAGGACCAGCCTCGCCGGCCTCTCCCCTGCCGAGCTCGCCGCCCTGGGTGAGGGCGTCGAGGTCCTGGAGCGGATCCTCCGCGACCGCTAGGCGGGCAGTCCGGCCTGCCATACGTGTTTGCGGCCGAGCAGTGTGCGCGGGTCCTCCGCCGGGTCGCCGTCGACGAGGAGCAGGTCCGCTCGCTTGCCGACCTCGACCGCACCGACATCTAGGAGCCGGAGAAGCTCGGCGCCGTTCGCGGTCGCCGCACGAAGCGCGTCGAGCGGTGCCATCCCCCACTCCACCATGTAGACGATCTCCTGCGGCGCGTTGCCGTGCGGGTTGAACGGGGTGCCGGCGTCCGTCCCACACACCGGACGGACGCCGGCTCGGATCGCCGTCCGATGCGACTTCTTCGAATCGGCTTCGATCTGGCGGGCCTTCTCCACGGCGTACTCGGGCACGCGGTCCGCGTGCTCGAGGATCCCGCGGACCGCGCAGATCGTCGGTGACCGGAAGGTGCCGCGCGCCACCATCTCGCGGGCGGTGGCGGGGGTCAGCTGGTTGCAGTGCTCGATCGAATCAACGCCGGCGAGCACCGCCGCGCGGATGCCGTTCGCGCCGATCGCGTGCGCGGCGACGGGAAGCTCGCGAGCATGCGCCTCGCGGACGCCGGCCTCGAGCTCCTCCGCGGTGAACGCGCTGAACGTCGCCGGGATGCCGGGCGTGAGGACGCCGCCGGTCGCGATCAGCTTGATCGCGGTCGCACCGTCGCGGATCTCCTCACGGACGGCGGCGCGCACCGCGTCGGCGCCGTCGACCTGCCGGGAGAGCGCGATGTTGTAGCCGTGACCGCCGGTGACCGTGAGCGCGCGACCCGCCGCGAGGATCCGTGGTCCTGGGACGAGGCCGGCGGCCACCGCCCTCGCCACGTCGATGCTCGCGCCGCCCATCCCACCGAGGTCGCGCACGGTGGTCACGCCGGCGTCCAGGTTTCGCTTCGCGTTCACCACGGCCTTGATCGCCGCGTGACCCGGTGTCGAGAGTTCCTTGGACTCCTTCTCGAAGTCCGCGCCGCCGTCGAACTGGAGGTGGACGTGCACGTCGATCAGGCCCGGCATCAGGGTCTTGCCTGCGCCGTCGACCTCGCGGGCGGCGCTCGCTCCCTTCGGAGCCCGCGCGTGCGCGCCGACCCACTCGATGCCGTCCGTGCCGAAGAGCGCGCCTTGACGTTTCTTCACGGTCCGCCCGTCGAACAACGTGACGTTCGCGACATAGGTGGACCTCGCCATCACGGCATCATGCCACCGACGGTGTGCGCAGGCGCCCCATAGTAGGCTTGCCCTTCCAACGGCCCAGGAGGATCGATGCTCGTCGGCGAGATCATGCACTCGGACGTGAAGACGGCGAGCACGAGCGATTCCTTCGCCGACGTCGCGAAGACGATGCGCTCGAAGGGCATCTCATCGGTCGTCGTCCTGAACGGCAAGAAGCTCGAGGGCATCGTGACCGAGCGCGACATCGTGAACCTCGTGGCGGAGGGTGGCGATCCGAACACCACCACCGTCGAGCAGGGCATGACTCGCCGGGATCTGATCACGGTCGGTCCCAAGACCGAGCTCGCCGACGCGGCCGAGCAGATGGTCTCGCGCAACATCCGCCACCTGCCGATCGTCGACGGCGAGAACGTCGTGGGGATCGTGTCGATCCGGGACATGACCCGGTGGGCGGCCGAGGAGCTCGCCGGCGGCCACGAGATGCCGGATATCGCGGGCTCGCACGCGGCCCTCGAGGCGGCCAGCCAGCTCCAGCGCAAGCGCGGCGCCTGAACGCGAAGCCGGGCGGTCGGGTCACTCAGGAGGGTTGATCGCCCGAGGCCTGTTCGAACGGCTCCCGTGGCCTGCCGAGCGACCCGAGCTGCGCGAGATCTCGCGGGAAGAGCAGCGCCACCGTCCAGTCCATCGCGATCTTCACGCGCCTCGTCCAGGTCGGCATCGCGAGCAGGTGGTACGAGCGATGCAGGAACCATCCGAGGAACCCTTTGAACCTCAGGGCCTTGATGGTCGCCACGCCCTTGTACCGGCCGAGCGAACACACGCCACCGATGTTCGCGTACACGAAGGGCTGGAGCGGACGGCCGGCGAGGACCGCCTCGATGTTGGCCGCGACTCGCTTGCCCTGACGGAGGCCATGTTGCGCGGTGGGCGGGGACATCCCTCCGGTGGTCACGTCGGGAACGGCGGCCGCGTCGCCGGCGCCCCAGGCGCCCTCGACACCCTCGACCCGAAGGGATCGGTCGACGAGCAGGCGGCCTTGCTCGTCGACCGGCAGCGCCGATCCGCGAGCGAGGGGTGAAGGCTTCACGCCGGCGGTCCATACGAGCGTCTCCGCGGGGAACGCCTCCCCGTCCGAGAGGCTGATCACGCCGCCCTCGGCCGAGTCGAGCCTTGTGCGGAGCTTGATCTCGATCCGTCGCTGCTGGAGGAGCTCCTGCGCGTAGGACGCGAGGCCCTCGGGAAGCTCGGGGAGGATCCTCTCGGCGGCGTCGACGAGCACCCAGCGCATCTCGGAGGGATCCAGGTCGGGAAAGGTCTCGATCGCATCGCGCGCGAGGTCCTCGAGTTCGCCGAGGGCCTCGACGCCCGCGTACCCGCCCCCGACGAAGACGAAGGTAAGCGCGGCTCGACGTCGCGTGGCGTCCTCCTCGGACGCCGCGACGTCGAGCCGCGCCAGGACGTGGTTCCGGAGATAGATCGCCTCCTGGACCGTCTTGAAACCGATGCCGTGTTCGGCGAGACCGGGCACGGGCAGGACACGCGAACGCGAGCCGGGTGCGAGCACCACGACGTCGTAGCCGATCGTCCGCTCGTTTCCGTTGGCGGTGCGCAGATGCGCCTCGCGAGCGTCGTGATCCACGCGAGTGACCTCGCCGATCACGATCCGGCAGTGCTTCAGCACACGCCGGAGCGGCACCACCGCCGCTCGGGGGTCGATCGTCCCGGAGGCCACCTCGGGCAGGAACGGCTGGTACTGGAAGAAGCTCTCCTGGTTCACGACCGTCACGCGGTGACCGGCGGCGACGGCGCCCTTCAGTCCCATGGCCGCGTACAGCCCCGCGAACCCGGCTCCGACGACGAGGATGTGCCTCGATCCGCCGATCGCGATCGTGCTCATGGCGACGAGAGCCGTTCCAACTGCGTGGGGAGCTCGGCGAGACTCCTGATGGCCGCGTCGGTCTCCGCCAGCTGCTCGGGGGTGGGCTCGTCGGGCGCCTCCCCACGCAGCATCCAGATCGTGTGCATGCCCGCTCGCGCAGCGGGGCGCATGTCGTAGTCGAGACGGTCGCCGACCATGACGCTCGCTCCGGGGACGACCCCGGCAGCCTCCACGCTGAGCTCGAAGAGCGCCGGATCGGGCTTCCCGACGCCGAGCTCGTCCGACACGCTCCAGACCTCGAAGAACGGCTCGAGGCCGTCGCGTCGCATCGCCGAGCGAACCTCGCCCGGCTGGTTGGCGATCACCCCGAGACGGTATCCGCCCTCTTTCAGCTTCTCGAGGCACGGTACCGCATCGTCGTAGAGGGCGTCGGGCGGGTAGTGCCAGAAGCGGGCGGCGAGCATCTCCAGTTCGCGGAGATCGCCCTCGGGGAGGAATCGCGCGATGAGACGGCGCCGGAACGACCCCGACTGCTCCGTGCGTGCCCTCCCGTACTCCTCGTCGAACTCGGCGTCCGTGAAGCGCGCGCCCGCATCGCGCAGAGCGCGATGCCAGGCGCGCGCGTACACGGTGTCGTCGTAGAGCACGCCGCCGATGTCCAGGAAGACCATCTCGATCGTCATCGCGTCGGGCTCACGTTCGCTCTCAGATCTGAGATGTCCTTCCGGCGCGCCGCTTCAGCTCCGCGAACGTCTCGGCATCCGTGCGTTCCTGACCCATCCGGAAGCCGTAGCGCTCGCCGTGGCAATCGGACGCGGCCGTCGCGACCAGGCCGAGGCGTTCCGCGATCGCCGCGTACTTCGCTCGCATCTCGTCGTCGTGGTCGGGATGCTGGACCTCGAGGCCCACCATCCCCCTCCCCGCCATCTCCTCGATCAGCGCGTCGGGGACGGTCTCGCTCCCGCGCCACATGCCGGGATGGGCGAGCACGCAAACCCCTCCCGCCCCACCGATCAGCCGGAGGGCTTCGATCGGCGGAAGCGCATGCTTGGGGACGTAGGCCAGGCCGTCGTCGGAGATGTAGCGATCGAACGCCTCCTTCTCGTCGGCGACGATCCCGGCTTCGACCATCGCCTCGGCGATGTGCGGCCTCGCGATCGCGTCCCCCCCGGCGAGCTCCCGCACGCGTTCGATCGAGATGTCGAAATCGAGCTCGTGCAGCTTCTCGACGATCATCTCCCCTCGCCGGAAGCGCGTCGCGGTGAGGCGCAGCAGCTCCGCCTCGATCGCCGCATCGTCCGGGTCGACCCAGTAGCCGAGGATATGCAGGCTCGCACCGTCGTACTCGGCCGAGAACTCGACCCCGGGGACGAAGTCGAGTCCGAGCTCGCTCGCCGCGGTCGCCGCTTCCTCGAGCCCGTCGAACGTGTCGTGATCGGTGAGGGCGACCCCCGCGAGATCGCGCTGCGCGGCGAGCACCATCACCTCGGCGGGTGGGAGCGTCCCGTCGGAACGGTCCGAGTGCGTGTGGAGGTCGTAGCCGGGCATCGCGGGAAGCGTGTCAGACCGTCGGTGAGCCCGTCCACGCCGGTCGCCGATCCCTTTGGACTAGATTGCGAACGTGAGCGACGTTCGTGTGGTGCCGTTCTTGGTGTCCGAGCTGAGGCTGCCCCCGGACGAGCAGCAGCTCTTGCAACGCGAGTGGTGGCCGTCTTACGCACACGCCGTCGTGCACAGGGACGGGGTCTTCCTCTTCGACAACGGGGTCGGATTCGGCAACGCAGAGATCGAGTCGACGTTCACGCCGCGGGTCACCACCATCGAGGACGGGCTCGCCGAACACGGGATCTCCCTCGCAGACGTTACCGGCGTGGCGAACTGCCACCTGCACTTCGACCACAGCGGCCAGAACGGCCGGATCCCGCCGGGGGTGCCGATCTTCGTGCAGAGATCCGAGTGGGGTTCGGTGCACGAGCCCGACTACACCGTCGCGGAGTGGATCGACGTGCCGGGCATCTCCTACGAGGTCCTGGACGGGGAATTCGAGGTGGCGCCCGGGCTGAGGCTCACCCCGACGCCTGGGCACACGGCCGGTCATCAGTCGCTCGTGCTCGATGCGCCAGATGGGACGGTCGTCCTCGCGGGTCAGGCGGTGCAATCGCGAGCGGAATGGGAGGGTTCATCCGAACGCTCTGTGTCCGGCGCCTCATCCGCGCGCGATCCCCGCTACCCGGGCTCCGTCGACCGCTTGCGCTCCTTGGCCCCGGTCCGCGTGCACTTCGCCCACGATCCGGCCGTCTGGGAACGCTGACCTGCCGGACACCCCTCGTTGCGTCCTTCCGAGTCTTGGGGGGCTGTCTACGGCGCCGGTCCGACGAGCTCTCGCCCGATCTCCGCGACCGAGCGGCAGCCGGTGAGCGCCATCGCGTTCTCGACCTCGGCCCGGAAGATGCCGAGCACCCCCGCCACCCCGTCCTCGCCCTCCGCTGCCAGAGCCCACGCGGCAGGCCGTCCCACCATGACCGCCGCCGCCCCGAGCGCCATCGCCTTCAAGACGTCGGTCCCCCTGCGGACGCCCCCGTCCATCAGGACGGGCAGGCGTCCGCCGACCGCCGCGACCACTTCGGGCAACGCGTCCAGAGATGCCGGGCACGCATCGAGTTGCCGTCCACCGTGGTTCGACACCACGATCGCATCGGCGCCGTGCTCGACCGCGAGCAACGCGTCTTCGGCGGTGAGGATCCCCTTGACCAGGACCGGGAGATCCGGGGCGTGCTCTCGGATGAACGCGAGGTGATCCCACGTCATGTTGGGCTCGAACTCATAGTCGGCGTTGCCGATCCCGAACGGCATCACGAACCCGCTCCTCGTGTCGCGATGCCGAAGACCCGCCACGGGGAAGTCGACGGTCCAGCAGATCGCCTCGTATCCGGCCGCCGCGACGCGCCGGAGCATCTTCGCCGACCGCCCCTGCTCGGCGAAGAGGTATACCTGCCACCACTTCGGCCCCTCGGTCGCCTCCGCGATCTCCTCGAGGGCGTCGACCGCGGTCGACGACACCACCGGGATGGTGCCGGCCCGGGCCGCGCCGACCACGGTGCCCCGCTCACCGTCGGGATGCGCCCTCCCCTGGTAGGCCCAGGGCGCGACCAGGACGGGGAACTCGACTCGGGTGTCGAGGAGCTCGGTCGAAGGATCGGGGAAGCTCGACCCCCGTAAGAATCGCGGGCGGAGCACCCACCGGTCGAACGCCCTCAGGTTCTCCTGGAGCGTCCACTCGTCCCCCGCGCCACCGGCGTAGTAGTCGTACACGTCGGCGGGGAGCTTCGACTTCGCGACGGGCTCGTAGTCGTCGACCTGGAGGTACCGCTGCTCGTCCATGATCCGCCGAAGCGTATCCGACATGGCGGCCTCGGCCGGCCCGCGGCTATCGTGCACGGGTGGCGAGGGTGACGGTCTTCGGGGCCGGCGCGATGGGAACGGCGTTCGCGATGCATTCGGCGCGGGCAGGACTCCCCACGTCGCTGTGGGCGAATGAGCACGACCTGGCCGCGTACGCGGCGATGCGGGAGGAGCGGAAGCATCCGCTGCTCCCGGAGCACCTCCCGGACGGCGTCGAGCTGCGAGGACCCAACGAGCTCGAGGCGGCGGCCCGCGACGTGGAAATCGCCGTGCTGGCCGCGAACTCGGCGGGGGCCCGCTCGCTCGCGTCCATGGTGCGCGAGCACGTCGCGGGTGCTCGTGTCGCCGTCTCCGTCGCCAAGGGACTCGAACCGACGACGGGGAAACGCATGAGCGAGGTCTACGGCGAGGAGCTCTCCGGCGTCGGCGTCGTCGTGGTCGGCGGCCCGTGCCTGGCCCGCGAGCTCGCGGAGGGCCTCCCCACGGCGGCCGTCTGGGCCGCGAGCGTCGTGTCGGCCGCCGAGGACGCGGGCAAGCCGTTCGACGACCGTCGCTATCAGCTCTCCTTCTCCGACGACGTGATCGGCGTCGAGCTCTGCTCGATGATGAAGAACGTGGCCGCGATCGGTCTCGGACTGCTCGACGGTCTCGGCAAGAGCACGGGGATCGGTTATCAGAACGCGAAGGCCGCGCTGTTCACGCGAGCGGCGCACGAGATCGTCGCGCTCGTGACCGAGCTCGGCGGCAGATCCGAGACAGCGATGGGTCTCGCGGGGATCGGCGATCAGCTGGTCACCAGCCTCGGCGGCCGGAACCGCCTCTACGGGGAGCTGATCGGGACCGGCGATCCGCCGGACGACACCCTCCGCGAGCTGGAGGCCGGCGGGCTCACGGTGGAAGGCGTGGAATCGACCCGGCACGTTCGGCGCCTCGCATCCGAGCGCGGCGTCCAGCTTCCGTATCACGACGCGATCCACCGGGTGCTGTTCGACGGCGCCCGCCCCCACGAGGTGCTGGAGGTGCTCCGATGACGAACCGGATCCGACCCGACCGCAACCTCGCGATGGAGCTCGCGCGCGTGACCGAAGCCGCCGCGCTCGCCGCCGGGCGCTGGATCGGTCGCGGCGACAAGATCGCCGCCGATCAGGCGGCGGTCGACGCGATGCGTCACATGATCGACTCGGTCTCGATGGACGGCGTGGTCGTCATCGGCGAGGGCGAGAAAGACGAGGCGCCGATGCTCTACAACGGCGAATCCGTCGGGAACGGATCCGGTCCGGCGGTCGACGTCGCGGTCGACCCGATCGACGGGACGCGCCTGACAGCGACGGGACAGCCCAACGCCGTCTCGGTGATCGCGCTCGCGGAGCGCGGCACGATGCTCTTCCCCGACGTCGCCGTCTACATGGAGAAGATCGCGACCGGAGCGGAGGCCGCCGACGTGATCGACGTGACCGCGCCGCCGGAGGAGAACGTCCGGCAGGTGGCGAAGGCGAAGGGGAAGAAGCCCGAGGAGGTCTCGGTGATGATCCTCGATCGACCCCGGCATCAGGCGATCATCGATGCGGTCCGCGATGTCGGTGCGCGGGTATTCCTGATCACCGACGGCGACGTCGAAGGAGCGATCTCCGCGGCGGCACCTCGCGCCGGCGTGGACCTGTTGCTGGGGATCGGCGGCACCCCCGAAGGGGTCATCGCCGCCGCGGCGCTGAAGTGCATGGGGGGCGCGATCCAGGGACGTCTCGCGCCGCGAACCGAGGAGGAACGAGCACAGCTGAAGAGTGCGGGGCTCGATCCGGAACGAGTGTTGACGACGGACGACCTGGTGTCCGGCAAGGACGTGTTCTTCGCCGCGACCGGCATCACCGAGGGCTCGCTGCTCCAGGGCGTGCGTTACTGGCCGGACGGCGCGACGACGTATTCGCTCGTGATGCGATCGCGTTCCGGCACGATGCGTTGGGTCGAAGCCCAGCACCGTTTCGAGAAACTCGAGGAGATATCCGGCACCACCTACCGGCGTTGACAGGACGAGCATCGGAACCCGACGGGTTCTTCCGCTATGCTCGCCGCAACCCCGACGGAGAGGACCCGATCATGGCCGAGAGAACGATCGTCGTGTGCGATGTCTGTGGCAAACCTGCCACCGAAACGGTGACGATCAAGGTCGCGCGTGGGAACTTCGCGAAGGATCTCTGCGCGACCCACGTGACGGAGCTGGTCGCCGGCGCCCGGCGACCGCGCCCGGGACGTCCACGCAAGATGGCCGGATCCGGACAAGCCGCATCCGCGGCGCCCAAGCGACGCGGCCGTCCCCGGAAGACGACCGGTGGTCGGAAGAAGACGGCGGGCCGCAAGAAGGCTGCCGGTCGGAGGAAGGCTCAAGCGTCGTCGCGCTCGGCCGCGTAGTACACGCCTTTCGCCCGCTTCCCGACGAGACCCTCACGGGCCAGATCCCTCAGCGTGGTCTGCACCTGCCTCCGCACGTCCGGATGCTCGAACGGATCGAGATAGCCGCGGCGGAGTGCCAGGTCCTGGATCTTCGTCCAATGCAATGGAACTGCTTCCTCCTTCAAGACGGCCAAGACGGCCGCACGAGGCTCCATCAGCTCGCTCGCGATGCGGCGATCACGCGCTCGGCGAACAACTCGACCTGGTCTGGTTCGTGGATCGCGAACGGCAACACCCACGGCGCCACGATGATCTCGCCGACGCCCATCGACTCGAACGCGCCGACGCGTTCGAGGATCTGCTCGGGTGTACCCGAGAGCGTGTCGGCCCGCCACGTCTCGTAGTCGTCCTCGGCCATCGCGTTCCCGGGGGCGGCGGCGCGGCCGCGTTCGAACGCGGCCCGCGCCGACGCCTCGTCCTCGCCGATCAGCGAGTACAGGCCGACGGAGAGGCCGAACGTGGCCGGGTCGCGGCCCGCTGCGTCACACGCCGACCGCACGTCGGTGACCTTCCCCGCGTACGCGTCCGGCGACATCCGCCACACCACGTTCCACCCGTCCGCCAGGCGCGCGGCCACTCGGAGGAGCCGCGGGCCGCCCTTCCCGCCCACCCACAGTGGCGGGGGGCGATCGGGCGCCGGACGGAGCACGGCCTCGCGGAGCGTGACGTTCGGTCCGTCGTACGTGACCGGCTCCCCGCTGAACAGCTGCTTCAACACGTCGAGTGTCTCTTCGAGGATCGCGAAGCGCTCCCCCACCGACCCGTATCGATACCCGAACGCCTCGAACTCCTCCGCCATCCATCCGGCGCCGAGTCCGAGATCGACGCGCCCGCTCGAGAGGAGATCGATCGACGCCGTCGCCTTCGCGAGCAGCGCGGGATGACGGAACGCCGCGCACAGGACGAGGGTTCCGAGCCGAACGCGTTCGGTGACCGCGGCGATGCCGGCAAGTGTGGTGAGCGGCTCGAGCGACGCGATCGAAGACGGATCGTCCCCGTACCGGGCCAAGGAGTAGAAGAAGTGATCGGAGACCCAGACCGAGTCGAACCCCAGGGCCTCCGCCCGGCGAGCCCACTCGGCCGCGTCGTCGAACGTGATCTGGCCGGTCGGGAGCGAGAAGCCGTAGTGCGGAAGGCTCAGCCCGAAGCGCATCCGGCGAGGATAGTCAGGACGTCGGCTCGTAGACGCTCAGGGTGCCGTTCAACAGCACCGTGCCACGAGCGTCCCTGATCACGACGGCACCGAAGCTCCTCAAACCCTCGGTGAAGGAGCGATACACGCCGCCCTCACCGCCGGAGTTGAGCGTCCTGATCTGGCCGACGACGAGCTCTCTCCGCGCACCGCTCCCGACGAGCCGGACCTCGAGCGGGAGCTGGTTGGCTCGCACCTCGCTGAGACCGCTCACCAAGACGAACGCGAGGTCGTCGCCCGACGGGGAGAGCAGCACCAGCGCGTCGCCACGGCCTTCACGGAGTCGAGGTGAGAGCAGCGTCGAGATCTCCGCGATCGCCTCGGGATCCACCTCCGGGAGCTGGAACACATCCTGGATCTTCGCGACGGCATCTCGTTGCTCGATGAGGGCTGCCGCCGCCCGCGCCTCGGCTCGCTCGGCACGCCCCGCCATCACCGCGCCCCAACCGAGACCGGAGAGGGCCAGCATCGCGGCGAGCACGCCTGCCGCGGCGACGCGGCTCCGCCGCGGCGCCGCGGCCCGCCGCCGTCCCGCCGCGTCTCGCACCGCTCCGACCACCCGATCCTCCAGCGCCGCCGGGGGCTCCGCCGGCGCCACGGAGAAGGCGAGCGTCGCCGCCGCCCGCTGGAGCTCGCCCGCTTCCTTCCGGCACGCCGCGCACCACTCGAGATGGCGATCGACCGATGTTGCCTCCCCGTCCCGCAGCACGCCGAGCGCGTGCTCGGCGAGACGATCGCGCACCGTGAGGCAGTTCACGGGATCTCCTTGCCTTCGTTCGCGCGCCTGACCTTGATCATCGCCGTGCGAAGCCGGGTCTTCACGGTCCCGAGGGGGATCCCGTCGGACTCGGAGATCTCCCGCGCCGTCAGGCCGCGGAAGTACGCCCGAGTGAGCAAGGTTCGCTCGGCATCGGTCAGAGATGCGAGCGCCCGGGTCGCCGCGTCACGCTCCTCGACCGCGTCCTCCTCGCTCGCCCCGGGGGCATCCGGCACCTCATCCATCAAGACCAGGGTCGGGCGGCGAGCGCCCGTTTCCCGGCGGAGTCGGTCGACGGCGAGGTTGTGCGCGATCGTCATGAGCCAGGTCGACAGGCGTCCCCGCGCCGGATCGAATCGGGCGGCCTTGCGCCACGCCATGAGGAAGACGTCCTGTGCGAGCTCTTCGGCCGCCTCTCGCGAGCCGAGCAACCGCATGCCCAAGGAGTACACGGGGCGGCCGAACCTCGCGTAGAGAGCGCGGATCGCGTCGTCGTCACCGGTGAGGAGACCCTCCATCAGTTGTTGCTCCTCCCGTGGGAGGAGCGGGCCTTCGTGCCGAGCGTCCACTCGGTTCCTCTCGGTATACGGCGGCTTCGGGGGTCGAAGCTTTGCGGAGCCTTGCCCCCCGATATTCGCACGCTTGCGCCGGTTCGGAAACGTCCGAGCTGGACGCGAGAACCGACCAGAGAACCGACCAGAGAACCGGCCAGAGAACCGAGAGGAGTAGGCTGGCGCATAACAGGTAACGACATCCGCGCAGGAGCGCTGACCAGGTGATCGAGAGGTCGAGGTCCGCCCGAACGCTGGTCGGCGCCATGCTCGTGGTCGCCGGGCTCGCCTCGATGGCCAGCGCCCAGTCCGCCTCGACGTCGGTGACCCACCTGTCCCTCGAAGGCGTGGTCGACCCCTTCGTCGCCGACTACCTGCGTACCGGCATCGAGGGCGCCGAGGACGCGGAGGCCGTGCTCCTCACGATCGATACCCCCGGCGGTCTGGATTCTTCGATGCGGGAGATCGTCAAGGCGATCCAGGACTCAGAAGTCCCCGTGCTCTGCTACGTGTCGCCCGAGGGGGCGAGAGCCGCGTCGGCGGGCGCGTTCATCCTCCTCTCGTGCCACGTGGCCGCGATGGCGCCCGCCACCAACGTCGGCGCGTCGACCCCTGTCGGGATCGGGGGGGTCACGCTTTCCGACAAGATCGAGGAGGACGCCGCCGCCTACATCCGCGGCCTCGCCGAGCAGCGAGGCCGGAACGCCGAGCTCGCATCCCTCTTCGTGACCGAATCGAAGAGCATCACTGCCCAGGAGGCACTGGAAGGCGACATCATCGATCTGGTCGCCGACTCGGAGCGAGCGTTGCTCGAGGAGGTCGACGGCACGGTGGTCGAGACCGTCGACGGCACCACCGCGACACTGCACACGGCGGGAGCCGAGATCCAGGACGTCGACATGACTCCCGGCGTGAGCTTCCTCCACGACCTGTTCGACCCCAACCTCGCGTTCATCTTCTTCTGGCTCGGTCTCGCGCTGATCGTCCTCGAGCTGATCGTGCCGGGTCACGTCTTCAGCGGCACGATCGGCACCATCCTGCTGCTGACCGCGATCGCGTCGTTCGGGCTCCTTCCGGTGCGACTCATCGGGATCGCGCTGCTCGCGGCCTCCGTGGTGTTCTTCGTGGTCGAGCTCAAGGTGCCCGGTCTCGGGATCTGGTCGGCTGCCGGGATCGCGTCCCTCGTCCTCGGTGGGCTCTTCCTCTTCGATCCCTCCGGCGGCGTCCGCGTCTCGCTTCTCGCGATCATCCCCGTCGCGGTCTTCATGGCGTTGTTCTTCGGATTCGTCGTCGCCAAGGCCCTCGCGATGCGACATCTTCCACCCGCCCAGGGTCCGGAGGCAGTCGTCGGCAAGGAGGGTGTGGTGCTGAGCGGGGGTCTCGATCCCGAAGGCGTCGTGCGCGTGGCCGCCGAGGAGTGGAAGGCGAGATCGACGGCTGGATCGATCCCCGAAGGCTCGAAGATCCGCGTGACCAGGCTCGACGGGCTCGTGCTCACCGTCGAGCCGCTGCAACCTGAGCACGCGCCCTCCGGCGGCGCACTGCCGGCCCGAGGAGGGAACACCTGATGGACTTCACCGACCCGGCGTTCATCGGCGTCGCCGTCGCGATCGCGCTGGTCATCCTGTTCTTGGCCAACGCCATCCGCATCGTGCCCGAGTACCAGCGTCTCGTGGTGTTCCGCCTGGGCCGCCTGCTGGGCGTGAAGGGACCGGGACTCATCCTGTTGATCCCGATCGTGGACAAGGGCGTGAAGGTCGATCTTCGTGAGTTCTTCCTGGAGATCCCGAGGCAGGACTCGATCACGAAGGACAACGCGCCGATCGCAGTCGACTTCATCACGTTCTACAAGGTCGTCGACCCCGCGATGAGCGTGGTCCAGGTCGGGAACTTCGCGGGCGCCGCGCAGGCGCTGGCTTCCACCACCCTGCGGGCGGTCATCGGTGACATCCCGCTCGATGACGTGCTCGCCAAACGCGACGAGATCAACCAGATCTTGCGCGCGAAGCTCGACGAGGTGACCGAGCGGTGGGGCGTGAAGGTCACGAACGTCGAGATCCGCGAGATCATCCCGCCACCGTCCGTCCAGGAGGCGATGACGCGCCAGATGTCGGCCGAGCGTTCCCGCCGGGCCATCGTCCTCGAGGCCGACGGCACGAAGTCCGCCGCGATCACCGTCGCGGAGGGCAACAAGGCCTCGGCGATCTTGAATGCCGAGGGAAGCAAGGCGTCGGCGATCCTCACGGCCGAGGGCGAGCGGCAAGCGGCGATCTTGCGGGCCGAGGGTTTCGCGCTGGCCCTCGAAACCATCAACCGGCAAGCGTCAACCGCCGACCAGAAGACGATGACGCTGCAGTATCTGGACGCGCTCAAGCAGATCGGCGGCTCGGCGTCATCCAAGATCGTCGTGCCGATGGAGCTCGCGGGCCTCGCGGCAGGGGTCGTCGCGCTCGCCGACCAGGCGAAGAGCGACGGACAGCCGCCGGCCGGATAGCACCCCGGGCGGTTCCGAGGTCCCGCTCGGTGCTGTTCTCCTTGGGCGTGTGGACTTGGTCGATGGGTGACGTGGGAACCGCGCTGTGTGGAGCGGTGTAACAGACGTGAAGGGGAAAGCTCCCGTGGAGGGCCGACCACTGGAGGAAGCCGAACTCGCACGGCGAGCCCGTGAGGGCGACGACGCTGCGTACGAGGAACTGGTGAAGCGGTACGGGCAGATCGCCTTCCGTGTCGCCTGGCTCGTCACGCGCGACCGCGCCGAGGCGGAGGACTCGGCCCAGGAGGCATTCGTGAAGGCCTACTACGCGCTCCCACGGTTCCGGCCGGACTCACCGTTCCGGCCGTGGTTGCTCAAGATCGTGGCCAACGAGGCTCGCAACCGAGCGAGATCCACCCGCCGTCGCCAGAGCCTGGCCCTGCGCGCGGCCGCGGTCTCCGACGGGGACGCGGCCCCGTCCCCGGAGACCGCGGCCCTCGCACAGGAAGATCGAGAGGCACTGGTCGCCGCACTCAACCGTCTGTCGCCTTCGGACCGCGAGGTCATCGGGTACCGGTTCCTGCTCGGGCTCTCGGAGAGCGAGACGGCGGACGTCCTCGACGTGCGGCTGGGGACGGCCAAGTCGCGACTCTCGAGGGCGATGGTGCGCCTGCGCGCGATGCTGGAGGAGCCGGCATGAGCGAACGCCTCCGTTCGGTGGGTGACGACGACCTCGGCACGGCGCTGTCCACGTTGGATGTCGAGTGGCCGGCCACGCCGGAGCTCGCACCTGCGGTCATGGCGCGTGTCGCTACGCAAGAGCATCCCGGCTTGGTCCGGCTCCCGCTGTCCCGCCCCAAGCGGATCATGCTCATCGCCGCGGCGACCGTGCTCCTGCTGGCCGGCGCGGCGGTGGCGGCGAAGATCATCATCGACCTGGGCGCCGTCGTCCTCGACGTGACCCCGAACCGGCCCGGGCTTCTTCCGACCCCCTCGATCGCCCCCACCGGCCAACCCGTGACCCTCGAAGAGGCAGCCGCCCTGCTGGGACGAGATATCCCGTTCCTCGAGCGTCTCGGTCGGCCGGATCGGGTCTGGGCAGACCGAGTCTTCACGGAGGTGGGAAGGGTCGCGCGAGTCACGCTGGCATGGCGTGCGCGACCGGACCTTGCGGAGATCTCGGACACTCGATACGGAGCCGTCCTCATGATCTTCGAGGGCGAGGCCAACCTGGCGTCGAAGTCCGTTTACGAGGACACGGGTGTCTTGCAGTTCGAGACGGTCGACGGCGTCGACTACTACTGGACGAGGGGCACGCACCTCCTCGAGCTGCTCACCAGCGAGGGCGTCGTGTCCGTGCGCGTGGAGGGCAACGTGCTCCTGTGGCGCGACGGTCTCTTCACCATGCGCCTGGAGACGCCTCTGCCCAAGGCCGAGGCCATCCGGATCGCCGAGTCCGCGGGAACCTCCTGACCGTGGCCGGTGTAGCAGGGGCATCGGACGAACGAAGGAGGGATCGGCATGAGGCGAGTGATGCTCCTCTGCGTGGTGGTCGGCGCGGCGACGGTCGTCCTGGGCGTGCCCGGCGCGGCGATGGCGGGCGGTGGCTGCCACTCGGGCGTGACCGAGAACGACGCCACCGGTGAGAAGGACGCCACAGTGCGCATGGTCGATGCGTGCTTCACCGCGACTGTCACCACCGTCGACCCCGGCGCTCCCGTGACGTTCGCCAACACGGACCTGGGGGTCACCCACAACGTCGGCGGCAACCAGTGGGGTCACTTCGAAGACATGATCGAGGGGGACGCCTTCACGGTGACGTTCGACGAGCCCGGCGTCTACCCGTTCGCGTGCAACTACCACCCCGGCATGACCGGTGCGATCGTCGTCGGCAACGGGAAGGGCATCACGGGGAGCGGCGAGTCGATCTCGGTCCAGCCCTTCGAGCCTCCGGCGAGCAATGTCACACCTCAACCGGTCGCCGACGCCGGGGGGATCCCTGCCGGCACAGCCGTTGCGATCGGCCTCGGCGGACTCGCTCTGGGAGCCGGCGTCGCACTCGGGATCGGCCGTCTCGGAAGAACGCGCACGGCCGCCTGACAGGTCAGGCGGGGACGGCGAGCCCTGCTTGCTGCATCGCGAGCTCGAAATCGTGCCGGCTGGACACTGCCTGGAAGGCGGCCTCCGTCGTGATCTTCCCTTCCTGGAGGAGGATCAGAAGGGACTGGTCGAACGTCATCATCCCGTAGAAGTGGCCGTCGGCGAGCACGTCCTTGATCTCGCTCGTCCGGTCCGGGTCGACGATCCGCTCGGCGATCCGACCGTTGTTCACGAGGATCTCGAGGGCAGGGGTCCGGCCTCCGTCCACCGTCGTCACCAGCCGCTGGCAGATGATCCCGCGGAGCGTCCCCGCGAGCGCCAGTCGCACCTGCTTCTGCTGGTAGGGAGGGAAGAAGTCGATCACCCGGTTGACGGTCTCGGTGGCGTCCACGGTGTGGAGCGTCGAGAGGACGAGGTGCCCGGTCTCGGCGGCCTGGATCGCAGCTCGCACGGTCTCGGTGTCGCGCATCTCGCCGATCAGGATCACGTCCGGGTCCTGCCGGAGCGCCGCTCGCAGCGCCGCGTGGAAATCCTGCGTGTCGTTGCCGATCTCGCGTTGGTTGATCGAGGCCATCGCGTCGCGGTGAAGCACCTCGATCGGGTCCTCGATCGTCACGATGTGCACCGGCTTGGTCTCGTTGATGTGGCCGATCATCGACGCGAGCGTCGTCGTCTTCCCCGAGCCGGTCGGGCCCGTCACGAGGATCAAGCCGCGATGCTCCTCGGAGAGCTGCCGGACCGCGTCGGGCAGACCCATCTCCTCGAACGTCGGGCCACCGAATCGGAGGCGGCGGAGCACCATCGAGATCGAACCCCGCTGCTTGAACACGTTCGCGCGGAACCGACCGACGTCCCTGAGTGAGTACGCGAAGTCGATCTCACCGTTCTTCTCGAACAGCTCCCTGCGGTCGGCGGGGATGATCGAATCGGCGATCGCGGCCGTCTCGACCGGGGTGATCGGATCCCGATCCATCCGTACCAGTCCGTCCGGCAGTCGGATCATCGGCGGTGAACCGACCTTGACGTGCAGGTCAGAGCCTTGACCCTCCATCAGGTCCTTCAGCCAACCGTCGAACTCCGCCACGGCGGAATCCGTGTTCTCCACTGCGCCACACCTCGTCTCGAGCGGATCCATCGCCAAAGATCCATTGCACGGGGCATGCCGAGCACGCCCGTTCCTGTCCCATCGGTCGTTCACGAGGTGAACTTCAGCCGACTCCCCGAGCTCGCTCGAGGTTCACTCTCCGGCCACGAGCCGGCAGACGGCACCCCGGTCCGCGAGGGGCTCGAACGAGCGCAGGTGGAGTCGGGGCCGAGATCCCTCCAACATCCCCTCGAGGAGTCCGCGATGCACCGCGCACACGAGCTCTCGGTGCTCCTCGAGCAGGTCTCGGAACGGGCAGCTCCGCAACGCGATCTCGACCGATCGGTTCCCACGGCGGCGGAACCGCGGATCGAACCCCGCCTCTGCCAGCGCGTCTCGCAGGGCTGCCAGGTTGGGTCCCGGACGTCGCGCCCCTGGAGGAGGGGCGTGCCGGGTCATGAGGTAGTCACCCCACTCGCGAGCGAGGTTCTCGGCGCCCGTGCGGGCCCGCGGCCCTTTGATGAGCGTGGCGAGGATGTCGGCGAGCAACCGGTGGTCGCGGCCCTCGCGGTTGTCCATCGCCACCGCCGTGTAGACCGTTTGCGGGCGCCCGACCGCCGACGGTCCTCGTCGCGTCTCCGACGCGACGAGGCCCGCATCCACCAGCCGCCGTAGGTGCGGACGGATCGTGTTGGCGTGGAGGCTCAGCCGCGTGGCGAGCTCGCGAACGGGGACTGGCCGCCCGGACAGGCGCAGATAGCGATAGAGCCGGTAGCGGGTGTCGTCCGCTAGGGCCTTGTGGATCTCGATGGGGGCGGGTTCGTTCATCCACGCATCTCGTACGATGGGCTTTGCACGGTTCGCACCGTGTCAACCAGAGCTTAGACCCCGAGAGCCAGCAGAAGCTGGGAGGAGCCCGTGGCCACGGAGGCACAGGTCCGCGAGGCGCTGAAGGGCGTCAAGGATCCGGAGATCGGCAGACCGATCGACGAGATCGGCATGCTGAAGTCCGTCGAGGTGGACGGTGGCGTCGTCCGGGTCCACGTCCTCCTCACCATCGAGGGATGTCCGCTCAAAGACCGGATCACGAGCGACGTGACCGCCGCCGTCCAGCCGCTCGAGGGTGTGGAACGCGTCGACGTCGAGCTCACGCCGATGAGCACGGAGGAGCGGGAGAAGCTGGTCTCGGGACTCCGCGGCGGTGCCCCGGCCGCGCCGGAAACCACGATCTCGTTCCCGCCGCAGACCTCGATCATCGCGATCGCCTCGGGGAAAGGCGGCGTCGGCAAGTCCAGCGTCACCGTGAACCTCGCGGCCGCCCTCGCGAAGACCGGCCGCTCGGTGGGCGTGCTCGACGCCGACGTGTGGGGATTCAGCGTCCCGCGGATGCTGGGCGCACTCGGCAAGCCGGTGGGCTTCAACGACATGATCCTGCCGCTCGAGGCGCACGGCGTGAAGGTGATCTCGATGGGGCACTTCGTGCCCGAGGAGACACCCGTCATCTGGCGCGGCCCGATGCTGCACAAGGCGATCCAGCAGTTCCTCGGCGACGTCTGGTGGGGCGACCTGGACTTCCTGCTCTGCGACCTTCCGCCCGGCACGGGGGACGTCTCGATCTCGCTCGCTTCCTTCATCCCGGGCGCCTCGATGCTCGTGGTCACGACACCGCAGGACGCGGCCCGCAAGGTCGCGGAGCGAGCCGGAAAGATGGCGGAGCGCACGAACCTGCGCCCGCTGGGCGTGGTCGAGAACATGTCCTGGTACGTGTGCCCGCACTGCGGCGAGCGCGAGTCGATCTTCGGTGAGGGCGGTGGCCGCGAGGCCGCGGAGACGCTCGGCGTCCCACTGATGGCACAGGTACCGCTCGTGCCGGCGTTGCGTGCCGGTGGCGACGAAGGTGTGCCGATCGTCGTCTCCGACCCGGACTCCCCCGCCGGCGTTGCCTTGACCGAGGCCGCCGAGGCGGTCGTTCGCGCCACGAAGTCGAAGGTGGGGAAACCGCTCCAGCTCATGGCCCGGTGACGTCCGCATCTGACTGATGGATGTGCTCGCCTACCGGCCGGAACCCTCCGAGTTCGCGTGGACGTTCGGTGGCGTCCCACCCGTTCGGACCGTGAGGCCCGGCGACATCCTCGAGCTTTGGACCGAGGACGCGTTCGGAGGGAAGGTTCGAGGGCCGGACGACTGGGTCTCACGCGTGATCGAGTTTCCGTTCGTCAATCCGCAGACGGGGCCGTTCTTCGTGGACGGCGCGGAGCCCGGGGACACGCTCGCGATCCACTTCGTCTCGATCGAGCCGTCGAGGGATTGGGCGTCCTCGTGCACGGTGCCGCTCTTCGGAGCGCTCACGTCGACCCACCAGACCCCGACGCTGCAGGAACCGCTGCCGGAGCGCGTGTGGATCTACGAGGTCGACCGAGCCGGCCGCACCGTCACGTACCGAGCGACCGAGGGCGACCACGTCGCGACGCTCCCTCTGGACCCGATGCACGGCACCGTCGGTGTCGCTCCGGCCGCGTTCGAGGCACGATCGTCGCTCGTGCCGGATGCACACGGAGGCAACATGGACACACCCGAGATGCGCGCCGGCGTCACCTGTTATCTGGGTGTGAATGTCGAAGGCGCGTTGTTCTCGATCGGTGACGGGCACTGCCGGCAGGGCGAGGGAGAAACGTGCGGGGTCGCCGTCGAGGCGGCGATGGACACCGTGATCGCGATCGACCTGGTGAAGGGCCGATCGACCCCTTGGCCGCGGATCGAGAGCGACAGCCACATCATGTCGACCGGGTCGGCCCGGCCGCTCGAGGATGCGTTCCGGATCGCGCACACCGATCTGATCGCGTGGATGGGCGAGGAGTACGGCCTCGAGGCGCTCGACGCGTATCAACTGCTGACCCAGGTGAGCGAGTCCCCGGTGGCGAACGTCGTGGATCCCAACTACACGTTCCTGGCGAAGGTGGCCAAGGCATATCTCCCGCGCGCCGACGCGTACGGTGCCACGCACCAGAAGCTCAGGGATGTCGGCCGGTCGTATCTGGGCGGTCGCTGAACGAGGGACTCACTCGCCGGTGGCACGCCGTATCGTCGTCGCGCACTACCCCATTTGACTAGGCACGGAGCCGCCAAGTAGGTTCGCAAGCGGCGTCGAACGCGAGTCATCGCATGTCGGGGGGTGGGCGGCGAGGCTCGGTCATCCGGCCACGCGCGCGCCGACTGTTCATGTCGTCGGCACGAGAGGGGAACCAGATGAAGAGGAGGACACGACTGGGCGTCGTGAGCCTGACGCTCGGCATCATGATCTCGCTGGTGATCAGCGGAAGTCTCCCCGCCAGCGGGCAGTCGGGGCCGAACGGATCGGGCGGAGTCCGGCAGGACGCGATCAGGCGTCTCCGGCAGGACGCGGTCGGAACCGTCACCGTGAGCGTCGACGGCGGTACCCGCTACGTCGGCTTCGCCCGCGTCGACAAGGGAGGGGACCTCTTCCCGGGGAACGCCAGCGCCACGCCGGCAGGCAAGGCACGCGGGTTCTTCGCGAGGTATTCGTCCCTCTTCGGGATCACCGACGCGACGGCCGAGCTCCGCCAGGTGTCATCCAAGAAGGACGCGTACGGCGGGACGCACGTCTCGTACGAGCAGAAGTACAAAGGACTTCCGGTCTTCGGTGGGCTGCTCCGCGCGCACCTCGACAGGGGCAACAAGCTGACGGCGGTGAACGGCACGTTCGTGCCGAACGTCAACCTGAACACCAGCCCACGGCTCACCGCGGCGCAGGCCGCGCAGAAGGCGATCGCCGACGTCGTGGCGAGCCCACCACGAACGGAGGAGAACGCCGACGCAGCCACGCCGGCAGCGCCGACGGGTCTCCGGGCCGCCTCGACGACGCTCGAGGTCTACCGGATGGGCCTGGTGCGCAACGTGCCGGGCTCGAACCAGCTCGTCTACGAGGTCGAGGTCACGAACGGCGCCGACGTGCGCGAATTCGTGTTCGTCCACGCGAACGCCGGGAAGATCGTGAATCGCTACTCGGGCGTGCACAGCGACCTGTTCCGACGGGTCTTCGAGGAGAACTTCGACCCCGACGACCAGGTGTGGCAGGAGGGTGATCCCTTCCCGGGAGACCTGAACGAGGACCAGCAGAACATCGTCAACTTCAGCGGCCAGACGTACCACCACTTCCTGCACGCGTTCGGTGTGGACTCCTATGACGGTGCGGGCGCCGAGATGCAGACCGTGAACAACGACCCCCGCATCGCCTGCCCGAACGCGAACTGGAACGGCATCACGACGAACTACTGCACGGGCGTCACCGGTGACGACACGGTCGCCCACGAGTGGGGTCACGCCTACACGGAGTACACACACAACCTGATCTACCAGTGGCAGTCGGGTGCCCTGAACGAGTCGTACTCCGACATCTGGGGCGACGTCGTCGACCTGATCAACGGCGCGGGACTCGACACGCCGGGCGGCAACCGGTCGGTCGGCACCTGCTCCGACCTCGCCAACAACTGGCCGACGTTGATCGTGAACCAGCCTTCCGCGATCGGAACCTGTGCGGCCGCTCCCGCGGATTTCGGACCGAGCCTGAACACGACTCCCGCGATCACCGAGGACGTCGTGCTCGTCGACGACGGGCGCGGCGCCACGTCCGACGGGTGCACCCGCCTGCGCAACGGTGACGCGGTCGCCGGCAACATCGCGCTGGTGGACCGGGGCGTCTGCGCGTTCACGGTCAAGGTCGCGAACGCCGAGGCGATGGGCGCCAGTGGAGTCCTCATCGCGAACAACATCCTGGGCGGACCGACCCGGATGCCGGGGGTCGACCCATCCATCACGATCCCGTCGGTGATGATCTCCCAGACCGCCGGGGCGACGATCAAGGCCGCGCTGCCGGGGGTCAACGCCACGATGCAGGCGCGTACGCCCACGGAGAACTCGTACCGCTGGCTCTCCGGCGAGGACGACCCCGCCTTCGGCGGTGCGATCCGTGACATGTGGGATCCCACGTGCATCGGAGACCCGGGGAAGGTGTCGGATCAGGAGTACTTCTGCAGCGGCGACGACAGCGGTGGCGTCCACTCGAACTCGGGCGTTCCGAACCACGGGTTCGCACTGCTCGTCGACGGTGGGACATACAACGGGCAGACGGTTGGCGCGATCGGGCTGACGAAGGCCGCCCACCTGTACTGGCGGGCGCAGTCGGTGTACCAGACGCCTTCGACGGATTTCCCCGATCACGCGGATGCGCTCATCAGCTCGTGCGCCGACCTCGTTGGCGTCCGCCTGAACAACCTCTCGACCGGGAGCTCTCCCGTCCATGGCGCTCGCCAGTCGATCACGACGGGCGATTGCGCCTCGGTCGCCGCGATGACGCTCGCGGTCGAATTCGACACTGACCCGACGACCCAGTGCAACTTCCAGCCCATCCTCGAAGGAGATGCGCCGCCGGTGTGCGAGGGGCAGACCGCGGAGACCCTGTTCGTGGATGACTTCGAGAGCGGGATGGACGGCTGGAACCTGACGAACGAGGGCGTCTTCGAAGGGTGGCCGGACCTGGACTGGACGGTGGCGTCGGACCTGCCTGCTGACGAGGCCAACGAGCGAGGCTCGGCCGCGTTCGGAGCCGACCCCGACATCGGGGACTGCGGCGCCGGAGCCGGCGACGTCTCCGGCGTGATGCGGATGGAGAGCCCGCCCGTCACGCTGCCCGGCGGGACGATGCGCTTGTCCTTCGACCACTACGTGGCGACGGAGCAAGGCTGGGACGGTGGGAACGTGTCGATGAGCGTGAACGGACGCGCGTACGCACTCATCCCGGCGTCCGCGTTCCTGTTCAACCCGTACAACACCACGCTCCAGACCGCGGCGGCGGGGAACACGAACCCGCTCGCCGGCCAGCCGGGATTCACCGGCACGGACGCGGGAGAGCTGGTCAGCTCCTGGGGCACGTCGATCATCGACCTTGCGGCGACCGGCGCGCGGATCCGGGCGGGCGACAGCGTGCGATTCCGGTTCGACATGGGGATGGACGGCTGCACCGGCATCGACGGCTGGTACGTCGACAACGTGACGGTCTCTCTCTGCGCGACCGCCGCCGCGACGAAGGACGAGCCGGCGAGCGCCTGATCGCCGGCTCGAGTAAGCGAGTGGCCCGGGCGGCCGGCATGAGCCGGCCGCCCGGTCTCGTTCAGGGGCTGACCTCGGACGGTGCCTCCGAGATAGTTGCCAGACGGCCGGGCGTCGTGGGGCCGGGACGTTTCGAGACGGCCCAGTAGATCAGGATCCCGCTCGCCACGATCGCGACGGTGAGCGCCGTCCACTGTGAACCCGTGAACGGCCCGAACCGCTTGTCGATCCGGAGCGAGTCCTCGAGAAGCCGGATGCATCCGTAGGACAGTCCGAACGCGAGGGTCGTCACGCCCTCGCGCCGAGGGGAGCGGATGAACCACCACAGGAACGCGAAGAGGATGCCCGCCAGCAACATGTCGTAGAGCGCCGTCTGGTGGACGCCGACCCCGCGAGCGATGACGGTGCCCGTCGCGTCGGCCAGTGTCGCCCCCGCTCGATCGATCGCCTCCACGAATCCCTCGTGGAGGGTCGCGGTGCACGAGTCGCCCGAGCAGGAGAACGGCGGCGCGAGCGTGCCTCCCTCGTAGGTCCACGCAAGGAGCCAGGACGTCGGCTTGCCGAGGTGGTCTCCGATGATCAGGTCCCCGATCCGCCCGATCGAGATGCCAAGCGCGAGGCAGGGTGCGATCGTGTCGGCCACCTGGAAGAACCGGAATCGGTACTCCTGCTGCTTGATGTTGATCGCGTTCGCGATCGTCGCGCCTGCGATGCCGCCGAGGAGAGAGATCCCGCCCTCCCAGATCCTGAGCCAGTCGAGCGGGCTCTCGAATTCCGAGACGTGCGCGATCACGTAGGCGACCCGGGCGCCGACGAGCGAGCCGACGACGGACCAGAACACGATGGAGCTCGCGAGACCCTCGGGGATGCCACGCCGCACCGAGAGTTTCGTGAACAGCCACGCCCCCGTCATGAAGCCGATCGCGATGCCGAGACCGTGCGGGGAGATCGCGATCCGGTCCCCGAAATGGAAGCGGTCGATAACGGGCCAGCCGACGGATGCGATCGTCTCGAGCATCGCGGGCGAGTCTATCGGTGGGTTCCGCGTGGCCAGAGCCGCGCGACCGCGCGCCCGAACAAGAGGCCGCTCGCCACGTCGCTCGGGTAGTGGACGCCGAGGGCGACGCGGGACGCGGCGACCGAGGCGTCCAGAGCGGTGAGGGCGGCCCGGCCGAGAGCACCGACGCCGAGCTCACGCGCGGCCACGCGCGTGAACGTGGTGAGAACGGCGGGGTGACTGGAGGGCCACGACGTGCCGTGTGGCTCCGCGATCATCCGGCGGGTGCTCTCCGGCGACGCCAGATACGGTCGAGGGCGATCGACGAGGCGCTTCGCCCCTTGCAGGAGCGCCCAGGTGGCGCCCGCGCCCGCCAGGGCGCGGGCGCCCTCGCGGCGGCGGCCGGCCAGCGCGAGCGCGCCGGCCGCCGCCGCCGCCGCGTAGAGCGATCCCAGCTCGGTGATCGCGCCGAAGAAGCGATCGGCCCCCTCGCCGTGCTCGGCGTTGGCGGCCTTGAAGAGGTTCTCGTCGAGCTCTCGTCCGTCGTCGGTACGGAGCGCGGCCTGGCCGATCGCCGCTCCCGCCGCGGCGAGCGCGGCCGCCCATGCGGTCCGGCCCAGTCCTCGTCTCAGATCCGTGGGACCCACCTTCATCAGCGAGCCATCATGCGACAATCGTCGCCGGCCGTCAGAACGTCCATCGCCTGGGCCACGGAGTCAGGATGCGACGCGAACAGGAAGATCCGAACGACGCGATCCCGGAAGGGAAGCCGACCTTCGAGTATCGGCGGGAGAACACCGGGCTCAAGTCCTTCGCGCTCGGCACCGCCGCGCTCCTCCTCGTGATCTTCGCCCTCCAGAACCTCGACGACGCGAACATCGACTTCTTGTTCTGGGATTGGGACGTGGCGATCTCCCTGGCGATCGGCATCGCGGCCGCGCTCGGGTTCGTCATCGGGTGGAGCGTGAACTGGTTCCGCCGGCGCGCGAGGAGGCTCGAGAGACGGGAGACCAAGGACTAGGCGCCCGATTCGATCTGGCGCTTCTGTCCCAGGGTTCCGTGACGGATCCCGAGCTGCGCACCACCGACGGCATTGAGCCCTGCGGCGACGACTCGCCCGAGGGGTCCTCGGAACCGGTACGTCACCTCGTGACGGAGCACGCTTCGGTCCCGGGGCAACCGTGCGACGGACGTGTCGATCGTGGCATCCAGCGGTCCGCGCAACCTGATCGTCGCGTGGGCCGGGGGCTCCCACCGCAAGATCTCGCCGCGAACCATGATCCGCACACCCATGAAGCTCATGATCACCGAATACGTGGATCCGACGCCGAGCCCTCCGTCGGGTACCCGCACGCTCACGACATGGCGCTCCCAGTGCGGGATGTTGGCGGGGTCGCTCACGACCTCCCAGACCCGCTCGGGGGGAGCGTCCACCTCGACGGAGAACTCGGTCGTGCTCATCCGACGTGGGCGCTGCCACTGGACCAGCCGCGCCACCACACCAACCGGGAAGGCGCGAGCCGAACCAGGGCCCCCGCGTCCGGGTCGATCTCGGTCGCGATCCCCCGCGCCGACTTGGCGCCGCTCCCGACCTCATCGAGGACGTAGATCGACCCCGTGCCCTGCACCATCGCGCCGACCATGTCGCGAGCGCGCCACTCGGACGCCTCGTCGACGGTCAGCGCCGCGGGCACGTCCGGGCCCGCGGCGGCCAGCGAAAGGGTCGCAGCCGGCACGGAGGCATACAAGGCGTGCGCGTCCACCCGCCAGCGCACCGGCACGACGACCGGGCCGCGGTCCCCGACGAGCGTCAGGGATCCGACGCCGTCCGTGCCGAGGGGCTCCCTGACCTCGCGCGGGAGGGCCGAGAACGGATCCTCGCCCTTCGTGGAGCGCCGGAACGTCTCGTGCGACGTCGACGTGCCGCCCCAACGACCCCTTCCCTCCTGCACCCCGTCCTCATCGACGAGAGCCGTCCGGTCAAGCTCGATGCCGACGAACACCCTGCCGGGCGGCGTCCACGCGAAGGGCACCTGCTTCGCGTCGAACGCGTACCCGGCGAAGAAGCGCGCGTTCTTCTTGCTGAAGGCGGCGGTGGCTCGAGCGATCGAGGTCGCACCCGCCACCGCCCCTCCCCAGGTGCTGCGGTCGAGCGCGTCGTAGAGCTTGGCCTCACCGGTGAACGAAACGGCGAGCTCGCCGTGGCGAACGAGGCCGGCCGCGGAGGGATCGACGCGCCACGCCCGCGTTTTCACCGAACGCCGCGAGGTGGTCAGCCACAACCTGCCGCCCGAGTACGCGAACACGAGCGGCGTGCAATGGGGGCCGGTCGGCGGGGACGTGGCCGCGTAGCAGAACTGGCCTTGCTCCAGCACGGATTGGACGGCGGTGGAGAGGAAGCTCATGCCGTCACCTTCGCACGGCCGGCGAGCGGCGGCCACGAGAGCATCAGCCCGGTCCACACGAGGTGGCTCGCCAGCGGCGCGACGAGACCTCCGCTCCACGTCGCCAACCACGTCCAGAGCGCACCGCCCACGACCGCGCCGGCGAGCAACGGCGCGCTGGCCGACGCCGCGATCACGCCGACGGCGGCGGCCCAGGTCAGCAAGGCGCCCGTCGTGGAGGAGGTCGCCTCCTGGAGCTCGGGCAGCACGAGACCACGCCAGAACAGCTCTTCTCCCGGCACCGCGATGGCGACCGTGAGCGCGAGGGCGATGAGGAACGAGGTCTCCTGCGTGTGGCGATAGACGTCGACCACCGCTCGATCGAGTCGCGGAGACCGGGTGGCGATGCCGACGACCAACCGGGTCGCACCGTACAGCGCCGCCCCCGACGCGATACCCACGCCGGCGGCGACCGCGACGTCTGTCTCCCGACAGCAGCTCGGATCACCGGTGAGGAGCGACGCGATCCCGAGGAACGTGAACATGACTCCGGTCGTGGGCCAGAACGGGAGGCGGTCGTGCGCGACCACGCGCCACACGACGACCTGCACGACGATCCCGGCGACGATCACCGTCTCAGGCATCAGCCCCCCTGCCCGAAGGAGGTGTCGAGGAACCGCGTCTTCACGGCCACCTCGGCAGTGAACGCCGTCACGACCGCGAGGTAGTAGAAGCCGGTGGCCGACTGCACGGCCGAGGCCCGCTCACCCTTGAGCACGGCCTTCACCATGAAGGCGATCAGCGCCGTGGCCCCCACCATCCCGAGCGCGATCCACGGTGCCAACGCGCCCGCGGTGAGCAGCGGGTTGATCGATGCCGACGTCTCGACGCCCGAGAACCCCGCGCTGATCACGGCGATCGCGGCCACGACCACCGACACCAGCAGGATCGTCGTCACCCGGTCGATCGGGCCTCGCGGCAGCTTCCGATCGGTCAGGTACCAATGGCCGAGGAGGAGACCGTCCGTCGCCGCTCCCAGCAAGCCGGCGCCGGCCGCCAGCTGGAAGAGCGCGAGCGGATACGACTGGCGGCCGGCGCCACCCATCCAGACGAGAACCGCGCACCACGCGGGCACGCTGAGCAACCCCACGACACGCGAGGCCGCCGGCTGCCGCGCGAACAGCAGCGCGGTCCACAGCGCGGTCGCGACCGCTGCCGCGATCGTGGTCGCACGGAGGGCGCCGCCGAAGGAGAAGCCATCCACGACGGCCGACTCGACCGAGAGCCACGTGAGGACGGCGAGCACCGTGAGGATCGCGCCGAGGAGCTTGAAGAAGCCTCGCTTCACCTCGGTCCACAGCGGGCTCACCCATAGGAAGAGCGTCGCTCCGGCCACCGCCTCGGCCAGGACGACGGCCATGACGCCCGCGACCCCGATCACGCTCGCATCGCGCGGAGTCTATCCGTGGCGCCCTCGGAGACTGCCTCCGGGCGTCCGGCACGCACCGGGTAGGCTGCGCCGATGGAGGACTGGCGTTCCTACGACGACGTCGCGGAGACGTACGGGCGCGTGCACGCACCCCGCTTCGCGGAGGCGGCGCGCGACCTCGTCGCCGCGCTCGCCATCCGTGAAGGGGAGCGGGTCCTCGACGTCGGCACCGGGACGGGCGCGGCGGCGGACGAGGTCGCGCGCACCGGCGCGAAGGTCGTGGGGATCGACCGCTCGCTGGGCATGCTCTCCGTCGCGCACCGGGAGCGCCCGTCGCTCCCCATCGTGGCCGCCGAGGCACTCGATCTGCCCTTCCGCAACCGGACCTTCGACGTCGTGCTCGGCAACTTCGTGTTCGCGCAGTTCGCCAAGGTCGAGACGGCATTGTTCGACATCACGCGCGTCCTCGTGCCGGGTGGCAGGATCGGATTCACGACGTGGTCGGACGGCAAGGACGCGTTCCAGGACGCCTGGATCGAGCTCATCGAGACCGTCATTCCCCGAGACCTGCTGGCTCCCGCCTACGCGGGGGCGGCCCCCGGCCACGATCGCTTCAAGAACCCCCAGGCGATCGAGGACGCGTTCCGCAAGGCCGGGTTCCGGCAGATCCGAACGCAGCGCATGCGCTATCAGTGGATGTATCCGCGAGACGATCTCGTCGAGGGTCTGGGGACCTGGGCGGTGGGTCGCTTCGCCCGCAACATGCTCGGCGAATCGGGCTGGGCCTCGTTCCTCGAGCGAGCCCGAACGACGTTCGCGGACCGGTTCCCCGACCCGCTGAACGACTTCCACGACGTGATCGTCGCGGTCGGCGCCTTGCCTCGCTGAGATCGGGAACCCGACGCCGTTCGAGCGCGCGTTTCGTTTCCTTGCCCCGCGAGGGCTCGTGGTAGCGTCGCGGGTCGCGTCTGGAGGGGAGGCTCGTGCGGCGCACCGGGATCGCGGCTGTGGTCTTCGCCATCGGGATCGTCGTCCCCGCCTGTCAGGGCGACGGGACCGGCGGACCGGTCGACGAGTCCAGAGCCGGGTACGGAGGGATGGGGATCAGCCCTCCGGCCTCGCCCGACGGAACGGTCCCCTTGCTCGGTCCCGAGACGTTCCCCTGTCAGCCGGGGACCGGCGAGAGCGGCTACACGAAGTATGGCGTCGGCCGGATGCGCCGCGGCGGCTTGGAACCCGAGAAGCTCGAGCGGGACCACATCATGATCGACGGACACGGGGTCAACTTCCACGGGAGCGACCGGGTCGTCGACGGGGGCACGATCGAGATGGAGATGGACGAGGACTACTTCGGGCCGACGGTCCTGAAAGGCCCCGCCGGAGCGACCGTCACCATCGAGCTCGAGAACGAGGGCATCCGCGCCCACAACTTCAGCGTGCCGGGGCAGAAGATCGACCTCGACTGCGGTGTCCGCGCACGAGGTGAGGTCGAGGTCGTCTTCCCCCGCTCGGGCCTGCTCGCGTTCACCTGCAAGTTCGGCGCCACGTCGGGCATGCGCGGGGCTCTGACCGTCGCGGCCTGAGGGCGTCAGCTCAGGTCGAGCACACGGAACTCCTCGGCATGCTCGACGCCGATCTTCTTCCCGGCCTCGACCGCGTCCTTGCCCAGGAAGTCCTCGAAGAAACGGATCCCCTCGGACAGCTGGCTGTCGTGCTTCGCCAGGGCCGCCACCTTGGCCGGCAGGAAGCCCGAGATGTCCTCCACGTGGTTGGGCTCGTTCGTCCAGCCGAGCCAGAGGTCGAAGACGTCCTGCGCCTCGAGACCCTCGGCGAGCTGCTCTGGGAAGAAGTGCGGGTTCCCGCTCCCGGGGTAGGACGCGTCCAGCGCGACGAAGCCCGAGGCGCGATGATCCGAGTGGTTGTAGTACCGGTTCTCGAAGAACACCGCGGTCGGGTCGCACGCCACGACCGTCTCGGCGCGGACCTCCCGGATCCGGCGCACGACGCCCTCGCGCACCTCGTCGGTGTTCCGGAGCTCGCTGTCGGAGATCGAGCCGACCCGGACGCTCGTGAGTCCCAGCACCTCGGCTCCTTCCTCCGTCTCCCGGACCCGCGTGGCGGCCAGCTCCGCCCGGTCCTGCGCGGGATCCTGGGAGCCGCGATCGCCGTTGGTGAGGATCAGCAGGTGGACGTCGCGACCGGCCGCCGCCCACTTCGCGAGCACTCCCCCGGCGCAGATCTCGGCGTCGTCCGGATGCGCGAAGACGCCGAGGACCGGCCCCGTGCGCGGAGCGGTTTCCTTGTCGGTCACGCCGCCCGGTCGAGCACGAAGCGCACGAGGGCTCGGACGGGAACGCCCGTCGCGCCCTTCGGCCCCAGGTCGTTGCCCTTCTCGGAGAAGGCCGGGCCGGCGATGTCCAGATGCACCCACGGCACGTCGCCGACGAACTCCGCCAGGAACCATGCCGCCGTGATCGCGCCGCCCCAGCGATCGCCGATGTTCTTGATGTCGGCGATGTTCGAATCGATCAACCGCCGGTACTCCTTGTGCAATGGCAACGGCCAGATCCAGTCGCCCGTCGAGCGGCCCGCCTGGACGATCTCCTCGACGAGCGCGTCGTCGTTGCCCATCGCGCCCGTGATGTCGGTCCCCAGCGCGACCATGCACGCGCCGGTGAGGGTCGCCGTGTCCACGATGCACGAGGGCTTCTTCTCGGCGAGCAGTGCGAGGGCGTCCGCCAGGATCAGCCTCCCCTCCGCGTCGGTGTTCAGGACCTCCGACGTCTTCCCGCCGTAGTGCCTGATCACGTCACCGGGCTTCTGCGCGGCGCCGCTGGGCATGTTCTCTGCCGAGGGGATCGCGGCGATCACGTTGATCTTCGGCTGCAACCGGGCGATCACCTTCATCGTCGCGAGGATCGACGCGGCTCCGCCCATGTCGATCTTCATCGTCTCCATGCCTTTCGCGTCCTTGATCGACAGTCCGCCCGAGTCGAACGCGATGCCCTTGCCGGTGAGGGCGATCGGGGTCGATCCACCGGCGCCCTTGTAGGACAGCTCGATCAGCCGAGGCGGGTTCACGCTCCCCTGCCCGACCCCCAGGATGCCGCCGAACCCACGCTTCTTGAGCTCAGCCTCCGTCCACACCTTGCACGTCAATCCCTCCGCCTTCGCCATCGCCTGCGCCTCGCGCGCCAGCTGCGCGGGGGGCATGTCCCCGGCCGGCGTGTTGACCAGATCGCGCGCCCAGGCGACCGCATCCACGATCACATCAGCGCTGCGAACGGCCTTCCGTCCGACCTTCGCATCCGCCTTCCCCCCAACGACCGTGACCTTCGTCAAAGGCTTGTGGTCCTTCGCGGACTTGTAGCGATCGAAGCGATAGCCACCGAGACCGAGTCCCTCCGCGGCCGCCTGCGAGACCTCGCCGACGTCGCCCTTCACCGCCTGAGAGAACGTGGTGGCGGCGTGCCCGAAGCGCCCGATCGACGGGGCGATCCGCCCGAGGGACTTGCGCATCGCAGGGACGTCGAAGTCCCGGCGCTCGCCGACGCCGTGCAGGAGTACGGCGCTCGCCGCGAATCTGTCGCCGTTCCGCTTGGTGACCAGGAGCGACTCGCCTTTCTTGCCGGTGAGCTTGGCATCGCGATAGGCCTGCTCGAGGCCCGTTTCCTTGACACCGGGGCCGAATTCCGGCCCTTGGAAGACCGGCAGGATCAAGACGCCCGCCTTCACCGCGAGGGGTGCGTCCGTGGAGAACGAGAACGTGGTCACCGAGTGCAGCCTCCTTCGTCGGGCCTAGCGCAGGAGCAGCAGTGTAGCCCGGACGCAACAGCGGACACCGGTACCCTGAGGCCCGTGAAGACGCTGGACATCCGGGACCTCGTCCACTTCTCCGATGACGAACCACGTCGCCGGACGCTGATCGAGGGTGAGCGCCTCTGGTCCGAGATCGTCTGCCTCGAAGGGTCGCAAGGGGTAGGCCCGATCCGCGACGACGGCGCCGACGGCATCGTCGTCGTGCTCGCCGGCGAGATCGCGACCCAGGTCGGGAAGGGTCGAGCCCGCATGAAGCAGTGGGAGGCGGTGGAAGTGCCGGCAGGCCTGGACCTGACGATGCGGAACGCGTCGGATGAGCCCGCAGTGGTCCTGCTGGTGGTCGCGCCGCCGCCATCCGGCTGACATCTGGCTGGGGCGCCCGCTCACGGGCGCGAAGCTAGGCTTCCCGCATGGCGCGAGGGGCGGCGGTGGCGGCGGCGCTCGCGACCGCCCGTGGACCGCTCCCCGCGAGAGGCGTCGCCGCCACCGCCACGGTGATCTCGCCCGGCGGCGTCGCGTGGGACGAGGACGGCACCATCGTCTTCGTCGGTCCGGCGGACGACCTTCCTTGGGAGCCGGTCTCGCTCGGGAGGATCGACGAGGGGACGATCGTTCCCGGCTTCGTGGACTGCCACGTCCATCTGCCGTTCGTCGGCTGGCGGGCCGACGAGTTCGAAGCGCGCCTCGCGGGGGTGTCCTATCGCGACATCCACGGCAACGAGGGCGGCATCTTCCGCTCGGCCAGGATGTTCGCCGAGGCAGATGACGAGGCGGTCCTGTCGTTCTCGAAGGCGCTGGCGGTGGAGATGGCGGCGCACGGCACCACCTCGATGGAGCTGAAGAGCGGCTACGGCCTCTCGGTCGAGGGCGAGCTCCGACAGCTCCGACTCGCGCGGCGGCTGTCCGAGGCGGTACCGCAGACGTGCGCGGTGACGCTCCTCGCCTGCCACGCGATCCCCGACGGGTGGGCGCGCGAGGACTGGGTCACTGCCGCGTGCGACGAGCTGATCCCCGCGAGCGCGAAGGAGGGATCGGCGGATGCCGTCGACATCTACGTCGAGGACATCGCGTTCTCCCTCGCCGACCTGGAGCGGGTGGCGGGGGCGGCCTCGGCCGCCGGGCTGCCCCTCCGGGTGCACGCCGACCAGCTCGGGCCGAGCGGGGCGGCCGAGGCCGCCGCCGCGTTGGGAGCCCGGAGCGCCGACCATCTGAACCACATCGGTCCCGAGGGCATCGCCGCGCTCGGCGAAGGGCAGACCGCGGCGGTCTTGCTCCCGTCGTCGACCTTCACCCTCCGGGCGGCGCCGGCGCCCGTCGCTGCGCTCCGGGACGCCGACGCCGCCCTCGCGATCGCGACCGACCTGAATCCGGGAACGTCTCCCGTCTGCTCGATGCCCGAGACGATCGCGATGGCGTGCTCGCTCTACGGGATGACGCCGCTCGCGGCGCTCACCGCCGCCACGGCGAATCCCGCGTGGGTGCTGGGCATGAGCGATCGGGTGGGCACCCTCGAGCCGGGCAAGCGCGCCGACCTCGTGGTGCTGGACGGCCCGTCGTTCGCGCACGTGCCGTACCGGCCGGGTCACAACCCCGTCGTGCACGCGGTGATCGGCGGCGAACCGATCGCCTGAGCCCTTCAGTCGAGAGGGCCGCTCACGTCCTCGGCGGCGGAGACCAGCCGACCGGATCGGACCAGCGCGACCGCGGCCGCGATGTCGGGACCGAACTCGCGGTCCGCCTCGTAGAAGGGCACCTCGTGGCGGAGGGCCTCCTTCACGGAAGCGGTCGCCCGGCCGGGCTCCAGCGGAGCGCGGAGATCGAGCGCCTGCGCGGCGCCGAGCGCTTCGAGCGCCAGGACCATTCCGCGTTCGCGACGACCTCCCGCGCATGTCGCGCGGCCGTCATCCCCATCGACACGTGGTCCTCCTGCCCGGCCGAGGAAGGGATCGAATCGACCGAGGCCGGATGGGCGAGCGACTTCGACTCCGAGACGAGCGACGCCGCCGTGTACTGCACGAGCATGAACCCGCTGTTCAGACCGCTCTCGGGGACGAGGAACGGGGGAAGCCCGTTCGAGAGCGCGGGGTCGAGCAACCGGTAGAGGCGCCGTTCGCTGATGCTCGCCATCCCCACCGTGGCGGCTGCGAGCAGGTCCATCGCGACCGCGACCGGCTGGCCGTGGAAGTTGCCCCCCGACACGATGTCCCTCGTCGTCGGGAGAGCACGATCGGGTTGTCGGAAACGGCGTTCAGCTCGATCTCGAGGACCCCTCGCGCGAAGCCGAGTGCGTCACGCGTCGCGCCGTGCACCTGCGGGGCGCATCGGAGCGAGTACGCGTCCTGCACGAGATGCTCACTGTCCCGGTGCGAGGCCAGGATCGGCGACCCCGCCAGCAGGCGGCGGAGGTTCGCGGCGCTCGCGGCCTGGCCGGGATGGGGCCGGAGACGCTGCAGCCTGTCATCGAACGGCGTGTCCGTCCCGAGCGCCGCTTCGATCGTCATCGCCGCGACGACGTCGGCGGTGCGGACCAGCGTCGCCAGCCGCTCGGCCGCGAGCACGCCGATGGCCAGCATCCCCTGGGTCCCGTTCACCAGGGCGAGTCCTTCCTTCGCCTCCAACGTGAGCGGTGCCAGCCCGGCTCGCTGCATCGCTCCCGCCGCGGGCTCGGTGCCGACGTCCGTCAGCACCTCGCCCGCGCCGATCATCGGCAGCGCGAGGTTCGCGAGCGGCGCCAGGTCGCCGGACGCGCCGAGCGACCCCTGCTCCGGGACCGCAGGGATCACGTCGGCGTTCAACATCTGCACCATGAGATCGATCAACTCGGCCCGCACGCCCGAGTGACCGAGCGCGAGGACGTGGGCGCGGAGGAGAAGCATCGCGCGCGCCTCGGGGCGTGACAGGGGACGACCGACCGCGGTCGCGTGCGACCGGACGATCCCGTGCTGCAGGTCCGCCGCCTGCGCGGGATCGATCCGCACGTTGGCAAGTGCGCCGAATCCGGTGGTGACCCCGTAGACGACGTCGCCGGAGGCGACGGCGTCCTCGATCACTTGACGCGCGGCGAGCACCTTGCCTCTCGCGTCCGGGGGGAGGCTCACGTTCTCCCCCGCCGCGACCCTCGCTACGTCCGCAAGTGTGAGCGTCTCCCCGACCGCGACCGTCACGGCTGCGAAGGCTACTACCGAAGGCGAACCCTCTGGGCCGTGATCATGCGGGGCCGAACCGTGTGCTCCCCGAACCTCACGTGCTACGAGGAGCCGGTGTGGTCACCAGCGCGGCCGACGACGAACCAGATCCCACTGACGGGGACGTCGCCGAGGTTCCACAGGCGGTGGGGCTGTGTCGAGTCGAACGCGATCGAATCACCGGGGCCGAGCGCGTACTCCTCGAACCCGAGCTGGACGCCGAGCCGGCCCTCCAGGACGAGCCCGTACTCCCGGCCCGGGTGGCGCATCATCACCTCGTCCGAAGCCGACGAGCCGCCCACGTCGTACACGACCTGCAGGAAGTCCACGTCCTCGTGCTGATGGCTCGTGAGCCGCTCCCAACGAACCCCCGAATCGAGGTCGATCACGTGACGGTCTTCCACGCGCACCATCGGCCCGAGATGCGTGGAGTCGTCCGGCGCGGCCTCGTCGTCGGCGCGCATGACGGCGCCGTTGCCACCGAAGATGTCGTCCAGCGAGACACCGAGCTCGGTGACGATCCCGTACAGGGTGCTCACCGACGGCTTCGACTGGCCCGACTCGATCTGCGAGATCATGCTCGCGGAGAGCCCGACGCGCCTGGCCAGCTCGCGCTGGCTGATGCCAACCCGGTCTCGCTCTTCCCGGAGCCTCGTTCCGATGTCTTCCAGTTCGCCGGCCAAGTCAGCACCTCGACGCCGTTCGTTGCCCGCAGGGTAGCGCTAAGCGTCACTGAGAACTACCCCGGGTGAACCCCCTCCATTGCCTAGCCAACTCTCACGGAGGTATGTAGTGTCCCTGAACGGCGCGAGGCCCGGACGACCAGTGAGAGTGATCGGACGGCCTCGGACAGAGGCGGTCAGGAGGCCGGGCCTCCGCTGAAACCGGCACGGCGCAGGGGGGCGGATGACGAGGATCCTGCTCAAGGGTGGATGCGTCCTCACGCTGGCGCGTTCCCCCAACCTCCGTCAGGGCGACGTCCTGATCGAAGGCGACGTGGTCTCCGAGGTCGGGACGGGGCTCCGTGCCCGCGACGCCGAGCCCGTCGACGCGACCGACACGATCGTGATGCCGGGCTTCGTGGACACCCACCGGCACGCCTGGAGGTCCCTGTCTCGGAACGTCGGCGCGTGGCCGCCTGGCAGCGGGACGAGGGAAGCCGGCGACGCGTTCCGGCCCGAGGACGTCTACGCCGCCACGCTGATCGGCTTGCTGGGCGCGATCGAGGCGGGGATCACCACCGTGGTCGACTGGTCGCCGATCCGACCGGACGACGCCCTCGTGGATTCCGCGCTCCGGGCGCACGCCGACGCGGGACTGCGAACGGTGTTCGTCCTTGCCGCGCGTTCCGGGACGGAGGATCACGGAGCGTCCGCGCCGGCGATCCGGGGGCTGATGGCGCGCATCGGCGACACCGCCGGCCCTCTGACGACGATCGCGTTCGGATCCGACGTGCCCGATGCGAACGCCTACGAACGGGTCGCGGCGGAGTGGGCGATGGCCCGTGAGCTGGGGCTGCGGATCCACGCACACATCGACCCGGAAACCTCCGGTCCAGGAGCGATCGCAGAGCTCGCCCGACGCGGCCTCTTGGGTGCCGACGTGACGCTCGTGCACTGTTCGTCGCTCGACCACGAGGACGTCGAGGCGATCGCCGGCTCCGGAGCGTCGGTCTCGCTCGCGCCGTCGGGCGAGATGACGGGCGGTCTCGGTATGCCGCCGATCCAGTCCCTGATCGACCGCGACATCAGGCCCGGCCTCGGGGTCGATGAGGAGCGGCTCACCCCCGGAGACCTGTTCGCCCAGATGCGGGCCACGATCTCGATGCAACACGCCACCGTCTTCGATCGCAAGCTCGCCGGGAAGGCCGGGGTGCCGAAGCTGATGAGCACGCGCCACGTGCTCCGCCACGCCACCGTCGATGGCGCGCGAGCGGCGGGGTTGGGCGCGGTGACCGGATCCCTCGAGCCGGGCAAGCAGGCCGACATCGTGGTGTTGCGCACCGACCGCCCGAACATCTTCCCGATCAACGACCCGATCGGCGCGGTGGTGTGGGGCATGGACACCTCGAACGTCGACTGGGTCTTCGTCGGCGGCAAGCCCTTGATGCGTGGCGGTGCCCTCGAAGCGAACGTGGAGCAGGCACGCAACCTCGCGACGACGGCCTGGGAGCGCGTCTCCACCACCGCCGGACTCGCCGTCGGCACCGCGCCGGGGGGTGAGCGGTGAGAACGACGACGAAGGCCCCCTCGGCAGCGCTGACGTCCTTCGTCGTCGGCTCTCGCTACATGCCGGTGTACATCGCACTGCTCCTCCTCGTCATCGTGGCGTCCATCTGGGCACCGGCAACCATGAGTGCGGTGAGTCTTCGCGCCATCGCGCCCTACGGGGCGGTGCTCGGGATCACCGCCCTCGGACAGATGTTGGTGATCATGACCGGTGGGATCGACCTCAGCGTCCCGGGGACGATGAGCCTGGCCGCGGTGATCATGGTCGGTGTTGGGGACGGGTCGAACGAGCAGATCACCGTCGCCATCGCCACCGCGATCGCCGCAGCTGCGATGGTCGGACTCCTCAACGGCATCCTGATCGGCGGGCTCAAGCTGAACCCACTCATCGTCACCCTGGCCGTGGGTCTGATCGTGGTCGGCGTGGTCAATCGCTACGGGAGCACGTTCCCGGTCCAGAGCCCGGTGCCGACCGGGTTGTCCGACTGGACGTCGACCCGCCTCCTCGGTATCAGCCCCGTCTTCTGGATCGGTGTCGCGCTCACCCTCGTCCTGGTCGTCGGCCTTCGCTATACGGCGGTCGGTCGCAGGTTTCAAGCGGTGGGCGCCAACCCGGTGGCCTCCCACGTCGTCGGTGTCCGGGTGAACGTGCACCAGATCCTCGTGTACGTGGTCGCCGGCGTCTTCTACGCCGTCGCCGGCATCGCGCTCGCGGGGCTCATCCGCACCCCGGGCGTCTCCGTCGGTTCGACGTACCTGTTGGGGCCGATCGCGGCGGTGGTGATCGGCGGAGCCTCCCTGACCGGGGGGTTGGCCAGCCCGTTGTCCACGTTCGCCGCCGCCTTCTTCCTGACGGGTCTGAACCAGATGCTGCGGACGATGGGGCTGCCGACCGCCCTGCAGTTCGTCGTGTTCGGCCTGGTGATCATCGGAGGCATGTTGGTATCGGGTGATCGGATCGTTCGGGGCGTCGAGCAACTGATCCGAGAGCGGAAACCATCGGATCGCTCGCAGACGCCCACGCTCCCCGGCTCCGCCGAGGGACGTGCCTGGAAGGAGGAGGGTATGTGACGGCTCCATCGATCTGTGCACGCCAGAGGGATCGACTGAGTGGCCAGAAGTATCGACCGAGTGGGAGGAGGAACATGCAACGCATCAGGATCATCGGCGTCATCGCCGTATTGGCTTTGGTCACCGCAGCATGTAGTGGTGGGGAGGACGCCCCGAGTGACACGCCCGCCCCGACCGACGGTGCAGGAACCAGCCTGGAGGATTTCGGGGAGTCCCTCGATGCCGATCCGGCATTGGTCGAGAAGGCCCTCGGCCCCGTGGAGCCGTCGGATGAGGAGAGCTGGAACATCATCCTTGCCTCCATCGCGCGTGCGGAACAGGACCTCGATCAAGCCACGATCGACAAGGCGATGGAGTGCTGGAACGCGCAGGAGTGCGACACGGGCACCGGTGGCGACGTCATCATGGGCTACGCCGACGGCGGCGGCGACACCGTCAACGTGTGGCGTGCGGTGAGCCACATGGAGGCCATCCTCCAAGCGCTCACCTACGACGAGATCGGAACCATCGTCTCCACCGAAGCCAACTTCGGCGGACCGACCTTCGATCCCACCATCGCCGAGAACGACATCCGGTTCCTGATCAACCGAGGGGTCGACTTCATCGTCGGCTACCCCGACATCGGGGTCGGGCTCAGAGAGGAAGTCCTCGAGGCCGAGGCGGCGGGCATCCACTACATCCCGTTCTCGGCAGGCTACGTCGGTCTTCCCGGTCAGGAAGGTGCCCTGATCCCCGGAGAGGACTACCTGACGGTCGTCGGTGAAGATCTGTGTGCACTCGGGACGAGCTTCGCCGACGTCCTGAACACGGGTGTCGGTGACGGCGAGGTCGCGCTCCTCGGCGGGACACCGAACAACGCCCTGTCCCTCGGCTGGCAGCAATGCGCGGTCACGGAGTTCGCGGACGGGCTCGATCTGGTCAACCCGCCTAACAACGAGAACACGACGACCGGAGACACCTCATGGTTTCCTCCGGTGATCCCCGGCGTGTTCCAGGGGTTGCTGACGACCAACCCAGAGATCAAGGGTTGGGCGTACGAGTACGCCGACGGGATGAACATCGGGCTGCAGACGTATGCGGATCTGGGCATCCCGGTGGAGAACCTCACGGTCGCATTGCGCACCGACGAGCAGGACCTGTTCTGCGACTGGGCAGACCGCAACGAGCCCACGTATCACATCTTCTACTCGGCAGGTGGCAACTTCCAGTCACGGACCGGCGTCACCGCGGGGATGCTGTCGATCGCGGGCGCCGAGATCCCGGCTGAGGTGACGGTGCCACACGTGATGCGGGAGGTGACGGCGGCCGACTGCGATCCCGACCGTGTCGCTCCGGCGGTTTCCGGGACGTCGCTCGTGCCGGACGAGGTGCTGCAGCTGATGTTCGCGAGCTGATGGCGGCCAACCGATGACAGGAGGTCCAGGAGGAGGGTCGGGCCCCGGCGACCGGGTCCTCGAGCTGCACGGTGTCTCACGGCAGTTCGGGGCGGTTCGAGCGCTGACCGACGTCAGCTTCGACTGCCGTGCCGGCGAGGTCCACGCCGTCGTCGGCGAGAACGGCTCCGGGAAATCGACCCTCCTCGGGATCGCCAGTGGGTTCGTCGACCCCGATCTGGGCTCTGTCCAGATCGGGGGCGAACCCCTTCGCCGGGACTCTCCGGCGCAGTCAAGGGGGCTCGGCTTGGCGATGGCCTACCAGGACACCTCGCTGATCCTGGCCGAACCCGTGAAGAACAACCTGTTCCTGGCGGCACCCGAAGCCAAGCGACCGCGGTACCGGCGGAGGAAGAAGTGGGCGAGGAAGCTCCTGGCCGAGCTCGACCTCGACCTCGAGCTGTTCCCGGACGCTCTGGCTGGGTTCCTCAGCCTGGCCGACCGCCAGCTCTTCGAGGTGGCCAAGGCGCTCGTTACCGACCCGAAGGTGCTGCTGCTCGACGAGCCGACCACGGCGCTTGGACCGGACGAGGTGGCGGCACTGCATCGGGCCGTCGCCGCCTGCCGGAGTCGCGGCGTCGGCGTGGTCTACGTCAGTCATCGTCTGCCGGAGGTGCTCGAGATCGCCGACCGGATCACGGTCCTTCGCGACGGCAGGAACCAGGGCACGTTCGACGCGAAGGCCACGAGCGAGGCTGAGCTCGTCGAGCTGATCGTCGGCCGCCCCTTCGAGGCCGCTTTCCCGCCCGCCGCCCCCGAGGTGGATGAACCTCGCGAGGTGCTCGTGGTCGACGGCCTCCAAGGGCAGTCGTTCGGGCCCGTCAGCTTCACGCTGGAGAGCGGCGAGATCGTGGGGATCGCCGGCGCCGAAGGCAACGGTCAGCCGCAGCTCTTCGACTGTCTCGCGGGCCGCCAGCCACCCAAGGCCGGCCTGGTCGTCTGCGACGGCACGGAGCTGTCGCTGGTCTCGACCCACCAGGCGGTGGGAGCCGGGATCATGCTGCTGCCCGGTGACCGCACCCACGAAGCGCTGATGCCGCTGCTCGGCGCCAAGGTGAACATGACCATCCAATCGTTGCGCCGGTTCTCCTTCCTGGGCCTCCTGAGGAAGCGCGCGGAACGCCGCGCCGCCACCGACCTCGTCGAACGGCTGGAGATCCGGACGCCGTCCCTCGAGCAACCGGTCGGGTTCCTCTCCGGGGGCAACCAGCAGAAGGTCTCGGTGTCACGCACCTTCCTCAAGGAGCCGTCGGTGATCCTCGCCTACGAGCCGACACAGGGCGTCGACGTCGGTTCGCGCTTCGACGTCTACCAAGCCCTGCGCACCCGCACCAACAGCGGGACGGCGATGCTCGTGAAGTCGAGCGACCCCATCGAGCTCGCCGGGTTGTGCGATCGGGTGCTCGTGATGTCCCGGGGCCAGATCATCGAGGAGATCCCGGGCGACGAGCTCGACGAGTTGCGCATCGTCGAGGCGATGGTGCGAGGACCCGGGCTGTCCAAGGCGGGGCGGTCGCCTCTCGGGGTCGCGATGCCGAAGGCACCCTCGGGGCCATGAGCGAGCGGACCGAAGCGGTACGACGGGCCGTCCGGAAGGTCATCCGCGACGCTCGCGACAAGAACAAGTGGCGCAAGATCGTCCGATTCCGCCTGTGGATGCCGGTGGCGCTGCAGATCCTGCTGATCGTGATCGTGCTGGGGTACACGAACTCGCGGTTCCCCGGCTTCATCAACGAGACCACGATCTCCCAGATCCTGATCCTCGCGCTGCCCCTGATCGTCGCCGCCATGGCGCAGAACCATGCGCTCCTCGTCGGGTACCTCGATCTGTCCGTCGGCGGCATGATCAGCCTCGGGGTGGTCATCGCCTCCTTCCTGATCGGTGCGGATGCTTCTGCCTCCCAGATCGTGATCGGCGCCGGGGTCATCCTGCTCTGCGGCGTCGCCCTCGGTCTCGTCAACGCCGGCCTGATCCGAGGACTCAAGGTGCCGTCGATCATCGCCACCCTGGCCACGCTCAGCATCCTGGACGGGATCTCCCTCACGTTGCGACCCACCGCCCAAGGGGTCATCAGCCCGGACCTGGCAACGGCGCTCACCACGAAGATCGGACCGATCCCTGTGGCGTTCATCGTCGTCGTCGCCGGAGCGATCCTGGCCGACGTGTGGCTCCATGCGTCCGGGTCGGGACTCGCGCTGCGGGCGGTCGGGTTCGACGAGCGGTCGGCGAAACGCGGGGGGGTCGGGACCAACTGGATCCGGGTCCGCGCCCTCCTCTTCTCGGCGGTGCTGGCCGCGGTGGCCTCGTTCTTCGTCATGGCCAGATCTCCGATCGGCAATCCGCAGGTCGGGTCCGCGTTCGCGCTCAACAGCATCACCGCCGCCGTCTTGGGGGGCGCGTCCCTGGCGGGGGGCAGGACCACGTTCTTCGGGGGGACGGTGGCGGCGATCCTCCTCGCGCTCATCCTCACCGTCTTGCCGTACCTCGGTCTGTCACCGAACGACGGACCGATGATCATCGGCCTCCTGGTCCTGATCGGGATCGTGCTCTTCCAGCTCGGCGACATCAAAGAGCTGGTGAAGAGGAACTACAAGCGAGCCAGGCGTCTGGTGGTCGGCAGCCGGCCACCGAAAGCCGCCAGCCTTCCCGCCTTCTATCCCGCGGGAACCGACTTCGGCGTGATGCCGTCCGGGAGGACCCTGATCCAGGGCGGGACCGTCCTCAGCCTCGACCCCGCGGTCGGCGACTTCACCTCGGGGGACGTGATGATCGAAGGGGACACCATCCTCGCCGTCGGCCCCGGTCTGGCCAACGGGCAGGTCGAGACGATCGACGCCTCGGGGATGATCGTGATGCCCGGGTTCGTCGACTCCCACCGCCACATCTGGGAGGGGCTCCTTCGGAACATCGGGACCGACGTCCCCTTGGAAGGACGGTCCAGCTACATCTCGTTCGTCCTGCACAAGCTGGCGCCCGCCTTCCGACCGGAAGACGCGTACATCGGCGACCTCATCTCGGCACTGGGCGCGATCGACGCCGGCGTGACGACGCTGCTCGATTGGTCGCACATCCAGGGCTCGCCCGCGCACACCGATGCGGTGATCCAAGCGCTGAAGGACTCGGGCTTGCGCGCCGTCTTCGCCTACGGGTTCCCATGGTGGGGGAAGTGGGAGGAGCGCCAGCCCAGCTGGTTCGTGCGCGCGGCGACGGACCATTTCTCGACGAAGGACCAGATGCTGACGTTGGCCCTGGCGGCGCCGGGGCCCGAGTTCACCGACTTCGAGGTGTCGCGGGACCATTGGAAGCTCGCCCGCGAGGCGGACGCCAGGATCACGACCCACGTCGGCGTCGGGAGCTACGGGCAAGACTCGAAGGTCCAGGAGATGGGCGAGGCGGGGCTGCTCGGCCCGGATACGACGTACATCCACTGCACCACGCTGAACGACACCGAGATCCAGATGATCGTGGACACCGGCGGCACGGTGTCCCTGGCCTCGCCGGTCGAGATGATGATGGGCCACGGGATGCCCCCGATCCAGAAGTTCCTCGACCGGGGGCTTCACCCGAGCCTGAGCGTCGACGTCGAGACGAACGTCCCGGCCGACATGTTCAACCAGATGCGCTCCGTGCTTGCCCTGCAACGGGGCCTTGCCGCCGCCGAGGGCAAGCCACCGCTCTCCCCCGCCGAGGTCCTCGCCTGCGCCACGATCGAAGGGGCCCGCGCGAACGGGCTCGACGCGAAGGTCGGGTCACTCACGCCGGGGAAGAAGGCGGACGTCATCCTGCTTCGCACGGATCGGATGAACGTGACGCCGTTGAACGACCCGGCCGCGGCGGTCGTCACGGGGATGGATACGGGGAACGTCGACACGGTCCTGATCGGGGGTCGCGTCATGAAACGGGACGGCGAGTTGCTCCATGTCGACTGGCCGGCGGTGAGACGGATGGCCATCGAGTCGAGGGACCACGTCGTTGCCAAGTCGGGCTTCAAGCTGCCGAGCATCTGATGAAGAGGAGATGAGGGATATGACGACGAACGGGTTCCCCGTGGCGACGACCCCTGCCCCCGGCATCGCCGGCGTCGACTGGGAGGTCCGCGTCGACTTCGAACGCCTCCGCACCTACCGCCTCGATCGTGCCAGGGAAGCGCTCGAGGCGTCCGAGCTCGGCGCGCTGCTCCTGTTCGACACCAGCAACATCCGGTACGTCACCGCGACGCAGATCGGCTATTGGGCGTTCAACAAGGGCGAGCGTTACGCCCTGCTCACCCGGACCGGCCGACCGCGGATCTTCGACTTCGGCTCCGCGGCCAAGGCCCACCGTCTCCAACTCCCCCACCTGTACGACGAGACGAACTCCGTCGGCGGGAACACGGGGCTGCAGGGAGCGATCCATCCTCGGGTCGGCTTGCAGGCGCGCGCGGTCCAGGAGATCAAGTCGATCATGGCCGAGGAAGGCGTCGGCGACATGCCGCTCGGCGTGGATGTCGCCGAGACCTCCATCTTCCTCGAGCTCATGAACGCGGGGGTCGACGTCCGTGACGGGCAACAGGTGATGGCCGACGCTCGCGAGATCAAGAGCCCGGACGAGATCATGCTGCTGACGCAGGCATGCGCGATGGTCGACGGGGTCTACCAGGACATCTTCGAGGCGCTCAAGCCGGGCGTCCGCGAGAGCGATATCGTCGCGCTCGCGCACGCCCGGCTCTTCGAGATGGGCTCGGAGTTCGTCGAGGCCATCAACTCGATCGCCGGTGAGCGGTGCAGCCCGCACCCTCATGTCTTCTCCGATCGGATCATCCGGCCGGGCGACCAGGCCTATTTCGACATCATCCATGTCTTCAACGGCTACCGGACGTGCTACTACCGCACGTTCGTCGTCGGCCGGGCGACGCAGGCGCAGCGCGACGCGTTCGATCGGTCGCGTGAGTGGATGGACGCGGCGATCGACCTCGTGAAGCCCGGCGTCTCCACCGACCAGATCGCGGCGGTCTGGCCGAAAGCCGAGGAGTTCGGGTTCTCGGACGAGATGGACGCCTTCGGGTTGCAGTTCGGCCACGGCGTGGGCGTCGCCCTGCACGAGCGACCGATCATCACGAGGCTGAACTCGTTCGTGGATCCGCTCGAGATCAAGGAGGGCATGCTCTTCGCGCTGGAGACGTACTGTCCCGCCACCGACGGGAGGTCGGCGGCGCGGATCGAGGAGGAGGTCGTCGTCACCGCCGACGGCTGTCGCGTGATCACGCTGTTCCCCTGCGACGAGCTCATGGTCGCGAACGAGTACTGAGGAGGGATACCCGAGAAGATGGTGGACACGGCTCAGGGCGCGGACCTCGACACGAGGCTCTCGATCTATCGGATGATGCAGGAGGGCCGCATGTTCGAAGAGCGTGCCCGCGATCTGTTCCTCGAAGGGCTGGTGAAGGGAACCTCGCACCTCGGGATCGGTCAGGAGGCCGTCGCCGCCGGCTTCGCCGCCGCGCTGGAGCCCGAGGACCTCGTGTTCTGCACGTATCGAGGCCACGTGCACACGTTGCTGCGCGGGGCGCCGATGGCGGGGCTGATGGCCGAGCTCCTGGGGCGGGCCACCGGGATCTGCGGTGGCAAGGGCGGCTCGATGCATCTCACCGACGTCGAGCACGGCGCGATGGGTTCGTACGCGATCGTGGGAGCCCACATGCCGATCGCGGCGGGCGCCGCGTGGGCGGCGCAAGCGCGAGGGACGGGTCAGGTGACCGTGTGCTTCTTCGGCGACGGGACGACGAACATCGGGACGTTCCACGAAGCACTCAACCTGGCCGCGGTCTGGAAGCTCCCGGTCGTGTTCGTCTGCGAGAACAACCTCTACATGGAGTACACGGCGATCGGCGACGTGACGGCGGTCGAGCATCCCGCCGCGGACCGCGCCGCTGCGTACGGGCTGGAGGCCATCCTCATCGACGGCAACGACGCGGACGCGGTCCACGCCGTCGCCGTCCGGACGGTCGCCCGGGCTCGGGATGGTGAGGGCCCGTCCTTGGTGGAGGCGGTCACCTACCGGCACGGCGGACACTCACGTGCCGATCCGGGCAAGTACCGACCCGCCGAGGAGGTCGAGGAGTGGTTGGGCCGCGACCCGATCCCGATGTACCGTGAGCGACTGCGCGCGGCCGGGACGGACGAGGATGTGCTGAGCGGCATCGACCGCGACGTGAAAGACGCGGTCGACCGCGCCACCGAGGAAGCGCGCGGCGCGCCGTTCCCCGATCTCGAGACGCTCGAGACGGAGCTCTGGGCCGACGGAGGCTCCTCGTGGCGGAACTGACGTATCGCGAGGCCGTCGCCCGTGCGATCGCACAGGAGATGGAGCGCGATCCCTCGGTGTACTTCCTCGGGGAGGACGTCGCCGCGGCGGGCGGCGTCTTCAAGACGACCGAGGGGCTGCTGGATCGCTTCGGGCCCGATCGTGTCCGAGACACGCCGATCAGCGAACAGGCCATCATCGGCGCCGCGATGGGAGCGGCGATGAACGGGCTCCGACCGATCGCCGAGCTGATGTTCAGCGACTTCTTCGCGGTCTGCTGGGACATCGTCGCGAACCAGATCGCGAAGGCCCGCTACATGACGAATGGACAGGTCGAGCTGCCCATCGTGATCCGCACGGCGAGCGGCGGGGGCCTGCGGTTCGGCGCGCAGCACTCGCAGAGCGTCGAGACGTGGATGATGGGGATCCCGGGCCTGAAGGTGGTCGTCCCCTCGACCCCTTCCGACCTGATCGGCCTGATGGCGGCCGCGGTCCGAGATCCCGATCCGGTCATCGTGGTCGAACCGAAGGTGCTCTACTCATCGAAGGGCGACGTGGCCGACGGCGAGATCGTCGACCGGCTCGGCGAGGCGCGCACGGTTCTCGAAGGCACGGATGTCACGATCTGTGCTCTCGGAGCGATGGTCCCGAAGGCGCTCGAGGCGGCGGGACGGCTGGGCCAGGACGGCCTCGCGGCCGACGTGATCGACGTGCGATCGCTGGTCCCGCTCGACGTCCGCGCGATCGCGGACTCCGTGGAGAAGACCGGGCATCTCGTCACGGTCGAGGAGAACCCCCGGCTGTGCGGCTGGGGAGCCGAGATCGCGTCGATCGTGGCCGACGAGAAGTTCTATGCCCTGGACGGTCCGATCGTGCGCGTGACGACACCTCACCTGCCGCTGCCGTCGGCCGACGTGTTGGAGGACGCGGCGATCCCTTCGGTCGATCGCATCGTCGACGGCGTGCGGCGGTCGCTGGGATGAGGGGCGCCTCATGACCTCTCGTCACCTGGTTCGGCGCGGCAACGAGCTCGAGCTCACCGCTCCGCCCGGATCGTGGGCCGGGGACCTCCGCCGGTGGTCGGTGGTCGACGAGACCGTGCCGGGCGCCGTGCACACCGGCTTCGCGATCGTCGAGCTCGCGGGCGGTGGACGCATCCCCTGGCACGTCCACAGCTACGAGGACAGCGTCTACGTGCTCGAAGGAGAACTCGTGATCGAGATGGGCGAGGGCGCGAATCTGCTGCGACCCGGCGATTACGGCGTGACGCCGGTCGGGGTGCCGCACACGCTCCGCAACGTCTCCGACGCGCCCGTGCGATGGGCGGCGATGTGGGCGCCGCAGCCGCGTTCGCGGGTTCAGGGTGACACCTACGCCGTCTCGGGTCCGCCCGAACGCGAGCCCACGCCGATCGACGTGCGCGATCCGCGCACGCGTTCGTTCGGGCACATCGATCCCGCGAACATGGAGGTCGACAAGCAGACGCAGGACATGCTCGCGGTGTCGGCCAGCATGCGAACGGCTCTGCTCGTCTACAGCGGCATCACCGTCAAGATGATGGTCGACGCCGACCTCGGCGCACAGCTCCTCACGATGTTCATGGTGCAGTACGAGCCACGCGGCGTCGCCGGCCGCCACGACCACCCGTACGAGGAGACCTACCTGATCCTCGAGGGCGAGGTCGAGGCGGAGTTCGACGGCGAGCGGTACCGGCTCGTGCCGGGCGACGTCGCGTGGGCGGGGGTCGGATGCGTGCACGCCTTCACGAACCCGGGCCCGGGGGTCGTGCGGTGGCTCGAGACGCAGGCCCCGCAACCACCCAATCGACACTCCTACCGGTTCGCCCGGGACTGGGAGTACCTGAGGGACGCGACAACAACCCACGAAAGACCAGAGGAAGGAAAAGACGGAGATGGCTGAGCACACGGTGGTGGTGGTGGGCGGGACCAAGGGGCTCGGGCGGGACCTCGCGCGGCACTACGCCGAGTCCGGCCGGCGCGTCGTCGTGACCGGGCGTGACGCGAAGCGAGCAGCGGCGGCGGCCACCGAGCTCGGGGCGTCCGTCGAGGGGCTCGCGTTCGACCTCTCGGAGCCGACGACGATCGCGCCGGCGCTCGCGGGCCTGGGCTCGATCGACCGGCTGGCCCTGGCGGCGCTCGATCGCGACCTCAACACCGTGAAGGACTACGACATCGAGGCGGCGATCCGGCTCGTCACCCTGAAGCTCGTCGGCTACACCGAGGTGGTCCACGCGCTCCTGGACCGGCTCACACCGGACGCGTCGGTGTTGCTCTACGGAGGTCTCGCGAAGCTGCGGCCGTATCCGGGCTCCACGACGATCACGACGATCAACCACGGCGTCGACGGACTGGTGCGGACGATGGCGGCAGAACTCCCGCCGATCCGGGTGAACGCCCTCCATCCGGGGATCGTCGGCGACAGCCCGTTCTGGGCGCCCAAGACCGAGGCGCTCGAGGCGACGAAGGCGAAGACCCCCACGGGCCGCCTGGTCGAGATGCGCGACGTCACCGATGCGGCGGTGTTCCTCTTGGAGAACCCGTCGATGCACGGAACCGAGCTCCGGATCGACGGCGGTTGGTCGCTCACATGACGTCCCGCGTCGCCGTGCTGGGCGCCGGGAACATGGCAGGAGCGATGGTGGGGACGCTCCGCCGTGCGGGGTTCGACGTCGTCGTCTGGAACCGCACGCAGGCGCGCGCCGAGTCGGCCGCGGCAGCCCACGGAGCGACGGTGGCGTCGACGGCAGTTTCGGCCGTCGCGGATTCAGACGTGGTGCTCAGCAGTTTGGCCGACGACGAGGCCGTGCTCGCGACCTATCTCGGCGAGCACGGCGCCGCGAAGGCCTCCGGCCCGGACCACGTCGTCCTCGAGATGAGCACGATCGCGCCGGACACCGTCCGTCGCATCGGCGAGGCCGTGGCGGCGACCGGCGCCGCGTTCCTCGACGCGCCGGTGTCGGGAAGCGTGCCCACCGTCGAGAAGGGCGAGCTCACGATCATGGTCGGCGGCGACACGACGGCGCTCGAGCGCGCCCGGCCGGTCCTCGACGCGCTGGCCGCGAAGGTTTTCCACGTCGGGGCGCTCGGCGCCGGCGCCACGGTGAAGCTCGCAGTGAACGCCCTGGTACACGCGATCGACGTGGGGCTCTCCGAAGCGCTCGTGCTCGCGGAGAAGGCCGGGGTCGATCGGAGCGCCGCCTACGACGTCTTCGCCGCGGGCGCGGCCGCGGCGCCGTTCGTGCTCTACAAGCGTCCCGCGTTCGAGGACCCGGAAAACGCGCCGCTGACGTTCACGTTGGACCTGATGGCCAAAGACCTCGATCTGATTCTCTCGCTCGCGCGCGAAGTGGGCGCCCCCATGGGACAGGCCGAGCGCAACCGCGAGGTCGTCGAGCGGGCACTCGCCGAGGGCTTCTCCGGGCGCGACATGAGCGCCGTCGCCGAGTACCTCCGCCGTCCGGGTTAGGTGCCCCAGTCCTCGAAGGGTTCCTGCCTCCCGGGAGTGAAGTTCCAGTACTCGCGGAGGTCGCTGCATCTCCCGTCCGGCTCGAACCGGAGCAGCAGGCAACCGGGGAGCGTAACCTCCTCGCCCTCGGAGACCATCGTCGTCCACCACTCGACCGCCACACGGCTGCCGTCGGAGAACGGTCGTCCCATCGTCACCTTCGCGTCGCGCTGCTGGCTCGTCACACCATCCCAGTAAGCCCGGATCCCCTCGTGGCCGACGTGCGGTTGCTCGAACGGATTCGAGCGGTAGCTCGCATCCTCCGTGAAGAGCGTGAGCACGAGATCCGTGTCGGCCGTTTCCCACGCCCTCCGATACCCCACGATCCAATCGGTCAGGTCCATGACCTCAGGGTATCCCGCACGAGAACCTTGCTTCGGTTGCGCTTCCGCAGTCGTGCGAAGACCCCGACGTGCGGGCTCAGTTCATCCAGTTGCAATCGAGTTCGCCGGAGCCGCGACCACGGGCACGGCGGAGTTCCCGCGACGCGTCAGGCCGGGGGATCGTCGGGCGCCGGCTCAGGCCCCGCCGGGCCGGCCCGTCGGAGCACGAGCATGATCGGCATGAGCACGAGCAGGACACCGAAGCCGGCGATCAGGAAGACGGTCCGCGGCGAGGTGAACTCGATCAGGAAGCCGCCGGCCGCGAAAGCCAGTGCGTGCCCCGCGGGCGCCGCTGTACCGACGAGGCCGAAGACGCGCCCGAGCATCTCCCGCGGCACCGACTGCTGGACCAGGGTGTCCATCGCGACTACCTCCACCGCGTTGCCCACGCCGGCGATCGCCTGGCCGACGGCCACCAGCGCGATCAGCGGTGCGATCCCCGTGAGCACGGCGCCGATCCCGCCCGCGACCCAGCCGAAGAGGAAAACCGTGGCCGCCGCCGCGGCGGTCCCCTTCCACGAAAGCCCGAGCGAGCCGAGGAGCATCCCCACGCCGTACGCGCCCGTCACCAGCCCGTAGGCGAGTGGGCTGGCGCCGAGCGTCTCGCGCACGAGGAACACGAGCGCGACGTCGTCCAGACCCGCGAACGCGACCCCGACGAACAGCGCCACGATCAGCGTGCGCACCACCCGGTTCCGCCAGGCGAACCGGAGCCCCTCCATGCCGACCGCGAGGAAGCCTCGGGGTCCCGCGCCGTCCGCGGGCGAGCGGAGCGGCGGCAGACCCAACAGGAACACAGCCGAGAGCACGAACGAAAGGGCGTTCACGGCGAGGGCGCCGCGGAAGTCCAGCCACGTGACGAGCAGTGCGCCGAGGACGGGGCCGGCCGCCACCTGGACGTTCAGGGACATCCCGATCCAGGCGTTCGCGCGCATCAGCTGCTCCGGCCGGACGAGCGCCGGCAGGGCGCTCCGGCCGGCCGGCGCGAACAGCGTGTCGCACGCGGCCGCGAGCGCGACGAGCCCGAGCAGCACCGGGAACGACGGGTCGAGCCAGGCGATCGTGCCGAAGATCGCGGCCTGGCCGAGGTCGCACGCGATCATCAGCGATCGCTGCTCCACCCGATCGACGATGACGCCCGCGAGCGGTCCGAGGAAGCGCGGGATCGCCGTCGCGAGCAGGAGCGCTCCCACGGAGGTGCCCGTGCCGCGGTCCTCCTGCACCATGAGGACGAGCGCGACCAGCGCGATCCCGTCACCGACGTGCGACACGAACCTCGCGAGGACGAGCCGACGGAACGCCGGCGCGTCGCGGATCGGGTTCGTCACTTCCTGGCTCACGTGTCGCGCCCCGGCATCTGGAGGAAGAGCATCGCGGCGGTGAACGTCGTCGAGCCCTCCGTCGGTCCCGGGAGCGCGAGCTCGTCGAGGCGGTGAAGGAGCGCATGCAGCGCCTCGGTCGCGGCGTCGATCCCGTCTTCGTCGAGCTCGATCTCCCGCGTGGACAACACGTCCCGGTCGACGTCGTGGCGCTCGGTCGCGGCTTCGTCCATCCGCCGCAGCAGCTCGGCGACGTACGCCCGATTCATCGCCTGGCGCATCCCCCGCGGAGCGTCCGGCTCGACGTCGACCCACAGGCCGTGGGGCACCTCGAACAGGATCTCGGTCCCGCCGCGCCGAGTCCGCTCCCCCACACGGAGCGCGATCCCCGCCCGTTCCAGGGATCGGAGGTGGTACTGGGCGGAGCCGAACCGGATCTTCAGGCGACGGGCGAGCTCCGAGGCGGACAAGGCCTCGGCGCGGAGGAGGTGGAGCATCCGGACGCGCGTCGGGTGCGCCAGGGCCCGCATCGCGGGGAGCCCCGCGACTCGGTGTGTGAACCGACCGGTCGACGTCTTCCGAGGCGGCATGCGCCAACCCTACAACATCTCTTATAGGGTCACAGACGATCGATCCACAACGGAGCGAGTCAGTGTTGGCACGGCGGAACGTCCGTCAGATCGGCGCGGTGCGGCTCAGGTGCGCTCGGCCCACACGAGCTGGGCCACATCGAGACCGATCGCAACCGTGTCGTCGCCGATGATGACCGCGATCGCGCCGAGCCCCGGCCCTCCGTCCCCGATCGTCACGTCGGCACCGGGCACCAAGCCGAACGCCTCCAGCTGACGCAGGACCTGTGGGGCGTCGTGCTCCGCAACTTCGGAGATCCTCCGAACCGTCGCGCTCGCCCCGGGGACAAGGTCGGCGAGCGCCACGAGCTCACCGTACGGAACCGGCCGACCCGGGATCACATTGCCGTGGGGGCATGTCGACGGATCCCCGAGATGGGCGGCGAGCCGGTCGGCCACCTCGTCGGTGAGACCGGGCGCGAGACGTTGGGCTTCCTCGTCGGCGCTCGCCCAATCGAGGCCCAGCGTATCGGTGAGCCACCGCTCGAGCAGCCGATGATGGCGGACCACCGTCAAGGCCAGCGACTCACCCATCTCCGTCGTCGTCACGCTCCGGTCCTTCGCCATCGCGATCCAGCCATCGCGTTCCAGGCGTCCGAGAGTGGCCGAGACGGTCGGCGCGCTTACACCCTGCCACTCGGCGATCCGCCCGGGCCGCACGATCTCGCCCTCGTGGGCGATGTAGAAGATCGTCTCGAGGTAGTGCTCGACGGTCTCCCGCCGGAGCCGCCGGCCCTCCTCTTCTTTCACCGGTACCGGCTCCACGCGCTCCATGCCTCGAGATGCTACGTCCCCGGCGGTCACGCCTCACAGGACTGGGTTGCGAGGAATCCCACCATTCTGATAGGAATCTCATTCGTCATGACGAACCTCGTACTTCGGATGACCTAAGAGGAGGGTTCAGGAGAGTGCTTCCGTCATTCGTGATCGGCCTCCGGGAGGGGCTCGAGGCGGCGCTGATCGTGGGCATCATCGCCGCGTTCCTGACAACCCGCGGACGGGGTCTGCGTTCCATGTGGCTCGGCGTCGCCCTGGCGATCGCGCTGTGCGCGTCGCTCGCCGTGATCTTCACGGTGGTCGGGTCGCAACTCTCGTTCAAGGCGCGGGAGACCGCTGAAGGGGTGCTCTCCCTGGTCGCGGTGGCGGGCGTCACGTACATGATCGTCTGGATGCGCCGCCACTCGCGCGAGCTCAAAGGCCACCTCGAGACCCGCGCGGCGCTCGCCCTCACCGCCGGCTCGGGCCTCGCCCTTGCGTTCATGGCGTTCTTCGCCGTCCTCCGTGAGGGGCTCGAGACCGCGATCTTCCTGCTGGCGGCGTTCCAGCAGACGGCCGACCCCTTCGTCGCCGGCCTCGGGGCGCTGATCGGGGTCCTGGTTGCCGTCGGTCTGGGTTACGGGATTTACAAGGGCGGCGTCCGGATCGACATGGCCCGCTTCTTCAAGGTCACCGGTGTCGTCCTCGTGTTCGTGGCGGGAGGTCTCCTCGCGAGCGCCGTTCACGAGTTCGCGGAGGCCGGGGTCCTCACCGTCGGGCAGAGCCCCGCATTCGACATGTCGTGGCTGGTTTCGCCCGGGAGCGTCCAGGCCTCGCTGATCACCGGCATGTTCGGCCTCCAACCCGTGCCCTCGGTCGCCGAGGTGTTCGTCTGGCTCGCCTACGTGGTGCCGATGACCGTCTACATCCTGAAGCCCGTCCGAAGCACGGAGACGGCCGGTACACGAACCGTGTCGACGGCCGCCTGAGATCCCGACCACCACCCGAGAGGAGCACGATGCCTAACCGAAGGAACACGCGCACCCTCGCCCTTGCCGCGCTCGTGGCGATGGCCGCCGGCTGCACCAGCACCGGCGGCGAGGGCGACGTCGATGTGTCGCTCCGCGACGACGCCGTCGAGCTGTCGCCGACGTCGGCCGAAGCCGGTTCGGTGACGTTCGCGGCGACGAACGACGGTACGGTGACGCACGAGATCGAGGTCTTCAGCGGTGACGTCGATCCCTCGACGCTCCCGGTCGAAAACAACGTGGCCTCGACCGAAGGCCTGACGCTGATCGACGAGATCGAGGACATCACGCCCGGGTCGAGCGCGGATCTCACGATCGATCTGGACGCGGGGACGTATGTCGTGATGTGCAACCTGGCGGGACACTTCGAGCAGGGTATGTACGCCAGCCTCGAGGTGGCCTGACCAGCCGACGAGGAAGCCTTCCCCGAAAGCCGGCATGGGAATGCGGGAGGGAGTCGAACCACCAACCTTCTGATCCGTAGTCAGAGGCTCTTCTTCAGCATCTCCATGAGCGAGACCAGCGGACCGGTGTCCTGCATCACGTAGAAGTGGGCCGACGGAACGCCCTGCTCGAAGAGCTGCAGCGTCTGTTCGTACGCCCACCGGATCCCCACATCAGCGACCTCGTCGTCCCCCATGGATGCGACCTCGGCCACCAACGCTTCGGGCACCGCGACGTTGAACGTCCGCGGGATGCTCGTGACGTGCGTCCGGCGCGTGAGGATCTTGAGCCCCGGGATGATGGGGATCGTGACGCCTTGATCCTGGCAGGACTTCACGAACCGGAAGAACACCTCGTTGTCATAGAAGAGCTGCGTCACGGCGTACTCGGCGCCGGCCCGTTGTTTCTCCAGGAGCACGCCGATGTCCCGCTCGAGGTTCGGCGCCTCCTCGTGCTTCTCTGGGTAGGCCGCGACCCCGATGCAGAAGTCCGTCGGTGTGGACTCGGCCAGCTCCTCGAGGTACTCGCCTCGGTTCATCGCGGCCACCTGGCCCACGAGCTCGAGGCCACTCTCGTTCGCGCTGCGTCCATCTGGCGGCACCCGACGCTCACCGTCTCCCCGGATCGCGAGGACGTTCTCGATCCCGAGATAGTTCAACTCGATGAGCGAATCCTCGGTCTCCTCGCGGGTGAACCCGTTGCACAACACGTGCGGGACCGGATCGACGTCGAAGCGGTACTTGATCGCGGCGCAGAGACCGAATGTCCCCGGAGCCTTCCGCGTCACGCGACGCCGGTAGGTGCCGCCGGGGACCTCGTCCCACACGGTCTCCGCCGCGTGGCTCGTGATGTCGATGAACGGAGGCTCGTACGGCATCAGCGAGGAGACTGCCTCGTAGATACGTTGCACGTTGGCCCCGCGGCGCGGAGGGATGATCTCGACGCTGACGAATGGGTTCGTGGCGCTCGCGAGATGCTCGATGACCTTCACGGTCCGAGCCTACTGCCGACCGGCACCCTCTTCTGGAGCAAGGGCTCGTCGAACCCTGCGCCGGATCCGAGTGTCGAGTTGGCGCATCCGCTCGCCGATCCTGCCTTCGGACCGCTCGATCTCACGGATGCGCGCCAGCACGTATCGGCGATCGATCCGATCGAACCCTCCCGCTGCGACCGCCAGAGCCGAATGGAACTCGATGCTTCCCTCGACGTTGGCGAAGGGAGCCGTTGCCTGACGCAGACGGTCCAGGTAGAGGTCGTCGATCCCGATGATCGCCGCGACCCCACCACCCACTCGGATCCGCTCGATACGGTCCTCGTCGCCGTCGATCCGTGTGTCGGGGAACTCGACCGCGACCTTCGAGGCGTCGTGGAACCAGTGCCGCCCGCGCTTGCGGAAGCCGAGTCCCTTCAGGACGGCTCGCTCGTCGGGTGCGACCAGGCCGCACAGGTCGAGGTCGGTCTCGTGATAAGGAGATCCGGATTGGATCTCCTCTGCCGTACCGCCGACCACGATCGGTTCGATGCGAAGGGTCTCGCGCAACGCGGCTGCGACAAGGAGATGGCGGCGGGATCGATCGCGTTCCCCGGCCGCTTTCCGAAGCAGTGCCTCAGCGCGAGAACCGCTCACGTGTCAACCCGTCCGCGAGCAAGCTCTCCTGCTCAGCCGTGCTGGGGGCGCGGTCCCACGGGTCGAATCGATAGTCGCCGAGGACCTTCAGAACGCGATCCCGCCGCTCGCCTCGAGAGATCGGTCGCGGCGTTTCTCCGAAGGTGATGGTGACCGGGCGACCGACGGCGGTCGCCACACGATCGAGGAGCTCCAGCCCGGGCAACGTGCGCCCCGTCTCGATCTTGGAGAGCGCGGCCTGGGTCGTGCCGATCCGGGCGGCAAGGGTTGCCTGGGTGAGCCTCGCTTCACGACGAAGGCGTTCCACCAGCCGGCCGACCTGGGCGGGTTCCATAGAGGACACCCTATCAGATGATATTGCTAATTTGCAATATCACTCGCGCCAGGGCAGCCGGATCCCTCGCGCGGCTGCGACCTCGAGCGCCCGCTCGTACCCGGCGTCCGCGTGCCTGATCACGCCGGTCCCGGGATCGGTCGTGAGGACCCGCTCCAGGCGGGCCGCCGCGTTCTCCGTGCCATCCGCCACCACGACCATCCCGGCGTGGATCGAATAGCCGATCCCGACGCCACCGCCATGGTGCACGCTCACCCAGTGGGCGCCGGCCGCCGTGTTGATCAAGGCGTTCAGGATCGGCCAATCGGCGATCGCGTCCGAGCCGTCCTTCATGCCCTCGGTCTCCCGGTAAGGCGACGCGACGGACCCGCTGTCCAGGTGGTCCCGTCCGATCACGATCGGCGCCGACAGCTCGCCGCTCGCGACCATCTCGTTGAACCGCAAGCCTGCCTTCGCGCGCTGCCCGTAGCCGAGCCAGCAGATCCGAGCGGGGAGCCCCTGATACGCGACTCGCTCCCCCGCCATCTGGAGCCACCGCAGCAGCCGCTCGTCCTCGGGGAACAGCTCGGCGACCGCCCGGTCGGTCTTCTCGATGTCTTCCGGATCGCCGGAGAGCGCCGCCCACCGGAACGGCCCCTTCCCCTCGCAGAACATCGGCCGGACGAACGCCGGGACGAATCCCGGGTAGGCGTACGAACGCTCGAAGCCGCCCGCTTCGGCACCCGCACGGAGGTTGTTCCCGTAGTCGAAGACCACCGAGCCGCCCTCGAGGAACCCGACCATCGCCTCCACGTGACGGGCCATCGACGCCATCGATCGACGTTGGTAGTCCTCCGGGTCCCGTTCTCGGAGCGCCGTGGCCTCCTCGAGTGAGAGCCCTGCCGGCACGTATCCGCCGAGCGGATCGTGGGCGCTCGTCTGATCGGTCACGATGTCCGGGCGAAAGCCGCGAGCGAGCAGCGCCGGCTCCATGTCCGCGCAGTTCCCCAGCAGCCCGATCGAGAGCGGCTCGCGGCTGGACTTCGAGTCCTCGGCCCAGCGGAGAGCCTCCTCGACGTCGGCGGTCTCGCGATCGAGGTACCCGGTCTTGATGCGCCGCTCGATGCTCACCCGGTCGACCTCGATGCAGATCGCGACGCCGCCGTTCATCGTGACGGCGAGAGGCTGGGCTCCCCCCATCCCCCCGAGCCCGCCGGTGAGCGTGATCGTGCCGGCCAGGGTCCCGCCGAATCGCTGTGTCGCGCACTCGGCGAGGGTTTCGTAGGTCCCCTGCAGGATCCCCTGGGTCCCGATGTAGATCCACGAGCCGGCGGTCATCTGCCCGTACATCGTGAGACCGGCGTCCTCGAGCTCCCGGAAGGTCTCCCAGTCGGCCCACTTCGGCACGAGCATCGCGTTCGAGATCAGGACGCGCGGCGCCATCTCGTGGGTGCGGAAGACCCCCACCGGCTTCCCGGACTGGACCAGGAGCGTCTCGTCGTCGCCGAGGTCCCTCAGCGACCGGACGATGGCGTGGTACGCATCCCAGGATCGGGCGGCGCGACCCGTTCCGCCGTAGACGACGAGGTCTTCGGGGCGCTCCGCGACCTCCGGATCCAGGTTGTTCATCAGCATCCGCATCGCGGCTTCCTGCGGCCACGATCGGCAGCTCAGCTCGGATCCCCTGGGCGCCCGCACCTCATGAGCGTTCATCTGCTCCATCTTGGGCGATACCCCCGGTTGGGTAACCTCCATCTGGGCTACGGCAGAGATGCTACCCGGATGCTTGAGCAGGCCTGTGATGGCCTGTACCGTCCGCGCGATGGCCTCGGACAGAACCATCATCGCGACCGGGGCCGCCCGTGACTCCGTGGATCCCATCCGGGTGCTCCTGGCCGATGACGAGCCCGCGCTCCGCACGGCCCTCACCGAGCTCCTCAGCCACGAGGATCGGGTCGAGCTGATCGGGACGGCGGCCGACGCTGAGGAAGCGATCCGGATCGCCGAGTCTGGCCGGCCGGACGTCGCGCTCGTCGACGTCCGGATGCCGGAAGGCGGGGGCCCCCACGCGGCCCGGGGCATCTCGCGCGTCTCCCCCCGGACGCGGGTGATCGCGCTGTCCGCCTACGAGGACAAGAAGAACGTGATGGAGATGCTCCGAGCCGGTGCCGTCGGCTACCTCGTCAAGGGGACGGCGGCCGACGAGCTCGTCCACGGGATCGAGATGGTGGCGCAGGGCGGCACCAGCCTCTCTGCCGAGGTGCTGACCGGGGTCGTCTCGGAGCTCGCGACGCAGCTCCGCCGCGAAGAGATCGAAGACGAGGCGGACCAGGCGCTCCGAGGCGACATCGAGCGATTCGTCTCGGGTCACGGGGTGTGGATGGTGTTCCACCCGATCGTCGACCTCGAGACACGCCAAGAGATCGGGGTGGAGGCGCTCGCCCGGTTCGGATCGATCCCCTTGAAGCCGCCCGACCGTTGGTTCGCCGAAGCCACGTCGCTCGAGCTCGGGCTCCAGCTTCAGCTCCGGACGTTGAAAGAGGCACTCGATGCCCTCCCGAAGATCCCGGACGGGATGTTCCTGGCGGTGAACTGTTCGCACGTCGCCGCCGCATCCTCCGAGTTCGCCGACCGGTTGGAGGGTGTCGAGGACCGCATCGTCCTGGAGATCACGGAGCACGAGGCCATCGAGGACTATGGCACGCTCGCGGAGGCGCTCGCGCCCCTGCGCGCGCGCGGCCTGCGCGTCGCCGTCGACGACGTCGGCGCGGGCTACGCGAGCCTCCGTCACGCGCTCCAGCTCGCGCCCGACATGGTGAAGATGGACATCTCGCTCACGCGGGGCGTCGACCGCGATCCGGGGCGTCGAGCCCTCGCCACCGCGCTGATCTCCTTCGCCGGAGAGACGAACATGACGATCGTGGCCGAGGGGATCGAGACGGCGGGAGAGCTCCACGCGTTGCGTGAGCTCGGCGTCCGGTACGGGCAGGGCTTCTACCTCGCCCGCCCCGCCCCGCTCGATTGACCCTTCCTCAGGAGCTCTCTGCCGACCGACTGCGGACGAGGCTCCGGAGCACACGCAGATCCCGAGCGAAGATCCGGCGCATCAGCGGCGCCGCCACCCGGAGACCGAGTCGGCCGACCGGGCCCAGCACCTTCGGTGCGAAGAGGGTCTCGCGCCAGCGCATCCGCGTGCCCTCGCTCACCGGCTGGAGCTGGATCTCACCGGCGCCCTTCACCCATCCGAGGTGATCGATCACCAGGATCCGCGGTGGCTCCCACATGCTCACTCGGATCTTGTCGCGCGTCCTGATGCCCGCGATCCTCACCGTGGCCAGCGCCTCGACGCCCACGCCCTCCCGTTGGTCGCCGACCAACTCGAAGTCGGAGGCCTCGAGCATCCAGTCGTCCTGATGCTCCCAGTCCGTGATCAGCGCCCACACGATCTCCGGTGGTCCGGGCATCGTGTCGGAGACCTCGATGACGAGCGGACGCCGACGTCTCGAGGACCGAGGCTCGGCGTTCAGCGGATCAGCTCGTGCGGCGGTCGATCGACCACGAAGAGGCGCCCGTGTCCTTCGTGAACTGCTTCATCTCCATGGCGACGGTCACCGCCTCCGCGTAGTGCCGGAACGCCCGCTTCTCCGTCGAGGCGACCCCGATCGAGAGCGTCAACAAGGGGAACCGCTGGAGATCGCCACGCCGATTCGTGACCTCGACGTAGCCGTTCGTGCGGTCGTCCACGTCATAGAGACCGGGCACCATCTCGTCGAACATCTGCACGATCTGCTGGGCGGTGGTCGTCGCATGCTCCGGCGGCACCACGACCACGAAGTCGTCTCCGCCGGCGTGGCCGACGAACGTATCGGCTCCCACGACCTGCGAGGCCGCCTCTCCGATCACCCGAGCCGTCTCCCTGATGGCTTCGTCGCCCCGAAGGAATCCGTACCGGTCGTTGTAGGCCTTGAACCGGTCGAGGTCGACGTAGAGGACCGCGAACGGATCCCCGGAAGCCACACGTCGTTCGATCTCATCCTCGATCGCGATGTTGCCGGCCAGGCCCGTCATCGGCGAGAGGGACCGCGTGTCACTCGCGCGGTTCAGCACTCCCCGGATCCGTGCCAGCAGCTCCGGTGTGTCGAACGGCTTCACGATGTAGTCGTCCGCACCGATCGCGAAGCCCTCCAGCTTGTCGGCCGAGAGCCCTCGAGCGGTCAGCATGATCACGGAGACCGTGGCGGTCCTCGGATCCTGACGGAGGCGGCGGGTCAGCTCGAACCCGTCCATGTTGGGCATCATCACGTCGGCGAGGACGAGCTGCGGCGGACGCTCCTGAGCGGCCGCGAGGGCCTGTCCCCCGTCGCTCGCGACGCGCACGTCGTAGCCGGCCGCCTTCAGCTCGATCTCGAGGAGCCGGGCGATGAACGGGTCGTCGTCGACGACGAGGAGGCTCTCCCCGCCGCCGCCGGGACCGTCGTCCTGTGGCTTCTCTTGCGCCGCAGTCTCTGGCGTTGCCGTCTCCGGCGCTGCCGTCTGTGGCGCTGGAGCCTCAGGCGCTGCCGCCTCTGGCTCTGACGTCTCTGGGTCTGTCACTCGCTCTCCCGTCGTCCCGCAGGCCTTGCCTCCCGGACATCGGCACTCTACCGCCACAAGGTGAGCCCGCCGGGTAGGGAGCGGGACGTTCCCTGCCCCGCATGGCACGATGGGGCCGGCCTCCGGGGCCCTTGAAGGAGACGGCGATGCCTGTGCTCGACTCGTTCCTCGATGCGATGGGTGACACGCCTCTCGTGCGACTGCGGGCGGTGGCGCGTGGGGTCAAGCCGACCATCCTGGCCAAGCTCGAGATGCTGAATCCTGGGGGCTCCGTCAAGGACCGGATCGGCATCAGGATGATCGAGGCGGCCGAGCGGGAAGGGCTCCTCAAGCCCGGGGGGACGATCGTCGAGCCCACATCCGGCAACACCGGACACGGGCTCGCGATCGCCGCGGCGGTTCGCGGTTATCGCTGCATCTTCGTGATGCCGGACAAGATGAGCCAGGAGAAGATCTCGCTGCTCCGCGCCTACGGCGCCGAGGTCGTGATCTGCCCCACCGCCGTCGCACCAGATTCCCCGGAGAGCTACTACCGGGTGGCCGACCGGCTGGCCGCGGAGATCCCCGGCGCGTTCCAGCCGAACCAGTACCACAACCCTGTGAATCCCCAGACCCACTACGAGTCGACCGGCCCGGAGATCTGGCAGCAGACCGAGGGCCGGCTCACCGCTTTCGTGTGTGGCGTGGGGACCGGTGGCACGATCTCGGGAGCGGGTCGCTACCTGAAGGAGCAGAACCCCGACGTCCTCGTGGTGGGGGCGGATCCCGAGGGGTCGCTCTACTCCGGCGACACCCCGAGGCCGTACCTCGTCGAGGGCATCGGCGAGGACTTCTTCCCCACGACCTTCGATCCGTCGGTCGTGGATCGCTACATCCGCGTCTCCGACCGCGATTCGTTCCTGACGGCGCGCGCGATCACCCGTCGTGAGGGGATCCTCGTGGGAGGCTCGAGCGGCACCGCCGTCTACGCCGCTCTGCAGGTCGCCCGAGACCTCGACGACCGTGATGCGACGATCGTCGTGCTCCTCCCCGACACCGGGCGACAGTACATGTCGAAGCTCTATTCCGAGACGTGGATGCTGCAGCACGGGATGCTCGAGCGGCCCGAGATGATCCGCGTCGAAGAGGTCCTCTCGGCCAAGTCCGGCGAGATCCCCTCGCTCGTCACGGTGAACGCCCACGACAAGGTGCGTCAGGCCGTCGAGACCTTGCAGGAGCACGGGATCTCGCAGGCGCCGGTGGTGCGGGAGGAGTCCATCGACGTGTCGCAGTTCGTCGGATCGATCCGCGACCGCGAGCTCCTGGAGCGCGTGTTCCGAGACCCCGACTCGCTCCAGCTCGACGTCGCCGAGGCGATGGCGCCTCCCATCCCGATGGTGGAATGGGATGCGCCCGTGGAGATGGCGTTCGCCGAGCTCGAACGCACGTCCGCGTTGGTCGTGACCAAGTCGGGACAGGCGCTCGGCGTGCTAACCCGGAGCGACCTCCTCGAGTTCCTCGCTCGACAGCGGCGGGCGTAGTCTGCGCCGATGAAGTTCGAGACCGCAGCGATCCACGCAGGACAGGACCCCGACGCACCCTACGGCTCGGTGAACGTCCCGATCTACCAGACGTCGACCTACGCGCAGCCCTCGGTGGGCAAGCCCAAGGTGTTCGACTACGCGCGTGGGGGCAACCCCACGCGCGAGGCGTTCCAGCAGGCGCTCGCCGCCCTGGAGGGCGGCGAGCGCTGCTTCGCGTTCGGGAGCGGGATGGCCGCCGAGTCGACGTTGATGCTCACCTTGCGGCCGGGCGACCACGTGCTCCTTGCCGACGACGTGTACGGCGGCACGTATCGGCTGCTGTCCAAGGTGCTCGAACCCTGGGGCCTGTCGTTCTCGACCGTGGACCTCAACGATATGGACGCGATCCGTGGCGCGTTCCGACCTCAGACGCGCGTCGTCTGGTTCGAGACACCGTCCAACCCGTTGCTGAAGATCGTCGACCTCGAGGCGGTGTGCACGGTCGCACACGAGGCGGGCGCTCGCGTCGTCGTGGACAACACGTTCGCCACGCCGGCATTGCAGCGGCCGCTCGAGCTCGGAGCCGACGCGGTCATGCACAGCGTGACGAAGTACCTCGGCGGGCACTCCGATCTGATCGGCGGCGCGATCGTCACCAGCGACCCGGAGTGGATCGAGCGTCTCGGGTTCCTGGTGAACGCGGTCGGCGCGGTCCCCGGGCCGATGGATTCGTACCTCGGCCTCCGGGGCCTCAAGACGCTCGCCCTGCGGATGCAGAAGCATTCGGAGAACGCGTCCGCGATCGCCGACTGGCTGTCCTCGCACCAGAAGGTGCGGCACGTCTACTTCCCCGGCCTGCCGACGCATCCCGGCCACGAGATCGCCGTGCGTCAGATGTCCGCGTTCGGCGGCATGGTCTCCTTCGAGGTCGGATCCGCGGACGAGGCCATCGCGGTGGCCGAGCGGACCGAGCTGTTCTTCCTCGCCGAGTCGCTCGGCGGCGTGGAATCCTTGATCGAGGTCCCGGGGCCGATGACGCACGTGAGCGTCGCCGGGTCGGCGCTGGAGGTGGCTCCGGAGATCGTTCGCCTCTCGGTCGGGATCGAGCACGTCGACGATCTGATCGCCGATCTTGCTCGGGCGCTCGGGTAGCCGACAGCGTTCGGGTCAGCCGCGCATCACGATCTCGCTCTCGTCGCGGAGACCGATACCCACCGCATGCACGCGCGGGTCGCCGTCGACGACGCGGATCGGGATGTCCGCGCCGTTGAGCCATCCGCGGAGCCGAGCCTCGTCCCCGCCGACCTCGGCCCAGGCGATCCCTTCGGCCGGGACCCGGTGGTCGGCGGGCGCGGCACCCGGATGAAGCGCTGCCGGAACGTCCCAGGAGATGAAGAACGGCAGCGAGAGCTCCTCGCCTCGCTCCTCGATCCCGGCGCCGCGCCAGCGGACCTCGCTGCCGTCGGGCCGCGTGCGAGCACCCGGTCGAACGGTCAGTCCGAGCCTGGCCGCGGTCGCGTCGATGTCGTCGTCCGCGAGGCAGACGGAGAACCATCGGTCGCCATCCGCGGAGAGCTCCATCAGGGTTCGTCCGAGCACGCTGGTCGATCCGACATCCTCGTCGACGACGCCTAAGAGCTCGATGTAGTCGTTCCCGAGCGGCGCGATCATGTTGGCGGTCCCCCACTGAGGATGACGCCCGCCCGGGGAGAACCGAAGGCCGTGCTCCTCCCAGAGGCGTCCGGCCGACGCCTCGATATCTCGGACGGCGAGGACGACGTGATCGATCCTGAACATCCGCCGGGCGCCGAGGCTAGGACGCCTGTCGCTTCATGTACGCGACCATCGAGACACCGCCCGCCGGCGTCTGCTGTTGGAGGATGGTCACGAGCTCCCAGCCGTCTTCGCCGAAGTTGTTCAAGATCTCGCCCGGGTTGTGCTCGAGCAACGGTGCCACGAAGTACTCCCACTTCATCTCAGCTTCCCCCTTGCGCCATCAGTCGTTCATGCATGTGCCTGAAGCAGACACCCATGATCACTTCGAGACCGCCCTCGGTGGCGATCCGAGCCGCCTCTTCGTTCACGATGCCCTCCTGGAGCCAGAGGACGCGCGCTCCGATCGCGACCGCCTGCCGGGCCACCTCCGGCGTGTGCTCCGCGCGGCGGAACACGTCCGCCACGTCCACGTGGATCTCGCGCGGGATGTCGAGGAGTGAGGCGTACGCCCGCTCTCCCAGGACCTCCGTCTCGTTCGGATTGACCGGCACGATCCGGTATCCGTGTTCCTGGAGGTAGGAGGCCACCCCGTAGGACGGGCGCGACGGTTTCGAGGAGATCCCTACGACGGCGATCACCCGGGCCTCCCCCAGCAGCGACCGGAGCGCGCGCTCCCCCTCGCTCAGGTCAGGGTCCACGGCGCCTCCGCCCTGAGCACGTCGAGGAAGGAATGGACCATCAGCCCCGTCGCACCCCAGATCGTGTGCCCGTCCGCGGGATACGCCCAGCCGTGCCAGACGCTCCCGTCCCCGCGAGGCAGCTCCATCGGCTCCTCGACCGCGACGAGGTCGGCAAGCGGGACGCGGATGATCTCCTTGATCTCGGCCTCCGCGGCGAACAGATCCGGGGGCAGCTTCAACAGACCGACGAAGGGGATCACGAGGATCGCGGACACGTAGGTGTGGACCGGTGGAAGCGCTCCGACGAGCTGTGGGAGCGCGGGGTCGAGGCCGATCTCTTCGAAGGCCTCCCGGCGCGCGGCGTCGGCGGGCGTCTCGCCCTCGTCCACGAGCCCGCCGGGGAAAGAGACCTCCCCGGGGTGACGCGACAGCGCGTCGGAGCGGACCGTGAAGATCAGGGACGGATCCGGCGATTCGACGAGTGGTGCGAGCACGGCGGCGAGGCGGTCGCCCGGCGCCGGGGCGTGCGCCGGCGCCGGATCGAGCGCGGAGCGAAGGACTTCCTGCAGAGAGGGCGCGTGTAGCATCCGCAGCCATGGTAGGCGAGGACGTCGCGGAACCCGCGTCGGCAGCGGCCGACGCGGCTGCCGGAGCGGCTGCCGGGGCCGCGGCTGATGCCATCGACCAGGATGAGGTTCTCCGCTATGCACGGGCCCTGATCGCCGCGCCGTCCGAGAACCCCGGGGGCACCGAGGACGAGGTCGCCGGCGTGGCGATCGGCATCCTCACCGACCTCGGCGCAGATCTCCAGGTCGTCCGGTCCGAGGAGGGTCGACCCAGCGTCGTGGCGCGGATCGGCTCCGGAGAGCGCCCCCATCTCGCATGGAACGGGCACCTGGACACGGTGCCCGCCGGCGACCCTTCGACGTGGTCGAGCGGCCCGTTCGAAGGCGCGGTCGTCGACGGCAGGCTGGTGGGCCGCGGGGCCTGCGACATGAAGGGGCCGATCGCGTCCGCACTCGCGGCCGTCGCGGCGCTCCGCCGTGCCGGCCTTTCGCTCGCCGGAACCCTCGAGCTGCATCTGGTGGCCGACGAGGAGCATGCCGGGATCCACGGGACCAAGGTCCTCCGCGACCAGGGTCTCCTCGACCAGGACGCAGCCGTCGTGGGCGAGCCGTCCGAGATGGAGATCGCGCTGGCCGAACGCGGGGGCGCCTGGGTGACCGCCGTGGCGCACGGCAAGGCGGCCCACGGCTCGCAGCCGGACCGCGGCGTCAACGCGATCCTCACGATGTCGCGGTTCCTGCTCCGACTGCCGGAGGCGCTCCCCGACCGCGTGCATCCTCTTGTCGGCGCGCCGACCGTCAACGTCGCGCTGGTGTCCGGAGGGAGCGCGCCCAACGTTGTGCCGGACCGCTGCGAGGTGGAGATCGATCGTCGGATCGTGCCGGGCGAGGAGGACCCGGAGGAGGTGCTCGCCCCGTTCCGTCTGCTGGTCGACGACCTCGTGGCGGAGCGCCCGGAGACGCACATCGACATCTCGTTGAGGGAATGGACCGAGGCGGCCGAGACGACCGGCGACTCCGCGATCGCGGCGCTCGTTCGCGACGCGATCGCGGCCGAGACGGGTGCGCCACCGCCCTTCGTGGGCTTCACGGGCATCACCGACGCCCGCTTCTACATCAACGACGCGCACATCCCGACGGTGATCGCCGGACCGGGCTCCCTCTCCCTCGCGCACACCGCGAACGAGTCCATCGGGGTGGAGGAGATGGTCGTCGCGGCGCGGGCCTACGCGCGCGTCTTCGTCGGCTTCCTGGGGACGCGCTAGTCCTCACGATGGACCGGTTCGACGTCTTCGTGATCGGCGGCGGCGGCACCGGGTCCGAGGTCGCCTTCTCGCTCGCGCGGACGTCGGGGATGAAGGTGGCGCTCGCGGAACGGGACAAGCTCGGCGGTGAGTGCAACCACTACGGCTGCGTGCCCACGAAGGTCATGCTCCGAACCGCGAAGATCGCGGCGCTGGCGCGTGAGGGCGAGCGCTTCGGCCTGCGGATCCCCGACGTCGAGGTCGACCTCAAGGCGGTGCAGCAGCGCGCCCGTGACCTCATCGACTCCCAATCCGGCGAAGGCGCGGCGCCGTTCGAGCGTGCGGGCGTCGAGGTGTTCATGCAGGAGGCACGGCTCCTCGGCGAGCACCGGGTGGAGCTTGCGGACGGCACACAGGTGGAAGCCGACCGTGTCGTCCTGGCGACCGGTACGGACGCCGACATCCCCCCGATCGCCGGACTCGAGGAGGGACCCTTCTGGACGAACAAGGAAGCGATCTGGCGTCCGGAGACGGTCCCCGAGTCCCTCGCGGTGATCGGCACCGGCGCCATCGGGATCGAGTTCGCGCAGATCTACGCCCGCTTCGGCTCACGCGTGACGGCGCTGGAGTCGTTCCCGCATATCCTCCCGATGGAGGACGAGGAGGCCGCGGCATCCCTCGTCCCTGCCCTCGAAGGCGAGGGGATCACCCTGAGGTCGGGCGTGACGATCGAGAGGGCCGATCACGATGGATCCGTGTGGACGCTGGCTCTCGAAGCCGGGGATCCGGTGGTCGCCGATGAGCTCCTCGTCGCGACCGGACGACGACCGGTGTTCGACACCCACGACCTGGATGCCGCGGGGATCGAGCGGGACGACGACGGGAAGCCGATCCTCACCGAGACGCTTCGCACGACCAACGACGACGTCTGGGCCGCGGGCGACGCGACCGGTGACCTGCTGTTCACCCACGTCGGCACGTACGAGGCAGAGCTCGTCGTCAAGGACATCCTCGGGCACCCGGAGCGCCGGGACTACCGGGTCGTGCCCCGGGTCACGTTCTGCGATCCCGAGGTCGCGAGCGTCGGCCTCACGGAACGGGAGGCTCGCGAGGACGGCCACCAGGTGATCACCTCGGTCGTCCGGTTCGCGGACAACGAACGCTCACACATCGAGGGCGGCACGCACGGACTCGTGAAGCTCGTAGCCGAGCGCAGCTCCGGCGAGCTCCTCGGGGGGCACATCGTGGGCGAGGAGGCCGGAGCCTTGATCCACCAGGTGGTCCTCATGATGGCGGTGCGGACATCGGCGACGGCCGTCGCCGGCGCGATCCACGCCTACCCCACCCTTTCGGAGTCCGTGAAGGGTGCCCTGCTCGGCATCAGCGAGCAGGTCGGGTAGCCTGGGAGGACATGGATGCTTCCGTCACCGAGGTCATCGCGGTCACCGACAAGGCCGCGCGGCGGATCGCCGCGCTCGCCCTGAAGGAAGGCCGCGCGCTGCCGATCCTCCGCGTTCGCGTAACGGCGGGCGGGTGCTCCGGCTTCACCTACGACCTGTCGTTCGCCGACGGCCCCGACGACGACGACGACGTGATCGAGGCCGCCAACGGCGTCCGCGTCCTCGTCGACCCGAAGAGCGGGCCGATCATCCGTGGCTCCACGCTGGAATTCAACGACGCGCTCCTCGGGGGCGGCCTCAAGATGATCAACCCACAGGCCACCCACGAGTGTGCCTGCGGCGACTCGTTCGCGATCTAGCCGAGACTCCGCCTCACCCGACGGTGAGCGTCCCCGTCATCTGCGTGTGGAACCGACAATGGAACCCACCGCTGCTCACGCCGGTCAGGGGGATCTCCAACGTCTCGCCCGCGCCGATCGTCTCGTCGATCACCTCGTCGTCGGTTGTGAACGTGTGCGATGTCTCGCCGATGTTGGTGACCGTGATCGTCTGCCCCTCGGTCACGGAGAGATCGGCGGGCGAGAAGCTGAAGTCCACGATCGTCAGATCGGCACCACCGCTCTCGGACGGGCTCTCGGCCGGGGCCTCGGTCGGGGTCTCTTCACCATCGACCGGCTGTCCCTCCGGTTCGTCGCCGCCACACGCCGCGGCGAGCAGCGTCAGCGCGAACAGGACTCCCAGCGATCGCATCCACCGTCGGTGCATCGTCCCTCCCAGTCTCACGGCCAAGGTGCTCCCGGACGGTACTACGGCCGAGTGCCCGTGGAGGTTTCCGCCCCGGCGAGGAAGGAGAACTACACTGCCGACGTGGCCGTCGAGAAGACCCAGTGGCGAGACCTCTACAACGAGGTGGTGCTCACGGGCCTGTGCACCGGCTGCACATCCTGCATCGTGGCCTGTCCGTTCCACGTCCTGGGCTACGAGAACGACGTCCCCGTGCAACTCCAGCCGGAAGGACCGGACGGCTGCAGCCACGGCGACAAGGGGTGCGACATCTGCACCCGTGCCTGCCCGAGGTTCCGTGAATGGGAGTCGGAGATCGACGAGCTGTTCTTCGGCCAGGTCCGCAAGCCCGAGGAGGTCATCGGTCAGTACCGTGACATCTACCTCGCCAGGGCCACGGGGCAGGAGGCGCTCATGCACGGTCAGGACGGCGGCGCCGTCTCGGCACTGCTGCTCTGGGGCCTTGCGAACGGCGAGATCGACGGAGCCCTGACCTCCAAGCTCTCGGACGAGCGAGCCTGGGACGCCGAGCCCACCGTCGTCACGGATGCCGAAGGGGTCCTCGCCACCGCGGGGTCTCGCTACACCTATTCCGCGAACCCCCTCGCCCTCCTCCAGGCGGCCGAGATGGGGCTCTCGAAGCTCGCCCTCGTAGGGATGGGTTGCCAATCGAGCGCGACCGGGGCGCTGGAGGTCCGGCGGGTGAACAAGTGGAGGCGGAAGATCGCCTGGACCTTCGGGCTCCTGTGCTCGAAGTCGTTCACGTACGACGGCCTGATGGTCGAGATCGCCCAGAAGGAGCTCGGCCTGGACCTCGAGCATCTCGTTCGCGTGAACGTGAAGGGGAAGCTGCTGTTCTACACGGACACCGGCGACGAGGTCATCTACTCGTTGAAGGACGCCCAGCAGTACACCAGGCCCGGCTGCCTCCGATGCCCCGACTTCGCCGCCGAGCACGCCGACATCTCCTTCGGCGGGCTCGGGCAGTCGGAGGGCTGGACGCTCTCGATCGTTCGGACCGAGCGAGGCCAAGACATCTGGGATCGGGCCACCGCCGACGGCGTGATCGAGCATCGGCCGGGAGCCGAGGATCCCAAGGCCGTCGAGCTGATGTTCAAGCTGGCGGCCAAGTCTCGCCGGCGCTGGCCCTCGCCCGACGAGATGCCCGTCGCCGGCTCCACGCCCGGGGTGCTTCCCGTCCTTCCTGACCAGGCCTGAGCCCCCCGGACGGCCCACGTCCCGACCCCAACGAGGGGACTCCATGTGTTCGTTGCCGCGCCGATAATCCGGGAAGACCGCGGAAAGCGGGTTCCCGCATGCCTGGACGGAAGGATCCGCGTTGGCTCGATCGATCCGGGATCAAGAGCAGCTGGTGGGAGGCGATGCGATGCTCGCCGCCGTCGCCTTCTCGGCCGAACGCCTGCTCCTGGCGCCCGACTGGGGTGCTGCGATCGATGACGTCCTCCGGCATCTCGGTCTCGCCGGGGAGGTCTCCCGGTCCTATCTGATCCTCGTGGAGCCCGATGGTGACGGCGACTATCTGGTGACCCAGCACGCGGAGTGGTGCGCCCCCGACGTCACGTCCCAGTTCGGGAATCCCGCCCTGAACGGAGCCGGGATGCGCAGCAACGGCTTCGACCGATGGATCGGTCTCATGACGAACCAGGAGACGGTCCACGGCCTCGTCCGCGACTTCCCCGAGGAGGAGCGAGCGGAGCTCTTCCGCGAGCAGATCGTGTCGATCGCCTCGTTCCCGGTCTTCGTGGACGGCGCCTGGTGGGCCTTCATCGGCTTCGACGACTGTTTCGTGGAACGGCGATGGTCGCGACACGAGCTCGACTCGCTCCGCGCCGTGGCGGGCATGCTCGGAGCCGCCGTCCAACGACAGCACGCCGAGGGTCGCCGGCTCGAGGCGGAGGCCCGGTACCAGGAGCTCGTCACGCAGAACCCCGCGGTGACCTACACGGAGGCCCATCACGACGAAGGGGGAAGGGTCACCTTCGTCAGCCCTCAGATCGAGGCGCTCCTCGGCTATCCGCCGGAGCGAGCGACGGACGATCGGACCTGGTGGTGGGCGACCGTGCATCCCGACGACGTCGAACGAGTCCAGGCGGCGAACCGACTCGCGTTCGCGACGAGGGTGGATTTCGATCAGGTCTATCGCATGAGAACGGCCGACGGTCGCTGGGTGTGGGTGCGCGACAAGGCCCGCCCCGTCTACGACGACGACGGGCGTATCGGGTACTGGCAGGGCTTCATGGTGGACGTGAGCGTGCAGATGGAGGCGGAGGGACGCCTGCGTCAAGCCGAGGCTCGATACCGCGCGATGGTGGAGCTGATCCCGGCCGTCACCTACACGGACTTCGTGGGGCCCGACGGGGTCACGTCGATGGGCTTCGTCAGCCCACAGATGGAAGCGATCCTCGGCTTCCCTCCGCAACGGTTCCTCGACGACGCAGGGTTCTGGTTCGAACTGATGCACCCGGACGATCTCGCGCACCTCCGGTCGATCGATGCGTTCAACAACGCCGACTTCGAGGTGTTCGATCACGAGTATCGGATGCACCACGCCGACGGTCACTGGGTGTGGGTGCACGACATCTCGACGGCGGTCCTCGACGCGCAGGGCAACCTGGACTATTTCCTCGGCTTCCTCACGGACGTGAGCTCTCGCCGCGACGCCGAGGAGCGCCTGCGCGAGGCCGAGCTCACGTTCAGGACGCTGGTCGAGCAGAGTCCAGCGGTCTTCTACGTCCAGGGGATCGATCCCGCCGATCCCTCGAGGTCGCTCACCGAGTACATCGGACCCGGCGCCGAGGAGCTGACGGGTGTCCCCATCGAGCAGATGACCGCCAACCCTGAGGTCTGGCGAACGATGATCCACCCCGACGATCAGGCGCGGGTGTTCGCCGCGGACGCCGCGACCAACACGGACGGCTCGAACGCCTTCAGCCTCGAGTATCGGATGATCCGCACGGACGGACGCGTCGTCTGGGTCCTCGACGAGGCGACGCTCATCAAGCCGGAGGGTCGATTCCCGTACTGGCAAGGATTCCAGCTGGACATCACGGCGCGGAAGGAGGTCGAGCAACGGCTCCAGGATGCGCACGAGCACCTGCGGCTCATGGTGGAGTCCTCCCTCGATGCCGTCGTGAGCATGGATATGGAGGGCATGATCATCGGATGGAACCCGCAGGCGGAGACGACTTTCGGTTGGAGCGCGGACGAGGTCCTCGGACACTCGCTCGTCGACACGATCGTCCCGCACGCGCACCGCGCCGCCCACAACGAAGGGCTCCGCCGCTTCCATGACACCGGCGACGGCGCGGTCCTGAACTCGCGGATCGAGATCCAGGCGCTCCGCCGGGACGGACGCATGATCCCCGTCGAGCTGGCCATCGTGCCGGTGTCGGTCGGCGAAGAGACGGTGTTCTCGGGGTTCATCCGAGACATCAGCGAGCGCAAGCGCGCCCAGGAGGATCTGGAGCGTGCGCTCGAGGTGGAGCGTGAAGCGGCCGCGCGCCTGCGAGCGCTCGACGTGATGAAGGACACGTTCCTCCAGGCCGTGTCCCACGACCTGCGCACGCCGTTGGCCGCGATCCTCGGGATGGCGATCACGCTCGAGCGAGGAGACGTGGGGCTGGAGCCGGAAGAGACCCGCGAGCTCGCCGGCCGCATCGAGCACAACGCCCGCCGGCTCGAACGATTGGTCACGAACCTCCTCGATCTCGACCGGCTCGCGCGCGGCGTGCTGACGCCGACCTTCGAGCCGACCGACGTCGGCGAGCTGGTGCAGCGGATGGTGACGGAGACACACCCGTCGGGGCAGGACGTCGAGATCTCGGCCGAGTCCGTCATCGTCCCCGTCGATCCGCCGAAGGTCGAGCGGATCGTGGAGAACCTCCTGGTGAATGCGATCAGGCACACCCCGGCCGGCACCTCCGTGCACGTCTCCGTCACCGGCTCCGCGCACGGCGTCTTGATCTCGGTGGAGGACGAAGGTGGTGGCGTGCCTGCCGACCTGCGCGAGAAGATCTTCGAGGAGTTCCGTCAGGGGACGGGTGCACCGCAACCGTCGCCGGGCGTGGGGATCGGACTCACGCTCGTGCGCCGATTCGCGGAGATGCATCACGGCCGCGCGTGGGTCGAGGAGCGGAAGGGCGGAGGAGCGTCATTCCGGGTGTTCCTCCCCGCGACCCACCCGGAGGCGGATTAGCCCACCCGGGCCGAACGGTGCGTTAAGGCGACGCCCACGCTTCGACGACCGGGTGATCCTTGGCAGCGGGTCCCACCTGCGCGGCTCCACCCGGAGACCCGACGCCGCTGATCTCGTCGCTGAACCATTCCGCGTTGATCGCGTTGAACTGCTTCCACTCGGCGGGGACGTCGTCCTCGTAGAAGATCGCCGTCACCGGGCACACCGGCTCGCAGGCGCCGCAGTCGACGCACTCGTCGGGGTGGATGTAGAGCATGCGAGGACCCTCGTAGATGCAGTCGACCGGGCACTCGTCGACGCATCCGCGGTCCTTCACGTCGATGCACGGCTCCGCGATCGTGTAGGTCATCCCATTTACCCCTTTTCCACGGTGTCGACCTTGCGAACGTGAGTCTACCGCCGAGTCGGGGCTCGGCAATGGTTCAGGGCGACAGCGTTCGGAGGACTTCCACGGCCGTTTCGCGGCCCTCGCCGGCGGCCAGGACCGGGTAGACGACCGGGAGGTCGGCTCCCGCCTGGCGATAGGCGTCGAGGCGCTCGCGCGCCCGGTCCGGATCGCCTCGGAGGCACACGGCGTTCACGACCGCCTCCGGTGAGGGCTCCACGCCCATCGCCTCGAACTGGCGGGCGTAGGCAGGGTAGGAGGCGTACTGACCGGCGGCGGCAAGCAGGCCTTCGTCCGCGCGTCCCGAGAAGGACGCGCGGACGTAGACGGCGATCGTGACGGAGTCGGGGTCGCGGCCGGCTTCGCCGGCCGCGCCCCGGATCGCGTCGCGGGCCTCCGCGACGCGATCCGGCGTGCACCAGTTGAGGATCACGCCGTCCGCGATCTGACCGGCGAGGCGAACGGCCTTGGGCCCGAGCGCGGCGACCCAGATCGGCACGGGAGCGGAGAGCGGAAGACCGAGCTCGGCGCCGGGGGCGCTGCCGGCCACCAGGTCGCGGATCTCCATCACGTACTCCTCGAGCCGCCCGAGCGCCCCCGGCGCCGACCCGCCCGTGCCGACACCCAGGATGTGCCTGCCGCCGGACCGCTCCTGCACCGTCGCGGCCGCCATCGCCGCGAGGCGCGAGATCCTGTTTCGCATCGGGATCACACCGGTCCCCAGGAGCAACCGCTCGGTCTCCCCCGCGATCCCGTTCAACGTAGCGAGCGTGTCCCTGGCGCCTGTCTCCGGAAGGAAGACAGCCGCGTAGCCGAGCTCCTCGCCCTCGCGCGCGATCGCGGCCACGTCCGGCCACGGAAGCGGGTCGCGGATCGTGAAGGCCGTTCCACGCGGTTGGCGTATCTCCCCCATGACTGGCATCGTCGCAGACGTGGAGACCGTTTCGTTCCTCACCGAGGACGCCGTTCGCCTCGAGGGCGAGCTCCGCCCTCCCGACGAACCGCCTCGCGGGTCGGCCGTGATCTGCCACGCCCATCCGCGACACGGCGGCAGCAAGGACCACCCCGTCCTGTGGTCAGTCCGGAACGAGCTGGCGGGCAAGCGCGGCCTCGCGGCGCTCGTCTTCAACTTCCGCGGCACGATGGGCTCCAGCGGCACATTCGGTGGCGGCCGCGATGAGCTGCGTGACGTCCGGGCCGCGGTGGGCTTCGTGCGAGAACGGGTCGAGGGTCCCACGCTCGTGTTCGGGTGGTCCTTCGGAGCGAGCGTCGCGCTCAGGGAGGCGTTCGAGGACGAACGGGTCGGCGCGCTCGCGCTGTTCGGAATCCCGCTCCGCCCGAACGACCTCGCACTCCCGTCACTCCCGACACCGGCGCAGATGCGGCTTCTCAAGCGTCCGTTGCTGTTCCTCGCCGGGGCGAACGACGAGTACTGCCCCGCTGACGAGCTCCGCGCCTACGGGGAAGGCGTCGCCGAGGTCGTGATCCTGGACGGCACCGACCACTATCTGTGGCGGAGGGAACGCGAAGCCGCGACCATCGTCGGCGACTTCGCCGATCGGGTGCTCCGCCTATGAGGGTGAGTTCTCTAGGGCAGCAAGTCGAGCGTCGAGCGTCGCTGCGAGTCCGGCCGTGTCTGTCTTCTCAGGTGCGCTGACCAAGAAGACCCAGCCACGATGAGGGACTAGCCATGCTCGGATGGAAGACGTTGCGGCTTCCCCTTGGAAACGGATCGTTCTTTCACCCGGCGTGTCGATCACCTGGATCGATCCTCCACCCCATGCCTCAAGATCGCGTCTGATCTCCTCGAGAAGGCGCTCGCGGTCAGGGTCGATTCGCGTTTCCAGGTAGACAAGGTCGGTGTCTCCTCGACGGATGGAATCTGGACCCGTTCGCTGGATCTCGCGATCAGGATCCGCGGCGATAAGCTCTTCGATGAAGCGCTCCAGAGCGTCTTCCGCGCGCTCGGATCCCCTTCGTCGCTGGATCTCACTTGCGGCATCGAGGACGTCGTACAGGAATCCCGCGAAGTCTGCGAAATCACTCATCCGCGTCCTTAGCCGCCGAGGGAACTGGGGTTCTCCCGCTTCTCGTGGCCGTTGGTCCGGGGGTCGACGTCGTGGCCGCGCCGCGGGCGCCAGACCCAGATGAGGGGCAGGAAGAAGAACGTGCCGCCGAACAACCCAGGCCATACGAAGATCCCGAGCAGGACGAACCCAAAGCTGACGGCAAGCCATAGCCAGGGATTGCCCCACCACGGGCGTTCCGGCGGCTTGGGGTCGCGGAGCGGCGTGGCGAGATCCGGCTCCGCGAGCTGAGCGCGTCGGCGTAGCACCTCATGCGCCGCCGCGCGCTCGCGGAAGACCAACAGGAACCCCACGCCGAGCGTGATCGCGACGATGAACGGCAACGTGACGAGGATCAACTCGCGGAGCTCCACGCTCTCTCCCTAGAGGGGGATGTGGGAGAGCACCATGATCCGGGGCTCGGTCATCTCCTCCATCGCGTACTTCAGCCCTTCACGGCCGAAGCCCGACTCCTTGGAGCCGCCGTACGGCATCTGGTCGGCTCGGAAGGCCGAGACGTCGTTGATGATGATGCCGCCGACCTCGAGTGCCTGATGCGCCGCGAACGCGCGGTTGATGTCGTTGGTGAACACGCCGGCCTGCAGGCCGTACTTGGAATCGTTCACGATCTTGAGCGCGTCCTCGAAGGTCTGGTACGGGCTGATCGTCACGACCGGCCCGAACACCTCTTCGCGGCAGACCTTCATCTCGGGGGTGACGTGAGACAGCAGCGTGGGCTGGAAGAACGGCCCGTCGCCCTGACCGCCGGTGAGCACCTCGGCGCCCTGCGAGACGGCTTCCTTAACCCAGTCGGATAGCCGGTCCACCTCTTTCCGCTGGATCACGGGGCCGACGTCGACGGTCGGGTCCATCGGGTCGCCGACCTTCAGGCTCTCGATCTGCTTCACGAGACGCGCCGAGAAGTCCTCGTAGACCTCGGAGGACACGAGCACCCGCTGCACGCTGATGCAGCTCTGCCCGGCCTGGTAGTAGCCGCCGTACGCGACCCGCTGGGCGGCGAAGTCCAGGTCGGCGTCGGCGTGGACGATCACGCCTGCGTTCCCACCGAGCTCGAGCGTCACGCGCTTCTTCGGGTCGAGACCCTTCAGGTACCAACCGATCTCCGCGGAGCCGGTGAACGAGATCTTGCGGTACCGGTCGTCGCGGGCCATGCCGTCGGCGACCTTCGAGGAGACCGGGAGGACCTGGTACATCCCCTTCGGCAGATCGGTCTCGGCGAAGAACTCCGCGAGTCTGAGCGAGCCGATCGGGGTGGCGCTCGCGGGCTTGACGACGATCGGAGCACCGACGGCGAGCGAGGGCGCGACCTTGTGCGCCACGAGGTTCAGCGGGAAGTTGAACGGGGTGATGCCCAGCACCGGCCCGACCGGGAACCGCCGGATGAGGCCCACCCGGGAGCCGAGCGCCGCCTCCGTATCGAGACGCATGAGCTCGTCGTCCCCGTGGCGGATCACCTCCGAGGCCCAGCGGAAGGTCGAGACGGCACGCGTCGCCTCGACCGTGGCCCACTTGAGCGGCTTGCCGCCTTCCTGCGCGATCAGCTTCGCGTTCTCCTCGATCGTCTCGCCGAGGCGCTTCGAGATGTGGTCGAGCGCCTCCGAACGGGCGTGGATCGGGAGCTTCGCCGACTCCTTGAAGGTCTCGTGCGCCGTGGTCGCCGCTTCCTCGACATCGGCCTCGGTCGGCACGCCGATCTCGGCGACGACGCTGTCGTCGTAGGGGCTGTGGACCTCGAGCGTGCCCTCGCCCGTCCGCCACTCGCCGTTCACCAGATAGGGCCTCACGGCCATGTCCTCACCGCCTTCGTTTTTCCGGGGTGCGTTCAGTCGAGCGACACCATCACGTGCTTGATGTTCGTGTAGTCCTCGAGCGAGTACACCGACATGTCCTTGCCGTGACCGGACTGCTTGTACCCGCCGTGCGGCATCTCCGGCGTGAGCGGGATGTGGGTGTTGATCCACACGCAGCCGAACTGGAGCTTTCGCGCCATCCGGTGGGCACGTCCCACGTCCCGCGTCCAGACGGAGCTCGACAGTCCGTAGGGCACGCCGTTCGCCCATTCGAGGGCCTGCGCCTCGTCGTCGAACCGTTGCACGGTGACGACCGGACCGAAGACCTCCTTCTGGATGATCTCGGAGTCCTGGCCGACCTCGCTCACGACCGTGGGGGTGTACCAGTAGCCCTGCTGGTCGATGGCCTTCCCACCGGTCAGGACCTTGCCGCCGGCCTCTTCGGCCCGCTGCACGAAGCCGGTGACGCGCTCGAGTTGCTCCTTGGAGACCATCGAGCCCATCTCGGTGTCGTCCGAGAACGGGTCGCCGACCTTGATCGACTCGACCGCCGGGACGAGCTCCGCAAGGACGTTCTCGTAGGCGCCGGAACCGACGAGGATCCGGGCCGACGCCGTGCAGTCCTGACCGGAGTTGAAGTAGCCGCCGATCTTGATGAACTCGATGACCTGCTCCATGTCGGCGTCGTCGAACACGATAAAGCGGCGCCTTGCCGCCGAGCTCGAGGTGCACGCGCTTCAGTGTCTCGGCGGAGTTGGCCGCGATCAGCTTGCCCGTCGCCGTGTCGCCGGTGAGAGAGACGATCCCGACGTCGGGGTGCCGCACGATCGCGTCGCCGACGGGGAGACCGTCGCCGGTCACGACGTTGAAGACACCGGGCGGAAGGATGTCGGCGGTGAGCTCAGCCAGCTTGAGGGCCGTGAGCGGCGTCATCTCCGAGGGCTTCAGCACGATCGTGTTCCCGGTGGCGAGCGCGGGACCGATCTTCCAGATCGCCATCATCAGCGGGTAGTTCCACGGCGCGATCAGGCCGGCGACGCCGATCGGCTCTCGCCGGACATAGCTGGTGAACCCGGCCATGTACTCCCCCGCCGCCCGGCCCTCCATCGTCCTGGAGGCGCCGGCGAAGAACCGGAGGTTGTCGACGATCGGCGGGATCTCCTCCGAGAGCGTCACGGCGGCCGGCTTGCCCACGTTCTGCGCCTCGAGCTTCACGATCTCGTCGGCGTTCTCTTCGATCGCGTCGGCGAACTTGAGGAGCGCGAGCTGCCGGTCCTTCGGCGTGGAGTCGAACCAATCGCCTTCGAACGCGCGCCTGGCGGCGGCCACGGCCTTGTCGGCGTCTTCCTTGGTGCCCTCCTGGACGGTGGCGAGCACCTCGCCGGTCGCCGGGTTGATCACGTCGCGGGTCTGTCCGTCCGACGAGTTCACCCATTCGCCATCGATGAACATCTGATAGGCGTCCGCCATGTCCCCTCCTCGCTCGGCCGTCCGCGTGGGCGACGGCTCCTGCACCAACGTTCAACTCGCCAGTATGCGACATCCACCGGATAGGGGCGACCCGGACATGGGCCGACGGGAACGCCTCCGGTGGAAGGCCTCCCCGGCGACGTGCCTCAGAACCGGACCCGTGGATCGAGGAACGCGTACGCGACGTCCACCACGATGTTGGCTGTGAGGATGAAGATCGAACCGACGATGGTCACGCCCATCACCATGGGGAAGTCGTTGCTGAAGATCGAGTTGACGGCGAGCTGCCCCAGTCCGGGGAGCCCAAACAGGGTCTCGGTGATGACCAGTCCTGCCAGGATCGTGGCGAAGTCGATCCCCAGCATCGTGACGATCGGCGTAAGGGCCCCGCGGAGCGCGTGCTTGTAGACGACTCGATTCTCCGAGAGCCCCTTCGCGCGAGCCGTCCGGATGTAGTCCTCCTGCGTGGTCTCGATCATGTTGCTCCGGAGCATCCGGGCGTAGATCGCCGCATACCCGACCGCGACCGTGATCCAAGGGAGGATGAACTTCCCCTGGAGCGCACTGCTCCATACGCTCGCGTCGATCTCGAGGCCGCTCGAGGGCGCGAGGCCGAGCCTGAACCACACGAAGTAGAGGAGCAGTTGGCCGAGCCAGAACACGGGCAGCGACACCCCGACGATCGCCAAGATCATCGTCCACCGTGCGAAACGCGAGCGCGGCTGAACCCCCGATGCGATGCCGAGCGGGATCCCGACCACGAGCCACAGGATCGCCGCCCCCGTGGCGAGGATCGCCGAGACGGGAAGCCTCCGCCAGATCTCCTCTCGCACCGGCAGGTAGTTCGAGAAGGAGTAGTAGACGTCCTCCGCCAGGAAGGTGTTCGGAAGGGGGATGAGACCCTTCGCGAACCTCCCGTACTGGACGATCAGCGGCTCGTCCAGCCCGAACGCCTCCCGCGCGTTCGCGATCTGCGCGGGATCCGTCCTCCGACCCGCCGCTCGTCTGGCGGGGTCGCCCGAAGGCAGCTTGACGAAGATGAGGAACGTGAGGATCGAGATGACGATCAGGACGAGGACGGAGTAGAGCAGCCGGCGAGCAAGGTACCGGAGCACGGGAACAACGCTAGGAACCGCGGGCATGGGGAGCTAGCGAGTTCTTGCCGAACGGTGGCGGTTCCCTGCCGTTCCTACGGGTTCCTTGCCTTCCTCCATCGGTAGCGATCACGCACCATCGGCGCGGCGATAGTCGATGGTCCACAGTGATTCCCACGTGACGCCGCCGTCCGTCGACCGCTCCCATCGCCAGTCGAACGTGTCCGCCTCGATCTCCGAGAAGACCATCCGTTTCTCGATCTCGCGGCCGTCCTCGATCTCGACCACGGAGAAGGAGAATCCCTCGGCGTGGGGCGACCCGTGGAGTGCCCAGTAGTTGCCCGTCGAGTCGACCCATGTCTGACGCCATCCCTGCGTTGCTGTCGAACACGCTGACGCTCAGCCCCGACCAAAGCTCGGGCTCGAGGGACTCGAAGCGCTCGACGACCACATGGCCGTCCATCTCTTTCGTGATCCCGTTCCGGCCCCGGCCGCCTTCCCATGTGCAGGACCACTCGCCGAGCCAGAAGTCGAGGGCCTCAGGTGGCGTCGTGATGGCATCCGGCTCAAGTGTCGGGCCTGCAGCGCCGACGAAGGCGCTTCCGGGTCCTTGCCGTGTTTCGGGACTTCCGCCGGCTGACAAGCCGGACGGATCCGCACGATACTCCGGGGCAACGCGGCCGACGCACCCGATCGAGGCCGGCGAACGGAGGACCTGGTCATGGACATCCCGCAGGAGCGGAAGCTCGTCACCGAGATCCCGGGGCCACGGTCACGCGAGTGGTTCGCAGCGGCGCGACGCCGCGGTCCCCCGCGGCGTCGCGAACCTCCACCCGATCGTGACCGCCCGCGCGGCGGGCGCGATCGTCGAGGACGTCGACGGGAACCGGCTGATCGACTTCGCCACCGGCATCTCGGTCCTGAACATCGGGCACTCCGCGCCGGAGGTCGTGGCCGCGGCGCAACGGCAGCTCGAGCTCGACACCCACACGTGCTTCCACGTGACCGCGAACGAGCCCTACATCGAGCTCGCCGAGCGCTTGAACCGGCTCACGCCCGGTGATCACGAGAAGAAGACGATGTTCGCGAACTCAGGCGCGGAGGCCGTCGAGAACGCGGTGAAGATCGCGCGGAAGCACACGGGTCGATCGGGGATCGTCGTGTTCGATCACGCGTTCCACGGACGGACACTGATGGCGATGTCGCTCACGGCCAAGGTGATGCCCTACAAGCAGGGCATGGGGCCGTTCGCTCCCGAGATCTACCGCCTGCCGCTCGCGTATCCGTATCGCTGTCCGACCGGCGGGACCGAAGAGACGTGCGCCGAGTCCTGCCTCGCCTACGCGCTCGACGAGATGCACAAGCACATCGGCGAGGAGAACATCGCCGCGATCTTGATCGAGCCGATCCAGGGTGAGGGCGGGTTCATCGTGCCGGCGCCCGGTTTCATCGCCGGTCTCGCCGAGTTCGCGGCCGCGAACGGCATCGTCTTCATCGCCGACGAGATCCAGTCGGGGATGGGCCGCGCCGGCCGGTGGTTCGCGATCGAGGACGAGGACGTCGTCCCGGACATCGTCCTCAGCGCGAAGTCGTTGGGGGGCGGCCTGCCGATCTCCGCGATCACCGGCCGTGCCGAGCTCATGGACAGCGTCCATGTCGGCGGGCTCGGCGGCACCTACGGTGGGAACCCGGTCGCGGCGGCTGCGGCGCTCGCCGTGCTCGACAAGATCGAGACGGAGGGACTCCTCGAGCGCTCACGAGCCGTCGGCGAAACGATCGGAGCGCGACTGGACTCCTTCGAGAAGCGGTTCGGCGCGGTCGGCGACGTGCGGGGTCGCGGGGCGATGCGCGCGATGGAGCTCGTCGCCGACCGCGACACCAAGGAGCCGCTCGACGCGGCGACGATGAGCGCGCTGGCCCGGTCCGCCCTGGAGCGAGGTGTGATCGTGCTGACGGCGGGCACCTACGGGAACGTCGTCCGGCTCCTTCCGCCCATCACGATCGACGACGGTCTCCTCGATGAAGGCCTCGACCTGCTCGAGGAAGCCTTCGCCGCCACGACCGGCTGAGACCGGTCCGAAGCTGCTTCTCCCGCCTCCGGCTCCGCCGGACCTAAGATTCGCTCCATGCCAGCGTGCCCGAATTGCGGGCGAGAGCCGCCCCCCGACGCCGCGTTCTGCCCGACCTGCGGGGCGCAGCTTCTCGCGCCGGAACGCGTCAGGGAGGAACGGAAGCTCATCTCGGTGCTCTTCGTGGACATGGTGGGCTTCACGTCGCGTTCGGACAAAGCCGATCCTGAGGACGTTCGGGATACCTTGCAGGGCTTCCATGCTCGCGCGAAACAGGAGATCGAGAGGTTCGGGGGAACCGTCGAGAAGTTCATCGGCGACGCCGTCATGGCGGTCTTCGGCGCGCCGGTGGCCCACGGGGACGATGCGGAGCGCGCGGTTCGGGCCGGCCTGCGGGTCGTGCACGCGATGGAGGACCTGAATCGGGGACGGCAGGGGAGCCCGCTCCAGGTCAGGGCGGCGGTGAACACCGGCGAGGCGGTCGTCGCGATGGGATCTCGCCCCGAGTCGGGCGAGGCGCTCGCATTGGGCGACGTGGTGAACACCGCTTCACGACTCCAGACCTCGGCCCCCGTGGGAGGTCTCGTGGTCGGTGAGGAGACCTATCGCGCCACGCGCAACATGATCCGCTATCAGGAGCTGGAGCCGATCGACGCCAAGGGAAAGCGCGATCGGGTCGAGGCATGGCTCGCGCTGGCACCGATCGGAGCGCCGGCCGAGCGGCCGGCGACGACCGCCCCGCTCGTCGGCCGATCGCGGGAGCTCAGCCTGGTCGACTCCATCTGGGAGCGCGCGGCCGCGGAGCTCCGGCCCCACCTCATCACGGTGGTGGGGCCGACCGGGATCGGCAAGTCCCGGATCGCGTCCGAGATCCTTTCGCGGGCGGAGGCAACCGGGGCGCGAGCGGTCAAGGGACGCTGTCTTCCATACGGCCAGACCGGCTACCGAGCGTTCTCCGAGCAGGTACGCCAGGTGGCCGGCATCTTCGAGACGGACGCCGCATCGGATGCCTCGCAGAAGCTGAAGGCCACGGTTCACGAGCTGATGGGGTCGGAGGAGGAGGCGGACGAGACGGCGCGGCTCCTCGCGGCGCTGATCGGATCGGGCTCCGGGCAGGACGTGGCCGAAGAACCCGTCCAGCTGCACTTCGCGGCTCGCCGATTCGCCGAGCAGGTCGCCCGCCAACAGCCCACCGTCTTCGTCTTCGAAGACATCCACTGGGCCGACCCCGCCCAGCTCGACCTGCTCGAGTACCTCGCATCTCACGTCCGGGATGCGCCCGCGGTGTTCCTGGCGCTAGCGCGCTCCGAGTTGCTCGAGGTGCGGCCCGGATGGGGAAGCGGTGTCCTCGGTCACACGACGATCCCGCTCGAAGCGCTGTCCCCCGTCGACTCGGCGTCGATCGCCAGCTACCTCCTGTCGGGACAGGGAGATCTGTCGTCGGTCGAGCGGATGGTGGAGATCGCCGAGGGGAACCCGCTGTTCATCGAGGAGCTGGCGGCGTCCCTTATGGATCGAGGCCCGTCCGACGAGCTGCCGACGACCGTCCGAGCCGCGATCGCCTCACGCATCGACGCCCTTCCCGCGGAGCCCCGTGCCGCCATCCTGGCGGCGTCCGTCGTCGGCAAGCACTTCTGGCGTGGCGTGCTTCGCTCGTTCGAGGATCTCGAGGGCGTCGACGAGGCGATCGACGCCCTCGAGTCGAGAGACCTCATCAGACGAGAACCGTCGAGCCAGGTGCAGGGCGACGCGGAGTTCTCCTTCAAGCACATCTTGATCCGAGAGGTGGCCTACGCGACCCTCGCGCGCGCGGATCGCAAACAGCGACACGCCGCCGTCGCCCGGTACATCGAGGACGTGGCCGGCGATCGATCCCGGAACCTCGCCTGGGTCCTCGCCCATCACTGGCGGGAGGCGGGAGAGTCGGAGCGATCCCTCCCATATCTGATCACGGCCGCCGAGCTCGCGGACGAGCAACTCGCCTTCCACCACGCGGTCGAGCTCTACAGCGCCGCGCTCGGGCTGTTGGCCGAGGACGACCCGCGTCGGCAAGACGTCACCGTGCGACGGCTGATCTCGTACACGAGGCTGTCGCACGCGGTCGTCGATGTGGGACGCCTCCGCTGGGAGCGAGACGCCGAGCAGCCCTAGACGGCGATCTCGTCGGGATCCACGTCGCCGGCGATGATCGCGATGCTGTCGATCTGGTGCCCACCGAACGCCGCCGCGTGTGCGCGGAGGCGGGCCTCGTCCGGAGCGCTGTAGATGCAGAACGTGTGCACGACGCCGTCGGGGTCGATCACGACATGACTGTGATGCCACACGACGTCGTGGAAACGTTCGATCGCCATGCGCTTCGAGTTCTTCGCGAACTCTCCGAGCTCGTCTTCTGTGATCTTGGAGAAGTTCCGATCGATGAGGTACTTGGGCACCGGGATCACCTCCCTGCGCTGAGGATATCCCCTCGTCCTCGGGCTGGCTAGAAGCGGGGCGGCGACGCACGGCGCGGCATGCGGTTGCTACCTTCGTGGCCGTGAGCGAGGGGTCGGACCAGCCGGAGCGAAAGGCGAAGGCGCGCCGCCGCCTCACGATCGACCTCACGCCCCTGCGGGTGTCCCGAGACTTCCGTCTGGTCTGGTTCGGGCTCCTGATCACGTCCGCGGGAAGCCAGTTCACGTTGGTCGCCGTGTTCGTGCAGGTCAAGGAGCTGACCGGCTCGGCGGCGGCGGTGGGGGCGACGGGGCTCGCGTACGTCGTCGGGTTGGTGGTCGGCACCCTCGCCGGCGGCGCGGTCCTGGATGCCTGGGATCGTCGACAGCTCTTGATGGTCGCGCAGGTGGGTCTCGCCGCCGGCTCGATGATCTTGCTCGGGGGCGCTCTCGCGGGCGAGCCGCCCCTCTGGTCGATCTACACGGGACTCGCGGTCCTCGCCGCGGCCAGCGCGATCGATGGACCCACCCGGTCCGCGATGACCGCGCGACTCCTCGGCGCGCCTCTGATGCCGGCCGCGCAGGCACTGAATCAGGTGGTCTGGAACACCTCGGCGATGTTAGGACCTGCGGCGGCGGGGCTGGTCGTCGCCCGATGGGGAGTCACGGTCGCCTACGCGGTCGACCTGGCGTCAGTCGGGTGCATGTTCGTGGCGGCCGCCCTGTTGCATCCGATGCCGCCGCTGGCGGGCGATCACCGCGACACCGGGATGTCGGCGATCCGCGAGGGGTTCTCGTTCGCACGAAGGAATCGCCTCATCATGTCGACCTTCGTCATCGACCTGATCGCCATGGTCTTCGGGCTTCCCCGGGCGCTCTTCCCCTTCCTCATCGTGGAGCAGTTCGACCGGACGCGGGAGGCTATCGGCCTCCTGTTCGCAGCCCCGGCGGTGGGCGCGCTTCTGGGGGCACTCACGAGCGGCTGGACGGGTCGGGTCCGCCGGCAAGGGCTCGCGGTCCTCCTCTCCGTCGCGGGTTGGGGCGTGGCGATCGCGGCGTTCGGGTGGGCCGGAACGCTGTGGTTCGGCCTCGCGATGCTCGCCGTCGCGGGTTGGGCCGACGTCATCAGCGCCATCTTCCGGGTGACGATCATGCAGACCTCGGCACCCGATCGCCTCCGGGGGCGGCTTTTCGGGATCCACATCCTGGTCGTGACGGGCGGACCACGACTCGGTGATGTCGAGGCCGGCGTGGTCGCTCGCCTCGTCTCGCCCACGTTCAGCGTGGTCTCCGGCGGGATCGCCTGTGTGATCGGCGCGGGACTCGTGGCCCTCGCCTACCCGGAGCTCCGCCGGGCTCGCGCCGCCCAACCCACCTGACGTACGCTGCGCCGCGTGGCGAAGCTCACGGATGAGGAGCTCGAGGGCTTCCTCTCGAACTCGGAGGGATGGACCTCGCAGGGGGACGCGATCGTCAAGGACTTCGCGTTCCCCGGCTTCCGCGCGGCGATCGCGTTCGTGAACCGAGTGGCGGAGAAGGCCGATGCGGCCCGTCACCATCCGGACATCGAGATCCGCTACAACCACGTCCGGATCTCGCTCTCGACGCACGACGCCGGCGGTGTGACCGACAAGGACGTCGCGGCTGCCGCAGAGATCGACGCCGCCTCCGGTCCCGACGGCGGGTAGACGCGTGTCGGAGCCCGTTCGGACCATCGAGCTGCGCGTGCTCGAAGGCCCGAACCTGTATTTCCCTCGACCGGCCGTCAAGCTCACGCTGGACGTCGCCGGTTGGCTCCGCGTCGGCGACGAGAAGGTGGTCGCGATCGCGCAGGCCGCGGGGATCCGCACGATCGAACCGGGCGCCCGCGGAAGCGAACAGCGCGTGCGAGCCACCGCGCGCGTCGCGGTCCAGCTCACGAGGCGGATCGCCGCCGCCGCCGGCACCGGATGGCTCGGGGTCCGCGGACGGACGGGGCCCGAGTTCGGACACGTGATCGTCGTCTTCCCGTGGCGCCGGCGGGGATCGGCGGAGGCGCTGGCCGGTGCGGTCGCGAGCGCGATGGCGCTCGTCCTCCGGCGCTCGCCCGAGCGGGTGATCGCGGAGCTCGCTCGCGAGGTGGCTGCCGCCGACCCCGGACCCGAACCCACCGTGCCGGATCCCGACGTCCCCGTGATCCAGGTCAGCGGCACGAACGGGAAGACCACCACGACGCGGCTCCTCGCCCACATCGTGATGACGGCCGGCAAGCGGGTCGCGTTCTCTTCCACCGACGGCGTCTACCGCAACGACCGGCTCGTTCAGGAGGGGGACTACTCGGGCTTCGCGGGAGCCGGTATCGCCCTCGATCAGCATCCCGACGTCGCCGTGTTGGAAACCGCTCGAGGCGGGATCCTCCTCCGAGGGATCGGCGTGATGCACAACGACGTCGCGGTCGTCACGAACGTGTCCGCCGATCATCTCGATCTCCAAGGGATCTCGACGGTCGATCAGCTGGCAGAGGTCAAGGCCACGGTGACCCGCATCACGCGTCCGGACGGCTGGGTGGTGCTGAACGCGGACGATCCTCGCGTGCTTGCGATGCGCCGCGCTGCCTCGGCTCGGATCTGGCTCTTCTCGCTGGATCCCCGCCACCCCGCGCTCCGCGAAGCCCTCGCCGACGGCGGTCGTGCGATCACCGTCCTGGACGGGACGATCGCGTGGATGGACGGGCCCGCGGTGCACCCGCTCATCGACCTCGACCAGGTGCCGGTCACGCTCGCGGGCCTCTCTCGCATGTACACACAGAACGCGCTCGCGGCGGCCGCCGCCGCGCTCGCGGTGGGATTCTCGTCGAGGACCGTGGCGAAGGGTCTGCGGAGCTTCGTCCTCGATCCGAAGAAGAACCCGGGGCGGACCAACCTCTTCTCCCTCGACGACCGGCTTCTGGTGCTCGACTACGCCCACAACGAGGCCGGCATGGACGGTCTGGTGGAGATCCTCCAGGGGCTCAGACCGTCGGGCCGGGAGATCTGGTTGGCGATCGGGACGGCCGGGGACCGGACCGACGACATCCTGCAGGGCTTCGCGGTGCGCGCGGCGCTCGGCGCCGACCATCTCGTGATCGCGGAGCTGCTGAAGTACCTGCGCGGTCGTCCGAGGGAGGACGTGATCGCGCAGCTCCGCCGAGGAGCGGCCCGCGCGGGCAAGCACGACGTGGAGGTGTATCCGGACGAGATGCGAGCACTGAGAGGGATGCTCAAGGCATCCGCTCCCGGCGACGTCGTGGGGATCACGGCGCTCGCCCAGCGGGAGCAGGCCTTCCGATGGCTGCGCACGAAAGGGGCTCGGCTCCTGGGGCCCTCCGACGTGCGGAAACTCGTCAGACGCGCGAAGGCGGCCGGGCACGGCTGATCCTCGCAAGACCCCCCAAACGTTCGTTCGACGGCCTCTCCCTCGTCATCCGGCTCGCGTAGAACTTCGATCGGAGGGTTGGCAGTGATCTTCGGAGAGGTGCCGGGATCCCGGCTCCCGAGGTGGAGGTCCCCCGATCCGCCGAGGAACAGGTCGGCGCGCCACCGCGCGGACCTCACATACCAAGCAGCCCGAGAGGCCTGGGCTGGGTCGCACCCCCCGCCCAGGCCTCTCTTGTCCGGGCGACGTTGACCTTCGGCGCGACCCATCGCCCCGGCCTGGGAGAATCGAGCTGCATGGCGTCCACACCGCACTCTGCGATGGAATCCTCGCTGGTCGTGGCCTCGAACCGAGGGCCCGTGAGCTTCGAGCGTGACGAGGACGGCAAGCTCGTTCCGCATCGAGGATCGGGCGGTCTCGTCACGGTGCTCGGTGGGGTGCTGGAACGGGACGACGCGACGTGGGTGGCCGCGGCCGTCACGGAAGGTGACCGTGAGATCGCGCCGCGGGGTCGCAGGGTCGAGGGAGCGGCCCAGCGCGTTCGCTACGTCGACATCCCCGAGCAGGTGTACGACGGCTACTACAACGGCATCGCCAACGGCGTCCTGTGGTTCGTGCACCACTACCTCTGGGACATCGCGCGTACCCCCACCTTCGGAGAGCAAACCGAGCACGAGTGGGCCGACTACGTCGAGGCGAACCGCGCGTTCGCCCGGGCGCTTGCGGTGGAGGCGAAGCACGACCCCGTCTTCCTGATCCAGGACTACCACCTCACCCTCGTCCCCCGAATGCTGCGAGAGCTCGTTCCCGAGGCGCGGATCCTCCACTTCTCCCACACGCCGTTCGCAGGACGCACCTACCTCCGGACCCTGCCCGACGACATGCGCCGGTCCATCCTTCGCGGCATGCTCGGCGCCGATGTCGTCGGCTTCCAGGGACGGCAGTGGGGTGAGAACTTCCTGCTCTCCGTCCGGGAACTCGAGGACGTGCACGTCGACATCCGGGCGCATCGCGCAGAGGTCGACGGTCGCGAGGTCCAGGTCAGGTCGTTCCCGGTCGCCGTCGGCTCGCAGGAGATCCGAGAAGCCGCGGCGAGCGACCGTGCGAAACGAGCCCGCACACAGGTCGAGAAGATCCGCGGCGACCGGAAGCTCCTCCTTCGCGTCGATCGGCTCGAGCCGTCCAAGAACATCCTGCGCGGGTTCCTCGCGTTCGAGCTGCTCTTGCAGAAGCACCCGGAATGGCGAGGCCGTGTCGTCTTCCTGGCACTGCTGAGCCCTTCCCGCGAGGAGGTGCCCGCGTACCGCGACTACGGGGCCGACTGCCGGGCCACGGCGGATCGGATCAACGCGGCGTTCGGGAAGGAGGACTGGAACCCGATCGTCGTGAAGGTGCAGGAGAACTTCACCTACGCCGTCGCCGCGTACGACCAGTACGACGCGATGCTGGTGAACCCGGTCCACGACGGCATGAACCTGGTGGCGATGGAGGGACCGGTGCTGAACTCGCGCGGCGGCTCGTTGATCTTGTCTCGCAACGCCGGCGCCTTCGGTCGCCTGGGACGCCACGCCCTCGCGATCAATCCCTTCGACCTCTCGGAGACGGCCGAGGCGATCCACGAGTCGCTGGTGATGCCGGAGGAGGAGCGCACCCGCCGGGCTCGAGGGCTCCAGCGTTCGGCGCTGGCCCACACGCCGGCCACGTGGCTCGCCGGACAGCTCAGAGCGATCGACGAGGTACGAGCGCCGGCTCCTTAGGGTCGAGGCGCTTCGCGGTCGAGCTCGTCGGCGATCGAGCCGAGCAGCGCCGCGACGCCGAGAGGCCCGTCGACGACCAGATCTGCGGCGGCCTCTACCTCGGGCGGCGTCTCTCGGCCTCGCGCGACCACGCCGCAGGTCCACAGCCCGCTCGCCCGGAGCCGGCCGAGCGCCGCGAACGCGTCCAGGTCGCCCACGTCGTCGCCGGCGAACACGATCCCCTGCAGAGCCCGCTCACGCGCGATCCGCTCGAGCGCGCCACCCTTGCGCGGACGACCCGCGGGCGTCAGCTCGAGGATGCGCTTGCCGGGCAGGATCTCCAGACCGTGAGCGGCGGCGATGGCCGCGAGCGCTGCTGCGGACGCCGCCTCCGCAGCTTCCGGGTCCTCCAGCCCTCGGAAGTGGACGGCGGCGGCGGCGCCCTTCGGCTCCACCCACGCCCCGACGGCCGCCGCCGCCGCCTCGATCTCTGCGAGCACCTCGGTCGGCATCGCCGGTTCGCCCTCCAACCCATGGGTCCCCACGACGACCACATCGTGCACATCGAGCAGCTCGCGAACCTGCGAGGACGGCCGTCCCGAGACCACCGCGACCACGTCGAGCCTCTTCGCGAGCCTCGACAACATCGGCAGGATCTCCGGGAGGATCCGCGTCAGCTCCGGCCGAGCGACGATCGGCGCGAGAGTCCCGTCGAGGTCGAGGAAGACGCCGACGCGTGGCGCGCGCGCGGCCAGCTCCTTCAGGACGGGGTCGATCGCCACGGGAACCATCCTACGAACGCCGGCTCAGCGCGGGAGCGCCGCGCAGTCGATGCACAGGACCGACCACGGCCGCGCCTCGAGGCGAGCCTCCGAGATGAGCTTCCCGCAGCGGTCGCAGATCCCGTACGTCCCATCCTCGAGCTTCTGGAGCGCGCGATCGACGTCGTGGAGCATGGCTTCGAGCTCCCGCGCGGTCCCGACGAGGTTCAGGCGTTCGACGGCCGCGGTGGTCCCGTCGCCGACGCGCTTCCCGAACGACACCGACGCATCGGGGTCACGCTCCACGACCGTGACGACATCCAACTCGGCCATCAACTGATCACGGCGAACACGGAGCTCCTCGGCGACCGCGCGGGTGTCCACGAGCTAACGCGTGATGCCTGAGAGATCGATCAGGTCGGTGTCGCCGCCCTGGGCTTCGATCATGCCGCTCTCGGCGGCACCCATCGCCGACGGCGTGGCGCTTCCCCGTCGCTTCTCGAGCTCCTTGTAGACCTCCGTGGCGTAGTCGACGCACAGGACGACCACGTCGCCAGGCCGCGCACGGTCGAGTGCCTTGCGGGCGGCGTCCATCTCGTCGAGCACGATCTCCACGGTGCCGGCTCGTGCGTTCCCCTCGTTGATCGCTTCCCGTACCCCTTCCACGACGAGCTCCGCCGTCTCTCCCGGCTTGCGTCCGCGTGGGTTGCGGTCCTCTCTGACGATCACGATGTCGAAGTGGCGAGCGGCGACCCTGCCCAGCTGCCGCATGTCCTCGTCACGCCGGTCCCCCGCGGTCGCGACGACGCCGACGACGAGGTTGGCATCGCGCGACGCCTCCCCCGGCCGCTCGGAGCGCGCGCTGTCGGACGCAAGGCGATCGACGAAGTCCCCCAGCGTCTCGAGCCCGGCCGCGTTGTGGGCGTAGTCGAGGATCACCTTGACGCCGTCCATCTCGAACACGTTCAGACGACCGGGTGCCTGGTAGATCGAGGTCGTGAACGAACGCAGGCCCTGCCGGATGTCGTGCAGATGAGCACCCGCGGCGTGCGCGGCTGCGGCCGCCGCCATCGCATTCTGCACCATCATCCGCGCCCTGCCGTCGAAGGTCGCCGGCAACATGTGCACGTAGGCGATAGGCGAGGATCGCCTTCCCTCCTTGAGCACCATCAGCTCGCCGAGCGGACCGTGCTCCAGCACGATGGCCTTCCGACCCCGACGGATCCATCGGTCCACGAACTCGTGCTTCTCCTTCATCGAGAACAAGATCACCTGGCCGCCGGTGTGCCGGCGCATCTCCAGCACCAGCGGGTCGTCGGCGTTCAGGACCGCCCATCCCGTCTTCGGGACGGCTTCCACGACCACCTGCTTCACGGCGGCGAGTTGCTCCAAGGTGTCCACCTCTCGGAGTCCGAGGTGATCGCCCGTCACGTTCAGCACGACGCCCACGTCGTTGCGGCCGTACCCGAGGCCCTCTCGGAGGATGCCGCCACGCGCGACCTCGAAGATGGCCATATCGACCCTGGGGTTCTGGAGCACCATCTGGGCCGATTTCGGACCGGAGGCATCGACGCGCTTCACGAGCCGCTCATCGATGTACACCCCGTCCGTCGAGGTCATGCCGATCTTCTTGCCGAGCCCTCGGAAGATGTGGGCGATCATGCGGGTGGTCGTGGTCTTGCCGTTGGAGCCGGTGACGGCGACGATCGGGATCCGCGACGGCGTGCCCTGCGGGAACAGGGAATCGATCACGGGTTTCGCGACGTACTGCGGCTCCCCCTCGGTGGGATGCGTGTGCATCCGGAAACCCGGTGCGGCGTTCACCTCCACGATCGCGCCGCCCGTTTCGCGGACGGGCAGGGTGATGTCCGGCGCCAGGAAGTCGATCCCCGCGACGTCGAGCCCGACGACCCTCGCGGCCTCCTCGGCGATCTCGACGTTGTCCTCGTGAGCCTCCCACGTGCGATCGATGGAGATGCCACCGGTGGACATGTTCCCGGTCGATACCAGCAGGATCCGCTCGCCCTCCGGCAGCACGTCGTCGAAACCGAACCCCTGCGCACGCACCAGTTGCCCCGCGTTCGCGTCGATCGTGATCCTCGTGAGCACCTTCTCGTGACCGATCCCCCGGCGAGGGTCCAGGTTCGTGATCTCGACGAGCTCGCGCACGGTGTGTTCGCCGTCGCCGATCACGTGCGCGGGCTGGCGCTCGGCGATCGCCGCCATCCGTCCGCCGATCACGAGCACCCGGTAGTCGTTCCCCTTCACGAACGTCTCCACGACGACGCGCCCGTCCCGGGACTCCTTCAGCGCTCGCTCGAACGCGACCCGGACGGCCCTGCCCTTCGTCAGGTTCAGGCCGACCCCGCGCCCGTGGTTGCCGTCCAGGGGCTTGATGACGACCGGGTAGCCGATCCGTTCCGCCGCCGCGACCGCTTCGTCGGCGGTCCGCACGACCTCGCTCCGCGGCACCGGCAACCCCGCGGCGGCGAGCAGCCGGTTCGTCATCTTCTTGTCCGACGCGATGTCGACCGCGAGGGCCGATGTCATCGAGGTCATCGTCGCGCGGATCCGTTCCTGATACTTGCCCTGGCCGAGCTGGATCAGCGAGGCCTCGTTGAGGCGCATCCAGGGGATGTCGCGCGACGCCGCCTCGTCGATGATCGCCTGCGTCGACGGACCGAACGCCCGGCGCTCGGCGAGCTTGATCAGACGTTCGAGCTCCTCGAGGAAGTCGAACTCCTTCCCCGGCTTGATCAGGTGGTTGACCAGGCGGACGGCCAGCTTGCCTGCCTCGACGCCGACGGTCTCCTCCCAGTACCCGTAGATCACGTTGTACTGGCCGGTCTCTCCTGCGCTCCGCGTCTTGCCCCGCGAGATGTGCGCGCCGGTTTCCCGTTGGAGTTCGAGCGCCACGTGCTCGGCGACGTGCCCCAGCCAGGTTCCGTCGACGAGGCGCTCCCCGAAGCCCCCGCGGCGACCGAGCGAACAGGAGTGCTCGGCGACGCCGGGAAGCAGCGCGAGGAGACCTTCGTTGAAGCCCGGGATCTGGTTGGAGGGCCATTCCTCGAGCGACCCGAGGTCGACCAGCATCCGGATGCACGGCTCGTACGACCAGTAGTTGGGTCCTCGGAAGACCTGCGTCTGCACGATCGCCAGGTCCGGTTTGGGCTTGCCCGCCTTCGCGGACGCCGGTCGGCGCTTCACCGCCTGGCGGGTGGCGCGGGTTCCCGTCGTGGAGCTGCGTTGCTGCTTCGGGGCCGCCTTCGTCACGTGGACGCCTCCCCGTCCTCGAGGGCGGCGTCCGGACCCGTGATGAGCGCGCGACCGCGCAGGTCGAACCGGTACCCCGAGGGCAGGGAGTGCAGGATGGCGCCGCTCACCATGACCGGACGATAGCCCTTGCCGCGATAGGCGTCGGTCTTCACGTGCGAGCCGTCGACGAGGGTGACCGCGCCGCGGCCGATCACGTACAGCTCTCGTGCGCCGTTCACCACCGCGCAGGTGTCCTCGTCGATCCCGATGCCGAGGAGCGACGGCGATTGCGCGACGAGGGCGAGCAGCCGGCCGATCCGACCTCGCTGCTCGAAGTGCTGGTCGATCACGACTCCCTGGACGATCCCCAGCCCCGCGGCCAGATGCACCATCCGATGCTTCGGGGTGGGACCCTCGCGGCCGAAGGCAACCATGTGCGATGCGAGGGCGGACGCCCCGGCACTCGTCCCGGCGAGGGCGACCCCGCGATCGTGCGCGTTCGAGATCGCGTCGCCCAGGCGCGTCCCCGCCACCACCTGCGTCAACCTGGACTGGTTCCCGCCGGTGAGGAACACGCCCGTTGACTCGGAGAGGAGCTGGACGGCCGCGGGGTCGTCGGCTTCTGCTCGCTCCTCGGGACGGATACCGCTCACGCGTCCGATCCCGAGGCCGAGGAACAGCTCCCGGTAGGCATCGATCGCGGCTTCTCCCAGCGAGGAAGCGGTGGAGATCACGACGACGTGGCCGTCCTTCCCGCCCGCCAGCTCCGCGAACGTCCCGAGGATCACCTTGTCGCGGAAGCGGTCCTCCGCCCCTCCGATCACCATCACGGGCCCCGCTCCACCCACGGCCCGAAGGGCACCCGCGTCCGTCATGGAGGCAAGTGTATCGGCCGCACGTTGACTCCCTCGCAGGTCAGGGCGTCGTGCGCGAACTCCGTTCCGGGTCTCCCGGCAGCCTGAGGATCAACTGGTCGTGGGGCTCGACGACGTCCACGGTGCCTTCCAGTCCCTCCGGCACGAACAAGGTGAAGCCGGACTCGTGCTCCACGACGCGATCGGTGGGATCCGCTTCGTCCGTGAGCTCGAAGCGAACGCCCCCGCCGGCCTCACGGACGATCCGCACACGCACGTCGGGGTTGAAACGACGGGCGGCTGCGTCGGCCCGGGACAAGATCTCGATCGCCCATTCGGTGAACGCCAGCACGCGCCGAGTCTAGGCGCGCGGACCCGAGCCTCCGGGCGAGGGCCCGCGCGCGTAACCGGCTATGACACGAAGGGTGGTTTCGCGGTAACCTGCAACCTTCATTCGCTGGTTTCCGAAAGGTGGCATGCCCGATGGTGAGCGAACGGCTCGTTCCGCAGCCGGTCCACGCGGAGGACGGCACGCCTCCGGCTCCCGGTGATCTCGAGATCGTGCGGGCATTCCTGTCCTTGCACGACCATGAGAGGGGGAACCCCGACGGACTGCCTCCGACCCACGAGAGCTTGCGATGGTGGCTGACCTCCAGAGCCCTGGTCGAGGAGAAGGACACGATCAAGGATCAGGACCTGGCGTGGGCGCTACGGGTCCGAGACGCCCTCACCTCCAAGGTGCGCGAGAACATGGGCGAGCCGACCGACCCGGCCGCGATCGAGTTCCTCAACCGCGCCGGCGAGCAGATCGGCCTGCGGGTCTGTTTCGGCTGCAGCGACGACAGCCCGATCCACGTCGATGCCACCGGTGTCCGCGGTGCGATCGGCCGCATCCTGGGAGCGGCGTTCCTCGCCGAGCTCGACGGGCGTTGGGAACGGTTCCGGATCTGCCACGACCCGGGATGCACCTCGGTGTTCTTCGACCAGTCGAAGAATCAGAGCGGCAAGTGGTGCTCGATGGCTTCGTGCGGGAACAGAGCCAAGGTGCGGGCGTTCCGCGAACGGCAGGCGGCCAGATGACGAGCCAGCCAACGAGAACAGCGACGACGCTCGCGCTGGAGCTGCGCGCTCCCGGCGGCGAACAGGTCGATCTGTGGCGAACACTGATCTCCCATGGTTTCGCCGGGCTCTCGCCCACCGTCCTGGACGAGGAGAAGCGATCGCTCGGCTTCACCGTTCGCGTTCCCGGTGGCCGACCGCGACGGGTGCGTGTGTCCGAGGGCGCGCACGCACGAGCGCGGGGAAGCCGGGCCCGGATACCTCACGCCCGCGTCGACGTGCTCGGCCCGCGACCCGGTCCGAAGGTGCTCCGCGCCGTTCTCGAGGGCACGGCGCACGTCTTGCGGCTCGATCAGGATCTGTCGCTGTTCTACATCCGAGCGGCGAAGGACCCCGATCTGGCCTGGGCGGCTCGCGGCGCCGGCCGGATGCTCCGCTCCCCCACGGTGTTCGAGGACGTCGTGAAGACGGTGTGCACGACGAATTGCGCGTGGAGCGCGACGGTTCGGATGGTGGACGCCCTCGTGACGCATCTCGGCGACCCGGCGCTCGGGGGCGACGGGCCGCTCTCGAACGCGTTCCCGACGCCCGCGGCTATGGCCACCGCTCCCGAGTCCTTCTATCGAGATGTGGTCAGGGCCGGGTATCGCGGGGCCTACCTCAGACGGCTCGCGAGGACCGTCGCCGACGGCGAGCTCGATCTCGAGGCGTTCGCGACGGCGACACCCGCGGCGCTCCCCGATGCCGAGCTCGAGGCCGCGCTCCTCGCCCTTCCCGGCGTTGGGCCGTACGCGGCGGCCCACATCATGATGATGCTCGGACGGTACTCCCGGTTGATCCTCGATTCCTGGACCAGGCCGAAGTACACGCGATCGGTGGGAAGGACACGGCCGGTGCCCGATCGGCAGATCGAGCGCCGATTCCGTCCCTACGGTGAGTACGCCGGCCTCGCGTTCTGGTTGTACGTGACGCGCGACTGGGTCGCTGACGAGACCCCCTGAACCTCGGGCCTATACTGCGCGGGGCGCCGACGCGTCCCGGCGACGGAACTTCTCCAGCAGCGACACGACGATGACGGTGCCCTTATGTCCCCGCGGAGCCGTGCGACCGACGAGCTCCTCCGAACCCGGTGCGCCGGGCGACCTTCGTGTGCGCGCGAGGCGGGCGGGCGCCTGACCGAACCCTCCGGGGTGAGCTGCGATGGCTGAGCGCCTCAGCGCCGCGCCCGCCCGCCTCGCGCGCCGCGCCCGTCGACTGTTCGGCTACTGGCGTTCCGAACGCCGCACCCTCCGGCAGGGAGCCGTCGCCCTCGTCCTGAGCACCTGCGCCGGCTTCGTGGCCGGGCTTGTCCTCGGTTCGATCACCGGCACCCTCGAGAAGCTCCCCGGGCTCCTCGTGCTGATCCCCGCGTCGGTGGGCATGCGAGGCACGATCTTCGGGGCGATGGGCGCCCGCTTCGGTACCGGCGTCGCCGCCGGTATCTTCGAGCCCACCCTTCGGCGCGGCAGCCTCCTGTCCCGGAACGTCGCGGTGGGGATCCTCTCGACGTTGCTCTCCTCGTTCTACCTCGCCGCCGTCGCCAAACTGGTCGCGTCCGCCTTCGCGAGCGAGGCGGTGATCTCCTTCTGGGACCTCGTCACGATCTCGGTCGTGGGTGGGGTGCTCGCGTCGATGATCGCGCTTGGGTTCACGGTCAGCATCGCGGTGATCGGGTTCAGCAAGGGTTGGGACCTCGACGCGGTTTCGACGCCGATGGTGACCGCCATCGGGGACATGGTGACGCTCCCGACCCTGTTCCTGGCGACCCTCCTCGTCGGGAACGACACCCTCAATGCGATCGTGGCCGCGCTGTGCACCGGCGCGACGTTGGCCGCGCTGCTGGTGGCGTTCCGGGTGGAAGCGCAGGTCCGGCGGATCCTCCTCGAGATGGTCGCGGTGGTCGCGCTCTCGCCGCTGCTTGACATCTTCGCGGGAGCCTTGCTGCAGGCCCATAGCGGCGAGCTCCAGGCCGTGCCCGCCGTCTTGATCCTGATCCCCCCGTTCGTGTCGCAGGCGGGCGCGCTAGGAGGGATCCTCTCCTCCCGCCTGTCGTCGAAGTTGCAGCTCGGCGTGATCACACCGTCGGGTCGTCCGGAGATCCCCGCTGTCGTCGACGGGGGCATCGTGGTCGTCCTCGGAGCGGTGGTGTTCACGGCGATCGGCGCCGTGTCATGGGCGTTGTCGGCGCTCACCGGGGGCCCGGATCCCGCTCCCCTCCCGCTGATCGGCGCCACGCTGCTCGCGGGCGCGCTCGTCCTTCCGATCACGCTCGTCGTGGGCTATTACGTCGCCGTGCTCACCGCACGGTTCGGGATCGACCCCGACAACCAGGGCGTTCCCTTCATCACGTCGCTCCTGGACCTCGCGGGCGTAGCGGCCATCCTGCTCGTCATGAGAACATCTGGGGTACTTCCGTGATGGATGACCAACCTCGCAACGTCAAGGACCTCCTCGTCGAGCTGAAAGACGCCTCGGAGCTCATGGTCGACCTAGCGTATGCGGCCGTCTTCTTCAACGAAGAGAAGCTCGCGCAGGAGGTCGAGCGGCTCGAGCAGCGGATGAGCGAGCACCTCCATCGCCTCCGGATCACGGCGATGCTCGCCGCCCGCAGTCCCGAGGACGCGGAAGGGATGGCCGGCGTGCTGTGGATCGCGCATGCGATCGAGCGCGTGGGTGACGCGGCCTCCGACATCGCCCGCGTCGTCGCAGCCCGACTCGGGATCCCGGACGCGCTCCGCCAGGACCTCCGCCACGCGGACGAGATGACGGCGAGGATCAAGATCCGCGACGACGCGCCCGCTGCCGGCCGCACGCTCCGCGATCTGTCGCTGCCGACGGAATCGGGCATGTGGGTGGTCGCGATCCGAAGCGGCATGGACTGGCGGTTCGATCCCGGTGCCGAGGACGTGCTCTCCGCCGGTGATGTGCTGCTGATCCGGGGACCCGAAGAAGGCGTGAACCACGTCCGCGAGCTGGCGGGTGCCCCGCCGCTCCCGGAGGCATCCGGCGAGGAGTCGCCTCCCCTCTCGGAGCTGGACCGGGCGGTGGACATCCTCGTGGAGCTGAAGGACCTCGCCGAGGCCGCCGTGGGGCTAGCGTACTCCGCACTCTTGTTCAACAACCGCTCGCTGGCGGCCGAGGTCGGCACCCTCGAGGCACGCTCCGACATCCTGCACGATGAGCTCGAATCCTGGGTCCTTCGCGCGGCGCCCGAGGCTCGCGATCCCGACGCCTTGCGCGGCCTCCTTCGCCTGGGCGCGGCATCCGAGTACGTCTGCGACGCCGCCCGCGACATGACCTGGTACGTGGAGCAAGGCGAGCCCCTCCACCCCGTCGTCCAGCTCGCCCTCGAGGAGACGGAGGAGACGAGCTCGGAGGTGGTGGTGGAGCGAGGCTCGCAGGCCGCGGGACATTCGCTCAAGGAGCTCCGCGTGGAGACGGAGACCGGCATGTTCGTGCTCGCGGTCCAGCGTGGTTCGCGCTGGATCTATCGTCCCCGCTCCGGATTCTCGTTCCAAGAGGGCGACCGCGTGATCTCCGTCGGCCCGGAGGAAGGTGAAGAAGAGCTCGCCGCCCTCACGCGGGCGCCCGTCCCCGCACAGGGGTAACGCGACCGGTCCTCGTTCGGTGCTTGTTCGGTTTGGGGGGCTGGCCTAGCCTCCTCACATGGAAGCATTCGTCTACCTGCGGGTTCGCCCCGGCAGCATCGGACCCGTCCGGAACCGGCTCACCTCCACCGCGACGGCGCGCCGATCCGTCGTGGTGATCGGGGACTGGGACGTCCTCTGCCTGATCGACGGACCCGACCTCGCGACGGTCGCGACCGGCGTGCTGTCGGAGCTCCAGACGATCGAGGGTGTAGAGCGAACGCTCACCGCGCCCGTCGTGCCGCCGGATCGTCTCGGCGTGGTGGGTTTCGGAGGCCTGCCGACCCCACAGATCATCCGGGGAGCGTGCTACGTCCACATCGAGGCCGACGCCGGAGCGGCGGCCGGTCTGTACGAGCGCCTCTCCGAGATCGGCGGGATCTCTGGCGCCGCGGTGTTGGGCGGTCGCTGGGATCTGATGGCCTGCATCCCGGAGCCCTGGGAGGTCGCCTCCGCCATCGTGCTCGACAAGATCCACGCGCTTCCCGGGGTTCGCTCGACCAGCACGCTCGTCTCGGTCGACTACGAGGAGCCCGAGGAGGACCGGGACCAGTTCAGCTCCTGGTCGTAGACCACAGCGAACGGTCGTAGACCTCAGCGAACGGTCGTAGCTCGGACGCCGGCGGGCAGCGCGAACCGGACGCTCTCCTCGGTGATCAGCGCCTGTTCCACCCGATCGAAGCCTCGCGCCGCCAGCCACTCGAGCATCCGGGTCACCAGCACCTCCGGCGCCGATGCGCCCGACGTCAGCCCGACGACCTCGGCGCCGTCGAGCCAGGACGGATCCACCTCGGTCTCGTCGTCCACCAGATAGGCCGGCGTTCCTCTCTCTCGGCTGACCTCTGCCAGCCGATTCGAGTTGGAGGAGTTCCGGGATCCGATCACGAGCACGACGTCGGCCCGGCGGACGACCTCTTTCACGGCGTCCTGGCGATTCTGCGTTGCGTAGCAGATGTCCTCACGAGGGGGGCCTTGGATCTCGGGAAAGCGGCCGCGGAGGACACCCACGATCTCGTTCGTCTCGTCGACCGACAGGGTGGTCTGGGTGAGGTAGGAGAGCCGGGAGGGATCGGGCACCTCGACACGCTCCGCCTCCTCGATCGACTGGACCAGGATGGTCCTGTCGGGCGCCTGCCCGCTCGTGCCTTCGACCTCTTCGTGGCCGGCGTGGCCGATCAGGAGGATGGTCTGGTCGTCCTCGGCGAATCGTCGCGCCTCGAGGTGGACCTTGGTGACCAGCGGACACGTCGCGTCGATGAGCTCGAGCCCGCGAGACGCTGCATCGGCGTGGACCGTCGGCGACGAGCCGTGAGCGGACAGGACCACGACCGCAGCCGCGGGCACCTCATCGAGCTCCTCGACGAAGACGGCCCCTTTGCGCTCCAGGTCGCGCACCACGTGGAGGTTATGCACGATCTGCTTGCGAACGTAGACGGGGCCTCCATGCATCTCGAGGGCTCGCTCGACCGCATCCACGGCTCGTTCGACCCCTGCGCAGTATCCCCGAGGAGCCGCGAGCAGGACCGTTCCCATGGACCCATCGTACCTATGAGGGGCCTTCGGGCCGGGGGGCCGGCGCTCGGGGCCCGGAGGCCCCGGTTGCCGGATGTCGGTAGGTCGGGCTAGGGTGGTCGCTGTCGGCTTCGGACCGAGTGGCCCGGTCCTCCTGCGCACGACGCGCGCTTCCCACCTTCCCAGGGTGTGGTTTGGCGTGCGTTCATGCGTGGGAGAAGGGGAGCTCGGATCGAGGTCGACGAAGGTCGCACAGAGAAGACGAGACCAGGAGGTGATGCGTACACCCACGACCTAGCGCGGTGGGCAGGACCCAGCGGAGCGATCCGCGTCGGTTCGGTCCAGGACGAGGCCACCAGCCGCGTCCGCCGCGAGGGTGATCCAGCCCATGACCACGATGATCCGGAAGAGCCGCGCCCTCGTCGCGGCATCGATCCTGACCGCCGTCATCATGAGCTTCCCCGCCGCCACGACATCGCAGGCGATGATCCAGCGAGACGACGTACGCACCATCTCGTCGAGGATCTGCCCGATCGACTGGCGACAGAGCACATGGCACGTCAAACAGCTGATCCGCTGCGCCGCTTCGTATCACGGAGTGAGCCAACGGAAGGCTCTCTACATCGCCTGGCGAGAGTCCCGATATCGGCCGAGCGCCTACAACGCATATGGGAGAGCCGCTGGGATCTACCAGCACCTCCTGAAGTACTGGGATGGCCGTGCAGAGGAGTTCGGCTTCGAGAATTGGTCCGCGTTCAACGCTCGGGCCAACATCTTCGTGGCGATGCGCATGGTGAGGCGCTACGGCTGGTCCCCCTGGGGAGGCTGAGCGCCGGAACCTTCCACGATCGGACCGCCCGGGCGAGCGAGCGAGCGGAGGACCTCCCGCACGTCATCACGTGAGGAGGCCACCGCGCTCGTCCCGGGCGCGTCCCGGTCGGTCACGATCCGCATCGCGGGGAACCGATCCCTGACGAGCGCGACCAACGCCTCGAAGCTCCCGAACACCACCACCGCATGCGGTCGCTCGGCGTCGATCACTCCGAGCGCATCGGTCTCGTTGGTCGCGCCCGACGTGAGCTCCCATTCGACGGCCGTCGTCGCGTGTCGGAGCGCCCGGAGCGCCTCGTCGTCCGTCGCGACACAGAGCACCTTGACCGCCCGGCACACCGCTAGAGCCAGCCTCGCTTCCGGAAGCCGACGTAGAGCCAGATCGAGGACACCACCATCAGCCCGAGGGCGAGCGGATATCCGGATACCCAGCGGACCTCGGGCATGTGCCGGAAGTTCATCCCGTAGATGCCCGCGATCAGGGTCGGGACAAGAATGATCGCGGCCCAGGCCGTGAGCTTCTTCATCACCTCGTTCAGCTGATGGGCCGTCTGGGCCATCCGGATGTCCACGACCGTGGTGAGGATCTCGCGCACGCCGTCGGTGAGCTCGATCGTACGAAGCAGATGGTCCGTGATGTCCCGTAAGTACGGGACGAGCGGCGGCGTCACGAGATCGGAGTCGTCGGAGAGCCGATCGATCAACTGACGCGTCGGCACTGCATGGCGACGGAGCTGCACCGCGTCTCGCCGGAGTCGGAGGATCTCGATCTGCAGCGAAGGTCCCGTCGAGGGCTGCTCCGGGTCGGACCGGAAGACCACGCTCTCGAGCTCGTCCGCGCGCTCCTCCAGCTCCTCGATCACCTCGAGGTACTCATCGACGATCTCATCCGCGATCGCGTACAAGGCCGCTCCGGTGCCGGGGGCAAGGGAGCACACGATCGGCCACCTCTTCTTCGCCTTCGCGAGGTCGAAGGCGGGAGCGAACCGGAGCGTCACCAGGAACCGAGGCGAGGCGAACACGAAGAGCTCGGATCCGGCGACGCCGTCCGCTCCGAGGGTGAGTGGACGGAACACCACGAAGACGTGCCCGGGGTAGAGGTCCAGCTTGGGGCGCTGGTTCCGCTGGCCGACGTCTTCCACGGCGAGATCGTGCAGATCCAGCTGCCGCTGGATCTCCCCGACGTCCTCCTGGTTCGGATCGACTGCGTCGATCCAAACCCAGGACGCCCCGTCGAGCCCCTCCACCGTGCTCCGGAGATCACTCACGGGTACCGCGTCGGCCTCGATGACCCCATCGCGGATCACGTGTGCCTCCATCGCCGGGAGCGTAACCGGCGCGGCCTCGAGCCGAGGCGATATCCCCGGCCGGCGACGTCGGGGGCCTAGCCTTGAGCGCGCGACCGGCGGAGGCCAGAGAGGAGAGGAGCCAGATGGCGCGGCGACCCAGGACCGCTTGGACCCATCCAGTCTTGGCGAGGTCGGCGGAGGAGCGGAGTCGGAGCCTGCAGAACCGGATCGCCGATGCGATCACCGAGTTCGCCGGCTCGATGCCGTTCGTCTACCTGCACATCGCCTGGTTCGCCGCGTGGATCGGCTTCGGCGTGGAGAGCTACCCCTACGGGCTGCTGACGATGATCGTGTCCCTGGAGGCCATCTTCCTCTCGACGTTCGTGATGATCAGTCAGAACCGCGCCGACGAGAAGCGCGCCGAGCTCGCGGAACATCAATGGCAGACGGTCCAGGTGGAGGAGCACCAGAACGAGGAGCTCATCACCATCTCTCGTCAGATCCTGGAGCTCACGAAAGAGATCCACGCGCTGACGAAGGGCTCGAAAGCAGCTCCCTCCTAGGGGTTTCGCCTAGGGGGCTCGGCGGTGACTGATGACCCCCGGCGCTTGACCGAGGACTCCCGATCGCGAGCACGAGGCTTGCGGTCGACGGGTGGCGGCGGGACGTACGTCGCACGCACGACGAGGCCGGCCTCGCGCTCCAACACCCAGATCGACCCCTTCTTCCAGCCACGCTCCGTTCCGACGACCGTGCCCTTCGCCTCGAGATGCTCGATGACCACCGGGATCATGTCTCCATGGCCGCACAGAACCGACGGTGTCGACCGAAGCTCGTCGAGCAGCTCGAGCAGGCCGTCGAGCGGTGCTCCTTCCCGCAGCTCGTCGCGGGGCTCGATCGGGAGCCCCCGCTGCTCTGCGAGCGGTTCCACCGACTCCACGCACCGAACCGCCGGACTGCTCAAGATCCTCTCGATCACGCTGCTCGACAGCACGTGCACGAGCGCCTTGGCCTGGCGGCGCCCGGTCTTAGAGAGCGGTCTCGAGAGATCGTCTCCCGACCACGTGCTCCGATCGCCCGCCTTCGCATGCCGGAGGAGGAACGCGGGAGCATCGGCCGTGGTCGCTGCGTCGAGCACCGCTCGGTCACGGTCGTAGGTGAGGACGTCCCGTGCCTCTGAGATCGTGAACCACTTCGCTTCATCCACCTCGTCCGTCGGGTGGAGGTCATGGCCGTCGAGCGCTTCCATCAGCCAGTAGCGGACCACCTTCGACGCGCCATGCTGGTCCGTGTATCGGGAGGCCGGCAGCTCGCCGTCCATCCGGCATTCGAGTCCGGTCTCCTCCCGCACTTCGCGTGTCGCCGCCTCTTCGAAGGACTCGCCGTCGAGCAGCTTGCCCTTCGGCAACGTCCAGTCGTCGTAGCGAGGGCGATGCACGAGCACGGTGTGCACACGTCCGTCTTCACGGCGACGTACGACCCCGCCCGCCGCACGAACCTCGCTCACGTCCAGAAGCGCTTCCTTCGCTCGAGGCGCTTCCATGCCTTCGGCCATGCCTCTCTCGCCCGGTCGCGCGAGGCGGTTTCCAGCTCCGCGAGGCGTCCGGCGGTGAACGCCACCGCCTGGTCGTCGGCCTCCATCCCCCGGTCCGCGAGCCAGGCCATCGCCACGACGCCGTCCTGATGCTCGCCGAGCACCTCCTGCAGGGCCTCCGCCACAGAGGCGAAGCGAGCCGCCCCCTTCCCGAACACGGGGACGAGGGCCTCAGCCCCGTAGCGCACCCGCTTCGTATCGATCCGGGTGGCGTGCAGTGCCGCGTCGCTCGAGCCGGCGCCCAGCGTCGTGGCGCTCCCGGACAGCTTCGCCCACGGTCGCTTCATGAGCGTTCCCGTGGTCGCGGCAGGCCATCCCACCCGCTCGCTGCTCGCCCCCGGCTCGCGGGCGGCGCGGACGAGCCGCACGACGAGCTCCTGGTACCTTCGCGAACGAAGGCCCTCCAGAAGCCGGCGCCGGCCCGCGAGACGATCGCTCTCGAGGCCGTCGAGGAGGACCTTCGCCGACGCCACCTCGAGGCCCGCCATCCCCGCGACCCGTCGCCGGAGCCTGGCTCCGAGCACCTCCGCATCACGAACCGGCCCCAGGAGTCGACCTAGCCAACTGAGCTCGGCTCGCAGGGGCTCTGCCCACTCTCGGTCGAGGAGCGGTCGGAACGTTCGGAGGTCCGAGCGCAGCCGCCGAGCTGCGACCCGTGCCTTGTGGACACCTTCAGGGTCCTCACCGAGTCGGACGACCGCGTCGTTCGATACGAGCTTGATCGTGGAACCGGCGATCGCGGACCGGATGACGTCGAGCGCGGTCGCTTCTTCGGCGAGTCGCGTGAGGTGGTCCAGCTCGAGCTCCACCTGTGCCGCGAGCGCCAGCGTCATCGCATCTCGGTCGGTCATCGACGGCTCTCCCCACGCTCGACGGCGACCTGCATGAGCCGCTGTTGCGTGCTCACCCCACGCTCCGTCTCCACCTTCGTCCACACACCGTCGGATCCGAGGTCCCACGCGAGCACATCGTCCTCCAACCCGGCGCGGAGGATCTGGTCGAGGCGCTCACACAAGGTCGGATCGAGCACCGGAACCGTGACCTCGACGCGTCGCTCGAGGTTCCGTGGCATGAGATCCGCGGAACCGATGAAGTGCTGGTAGCCGCGCTCGCGGCTCCCGAATCGGAAGATCCGCGAATGCTCGAGGTACCGGCCCACGATCGACTTCACTCGGATGGTGTCGGACAGACCGGGCACACCCGGCCGGAGGCAGCAGATCCCTCGGACGATCAGGTCGATCGCGACCCCCGCGCGCGAGGCCTCGTAGAGCGCGTCGATCATCTCCGCATCCACCAGGCTGTTCATCTTCAGAACGATGGACCCGTCTCCCGCCGCCGCCTCCGCGCGGATCAGCTCGATCAGCCTCTGTTTGAGGTCGCTGGGCGCGACCAAGAGGCGACGATAGGTCTGCTGACGACTGTAGCCGGTGAGCAGATTGAAGAGGTCGCTCAGGTCCGCACCGAGCTCGGGGTCGGCGGTCAGCAGGCCGACGTCTTCGTAGAGGCGGGCGGTGCTCGGGTTGTAGTTGCCGGTGCCGACATGTGCGTAGCGACGGAGGCCGGAGACCTCGCGCCGGACGATCAGGCACACCTTGGCGTGCGTCTTCAGTCCCACGATGCCGTATACGACGTGCACGCCCGCCTGCTCCAGCGTCCGAGCCTGCGTGATGTTGGCTCGCTCGTCGAAGCGCGCCTGGAGCTCGACGAGTGCCACGACCTGCTTCCCGGTCTCGGCGGCACGGACCAACGCGCGGACGATCGGGCTCTCCTCGGACGTGCGGTAGAGCGCGAGCTTGATCGCGAGAACGGTCGGATCCTGCGCCGCCTGTTCGATGAAGGCCTCGACGGATGTCTCGAACGAATCGTACGGATGGTGGACGAGGAGATCGCCTTTCGAGATGACCTCGAAGTAGTCTTCGATGCCCTCCAGGCGCGGCTGGGTCACGGGGGTCCAGGGGTCGTCCTTCAGCTCTGGACGATCGAGCTCGTAGAGGGACCACAGCGCCGAGGGGTCGAGCAGCCCCTCCACGACGAAGACCTCGTCGGGAAGGAGCGCGAGCTCTCGCGCCAAGAGTGTTCGGACCTCCTCGGTCGAAGCCGCATCGAGCTCGAGCCGAACCGGGGTGGCACCTCGGAGCCGGCGTCGAAGGACGGATTCGATCGCCTCGAGCAGATCCCCACCCTCCTCCTCCTCCAGCTCGAAGTCCGCGTCTCGGGTGAGTCGGAAGGCCGAATGACCGACGATCTCCATCCCCGGGAACAGGACCTCCAAGTGCGCCGCGATGACCTGCTCGATCGGGACGAACCGCTCGCCGTCCGGCATCTCGATGAAACGGGGAAGCAGCGGCGGCACCTTCACGCGCGCGAAGCGCCGTTCTCCGCTGGATGGGTCGCGAACGAGAGCCGCGAGGTTGAGCGAGAGGGAGGAGATGTACGGGAACGGGTGCGCCGGATCGACGGAGAGCGGTGTGAGGACCGGGAAGACGCGCTCGCGGAAGAGTTCGCCGAGGTGCTCGCGATCGGGGGCGTCGAGCTCGGCCCAATCGACGAGCCTCACGCCCTCCTTCTCGAGCGCGGGACGGAGTTCCTCCACCCAGAGCGAGTCTGTGCGGTCGTAGAGCTCGGTCACGCGTGCCGTGATGCCGGCGAGCTGCTCCTCGGGCGTCGATCCCTCGGGCGAAGCGGGGCCGACACCCGCCTCCCGCTGTTCCTGGAGGCCCGCGACCCGCACCTGGAAGAACTCGTCCAGGTTGGAACCGACGATCGCGAAGAACTTCACCCGCTCGAGAAGCCGATTCGATGGGTCCTCGGCCAAGGCGAGCACACGGTCGTTGAACTCCAGCCACGAGAGCTCGCGGTTGAGGAAACGATCGGTGCGGGGGAAGGCATCCTGCATCGGAGCGACGATGGTAGCGGGTTCGCCGGGCGTGTCGCTAGTCGGTCGATAGGGGTGGGGAGCCTCCTGGGAAAGGGCATCCGGTGACGGCCGCTCAGCCGATGAACTTGTAGCCGAGGCCCCTCACGGTGACGAGGTGTTTGGGGAGGTGCGGATCCTGCTCCACCTTCTTCCGGATCCTCTTCACGTGGACGTCGAGTGTCTTCGTATCACCGAAATAGCCTGCGCCCCATACCTCCTCGATGAGGAAGTCGCGCGTGAGGAGCCGACCCTGCCGTCGGAGGAACGCCTCGAGCAGCTCGAACTCCTTGGGAGGGAACCCGACCGTCTCGCCCCGGACGAGGACCTCGTGCTTCGCGACGTCGAGGGACACCGGACCTCCGCTGAGGACGTCCTCCTCGGGTTCGGTTGCACGCATCCCCGCCCTGCGCAGATGGGCCCGCACGCGAGACACGAGCTCGCGGACCGAGAACGGCTTCGTCACGTAGTCATCGGCGCCGAGCTCGAGGCCGGAGACCTTGTCGGCCTCCGAGTCCTTCGCGGTGACCATGATGATGGGGACGTTGGAGATCTGTCGGATCTGCCTGCAGACGTCGAGCCCGGACATCTCGGGCAACATGAGATCGAGGATCACGAGGGACGGACCCTCGCTGCGGAAGCGCTCCAACGCCTTCCTGCCGTCGGCGGCGACGGCCACGACGTAGCCCTCGCGCTCGAGGTTGTAGCGCACGGTATCCGCCAGCGACTCCTCATCCTCCACCACGAGGATCCGGGCGGCCGGGGCGTCCTCCGTCACGCATCCGCCTCCGCGGCCGGCACTTCGTGAGAAGCATCGGTGAACTCGCGGAACTCTCCCGTGATCAAGAAACCCACCTGCTCGGCGATATCCACCGCGTTGTCGCCGACGCGCTCCAGTGCGCGAGCCGCGAGGTTCATGTGCAGACCCCAGTCCAATGCGCGGGGATCGTCGGCCAGCTTCAGCGCCTCGAGGTGCGTGCCGCGATTGAGCCGATCCACCGGGTCGTCCATCGCCGGCAGCTTCAGACAGAGTTCCAGGTCTCGCGTGCGGAAAGCCTCCAAGGCGGTACGGATCATCGCGACGACGTGCGCACCCATCTCGTCGAGCTGCTGAACCAAGCTGTGGCTGGGAGGCAGGTCGCCGGCCGCGAGATAGAGCTTCGCGATGTTCACGGCCTGATCGCCGATCCGCTCCAGGTGGAGACAGCTGTGGAGGATCGCCGAGACGAGCCGCAGCTGTGTCGCGACCGGCGATTGCAGCGCGAGCATCTCCAAAAGGTCGTGGTCGATCTGGAGGTAGAGGTCGTCGATGGCGTCATCGTCGTCGATCACGCCCTGCGCTTTGGCATCGTCGTGTTGTACGAGCGCTTCGACGGAGCGCTGCACGGCCGCCGACGCGAGCTCCCCCATCGACAGGAATTGCAGCTCCAAGCGCTCGAGCTGCTCGTGGAAGTGCTCTCGGGTCATCCGAACCTCCCCGTGACGTAGTCCTCCGTGCGTTGATCGGATGGGTTGGTGAAGATCGTCTCCGTCCGGTCGAACTCCACGATGTTGCCCGTGCGATGCCCGTCGTCGGCGACGTCGACGGTGAAGAACGCGGTCCGGTCGGAGACACGCGCCGCCTGCTGCATGTTGTGCGTGACGATCACGATCGTGTACTCGGAAACGAGGTCTCTCATCAGGTCCTCGATCTTGGCGGTGGCGATGGGGTCCAGCGACGAGCACGGCTCGTCCATCAGGATCACGTCGGGCTTCGTGGCGATCGCCCGCGCGATGCACAGGCGCTGCTGCTGGCCGCCCGAGAGCGCCATGGCCGAGTCCTTGACCTTCCTCCTCACCTCGTCCCACAGGGCCGCACGATTGAGCGACTCCTCGACGAGGTCGTCCATGTTTCCCTTGAAACCGGCAATCCTCGGACCGAAGGCGACGTTGTCGTAGATCGACTTCGGGAACGGATTGGGTTTCTGGAACACCATCCCGATCCGTCGACGCACCTCGACCGGGTCCACGCGCTCGTCGTAGAGGTCCACGCCGTGGTAGAGGATCGTGCCTTCGACCCGAGCATTCTCGATCAGATCGTTCATCCGATTGAACGAACGCAGCACCGTGGATTTCCCGCAACCCGATGGCCCGATCAGGGCGGTGATCTCCCGCTCGCGGATCGGCAAAGTGATGTCCCGCACGGCCTTGAAGTCGCCGTAATACACGGCTAAGCCGCTGATGTCGAAGATCAGCGGGTTCGCATCGTTCGCGGCGGTCGATCCGGCGCTCGTGTCGACGCTCACGACCGCCTCCTCGTCCGTCCCTGCGGGATCCGGCGTCACGACGTCAGTATCCACATCATCACCACTTCCGTTCATACCGGTTCCTCAGGAGGATCGCGGCCAGATTCACCACGAGGATCACGACCAGCAACACCACGATCGCGGCCGCCGTGAGGGCGGGCCACTCATCCCCCGGCTTCCTGGACCAGTTGTAGATGATCGTCGGGAGCGCCGTGTATTTGCCCTGGAGCGTGTCGATCAGGCCATCACCACCGCCGGGGGTGAGATAGCCGGACACGGCCCCGACAAGGAGGATCGGCGCGGCCTCTCCGAACGCGCGGGCGAGCGCGAGGATCGTCCCAGTGAACACACCCGGGGCCGCATAGGGCAGGACGTGGCTCCGGACCACCTCCCACCGTGTGGCGCCGACGCCGTAGGCGGCCTCGCGGATCCCTCGAGGAACGGCACGGAGCGCCTCCATCGTGATGATGATCAGGAACGGCATCACGAGCACGGCGAGCGTCAGCCCTCCCGAGATGTAGCTCAGCCCGTTTACCTCCGGTCCCGTGAGGCCCCGGAGGAGCTGCGCGAAGACGACCACCCCGAGGATCCCCCAGACGATGGACGGCACTCCGGCAAGGTTCCGGATGTTCGCGATCAGCGACCGGGTAGCCCTCGTGTCGCGGGCGTACTCCTGCAGGTAGATCGCGGCGGCGACCCCGAGAGGGACCGCGATCACCCCGACGAATGCGATCAGGATCAAGGAGCCGACCAAGCCTTGCCACACTCCCGCTCGGCTCTCGAAATCCGACAGGTTCCCGGTCACGAAACCGAAGCCGCGCTCAGAGAGGACCGGCCACGCATCGATGAGCACGGATCCCAGCAGGACCAGCAGCACGCCGAGCGAAACGAGCAGGCACAGCAGCAACAGCGCGGAGAAGATCCGGCCGGAGACGTCGCTCCTCTTCCCCGCGAGTGCGAGCTCCACGGTGCTCCGGGTGGCGGCCGGCGTGGCGACCGCCATCAGTAGGACCTCCGGTACTTCCGCACGAAGCGCTCGCTCACGATGTTCAGCAGGAGCGTGAACACGAACAGGACGAAACCCACGAGGTAGAGGGCCTCGAAGGCATTGAGCCCCGATCCTCTCGTCTGCACCTGATCGGACCCGATCGCGAGCGAGGCGATCGCCGCGGTGAGCGTCTGATTCGGCTCGAAGGGGTTCAACGTACGCGACGCGTTGCCGGACCCACCGGCGGCGATCGCCACAACCATCGTCTCGCCGAGCGCTCGGGAGATGCCCAGGATCAAGGCGGCCACGATCCCCGAGATCGCCGCCGGGAACACGATGCGGAGCGTCACGGTCCGTCGCCGCGCGCCGATCCCGTACGCCGCTTCGCGCAACGCGCGCGGCACGGCGAACATCGCGTCCTCGGCCACCGACGCCACGAGGGGGATCGTGAGGATCCCGACCCCGATCCCGGCGGCCATCATCGTGAAGGTGTTCGTCGCGCCGAAGAGGTCCTGCACGATAACCGGGTTGATCACCGTGAGCGCGAAGAACCCGATCACGACGCTGGGGACCCCTGCGAGCGTTTCGAGGATCGGCTTCAGCTTCCGGCGCGCGCCAGGCTTCGCGTACTCGGAGAGGTAGGCGGCCGCGCCCAGGCCGAGCGGCGTGGCGACGGCCATCGCGATGCCCGTGACGACCAGGGATCCGTAGAACAACGAAATCAGGTCGAATTCGCCCTGCCTCGGTCGCCAGATACCCGACCAAAGCGACGAGAGCTCCACGTTGGAGACGAAATTGATCGTTCGGAAGATCAACGCGAGCACGATGCTGATGCTGATCACCACCGAGAGCCCGGCGGCAGCGGCCAGCAACGTCTGGACCAGGCGCTCCTTCCGCCGACGCCGGGAGCTTCCCCGGAGCGTCGCGAGCATCCGGTCGGGTGCCTCCGCCGCGATGGACGCCATCCGATCCCTACCCCCTTCGCAGGCCGGTCCGGCTCGGGCGCCGCTCGGCGACGCCCGAGCCCGAGCCAGCCTTCCGCTCTATGCGCCTGCAGACTCCCACGCATCGCGGGTGGCCTGCTTGCGGTCCTCAGGAAGCGGGATGTAGCCCGCCTCCTCGACCGCCAGGGTCATACCATCATCGGTCAGATAGAAGTCGACGAAGGCTTGAACGGCGTCTTCCTCCCCGGCCGTGGCCGTGTTGGGGTAGATGAACAACGACCGGGAGAGTGGGTAGCTACCGTCCGAAATCGTCTCCACCGACGGCGTGATGCATCCATCGCCGGCATCGATCCCGACCTCCTTGATCGCGTCGCCCGCTTCTTCGGCGAACGCGAACCCGACGAAGCCGATCGCGTTCGGGCTGCCCTCCATCGCCTGGATGATCACGTTGTCGTTGCTCGACGCTGTGTAGTCGCCCCGGAGCGCCTCGGAGTCGTCCTCTGCAACGCCGTCCTCGACCGCGAAGTCGGGGATCCCTGAGAGCTCGATGAACGCGTCGTAGGTGCCCGATTCCTCGCCAGGAGCCGTGATCTCCAGCGGTTGGTCCGGCATGGTGCCGGCCCCGCCGACCCGCTCCGAGATCGCGTTGGCCTGGCCGGTCGACTCGACGTCTGCTGAGTTCGGACCGAAGATCGCGTAGAGATCCTGCGTCGTGAGGCACTCGAGCGCGCTCTCTGCGTTCACCACGACGGTGATCCCGTCGAAGGCAACCTCGAGCTCCGCGTACTCGATCCCGCCATCCTCGCAGGCGGTGACCTCCTCCTCCTCGATCGCGCGCGAGGCGTCCGCGATGTCGATCTCCCCCTGGCAGAACAGCTCGAAGCCGTCCCCGGTCCCCGGCCCGTCGACCGAGATCTCGACTTCGGGGTTCGTCTCGTTGAACAGCTGGGCCACGAGCGAGGAAACAGGCTCCACCGTGGACGAGCCCGAGATCGTGATCGATCCGGTGAGTCCCTCAGGCGTGTTCGCCGGATCGTCGTCCCCTCCACATGCCGTCGCCACGATCATCAGCGCCGTGGCGCTGGCCGCCCACGACAACCACCGCTTGCCCTTCACCATGCTTGCCCTCCCCTGTTTCTCCGGGTACCGGTTTCCGGACACCGGCGCGATGCTAGGTGGGGTGGATGGCGGTCCCGTGGCAGCGAGGTGAACGCGAGGTGAACCCGAGTCTTCGCTGGTCAGGACGCCGGAGCCCACCTCTCGGTCGTGGCGAACCGGAGGAGAACGAAGGCGGAACGACTCATGAACGAGGGCACCGCGCGCCTAGACTCCCGCGCGTGGACCCGGTCACGGTGGTGCTCCTCGTGGTGGTGCTCGCAGTCGTCGTTGCCGCTTCCTGGGCTCTGCCGCGCGCCGTCAGGTCCGGCCGCGCCTGGGAGGAACGGGCCGTCGCAGCAGAGACGGCGGGCCGTGAGCAGCGCATCGAGGCAGAGGAGGAGCGCCGAACCCGGGATCTGGTCCTGTCCACGATGCAGGATGGGGTCATGCTCATCGGGCGAGACGCCGGGGTGGCGTTCGCGAACGATGCGATCGCCCGACACCACCTTCCCTCGACCCCCGATTCCCTCGATACCGTGTTGCCGCTCGCCCTTCGAACGGCGATCCACGAGAGTCGTCAGCGTGCTGAGCCCACATCCGTGCTGGTGGAAACCGGGGTGCCGACTCGATGGCTGCGGGGGACGATCACCCCGGCCGCCGACGGTGCGACGCTGGTCGTCGTGCGTGACGTCACCCAGCAACGCCAGCTCGAGGACGTGCGACGCGACTTCGTGGCGAACGCCTCCCACGAGCTCAAGACGCCCGCGGCCACCATCCAGGCGGTCGCCGAGACCCTCGGCCAGGCCGCGGTGGACGATCCCGCGGCGGTCCCTCGGTTCGCGGCGCAGCTCGAGCGTGAGGCCGTTCGTCTCTCGCGCATCGTCGCCGACCTGCTCGATCTCTCGAGACTGGAATCCGGGAGCGCGCTCGACGAGATCGTGTCGTTGGGGGCCGCCGCCCGCGAGGAAGGGCAGCGATTGGAGGAATCGGCCGAGCGGGCGGGGGTGACCTTGGAGATCCTGACCGAGAGCGAGCAGCCGGTCCGCGGATCGCAGAGGGATCTCACGCTGCTGGTGCGCAACCTCATCGACAACGCGGTCCGCTACAGCCATGAAGGGGACAAGGTGCAGGTCCAGGTCGATTCCGACGGGGACGAGGTGACCCTGCGTGTCACCGACACGGGGATCGGGATCCCCTCCCGAGACATCTCGCGGATCTTCGAGCGTTTCTATCGCGTCGACCGGGCCCGATCCCGTGAGACGGGTGGAACGGGACTCGGGCTCGCGATCGTGAAACATGTGGTCGACAACCACGGGGGAAGCCTCGAGGTCGAGAGCGAGCTCGGCCGCGGGACGACGTTTCGGGTCACGCTTCCCGCGACACCTCGTCGCTGAGCTCTCTCTCGCACTAGTCGGGTGCCATCACCGGGTTGAGCTGCCGAGCGTCCGGCGCGGGCACGATCGAGAGCCTCGCACCGAAGACCGTTCGGAACCGGTCGGCCACCCCCCTGGGGTGCCACGGTGCCGGGACCGGGGCCTCGACCTCGAACCGCCCTCGCCACCTGCACGTGATCGAGGCCGGTTCACCGGGGGGGATGCGCCGGTGGAGCTCTTCGGCGAGGGCGAGCGCGACGGCCGTCCGACGAACCGCGGGGCGCTCGCCGGCCGGGATCAGCCGCGCGTACGGGCCGAGGCTCGCCGCCCCTCCCGCGTGTCGGAGGATCGCGGACAGGATGCCGAGAGCCTCGTGGGTGAATCCGGCGAGGTCCGCCGTGGTCACGATCATCGCGGTGTGCTCGAACCGCTCGTAGTGATCGATCGCCTTCCCCACGTCCAGCAACGCGGCCGCGTGCTCGAGCATCTCCACGACGAACGGCGTCGCGTCGGGATCGAGCGCGTCGATCAGCTGGACAGCGAGCGAGGACCGGCGCTCCGCGACGGTCACGTTCCACGTCGCGAACCGCGCGGCGAGCGTCGCCGCGGAGATCGTCCGCACCTCTCGAGGTGAGGGGACGGACGAGAGGTCTCCCAGCGCGAGGCCCTCGCGAAGCCCTCGGCTCGAGACCACCAGTCGCCCCGCGCCGAGGTGTCGCATCGCGGCGAGCACGACGAGCGCGCCCCCCACGATCGAGTCGGCACGGTCGGGGTTGAGCCCGCGGAGCCGCGCGCGGCGCTTCATCGTGCGCGCCGCGAGATCATCGATGATCCACTCGAGGTTCTCCTCCCGGAGCTCGTATCCGTGGAGGAGCGGTAACGGGTGATCGGTCCGGCGGAGATCCATCTTGGCGAGGTTCCGCACGGTGCCCCCGATCCCCACCAGATCGCCATGCTCACCCAGCTCGGGCACACCCGAGCCCTCGAACGCCGCGGCCACCGCCTTGCGCAGGTCCTTCATCTCGCGATCCGACGGCGGGTCCGAAGCGAGGAACCGATCGCTCACGCGGAGGGACCCGAACGGGAACGTCCAGGATCGATCGAACCGCCGATCGTGGAAGCTCGTGAGCTCCATGCTTCCGCCGCCCACGTCCATCGCGGCGCCGTGCACGACCGGCAGGTCGTGCACGGCGCCCAGGAAACCGAACCTCGCCTCGAGATCGCCGTCGATGATCTCCAGCGGCACCCCCAACGCGTGCGCTTCCTTGACGAGCCGTCCCCCGTCGCGAGACTCGCGAACGGCGGAGGTCGCGACGGCGATCATCCTGCCCGCTCCCGCGCCGTCGGCGATCGCCTTGAAATCCCGGAGCGTCTCGAGGGTCCGGTCGATCGCCTCCGACCCGAGGCGGTCGTCGTCGCGCAGCTCTCGTCCGAGGCGGAGCGGTGCACGCGCATCCTCGAGCACGTCCAGGTGCTCACCCGGGCGCAGACGGAAGACGATCATCCGCGCCGAGTTCGACCCGACGTCCACCACCGCGAACGGCCGGTCGTCGTGTCGAGCCCGCCGACTCACTTCCACGGATCGATGCTCCCATACGGAGCGAGGATCCGAAGATCGAGAGGTCGGTCGCGCGCTCGGAGCCGGCGAACGACCCTCGTATGCTCCAGCGCGATGACGACCCTGTTCCTGATCCGTCACGGCGTCACCGCCGTGACGGGGTCGCGGCTGTACGGCCGGACGCCGGGGATCCATCTCGACGAGCGCGGCCGCCGTCAGGCGGCCGCGCTCGTCGAGCGCTTCGAGGGCGTTCGCCTCACCGCCCTGTACTCGAGCCCTCTCGAGCGCTGCGTCGAGACGATGGAGCCGCTGGCGGAGGCTCACAGGCTGGCGATCAGGACCTCGGAGGCGCTGATCGAGATGGACGCCGGCACATGGACGGGACGGACGCTCCGTTCCCTCCGGCGCCTGAAGCTCTGGGAGATGGTGCAGCGCAACCCCTCCCGATTCTCCTTCCCGGGCGGCGAGAGCTTCGTCGACGCGGAGGCCCGGGTGTTGGACGAGGTCGAGCGGATCGTGGCCCGACACCCACGCGGTCGGATCGCCGTGGGCACGCACGGCGACCTCGTCCGCGTCCTGATCTCCCACTACACGGGGGCCCATCTCGATCAGTTCCAGCGCGTCACGGCAGAACCCGCATCGGTCTCGGTCGTGCATCTGGGTGAGGGCGTGCCGCGGATCCTCCTGGTGAATGACACGGGAAGCCTTCGCCGCTTCGCCCCGACGAAAGAGAGCGGCGGGCCGGGGAAGGGTGGTGGTCCGCCCTCCAAGGCTGACCGCAAGGGGAAGCTGCGAGGATAGGTCGATGGACCTCGGACCCGTCGATCACATCACCGCCGACGCCGTGGGCGAGCCGGGCGACCGGACGTTCTACATCCAGGCGCGCGCCGGTAAGGAGATCGTGACGGTGATCGTGGAGAAGCAGCAGGTGCAGCTGCTCGCCGCATCCGTGATGGAGCTGCTCGAGGACGCGCCGACGACCGAACCGGTGGCGGACGACACCACGATGGCGCTCCAGGAGCCCCTGGACCCGAGGTGGCGAGCGGGTCGCCTCTCGATCGGCTTCGACGAGGATCGTGACCTGTTCCTGCTCGAGGTCGAGGAGTTCCAACCCGACCTCGAGGACCTCGACATCGAGGATCCGCGACCGGTGGTCCCCGGCACGGAGCCCGAATCGATCCGGATCTGGGCGTCACCGGCGCAGATGCTGGCGCTTTCTCGGCACGGGGCGGCAGTGGCCGCCCGAGGCCGCCCGACGTGCCAGTTCTGCGGGAATCCGATCGACGCGGAGGGCCACGCGTGTCCCGCGATGAACGGGCACTCGAAGCGGGCCTGACGGACCCCGCGATCCCCCGGGTCCTCGCCACCGGCGAGCTCGAGGTCCTCGGTCTGCTCCCGAACGCCTCGAACCACACCTTCCTCGCCCGCGCTCGCGGCGAGGACGAGGAGAGCCTCGCGGTGTACAAGCCCCGCCGAGGTGAGACGCCGCTGTGGGACTTCCCCGAGGGCACCCTGTGCGCGCGCGAGGTCGCGACCTACGTCGTCGCCCGAACCCTCGGTTGGCCCCACGTGCCCGCCACCGTCCTGCGCGACGGTCCGTACGGCATCGGCTCGGTCCAGCGGTTCGTGACGGCCGACCCCGAGGAGCACTACTTCACCCTCGGAGAGCGCTTCCCCGACGAGTTCCGACGGATCGCGGCCTTCGATCTGGTCATCAACAACGCCGATCGGAAGAGCGGGCATTGTCTGCTCGGGGAGGACGGACGGATCTACGTCGTGGATCACGGGGTGTGCTTCAGCGAGGAGCCGAAGCTCCGCACCGTGATCTGGGACTTCATCGGGGACACGCTGGAGGACCAGGTGCGGACTGACATCCGCCGGCTGGCCGTCGATCTCCGAGAGGGCCCGGTGCGCGAGGAGCTCGCCAACCTGCTCGCCGCGCCGGAGCTTGCGGCCCTCGAATCGCGCGCCTCGGAGGTGGCCTCGCTGGAGCGGTTCCCCGAGCCGGAGGAGGACCACCGCCCGTTCCCCTGGCCGCCGATCTGATGCTCGTCCGCACGACGATCGACACCCCGCTCGGTCCCTTCACGATCTTCGCCGGGGATGCGGGCGTGGTGCGAACGATCTTCGGCGAGGAGGACCCAGTCGAGACCGATCCCGACGCCTCGGAGGATCGCCGAAGAACCGCGTCGATCCGCCGCGAGGTCGATGCGTACTTCCGTGGCACGCTGCAGGCGTTCGAGACACCGGCCGACCTCTCGGGTCTCGGCGAAGGATTCGCGCGACGGGTCCTCGAGACCGTGAGAACGATCCCCTACGGGCAGATGTGGACCTACGGGGACGTGGCGGCCGCCGCGGGCGCGGCCCGCGGCGGCCGCGCGGCGGGCAGCGCGCTCGCGCGCTGCCCGATCGAGCTGTTCGTCCCCTGCCACCGCGTCGTCCGAGCCGGTCCCCGTCTCGGAAGCTACGGGCGTCACGACGACCGGCGCCGGTTCCTCCTGCGCCTGGAGGGAGCGCTCGCCGACGCTTCCTCGAGCTCATGAGAAGGTGGGTTCGGATGATCCGGCGACCCCTCCTGCTCTGGATGCTCGCTCTGGCAACCGTCGGCGCCTCGTGCGCGACCGGCGAGAACGGCTCCGAGGGAGGACTCGACACCTCCTATTCCGCCCAGATGGCCAGCACGTGGCACTACGTGGGGGCGCCGCAGCGCATCCAGGTAGGCGTCCTCGCGAGCGACGCGAACGGTCTCCGGGTCGTCACGCAGGGCTCGGTCGACCTCGCGTTCTCCTCCCTCGGCACGGATGGCAACGGGGAGCCGTCGGCCGGCCCCACTGCCACCGCGACCTACGTCCCGGTCCCAGGGACCGACGTTTCGGGCGACGCGCCGGCGATCGTCACGGGAGCGAACGGGGTGTACGAGGCGACCGACGTGATGTTCGACGAGGCGGGCATCTGGCGGGCGACGATCTCGATCGAGATCGACAGCGTCCCCCGCCAGCTCACGACCGACTTCCCGGTGCGGCAGGAGTCGGGGATCCCCGCACCCGGCATGCCCGCGCTCGCCACCGAGAACCTCACGATGGACTCGAACGTCCGGCCCGGGGCGATCGATTCGATGGCCGACGGCGGTGGCGAGATCCCCGACCCCGAGCTCCACGAGTGGACGATCGCGGACGCGATCGCAGAAGGCCGGCCCGCCCTCGTCCTCTTCGGGACGCCGGCGTACTGCACCAGCCGGTTCTGCGGCCCGGAGGTCACCGAGCTGCAGCGGATCGGCGCGGAGTACCCGGACCGCGCGATCTACATCCACATCGAGATCTGGAAGCACTACGACCCCCCGGAGACCCAGGTCATCAATCAAGGTGCGGCGGACTGGCTGCTTCGCGAGACTTCGGACGGCACTCCCGAGATGACCGAGCCCTGGCTGTACCTGATCGGCTCCGACGGCGTCATCGCGGACCGATGGGGGCCTCTGTTCGACACGGCGGACGTCGCCGCCGCCCTCGAGGCGCTCTCTCCGATGGAGTCGTAGGTCTCCGAAGAGGTCCACCGCCCACCCGTCGATCCGCACGAACACCCAACGCCCGTGCCGACCTGAGCGTCGTTCCGTCCGCCCACGCGTACGATTGGCTCCGTGGACCCGACGCCCACGATGCCCCCACCTCCGACGCAGGAACGGTGCTATCGCCATCCCGATGTGGAGACAGGCGTCCATTGCACGCGCTGTGGCCGGCCCATCTGCCCGGATTGCATGATCCCGGCGCCCGTCGGCCATCAGTGCCCGGAGTGCGTGGCGGAGGCCCGGCGGGAGTATCGGAAGGGACCCGGACGGCAGGTCGCGGCGGCCAACCTGAAAGCCACCCCCGTGACCAAGGTCCTGCTCATCGCGATGGGCATCGGGTACGTGTGGGAGCTCATCGTGGCTGGCGGCCCAGGCTCGCTCTTCGACGGCCCGGGCTACCAGGACCTCATCGACGCGGGCGCCCTCGTCCCCTTCACGGGAGGTACCGAGCAACACCTGACCGGGGGGATCGTGGGCGGCGAGTGGTGGCGTTTGCTCAGTTCGATGTTCCTGCACGCCGGGCTGATCCATCTGGCGCTGAACGCCTACGTCCTGTGGATCTTCGGGAACGAGATCGAGCGTCAGATCGGCCGAGTCGAGACCCTCGCGGTGTTCCTCGTCACTGGCGTGTTCGCGGGCGCGACCTCCTTCGCGTTCGCACCCGGCTTCATCGTCGCGGTCGGAGCCTCCGGCGCGATCTTCGGTCTCGTCGGCGCCTTCATCGCGTTCAACTACCGTCGGCGCGAGCACATGATGGCGCAAGCACGACTTCGTGGCGCGTTGAGCATGCTGGTGATCAACCTGATCATCGGCTTCTCGATCCCCGGGATCGACTGGCGGGCGCACGTCGGCGGTCTCGTCGCGGGGCTGGTCGCGGGCTTCGCCGTCGACCCCTCGAGGCCTGTGGCGTCCCGGCGCGCGTTCGCCGTCGTCGGGCTCGTGGGACTCCTCGTGGTGGCGATCGCGCTGGTCGCCTTCCGAACGGCCCAGATCGAACAGGACCCGGCGGCGCTGTTGCGGTGATCCGCTACGAAGCGGGGCCGGGCTTCCGGCGTTCCGTCAGCCCGTAGAGGTACCCCTGGCGGGTCCCGAGGTAGATCCACCCACGCCAGACCGCCGGCGTCGACTCGATGCAGTCGTTGAAGTGCAGCTTCCAGAGCAGCAGTGGATCGGCATCGGGGTCCGACACATCCCAAGCCCAGAGGTCGCCCGCGCAGTCGCCCTGGATCAAGACCCCGTCCACCACCACGGGCGACCCGATCGCGGGCGCCCCCACCTGCCGCTCCCAGCGGATGTCGCCGGTCTCCCGTTCGACCGCCAGCACACGGCCCGCGGCGGTCGTGAAGAACACGAGATCGCCGTACAGCGCCGGCGTCGACCAGCTGCCGCCCGCGCCCTCGAACCCGATCTCCCGAGCGTCGATCGACCAGACCAGAGGGTCGTCCGGCCGCGAAGGGTCGAGTTTCATGAGCTGGCCCACCTCGTCGCTCCGATCGCCGAAGCGCTGGTACTCGCTGGCCACGTAGAGGTCGCCGGCACCGTCGATCACGACCGTGGCGTCGGTGTCGTCGCCCGTCCAGAACCGGAACACGCGTTCCAGGCGAGTGCCCCCTTCGAGCACGTCGGAGACATCCCATCCCTGAACGAGGCCGCCGGAGTTGGCGAAGTAGAGGATCCCGTCGTGGAGGGCGACCGAGTTCTCGATCGAGACCTCGTCGTCGCCGAGGACCCGGAGCAGCTCGTCGTCGAACCCGGGGACGGTTGCGACGATCCTCGGCTTGACCTTGACCAATCCGAGCGGGTCGTATCTCCGGTGCAGCCTGACCACGTACAACCATCCGTTCTCCCCACCCTGGAACAAGACGTCGTCGACCACGAGAGCGGCCGCGTCCCAGTCGTCGTTGCGGAGCGGCCGCTCGACGCTCGTCGCACCCTGGATCGACCACAACACGAGCGGCTCCTGTCGGTCCGTCGCGACGATCCGGAACCTGCCGTCCCGCGAGCCGGCGTAGTAGAGCGGGAACCCGTCGGGATCGGATGTCGCGGAGCCCTTCGCCAGGTCGCGTGTCGGGAGCGGAGGCCGGACCGGCAGTCCCGTGGTGCCGTCGAGGAAGTGGTACATGCCGTCGTACGCGCCCTCACGGACCTCGATCGTCCCCTCCTCTCCCACCACCACGTTGGGCTGTCCGGTCCACCCGGTGCCGCACCACTCGTCCGCATCGATCCCCACGTAGGACACGGAGCACATGCGCTCGGTCGGCGCGCGCCATCCGATCACCGGATCCAGCGGCACCGGACCTTCCCCGTAGTAGGTCCGAGCGGCGTTGCCGCGGAAGGTGGTGAGACCCTCCAACGCCGTGTTGATCGGTTCGGCCCCTTCGGGTGGATTCGGGTTCCGGAGCGGGCCCCCGCGGTGTTGCTCGTCCTCGACCCGGGAAAGGATGAACGCGATCACGAGGACGGCCACGCCGATCACGAGCGCGCCCGAGATCACGGGGAGGACCGGGAAGCGCCGCGCTACGGATGCCGAGGGTGTGACACGTCTCGCACCGGCCATCGAGCCATGCTAAGCCGTCAGACCGGGTCGCCCGCGGAGCGGTACGAGCCCAGGACCTTCAACAACGAGGTGTGCTTCCGGACCTCCTCGAGGGCGTCCTCGACCCCCGGGGCCTCCGCCGGCGCCATGAAGTCCACGTACATCAGGTACTCGAACGCGGCGCCGCGCCGCGGCCGGGACTCGATCTTGTGGAGGTTGATGCCCCGGGTGGCGAACGGCTCAAGCGCCCCCAGGAGGGAGCCGGGCTCATCCAGCACGGCCATCACGATCGACGTCTTGTCCGCGGCACCGAATCCGGGGTCGGTCGAACCGACGACCGCGAACTTCGTGAAGTTCTCCTTCTCGGTCTGGATCCGCTCCGCGAGCACGATGAGTCCAGCGAGTCCCGCCGCGTCGACGCTCGCGATCGCGCCGTCCGCCGGATCCCCCACCTCGGCGACCTTCCGAGCCGCGCCGGCCGTGTCGTGCTCGGGCACCGGCTCGATGTGCATGGAGGAGAGGAAGTCCTCGCATTGCGCGAGGGCCTGCCAGTGCGAGTGGGCCCTGCGGACGTCTTCCAAGCGCGCGCCGGGCACGCCGAGCAAGGCGTGGTCGACGCGCACGATCGACTCGCCGACGATGCGGAGCAGGCTGGTGTTGGACAGCAGCTCGTACGTCTCGTTCACGGACCCCGCCTGCGAGTTCTCCAGCGGCACGACGCCGAAGGTGGCCTCGCCGCTCGTCACGCGGGAGAACGCATGCCGGACGGTGTCGCAGGGAAGTGGCTGGGCGTCGGTGAAGAGCGATCGGACGGCGCGCTCGCTGTAGGCGCCCGGCTCACCCTGATACGCGACCTTCATGGCGCGGGAGGCTATCGGGTCGCGCCCGCCTTCGGCGGGCGCGACCCGATCACGTCGTGACGAAGGACTCGAAGATCCGGATCGCGCCGGGCCCGACGATGACCACGAACAGGGCCGGCAGGATGCACAGGATCAGCGGGAACACGATCTTGACGGGGGTCTGCTGCGCCTTCCCCTCGGCGCGCTGCCGGCGCTTGATCCGCAGCTGCTGCGCCTGGGTTCGGAGCACGCTGGCGATCGAGACACCGAAGACGTCGGCCTGGATCATCGCGAGGGCGAAGGCATTGAGCTCGTCCACGTCGGTTCGCTCGGCGAGGTTCCGGAAGGCGTCGGCGCGCGGCACGCCCAGCTGGATCTCCTGCAGCATGCGAGCGAACTCGGAGGACAGGACACCCGGCACGTTCTGCACGACCTGCGCGATCGCGGCGTTCAGCGACAGGCCCGCTTCCACGCTGATCGTCAGGAGGTCGAGGGTGTCCGAGAGCGTCCTGAGGATCTCCTTCTGACGCTCTTCGACACGGCGGTTCAGCATCGAGTCGGGAACCATGAAGCCCACGAACGCCAGGAGACCGATCATCACGATCCGGATGAACGGAGCGATGTCACCGACGAGGGTCGTCACGAAGAAGCCGAGCACGATGCCGCCGCCCAGCCCGATGATCTTGAACGCGAGCAAGCGCTCGGCGTCCCATCCACTCGGGCTCCCAGCGAGCAGGAGCTTGTGGGCGACGCGGTCGCGAGCATCGATCGGCGTGACCCGTCGAGCGACCTTCGCCGCTCCGGCGACGACGGGCACGACGATCCGTCGTCCGAAGCTCTCCGAGAGGTGCTGCTCCCGCAGGTTCACGTTCTCGCTCGTCGTGCCGGCGACCTGGGACTCGAGCAGTCGGACCGCGCGACGACGCTCCGACTGACTCAGGTCGATGAAGATCCCGAGCAGGAGGATGGCGCCGAAGACGCATCCGATGGCAAGGACCAACCAGATGTCAGACATCGATATCCACGATCTTCCTCATCCAGAGGATCCCAAGCACCATCAGGACCCCAGCCACACCCAGCATGAACAGACCGATCTGCGTCGTGACGAGCAAGGAGATGTACTCCGGGTTCACCGCGAACATGTAGATCCCGATCGCGAACGGCAAGAGCGCGAGGACCCACGCGGACAACCGACCCTCAGCGGTAAGGACCTGGATCTGACGGCGCATCGTCGCGCGCTCACGGAGCGTGTCGGACACGTTGTCGAGGATCTCGGCGAGGTTCCCGCCGACCTCACGCTGGATGTTCACCGCGAGGACCGCCCATCGGAAGTCGGGGCTCCCGACCCGGTCGGCGAGCGCCTCGAGGGCCTCCTCGGCCGGACGGCCGAGCCGGATCTCCGAGACGAGCCGCTGGAACTCCACGTTGGCGGGCGCAGAGATCTCACGCGCCGTGGTGTCGAGCGCCTGGAGGAACGAGTGCCCTGCGCGCAGCGAGGACGCCATGATCGTGAGCACGTCCGGCAACTGCTCCCGAAGCTTGTCGCCCCTGCGATTGAGCGACATCCGCAGGACGAGCGTGGGAAGCGCCAGACCCAAGAGACCGAACACACCGGCGAGGATCGGCTTCACGAAGACGGCCGCACCCAGCACGCCGCCGAGGAGCCCGGCGCCCACCGTGGCGACCACGAACTCGCCCGACCGTAGGCTCACACCCGCGGCCTCGAGCCGAGCATCCAGCTTCTCGCTGAAGCCCTGGGACTGGGCGAAGCGCTCGCCGAACGCCGACACACTCTCGGGGATCCACCCGCTGCCGGCCTTGCCGACCGGCGACGCAGTGGACTGCGGGACCGGGCGTCCGATCGCCGCCATCCGAGCGGCCATGTCGCGATCCGCCTTCACCCGCGCGGCGGTCCCGAGCAAGAGCCACCCCAGCGCGAAGGCCGCCAGCGCCACGAGGGCGACGACGACGGCCAGCATCGCCTGGCTCGAGAAGAAGTTCTCTGCCGCCAGCATCTACCGACCCTTCTGTTCCATCGCGAAGAGGTCCGCGTCGATGCTGATGCCTCGCTCCTGGAGCTTGTCGAGGAACTTCGGCCGAAGCCCCGTGGACTTGAGGCGTCCCCGGAACCGGCCCTCGTCGTCCATGCCGGCCGAGAAGTCGAACAGGAAGATGTCCTGGAGGGTGATGACTTCACCCTCCATCCCGGCGACCTCCGTCACGTGCGTGAAGCGACGCGTCCCGTCCTTCAGGCGCTGTTGGTACACGATCAGCTGGATCGCGGATGAGATCTGCTCACGGATCGCACGAGAGCCGAGGTCCATCCCCGCCATCATCGTGATCGTCTCGAGACGCGAGAGCGCGTCGCGAGGCGAGTTGCAGTGGATCGTGGAGATCGAGCCGTCGTGACCCGTGTTCATGGCCTGGAGCATGTCCAGGGCCTCGGGCCCACGGACCTCTCCGACCACGATCCGGTCGGGCCGCATACGCAGCGAGTTCCTCACGAGGTCGCGGATCGAGACCTGGCCCTTCCCTTCGATGTTCGGTGGCCGGGACTCGAGACGGACGACGTGAGGCTGCTGGAGCTTCAGCTCCGCGGCGTCCTCGATCGTGACGATCCGCTCGTCGTCGGGGATGAAAGACGAGATGACGTTCAGCGTCGTCGTCTTCCCGGCACCCGTTCCGCCCGCGACCATGATGTTGATGCGGCCGCGCACGCAGGCTTCGAGGAACTTCGACGTCGCGGAGCTCATCGTGCCGAACTCCACCAGGTCGTCCGCCTGGTACGGGTCGGCGGCGAACTTACGGATCGTGAGCGTGGGACCGTCGATCGCGAGCGGCGGGATGATCGCGTTGACACGCGATCCATCGGGGAGGCGCGCGTCCACCATCGGACTCGCCTCGTCGACTCGCCGGCCGACCTTCGCGACGATCTTGTCGATCGTGCGACGGAGCTGGCCTTCGTCGTGGAACTTCGTCCCGGTCCAGTACAGCTTGCCCGAACGCTCCACGTAGATCGTGTCCCAGTTGTTCACCATGACTTCGGTGACCTCCGGGTCGCGGATGTAAGGCTCGAGCGGCCCCAGACCGAGGACGCTGTCGCCGATCTGGCGAACGATGAGAAGCTTCTCCTGCGCGGCGAGCGGGCCCTCTTCCTCGTCGAGGAGCTCGCGCAGGCGCTGGTGCACCATGCCCTCGAGCTCGGTGTCGGAGAGGGTCGCGTCGTACAGGCGGGGCCCGAGGCTCTCGACCAGGCGCTCTTGCACCCGGGTCCGGACCTCGGCGATCCGGTCCTTCTGTTGGGCCTTCTGCAGCCTGTCTGCCAGGGACATGGGGTGCCTCCTCTACCTTCTTCTCATTCTCAGCTTCGGGCGAACAGCTTCCGCTTCTTCTTGTTGGACGTGTCGATCCCGGCCTCACCGGCGGCGACCATCTCGGCCTGGCCGGCGAACCGCATAGCGAGTTGCCGAACCGCCTGCGCGACCTCGGAGTTGGGCTCGTCCAGCACGACCGGACGACCCTTGTTCAGCGACGTCGGCACGAGCCGGCTCGAGGGGATCATCGCGTCGACGTTGATCTTCATGACGCGCTCCACGTCGGAGGCGTCGAGGCCGACCTTGGAGTCCGCGCGGTTGAGCACCACGCGGAACCGCTCGCGCGGTAGACCGATCGTGAGCAGCGTGTCGAGTGACTTGGACAGGTGCTTCACACCGACGACGTCGAGGCCTGTGACGAGGCAGATCGCGTCGGAGAGATCGAAGCACACGAGCGCGGAGTCCGAGTAGTCGACCGAGGCGTCCACGACGACCCAGGTGAACTCGTTCCGCAGCGCCCGGAGGAACTTCCCGATGGCCTCACCGGCGGGAGCTTCCGCGGCGGGATCCGGCGGCGCGCCGAACCCCCACAGGTGCTCCGCGAGCTGGACACCCACGGCCTTGATGCGGGAGCGCTCCGCCCCTTCACCCAGTTCCATCAGGTCCTGGATGGTGGCCGATGGCTCCCGGCCGAAATACGTGAACACGTCGCCCATGTCGATGTCGAGGTCGACGACCGCCGTGTCCTGGCCGGTGACCTCGGAGATCGAGGTCGCGAGGTTCGAAGTCAGGAACGTCTTCCCGGTCCCACCTTTGGAGGAGAAGACCGAAAGGATCCGCCCTCTCGTAAGAGGCTGACCGTCGGTCTGGGTGACGTTCACCGAACGCAGGTTGGATGCCCAGACGATGGCGCGCTCCACGGCGTCGCGGAGCTCCTCCGTCCCCTGGGTCATGTCGACGACGTCGCGGATACCTGCGCGCATGGCCGCCGGCAACAGCCCGTTCCACGTGTGATCGCGGACCAGCACCATGGCCGTGCCGGGGGCCTGGCGCCCGACGAACTCGGCCAGGCCGAGTGCGTCGGGCTCCTTGACCTCGGGCGAGAGGACCAGGACGTCGATGGGCTGGAAGGCGTTGATCAACAACTCCTCGGCAGCCGTGGCAGACTGCACCCAACCCACCTCGTCCGGGCCCATCTCGATGGCCCTGGCGAGCTGTTGACGGAACGACTGCGGCGTCCCGACGGCGACGACGCTCGCGTCAGTCATCCCAATCTCGCTCCGATCAGCAGGTCCAGCGGAACGGTGGAGGCGTTCGGCTGCGTGCCCTCTTCGTCGGGCGGCAGCAGGCCCAGCCACACCAGTCCGTTCTCCTGTGCGAACACGAGGTTCTGCGCGTCCTGCGGAAGGAGATCGAGCGTGATCCGGATCCGGTCGCTGTCGTTCTGCTGACCGGTCTCGGTGTCGACCTCGGGGTTCTGGATCCGGAGGACCTTGACGGTCGGGATCAGGGTCACGGTGAAGTCGGGGAGATCAACCTTGCGGCCCGTGTTGGCCGCGTTGGGGTTGTTGACCGACTCCCGTGTGAGCCCGGCGAGCGCCTGGACGTTCTGGTACGTGGCGAAGACCGAGATGTTGTCCCCGGGCTGCACGTTGCCGGTACCGCCCTGTGGAGCATCGAGCTCGACCGCGAGACCGATGTGACCCTCGGTGATGCCCAGCTCGTTCGGCCGAGGGCCGGTCGAGAGGCGAGAGATCGGGATCTGCTCGTTCGCGTAGATCGTCGAGGTCGTGGTCGCATCCTCGAGCTGCCGGATGTCCGTCACGGCGTCCGAAACCAGTGCTTCCTGCGGGACTTGGACCTGTTTGAAGATGTCCTGGGCGACGAGCGGACTTAGCGGCTCGTTGGCCCGGATCTCCTGCGACGAAACGATGACCGTCTGAAGGCTGCCACCCTGCTCCGCCTCTGTCTTGACCCCTTGCGTGTAAAGGATCACAGCCGCCGCCGCCGCAACAGCGAGCACGACAGCGATCGCAACCACCAGACCCCGTGACCTCATCCTCTTGCTCCTTTCAGCCCATCCTCAGAGTTCTTCTATCGGCCGTGCCCCCCGCCGGCTTCAGTCATTGGCTCAGTTCATTCTTCCGGGCAACTCCCGATCACCGTGTCGCACAATCGGACACCCCGAAGACCGTAGTCCGCGCATTCCGGACAGATGCCCTGTCCACCGAACCGAACCTCGACCGTCGTGACCTTCAGGCAGACGGCGCTCGAGTTGTTGGGAGGCTGACCGCATTCGCCGTCGAGCCACCAGTCGAAGTCGATGTCCACCCTCGGAGTGGCAGGACCGGTCCACGTGAAGGACTTGTTCAGGTCGTCGTACGTCCAGTTCGGGCTCGACGTCTGTCCATTGAGCATGAAGTCCTCGACCCCGGACGGCGTCGAGGTGGGGCACTGGCCAGAGGGACCGAGGCTCGAGAGCGGAACGACCTGATTATGTGCCATGTCGCGGCGAACGTCGCAGGACCTGATCGAGCTGCCGCCCCACTCGGCCGCGCTGTCGAGCACGTCCTCGAGGTGCAGCACGATGAACCCCACGATCGCGTACTTCTCCGGTGACAGCGTCGTGCTGCAGCCGACCGTCCCGTCCGTCAGCACCTGGTGCGTGCAGTCGTTTACGGGGAAGATCAGGTCGGCGTTGTCCTCCTCGCCGAAGACGTGCCCGGTGGGATCACCCGGGATCTCACGACCCTCGAGCGTCGACCAGTTCGTCTCCGAGACACCGCTCACCCGACAGACGTATGAGAACGGGGGCTCGACCTCGTTCGGGCCGCCGGTCCAGTTCCCCTCGATCCAATCGTCGCGGAGACTCGCCCCGACGTTCGGGCAGCTGTCGGTCTGGCCGACGCCCCACCCCTGCTGGCACGGATCCGTCGCGGTGCAGAGGTTCAAGAAGCCGAAGGAGGAGTTGTTGAAGAGGTCGTTGTCGTACCACATGTAGCAGGGGGTCCCGGGTGGGGTCCCCTCCTGGATGTCGCAGTTGCCTTGTTCCTGACCCGTGTAGACCACGATCGGGAGTGGGTTGGCGGAACCGGTCGGCCCCCAACCGGCGGTGGCCTCGGTTCTCACGGCCGCCGGGCCGTCGAAACCGAGCACCCCCGCGAAGAAGAGTCCCTGCTCCATGCCGTACTCGACGGTGACGTGCCCGAACGGCGGGCCGTCGCATCCCACCATCTCGGTGATCCCGCCCGTGGCGACGCTCACGTTCTCTACCGCGAAGGTGTTCGCCATCGAATTGGGATCGTCGGAATCCGCCAGCCCCGCGCAGGACTGAGCGGCGGCGAGCGCGGCGGCGTCTGATGCGTTCACCATCGCGCGGCGCTTGTAGAGCAGCTGGCCCACGTCGACGGTCAAGATGATCATGCCGAGAAGTGCGATGAGGCTGAGCGTCACGATGACGGCGGTCGCGCCGCGCTCGTCGTTGCCACCCTCGCGTGAGATCCGCTTCGTCACTCGCATCGGAACGTCCCGCTCAGCGTGGGATCCAATTGGATCGGCGGCAAGAAGGGGATCGACACGTCGAACGCCTCCCTGACGGCTCCGGAGAGGGCGCCGTTGTTGATCGTGACGGTGACCTGGGCTCCGGGGGGATCGCCGTCGCAGACGGTCGATGCGCTGAATCCAGCGAAGCCCGGACTGAGAGAGCCGGCCGACGATGCGACCATGGCCGCGCTGATCTCGTTGCTGTCGCCGCGGACGGCGGCGACCCGCGCACCCTCTCGGGCTGCCGCCCGGAGGTTCTGCACCTGCCAGAAGGCCAGCCCGTATTCGAGCAGGCCGAAGACCAGGATGGCCAGAAGTCCCACGATCAACGCGAACTCGACTGCGGCCGCTCCCTCTTCACGACGAAGCTTGGCTCGGATCTTCATTTGTCCCATCGCTCCTGCGTCGCAGGGCCGTCGGCCCCTCGCGCCGCCGCCTCGAGGGCGGCGTCGCGAGCGGCCGACGGGGCCGCTCTAGCTGTAGAGCTGTAGTTGGACTTAGGTGCTAGCGACTGCGTCCCCGACCTGCTGGAACTTGTCGCTCGCAGACTCGCCCAGGAACGTCACCGCGACGATGATCACAACTGCGATCAAAGCAACCATCAGCGCGTACTCCACCGCGGTCGCGCCGCGCTCCTCCGAGGCACGCTCCTTGAGCTCTGCCCACCAAGTCTGGAAACCGGTGAAGAGCTGAAGCATCTGTACACCCCCTTCCTCCGATATCCCGTCCTCAGGGGCGCTTCGCGCCCCACCGGCGAGATGCTATCCCGCCAGTGATCACGTTAGAAGAACCCCACGGCCCCAGGGAATCCCGAATTCCACTGGAGTTGTCTACGTACTTCGACGTACGCACCCCCCTTGTTCCTGAGGGAGCCGGATGGTACCCCGTAGGATGCCCCGATGGGAACCCCTAAAGGGGCCGATTTTCGGATAGGCCGCAACAGTTCTCCGGGGGGCCATCGGACGGAGGCTGCGTGGGCGGCCGCGGCCGGCGTTCTGCCGGCTGCGGCCGCACTCATCTCCAGGATGAGAGCGATCGACCTCGCCTACCAGGTGCGAGCGGGGGAGCTCGCCCTCGGTACGGGGGAGCTCGTGCGCACCGATCCCTTCACGTTCACGCGGCCGGGGTTGCCCTGGTTGAACCAGCAGTGGGGCGCCCAGGTCGTGTTCGCTTCGGCGCATCGGATCTGGGGTTGGGCGGGCGTCGCACTGACCTATGCCGCCGCGATCGGAGCCGGTTTCTCCCTTCTGTATCGGAACTGCCGGCGTGCCGGGAGCGACGTACGTACCGCGGCGATCCTGACGATCCTCGGATTTCTGGTCGGCGCGAGCTCGTTGGGCGCGAGGCCCCAGGCGCTGGCGGTACCCCTGTTCACCCTGACCTGGTTGCTGCTCTCGCGACGAGACGGCTGGACCTGGCTGGTGCCGGTCGTCACGGTCGTGTGGGCCAACATCCACGGAAGCTTCGTACTCGCGCCGATCCTGGCGGCCTTCGCGCTCGGGGACGACCTGGTCAGCCGGCGATCGCCTCTCCGGCCGGCGCTGGTCGTCGTCGCGACGATCGCGGCGACCGCTGCCAACCCGTTCGGGCTCACCGTGTGGTCCTACGTCGTGGACGTCTCGACCAACGACACGATCAGGAACACCGTCGCCGAGTGGCGGCCTCCCTCACCATTCTCGGGCGCCGGGTCGCTCTTCTGGCTCTCCGGGATCGCGGTCGTCGTGGTGGCGCTCACGAGGCGCACGACGGTCAAGGCGATGGACGTCGCTCGGCTGCTGGTGTTCTTCGCGCTCGGCGCGGCGGCACTCCGATCCACCGTGTGGTGGGCGCTCGCGGCGCCCCCCGTCGTGGCCGGCTGGCTGGCGGTCCGGGAGCCACGGGCGGAGTCCCCCGCGCTCTCCACGCCGGGCACGAGGGTGGCGACGGCGGTCCTTTCGCTCGCGCTGCTCGTCGCGGCCTTCCTCTCGCGATCGGGCACCGACCCCGTGACCGGCGCGCCGAAGCGGCTCGCCGCCGACGCACCGGAGGTGCTGACGGGCGCGACCCGGCGGGCGCTGCCCACCGGGTCGCGCCTCCTCGTGTTCCAGCCGTTCGCTTCGTGGTTCGAGTTCTCGCTCGCCGGCTACCCCGTGATGGTGGACTCCCGCATCGAGCTGTTCCCGGCCGGGATCTGGCGGGACTACGACACCGCGATCGTCGCCGGGGACGGGTGGCAGGCGATCCTCGATCGCCACGAGATCTCGGGCGTGATCCTTCCGCCGGGCGCCGTCCTCGCTGGAGAGCTGCGGGGGGACCCCGCGTGGCGCCTCGACACGGAGGGCCCCGCCGGGTCCGTGTTCGTGCGACGCTGAGCTATTCGGCGGGGCCGATCGAGACGAGACCGGAGCGCGCCGCCATCCGGAGTGCGGCCAGCCGGTTCCCGACGCCGAGCTTGCCGTAGATCCTGGCCAGATGCGTCGTGACCGTCCGCTCGCGAACGCCGAGCCGCTCCGCGATCTCGCGAGCGGTCAAACCCTCGGCCGCGACCGCCAGGACCTCCCGCTCGCGCCTCGTGAGCCTGAGGCCGACGCTCCTCCGACGTTCGATCCCCTCGGCGATCTTCCCGACGGAGGCGGCGGCCGGACCGGCGATCACCATCTCCTCGTTCCCTGCGCTCTTGATCGCCGCCAGGAACTCGTCGAGCTCGATGTTCTTGTCGACGAATCCGTCGGCGCCGACGAACAGCGCCCGCGAGACCACGTGAGGATCGGCGTTGGCTCCCAGGCCGAGGATCGCGTGGCCGGGGAAGCGCTCGCGGAGCGTCCGGATCAGCCAGTAGGAATCCTTGTCCCCCGCGAGACCCATCGCGACGAGCACGACAACTCGGGTGCGGCGAACGCCGCCGACCACGGCGATCGCCTCCTCCGCACTCGAGGCCTGGGCGAGGACCTCGAGGCCGGGACTCGCCTCGATCGTGGTCGCGAGTCCCGCGCGGACCACCGGGAACGGGTCGACGACGACGACGCCCAGGCGCCGGATGGCGCGGGTTGCCTTGGTCTCGTTCACGGACGATGCGCTCATCGGCTCTCCGGAGCGACAGGTCTGCCGCCATCTTCCCTATCGGCGGTGACGCGGCTGAGGCTACAGCTCCACGAGCCCGAGCGTGGCCGCTCGCGAGACGGCCTGCACCCGCGTGCGCACGCCGAGCTTCCGATACACCTTCGCGACATGGGTCTCCACCGTTCGGGGGGAGATGCTGAGCCTCGTGGCGATCTGCCGCATCGTGTGCCCGTCGCTCAAGAGCTCGAGTACCTGTTGTTCCCGGGGGGTCAGATCGGCCGCCACCTCCGCACCCTCCCGGGCGCGTCGTGCGAACCGCCCCAGCGCGAGGACCGCGTCCTGCTCCATCCCCGGGGCGATGACACGCTCTCCTGCGAGCACCCTGGTGATCGTGCTCGAGAGATCCCTCAGTCCCTCCGCCTTCGTGACGTAGCCGCGGGCGCCGAGTCGGAGGGCGCGGAGCACCAGGTCTCCTTCCGCGTGATCCGACAACACCAGAACGGCCTCCGGCCGGTCGAGGTCGTCGAGATCGGCGAGCACTCGGAATCCGTCGGCGTCGGGGAGCTCCAGGTCCAGGACGAGCAGCTCGGGTCTTCGGGAACGACAGGCATCGATCGCGGCCGACGCCGTCTCCACCTTCGCGAGGACCGTGACGCCTGCCTCCCGGCAGGCGATGTCGATGACGCTCCTCACGACCGGATGTCCTGCCGCCACCACCGCATGGACCACGTCCATGCCGGCGAGGCTACCGCTCAGGCGGAACGCGAGGTGAGTGTGAGGCCCGCCCGCCACGCGGTCCCGACCGCCTCGACCTTGGAGTGCACGCCGAGCTTGCTCAGGACGTTCTTCACGTGGGTCTGCACCGTGGCCGGACTGATGCCGAGCTCGACTGCGAGCTCGGAGGTCGTGGCGCCGTCGGCAAGGGCCGCGAGGATCTCGCGCTCGCGTCCGGTCAACGTGCCAAGGAGCGTGTGCTCGCTGTGCCGTGCCCGTGCCTGCCACAGGCGATCGACGAGGGTCGGAAGCTCCGCGACGGGGAGGACGAGCTCTCCGGCGATGGCGCGCCGGAACGCCGCCACCAAGTGTGCGGGCTCCCGTTCGATCGGAAGCACACCACAGGCGCCCGCGGCGAGCGCGAGCTCGACCAAGGGTGAGGCGACGTGTCGCGTCGCGGCCATGACGCGGATGTCGGAGGCATTGCGGAGAGCGGAGATCAGGGCGACGCCCTGCTCGTCGGCTCGATCGATGCCCACCACGACGATGTCGACCGGCGTCTCGGCGAGCATGCGGAGCGCGCTCGCCTCGTCGGCCACCGGACCCAGCACCTCGAGCCCCGGCCGCCGGCGGAGCGCCAGCACCAGGCCCTGCGCCAGTCCGAGGCTGTCGTCCACGATGAGGACCCGCAACTCGTCCATCTCACGAGAACATCGGCACCTCTCCGCCCAGAACTGAGCTGGCGACCGGTCCCTTGCGCGACACTGTCAGGGTGAATCGTCTGGCCGATGCCACGAGCCCGTACCTCCTACAGCACGCCGACAACCCCGTGGACTGGTTCCCATGGGGAGAGGAGGCGTTGTCGAAGGCGGCTGCCGAGGACCGTCCGATCTTCCTCTCGATCGGGTACGCCGCATGTCACTGGTGCCACGTGATGGAGCGCGAATCCTTCGAAGACGAGGGAACGGCCGCCTTCCTGAACGCGAACTTCGTTCCGATCAAGGTCGACCGTGAGGAGCGACCGGACCTGGACGCGATCTACATGGATGCCGTCCAGGCGCTGACGGGCCAGGGCGGATGGCCGCTGTCCGCGTTCCTCACCCCCGCGGGCAAGCCCTTCTTCGCCGGGACCTACTTCCCGAAGGAGCCCGCCCACGGCCTGCCGTCGTTCCGCCAGGTGCTGGGGGGGATCGCCGAGGCTTGGAGCGAGCGGCGCACCGAGCTCGAAGGACAGGGCGGCCGGGTCATCGACGCGATCTCCCGTGCCGTGTCGCTGACGGCGTCCGACGAACCGCTCACCGACGAGATCACGTCGTCGGCGCTGGCGATGCTCCGGCGATCGTTCGACGAGACCTGGGGCGGGTTCGGCTCGGCACCGAAGTTCCCTCAACCGATGACGCTCGAATTCGTTCTGCGGATGGCTCTGAGAGACGCCCCCGACGCCCTCCCGATGCTGACGACGACCCTCGATCGGATGGCGGCGGGTGGCATGTACGACCAGCTGGGAGGCGGTTTCGCCAGGTACTCGACGGACGCGACCTGGCTCGTTCCCCACTTCGAGAAGATGCTCTACGACAACGCCCAGCTGGCCCAGCTGTACACGCGCGCCTGGCAGCTCACTCGCGAGGATCGCTATCGGCGGATCGCGACCGAGACCCTCGAGTACCTGCTTCGCGAGATGCGGCATCCGGACGGCGGCTTCTTCTCGAGCCAGGACGCCGACTCCGAAGGCGTCGAGGGCAAGTTCTTCACCTGGTCGTGGGACGAGCTCATCGGCCTGGTGGGCGAGGGGGCCGCGAAGGCCTTCGGGGCTTCTCCGGGCGGCAACTGGGCCGGGGAGCATGGAGAAGGGACGAACGTCCTGCGGCGACCGGACGCCGACAGCCACAGCGAGGAACTCGAGGAGGCTCGACGTGTCCTGTTCGCGGCGCGCGAGCGTCGCGTGCGGCCCGCGACCGACGACAAGGTGCTGACCGCGTGGAACGCGATGGCGATCCAGGCGTTCGCGGAGGCGGGCCGGGCGTTCGGGAACGACGCCTTCACCGGCGCCGCGATCACCGCCGCGGAGTTCGTCCTTTCGAACCTGCGAAGTCCCGACGGCAGGCTCCTTCGCTCCTGGCGAGACGGCACACCGGGCGGCCCGGGGTATGCCGACGACCACGCGCTGCTCGCCTCCGCCATGCTCGCGCTGTTCTCACGCACCGGTGAGCTGCGGTGGTTCCGCGAGGCGAAGCGGTTGGTCGACGACCTCGTCCGGTTGTTCGCGGACGACGAGCGTGGGGGGTTCTTCCAGTCGGGCGCCGACGTCGACGCACTCGTGATCCGGCCGAAGGAGCTCTACGACAACGCCGTGCCGTCGGGGAACTCGGCGGCCGCCGACGTGATCCAGCGGATCGCGCTCCTGATGGGAGACCAGGAGCTCGAGCGGATCGGTGTGTCGGGGATCCGGCTGATCCGAGACGTGCTCGGAAGAGCACCGTCGGGCTTCGGACACGCGCTCTCTGCGCTGGATCTCTCGCTGGGTCCGACCCGTGAGGTGGCGATCATCGGATCGATGGACGATCCCGCCGCTCGGGCCCTGGCGGATGAGGTGCTCACGGTTCGGTTCCTCCCGAACACTGTGGTCGCCATCGCGGCGCCCGATGACGAAGAGGCGATCGAGGCGGTCGCGCTTCTGCGCGACCGCCCCCAGGTGAACGGATCTCCGACCGCCTACGTCTGCGAGCGATTCGCATGCCGCCTTCCGGTGACACAGAGGGAAGACCTCGCCGAGCAGCTCCTCCAGGCGGCTCGATAGACTCGGCAGCTTCTCGAACCGACGCCCTCGACGAAAGGATATCCCTGTGCCCACCGCGACGATCCACACGAACAAGGGTTCCTTCACCGTCCGGCTGATGCCGGATCACGCGCCGAAGACCGTGGAGAACTTCGTCGGGCTCGCGACAGGAGCCAGGGAATGGGACGACCCGCGTGACGGGCAGAAGAAGTCCACGGCCCTGTACCCGGGGACGATCTTCCACCGCGTGATCCCGGGCTTCATGTTGCAGGGCGGCGATCCTACCGGCACCGGGATGGGCGGGCCCGGCTACCAGTTCGAAGACGAGGTGCCACCCGGCGGGCCGTCGTTCGACAAGCCCGGGCTCCTTGCCATGGCGAATTCGGGCCCCGGCACCAACGGGTCGCAGTTCTTCGTCACGGTCGCGGCGACGCCGTGGCTCGACGGTCGTCACACCATCTTCGGCGAGGTGACCGAGGGGTACGAGGTGGTCGAAGCCATCGCAGGTGTCGCGACCGGCCCGCAGGATCGTCCCGTCGACGACGTGGTGATCGATCGGATCGAGGTCAGCGACTAAGAGCTCTTCGCCGCGTCATCCGGCGCGTCACGTGCTGCTGCGTCGATCCGATAGACGAGGTGGACCCACCCGAGGCTCCCATGACGTGTCTCTTTCCACACCGTCATGCCGATGCGCTCCGCGACGCCGCGCGACGGCACGTTCTCCGGGCGGATCAGCGCGATCACATGATCCATGCCGAGCGGACCCAGGCACCGGTCGCGCCACGCCGCCGCCGCCTCGGTCGCGATCCCCTGACGAGCGCGGCGTGGCGTGACCGACCACCCGAGCTCGACCTCTTCGATCCCGTCGACCATCTGCGGCACGGGTCCGCAGTTGCCGAGGAACTCCCCCGTCTCGCGGTCCTCGATCGCCCACAGGCTGTAGCCGTTGCGCTCCTGCCGATCGAGGAACTTCTCGATCCACGCGCGGGACTCCTCGCGGCTGAACGCGTGCGGGTAGAAGCGCATGTGCGCGGAGTCGGACTGGATCTCGTGGAGCGCGTCGAGGTCGGAGAGATCGTCCGCGAACGGGCGCAGGCGCAGTCGTTCCGTCTCGATGACGTCCGTCACAGGGACCAGGGTACGGTGGACGCGTGGCGACGAAGGCCGAGACTCTCGACGTAGCGGGCCGGGACATCCGGGTGACCAACCCCGACAAGCCGTACTTCCCCGACGCTCCCGATGGTCCGATCACGAAGCTCGACCTCGTGCGCTACTGGGTCGAGGTCGCGGACGCCGCGCTCGTCGGCTGCCGCGACCGGCCGACAACGCTCCACCGGTTCCCCGACGGGGCGGCCGGGGAGGGCTTCTATCAGAAGCGGTTGCCGAAGGGTGCGCCGCCCTGGGTCGAGACGGCCCTCATCACCTTCCCGAGCGGCCGGACCGCCAACATGCCGGTGATGGCCGACACCGCCCACCTCGCGTGGGCGGCGACACTCGGATGCCTCGAGATCAATCCCTGGCCCGTGCGATCGGGCGACGTCGACCATCCGGACGAGCTCCGCATGGATCTCGACCCGATGCCGGGGGTGCCGTTCGAGCACGTCCGGGAAGTGGCGATGGCCGCCAAAGACGTGCTCGAGGAACACGGCCTCATGGGCTTCCCCAAGACGAGCGGCAAGAAGGGGATCCACGTGAACGTGCGGATCCGCCCCGAGTGGGACTTCACCGACGTCCGGAAGGCGGCGCTCGCGCTCGCTCGCGAGGTCGAGCGCCGCCTCCCCGACATCGCGACGACGAAGTGGTGGAAGGAAGAGCGTCACGGTGTCTTCCTTGACTACAACCAGAACGCTCGCGATCGGACGGTCGCCTCCGCGTACAGCGTCCGTCCGGTGCCGGATGCGCGGGTGTCGACGCCGCTGGAGTGGAACGAGGTGCCGGGCGTGGAGCCCGAGACTTTCACGCTGCGGACCGTCCCCGAGCGGCTCCGGCGCCTCGGCGACCCCGGCGCAGAGGTCGACGACCACGTGGGCACGCTCGAGCCGGCCCTCGAGCTTTCCGAGCGTCAGGCGCGCGAGGGACAGGGAGAGGCGCCGTACCCGCCGCACTTCCCGAAGGCCGAAGGCGAGCCCGTCCGCGCGCAACCTTCGAGGCGCCGGGTGAAGAGGGACCCGGCCGAGAAGGGCTCCGTGCCGCCGCCGGCGCCCGGCAAGACGAGCGGACCGACCGGTCGCCGTCGCACGCGCATGCCGCTGATCGAGATCGCACGTGCCGCAAGCGAGCGGGAGGCGATGGAGGGACTGGAGCGGTGGAAGGCGAAGTACCCGGAGGTCGTGCCGCACCTCGAGCCGACCGATGTCATGGTCGATCCGATGCGCGGGCGGAGCACGACATGGACCCGGATCCGTGTGAACCTACGGAACGTCCCGGAAGCGGACCGTCCGGCACAAGAGGCTCTCGAGGTCGATTACGACCCCTGGGAAGGGGTCCAGTGGCCTCAGGAACCTTCCTCGCCCCAGGAGGGTGGCGACTCCCCGAGCTGAGCCCACGTGCAGGTCGCCGGCTCGCGGTCGGGACGCCACCGGAGGAACGTCGCCGCGTGCCGGAACCGGCCGTACTGGATGCGGTCGAACGCGACCTCGCAGACGAGGACCGGCTGCACCGTGACCCACGCCGTGTCCTTGCCCGCCGACCACCGGCTCTGCCCCCCCGGCTCTCGCGCGCCGGCGAAGCTCTCCGCTCCCTCCTCCAGCGGCCGGAGGAGCTCCTGGATCTCGCGCCGCTCTTTCGCCTTGAACGATGACGTGTGTCCGACGTAGTGGAGCCTGCCGTCGTCGTCGTACAGGCCCAGGAGCAATGAGCCGACGCCTTCGCCACCCTTGGCGACGCGGTAGCCGCCCACGACGCAGTCGGCCGTCTTCCGATGCTTTACCTTCACCCACCCACGGGCTCCGGGGAGGTACGGCTGATCGTCGCGCTTCGCCACGATGCCGTCCTGACCGAGGCCTGCCTCGTCCGCGAACCAGCGCTCCGCGACACCGAGATCGTCCGTCCACGGCGTGAGCAGGAGCTCCGGTCCGGGATCGAGATCGTCCAGACTTTCGGCCGCCTGCGGTACATGGAGACGTTTCGAGAGCGTCGCGAGCCGGTCGCGCCGCTCGGCGAGCGGTTTCGGCCCGAGCTTCTCCTCGTCCTCCTCAAGCAGGTCGAAGAGGATCAGGCTGGCGGGGATCTCCGCGGCGAGCTTGCGGACGCGCGATTCGGCCGGGTGCAGCCGGAGCTGCAGCTCGTCGAACGCGAGCCGGCCCGGGCGCACCATGACGATCTCCCCGTCCGCGACGAACGGTCCGTCGCGTCGCTCCTCGAGCAACGAGACGAGCTCCGGGAAGAAGCGCACCATGGGCCGGTCCGTGCGGCTGTCGAGCCGGATCTCGTCACCGACCGTGACGATCGTGCGGAACCCGTCCCACTTCGGCTCGTAGGTCCAGCCGGGCCCGCGCGGGATATCGGGCTCGAGCTTCGCGAGCATCGGGCCATGCCCGACCTTGGCCATGCGCGCACCCTATCCTGGTGGGAGCGAGTCGGAGGCTGCGCCTCCGGCGCGTTATGCGAGGTTCCTTCTACTCCAGCGGGCGGGCGGTTCCGTCGGTCGGCGACGTCTCCGGGATCCCCATGACATCCAGGATCGTCGGCATCACGTCGATCGTCTTGAACGGCGCGCCCGTGGTGTTCTCGAACGCGAGGCTCGGCGACCAGAAGACCATCGGGACACGCTGGACCGACCGCTGCGCCCCGCCGTGGTCGCCGTACACGCCGTAACTCACGCGATCGTGCAGGAGGCCGATCAGATCCGGACCGTTCGCCGCGGCCATGCTGTCGACGAGCTCCTGCCCGTGCTGCTTCCACCATGCCTTCTCCGGTCCCGTCATCGTGTTGGTCCCGAAGAGCCGGAACCGATCGCCGTCGCGCCAATACGACGCGATCACGCCCGGCATCTCGAGCATCGCGGCGGAGCCCTCTCGCTTCTTCGCAACCGAGTGATCGAGCAGCCACGTCTCGATCGCGGTCGACTGGTAGGAGAACTGGACGTTCCCGGTGTCGATCAAGGGCTGGAGCGCCGGCGACGGCAGGTTGTACAGCGGGTCGGTCGCCGGGACGAACGCCCCGAGGGAACCCGCGTCGAACACCCCGACCGGCGCGTAGTACCAGTTGCTGTTGCTGATGCCGACCGGACCCGTCTTCCCGTAGAAGTCCTCGCCGTACGTCGCACCGTGGTCAGCAGTGAGCACCACCAGGGTCTCCCCGCCGTCGGCCTCGTCGAGAGCCGCGACGGCCTCGAGCATCCGTCCCAGCTGTTCGTCCGCGATCTCGGCGGCGCATCGAACGTGGGTCTGCGCGGCACCCGCGACCACCGGGTCTTCCGCATCGCAGTCGCCCGTGAAGGTGGCGGCATCCGCTTGGGCACCCCACATGTGGCCCGCCTTGTCGATCCCGCCGAGCGTGACGAACATGCCCGACCACGGCTCCTGTTGCATCATCTCGATCGCGGCATCCGCGACCCATACGTCCCCGCCCGTGTGCCCTGCGAGGGCGGATGCGTCGGTTCCCGGGAAGAAGCGATTGCCGTCCTCGGGATAGATCCATGACGGGAATGCGGCCCTGGTGCCGTAGTCGAACGGGGCGTCCGCGGAGTTGATGAAGTACCGCCCGCAGAAGGGTTGCGAGAGGTAGGTGGGCACCGCCTTGCCCGCCGGCTGACGATACCTGCCCCCGAGCTCGAGCCCGCAGGCGTCCAAGGTGCTGGAGGAGCGGCCCGACATCCGGACGCCGATATCGCCCGTCGGAGCGACCGCGGACTCGACCGCGTACGACTTCTCCCCCACGGCGATGAACCTCGTCCCCGGGAACGCGCCGTGCAGGTAGTCGGCGAGCTTCGGGTAGCCCTCGTGCGAGATCAGCGTCCCGAAGTCCGCGAGGCTGAGGTCGCCGGTGATGTGCATCGCATCGGTGCCGCGCCCGAAGAGGTTCTCCGTGTCGCGATACGCCTCATCGGTCCACCCCATGTGCTTGGGAAGCTGCCCCGACGTGATCACGTTGTGCGCCATCACCGTTTCCGAGGCCATGTAACCCAGGTACGCGCGCTTGAAGTTCGTTCCCGCGTCGCGGAGCGACCGGTAGTTCGGCATGTCGAACTGATCGGCGTACTCCGGCAACATCTGGTCGAACAACACGATCAGGACACGCGTGGGTCGTTCCGATGCCTCCTGCGCCACCACGCCCTGTCCGGCCCATGTCGGCACCGCGAGCGCGACGATGGTCGCAACGAGCAGGAGCCTGATCCTCGTTCGCTTCACTTCACACTCCCCCTTTCCGAAGGTGCGGTCGCGGATCAGACGCCGATCCTTGCCCACGGCCCCCAGATCGCGAACGACATCCCGGCGCCCGCCTGGATGTTCACGAACAGCGTCGAGCCGTCGGGGCTGAACGTCGATCCGGCGAACTCGTCTCCGAACCTCGCGTTCCCCCCCGCGCTCCGCAGCTGATTCAACGCGATGTCGAAGAGTTCGCCTTCCCTCGTGAGGCCGCGGATGAAGTTTTCGCCAGTGCTGTCCTCGCAGAGGATCAGCGTCCCCCGCGGGCTCGTGGTGACGTTGTCGGGGAAGTCCAGCACCGCTGCGCCGGGAGACTGGAACACGCACTCCAGAACCTGGTCCTCGACCCGGTACCCCCAGACCTGCCCGGTTCCGTTGCCGTATCCCGTCACCGAGTTCGGTCCGGGCGGAGCGGTGCCTCCGCCTTGCGTCGAGGTGAAGTAGACGACCCCGTCCTCGTAGACGGATCCTTCCAGGCGCGAGAAGAACGCGGCGCCCTGCGCCCTCCCCTGGTCCCCCACGTAGACGAGCGCCTGGTCGTTCGTGGTCGGCGCCGCCTGCCCGGGGGTGTAGGGGAACCTGGGCGCCGGATCTTCGATGTCGACCCATTCGACGTCGTACGTCGCACCCGCGGTCTGCGCCGCGGCGAGAACGAGATTCGGCTGACCGACGACCGCGAGCATCTGGAGTTGGCCATCGTTGTCGAAGGATCCGGTGTCCATCGGGTTCGTGTCCGGGATGTAGCGGTAGAAGCCCGACGGGAAGGCGAAGTTGTCCTCGGTCAGATACAGGATCCCGTCGTTCGGATCGAACGCGACGGCCTCGTGGGCGAACCTGCCGGCACTCGTGATCGGATGACGGGTCGACTGACCACCTGCCGGGACCTCGAAGATGAACCCGTGAGGCTGCTGGAGCGGCACGTTCGAAACGCCGGTGAAGTCCGCGCCGACGTCGGGCCCGTTGACCGTCTCCTCGCACGTGACCCAGCTCCCCCACGGCATGGGACCGCCGGAGCAGTTCATCTGGGTCCCGTTGAGGCTCGTGAAGGCGTCGACGACCTTTCCCTTCGGTGTCACCTCGATCGTCGTCGTCCCGCCCCTGGCCATCGCGTCGTACGGCGTGCCTGGGCCGAACGCGTTGCCCGGAGCGTTGACCTCGTGGTTGCGGACGAGGTACAGGTTCTCGCCAGGCCCGGGGAACGCCGCCATCCCGTCGTGGCGTCCCGGAAGCAGCGTCCCGTCGGGAAGCGTCACCGGCGTCTCGGTGTCGTGGAACGAGCGGTAGTGGAACCCCTTCGGGAGCCACAGTCGAACGATCCCGTCGCGCATGTCCTCGACGGGGCCGAGCGGGAACGACGGTGCCGCCATCGTCGCCGCGTTCGCTGCTCTCGCCACGAAACCCTGGAATGGACCGCCGAGCATCACCGCCCCTGCGGTCGCTGCGGATCCTCGAAGGAACGTCCGCCGGTCGATCTGAGGCATCGGCCTGCACCTCCATGGGTCGGGGGAACCTTCACCCTCCCGCCGAGCGGGCGGCGTCGTCAAACGTGCTGGTCGCGGGTCATGCGTCAGGGGTACCCGGCAGGTACCGTTCGCGGATGCCCGACGAGCGACGTTTCCTCGAGATGGACGACGGGGTGAGGATCGCCGTCACCCTCCACTTCCCGGAGACGCCTCCGCCTTGGCCGGTCGTGTTCGAGGCCCGCCCGTATCGCAAGGACGATCTCTCGGACGCTACCGCGATCTATCGACGCCTCTGCGACGAGGGGAACCTCGCGGTCTGCCGTGCCGACGTCCGCGGCACCGGCTCCTCCGAGGGGAACGCGGTGGACGAGTACACGGAGCGGGAGCTCCAGGACCATGTCGCGACGATCGCCTGGCTGGCGGCACAGGATTGGTCGAACGGCAACGTGGGGATGTACGGCACGTCCTACTCGGGGTTCAACTCCCTCCAGGTCGCCGCGCTCCGCCCGCCGGCCCTGAAGGCGATCATCCCGATCTACGCGACCGACCGCCGTTACACCGACGACGTCCATTACGGCGGCGGAGTTCGGCGTGGGATCGACTTCCTCGACTATCCCGCCTACATGGTGGCGTTGATCGCGCTGCCGCCGGTGCCCTCCGTGTACGGCGAGGGCTGGCGCGAAGAGTGGCATCGGCGGATCGAGGCGAACGATCCGTGGGAGCTCGGATGGCTCGAGCACCAGAACGATGACGACTACTGGCGGCACGGATCCGTCTTCTACGACTACGCCGGGATCGAAGCGGCGACCCTGGTGATCGCCGGGCACGCCGACGGCTATCGCAACATGGCGTTCCGCGCGTTCGAGCGGCTCCAGTCGCCGAAGAAGATCCTCTTCGGACCCTGGAGCCATATGAGCCCGCGGTTGTCGATGCCGGGACCGCGGATCGATCACGTCCCGGTGATGATCGACTGGTGGCAACGATGGCTCGGTCGCGACACGAGCATCGACGTCGAACCGCCGATCTCGATCTTCGTGCGGCGATGGACCGACCCGCAGCCGGACGTCGACACGTACGCCGGCGAATGGCGAGCCGAGCCGACGTGGCCGCCCGCACGGCTCGCCGAGGACCACCGTCGGCTCGGCTCGGCTGTGGCGTCAGGCGGATCGGCTGCGGGCGAGACCGCCAGAGAGACGGCCGCGAGGGACGTCCTCGACATCCGCGGTGACGTGGGCGTCACCGCGTCGATCTGGTGCGCCGCGACCTTGCCCTTCGGTCTGCCGTGGGACCAGCGGCCCGACGAGGCGTTCTCGCTCGTCTACGACTGGCCGGTCACCGAGGAGACCGAGATCATGGGTCGCCCCCGGGTCGAGCTCTCGGTCGCCGCATCCGTGCCGGTGGCATTCGTGTCGGCGAAGCTCTGCGATGTCGCCCCCGACGGCCGGTCGGCGATGGTGACGCGCGGGATCTTGAACCTGACGCATCGCGACTCCGATGAGCAGCCGGAGCCGGTCAGACCGGGTGCACACGTGACGGCGACGGTGGAACTGGACGCGACCGCGTACGTGTTCGAGCCGGGACACACGATCCGATTGGACCTCGCCGGGAGCGACTTCCCGTCCTCGTGGCCTCCGCCCTTCGCCGGCACGATCGAGATCGATCGCGCCGTTTCCACCCTCGTCTTGCCCGTCCTGGACGGGCCACCGGTCCTGGAGCCGCCCACGTTCGCGCCGGGCGAGCCCCAGCCATCGCTGCCCGAGCAGGTCACGTGGAAGATCCATGAAGACGTGCTCGCGCGTGAGCGGAGCGTCTCGATCGACCACGGCGGCGTCCGCGGGAGGAACGGGCTCGCCGAGGGATCCGATCACTACTGGGGGGAGATCACCGCCGGCTCACACGAACCCGGCACCAGCCGGGCGAGCGCAGGTGCCTCGCTCGTCCTGTCGTGGGACGAGGCCTCCGTGCGGACTGAGTCGCGGGCGATGCTCCGATCCGATCCGGAGCGGTGGCACCTGGAGATCGAGCTCGAGGTCTTCGACGGGGACGAACGGGTCGCCGAGCGGCGATGGGAGCGGACGACCGCGCGCGACCTGCAGTAGCCCGCGTTCATCCCGCGTGCGTGCGCCACTCCGAGAGGAGCTCGCTCTCCTTCTCCGGCGTCATCCCGGCGCCGAGCAGCGGCAACCCACGCTCCCGATCCCATCGCGAGGGTGTCGGCGATCGTCTCGTCGAAGGGCCGTGGCCGCAGCCCGGCCGCCGTCGCCTTCTTCGCGTCGTACGCGTGGAACCCCGGGAGGTGCGGGTGCCACATCGGGAACCATGTCTCGTACCGATCGCCGAGGCCGAGCACCCAGTCCTGATCGGCCCAGACGAACGTCGTGTCGGCATCGCCCGCGGAACGGGCCGACCCGAGGACGTCGGCCATCGTCGCCGGCTCCCCGGGTCCGACGACACCGTAGGTGTCCGTGTCGGACACCTCGATCCGGTCCAGCACGAACGTCCCGAGGTCCCGTGCGTCGATCCCCTGGATCGACGCATCGGGAGGGCCGGAGGCGAGCATCTCGCCGCCGGCCGCCGCCCGCCGCACCCAGTACGTGAAGCGATCGGTCGGGTCGTGCGGTCCCACGATGTAGCCCGGCCTGATCACGAGGAGTCGCCCCGCGAATGTGGCCGAGGCCTCGGCCTCGCACGCCACCTTCAGGGGCCCATAGGTCTCGTCGGTCACCTCCTCCGTGTCCGGATCCGCGGGCTGGTGCGTGGGCGTGTCCTCGTTGGCACCCGCCGGGAGGTCGTCGGGATGGACGGAGAGCGAGGAGACCAGCGTGTAATGACCGACGCGATCGCCGATCGCTTCCGCGACCTCACTGACGTCCCGCGGGACGAAGGCGCAGGTGTCCAGGACGGCGTCCCACGATCTCCCGCCGAGGGTCCCCAGACCCTCCTTCCGGTCGCCGTGGAGGTGTTCGACGTCGGGGAGATCCGCCGGCTCCGACTCCCCGCGGTGGAACACTGCGACCTCGTGGCCGCGGCGCGACGCCTCCTCCACGAACGCGCGTCCGAAGAACCGCGTGCCGCCGATCGCCAGGATCTTCATCGGGCGGACCCTATCGTCCGGGAGATGGGAACGCGCCGCTGCCCCGCTGCGATGGACCCCATCCCCATCCCCGATACGGGCCCGGGGAGGTTCAGGCGGCCGACTCTTCCATCGCCGGCGACCACTCGCCGTCCCGGGCCAGCCCGTTCATCCGCGCCCGATGCGCGAGGGCAGCCTGTGCCGCCTCGACGTTGGATGCGCTTCCGCCCCACGCCTTGAGCGGACCCTGCTGGAGCGCCCGACCGTAGGAGAACGAGATCGCCCACGGAGCGCCGCCCCGTCGATTGATCTCGTTCAGCCGACTCGTCGCCTCTTCGTCCGTCATCCCGCCGGACAGGAAGACGATCCCCGGCACCTCCTCGGGGACGTGGGCGAGGAGCGTGCGCAACGTGGCCTCCGCGATCGTGGCGTCGTCGACCTGCGTCGCGGCGCCCTTCCCGGGAACCACCATGTTCACCTTCAGCAGCGTCGCGGAGAGATCGACCCGGTGATCGGACATCTGCGCGTAGAGGACCTGCAACGCGCGCCCGGTCGCCGCTTCGCACGCGGCGATGTCGTGATCCCCATCCATCAGCACCTCGGGCTCCACGATGGGCACGATGCCGGCTTCTTCGCAGAGCGCCGCGTACCGTGCCATGGCGTGCCCGTTGGCGAGGACCGCGAAGTCGGTGGGGAGGTCGTCGCCGATGAAGTACGTCGCCCGCCACTTCGCGAACCGGGCGCCGAGCTCCCGGTACTCGGTCAGCCGTTCGCGCAGGCCGTCGAGGCCCTCCGTCACCGTCTCGCCCTCGAGCAGGGCGAGCGGCTTCGCCCCCGCGTCGACCTTGATCCCGGGGATGACGCCTGCTTTCTCCAGCACCTCGGTCAGCGGCGTCCCATCGTCGGTGGACTGGCGGATCGTCTCGTCGAACAAGATCACCCCGGAGATGTGCTCGCCGAGCCCCGGTGTGGTGAACAACAGCTGCCGATAGTCGCGGCGGTTCTGCTCCGTGGAGTCGACACCGATCTGATCGAACCGCTTCTTGATCGTCCCGCTGGACTCATCGGCCGCCAGGATGCCCTTCCCCGGGGCGACCAGCTCACGAGCGGTCTCACGCATCGCATCCATCGCGTTCATCCGGCCTGCTCCTCTTCGTGTCGGGACCGATTCCAGCCTACGGCGGGCGGCGTGAGGCGGACAATCGACTACCTCGACTTAGGTACCCGAAGAGAGCCGTCGATAGGAAAGGATGCGGCGCCACGCTCACCTCTCGAAGCTCGCGATCGTCCTCACCTTGGCCGTCGGGCTCCTCACGCCGATGGCGGCCAACATGGTCGGCGCGCAGGCGGGCGCCTCCCATGCTCCGCTTCGCGACACCGTCGCGGTCACGGTCGTCGCAACCGCCCGGCCACGTGGCTTCGAGCTGCCGGTCACCGGGATCCGCCCCGACCCCGTCCAGATCGTGCGTGCCGCCGAGCGCATCGGCCGTTGGGTCAACGTCCTCGTGCACGTGCCTCACACGCTCCCCGCCTACGCTCGTCCGCGTGCGGGCGCTGCGCAGATCGGCGTCGTCCCCGCGGGCTCCAAGTACTACGGGATCCCGATCGTCGCGTGGGTCGAGACCGTGTCGGGCGACGGTCGCTGGGGGCTCGTGGAGCTCCCCTACACGTGGCCCCGGCGCGAGGGCTGGATCCGACTCGGTGGCCTGAAGCGAGACGAGACACGGGTGCAGGTGCACGTCGACCTCTCGGAGCACTCGGTCACGGTTCGGAAGTTCGGCAAGGTGCTGTTCCGAGCTCCCGGCGCGACCGGCGCGTCCAGCACCCCGACGCCGATCGGTGAGTACTTCGTCACCGACCGCGTGCCCTTCTCCGGCGGTTCGTACGGGACGTTCGCGTTCGGCATCAGCGGCATCCAGCCACGACTTCCCGCAGGTTGGACCGGCGGGAATCAGCTCGCGATCCACGGCACCAACAACCCGTCGTCGATCGGACGAAGCGCGAGCGCCGGTTGTGTCCGTGTGTCCGAGGCCACGCTGGACCGACTGATCCCACTGCTGCGGTACGGCACACCGGTCATCGTCCACGCCTAGCGCGAAACGCCCGACCGTTCTGCCTCCGGGATCGCCTCGACGAACTCCTTCAGATCCTTGACGTGCGCGTCGTCATGCTCGAACGGACCACGTCCGACGAGGAGCTGTCCCATCCGATGCCCGAGCGACTTCCGACCACGTGGCGTCGCCGGGTTCTCCCAGCGGGCGTCCGACATCCCTCTGAGGGCCCTGATCAGCTCCCCGTGCACGTTGTCCCAATCCCGGAGCACCCGAGCGAGCGTGTGCCTCGATCGCGCCCGAACACCGGCCGCGTTGATCGCCCCGATCGAACCGGCATAGATCTCGCGGTCGATCGGCGCGCGCTCGCCCGCTTCCCACGAGGCGAGCGCCTCCAGCACCTTCTCTTCCCAGAAGCAGAGATGCCCGAGCACGTCCTTGGGCGTCCACTCCCCGCCGCCCACGCCGGGCCTGGCCATCCAATGCGGCGGGATCTGTTTCGTGAGGCGCCGGATCTCGGCATGACCGCGTTCGAGGGTGTCGATCGCCTCCTGGCGTGTGGCCACGGTCCGGCCGCCTCCTTCGTGCCTCGCGCGTGTCTCGCGGGTGTCTCGTGTGTCTCGCGCGTGCTCGGACGGTAACGCATCGCGCCTCAGCCCGAAGGCCCAGTCGACCGAGGGGTGATCGCGATGATCGCTCCCGCCGCGGACACCACGATCACCATCACGACTCCACCCGCACCGCCCGTCCTCACACCGAGCCGCTCCACCACGAGGCCCGCAACGACGAGCGCCGCCAGACCCGCGGCCGGTGCCAGCGCGAGGCGCAAGGCGAGGGATCCATCTCCGAAGCGAACGGCCCACCCGGCGCCCGCGAGCGCGATCACCGCGAGCGAGGCCGCCCACCACATCGCGAGGAGCGGAGCCGACGGTCGTTCCGGAGCAACGGGACGCCCGGCCGGAGGCGGGGGACCTGAGACGACGGCCATCCACCCGTTCGTCCTCCACTCGGGGTGCGCATCGAGTGCTCGGGCGAAGCCGGCCTGATGGGATCGGAGGATCACGACGGTCGGATCCTGCGAACGCAGGGGACTGACAGCCCGCCAGGTCTCCCGGGAGATCTCGTCGAAACCCACCACCTCCGGACGCAGGGTCGGTTTCCCCTCGGCGAGGAGCTCCGGGTCGCCGAGGTAGACCGTCGTGTCAAGCGCGAGTTGAGCTGGGAGCTCCGCTCGGATCCGCCGCATCACCGGCACGGTCCCGAAGTCCCCCTCCACTCTGCGTTCGTCGACGACGACGATCGCGGGACGATCCGCGTCGGTGAGGTACCGGCCAAGCGTGTGGAACTCTGCGAGGGATCGGTCACCGCTCCACGGTCTCCTCGTCCGCCAGGTCTCCCAGGCGAACGTCACGGAGAAGATCAACGTCAGGACCGCGACGACGGCGACCACGACGGTGGCCACGCTCCCGAACCGTCCGCGCACCCAGACGACCGCGGCCACGAGACCGAGCGCGCCCAGGACCGGGATCGCCAGCGCGAAGGACATGGCGCGTGGCAACGGCACCGGGCGACCTGCGAGAGAGGCGAGCGCCGCCGCCACCGGGACGAGAGCCCAGGGGACGAGGAGCCACGCGGCGCGCCGACGCGACTCCTCCTTCGGACCGGCCACCAGCCACGCGCCGCCGACCACGGCCGCGGCCGCGGCCGCGGGCAGACGATATCCGGGGAGCTGCGCCGACAGGTGTCGCTCCACGGAACCGCGCGAGAGACCGATCGGTGCGCGCGGGATCCCGGGCGTCCCGAGCAGGAGCGCTCCGATCCCGAGGCCGGTGCCGACGGCGACGGTCGTCCCCACGCGTCCCGACGCGGTCTCGGCGAGCTCGCGTCCCTGCCGGCGATCGCGGAGCGACGCCGGCAAGGACGCGAGCGCCACGATCCCCAGGAGCACCGTGAACAGGAGCGCGAACTGCCAGTGCACGAGCCACGACGCGAGGAGCGCCGCGGCTCCGAGGGCTCGCCCAGCGCCGCCGGCGGCGGCGCGGAGCGCGCAGGCGGCTGCCATCAGCAACAGAGGCTCGACCAGGAGCTGGTCCAGGTAGCCGTTCGCGGCGAGGGCCACGTGGACGGAGGCACCGGTCGCCACGCCGGCGAGGGCGATCCCCCATCCGGGCACACCCGGGATGGCGCCGGCGAGCGCCGCGGCCGCCAGCGCGATGGCGGCCGCAGCGACGGCCGGGAGGACGTACGCGAGATCGCGGACATCGGCACCGGTGATGGCCGACAGGGTGGAGAGCACGAGCGGCAACCCCGGACGATCCGCGTTGGTGTTCAACGCCTGCGATCCGCCCTCGAAGGCCGGCAGGGCCTCGAGGCCGAGCCCGGCGACCACCTCGGACCGCCAGACGTGTTGCGGCGTGTCGCTGCCGGCCGGCGCCACACCCTTCCCGGACACGGCGTATCGCCCGAGGAACAGAAGGGATGGCACCATCACACAGGCCGCGAGGCCGATGACGAGCGCGAGCCGCCTCACCTCGACTCCGCGAGCAACGCCGGGAGCGCGTGATCGGGGACGTAGCGCCAGCCGGGAAGGTATCTCTCGGCGTAGACGAGCTCGTGCAGCTCTTGAGCGACGCGGAGCGGACGAAACAGTTCTTCGTCGAACAACGAAGAAGCTCCGCGATCGGCGAGCTCGCTTCGATATGCGCGGAGACACGCATCGGACGCGTCGTGGATCCAGCTCGCGACGGATCCCCCTCGCCGCCGTTCCACGATCCTGCCCACGTGATCGAGAGACTGCACGAGAGAGGCGACGTCGCGGGCCGGAGGGCCGGCGAAGGTGCCGGGACCGAGCGGATCTCCGTCCAGATCCGAGACCGCGAGGCCACCCTCCCACATGAGGAACTGACCGGCGTGGAGATCGCCGTGGATCGGGATGGAGACGGTCTCCCTGCTCTGGAGGGCGTCGAGCTCCTCGCGGATCCGCGCCGCGCTCTCCCTGAGCCACATACCTTCGTCCCCGACGATCGACGAGAGGGCAGCCTCGAGGTCGGCCTCGGCGGTGCGACGCGCCTCGACGACCGCATGCTCGTCGGCCGCCACGGTCGGCTCCGGCAGCACGTCCGTCGGGGTCGCGAGCGCGATGTGGAGACGGGCGGTGATCTCACCGAGTGCGGCGGCCGGCTCGATCGCGTCGGTGGAGCGATCGTCGAGCGATCGCTCGAGGAGCTCGACGTACCAGTCCCAGCCGTCTCGGGCTTCGGGGAGGTACTTCGTGATCGAGACGAGAGGCGCCACGCCGTCGGGATGCTCCCAGGACGCGTTCCCGAGCGGCGCCGGCATCTCGTCGAAGCCGGCCGCCAGGAGATGAGCCGGGAGCACCCTCGGCCGCTCGTTGCCGGGGGTCATCCACACGGATCGCTTCACGACGGCCATACCACCCACGACGATCGACTCGTTCGACTGATCGACCTCGATCGGGCGCTCGCCGATCCAAGGCTCCATGGGGCCGAGTCGCCGGAAGGAGAACGTCCCCGACTGGTCCTCCCCCGCGATGCGGGCGAGCAGTTCCTCGGCGACACCGTCTCCGGAACCCGCCCGGCGGAAGCTCCTCCCCTCCTCGACCACCGCGGACGCCAGTAGGCCGGAGGACGCGTCGAGTACGAGCAGCCAGCGACCTCGACCGAGGTCGAGCGCATCCAGCACGACGAGGTGGTGAAACGGTTCCTGTCGGCGTGCCGCCCGCCGGGTCGGCAGGAACTCAGCTGGTTCACTCGATGCCATCCGTCTCTCGACGTCGGTTGCGGCTCTCCGTGCAGGCATGCCGCGGAGTGTAGGTCCCCCACGCCGGCACGAATTACCCCCATTTCCCTACTGCAACTAGTCCTTTTGGGGGATGCGCCGGGGGATACCTCTGTACGACTATCGGTATCCCCTATTCGGTAGTTTGAAAGGCGCGACCAGCGATGCGTCAGAGGATCTTCAGACGGGCCGCAGGCGACGAAGCAGGCGCCGTCCTCGTCATCGTCACCCTCAGCCTGATCGCACTGTTCGGCATGATGGTGCTGGTGGTGGACGTGGGCTCACTGCTCTTCACCCGGCGCGCGCTCGTCAATGCCGCCGATGCCGCCGCACTCGCAGCCGCCCAGTCCTGTGGGAACAAGGAAGGGATCGGGTCCGCGAATGCGCAGGCGAACCAATACACGGTGGCCAACCAAAGTGGCGCCACAGTCGCCTTCGGGTTCCCTCACTACTTCCCGAACTGCGACTCGCCCGCCGGCCTGGTGACCGTTCGCGTGACCACAGATCGACCCCTTTTCTTCGCACCTGTGCTCGGCTTCGACTCAGATACCGCCGTCGTCACCGAGGCCACAGCATCGTGGGGCGGAGCAGGGGTCGGGGAGAAGGTCGCTCCGTTGATGCTCTCCGCGGACCGCCTGAAGTCTGCGAACTGCGACATCCCACCGGCTGATCCACGTGCGGCGGAGGACCGGATCTGCTGGTTCTGGTGGAACAACTCTTCGAGCAACCCACACACCAACCCGGATCTCGCGAACGCCGAATGGGGAACGCTGGACCTCTTGAATTGGGACATCACGCCCCCGGTGCACTGCAACAACTCGACCCCCCCGCAGTTCGAGGAGTGGATGCTGCGAGGCTTCCAGCTGCCCCTTCCGATCGACTCCAACCTCTACGGGGCGATCGAAGGCGATACACACACATATGTGTGCCGAGGCCAGGGTCATTTCGGCGTCGCGCTCGATAGGGATGTCTTGGAGGCGAAGGCTGCGGGGAACCCCCTCTACTTCCCCGTGAACAGGCCGTCGACCCAGATCCAAGCCAATGGAGATCTGTGCACTCCTGCGATGTTCGTCAGCACCAACTGCGCGGTCGACAAATACGACATCATCGGGTTCGCGCGATTGTTCATCGTCGACCTGTTCGGGGGCGGGAGTCCACAGGACCGCGAGGCGGCCGCGACGGCGTGCGGCAGGCCGATCAGCGAAGCTGATTCGAACGCTCGCTGCTTGGTCGCCCGTTGGGAGGGCTACACGCCCGACGGGCTCGACCCGCAGGGCGGCGAGAACTTCGGCCTCGTGCCGGTCCGATTGGTGAAGTAGTAGTCACTGCTTCCACCTCCGCAGGGTGATATGCATACGCACCCGGACGCGGAGGACAACGGATGACCGACCCGCTCACGATCGTCTTCATGCCCGAGAGCGCCTACGGGCCCACGAACAACTGCATCGGGATCGGCAAGATCCTCGAGCAACGAGGTCACCACGTCGTCTTCGCCGCCGAAGCCTCGTGGAGGGGCCGGCTCGAACCACTCGGGTTCGAAGAGGACCTCGTCGACCTCGCGCCGCCCGCCGACGGTGACCAGGACGCCGGCCAGTTCTGGACCGACTTCATCACCGAGACCGCACCCGAATTTCGCAAGCCGACGATCGAGCAAACTCGACACGTTCATCAGGCCGGTCTGGGAATCCCTGATCGAGGGTGCGAAGTTCTGCGAACCGCAGCTCCGAGAGATCCTGGCCCGCGCGCAGCCCGACGTGATCGTCGAGGATAACGTGAGCGGGTTCCCGGCGCTGCTCACGCACGGCGCGCCGTGGGTGCGCATCATGAGCTGCAACCCGCTCGAGATGAAGGATCCGGACCTGCCTCCGACCTTCAGCGGCTATCCGGTCGACGACCCGTCGGGCTGGGAGGAGTTCCGAGCTGAGTACGACAGGACACATCGGGAGCTCTGGGCCGGCTTCAGCGAATGGATGATCGAGCAGGGAGCGCCGCCCCTGCCCGATCTCGAGTTCATCCACGAGTCGCCGCACCTGAATCTCTCCATCTATCCGGACGCGGTCGACTACCTCCGCACGAACCCACTCGCGCCGACCTGGCACGGTCTCGAATCATCGGTCCGCGACACCGAGGAGCCGTGGTCCGTGCCCGAAACGCTCCGCGACGAAGACGGCGACGACTCCCTCGTCTACCTGTCCCTCGGCTCGCTCGGATCGGCGGACGTGGACCTGATGCGCCGGCTCGTCGACGTGCTCGGAGGTACACGCCATCGCTACATCGTCTCGAAGGGGCCGCGCGCGGACGAGTTCGAGCTCCCGGACAACATGTGGGGTGAGGCCCGCGTGCCCCAGACGAGCGTCATCCCCGAGGTCGACCTCGTGATCACGCACGGGGGCAACAACACGATCACCGAGTCACTGCACTTCGGGAAGCCGATGGTCGTGCTTCCGCTGTTCTGGGATCAGTACGACAACGCGCAGCGGATGCACGAGCTCGGCTACGGACTGCGGCTCGCGACCTACGACTTCTCCGACGACGAGCTCATCGGGGCGGTCGACGCTCTGCTCGCCGACGAAACGCTCCGCTCGAACCTTGACGAGCTCGGCGACCGGATCAGAGATCAGAAGGGTGTGAGGCGGGCAGCGGACCTGATCGAAGAGGTGGGTCGCTCCCGCTGACTCGTGTCAGAAAGGACCGGTCGGCGACGCGATGATGTCGCGCATGTTCTTCTGCGCCATACGACAGAGCACGATGTCCGGGGCGTCGTCGCAGAGCCCATCGATGGGGAACGGCCGGAGGAGCTCCGGCGTCCACGACTGGACTCCGCACGCCCCGATCGCCGTCAAGGCTCGATGATGAGGGCGGCCCGTCACGGCCGTGCCGTACGTGGGATGTGCGGCCGTGCTGGTCCGCACGCAGTACGTCGTCTCGGGCCGCACCAACACCAGCTCGATCCGCTCCTCCGTCGAGTTGACGACCCGCACGGTGAGGTCGGAGTCGAACGTCGCAGCCTCGCCCGGGACGCCGTCGTCCCAGAGCAGCGAGGGGCTGAGCTCGCTCGCCGACTCGGCATCGAAGCCTTCGAAGGAACCGTGGGCGGCTCGGTACCGGGTAGCGACCCCGAGCGCCTCGTCGAGCGTCAGCCGAGAACGGAGCTCGACCACGCGATCGCGCGCACCGAGATAGGTGGGAAGTGGCGTGGCGAGCTGGAACGGGAGCGGGTCGAGGGCGAACATGACCGTGGCCACCGCGAGCGCGCCGAACCCGACGCCGTACGCGATCGAGATCGGCCGGAACCGCTTCGATCGCTCGGGACCGGGCTCGACAGGGAAGCCCCGCTGACGGGCAATGAACGAGGAAGCCGCGGCGCCGGCGAACCCCATGAGCGCCAGCGGAACGGCCGTGCGGAAATAGGTGAACGCCGTGTAGTCGTGCAACGTGCCGACGATCGCCGTCGCCCCTCCCAAGGAGACGAGGCATGCGACGGGGGCGATCGTCCACAGGGGCCGCCGCCGGCCGACGGGCAACAGAAGACCGAAGCTCACCATCACGAGTCCTTGGATGAACCATCCGCCCTCGAGATAGAGACCGGCGCCGAGGACGGTGTGGGCACCCCACTCGATGATCGCCGAGGCTCCCGCGGCGATCGCACACGCCAGGAGCACGGCCCGGCCCGAGAAGCCGGCGCGCACCGTCTTCGCGGGCCGGAACAACGCGATCATCACGATGACGGGCACGGAGAGAAACAGGACATCCATCGCGATCGCCGGTAGGTGATCGGGGCGCCACACCGACGAGGGTGTTCCTCCCGCGGTCCAGGGAGCCCACGGGCCGAGGAACAGCTGCGGCGTCGAGGTGTGCTCGAACGGAGCCCAGAACGACGACCATGCCCACGAACTCAGATGCGCGAGGAACGTGATCGCGAGAGGCGCGAGCATCGGCACGAACGCGAGGAGCCGCCGACCTCTGAGCGCGAGCACGACGGCCGGCACGAGCGCGGCGAGGCTCACCAGCGCGGAGGCGGCGAGGTAGACGCTCAGCGTCCTCCCCAGCGTGACCTGGCAGGGCACGTCACGTGGCAGCATCTCCAGGCGAACGCACTGCTGTGAGCTCCAGGCGTGCATGCTCCCCGCCATGGGGATCCGCGTGAACGCCCAGAGGGTCGCGCTCAAGGCGAAGACGAACGCGAGGACGACCCACCGCCACGAACCCTCCGACCGGAGGGTGCCGAACCGTGGGATGGGCACCGAGAGATCCGCCACGCTCATGCACGAGGTATCGGGTGGCGACGCTCGGTGCTGAAATGCTTGAGTTACGCGGGCGCCCCGGTACCGCCGAATCGCCCTCGGTAGGACTGGGACACGGCCTCGAGCATCGCCTCGTCACTCAACCCGTCGGGCACCGAGCCCACGCGACCGCGGACGGACGCCGCCAACTGTCCGGCGATCCGTTGCCTCGCAGAGGACTCGAGCGAAGCCCGTCGCGACAGGAACGACCGGATCACGTCGTACTCGCGCTCCGACACCCCGGTCGCGTCGACCGCGGGAAGGCTCGAAACCCCAGGGAGGGCGATCGTCTCCGGCGCGACGAGCCTTCCTTCCCGGATCACCATCGTGCCAGCGGCCAGGTCGCCGAGGCGCTGCGCTCGCGAGGTGACGAGCATGGAGATCACCGCGAGGAACGGGAGGAGCATCACGTCGACGATCCGGATCAAGTTGCGAACGAGGATGGCGGCTCCGCCCGCCGGCTGCCCGTCTGTGCGCACGACGCGCAGGCGCTGCGCCCGCTTCCCGGGAGTACGTCCCTGCCCGAAGAACTCGAACAAGGGGTAGTACCCCCACACGAGCAGGAAGAGCACCGCGTAGATCACGACGATCTCGACCATGCTGGAGATGTCGCCGGTGCCGACCCCGATCAGGATCGGGATCACGATCGCCGACTGGATCAGCGAGTCGATGAGCCACGCGATCATCCGCGAACCGAGGCCCGCCACGTCGACGGTGATGCTCACGGCTTCGGGAGTGACCGTTCGCTCCGGCTTGCTCACCTGGCTCACTCTCCCACCTAGACTCGAGTCGATGGACCTCGACTCATACATCCAAACGCATCGGCGGGAGTGGGCGCAGCTGGAGGAACGGGCCGCCGGAGGGAACCGGGCGCTCGGCGGCCGATCCGGCGAGGAAATCTCCGGGACGGTGGTCATGTACCTGCGCGCGTCGTCCCACCTCGCCGAGGTCCAGACCCGGTATCACGATCCGTCGTTGGAGCAGTATCTGAACGCGTTGGTCGGTCGAGCCCACGGGGCGATCTACGGTGCGGCGCCTGCGTCGGCTCGATCGTTCGCCCGGTTCTTCTGGACGCGCTATCGCGAGGTGTTCCGCCGGACGTTGCCCTTCATCGTCGTCGTGGGTGTGCTCATGGCCGTCGTGATCCTGGCGACCGATCTGTGGGTGGCGGGGTCTCGGGAAGCGCAGGCCGGGCTGCTGCCGTCGTCAGCCCGCGAGGCGATCAGGGGCGCCGGACAGGGAACGAGCCCGAGCGAGGTCGGCTCCGGCGCGCTCTCCGCGCTGATCTTCCAGAACAACGTCCAGGTGGCGTTCCTCGCCTTCGCGCTCGGCATCACGTTCGGGATCGGAACGATCTACGTGATCGCGTCGAACGCGATCTTCATCGGGCTCCTCGCCGGTGGCTTCCAGGCCGCCGGCGAGGGGTGGCGATTCTGGTCGCTCGTGCTCCCCCATGGGTTCCTCGAGCTGATCGCCATCTGCATCGCCGGCGGCGCCGGCCTGCGGATGGGATGGGCGCTGATCGAACCGGGCGATCGGCCGCGGGGAACGGCGCTCGGGGAAGAGGCTCGCGACGCCGTGCTCGTGGTCCTCGGCGTGATCCCTGCCTTCTTGGTGGCCGCGCTGATCGAGGGGTTCGTCACGGGCCGCACCGGCGTGCCGGCGGTCGAGGTCGCGCTCGGTGCCGTCGTGGCCGTGGCGTACGTGGCACTGCTCCTGCGTCCGGTCGTGGCGCCGAAGACTCAGGGCGGCGCCATCGGTGGCGCGGTTCCGCGCGACGTCAGAGCCGGCCCATCGACTTGACCCGCAGGTACTCGTCGGCGACCGCCGCCGCGAGCGTGCCCGGCTGGGCGTCGATCACCGTGGCACCGAACGACCGGATGCGAGCGGCGGCGTCATCGCGCCACGTCACGAACTCCGCCGCCGCCGCCTTGTCGTAGGCATCCTCCGAGGTCCAGGGGATCGAGGTGGCGAGCGCCTCAACCTCAGGGTCGCGGACGCTCGCCACGACCACGAGATGTCTCGAGACGAGCACCGGGATCGCACGCAGCAACGGCTCGAGGACGGACACCTCGGAGAGATCCGTGAACAGGACGAGCCACGCTCGACGGCGGTGCCGCGCCAGCAGTGTGGCGAACGCGCGCGGATAGTTCGCCGCGTGGAGTCCTGGCTCGAGGTCGAACAGGAGGTTCAAGATGCGGGGCGGCTGGGACGGCCCGCCGCGAGGGTCGACGAAGGCCTGGACGTCTCGGCCGAACGCGAGCGCGCCCACGTGATCGCCGACGCGGGCCGCGAGGTCCGCGACGGCGATCGCCGCGTCCAGCGAGTGCTCGAGGCGCGACACCCCTTCGACCTGACCCGCCGTGGCTCTGCTCGCGTCGAGGAGCATGACGACCTGCTGGTTGTGCTCCTCGCGGTACTCGTTGGCGATCGTCCGCGGTGAACGTGCGGTGGCCTTCCAGTTGATGCGCCGGAACTCGTCGTCCGGACGGTACTCGCGGAGCGAGTCGAACTCATCGCTCCCGCCTCGATAGGCGGTCGCACGAGATCCGGACTGCAGCAGCTGCGCGTGCCGGAAGCGGAGCTCGACCTCCGCCCGCCCGCGGAGCGCCGGGTAGACCTTGACGTCGTCGATCAGCGAGATCGTGGACTGCCGTCCCGCGAGTCCGAGTGGGCCGCCCGTTCGGATCGTCAGCGGGCCGATGCGGGCGCGACCCCGTCGGGCCGGACGGATCTCCGCATGCAGCTCGGCCCACTCGCCCGGCTCGATCGAGACGTGGTGGCGACGGGGGTCCCGGTGCATCGAGGGCAGCGTGGCGTCATGGGCGTCGATCGCGAGCGTCCTGCGGGTCGGATTGTGGAGCTCCAGGACGACCGGTGCCGGGCGATCCATCCGCAACACGGTCGCGACCGTGCGGCCGGGACGCAGCGTCGCGGGATGAGGGGCACGTACGACGTCCGACACCACGGCGACCACCAGGGCTGCGGTAGCCACCGCGAGCGCGGGACCCGGATCGCCCGGCGCCACTACGGCGACCGCTCCAGCGGCGAGCACCGCTCCCACGAGTCGCCGGCGCAGATGCATGTGCTAGCGCGGCACGGCGACCCGTTCCCCGACGCCGTCGAGGACGGAATCCGCCGTGGCACCCTCCAGCTCGATCTCGGGTCGGAGCACGACCCGGTGTCTCCAGGCGGGCTTGACCAGGGTCTTCACGTCGTCGGGGGTGACGAAATCCCGGCGCGCGAGGTATGCCCACGCCTTGGAGGCGGTGAGCAACATGGCCGCCCCGCGCGGGCTCACGCCGAGGGAGAGCGCAGGCGTCCGGCGCGTCTCCTCCGCGAGGTCGAGGACGTAGCTCACGATCTCGTCGTCGACCCGGACCTCCTTGACCGCTTCCGCTCCCGCGCGGAGGTCCTCGGCTCCGGCGACGGCCCGGACGCCGAGCGACTCGAGGTCGTGCGGGTCCTTCCCCTGGTGATGCATCTCCAAGACGGCCCGCTCCGCATCGCGACCGGGATAGCCGACGGACAGCTTGAACAAGAACCGATCCAGCTGCGCTTCCGGGAGCGGGTACGTTCCCTCGAACTCGATCGGGTTCTGCGTGGCGGCGACGAGGAAGGGATCGGGAAGCTTGCGGCTCTCCCCTTCGGTGGTGACCTGGCGCTCCTCCATCGCTTCCAGGAGCGCGGATTGCGTCTTCGGCGGTGTCCGATTGATCTCGTCCGCGAGCAAGAGGTTCGTGAACACCGGACCGGGCCGGAACCGGAACTCACCGGTGCTTCCCTCGTAGATCACGTTCCCGGTCACGTCGGAGGGCATCAGGTCCGGCGCGAGCTGGACCCTCGAGAAATCCAGGTCGAGGGAACGGGCGAGTGCCTTGACGGTGAGCGTCTTCGCGACACCGGGGACCCCTTCCAGGATGACGTGACCGCGCATGAGCAGAGCTGCCAGGAGTCCCGAGACCACCGGATCCTGGCCGATCACGGCCTTGCCGACCTGCTCGCGGACCGCCTCGAGCGCTTCTCTCGGCTCCGTCACGATGGCCCTCCCCTTGCTCGCGTCTCGACCTCCGCCAGGAGGCTACCCAGACGGATCAGCTCCTCGTCGGTCCTCGGCTCGGGACCGGCGAGTGCCTCCTCCACACGATCGGGTGACATCCCGGTCGCGTTCGCGGCGACGGCCGGCAGGGCCTCGTGATGCGGCCCGACCCCGAAGCGCCTGCCCATCCGAGCCCGGGTCGACGCCCGCATCACGTCCGCCGCGTAGCCGAGGCTCCGGCCACGGCGGTAGAGGCGCGATGTGGCCCGAACGAGCTCGCTGGCCGGGATCGGCGTGATCGGCTCCTCCATCACCGGCTTGCCCAGCCTCCGGCCTCGCACCGCCGCGAACGCCACCGCGGCCAGCACGATCGCGACGATCATCGCTTTCGCTCCACCCGGCAGGGCGGCCCAGACGCCCACCGGCCCCACGCCCCCTTGGGGAGCGGTCGGCGTGCCGAACGACACCGCCGACCCGCGACCGAGCGTCCGGAGGGCGAACAAGGCGTTGTCGGCCGACCGCAGATATTCGTTGGTGAACGCGGTGAAGCCGCCGAGCAACACGACGCTGCCACTCCCGTGCGCGCGTGCGAGCACGAGACCCCCGAAGCACGAGACGAACGGATCGCCGCGGAGCATCCGCTCCGACGCCCTGGCGACGACCCGCCTGACGCCGACCACTTCCTCCGCGACGCACGCCGGCTCCAGGGTCTGGGCACCGACCAGACCGAGCGGCTCGCCGGCCTCGGCGCCGGCGAGTCCGACGACCTCGGAGGCCGGGTCGGCGACGACGAGCCGGCCCCCTCCCTCCACCCAGTCCAAGAGCGATCGAGCCTCGTCCGGCGTGCGGAGATCGTGCAGCAAGACGTAGGTGCCGTCCGTCGACGGCGGCGGTCCACCTTCCGACACGTCGAGGCCCGATCCCGCCAGGAACCGCCGGAGAGCGAGCGTCGACTCGCCGGATTCGGCGCGAGGCATCAACAGCACTAGCACACCGAGGAGCACGATGATCGACAGCCAGACGAAGATCATCCGTCTGCTCATGCGGACCTCGCGAGCGTGACCGCTCTTCGCATCGTGTCGACCTCGTCGGGTCCGGGCGAGGCGCCCCCGTAGGCCACCCGCTCGAAGGTCCCCGTGGCGTCCGCGACGGCCTCGAAGAGATCGGGACGAACGACACGCACGGTCGATCGGCATTCCCCGGCCGTGAGACCCGGCACGTCCATCAGGAGTCCTCGTCCCGAAAGCGATGTGAGCAAGCCTCGATAGAAGGCGTGGATCGCGCCGTGCAGGTCGCCGGCTCGGAACGCCTCCTCCGCGCGCGCGATCCAATCGACTCGCTGGGGGCCCGTGGAGGAACCCCCGGCCTCCATGGACGTCTCGGGAACGAGCCGCAGGCGACGCAGCAGCCAGAACGCCAGCAGTCCGAGCGCGGCGATCGCCGCCCACGCGACGAGCGTGCCTGCTCCCCGGAAGGCGAACACCCGCGACAGGAAGCCCTCGATGAACTCGATGATCGCTCGGCGGATCCGTTCGACGAGGCCGGGCTCGACCTGGATCGCACCCCGGTAGGCGTCCTCGAGCGCGGTCTCGATGTCATCGGGGTCGACCGCGCGGGCATCAACGGCCTGCTCGAGGACTCCCCGCAGCGCACCGATCCGAACGACTGCCCGGCGGAAGTCTCCCGGCTCGTCTCCATCCAACCGCTGGAGCGTCGGATCGTGGACCGACGTCGCCCAGCCACCGATCCGAACGGTCACCGGGAAGCCGAGCGTGTCATGGATCTCGGACATCCGAGCGCGGGTCGGATCCGCCTCGCCGGCCTCGGCGAGCGCCTCAGCGCTCGCCAGGCGCTCCCGCAGCTCCTCAGCGGGGATCGAGGTCTGCGCCGAGGCGCAGACGGCGATCCCGATGACGAGACCGAGCGCGATGGAAAAGGGGGCGGCCCTCCTCACCGCGGTGAGGACATCTCCTGCGCCATCACTTCGAGGTCGAAGGCTTCCTTCCGGATCCGGAGGTCGAAGTACAGCAGCACGGTGATCAACGTCGTGAACGGAGTCGTGACGATCGCCGCCAGAGAGCCCCCGATCGCGAGGAACGGCCATCCGGCCGGGCCGATCTCCGCGAACACGATGGCGCCGGGGATCGACAGAACGCTCTCGACGACGCTCGCCATGATCCCGGCGAGCACGAGGGTCCCCACGATCTTCCAGAAGGAGCCCTTCGCGAGCTGCCACGATCGCCGGAGCGCCTTGGACCCCTTCTTCCCCTCCACGACGAGCACGGTCGACCCGAACACGAACCGCACGAACACGATGATCAGGAAGACGACCGTGATGATCCCCAACACGATGGCGACCTCTTCCGCCCCCAGCGCCCCGAAGATCACGAGCACCACGCCGGGGACGATCACCAGGAGCACCATCAGGATCGTGATCCAGAGGATCGAGTGGATCCGCGACACGGCATAGCGGAAGGTCGGTCCTACCACGACTTCATGGCCGAGGTAGACGTCGGCGGACGCCTTCGCGACCGCCGCCGTGAGGAACGGCTGGATCACCAGGACCTGGATGATCCCCAGGACGACGGATGTGACCAGCGTGGCGTCGATGTCCGCGGACGTAGGGGGCTCGGTGGAGAGCGGGCTTCCCATGCTTCGCGTCAGGAACGCCTGGAGGAACGTGATCGGCACGAGCGCGATAGCGACGATCGCCATCAGGCTCTTCCACTGGGCGCGGTACAGCCTGATCGCGGCGTCCAGGATCTCGCCGACGCCCATCGGCCGGAGAGCGAGCGGCCGGACCCCCGAGGTGGTCGGGATCCCCGGTGGCGGCGGGGGCAGGGGTTGTCCCGGTGGGAACGGTGGGGGTGGCGGCGGTTGACCGTCCATGCGAGGGCATCCTACGACGCATGTCGCCCTCGGCTCGCCAGGGGCACCCGAGCCCTGCGATCCGGCCTAACGGCGCGCTCTCGCGTGCCCGGGGTGGGATTCGAACCCACACGCCCCTTCCAGGGCAAGCGCTTTTAAGGCGCCGTCGTCTGCCTGTTCCGACACCCGGGCTGGTTCGATGCTAGCGCTCCGTAGGACATCCGGTCCTCATGTTGGTCCTTCGAGTGACCGATACAAGCGGCGTGAGAGACGAACGCGGATTCACGCTCATCGAGCTGATGATCGTCGTGATGATCATCGGCGTCCTCGTCGTGATCGCGCTGCCCACCTTCCTCGGCGCACGGACGCGAGCCTACGACCGCGCGGTGCAGTCCGATATCCGCAACGCATTCGCGGCTGAGAAGGCCTACTACACGGACACGCTCACCTATACGACCGATCCCGCGGAGATGACATCGATCGAGGCGGCCATCACGTACGTGGATGGAGACACGCCACTCGTCACGGGGGTGGCGTACCTCCACCTCCATCCGATCCCCAACGCGATCTTCGTGTCCGGGATGAGCAACTCGGGAAGCTGCTTCTACCTCCGCGAGATCGACGGCGGCGGCGTCCGGTTCGCGACGGACACCACGTGCGGCGTGGCCGACATCCAGGTCTACGGGAGATCCTGGTAGCCGGGCGGTCACGCAGCCCGCTCGACGAACCCCTTCACGGTCGACCCGCGGTCGCTACCATCCGCGGATGCGAGACCTCGCCACTCTCCCCAAGGCCGAGCTGCACGTCCACCTCGAAGGGGCGATGCGGATCGCCACCGTCCGGGAGCTCGCGGATCGCGGGCGCACCACGGCGCCCTCGGGTCTCGTCGGCGAGGACTGGCGCTTCGCGGACTTCGACGACTTCATCGCCCAGTACACGGCGACCTGTGCCCTCTTGACCGAGCCGGAGGACTTCCGGCGCATCGCGTACGAGTTCTGCGAAGACGAGGCGCGCAACGGCGTTCGGTACGCCGAGGTCGTGTTCTCCCCCAGCAACCACGCCCCGCGTCTCGGCGACGACTGGTTCGGGCCGATCGAAGCGGTGCTGGACGGCCTCGAGGCCGGCCGGCGCGACTTCGGGGTGACGGCTCGCGTCGCGCCCGACCTCGTGCGCGACGCGGGCATCGAGCTTGCCGAGCGGTCCCTGGAGGTCGCGCTGAAGTACGCCGGACGCGGCGTGGTGGCGTTGAACGCCGCGGGCAGCGAACGGTCCCCGGTCGCTCCCTTCGGCCCTCTCTTCCGTCGAGCGAAGGACGCGGGCCTCCGATCGGTGCCACACGCGGGTGAGTGGGCCGGACCACGCAACGTCTGGGAGACGCTCGAGCACTGCATGCCCGATCGCATCGGGCATGGAGTGCGGTCGGTCGAAGACCCGATCCTCGTCCAGCATCTCGCGGAGAGGGGGATCCCGCTCGAGGTCTCTCCCGTGTCCAATGTGGCCACCGGTGTGTACGGGTCCCTCGCGGAGCACCCCTTCCGGGTGCTCCGCGACGCCGGCGTCACGGTGACCCTCAACTCCGATGACCCACCGATGTTCGGGGCATGGCTCGCCGACGTCTACCGGTCGGCCGCGGAGACGTGGAACTACGACGACGACTCGCTGGCGGAGATCGCCCGCACCGGCGTTCGAGCTTCCTTCGCCGACGACGATCTCAAGTCGGCGATCCTCGAGGGCATCGATTCCTGGCTCGCCGAACCCGGCGGGAGCTGAGCGACGCCGCTACGCGCCACCGGCTTTCTCGACCGTCACCTTCTCGATGTAGACGGCGAGCTTCGGGCGCTGGCCGGAGAGATCCGTCGCGTTCGGGTCCACGATCGGGAGGGCTTGGATCTCCTTGGCGACGTCGAGCCCCTCGACGATCCTTCCGAAGATCGTGTAGTTCGGGTTCCCGTCGAGATTGGTGCCATCGGGGCCGGTGATGATGAAGAACTGGCTTCCGCCGGTGTTGGGGCCCGCGTTGGCCATGGCGAGCGTGCCCGGTGTGTAGGACTCCTTGCCCGTGAGCTCGTCGGGGATCGCGTAGCCGGGACCGTCCTGCCCGGTCCCGGACGGATCTCCGCCCTGGATCACGTCGATCGAGGTGTCCAGTCGATGGAAATACTGGCCGTCGAAGTAGCCCTCGTTCGCCAGGAAGACGAACGAGTTCACGGTCTGCGGGGCACCCTTCGCATCGAGCTCGATCACGATCGTGCCGCACGACGTCACCATCGTGGCCGTATAGGTTGCCTTCCCGTCGATCGTCATAGGCGGGGGGCCCGCGAACTGCGGTTTCGGCTTCCCTGCATTGGCCGGCACCTCCGCGCCACACGCCACCTCACCGGAGTCGTTGGCAGCGGTCGGTGTGAGCGTCCCGGTCTTCGTGCCGGGTGCCGCGGACGGCGACGCGCTCGGCGAAGGGCCGGTCGACGGGGTCGACGATGGCGCCGCGGCGTCGGTGTCATCGCCGAGCAGCACGCCGAGGCCGCCGACGGCGATGGCCACCGCGAGCACGCCCGCCCCGATGCCGACGATGCGGTTGCGCCGGCGCATGGCCGCGTCGCGCTCCGCTTGGCGTCGGGCGGCGAGCTTGGCGAGCTGGCGATCTCGGCTGCGTTTGGACATCGGCGGTCGAGGTTACCGGACGTCCAGCAGTTCCAGGGCCAAGCCGTCCAAGATGTCGGTCTCGCTGATCAGCGCCCGCTCCGATCCGAAGCGCCGCATCGCGTGCACCAGGATGGACGCGCCGGCCACGATCACGTCGCCTCGTCCCGTGGGCATCACGGGGATCGCGGCCCGCTCGGCGTTGTTCATCGCGGCCAGCTCCCGCAGGGTCCGCTCGGCGTCCGCGATCGTGAGGGTGGATCGGTGGATCAGGTCCGGGTCGTAGCGCTCGAGCCCGAGCGCGCAGGCCTGGAGCGTGGTGGCCGTGCCCGCCACCGCTACGAGCGTGCGGGCGTCCCGAGCGGGCACCGTTCGCTCGACCTCGTCGAGGTGGGACTCGACCACCGCTTCGAACGCCCGGAGATCGTCTTCCGACGGTGGGTCGGAGGGCCGGACCCGCTCGGTGAGCCTGACGCTCCCCATCTGCGTGGAGACCGCGTGGTCCACGATCGCCGGCGCCCGACCGAACACGAATTCCGTGGACCCACCGCCGATGTCGATCAGAAGGAACGGTCCGTCGGAGGGTTCGAGTCCTCGCGTCCCTCCGAGGAACGAGAGCGCGGCCTCTCGCTCCCCGTCGATCACCTCCGGCTCGATGCCGATCAGTGCTCGGAGAGGCTCGAAGAGCTCCTCCTTGTTGGAGGCATCACGAACGGCGCTCGTGGCTCCCAGACGGATGCGCTCCGCACGCAGCGCGCGAGCTCGACGGACGAACCGGGCGACGGTACGCAGCGTCCGTTCGATCGCGTCGGAAGCGAGCCTGCCGGTGCGATCCACATCTTGGCCAAGACGAGTGATACGCATGTCTCGTGTGATCTCCACCGGACCCTCGCCCGGACCCCGGGGTTCGAGCACCAGGAGCCGGGTCGAGTTCGTGCCCTGATCGATCGCCGCCACCCGGCCGGCCGGCTCGGTGCCGTGGATCGGCTCCACCCGCTCGGCGGTCCACCGCCCCACCGGATCGTCTCCGCCCGCGAGGTGATACGCGTGATGGGCGTGCAGGCACTTGATGCCCCGACGCGTGCCTCCGACCCCGCCCCACTCTCCCGCGCCTTGCACCATCTCCCCGCGCTCGGCCGCATAGGCGCGATGTGCCTCGTCGAGACCTGCCCTGATCGCCGGATCGTCGCCGAGACGTGCGATCCACCCCTCGGACTCGAGCCGCGAAACGGCCTTCACCGCGGCGGGACACGTCAGCCAATAGATGGTGGGGAACGGGCGGCCATCCGCGTCAAGCGGCCGGTTCCGGATCACGAGCGGATGGCCGCCGGTGCAGCGAGCGACCACCGAGAACGGAGTGGTGGGCTCGCGGCCGAGTTGCTGACGGACCGCCTCGAGATCTGCCGCCCGAAGCTCGTCGGTCACGGACTACTTGCGCTTGTGCTCGACCGCGCGCTTGTAGTCGACCAGCCGCTCCTCGGACTGACGCATGAACTTCTTCAGCATCTGCTCGAATTCCGGATCGGACCCACGACGGGCTCGGGGGGGAGCCGGATCCTGGAGTGCCTTGATCGAGAGATCGATCTTGCCGTCCTCCTTGATCGCGACGACTTTCGCCTGGACGACGTCTCCCTCGCGGAGGTGATCGTGCACGTCCTTGACGTAGTTCCGATCGACCTCCGAGATGTGGACGAGGCCCAGCCGTCCGTCTTCGAGCTGGAGGAACGCCCCGTACGGGGTGATGCGGGCCACGGTGCCGTCGATCACCGCGCCGACTTCGATCTCTGCGATGAGAGCTATCCCTTCCATCCAGCGCGCCGCGAGGCGCGACCATCCGAGGCGCGGCCAACCCGCGCGACAGGCGCCAGTGTGCGCGAAGCGGAGCGGGCCGTCAATGGACTCCGGCGGGCGAACCCGCAGGTCATCCCCCGTGACCCTCGACCCGGGCTCGCTGCGCTACCTTCGACACATGCTGGTCCGGCGCTTCGATCACCCCGCGGCTTTCCAAGAGGCGACGACCCCGTATCTCGTGCGCGACGAGGCCCGGCACAGCTTGCTCCTCGGGATCTCGGCCACGCTGGTCCTGCGACCCGATCTCTATGAGGCGTTCGACCTGTGGGTGGTCTCAGAGGGAGACAACGTCACCGGCGTCGCGCTCCGGACGCATCCGTTCAATCTGGTGCTCGCGCAGCCCTCCGACGACGCGGCGCTCGACGCACTCGTGGATCGCCTGCTCGACGAGAGGCAGGCGCTCCCCGGCGTGGTCGCCGCGATCCCCGAGCTCGAGGCGTTCGTCGGCGCATGGACGTCGGAGAACGCCCTGGATGCCACGAGGGTGCTTCGCCACGGGGTCTACGAGCTGCGAGAGGTCCTGCCCCTCCCGGCGGCCCCGGGGAACGCCCGCCCGGTGACTCCCGAGGATCGCGATCAGGTGATCCCGTGGATCGTCGCCTTCGCGGAGGAGGCGCTCCCGGGGGACAACGACGCGGAGCGGCAGATCCGGTTCGCGGAATCGCGACTCGCGGCCACCGACGATGCGGGACTATGGCTCTGGGAGGACGGAGGCCGACCGGTGTCGATCTCCGGCTACGGCGGGGCGACGCCGAACGGGATGCGCATCGGTCCCGTGTACACGCCACCCGAGCTGCGAGGACGCGGCTACGCGACGACCCTCGTCGCGGAGCAGAGTCGCTGGCTGCTCGGGAGCGGTCGCGATGTCTGCTTCCTCTACGCCGACCTCGACAATCCGACGTCGAACGCCGTGTACCGCCGCATCGGCTACCGCATGATCGCCGAAGCGGGCGAGGTCAGGTTCGATCCGCGGGACGCGGCCTAGCGAGCGGGACCCGCCTCAGGTTCGCTCGCACGCGCCCTAGCACTCCGGGGGAGGAGCCGGCACGCCTTCCTTCGGAACCACGACGAACGCGATCTCGCCGCGTTTCACCATCCCCAGGCACTGACGCGCGAGGCGCTCGAGGAAGGCACGGTCGCGCAGCTGCTCGGCGCGAGCGGCGAGGGCGTCGTTCTTCTGCGCCAGCGCCGCGGCCTGCCTCTCGAACCGAGCGAGCTCCGCCTGCTGCTCGAAGTACATCTGCGCGGGCGCCACGGAGAGCAGGAGCACGCCGACGATGAGCGCCAGCAGGACGGTCGCGCGCGCCGTCAGGCGCACGCGGCGACGCCGGCGCGGCGAGGCGTCTCGTGTCCGGATGGCGCCGGCAGAGACGGCAGGGGAAGGGGCCGTCATGCGCACGTGTTATCCGCCGCCTCCACCGAGCAGTTCGGCGCCCGCGTAGCGGGCGTCGTCGCCGAGTTGTTCCTCGATCCGCAGGAGCTGGTTGAACTTCGCCGTGCGTTCGCCTCGCGAGGGAGCGCCCGCCTTGATCTGCCCGGCGTTCGTCGCGACCGCGAGATCGGCGATCGTCGTGTCCTCGGTCTCGCCGCTGCGATGGGACACGACCACGCCGAAGCGGCTCCGCTGCGCCAACGCGATCGCATCCAAGGTCTCCGTGAGTGTGCCGATCTGATTCACCTTGACCAGGATCGCGTTGGCGCCGCGCTCGCGGATACCGCGCTCCAGCCGTTCCACGTTCGTCACGAACAGGTCGTCTCCGACGATCTGGGTGCGGCCGCCGGCGGTCGCGACGAGCGTGGCCCATCCCTCCCAGTCGTCCTCCCCCAGCGGATCCTCGACCGAGACGATGGGGAAGCGATCGAGGAGTCCGGACCAGAAGTCGATCATGTCGTCCGAGGTTCGGTCGGCGCTCTCCAGGTGGTAGCGACCGTCGCCGATCGCCAGCTCGGAGGTCGCGGGGTCCATCGCGAGGGCGACCTCACCGCCGGGCTCGAAGCCGGCCGACTCGATCGCCTGCAGGAGCAGCTCGAGCGCCTCCGCGCCGGTCGCGATCTGCGGCGCGAACCCGCCCTCGTCACCGACCGCCGTCGACAGGCCCTTGTCGTGGAGGATCCTCTTCAAAGCGTGGAAGCACTCGGCCCCCCATCGGAGCGCTTCGGAGAACGACGAGGCGCCGACCGGCATCACCATGAACTCCTGCAGCTCCAGCTCGTTGTCCGCATGCGCGCCGCCGTTGATCACGTTCAGCATCGGCGTGGGCAGGACGTGCGCGTTCGGTCCTCCGAGAGAGCGCCAGAGCGGCATCCCTTGCGAGTCGGCGGCCGCCTTCGCGACGGCGAGAGAAGCGCCGAGGATCGCGTTCGCGCCGAGCGTCGACTTGTCGTCCGAACCGTCGAGGTCCAACAGCGCGCGGTCGACCGACCGCTGCTCGTACGCGTCCATCCCCGCGAGGGCCGGCGCGATCGCATCGTGGACGTTCGCGACCGCCTTCAGCACACCCTTGCCGCCGAATCGGCTCGGTTCTCCATCGCGAAGCTCGAGCGCCTCGTGGGCTCCGGTCGAGGCTCCCGACGGGATCGATGCGCGGCCGGATGCGCCGTCGTCCAGCCACACGTCCACCTCGATCGTGGGATCCCCACGGGAGTCGAGGATCTCACGCGCGCGAACGGACTCGATCAGTGACATCGGGCTCCGAATCGTAGTCGACGCGGGGCCGCCGCCCGGGATTTCGACGCGCTACCGGTAGGACTCGCCTTCGGGCGGCTTCGTGAACTGCCAGAACCTACCGACGGGATCGAACCCGAGCTTCGCGTACAGCTCCTTCGGCCAGTCGGCATCGTCCGCGATGAGGAAGATCAGGTTCGCTCTCGCTTCTCGGGCGCGCCGGACCGCGTGATCCACGACCCCCCTTGCGATCCCACGTCGGCGGAACCGCTGAAGCGTGTGCACGTCATCGATCTCCGCCACGCCGTCGTGGACGTAGAGCTCGCAGAAGCCGGCGTGGACCCCGTCCACGCGTGCCACGAAGAACCGCGCCCCGGTGACGTCGACGAAGACTCGCCGCACGGCGGCGTTCGCCTCGGCCCGCGCCGGCGTCATGCCGCCGTGACTGTGCAGGTTCGCTTCGAGCATCAACGGGTAGACCTCGTCGAGGCTGCACTCCTCCACCTCGAGGTCCGACTCCCGGTCGGCCTCGCGCCGGTGTGCCATGAACACGAGTCGGTCGACCTCCCACCCTTCCGGTCCGAGCGTCGCGGCCAGTCTCGATCCCGCCGCATCGTCGGGGACGATGATCCCGCGGTGGGCGAAGCCTTCGTACCGCAGGTCCGTCTCGGCGATCAGCTGCGCCGCGGTCGCATCGAACGGACTCTCGACGCGCAGGAGGTTGCCGTCGATGAAGAGCGGGAAGTCGTCGTTGAACAGGGCGGTGCCGAACCGCGAGGGCTCGACACGGGTGCTCGTGGATTCCTCCCGCCAGCGGAGGTACGCGTCGATCCTGTCGCGATCCTCGCTCACGTCGGCCGACGATACCGGTTGCGGATGCGAGCACGGCGACGCACACTGCCCTCGTGGATCCGGGTGAGCGACCGCCGGCGTGTTGCTTCGACGAGTGGGCGTCTCAGAACGCCGCGCGAGCCCGCAAGCGGGGCACGGCTGCCCACATCACGCGATCGCTGCTCGCCGCTCTGGAGGATCAGGGACTCGAGGGAAGGACGGTGCTCGATCTCGGCTGCGGCGTCGGCGACCTGGCGCTCGCGACGCTCGCTCGGGGCGCCACGAGCGCCCACGGCATCGACCTGGGGGAAGGAGCCATCGAGGAGGCCCGGTCGCTCGCCGCGGAGCGCGGGCTGGCGGACCGAGCGACCTTCTCGGTGGGCAACGGCGCCGTCGAGCCGCTACGACGACACGACGTGATCGCGTTGAATCGAGTGCTGTGCTGCTACCCGAGCGTGGATCAACTGCTCGAGAACTCGCTGGGCGCGGCGGGCGACGTCTTCGCGTACACGGCCCCGATCCACGCGGGCCTCATGGGGCGCTTCAATCGAATCTCCGTCGGGATCTCGAACAGGTGGTTCCGACTTCGAGAGCGGAAGTTCCGAGGGTTCCGCGCCTTCGTCCACGACCTCGACGCGGTCGATCGACGGATCGCGGACGCGGGATTCCGGAAGACGCACGCGGCGCATCGTCGCGTGTGGCAGGTCGCCGTGTTCACACGCGCCTGACCGGCTACGGGTCTCGGGCTTCGCGGAACAGGTTGCGAACCTCGTCGTCGGAGACGAGCGCCAGGTCGAGACCGCGTTCCTCGGCGAGCGCCCGGTAGCGCTCGTATCGCTCGGCGAAGCCGCGAGTGGTTCGCCGAAGTGCGCTCTCGGCGTCGACGCCGAGCTTCCGGGCGGCCGCGACCGCGGCGAACAAGACCTCGCCGATCTCTCGCTCCGCATCGTCCGATGCTCCCGAGAGCTCGGCGACCTCTTCGCGGAGCGCCGCGACCGCAGCCTCAGGGCTCCCCCACTCGACCCCCCACCCGGCCGCTCGACGCTGCACTTTGGCCGCCCTGGCGAGGGCGGGCAACGTGGCGGGGATCGCTTCCTCCACGCCCGGCCGTGGACCCGTCCCTTCCTCCGCCTTGAGCTTCTCCCAGTTCGTCAGGACCTCTTCGGCGCCGGAGACCTCGACCTCGCCGAAGACGTGCGGGTGGCGATGGACGAGCTTCTCGATGAGCCTCCTCGCGACGTCGTCGACGTCCCAGCGCCCCTCGTCCGACGCGATCTCGGCGTGGAACACGACCTGCAACAAGAGATCGCCGAGCTCGTCCCGGATCGCATCGGAATCTCCCACATCGATCGCCTCGAGCAGCTCGTGCGTCTCCTCGAGCAATGCGTGCGCCAGCGTCTGATGCGTCTGCTCCCGATCCCAGGGACACCCGCCCGGCCCGCGCAATCGCGCCATCACCTTCACCAGGTCGAGCACACGGCGACCCTCCTCGGACGAGGGCACGGGACCGGCCGGGACGTGTGTCGTCGGATCCGGTCGATCGCCGCTCACGGCGAGGGCGAGGCGGGTTCACCTTCCGGGTCGGTGCTCCGCACGGCGGTCAGCGAGAAGGTGTCTGACTCGAAGCGCCCGTACTTCGGGTTCACCTCGATACCCAACGCCTCGGCTCGATCCGTCAGCCATCCCTGGAACTCGCGATCGGCGAGCGGTTCCAGCAGCCCCGCCTTCGCTTCGGAGTACGGGGTGACCTGTTTGTCGACCAGGTAGATCACGTGCCAGCCGAACTGCGTCTTCACCGGCCGCGAGACCTCCCCCGGTTCGAGGGCGACGGTGGCGCCGGCGAACTCCGGCACGTACTGAGTCGCGGGAGCGCTCCCGAGGCTCCCGCCGCTGTCCTTCGCACCGGGCTCGGTCGAGACCTTGCGGGCGAGCGCCTTGAACTGGGCCTCCGTGGCATCGTGCACACGTCGGAAGACGCTCTGCGCCTCCGCTTCGGTCTCGACGAGGATGTGGTTCGCCTCCACGGTCGTGAACTCGAGCGCGCGCTGCTCGTATTGCGAGCGGAGCTCGTCGGCCCCGACCCGTTCCTCGGCGATCGCCGCCCGCACGGCACGGATCGTCAGGATCCTCCGACCGAGCTCGAAGAGGTCGTCGCGCGTCACGTCGTGCGCGGCGAGCGCCTGTGCCAGCACCTCGGGGCCGAACTGCCCCTCGAGCTCGGAGATGGCCCCCTCGACCTCGTCGTCGGCAGCGGTGATGTCGTTGGTGTCCGCGTAGTCGGCGACCGCCAGCCACAGCAGCTCGGCGGAGAGCGCGATCCGGTTGCACGCGGCGCCCTCACCCCCTCCGCCCGCGGCGGCCTCGCCTCCGCACACGGTCCCCTGCAGGTCCGCCAGCGCCTCCTGCAGGCCGACCGCCTCTCGAAGGTCCGCATCCTCGATGTCCTGGTCGCCCACGCGTGCGACCTCCGGCTTGCTCATGCCGCAGGCACTCAATGCCAGGACGACCAGGAGCACGCGAGCGGAACGGGGAACAGCCATCAGAGGCACGAGTCTACCGGCGAGCCTCATCAGCGACGGAGACGGCGTCGCCGATCGCCTCTCGCAATCGACCTTCCACCCATGCGGGGAGCTCGGTGCTGGCGATCCGGTCCGGCGCCAGATTGAGGGTCCGCTTCGCCTCGTGGAAGGTCGCACCCGGCACCCGCTCGGCGAGGTCCAGCTGCAAGGCCTCCGGCAGCTCCACCGGACGGATGCGCACCTGCTCGCGATAGGTGGACACCTCCTCGACGCCGAGCAACCTGCTGGTGACCCGGAGAGACGCCACCGCGAACAGGGTCTCCACCTCCGTGGGAAGGGCTCCGTAGCGATCGATCGTCTCCTCGCGGATCCGCTCCAGCGTGTCGTGATCCCCCGCGAGTGAGATCCGGCGGTACAGCTCGAGTCGCAGGGATTCCTGCGCCACCCAGCCCGGGGGCACGAACGCCCGCACCGGCAGGTCGATCCGAAGCTCCTTCTCTTCCACGATGGGCTCACCCTGCAGCTCCGCGACCGACTGCTGGAGGATCCGGCAGTAGGCATCGAAGCCGACCGCAGCGATGTGGCCGTGCTGCTCGGCGCCGAGGAGGTTGCCGGCGCCCCGGATCTCGAGGTCCCGCAGCGCGATCCGGAACCCGGACCCGAGCGCCTGGTGACGCGAGATCGTCGCCAGGCGCTCGTGCGCCTCCTCGGTGAGCTCCCGGACCGGGGGGAAGAAGAAGTACGCGAACGCCCGCTCGCCGCTCCTCCCGACGCGTCCGCGCAGCTGGTACAGCTGCGCGAGCCCGAGCTTGTCGGCGCGATCGACGATCAGGGTGTTCGCGTTCGGCACGTCGAGTCCGGATTCGATGATCGTGGTGCAGACGAGGACGTCGGCGTCGCGATCCCAGAAGCGGACCATCTGCCGTTCCAGGGTGTCCTCGTCCATCTGCCCGTGTGCCATCACGATCCGAGCCTCGGGCAGTTGCTGTTGCAGCCAGGCGGCCTGCCGATCGATCGTCGCGACGCGGTTGTGAACCCAGAACACCTGACCTTCGCGCAGGAGCTCGCGACGAACGGCGCCGAGCGCGAGCCCCTCGTCGTAGCCGCCTACGTAGGTGAGCACCGGTTGCCGGTCCTCCGGCGGCGTGTCGACCGTCGACATCTGTCGGATCCCGGTGAGCGCCATCTCCAGGGTCCGGGGGATCGGCGTCGCCGTCATCGTGAGGACGTCGACGTGCGCGCGGAAACGCTTCAGGCGTTCCTTGTGCGCGACGCCGAACCGCTGCTCCTCGTCGACGACCAGCAGGCCGAGGTCCCTGAACGAGACGTCGGCGCCCAGCAGCCGGTGCGTGCCGATCACCACGTCCACGCGACCGGCCGCCAGCTCCGCGACGACGTCCTTCTGCTGCGCCGGCGACAGGAACCGAGAGAGCATCGCCACCTTCACCGGATACGGCGCGAACCGTTCGCCGAACGTCACGAAGTGCTGTTCCGCGAGCAGCGTCGTCGGCACCAGGACCGCGACCTGCTTGCCGTCCATCACCGCTTTGAAGGCGGCGCGGACGGCGATCTCGGTCTTCCCGAACCCGACGTCGCCGCAGACCAGTCGGTCCATGGGGATCGGCTGCTGCATATCCGCCTTGACCTCGTCGATCGCGGTGACCTGGTCGCGCGTCTCCTCGTACGGGAACGCGTCCTCCAGTTCGAGCTGCCACGGTGTGTCCGGGCCGAACGCGTGTCCCGGGACGGCCATCCGGGCGCTGTAGAGGCGGACCAGCTCGCCGGCCATGTCCTTGACGGCGCGCTTGACCTTCGCCGTTGCTCGCGCCCAATCCGACCCGCCGAGACGATGGAGCCGGGGAGCGTCCCCCCCGAGGTACTTCGCCACCATGCCGACCTGCTCCGACGGGACGTACAGCTTGTCGTTGCTGGCGTACTCCAGGATCAGGTAGTCGCGCTCCGCTCCCGCAAGCTCACGGTGGACGACTCCACCATATCTGCCGACCCCGTGGATCCGGTGGACCGCGAAGTCACCGGGTTCCAGCTCATCGGCGACCGACGCGGTCGCTCGGCTGGCGAACCTCGGCGCGCTCCGGGTGTGGCGTCGGGTGCCGAAGAGATCCTCCTCGGTGACGACGGCCAGACGGCCCGGCTCGAAGAAGAAGCCGGACGCGAGGGGCGCTTCGATCCGCTCGGCCGGGAGATCGCCGACGACCTCGGCGGCCCGTTGCAGCGAACCGTGACCGCGGCCGACGAGCACGATCCTCGTGCCGTCGGCCACGGCTCGCTCGAGACGGTTCGCGAGCTCGCCGGGGTTCCCCTGCGCGGTCCCCCAGCCCGAGATCGCGAGATCGATCCCCTCGGTGAACTCGCTCAGCCGGAGTTGGACGTGGCCCTCGATCGCGGCCTCGAGCGGCTCGAGCACCGTCGGGCCCGGCCAGTCGATCGCCGCCGCGAGCGCCTCCGCCTCCACGTGCGTCTGCGCGGCTCGCTGGAGCGTGCGCTGGGCCTGGGTCAGCACGACCCAGGAGCCGGCCGGCAAGAGCTCCCCGGGCGTCGACATGTGGTCGAAGAGGAAGGGCGCCAACGTGTCGGCGCCCTCGAAGCGCAGCCCGTCGGCCAGCCGCTGGAGCCCGTCGCGGAACCGATCGGGCATCTCGGGGGCGCGGCGCGCCGCGATCGACCGGAGCTCGTCGTCGGGCAGGAGCTCTCGCACCTGCGAGACCTCGATCGCGCCGATCTCTTTGGTCGAAAGCTGCGTCGAGGGTGAGAACTCGCGGAGCCGCTCGATCTCATCGCCCCAGTACTCCAGGCGCGCCGGACGACGAGCGATGCCTGGGAACACGTCGACGACACCTCCCCGAACGGCGAACTCACCTCGGTGCTCGACCACGTCGACCCGGACGTAGCCCAGATCGGAGAGCAGCTCCGCGAGCATGTCCGGCGCCGATTCCACACCCGCTGCGAGCTGCAGCGGAGGCACGGTTCCGAGCGTGGGCGGCACCGGTTGCATCGCTGCGAGATACGGAGCGACGAGGACGAACGGACCCTCGGCGGTGCGGAGGCGCCCGATGGCGTCGGCCCTTCGGGCCGCCACCTCGGGCGCCGGGTCCATCCCCTCGTAGGGAAGCGCGTCCCAAGCCGGCAAGAGCGCGACAACCTCCGGTCCGAGGTAGGCCCCGATCTCCGAGGCGAGCTCCTCCGCCTCCCGGGGACCGGGGGTGACCACCATCAGCGGGGCGTCCAGCGCAACCGCCAGTCCCGCCAGGAGGAAGTCCTGTCCCGCGTCGGCCCTCGCCACGATCGGGCGGGCACGTTCGAGGAGGAGTCGCTCGAACGGCTCTGACGTCACGAGGGCCTGGAGCACCTCCCTGAGCGACATCCCACCTCCCCGGATCTCGACGCGGCAACGCGAACAGCCCCGTCGCGGTCGCGACGGGGTCCCGAAGAAGGGATTCTAGACGGCGCGGAGCCTTCCGCCGGTCCGGTCTTCCGCGGCGCGGCCGTTCGCGGCGCCAGACTCGTCCTCGACGTGGAACTCTGCCTCGCGCGCCGACAACCACTGCCAGAATGCATCGGGCTCGAGGGGCTTCGCGATGTAGAAGCCCTGCGCCTCGTCGCAACCGAAGTCGCCGAGCCGGTCGAACGTCTCTCGGTCCTGCACGCCCTCCGCGACGACACGGAGCCCGAGGTTGCGACCCAGCTCGACGGTCGCCCGGACGATCGTGAAGTCGTCGGCCCGGACGAGCATGTGCGACACGAACGAGCGGTCGATCTTGAGTTCCTCGATCGGCAGTCTCTTCAGATAGGACAGCGAGGAGAACCCTGTCCCGAAGTCGTCGATCGACAACCCCACACCCAGCCGAGCCAGCTCATTCAAGACGGTGTCGGATCGGCCCGAGTCGGCGACGAGGAAGCTCTCGGTCAGCTCGAGCTTCAGGAGCGACGCCGGGACATCGAACCGCTCCAGGAGGCCGCCCACCAGGTCGGGGAGATCCTGGTCGAGCAAGCTCCGCGGTGACAGGTTGACCGCCACAGGAAGGCGGACGTCGTAGTCCGCCCACGACCGCAGCGTGCGCACGACATCCTCGATCGCCCAGTACGTCAACGGTTTCAGGAGGACGGTCTTCTCGACCATCGGGATGAAGTCGGCGGGAGAAAGTCGCCCGAGCGTCGGGTGCTCCCAGCGGATCAGCGCCTCGGCGCCGGCGACGCGTCCGTCCGACAATCGGATCTTCGGCTGGAGATACATCCGGAACTGGTTGTCCTCGATCGCGGGGCGCACTTGCGTCACGAGGGTCAGGAGCTCGGGCTTGTAGCGGTCGATGATCTCGTCGTAGACCTCGAAGCCGAGTCCCGATTCCTTGGCGGCGTACATCGCGACGTCCGCGTGGCGGAGCAACATGTCGGGATCCTCCGAATGCGCCGGATACAACGCCACGCCCACGCTGCCGGAGACATCGAGATCCAACTCCTCGACACGGATCGGTCGCCGGAGACCCTCGACGACATGGCCGGCCACGACCGAGGCCGTCTCTTCGTCGGGAAGGTCGGCGAGGAGCACGGCGAACTCGTCGCCGCCGAGCCTGGCCATGAGGTCACCCTCGCGCAGCGACTGTGCGATCCGCGGGCCGATCGCCCGAAGGAGCTTGTCCCCGAAATGGTGTCCGAGGGCGTCGTTGATCTCCTTGAAGTGGTCGAGGTCCATCAGGATGACGCCGAACTTGCCGCCCGTCTCCTCAGCCTCCTGGATCGCCGTCACGAGGCTCCGTTGGAACAACAGCCGGTTGGGCAGACCGGTGAGGTGGTCGTGCAACGCTTGATGTTCGTTCTCGGTCTGCTTCCGAGCGAGCTCTTCGGTCGCGAGCTCCAAGGAATGTGTCCGGTGCAGCATCTGCCAGGCGAACGCGAGCGGTGCGATGAAGACCACGATCGCCCACAGACCGATCTTGAGCGTGGTGATCGCGACCAGCATGCTGAACAGCGCGAGGCCGAGGTAGGACAGCAAGAACTCCGCCATCACCCCTGCGTGCATCGCGCGGAGCACGTGATCGAGACGATGGCGGTATCGAAGGGTCTGCCACTCCGCCGTCACCATCGTGCTGATCGCGTAGCCGATGAGCGCTGTCAGGATGACCACCGAAGCGACCAGGAACCAGCGGTCGTGGAGATCCGTCAGGTTGTGGAAGATCGTCCCTTGCGCCAGCACGAATAAGGCGACCTGCGCGTGCCGGAAGACGACCGTGAGGGGGGGATGCTCACCCCGGAGCTCCTCCTGATCGATCGAAGCCGCGAACACGATGACTGCCGCCACGGGTGGCGGGTACAGGAGCGCGACCGACAGCTGCAGCGGGAAGCTCAGGCTGAACGGGAAGGGCATCCTCCGAGGCATGGGCATCAGGTGCACGAGCGCAACGGCTCCCGCCCAGACGAGGAGCCTCCAGTCGAGGAAGTCGCTTGGCGCCCGCCACGACTCCCAGCCCAGATAGGCGATCAATGGGATCGCCACCAGGAGTTCGAACGCCCGCACGACGAGCCGTCTGCGTGCCTTGATGGCAACGACAGGCATGACCGGTGTGTCAGAAGCCGTGGTCACGGACCACCCCCCGGCGCCGGGGCGTGCACGGGCCATGAGAAGTCAGGAAGAGGCGGCCTCGAAGAAGGCCACGCCTCACGGGACAGGGGCGTTGCACCATGAATCAGGTATCGGCCCGGCCCAAAGGACCCTGAAGGGGGAAGTCCCCCGTTCGCCCTACGCGTGGCTACGGGTTGGGAGCCGAGCGGTTGAAGCGATCCTGTGTCCGCTCGAGGCCGTCGGTGATCAGCGACCGCACGGCGTCGGCCGCGTGGCTCACGAGGATCGCGAGATCCGCCTCGCCACGCGAGCCCACGGGCTGGAGCACGAAGTCCGCCGGATCCTGCCGACCCGGCGGGCGGCCGATGCCGACCCGGACCCGCTGGTACTCCGGTGTGCGGAGGGCCTGATCGAGCGAGCGCAGCCCGTTGTGACCGCTGTTGCCGCCGCCGAGCTTCACCCGGATCGTGCCGGCCGGGATGTCCAGCTCGTCGTGGACGGCGATGAGCCTCGACGGCTCGATCCCCTGCTTCTTCGCCAGAGAGGCGTACGAGGGACCCGACTCATTCATGAACCGGGTCGAGCGGGCGAGCAGGACCCGCTCGTCGCCGACCCGTATCTCGGCGGTCTCCACGGGGAGGAAGCGCACCTTCCGGAACCGCTCGCCGGCACCCTCGGCGAGGTCCTCGGCGACCATCCGACCGACGTTGTGCCGGGTCTTCGCGAATCGATCGCCGGGATTGCCGAGGCCGGCGACGAGCCAGGCCATCGGCTAGCTTTCGCCGTCCCCCTCGGGGGCCTTGGACTCGCCTTCGGCTCCGCCCTCGGATCCAGAGCCCTCGCCACCCTCGCCCTCGGCGGCCTCGCCCTCTTCGCCCTCTTCGCCCTCGGGAACCTCGCCCTCGGCGGCAGCCTCCTCCGGCGCCGCCTCCGGGGCCTCCTCGCCGGCAACGGCCAGGTCCAGTTCGGTGTCCATCACTGCGGGCTCGACCACCGCCAGCACCATGGTGTCGGGATCGGTCAGGAACTCGACACCTTCGGGCGGCGTGAGGTCACCCACGCGCAGGGAGTCGCCGATCTTCAACGACGTGATGTCGAACTCGATCCGCTGGGGGACGTTGGCAGGCAGACACTCGACCTCGACCTCTCGGAGGTGGTGCTCCACCACGCCGCCGGCGTGCACGCCGACCGAGTCGCCGATCTCGTGGAGCTCGATATTCACGGTGATCTTCTCGTCGCGCCGCACCGCCATGAAGTCGATGTGGATGAAGCGATTGTGGATCAGGTCGCGCTGGATCTCTCGGGCGATCGTGAGGTACTCGTCGCCATCGAGCTTCAGGTCGACGAGGACGCTCGCCTGACCCATCGCGTGGAAGACGTGCAGCAGATCGAGGGCGCTCACGTGTATCGACGTGGCATCCACGCCGGCGCCGTAGAGGGTCGCGGGGACGCGTCCGCTTGCCCGCAGACGTCGTGCGGGGCCCTTGCCCTTCTCGGTGCGAGGTTCGGCGTGAAGGATGGCTTCCATGGCAGGTCAGAGGTCCTTTTCGAAGGTGATGCGGCCGGTCATCGTACCAGCGGTCGTGCACCGATCGGCATGCATCGGGAACCCCGACCGTGCCTTCCCGTTAGCATCCCGAGCCGATGCGAGTCGCTCGCGCCGCCTCCGCGCTGCTGAGCACGGTCCTGCTCACGGCGACGTGTCAGGGCCCGCCTGTTGCCCGCGACACGCCCGATCTGCTCCCACCGGGCCGACCCGAGCGAACCGACGCAACCGCGTTCGAGACGCGATGGCCGATCAAGCATGTCGTGTTCGTCATCAAGGAGAACCGGACGACGGATCACATGTTCGGGCGGTTCCCCGGTGTGGATGGCGTCACCGAGGGATACGACGGCGACGATCTCCGGCCCCTGACGCGACCGCCCGACCGCCTACCCGACGACATCCCCCATTGCTACGAGTGCGCGATCGAATCCTGGAACGAAGGACGGATGAACAACTTCGCGCGCGGTGAGGAAGGGGACCTCTACGCCTACACGCAGATGCAGGGGCCAGCGGACCTCCCCAACTACTGGCGCTGGGCGGAGGAGTTCGCCCTGTCGGACAACTTCTTCGCGTCCGCGCAAGGTCCGTCGTTCCCGAACCACCTCTACACGATCGCGGCGCAGTCCGGAGGCTCGCATCACAATCCGTTCCAAGACCAAGCCCGGGCGACCCTCTTCACCCAAGAGACCGGCCTCGCGAAGTCGTGGGGATGCGACACGCTCGAAGAGGTCTACGTGGAGGTGGTGGATAGCGAGGGGCAGATCGAGCGGGTGCCACCGTGCTTCGACTTCAAGACCGAGGCCGACCTGCTGGACGGCGCCGGGATCCCATGGGGGTACTACGCGGCGTGGAACGACCAGCGCGGCTACGTGTGGTCCGCGTTCTCGGCGATCAAGCGCGTCCGGATGAACCCCGAGATCTGGCAGCGGCACATCTTCCCGGTCGACAATTTCGTCGCCGATGTCGACGATGGCCGGCTCGCCCCGGTCACGTGGGTGACCCCTCGCTACGAGCTGAGCGAGCATCCCGAGTGGAGCTTCTGCCACGGCGAGAACTGGACGACCGAGATCGTGAATTCCGTGATGCGGAGCGAGTTCTGGAAGGACACCGCGATCTTCATCACGTGGGACGACTACGGCGGGTTCTACGACCACGTGCCGCCGCCGCAGGTCGACGACTTCGGGTTCGGCTTCCGCGTGCCGCTGCTCACGATCAGCCCGTACGCGAAGCCCGGCTACATCGACTCACAGCTGGGTGAGTTCTCGAGCGTCCTGCGCTTCATCGAGGACAACTGGGGGCTGTCCCAGCTCACGCATCGGGATCGGGACGCGTTCAACCTGAGCTACCTCTTCGACTTCGAGCAGGAGCCCCGGGAACCGTTCGAGCTCCCCCTCCGTGAGGACTGCGTGGGACCGAGGCTCCACAAGCTCGACACCGCGGACGGAGACTGACAGGGATCCATGGACGACCACGCGCGGCGGCAGAGCTGGTTCGGCCTGAAGCGCCACGTCAAGCGATTCCTGAGTCTGGGCGTCCCCAACGCGCTCCTGAGGCTCGTCGCGCGGTTCGTGCCCTCGCTCCGGTCGGGACGACTGCCGGCCCCGGCGAACCTCCATGAGGTCGAGGGACGGGTGGCGGGTGCGACGTTCGTGATGCTCGACCCGGCGCGATGCGAGAACGCCAAGGAGCTCTTCTGGGGACACGGTCGGCGCCCGAAGGCGCACGACCGCCTGGCGTTGGACACCGTCGCGGCGATCGCTCGTGAGGCCGACGAATTCCTCGACGTCGGTGCCTACACTGGTCTCTTCACGCTCGCGACGACGGCGATCGCGCCGGGTCTGCACGTGCATGCATTCGAGATCGTGCCCGCGGTCGCCGACGCGCTGGAGGCGAATCTGCGCCGCAACGGCGTCGCCGATCGCGTCGTCCTGCATCGCGAGGGGGTAGGCGACCCCGACGCGACCATGCGGGTGCCCTCGGGCGAGGGAGGGTCGGCACTCCCCTCCTTCTACTCCTCGCGGATGCGCTTCGAGCAGGGCGTGGACGTCGGGTTCCGATCGCTCGATTCCGTGGGGGCGCTCCTGCCGGCAGGGACGCGAGTGGTCATGAAGGTGGACGTCGAGGGAACGGAGGACGTCGTCTTCGGCGAAGGACAGCGATTCCTCGGCACCTTTCGTCCCGACATCCTGTGCGAGGTGCTTCCGGAGGCCGACGGCGCACGGCTCGAGGACCTGCTGGTCGAGGCCGACCTTCGTCTGTACCTCGTGACGGGAAGCCGGCTCGAGGAATCGCAGCGGATCGTGCCTCATCCCGCGTTCCGGGATTGGCTCTTCTCACCGCGGACGCCCGAGGAGCTCCGGGCGCTCGGGCTTCCGGTCGGCTAGACCTGGTTGTCGCCGCCGAAGATCTCGGAGACCGAGGAGTCCTCGAAGACGGCGCGAAGCCCGTTCGCGATGAGTGGGGCGATCGACAGCACCTTCAGTTTCGCGAACGTCCGTTCCTCGGTGATCGGCACCGTGTTGGTGACGACCACCTGCTCGATCGGGGCTTCCTCCAGCAGCTGGCGAGCCTTGCCGCTGAACAGGCCGTGGGTCGCCCCCACGTAGATCGGGCCCGCCCCCATCTCGGCGAGCACCTGGACGCCTTTCGAGATCGTCGCCGCGGTATCGATCATGTCGTCGACGATCACGCACGGTCTGCCTTCGACCTCACCGACGACCGCCATCTCCTCGATCTTGTGGGCTTCCTTCCGCGACCGCCGCTTGTACAGGAAGGCCAGGTCGGCATGGAGATACTCGCGCAGCTTCTCCGAGGTCTTGATCCGACCCGCGTCCGGCGCCACCACGACGAGGTGGTCACCGTGCAGACCCAGCTCGTCCTTGAAGTAGTCGGACAGGATCGGCAGCGCGGTCAGATGGTCGAAGGGGAAGTCGAAGTAGCCCTGGATCTGCCCCGAGTGCAGATCCACCGAGATCACGCGGTCGGCGCCGGCCGTCGAGAGCAGGTCGGCCACGAGCTTCGCGCTGATCGGCTCGCGGGAGAGCGCCTTGTGGTCCTGCCGCGAGTACCCGTAGTACGGGATCACGGCGTTGATCCGCTTGGCGGACGCGCGTTTCATCGCGTCGATGATGATGAGTTGCTCCATCAGCGCTTCGTTCACGGGCTCGTAGTGCGACTGCACCACGAACACGTCCGCGCCCCGCACGCTCTCCTCGGATCGGAAGTAGATCTCGCCGGACGCGAACCTCCGGAGTTCGCTGTGGCTCACCGGGATGCCGAGGTTGTCGGCGATCTCGCTTCCGAGCGCCGGATGGATCGTGCCGGAGAACAGCATCATCCGCTTCTTGGTGATGATCTCCACGGTCGTCCCCCTACCGTTTCCCCTTCGAGCCGTGCTTCGCGTCGGCCCGCTTCCGGTAGCCCTTCACCGTCTTCTGGTCGGCCCGCTCGACCGCGAGCGCACCGGCCGGCACGTCGTTCGTGATCACCGAGCCCGCCCCCGTCACGGCGCCCTTGCCGACTCTGATCGGCGCCACCAACATCGTATCCGACCCGATCCTCGCCCCGTCGGCGATCACGGTCGGGTGCTTCTCGTAGCCGTCGTAGTTCACGACGACGGTCCCGGCGCCGATGTTCACCCCGGCCCCGACCTCGGCGTTCCCGATGTAGGTGAGGTGCTTCGCCTTCGAGCCCTTCCCGATCCGGGACGCCTTGACCTCGACGAAGTTCCCCACGAGCGAGCCGTCGTCGAGCGCGGCTCCCGGCCGCAGACGAGCGAACGGCCCGACCTCGCAGTTCCGGCCGACCTTCGCTTCCTCGAGGACGGAGAACCACACGACGGACCCGTCCCCCACGGTTGAGCGGGCGATCGCGGTCGAGGGGCCGATCGTGCAGCCCACGCCGATCCTGGAACCGGCTTCCACGAAGGTGTTCGGGTAGACCACGGTGTCGCGCCCGATCTTCACCTCGACGTCGATGTAGGTCGCGTCGGGGTCGATCAGGCGCACGCCGGCGACCATGTGGGCGTGGTTCACGCGCCGGCGGAGCAGCGCTTCGAGCGCGGCGACGCCGGCGCGTGTGTTCGCGCCGAGGATCCCGCCGGTGTCGCAGACCACGGCATCGACCCGCTCGCCCTTGTCGAGGAGGATCGAGATCGCACGGTTCAGGTAGTACTCGCGCTGACGGTTCTCGCGGTCGAGGAGCGGCAGGGTGGCGTACAGGAGGTCACGTCGGAAGGCGATCCAGTTGGTCGCGACCTCGTGGATCTTGCGAACGCCGGCCGGCGCATCCCGGCCCTCGATGACATCCACGACGCGAGACCCCTCGCGCACGACGCGGCCGTAGCCAGCCGGCTCGTCCAGGACGGTGGATCCCAGGGTGACGGCCGCCCCGGTCCGGCGGTGGGAGGCCAGGAGCTTCTGCAGTTCGGTGGCGGTGATCGGGTCGAAGTCGCCGTTGGCGACCAGCACATCGTCCACCTTGCCGACGGCTTTCTCCGCGAGCTGCGTCGCGTGGCCGGTCCCGAGCTGCTCGGCCTGTTCGACGAACACGGGGGCGGGCTCGAGCCCCCAGGACTCGACGGCGTTGCGAACGTCCTCGGCGCCGTGGCCGACCACCAGGATGATCCGCTGCGGCTTCGCCGCGCGCACAGCCTGGAGCACGTGCCAGAGGAGCGGGCGTCCGCAGACCGGATGGAGGACCTTCGGCATCGCCGACTTCAGCCGTTCGCCCTTCCCCGCCGCGAGCACCACAGCGGCGAGTGATCGGGACGTGCGCTTGGGTGTCGTCCCCACGTCTGTCCTTCAGTCCTCGTCGATCGTCGGGGGGCATCGGGGAAGGGCGAGGCCATCGTCCCATATGGCTGCGACGGGTGCCTGCGGGAGCTCCAGCCCGACACCGGTGGGTCGCGCGGCCGGCTAGCATGATTCGCCTTCTGGAGAAACGCGTGTAAAAGTTCCTGACAAGGAAGGGGGGCGAATGGATACGACGGAATCCTGCTCCAAGGCGTGGTCGTGATCGTGGCGATCCTCTTGGGTGTGCGCACGGGGGGCATCGGCCTCGGGCTGTGGGGCCTCGTCGGCCTCGCGGTCCTGGTCTTCGGCTTCGGTCTTCCGCCGGGGGAACCTCCGACCACGTCCATGTTCATCATCTTGGCGGTGATCACCGCCGCGTCGACCATGCAGGCCGTGGGCGGCATCGACTATCTGGTCGAGGTCGCCAAGAAGCTGCTCAAGCAGCGGCCTGCATACATCGCACTCATCGCCCCCATCGTTGCCTTCATCTTCACGTTGGGCGCCGGAACCGGCTTCATCTACTACCCGTTGATCCCGGTGATCTTCGCGGTGGCCTTCGCCAACAAGGTGCGACCCGAACGCCCCTTGGCCGTGGCCAGCACCGCGTCGCAGTTCGCCATCACCGCCAGCCCGGTCAGCGCGCGATGGCCACGATGGTGGGCATCCTCGATCCCGTCGGCTTCGGCATCACCGACATCCTGATCGTGGTCCTGCCGGCCAGCATCGTCGGCCTCCTGTGCGCCTGCTTCCTGCAGATGCGCGTGGGCAAGGATCTGGAGGACGACCCGGAGTACCAGAGGCGTGTGGCGGCGGGTGATATCACGCCGATCGACATGTCGGTGCTCGAGGAGCGGCAGCTGCCGCCGGAGGCCAAGCGCAGCACGCTGATCTTCCTGGCGGGCATCGCGGTGATCATGATACTCGGCATGTTCGAGCAGCTGCGACCAGCCTTCCCCGACGAGCTGGCGCCCTGGTGCCGCTGAGCACCGCGGTGATGATCCAGATCGTGATGGGCGTGACCGCGACCGTGATCGTGCTCACCTGCAAGGTCAACATCAAGACCGTCGTCACCCAGAGCACGATGACGTCCGGGCTCGTCGGCTTGATCGCCCTGTTCGGCATCGCCTGGTTGGCCGACACCTGGATCGCGGCGAACGAGGCTCAGATCGTCGGCGCCATGGGTGACCTGGTCGAGCAATGGCAATGGTTCATCGCGATCGCTATCTTCATCGTTGCCGCATTGACGACGAGCCAGGCGGCAGCCCTCGCGGCGATCATCCCGATCGGCCTCACGCTCGGCATCCCGCCGCAGTTCCTCGTCGCGTTCTCCACCGCCGCCATCGGTATCTACTTCTTCCCGGCGAACGGCTCCCAGGTCACCGCGATCGCGACCGACGAGACGGGAACGACGGGGATCTCGAAGTACGCGATCTGGCACTCGTTCTCGCTCCCGATGTTCGTGATGTGGCTCGCGTCGAGCGTCGTCGCCTGCCTGGTCGCAGGTCTGGTGTACGGCACGTCGTGAGTGCCGATCGGGCGCGACCGGAGGCTGAAGGGAGGTTCGACCGATGAACGTGAGATCGGGTCCGATCTGGTGGGGGCTGGCCGTTGTCCTCGTCGCTGCGTTGCTGGTCGTGCCGCTGGTGGTGGGCGATGATGACGCCGGCGCCGCCGGGTTCGACGGGTACATCCAGAGCGGCACGTGTGCGCAGCCGAGCGAAGACTTCGCGGTTGACCTCGAGAGCGAGAGACAGTGCGTACGACGTCGAGCCCTACGTCGCCGTGGGCGAGGACGGCGAGCCGGTCACCCTCGGTTACTACGGCGCCCCCGGAGTCCCCGGCTTCGGTTTCGCCGCGATCTACACCGACCAGCAGTTCTCGATGGTGATCACCGACCCCGACGCGAACGATGCCGTCGCCTGTGGCGATATCCTCCGGCCCGATGCCGACCAGTTCGGGGAAGCGGGCCTGGCTGTGGTGCAACTGCTCCCGGTCGGGTCGAGCGACGTCGAAGGGGTCGCCGCCGTCGAGCGGGCCACGCTCGAGCGCGAACTGGACATCACGCCAACCCGAGTTCGGATCATCCTGTCCACCGAGCCCGTCAGCGTGCCGGACGAAGTGGCAGCCGGGTACGAGGGGTATGTCCAGGGCGGGCAGTGCGAGTCGCCGGTCGGAGATCTTCGGGTCGAGTTGGAGAGCCAGGACGAGCACGACGTGACGCCGTTTCGAGGCCGTCTCCGCCGGATCAGGCGACCCCGTCACCGTCGCCTCCTACGGAGCGCCCGGTGCACCCGGCTTCGGTCTGGCCGCCGCCTACACCGATCAGGACTTCTCGGTGGTCATCGCGGACCCCGACTCGGGCGAGCCGGTCGCGTGCGGTGACATCCTCGAAGCGGACGCAGACGAGTTCGTGGAGGCCGGACTGGCGCTCGTGCAGCTCCTCCCGGCCGGTGACGCCGGGGTGCAGGGATACGCCGTCGTGGATCGGCTGGCGATGGAGCGTGAGCTCGACGTCACGCCCATGTTGATCAGGATCCTCCTGTTCGCACCACCCGCCACCGACGTCTAGACCAACGATCGTCCGAGGAGGTTCGAGCAGCATGACCGGACACATCGTCCCCATGGGCGCGGGGAAGGCCGTGATGGACCGACGCAACGACCCCCTGCACGACTACGTCCTGGAGCTCACCGGCAAGGACGACCCCGTGGTGCTCTTCCTGCCCACCGCGACCGGTGACGACGCCAGCTACATCGTCTCGTTCTACGAGGCGTTCCACTCCGGACGCTGCCGTCCCCGCCACCTCAAGCTGTTCCACCGCAACGAGCGATGACCTCACCGACATCGTGCTCGGCGCGGACGTCATCCACGTCGGCGGCGGCAACACCGCGAACATGCTCGACGTGTGGCAGCGACAAGGCGTCGATCAGCTGCTGTTCCAAGCGCTCGACCGCGGCGCCGTGCTCACCGGGGGCAGCGCGGAGGACTGTGCTGGTTCGAAGGCGGCACCACCGACTCCTACGGCCCCACCCTCCAGCTGCTGCACGAGGGCCTCGGCATGATCAAGGGCAGCTACTGCCCGCACTACGACGCCGAGGACCAGCGCCGCCCGATCTTCCACGCGGCGCTCCTCGATGGCTCACTCGAGATGGGCTATGCCTCCTGGAACCGCGTCGCCATCCGGTTCACCCCCGCGGGCGAGGTCGTCGAGGCGGTCACCTCGGAGCCGGGCGGACAGGCGCTCAAGGTCTACGCCGTCGGACGGCAAGATCGTCGAGGAGGAGATCCCCTGCCGCGCTCCTCGAAGAACGCGTCGTCAGTCGTTCGGTGTCCACCTGACATTCGGGCGTGCAGATCCGGTCGTTCAGACGGTCAGCTCGCCGGCCAGGTCCTCCTGCATCAGTCGGCGCACGTCGTCGGGACCGTGCCGGTCCGTGAGGACCATGAGCTTGGTGAGCGCGGCCTCGAAAGTCATGTCGCCTCCTGAGATCGCGCCGGTGGCGAGGAGCGCAGAACCGGTCGCGTAGAGACCACCGACCACGCTGCCGGCACGGCACTGGGTCGTGACGACGACGGTGACGCCGCGATCGACGGCGGCTCCCAACGGATCGAGGAACCAACTGTCGCTCGGGCCGTTCCCTGCTCCGTACGCCTCCAGCACGACACCGCGCAGGCCGGGGCGAGCAAGGACCGCATCGAGGACGTATCCGTCCATGCCGGGATGGAGCCGCAACCCGGTCACGGAATCGCTGATCCCGCCGCTGCGCCGGATCGGGCCCACCCCCGGGGCCCGGATCGAGGTCGGCTCGAAGTCGATCGAGACGCCGGCGGTCGCGAGCGGCGGGTGGTTGGGTGAGGCGAAGCCGCGGTAGCTGTCGGCGTGCACCTTCACGGCTCGGTTGCCCCGGATGAGGACGTCTGCGAAGAAGATCGTCACCTCCGGCACGAGTGGGGCGCCGAGCAGGTGCCCGGCGGCGATCGCCAGTGCGGTCACCAGGTTCTCGCGGCCGTCCGAACGCAGCTCGGTGACCGGGCGTTGCGCACCCGTCAACACGATCGGGATGTCGATGCCCTCGAGCAGGAAGCTGAGCGCGGACGCCGTGTAGGCCATGGTGTCGGTGCCGTGGAGCACGACCACTCCCGCATGCCCGGGTGCATGCTCGATGATCGCATCGGCGATGTCGGTCCAGTCTGATGTGCCCATGGCGGACGAGTCGATCGGGTCGGGGAACGTCGCCACGGTGAGCGCGAGCGGCAGCCGACGGACGAACGGGAGATGGACTCCGAGCTCACGTAAGTCGAGTGGGACGAGAGAGCCATCGTCTCCGGGACCCATGCCGAATGTGCCGCCCGTGTACAGCACGAACAGGCGCGGTCCATCCGGTCCGATCTGGCCCAGCACCTCGACGCCGGTCATCGGTCGCCGCCACTCGATGGGATCAACCCCACTCATCGCCTTCCCCTTGGGTCACGGTTCCCGCCATACTGATGCCGATGGGTCGAGCCGTCTTCACCTCGCGTGTGGCCGGGATCATGCTCTGCGTATCCGCTGCCCTGCTGCTGGCGTCGTGTTCCGAGGCGACCCGGGACGAGATCCGGTCGAGCGTCTCGGACGCGATCTCGTCGGTCTCCGTCTCGCCGCCTCGCTCCCCTCGGTCTCTGCCTCCGTGCCGTCGCTCCCGTCGGTTTCCGATGCTCCGGAGCCGACCGAGGAGGCCGAGCCTACCGAGGAGCCGACGGAGGAGCCCGAGCCGACAGAGGAGCCGACGGAGGAGCCGAGCCGACAGAGGAGCCGACCGAGGAGCCGACCGAGCAGCCGACGGTGGAGCCGGCAGCGGAGGAAGCGGACACGATCTCACCGTGGATCTGGGTACTGGTGGCGATCGCCGTGATCGTGGTGGCGCTGATCGTGGCCCGGATGGCCTCCCGTCGCCGTGAGGCACGTGCCTGGCGTTCCCGAGCCCAAGCCGTGAGCTCCCAGGGGTTGGCTTTGCACGACCGAGTGGCCGCGGAGCTGGCGATAGGAACTCCGGCGACGATGTCACCTGCTCGGTGGACCGACGTCGAGTCGTCGATCGATCGACTCGCGACGGACGTGAACCAGCTCGCGGCGACCGCCACAACGGAACCGGATCGGTCGGTGATCCGAGATGTATCGGCCTCACTCGATGGCCTGCGATCCGCGGTGCTGCTCCAGCGTTCCGCCGAGGCCGGGGACCAGGCGTCACGGGAGCTCGCGGCGCAGACGCTCCGCGAACGGATCGGGGACTTCAGCGGAGCGCTCCGTACGCTCCAGACCAGGCTTGGGTCGCAGCCGGCGGCTCGAGCTGAACCGATGCCTTGCTCGAGGATCGGCGATCGTCCGACATGGTGGCGAAGAGACCATCGATTTGCCCTCCGCGGCACGCCCGACATACTGATGCGGATGAACCGAGGCGGCTCCATTTCCCGCGCGGCCAGGATCGCGCTCTGCGCATCCGCTGCTCTGCTTCTCGCGTCGTGTTCCGAGGCGACCCGGGACGAGATCCGGTCGAACGTCTCGGACGCGATCTCCTCGGTTTCCGTCTCAGGTCCCGAGCCGACCGAAGAGCCGGCCGAGGAGCCCGAGCCGACACAGGAGCCGACCGAGGAGCCGACCGAGCAGCCAACGGTGGAGCCGGCAGCGGAGGAAGCGGACACGATCTCACCGTGGATCTGGGTACTGGTGGCGATCGCCGTGATCGTGGTGGCGCTGATCGTGGCCCGGATGGCCTCCCGTCGCCGTGAGGCACGTGCCTGGCATTCCCGTGCCCAGGCCGTGAGCTCCCAGGGGTTGGCACTGCACGACCGAGTGGCCGCGGAGCTGGCGATAGGAACTCCGGCGACGATGTCACCTGCTCGGTGGACCGACGTCGAGTCCTCGATCGATCGACTCGCGACGGACGTGAACCAGCTCGCGGCGACCGCCACAACGGAACCGGACCGGTCGGTGATCCGAGATGTGTCGGCCTCACTCGACGGCCTGCGATCCGCCGTGCTGCTCCAGCGTTCCGCCGAGGCCGGGGACCAGGCGTCACGTGAGCTCGCGGCGCAAACACTCCGCGAACGGATCGGGGACTTCAACGGGGCGCTCCGTACGCTCCAGACCAGGCTTGGGGCGCAGCCGGGCTCGAGCTGAACCGAACCTCGCTCAAGGATCGGCGATCGGTTTCCGGGGGAGGAGGGTCGATCCAGGCGATATGCGCTCCCTTGCGTGTCAAGTTAGTCCTGCTTCGTGCTGGGCAGCTTGACAGCCCCGAGAGCATGTGTCGTTTCGTTTCAGGGTTCGAAATGCCTACCGGTGCTAACCGCTCAAACCGCCACCCCTTCCGTCCTGACCCACCAACTCGGAGTCGCGCGTCCGCTTCGAGGGGAAGACTCGTCGACCCGGATGAGCCAACTGGGCCAACGATGCGGTCGACCAGATGGAGACAGCCCTCCTCCCCTTCCATAGCGGGATCAGCCGAGATCGGGCCTGGCCGGTGAACCGTCACCGTAGAGCGACCAGACGGCTCGCGGGATCCGTTCGTGGAATCCTTCGACTGTAGCGAGGGTGCGTTCAAGCTCATCCGGCGGCAGCTGCGGCATCCACGCGAGCAGCCAGCCTTCCTGGAGATGGAAGCCGAGCGCCGGATCCGACTCGAGCAGCCAGCCGATCATCCTCTGGTCGATCACCGCCGAGGCCAGCCTGCGATCGTCCGAACGAACCTCAAAACGCCGGTTGAACTCGTCGAGCTCGAACTCGATCCGCTGCAGACCCGCTGCGTTCCGGGCGACGTCGAGGGGGCCGTGACGACGGACCAACAGTGACGGCCACCCGTCCGGGATCCGAACCAAGGCGCAGGAGTAGCGGATCTCGTGCTCGCCGGGCCGCCGGTAGTCGAACGCCCGCACCTCGCGACCGTCGCGCACTCCCCAGACCACGTTCTCGACGCGTTGCGTGCCGGGCAGCTTGCCGAACCGCAGGAACGGGTGGAAGTCGGCGTCGAGCACCCGGAAGGGGTCCCGCCGCGAGAAGGAGAGGCCGAGGCGCCGCGCTTCCCGCTCGACCGCGGACCGGCGCGAAACCTTGCGATAGAGGTTGAAGAGCGCGATGCCGCCCACGTAGAGCGCGAGCGTGACGAATACGGCGCGCTCGTCCCCCGCGACGGCGAGGACGGTGAAGAGCAGTGCGGCGGCCACTCCTGCCACCGCGATCAAGGCCATCTTCGCCGTCGACATCAACGGCAATCCTGGCTCACGCTCCGGGTCGGAGCGAGCATGGGCAAAATGCTCGACCGCTCTGACCTGCGGCATGCGCCAGAGCGCGGTTCCCAGGTTCCGGGGGGAGGAGTCGAACCTCCATACCAGGCTCCAAAGGCCCGTGTCTTGCCGTTAGACCACCCCGGAGGGTTCGTCGTCGATTCTGGCAGGCATGGGAGGTCGCGGCGGCGCGTCCACGACGAACGACCCGGGAACGGCGTCCGCGACATCCTGCGCCGACGCGAACGAGCAGAGGGCGACCACCGTCGGGCCCGAGCCGCTCATTAAGGCACCGCGGGCACCGGCTTCGGTGAACGCCGCGATCGTCTCCGAGATCTCCGAATGGTGCGCCGCGACAGGGCCCTCGAGGTCGTTGAACAGGGCGCTTCCGAGGAGCTCGTCGTTGCCCGCCTCCGCCGCGGCGATCAGTGCACCCGGATCGGGGCCCGTCGCCGCAGCGTCGTCCCACCACCCGTAGGCCTCCGCGGAGGACACACCGAAAGCGAAGGGCTTCACGACCCATGTCGTCGTCTGCAGGAGCACCGGCTCCACCACCTCGCCACGACCACGGCAGTAGGCAGGCTCTCCTAGGAGCAGCGCCGGGACGTCCGAACCGATCTGGGCCGCCAACCGGACGAGCCCGTCGCGACCCAATCCCGTTCTCCACAGCGAGTCGAGCAACAGCAAGGCCGCGGCCGCATCGGCCGAACCGCCGCCGAGGCCGGCGGCGCTCGGGATCCGCTTCTCAATCGTGATCCGCGCGCCGGGCGGACTCCCTCCGCCGGCCTCGGCCGCCAAGAGACGAGCCGCGCGGAGCGCGAGGTTCGTCTCGTCGTGCGGGACGCCTGGGGCGGCAGAGCCGTCGAGAGACAAGGTCAGCTCACCCGCGGACTCCACGGTCACGTGGTCGGCGAGGGAGATCGGGAGGAGGAGGGTCTCGATGTCGTGGTAGCCGTCGTCGCGGCGCCCGACGACGCGCAGGAACACGTTCAGCTTCGCATAGGCAGGTGAACCGAGCGCCGTCATGTCGGGCGCGCTGTCATTTCGGAGACGCCTCGGATGGATGCGCCACGGACGGGAGTGCCTCCGCGATCCGTGCGAATTCCTCCAGCGACAGGGTCTCTGCCCGCGCCGATGGGTCGACGGCGGCGCCCGCCAGGAGCGCGTCGGCATCCTCGCCCTCGATGCCGAGCCGTCGGAGCGCGTTCCGCATCGTCTTCCTCCGCTCCGCGAACCCGGCGTCCACGACGGTCCAGAGGCGCTCCTCGTCGACCGCGACCGGCGGCTCGTCCCTGCGCACCAGCCGGACCACCACCGATTCGACCTTGGGGCGGGGCCAGAACACGGACGGCGGGACGCGGCGGACGAGCGATCCTTCCGCCCGATAGGCGACCCGGACGCTGGGGATCCCGTACGGATCCTCGCCGGGGCCGGCGACGAGGCGCTCCCCCACCTCACGCTGCACCATCACGACCAGGCGGCGCACCTGCGGCACGTCCCGGAGGGTGTCCAGCACCAGGCGTGTCGCGACGTTGTACGGGAGGTTGGCGGCGAGCACCCATTCGCCGTCCCCGATCTCCTCCTGCCACTCGCGGTCGGTCGCGTCCGCGTGCAGCACGCGGACGCGATCCAGTCCGGCGGTCGATTCCTGGAGGGCGGGGATCAGCGACGGGTCCACCTCGACCGCGAGCACGTCGGCGCCGGTCTCGGCGAGCGCTCGCGTGAGCGAGCCGAGGCCGGCGCCGATCTCCACCACCCTGTCGCCGGGTCCCACGCCCGCATCGGACGCGATCGCGCGCGCGAGATTCGGATCGATCAGGAAGTGCTGCCCGAGCGAGCGCTTCGGCCGGATCTCGTGTCGGTCGGCGAGCGCCCGCAAGGCGCTCGCGCCGAACGAGGCCTGCTCATCGCTGTTCACGGCCGGAGCGTAGTCAGGTGCGAAACGGTTCGGTCCCGGGCCGAAGGCCCGGGACCGAACGTGAAGGGGGGCGCTGGATGGTGTGCGGACGTCGTCAGCCTCGGGCACGATCCCCATGGCCGAGAGGAGCTCCCCGACCCGATCCGCGTGTATCGAGTCCTCGCGCACCTTCCCCGAACGCGAGAGCCCGCACGGACGTGGCCGAGGATGTCCCGACGCCTCCGACGGAAACCGAAGTTCCGGCGGCGAGGCTCGAGCGCTTCCGACCGAGCCTCTCCGCTCCGTCCACCATCCAGACCCCCACACCGACGAGACGACCGTTCGGCGACGACATCACACGCGGAACCCGAGGGTTCCTCCGAGCCGTGATCCGATCGTCACCCATCCGTCGCCCCGTTCCCTCGAAGCACCGGATCGGTCGAACCGTTCCGGGCTTCGAAAGCTGTTGTGGAAAACGCACGCTAGCAAACCCTCAACTCTCACTGCAACCTTGAGCATCGAACGTCCGTTCGATGGCGGAAATGCCCGGGAACGCCTCCTAGGAAAGTCCGGGGAACGCATCGGTCGCGTTGCGTGCGGTGGCCTCCGCGATCGTTCGCGCATCTTCGTCGCGAACGCGGGCCACTTCGGCGATGGTCAACACGACATTCGCCGGCTCGTTCTCGGTTCCCCGAAGCTTCTGTGGAGCGAGGAACGGCGAGTCGGTCTCGACGAGGAGGCGATCGACATCCACCGCGCGCGCGGCCTGGCGCAGGTGCTCGTTCTTCGGATAGGTCACGTTGCCCGCGAAGCTGATCCAGTACCCGCGCTCGGCGCACTCTCTCGCGATCGTCGCGTCGCCGCTGAAGCAGTGGATCACGACGCGCTCGGCCGAACCCTCATCCAGGACTCGAAGGACATCGGGCCACGCGTCGCGGACGTGGACCACCATCGGCTTGCCCGTCTCGTTGGACAGCGAGATATGGACCTTCAGTGCTCGGACCTGGTCTTCGGCGGGCGATCGCATCCTGAAGAAGTCGAGACCGCACTCCCCGACCGCCACCACCCGGGGGTCGTGGAGGAGCTCTTCGATCCTCGCCCCTGCCGCCGCGTCGAAGAGCTCCGCGTCGTGGGGATGCATCCCGGCCGTGGCGAAGACACCGGCGATCGAATCGGCGATCTCGAGCGAGCGCGCCGAGGTTGCGGGGTCCACGCCGACGCAGATGAGCCGATCGACGCCGACCTCGCGCGCAGCCTCGACCACGAGTGAAGGTTCCCGGTCCGCCAGGAAGAGGTGGCAGTGGGTGTCCACCACCCCCCTCTGCACCGGGAGTTCAGGGTTCGGTCCGCCCATCGGCGCGGGATGATAGGCGGTCTCAACTTCGGGTGCATCCCAGGGGATTCACGTGAAACATCCGCGGGCTTCGCCCGGGGTGCGGGAATCGGCTCAGTCGTCCGCGTCGACGCGCGGGAAGAGGCTCCCGCCCTTCGTGGTCTTCGTTCCCGGCACCGTCCGACCCCAGGCAGCGGCACTCTCGAGCCGCTGTGACTCGAGGGTTTCCTCGATGCCGAGCTGCTCCCACAGACGCCCGGCCGCGCTCGGCATCACGCAGGAGATCAGGATCGTGAGCGCGCGAAGGGTCTCGGCGGAGGCGTAGAGGATGGAGCCGAGCTCCTCCCGCCTCGCCGGGATCCTTCGCGAGGGTCCAGGGGGATCGTTCGACCATGTAGCGGTTGGCCCGCACGACCACCTCGTAGACGGCGGCGAGCGCGGCGGTGGGTCGGACGAGCAGCATCTCCTCGTCGTAGCGACGGGCCGCCTCCGCGACCACTTGCGGGAGGTCGGACTCGGCGCCCTCGACCGTGGCCTCGGGAACGACCCCGTCGAAGTAGGAGCGGAGCATCGCGAGCACCCGAGAGGCGAGGTTGCCGATCCCGTTCGCGAGCTCGGCGTTGTGGCGGTCCACCATCGACTCGAGCGAGAACGACCCGTCCTGTCCGAACTGGACCTCGCGCAGGAAGTACCACCGGTACGAGTCGACGCCGAACCGGTCGAGGAGCTCGAACGGGTGGATGCCGGTGGCGTTCGTCTTCGACATCTTCTTGCCCCCGACCGTGAGGAACCCGTGCGCCCAGACCTGATCGGGTGGCTCGATGTCCGCGGCCATCAGCATCGCCGGCCAGTAGATCGCATGCTGACGGAGGATGTCCTTCCCGATCATGTGGATGTTCGCGGGCCAGATCCTCCGGAACCGCTCCTCGTCGGACCCGTATCCCGCCGCGGTGATGTAGTTGGTGAGGGCGTCGAACCAGACGTAGGTCACGTGGTCGGGATCCCACGGCAGCGGGATGCCCCAGTCGAAGTTCGTCCGGCTGATCGAGAAGTCCTGGAGACCGCCCCGGATCAGCGAGAGAACCTCGTTCCTCCTCACCTCGGGCTCCACCGCCGACGGACGCCGGTCGTAATGCTCGAGAAGGCGTTCCTGATAGGCCGAGAGCCGGAAGAAGTAGTTCTGCTCCTTCATCAGCTCGACCGGGCGCTCATGGATGGGGCAGAGACCACCCTCCAGGAGGTCCCCCGGGGCGTAATAGAGCTCGCAGGAGACGCAGTAGAGGCCCTCGTAGGTGTCCAGGTAGATATCGTCACGGCCGTTGCGACGGACTTGGTCAAGTAAGTTGACTACCGACTCCTTGTGACGGGGTTCCGTCGTCCGGATGTAGTCGTCGTAGGCGATGTCCAGCCGCTGCCACACCTCCCGCCACTTCGGTTCCATGTCGTCGACCCACGTCTGTGGATCGACGCCGGCAGCGGTCGCCTTCCGCTGGATGTTCAGGCCGTGCTCGTCCGTCCCGGTGAGGTGGAAGACCTCCTCCCCGCGGAGGCGGTGGTGACGGGCGATCACGTCGGCGGCCACGGCGTCGTAGGCGTGTCCGATATGGGGCACGTCGTTCGGGTAGTAGATCGGCGTGGTGATGTAGAAGACGTCCCGGCCCATGGCCGGTCATCGTACCGGGGTCACTCGAGGCAGCCGGCGTCCACGCCGAGACGCCGCAGCCCCTCGAGGTCGCCCGCGCCGAAGTCCCGGATGCGGAAGTTCGGGTGGCGTCCCGAGTACATGAGCTGGTCGGGATCCTTCACGTGGTCGAGTCCCATGATGTGTCCGAGCTCGTGGAGCAGCACCGAGCCGTGCGAATAGAAGTCGCCGAAGCCCCGCTGCGCGGTCGCGTCCCCATCCATCACGACGATCCCGCCGAAGTACTGGTCACGGTGCGCGTAGAGGCCCGCCATCGTCTTGGCGAACGCGATCGACGGTCGAGGGTCGCCCAGCTGTCGAAGGATCTCCTGGTACTCGTCGTGATCGACCCAGATCACGATGAGCGCGGCCTTCCTGATCACACCGCGGAAGCGCATCCGCTGGTAGGCGCGGACGAACGTCTCCCTCGTCGTGCCCACGGGCCGGAAGCGGATGCCGGTCGCCCGATTCACGCGGCGGATGGCTTCCCTCAGGTCGGCCCGCACCGGCGAGGGCGCCCCGGCCGTGTTCAGCGCATACGTGATCGTCTCGCACGGGTTCCAGCGAACCGGGCGGCCGCCGACCCGTTCCCAGAACCGGAACGCACCGTCGACCTTCGGCCGCGGGCTCGGCGTGGGCGTGGGCGAGAGGGTGGCGGCGGGGGAAGGCGAGCCGGTCGGGGTCGGGCTGGATGAGGGGATGGGACCGCCGGCGAGATCGGGCGCGCCGTCGGGGTCCTGCAGGAGCGAGACGACGGCGAGCACGCCGAGGACGATCGCCAGGAGGAAGATGAAGACGAAGGCCGCGAAGAGCGGGCGGCGGGCGGGTTCGGGCTCGTTCGGCCCCCCGGAGAGCGGCGTCGGTGGGACGACGGGTGGAGACGTCTCCGACATGATCGGGAGTGTAGGGAGGCGCACCACCCGGCGAGAGGCTCGACGAGTTCAGTCCTCGGAGAGCGCCGCCCGGTAGAGCTCGTTGGCGCTCGCGCCGTGGCGTTCCGCCACGGCGCGAGCGGCGTCACGCGTCCGCATCCCCTGCTCGACGAGCCCTCGGACCTCGGTGAGGAGCGCGGCGAGATCCGGCGGGTCCGGATCACGCTCGCCCTCGACGACGACGGCGACCTCGCCCTTCAGCTGTCGGTCACCGATCGCCTCGAGGACCTCTCCGGCGCGGCCCCGGAGGACCTCTTCGTGCAGCTTGGTCATCTCGCGGCAGACCGCGACCCGCCGGTCCCCCCACGTGGCGACGATCGCACCGAGGAGCGTGGGCAGCCTCCTCGGCGACTCGAAGAACACGATCGTCCGCGGATCGTGTTGGAGCGCCTGTAGCCGCCGACCGCGATCGCCGGGACGCCGCGGCAAGAAGCCCTCGAACACGAACCGATCGGTCGGGAGTCCGGAGAGCACGAGGGCGGCGATCGCAGCGGACGGACCCGGGACGACTCGCACGTCGATGCCGTGCTCCAGCGCGAGCTGCACGACCCGGTACCCCGGGTCCGAGATGCTCGGCATCCCCCCGTCGGTGACCACCGCGACGTCCTCGCCGGCCTCGAGACGTTCGACGAGCTCGGCCGCGCGCTGCTCCTCGTTCCCCTCGAACATCGACACCAGTGGCTTCCGGATGTCGAGGCCTCGGAGCAAGCGGCCGCTGCGCCGCGTGTCCTCCGCGGCGACGAGCGCGACCGACGACAGCGTCTCGCGTGCCCGCTCCGAGAGGTCGCCGAGGTTCCCGATCGGCGTGCCGACGAGGTAGAGGACGCCACCCACGGGGCGATGGTCCCACGTTCACCTCCGCCTACGATGGGCAGGATGGCCCAGGGGCACAAGGACTACTCCCGCACCCCGCTCCCGAAGAAGCTCGGGATCCGGGAGGGCGCGCGGGTGCTCATCGAGGGCGCGCCCGAGGGCTTCGAGGACGCCCTCGGTGCCCTGCCGACGGGCGTGCGGCGCCTCGGGCGCGCCGGCACCTCGATGGACGTCGTGCTGACATTCGTCACCGAGGAGCGGGCTCTGCGGTCGCGCTTCCCTACGCTCGCGGCCGGGCTGGCCCCGGCGGGCCGGCTCTGGGTGGCGTGGCCGAAGAAGGCTTCCTCGGTCCCGAGCGACCTCGACTTCGACACGGTGCAGCGGAACGGTCTGGACGCGGGGCTCGTGGACAACAAGAGCGCGTCGATCACCGACGAGTTCCAGGGTCTGCAGTTCGTCTACCGACTCAGGGATCGTCCGCGCTGAGGGCTGCCGAACGAACGGGCGTCGGTACGCTGGGCCGCGTGTCCCATCGCGCCGAGTCACCAGTCCTGCATCGGCTGAACCGTCCCTGGGTAGCGATCCTCGCCGTCACGGCGATCGCGGCCGTCGTCCGCATGTGGGGCCTCTCGAGCCCGCCGACGCTCGTGTTCGACGAGAACTACTACTCGAAGGCGGCCTGCATCTTCGTCGGCGGCTCCGACGAGGTCTGCAAGATCGAGTCACGGAACGAGCAACTGTTCCGCGAACAGGAATGGGACGTGGGCTCCTTCGTCCACCCACCGCTCGGCAAGTGGACGATCGCGCTCGGGATCAAGGCGTTCGGGATGGATCCGTTCGGCTGGCGCATCGGCTCGGCGGTCGCCGGCACCCTCGCGGTCACGGGCGTGGCCCTGATCGCCCAGCTGCTCTTCGGGCGACCGCTCTGGACGTTCCTCGCGGGACTGCTGCTCGCCTTCGAGCACCTGAGCGTCGTCCTCTCCCGACAGGCGTTGCTGGACATCCACCTCCAGCTCTGGATCGTCGCCGGCTTCCTGTGCCTCGTGCTCGATCGACGATGGATCGACCGACGTACGCGTCGTGGGCCACCCCCCGGCGGCGAAGAGGACGCCGACGCGGAGTGCCCTCTCCCCTGTGGCGTCCGTGGCGATACGCGGCCGGGGTCGGGTTCGGCGCGGCCGTCTCCGTCAAGTGGTCGGGCGGACTCGGGATGCTCGCTGCGATCGTCATCTCGCTCGCGTGGGAGACGTCTCGCCGACTCCGCGTCGATGGGACCAGGGGCCGTGCGTTCGGACGGGCGCTCCTGCAGGAGAGCTTCTCCCTCCTCATCGCCTTCGTGATGATCCCGGCGATCGTCTACGTCGTGACGTACCTCCCGTGGCTGCATCACTTCGACTGGAAGCTCAGCGAGTTCCTGGATCAGCAGGTCCGGGTCGCGAGATACCACCTGTTCGAACTGAAGACCGTTGCCGTCGATCCCGAGACCGGCGCGCTCACACCGACGCACTACGGCTACTCCCGTCCCTGGACGTGGCTGTGGATGGAACGACCTCTCACGCTGACGTGGCAGGACGAGGGGCCCGCGATCCGGTACCTCCTGGCGATCGGCAACCCGGTCGTGTTCTGGGGGAGCTTCTGGTCGCTGCCGTATCTCGCGTTCGCCTGGTGGAGGAAGCGCGACTGGGTCGCGGGATTCTTCCTGATGGCCGTGATGCTCCAGTACCTGCCGTGGCTCCTGGCCGCGCGTCCGCAGTTCTTCTTCTACGTGGCGCCGTTCACGCCGTTCCTGGTGCTCGGACTCGTGTACATGCTCCGGGACCTGTCGGATGCGAGGCTCATCGTCCGCGAGCCGGGCGGCGTGGTGGCGACCGACCCCGAGACGGGCCGTCCCGCGGTCTCCGTCTGGCACCCCTACCGGCCCATCGCGTGGGCCGTGGTGGCGACCGCCGTCGGTCTGTTCTTCTGGTTCTGGACCGTGTTGACGTGGCAGCTGATCTCCGACGAGCGGTTCAAGCTGATCGTCTGGTTCCCCGGCTGGCAGTAGGAGCGCGCAGGAGGACCCCGGAAACACGAAACCCCGGCGCGCTGGCCGGGGGATCGGTCTTGATTCGGATATCCGAAGCATCAATCATACCTGATTCCGCAGAGATCCGGGCGGCCCGCTGTGACTAGAAGCCTGGCAAGCGCTCTCGGAAGAGGATGAACCCCACCCCGGCGCCGATGTCGAGGAGCGCGTGGGCGACCACGAACGGCCAGGTGCGTCTCCCCCACCGCAGGAAGAGGTACCCGAAGAGGAGGCCCATCGCGAGGTTGCCCACGAACCCGCCCCAGCCCTGATACAGGTGGTAGGAGCCTCTGAGGAGCGCGCTCGCGACGATCGCCTGAACGGGCGACCACGCGAGCTGCCGCAGCCTCGTGACGAGATACCCGAGGACGACGATCTCCTCGAGGAGACCCGACTCGATCGCGCTGAGCACGAGCGCAGGGACCGTCCACCAATGCCCGAGGGGAGGCGTCGGCACGACGAACCGGTTCACGCCGAGCTCGACGGCCCCGAGGTACACCCCGATCCCGGCGAGACCCACGACGGCGAACAGGGCAGCGCCTCGCGCGAAGTCCTGGGCGGGCCGATCGGGCGAAAGGCCGATGACCCCCACGCCCTCACCACTTCGGCGGACGAGATGCACGACGAGAAGCACCGGCGCCAGCGCGAAGGCGATGCCGATCACCTGCCGCGCGAGCTGACTCGATTGATCCGCGGCCGCGACGACCACGCCCGCGAGCGGCGCCTCGATAAGGGAGAGGATCGCGAACGCCGCGGGTCGCAGGACAGAGAGCGACAGCACAACGAGGATCTCCTCGATGAGCATCCTTCGATCGAGGGGCGACGGCGGCACCGGCGAATCGATCCGGGGAGCTTCGGTGTCCGGCTGCATCGGAACCACTGTACGCATCGCCTAGACTTCGGCCTCCTCGAGCGGAAGGACCGCATGCCGAACCGCGACACTGCCGATCTCGTCGTCGTCGGCGCCGGCACGATCGGCGGGTGGGCCTCGGTCTTCGCGAAGGAGCACGGCGCGGAACGCGTCGTGGTCCTCGAGAAGGGCGAGGCCGGCCAGGGCGCGTCCTCGCGCGCAGCCGGCATCGTCCGCGCGCAAGGTGGGACACCCGAGACCGTCGCCCTCGGGATGTGGTCGATCGACTTCTACCGGTCGCAGCGCGAGCGCTACGGGACCGACAGCGGCTTCCGCGAGCTCGGCTACCTGATCCTCGCGACGGATGACTCGCAGGAGCAGGAGGCGACCGCACGCGTCGAGATGCAGCGCGCCGCCGGGCTCACCGATGTCCGGTACGTCGATGCAGCGGGGGCCGCGCAGCTGAACCCCACGCTCGACCCGGCCACGTTCCGCGGCGCGACGTACGCACCCGGCGACGGGTACGTCGACCCACCGCGGAACGTGCGTGCGTACTCGCTCGCGATGCAGCACGCCGGGGTCGAGCTCCGCGAGCGGACGCCGTTCCTCGGCGTCCGCGCCGGGAACGACGGAAACGTGATCGGGGTCGAGACCCCCGACGGCACCATCGCGACCGAACGCCTGCTCCTCACGGGCGGTCCCACCCTGCGTGCCGTCGGGAAGCTCGTCGGCGCGCGCTTCTTCGTCGGCGCGGTGCGGCATCAGGTCGCGGTGACCGAGCCGCACGAGTCCTTCGAGGTGGATGTGCAGCCGATGGTCTTCGAGAACGCGATCGGCCTCTACTGGCGCCTGGAGGAGGGCGGGCTCCTGTTCGGCATGTCGAACCCCGACGAAGCGCCCGGACCGGCGCGAGAGGTCGACTGGCCGTACCTGCGGAAGATGGAGCAGCGCATGCACCGGTACGTGCCGATCGCGAAGGACCTGGGGATCCGCAAGGCGTGGGCGGCGACGATCGAGTATTGCCCCGACCACCTCCCGGTCGTCGGACCGGTCTCCACCACGGACGGCACGCCGCTGCCCGGCGTCGCCGTCGCGACCGCGGTGGGCCACGGCATGATGTGGGGACCCGGCGTGGCGAAGATCGGCGCCGACCTCGCGCTCGAAGGCGCGACGAGCGTGACCGATGTCTCCGGCTGGGGCATGGATCGCTTCGACGACGAGGGGCGGTCGGCTTCCTTTGACCCGATCGCGCTGCCGTTCCCCGTCAAGGCCGACTGATCAGGAGAGCGCGACGTCGACCGCGATGAGCTCGGTCAACGCATCGGCGTGGATCGGGATCGACGACTCGTCCCAGATCTCGGCCGCGTCCCCCGTCGTCATGCGTTCGCCCACGACGTCCGCGTCCCCCTCGATCACGTAGAGGTACACACCTCGCCCAGCGCGCAGCTCGTGCGTGACCTCGACACCGGGGTGCAAACGAGCGACGAATACATGTGCGTCTTGATGCACGAGCACCGCCTCGCCGTCGTCGCCGCTGATCGCCTTCAGGAGCCGGTCGGTGCGGTCCTCCTCCGTGAAGACCTTCTGCTCCACGCCGGGCTCGAGTCCGCGATCGGCCGGCATGATCCACATCTGGATGAACCGCATCGGCTCGGTCTCGCTCCCGTTCTGCTCCGAATGCCACGCCCCGCGGCCGAGCGTCATCCGCTGGACGGATCCGGCGGGAAGTGGTCCGGGCGGTCCGCCGACGTCGTCTTCGTGACGAAACATGCCCTCGACCACGTACGTGAGGCCCTCGATGTCCTTGTGCGGATGCATCGGCCAGATCGCACCGGGCACGAGCCGGTCGTCGTTGAAGACGCGGAGAGTGCCGAACTGCATGTACTCCGCGTCGTGGTAGGAGTCGAACGAGAAGTGCCAGCGCGCGCGGAACCAGCCGCCGTCCACATCCGAGATCTCGGCGTCACGCCGGATCTTGATGGTCATCGCGTAGCGGGCGCCTTCGCCCGCGCGTCACAACTGGATGACCGGGCAGGTGAGCGTTCGCGTGATGCCGTCCAGCTCCTGCATCGGCATCACGGTCCCCTTGGCCAGCCCGTCGAGGTCGTCTGCCTCCGCTCGCGCGACCACATCGTAGGGCCCGGTGACCGGGTCGACGGCGACGATGCCGTCGATGCCACTCACCTGTTGCGTCACCTGCGCCGCTTTCCCGACTTCCGTCTGGATGAGGATGTATGCGCTGACCATCTAGATCCCCCTCATTTCTTGTCCTCGTCGTCGTTCGCGAGGAATCCCTTCGCCTTTTCGACCGTCCTCTCGACGAACTCGGTCGCAGACTCCATGGCCTTCTCCATCGCGGGGCCGACCGTGTCGAGGACCGTGCCGGCAACCTCCTTGGCCTTGTGGACCAAGGGGGCGGTCATCTCGGCGACGGTGCCGCCGACCTCTTTTGCCTTCACCACGGCGGGACCGGCTTTCTCGCCGACGGTGCCACCGACCTCTTTGGCCTTCTCCATCGCGGGACCAGCCTTCTCGGCGACGCTACCGCCGACCTCCTTGGCCTTCTCCACTGCGGGAGCGGCTTTCTCGACGACGGTGCCGCCGACCTCCTTGGCCTTCTCCACTGCGGGAGCGGCTTTCTCGACGACGGTGCCGCCGACCTCCTTGGCCTTCACCACCGCGGGACCAGCCTTCTCGGCCACGGTGCTGCCGACCTCCTTGGCCTTGTCAACGAGGCCGGAGAGCGGCTGTTCCTCGGATCCGTTCTTGTTGTCTGACATCAGGTGCCACCTCCCGGTGGGGTCCGGAACGCCCATCGTGCCACGGTGGAGCACCCCGCCGCAAAGCGCGCAGGTCAGGGCGTGTCAGAGGCGGCCGGGCTCGGGAGCGACCCGATCGCCCGCCGGAAGCTGCTCCTGCAGAGGCGTATCCAGCTCCGGCGTCCGGAGCGCGACCATCGCCGCGAGTCCACCGAGGACGGCGAGGATCGCGGCGCCGACGAAGAGCGTCGTGGAGCCGAGCCGTCCGTAGATCACACCGCCCAGCCCCGCTCCGATGATCGGACCGATCCCGAAGCCGACCATGGCGCCGATCGAGTTGCCCGTCGAGTAGAGCGACGAGGGAAGGAGCTTGCCGACGACGAGGATCGACGTCGTGAACAGCAGCGAGAAGCCGGCGCCCTCCAAGACGGCGAGGAGCGACACGATCGTCCGGCTCTCGACGAGCCCCCAGAGCAGGAACCCGACCGCGTAGACCACACATCCGAGGGCGTACACCTTGCGGAGGCCCAGCCGCCGATGCAGGCGCGAGGAGAGCCGCATGACACCCACCTCGGTCAATCCACCCAACGCGGTGCCCACGCCGATCAGCAGCGGTTCCTCGATCTTCAGGCCGACGAAGTTCCAGGCGCCGTTGAAGCCCGTCCAGACGAGCAGCGTCGCGACCAGGAAGCCCCACATGCGTGGCGCGGTGCGGAAGACCGCGCCGACCGCGCCCAACCGCCCGTGCTTCACGGTCTCTTTCGGACGATCTGGACGCACGGCGATCGTGGTCCAGACGAGCATCACCGCGCCCGCGGCCGCGTACAACGGAAGGGCGAGCGACACGCCGTTGAGGTCGAGCAACCAACCGAACGCGAGGCACCCCGCCGCGTACGAGAGGCTCTCCCATCCACGGATCCGGCCGTAGTCCGCCATCCGCTCTTCGCCGAGCTGCACGAGCGCCAGCGCGTCGATGTTCGGTCCCGACGCCGCCATCGCCAACGCGATCCCGACGGCGCCGAACGCGACCCCGACGAGCGAGTCGAGCACCGACGCGACGATCGCGAACACGACCATCCCCACGAGCCCCAACTGCAGCGCCCGCTTCCGCCCGATCCGCGTGTCGGCGACATGTCCCCAGATCGGCATCGCGACGATCCTCACGGCCGCCATCGCTCCGAGCAGGAATCCGATCTGGCTCGGCTCGAAGCCACGATCGGCGAAGTAGATGGAAAGGAACGGGAAGAACGACGCGACGATCAGGCCGAACGCGAGGAACATGCCGAGGACGGCGGCCGCCGGCGAGATGTTCGCCGCCGTCGGTCTCCTCATCCGGCCGAGTGTAGCGACGGCCCCGACGTCACCGACCTACGATGGCGACGTGCCTCGGATCGCCCTGATGGAAGGCGACATCACCGAGCAGCGCGTGGACGCCATCGTGAACGCGGCGAACTCGACGCTGCTCGGCGGCGGTGGCGTGGACGGCGCGATCCATCGTCGCGGCGGTCCCCAGATCCTCGAGGAATGTCGGCGGATCCGTTCGACCGACTGGCCGAAGGGTCTCCCGACCGGACGAGCGGTGGCGACCACGGGAGGCGACCTCCCCGCTCGCTGGGTGATCCACACGGTCGGTCCTGTCTACGCGAGCGAGGAGGATCCCTCGGCGTTGCTCGCCGGTTGTCATACCGAGGCGCTTCGCATCGCCGACGAGATGGGTGCCGCGACCGTCGCGTTCCCGGCGATCTCCACAGGGGTCTACGGCTATCCCCTGAACGAGGCGGCACCGGTCGCGATCGGAGCGGTCAGGACGGCGGACACCGCGGTGCAGGAGGTGCGCTTCGTGCTCTTCGGTCGCGACGCGTTCGTGGCGTTCGAGAGGGCGCTCGGTGACTGAAGCACTTGCGCGACCGCTGCTAGCATCGGCGTGATGGCCGATCTCAGCACCGTCGAAGGTCTGCACGAGTCGGGCGACGACGTCCAGCTCGTCGACTGCCGCGAGCAGTACGAGTGGGATGCGGGACGCATCCCGGGCGCCCTTCATATCCCGCTGAACGACGTCATGGCGGGGGTGGGCACCGACGTCCTGGATCTCGCGAAGCCCGTCGCGGTGATCTGCCGGAGCGGCAACCGGAGCGAGCTCGCCGCGACGATGCTGCAGGCGCGCGGGTACGACGCCACCAACGTCGAGGGCGGCATGGAGGCGTGGGCCTCGGCCGGCTACGAGTTCTCCGCCCCCGACGGGTCGCCGGGCCGCGTGGCCTGATCGCTCGCACGCCAGCGACGGTAGATCGGCTCATCGTCCTCGTAGGTCGTGCCCACGGCCTCCTCGACCCACATCGCGTAGAACGCGAGCGGGTAGGGGGCCTCCTCGGCGAACCGGCGAGTCGCGGGGAGCTCCGGCGAGACCTGTTCCATCCAGCCGTAGACGAGGAACTCTCCGCCGATCCCCTCCGGATTGTCCATCGGCGAGTGCAACGCATACCGGGCATCGCGCGCCACCTCGCGGACCTTCGGGCTCCGCGCCCGGAAGCGGACGAGGAGAAGACCCGTCGCGATCCAGGGCTCGACGGGATGAACCCGCGGCGAGCCGTCGAGCCGGAGCGTGGCCTGGAAGCACACGGTCCCGTCCAACCGCTCGCGCCCGAACGCCGCGAGCTCCGGTTCGGCGCGCTCGAACTCGGCCCAGGTGGCCATCGCGGCCTACCCTAGCCGTCGATGCCGGACCTGGACGCGGCGAGAGTCGAGCTGCAGGAGGCGCTGGGCGCCGACGCGGTGCTGTCCGATCCCCTCGCCCTCCGGCTCTACGCTCGCGACGCCTCGATGGTCGAGGGAACCGCCGGACTCGTGGTCTTCCCGGGTTCGACGGACGACGTGATCGCGTGCGTTCGGGCTGCCGCCGCACACGACCTGAGCATCGTGCCCCGAGGGAGCGGTACGGGACTCGCCGGCGCATCGACACCGATCGGCGATGCCCTCGTCGTCGTCACCTCCAAGATGACGCGGATCCTGGAGATCCGGCCCGAAGACAGGCTGGCATGGGTGGAGCCGGGGATGTTCAACCTCGACCTCGGTGTCGCGTTGCGAGGGACCGGCTTCACCTACATGCCCGATCCCTCGTCGCAGCAGGTGTCGTCGATCGGCGGCAACGTGGCGACGAACGCGGGCGGGCCACACTGCCTCGCGTACGGTGTCACGTCCGCGCACGTGCTCGCTCTCGACGTCGTGCTCTCCGATGGAACCGTGACGCGGGTGGGCTCCGAAGCACCGGAGGCCGCCGGCTACGACCTCCGCGGTGTGGTGGTCGGTGCGGAGGGAACGGTGGGGGTCGTGACGGCGGCCTGCGTTCGCCTCACGCCCGAACCGCCGGCGATCAGGACGATGTTGATGGGCTTCGCCGCGGTCGAGGACTGCGCGGCCACCGTGTCCGCGATCATCGCTGGGGGCGTCGTGCCGGCCGCGCTCGAGATGATGGATCAGGGGATCGTCCGCGCGGTCGAAGCATTCGCGCACGCGGGCTACCCGACGGACGCCGCGGCGGTGCTGCTCGTCGAGGTGGACGGGATCCAGGCAGGCGTCGACGCGGAAGCTCGTGAGGTTGAGGAGGCCGCACGCGGGAACGGGGTCGGTACGATCCGCGTGGCCGAGTCGCCGGGTGAGCGGGCGTTGCTCTGGAAGGGCAGGAAGTCCGCGTTCGGCGCGATCGCCCAGATCGCTCCCCACTACCACCTCCACGACTGCGTGGTGCCGCGGACGAAGTTGGTCGAGGTCCTCATCGGCGTCTACGCGATCTGCCGCCGCGAGCACATCACCGTGACCAACGTGTTCCACGCGGGCGACGGCAACTTGCATCCCCTACTTTCGTTCGACCGGAGCGAGCCGGGTGTGCTGGAACGCGTGCTTCGATCCTCGGAGGAGATCGTCCGGCTCTGCGTCGACGCGGGGGGCTCTCTGAGCGGCGAACACGGGATCGGGCTCGAGAAGCGCGACTTCATGACGCTCGTCTTCACCGACGACGACCTCGCGGCCCAGGCGTGCGTCCGGAGCGCGTTCGATCCCTCGGGGCGGATGAATCCGCAGAAGGTCCTGCCCGACGGTGCGCGCTGCGGGGACTTCGCCGTGGCCGCAACCGGGACGGATGCGACGGGGATCGGTGACGCCGCTGGGATCGGTGACGCCATCCCGGAGGGCACGTGGATCTGATCGAACCGTCGTCCCTCGATCAGCTGCGCGAGACACTGCGTGACTCGAGCGAACACGGGACGCGGGTCTCGATCATCGGCGGCAGGACCCACGCGGACAAGGGCAACCCCACCGACGTCGACATCGAGCTCGCGACCGGGGGGCTCGACCGGGTGGTCGCGTACGACCCCGCGGAGATGCTCGCCGTGGTCGAAGCGGGGATGCGGGTCGGTGACCTCCGCCGCGTCCTCGCCGAGGGAGGGCAGGAGTGGCCCGTCGGTGCGTCCGACGACGCGACCGTCGGCGGGACGATCGCCACCGCCCCCTCCTCTCCTCGCCGACTCCGGATGGGCCCGCTCCGCGACACCGTCGTGGAGATGGGGCTCGTCACGGGCGACGGACGTCTCGTGCGGAGCGGAGCGAGGACGGTGAAGAGCGTCGCCGGCTACGACGTCCACCGTCTCGCGACGGGCTCCCTCGGGACGCTGGGGGCGATCGTCCAGGTCGCCGTCAAGGTCAGACCGCTCCCGAAAGCGCGCAGGTTGGTGATCACGTCCGAGGGAGGACTGAACGCCGGCCGGACGATCCTGAGCGAGGTCCCGCTCCCCTCCGCCGTCGTGGCGATGCCCCACGGTGTTGAGATCGCGCTCGAAGGCTGGCCCGAGGAGATCGACGAGCAGCTCACCGACATCCGCCGCGCGGTCGACGATGTGGACGTCGCCGAGGACGAGGCCATCCTCGGCCCCGAAGCGATCGCGGCGCCGGTCCTGGTCGAGGTGGCCGTGCCGCCGTCCACGTTCGAAACGGTCCTCGAAGGTGAGACCGACTGGCGCGCGCTGATGGGCGTCGGGATCGCCTGGGTGGGGCTGGCGGACCCGGGAGAAGCGCTGAGCAGGCTCCGCGCGCGCGTCGCCGAGGCCGGGGGCATCGCACCGGTCATCCGTGGTCCCGGCGGCCTCGGCGACGCGCCGGTCCCCGCGCTGGAGGTCCACCGTCGGCTCAAAGCCGCGTTCGACCCGGCGGGGATCCTCGCCCCCGGCCGCTTCTGGGGCGGACTCTAGACCTGGTTCATACCGATCTTGAGATGGCTCCCCCCATCCGCGGTGCCAACGAGAACTGCCATGCCGTCGCCGGTATGGGTTGGAAGCACCGAGAACGGCGAAGGTGTCGGCATCTCAGGATCGGCATGGACCGTGTGGACTCGACGGTCCGTCAGCGGATCTGCCGCGGGTGGAGCGTGCGGAGGCGCTCCCCCGCTTCCTTCAACGTCTCCAGCTTCTTGCAGAACGCGAAGCGCACGAGATGCGAGCCGAGCTCCGGCCGCGAGAAGAACGACGAGCCGGGCACCACCGCGACGCCGACGTCCTCGACCATGTGCCGCGCGAACCGCACGTCGTCGGGGAACCCGAAGGCCGACGTGTCGGCCATCACGTAGTACGCGCCCGCGGGCGGCTCCACGCCGAAGCCGGATTCTCGCAGCGTCTCGATCCACAGGTCCCGACGCTCCCGGTACTCGTCGGCGGTCCGCCGGTAGTACTCCTCGGGCAGTCCGAGCGCCGTCTCGCCGGCCTCCTGGAGCGGCGCCGGCGCCGCGACGGTCAGGAAGTCGTGGACGGAACGGATGCCCCGGGAGAGCGGCGCCGGCGCCACCACCCACCCCACGCGCCATCCGGTCACCGCGTAGGTCTTCGACAGCGCGCTGATCGTGACCGTTCGGTCCTCGAGCCCCGGCACCGCACCGGGCGGCACGTGCACCGCGCCGTCGTACAGGATGTGCTCGTAGATCTCGTCGGTGAACACGATCGTGTCCCACTTCTGGCAGAGCGCCGCGATCACGTCGAGCTCGTCCCGGGAGAACACCTTGCCCGTCGGGTTGTTCGGCGTGTTGATCACGATCCCGCGCGTGCGCTCGTTGAACGCGGCGGCGAGCTCCGCTTCGTCGAACGTCCAGTCCGGCGCGCGCAACGTCACCATCCGAGGAACGGCGCCGGAGATGATCGTGTCGGGGCCGTAGTTCTCGTAGAAGGGCTCGAAGATGACGACCTCGTCTCCGGGATCGAGGACGCCGAGCATCGAGGCGACCATCGCCTCGGTGGAACCGCACGTCACCGTGATATCGCGCTCCGGATCGACCCACGCCATCCCGTAGCGCTCGCGGTAGTTCCGTGCGAGCGCCCGGCGGAACCCCTCGGCGCCCCACGTGATCGGGTACTGGTTGATGTCGTCGGCGATCGCCTTCCGGGCTGCTTCCTTGACCTCCTCGGGCGCCGCGAAGTCGGGGAAGCCCTGCGAGAGGTTGATCGCGTCGTGGAGCATCGCGAGCCGCGTCATCTCGCGGATCACGGACTCCGTGAACGAGACGGCCTTCTGCGAGGGACGGATCCGTTCCGACATCGGGCTCGGAGCGTACACGCGGCTGAGAGTGGTCCTCGGGGTGATTCAGTTGCCTGGTGCGATCCGATACACCCCACCGCTGAGCGACATCGCGTAGAGCTCGCCGTCCGCGTCCTCGCCGAACGAGCTCAGGTTCGGAACCTCGGGGCCGAGCTCACGATGCCCGACCACCCTGCGTCCCGCAACGCGGAGGGCCTCGATCCGACCCAGACACAGGTCCCCGAAGAGGTACGCGCCGTCGAGTCCCGCGATCCGCGTCCCCCGGTAGACGTAGCCGCCGATCACCGTGCAGCCGCCGTCATCGTGCGGGTACTCGAAGACAGGGCGTACGACGTCGGCGGGCGGATCCGCGCCGTCGTACGGATGGCTCCCCTCCATGCGGTTCCAGCCGTAGTTCTCTCCTCCCGAGGATCCGGACGGCTGCCGATCCACCTCCTCCCATTCGCCCTGGCCGACGTCTCCGATCCACAGATCCCCGGTCTCGCGGTCGAACGTGTATCGCCACGGATTCCGCAGGCCGTAGGCCCAGATCTCCGGGCGCGCCTCAGCGCGATCGGCGAACGGGTTGTCCTGCGGGATCGCGTACGGGCGCCCACCCGCAGGCCGGGGATCGATCCGAAGCATCTTGCCGAGAAGCGCGGAAAGCGATTGACCGTTGCCGTGGGGATCGCCCCCGCTCCCTCCGTCCCCGAGCCCGACGTACAGGTACCCGTCCGGTCCGAACGCGAGGTGTCCTCCGTTGTGGTTCTCGTAGGGCTGGTCCACGAACAGTACGTCGCGCCGTGTCGCCGGATCCGCCCGTTCGTCCCCCATCGCGTACTCGGTGACATGCGTGTCGCCGTTGGTGTCGGTGTAGTTCACATAGAGGAACCGCCCGCTCGGCGGGAACGCGAGGCCCAGGAGGCCTTGCTCGCCGCCGAGCGAGACCTGTCCGGTGAGATCCAGGACGGGAGCGGGAGCCACGGTCCCGTCTCGGATCGCCATCACCTTTCCGGTCTTCTCCGCGACGTAGATCGCGGGATCTCCGCGTCGCACCGCCATCGCGAGCGGTTGCTCGAGCGTCGCCACCTGCACGAGACGGATCCGCACGTCAGCGAGCGTGGGCACCGAAGACGACGATGTCGTCGGTGAGGACGGCGTGCTCGTGGCAGGGCTCGTCGTATCGGTCGGCTCCGGCGGGGGTGTGCCCTGGCACGCGGAGGCGACGATAGCGGTGGCCACGAGCGCGAGCACACATCGCCTGACCCCGCTCCGATCGATCACCTCCCGATGGTACGAACCTCTAGGTTTCTCGCGAAGCCCTGAAGGCATCAGCGTCCCGTCAACGAGAAGTGGAGGTGGTTCGGATTGACCGTAGTTCGTTCTACGTACTACCTTCGCCCGACAGATCGGCCGCCCGGGCCGAGCAGGGAGGCGAACCAGATGCGGAAGCTTCGGATCACGGCGGTGCCGGTCGTTGCGGCAGCGGTCATGTCGCTGGCGGCCGGCCCGGCGTTCGCCGGCGAAATCACGGGAAAGGGCGACCCCACGGCTGGGCCCGCCAATGCCGCTTCTGAGTGTGTCTTCTCAGGGTTCAATGACGACGATCTCCCGACCGATGCGGTGGCGCAGTCGTTTGGGCAGATCGTCAGAGTCGCCGGGCCTCAGGGCGGCGTCCCGGGCTTCGCTTGCAACCCAACGCGTTCCCCGCGTGGATGAGGGTGGGCGGGAAGAACACGAACGCGTGACCATCTCGTTCCATCGGCGGACCGGCTCGGCGTCGCGCTAGCGTCTTGGCAGTTCGTTTCGCTCGCCGCCCTGCGCGCGTTCAACGGCGCAGGGCGGTACCGGGCTCACCTCCCTGTCAGGGAGAAGTGCATGTAGTCCTTCAGGGTGTGCCAGTCACCGCCCCATTCCCAGCCGATATGGGCGAAGGACCGGACCACGATGTCCGCGTCGTGGATCATCCCCTTGCGCTGGAGCGACCGGTTGCGGAACGGTTTCGCGATGTGTCGGAGCACCGAGCCGTCATTCCGCACGTACGGATTCTGGAGCGGGTTGATGTCGATGGCCCATCCGTAGGAATGCTGGGACAGCGTGGTGCTGCCGGTGGCGGGCCGGCAGTTGAACGACGCCGTCACGCTCCGCCTGGTCCGATCCCAGTAGTCCTTGGGCGTGATCGGGCGATCCTTCGCCGCGAGCTTGATCTCCTGGATCGGGAACTTCGCGCGGAAGAGCCGCCTGAAGACCCAGAGCACGTCCGGCGCGACACGCTCGTGAAGCACCAACGGTCCTTGTGCCACTTCTCCTTCGAAGTTCCAATAGCTCACCCGAACGAGGCGGAGGTCCTCGAGCGGCACCGGGCATCCCGGCTTCCAGTTCCGGCCCGTGAGGACCTCGCGGAGCTCGGGGTCGATCCGAGAAACGCTTCCGCCGAACACCGGTGCGGCGACGGCGGCGGGGGCGGGTGAGGTGGGCATCGCTCCGGGTGATGACATGGGCACAGGCGAACCCGGGGAGCCGGACGCCAACGGCGGAGCAACACCCTCTCCAGGAGCACGACCGCACGCTGCCAGCATCACGGCGAGGCACACGAAAACCGTCACGAACCGAGGCATGGCGCCATCCTCCCACCCGAGAGGTGCTCGGAACCTGTATACGTGGTGCCGACGGGGCGGACGAGGAGCGGACGACGGGCACGCAGCTGACCAGGGTCGTGATCGAGCATGTGTCGCCCACCGTCGACGGTGGACTCTTCCCCGCGAAAACCTCCGTCGGCGACGTCGTGCCGATCGAGGCGGATGTGTTCACCGACGGCCATGACCTGCCGGCGGCTCGCGTGCTGATCCGTCGCGAAGATGCGGACCGCGGGGACGTGCCGATGGTTCCCCTCGGGAACGACCACTGGCGTTGCGACGTGACGATCGAGGAGCAGGGGACGTACCGGTTCCGCGTCGAGGGCTGGATCGACTCGTGGGCGACGTGGCGCTCCGACCTCGAGAAGCGGCTCGCGGCCGGACAGGACGTCGTCGTCGACCTGAAGGAAGGGGCGGGCATCGTCGGCGGCGCGGCGCGGCGCGCACGCGCCGCCGGCGGCGCCGACGACGCCGAGGCGTTGAAGCGGGCGGCCGCGCGGCTCCGACGTCCTGGCCCGCGCGCGGCTGAGCTGGCGATCTCCACGGAGCTCAACGCACTGATGACCGCGCATCCGGACAGGCGCCGTGGCGCGGCCGCGTCCGAAGATTTCGGGCTCGCGGCGGCGCGGGAGCGGGCGCGTCACGGCGCCTGGTACGAGCTGTTCCCACGCTCGGCCTCTCCCGAACCCAAGCGACACGGGACGCTCCGCGACGTCGCGGCACTCGTGCCGGACATCGCGGAGCTCGGCTTCGACGTCCTCTACCTCCCGCCCATCCATCCGATCGGCCGGACCAGCCGCAAGGGCTCGAACAACACGACGACCGCCGGCCCGGACGACCCGGGGAGCCCCTGGGCGATCGGGTCGGAGGAGGGTGGCCACACCGCGATCCATCCGGAGCTCGGCACCTTCGACGATCTGCAGCACCTCCTCGCCGAGCTGAAGCGTCAGGACATGGAGCTCGCTCTCGACCTCGCGTTCCAGTGCTCGCCGGATCATCCCTGGGTGCACGAGCACCCGGAGTGGTTCCGGCACCGCGCCGACGGCACGATCCGTTCCGCCGAGAACCCGCCGAAGAAGTACGAGGACATCTACCCTTTCGACTTCGAGACGAAGGATCGCGACGGGCTCTGGGGAGCCCTCCGGGACGTGGTCCGGTTCTGGGTGGAGAAGGGAGTGCCGATCTTCCGCGTGGACAACCCGCATACGAAGCCGTTCTCCTTCTGGGAGTGGCTGCTCGCGGACGTGAAGCGCGACCACCCCGACGTCCTGTTCCTGTCGGAGGCGTTCACGCGCCCCCGCGTGATGGAACGGCTGGCCAAGATCGGCTTCGACCAGTCCTACACGTACTTCACGTGGCGACGATCGAAGGACGAGCTGACGGAGTACCTGACCGAGCTCACGCAGCCACCTGTTCGTGACTTCCTTCGGCCGAATCTCTGGCCGAACACGCCGGACATCCTCACCGACCAGCTCCAGGAAGGTGGCCCTCCGGCATTCCGGCTGCGCTACCTGCTGGCGGCGACGCTCGGTGCGAACTACGGCATCTATGGGCCGGCGTTCGAGCACATGGAGCACGCGCCGAGGGAGCCGGGCTCGGAGGAGTACCGCGATTCCGAGAAGTATCAGCGCCGCTTCCGGAGCGTCGCGGCCACCGGCATGCGAGAGCTGATCGCCAGCGTGAACCTGATCCGCCGGGAGCACCCCGCGCTCCAGCACGACCGGACGCTGCGGTTCCATCCCGTCGAGAACGATCGGATGATCGCCTACAGCAAGACGCTGCCCGACGGGAGCGACCCCGTCGTCGTCATCGTGAACCTCGATCCGGAGCAGCCTCGGTCTGGGTGGGTGGACCTGCGCATGCCCGAGCTCGGGATGGCCTGGGACGCCCCCTTCGTCGCCCGTGACCTCCTCACCGGCGAGTCCTTCGCATGGTCGGGGGCTCGGAACTTCGTGGAGCTGCATCCCGGGCATCAGCCGGGACACGTGCTCGCGATCGAGGTCGGGAGTCCCGCCTCGTGACGGCCCGTGCGCGCACCCGCGACGAGCCGTCTCCCGTCGAGGCGCCGCAGGCCCTGACCGTGGCGCCGCTCGGAGCGCCCGCCTCCCGCTGGTACCAGGACGCCGTGATCTACGAGCTCCATGTGCGGGCGTACCAGGACAGCAACGCTGACGGTGTCGGCGACCTGGCCGGTCTCGTGAAGCGGCTGGATCACATCCGAGACCTGGGCGCAACGGCCGTCTGGCTGCTCCCCTTCTACCCATCGCCTCTCCGCGACGACGGCTACGACATCGCCGCGTACAAGGCGATCCACCCGGCCTACGGGACGATGCGAGACTTCCGGACCCTGCTGCGCGAGGCACACCGGCGGGATCTGCGCGTGATCACCGAGGTGGTCATGAACCACACCTCGGAGGAGCATCCGTGGTTCCAGCGCGCCCGCGCGGCCAAACCCAGCTCGTGGCAGCGGAACTTCTACGTGTGGGCGGACACGCCGGACGGCTATCCGGACGCCCGCGTCATCTTCGGCGACTTCGAGTCGTCGAACTGGGCGTGGGATGCCGTCGCCGGGCAGTACTACTGGCATCGCTTCTACTCCCATCAGCCGGACCTCAACTTCGACGAGGCGCGGGTACGAGCGGCGATGTTCGACGTCGTCGACTTCTGGCTCGGCCTCGGCGTCGACGGCCTGCGGCTGGACGCCGTCCCCTACCTGTTCGAGCGAGAGGGAACCAACTGCGAGAACCTCCCGGAGACGCTCGAGTTCCTGACCGACCTCCGCCATCACATCGATGGGAAGTTCGAGAACCGCATGCTCCTGGCCGAGGCCAACCAGTGGCCGGAGGATGCGGTCGCCTACTTCGGGAACGGCGACCGGTGCCACATGGCGTTCCACTTCCCGTTGATGCCGCGGATGTTCATGGCGAACCGGATGGAGGATCGCTTCCCGCTCATCGACATCCTGAACCAGACGCCCCCGATCCCCGAGAGCGGACAGTGGGCGACGTTCCTGCGCAACCATGACGAGCTGACCCTCGAGATGGTGACCGACGAGGAGCGGGACTACATGTACCGGGTCTACGCGGAGGACCCGCAGGCACGGGTCAACCTCGGGATCCGGCGGCGCCTCGCCCCGTTGCTCGGCAACGACCGTCGCCGGATCGAGCTGATGAACGCCCTCCTGTTCTCCCTGCCGGGGACACCGGTCATCTACTACGGCGACGAGATCGGCATGGGCGACAACATCTACCTGGGCGACCGCAACGGCGTCCGGACGCCGATGCAATGGAACCAGGACCGCAACGCGGGATTCTCGGCGGCCAACCCGCAGCGTCTGTACCTGCCCCTCGTCGCCGACCCCGAGCACCACCCCTCCGCCGTCAACGTCGAGGCCCAGCAGAACAACCCGTCGTCGCTGCTGTGGTGGATGCGGCGACTCATCGGAGCGGCTCGCCGATCGCCGTCACTCTCGCGGGGCGACATCGAGTTCCTCTATCCGGAGAACCGCAAGGTGGTGGCGTTCCTCCGCACGTTCGGCGAGGACCGCACGCTGGTGGTCGCCAACCTCTCGCGGAGCGCGCAGTTCGTGGAGCTGGACCTCTCGCGCTTCGACGGCCAGGTCCCCGTCGAGCTGTTCGGGCCGACCCACTTCCCTCGGATCGGGCAGTTCCCCTACTTCATCACGCTCGGGCCCTACGGCTACTTCTGGTTCCGGCTCCAAGCCGACGAGCGAGAGGAAGAGATCGCGACATCGCCCGTGCCGACGCTCCGGTCGATGGGCTCGTGGGACTCTCTGCTGGAGGGGCCGGAGCGGAGCGCCCTGGAGCGATCGCTGCCTCGGTTCCTCGTCCGGCAGCGATGGTTCGGCGCGAAGGGCAGGAAGATCTCGACCGTGACGATCGCGGACACGATCCGCGTCCAGGGCACCGATCGCGAGGGCCTGCGCGGTCTGATCGCCCTCGTCGACGTGACCTTCACCGAAGGCGAACCCGCCACCTACGCGCTCCCGCTCGCGGGAAAACGGGAGGGCGACGACATCGGCCCCGAGTTCGTCGTGGCGAGGGTCGAGACGCCCGACGGAGTGTGGATGCTCGTGGACGGCCTCCGGGATGCGACGCTCGCGAGCGCGCTCCTGGAGATGATCGAACGCAGGCGGGTCGCGCGCGGCCAACGCAGCCGCCTCGTCGGGACCCGGGCCGAAGGGTTCGTGCGACTCCGAGGACACGAACCGCTCGAGCCGCAGTTCAGCTGGGGCGATCAGAGCAACACCTCGGTGACGTTCGGCGACCGGCTCATCCTGAAGCTGTTCCGGCGCCTCGAGGAGGGGATCAACCCGGAGCTCGAAGTGGGTCGCTTCCTGACCGATCGCACGGTCTTCCGGCATTCCGCGCCCACCGCCGGAGCGATCGAGGTTCCCGACGGCGGGAGTGGATCGACGGTCGCGATCCTCCAGGGATACGTGCAGAACGAGGGCGACGCCTGGGCGTACTCGCTCGACGCGATCCAGGAGTCGTTCGAACGGGCGCTGGCACGGCCCGCCGATCAGCCGATCCCTCGCGTCGAACGCCCGGTGATGGACATGGTCGGCGAGCTCCCATCGCTCCTCACCTACGATCTGATCGGACCGTTCCTCGGTTCGGCATGGCTGCTCGGTCGCCGTACGGCGCAGCTCCACCTCGCGCTCGGATCGCGGCCCGATGATCCGGTGTTCGCGCCCGAACCGATCACGCGTATGTACCAGCGCTCGCTGTACCAGTCGATGCGCTCCCAAGCGGTGACGACACTCCGGCGACTGGGCGTGCACGAGGTCGGGCCCGAGGTCGAGGAGCTGCTCGCTCGACAGGACGAGCTCTTCGCTCGCTACTCCATCGTCACCGGCGACCGGATCAGCGGGCAACGGATCCGCGTCCACGGCGACTATCACCTCGGCCAGGTCCTGTGGACCGGCCGCGACTTCATCGTCATCGACTTCGAGGGCGAACCGGCGAGACCGCTCAGCGAGCGGAGGATCAAGCGCTCCCCGCTCCGTGACGTCGCGGGGATGCTTCGGTCGTTCGACTACGCCACCAAGACCGCGCTGCGGTCGCCGTGGGTCGAAGACCTTTCCTCCGAGGAACGGGAATCCCTGGCTGACTGGGCGCAATCCTGGGGCCACTGGGTCTCGGCGACGTTCCTGGATCACTACTTCGAGGTCGTCGGCGACAGCCCCCTGCTGCCGGAGACGGAGGAGGAGACACGCCGGATCCTGCACGCGTTGTTGCTCGACAAGGCCGTCTACGAGATCGCCTATGAGCTCGACAACCGACCCGACTGGCTTCCGGTACCGGTCCGCGGCGTGCTCGACCTTCTGGACGAGGGCCCGTGAGCGACGACCGGCGAGCGCTTCGAGAGCTTGCCCGCCTGTACGGCGTGCAGGAGAGCTACAAGAACGTCTTCGGCAAGCGCGTGCCGGCGGGGATCGACAGCACGATCGCCGTGCTCCGGGCGTTGGGGGCGCCGGTGGGATCGCTCGGCGACGCCGCCGAGGCGTTGCGCGCTCGCACGCACGAGCTCGCCCGACGTCGTTTCGAGCCGGTCATCGTCGCGTGGGACGGGCGGCTGTCCGGCGTCGAGATGCGGGCGCCCGCGTCCGAACGCGGCCGGGAGACGCGGTTCGCGCTCACCTCCGAGGGCGAAGAGCCGAGTCGGTGGGACACGGGCACGCCGGTCGCGATGGGTCCATCGGAGGCCGGGTTCGAACCGGTACGGCTGCCGATCGGCCACCGACTCCCGGCGGGGAGACACCAACTCTGGGTCGACACCCCCGGGGGCGACCCGGCCCGATCCCTCGTCCTGTCGGCGCCACGCAAGTGTCCGCAGCCCGACGGGCGATGGTGGGGTGTGTTCGCGCCCCTCTACGCCCTCCGCGCGGAGGACGACTGGGGGGTCGGGAGCTTCTCCGAGCTGGCGGCGTTCCATGGGTGGATCGACGAGCTCGGGGGGTCGGTAACGGCGACGCTCCCCCTGTTCGCGCAGTTCCTCGACGAGCCTATGGTCGAGCCGAGTCCCTATTCGCCGGCCAGCCGCCTGTTCTGGAACGAGACGTACATCGATGTGGCCCGGGCGCCCGGTCTGGACGCGTGCGAGGAGGCACGCGTTGCTCTGGATGACCCATCCTTCCGCGAGCAGATCGCCAGGCTCCGCAAGAACGAGCTCACGGACCATCCGGCCGTCGCCGCCGCCAAACGACGGGTGCTCGACCCCCTGGCCCAGCAGGCCTTCCGGGGGACCCTCCCGGAAGGCCTGACCGAGTTCACGGGGAACGCGCGCGCCGCCGACTACGCGCGGTTCCGCGCGGAGGTCGAACGGCGCGGGGCATGGTGGGGGGCATGGCCGCGGGTCGAACGCGAAGGGACGCTCGCCGGATCCGCACTCGACGACGACCGGGCGCGGTACCACCTGTTCGTCCAGTGGGTGGCTTCCCAGCAGCTGTCGGAGGCCGCCGGGCGCGCGGGCGCGACCGGCGGCTTGATGCTCGACCTCCCGATCGGGGTGAACGGCGCGGGCTACGACGTCTGGCGCGAACGAGACTCGTTCGCGCCCGACGTCGCTGCCGGCGCCCCTCCGGACGCGTTCTGGTCCCAGGGCCAGGACTGGGGTGCGCCGCCGCCGCATCCGCACGGCGCCCGTGAGGCCGGCTACCGCTACCACGACGAGGTGTTCCGCACGCTGTTGCGGTACGCAGCGGTCGCCCGGATCGATCACGTGATCGGGCTGCACCGGCTCTATTGGGTGCCGCGAGGCGCCTCCGCCCGAGACGGCGTCTACGTCCGCTATCGGGCGCAGGAGTGGTACGCCCTCCTCTCGATCGCGGCCAACGAGACCGGCGCCGTCGTCGTGGGTGAGGACCTCGGCACGGTCCCCGGCTACGTCCGTCCCGCGATGAAGGCACACGGGCTCCTCCGGACCTACGTGGCGCAGCGGGAGGCCGGCGGCGCAGGTCTGCCCGAACCACCTGCAGAATCCGTGGCCGCCCTGAACACCCACGACATGCCCACGTGGGCGGGTTTCTGGCGCGGGACCGACGTCCCGCTCCGGGAGGAGCTCGGCTTGATCGATCACTCGCAGGCGGAGCTGATCCTGGAGGCCCGACGCGAGGTGCGCGGGGCGCTCCCCGCGTCGGTTCCCGGGCTCCTCGCCGACCCCGACGGCGAGGACCCTCGCGCGTCGCTCGAGGCATCGCTCGAGCAGCTCGCCGCGGGCCGCGCCGCGATCGTGATGGCATCGCTCGGCGACCTGTTGCTCGAGGCCGATCCGCAGAACGTGCCGGGCACCGGACCGGAACGGCTGAACTGGCGTCGCCGGTACCCGTGGACGCTCGAGGAGATCCAACGCCGTCCGGAGATCGCGTCGACGCTCGAACGCATCCACCGGGCTCGTCGGAACGGCGGGACCGGCGAGGCGGAGACATCAGAGGGACCGACGTGATCGCGAGAGCCGGGGAGTCGTGAACAAGGTCACGATGAACCCGGATCTGACCGCGGACGACCTCTACCTCTTCGCGGAGGGAACACACGGCCGCCTCGCCGAGAAGCTGGGAGCCCACGTCGGTCCCGATGGCACGTCGTTCTCCGTCTGGGCCCCGAACGCGCAACAGGTTTCGGTGATCGGTGACTTCAACGACTGGGATGCGGAGTCACATCCGCTCGAGCCGGTTCGCTCCTCCGGCATCTGGTCCGGGCTCGTCGAAGGAGCGCTCACCGGGCAGACGTACAAGTTCCACATCCGCTCGCGCCACGCCGGCTATCGCGTCGACAAAGCCGACCCGTTCGCGTTCCGCTCTGAGACACCGCCGAAGACGGGCTCCGTCGTGTGGGATCTCGCCTACGACTGGGACGACGACGAGTGGCTCGCCGGCCGCGCGAAACGGAACGAGCTGTCGGCACCGATGTCGATCTACGAGGTGCACCTCGGCTCGTGGCGCAGAGGGGAAGACGGTGGCTGGCTCGACTATCGGGACGTCGCACCCCCGCTCGCCGAGCACGCGCTCGACCTCGGCTTCACGCACGTCGAGCTGCTGCCGATCATGGAGCATCCGTTCTACGGCTCGTGGGGATACCAGACGACCGGCTACTTCGCGCCCACGGGTAGGTTCGGCACGCCGCAAGACCTGATGTTCCTGATCGACCATCTGCACCAGCAAGGGCTGGGCGTGATCCTCGACTGGGTGCCATCCCACTTCCCCGCGGACGAGCACGGTCTGGCGTACTTCGACGGGACACACCTCTACGAGCACGCAGACCCTCGCCGCGGGTACCACCCGGACTGGCACACGCTGATCTTCAACTACGGGCGCAACGAGGTCCGGAGCTTCCTGCTCTCCAGCGCCGACCACTGGCTCCGCGCGTATCACGCGGACGGGCTGCGCGTGGATGCCGTCGCCTCGATGCTCTACCTCGACTACTCGCGGAAGGAAGGTGAGTGGCTGCCGAACGTCGACGGCGGTCGCGAGAACCTCGAGGCGGTCTCGTTCCTCCGCCGGTTGAACGAGGACGTCTACCGAGAGCACCCGGGCATCCAGACCTTCGCGGAGGAATCCACCGCCTGGCCGATGGTGTCGCGTCCGACCGACGTGGGCGGGCTCGGCTTCGGGTTCAAATGGGACATGGGCTGGATGCACGACACCCTGCAGCACCTGCGCCGCGAGCCGATCCACCGGCGCTACCACCACAACGAGCTCACCTTCCGACAGGTGTACGCGTACTCGGAGAACTTCGTGCTGCCGCTGTCGCACGACGAGGTCGTCCACGGGAAGGGGTCCCTCCTCGGCAAGATGCCGGGCGACGACTGGCAGCGGTTCGCCAACCTCCGCCTCTTGTTCGGCTACCAGTGGGCGCAGACGGGGAAGAAGCTCCTGTTCATGGGCGATGAGCTCGGTCAGCCGAGCGAGTGGGACCACGACGCGAGCGTCGAGTGGAACCTGCTCGACGATCCTTCGCACGCGGGCATCGCCCGCTGGGTGCGTGACCTCAACGCGCTGCATCGCGCCGAGCCGGCGCTGCACGCGTTCGACGCGGAGCCCCGCGGATCCGAGTGGATCGACGCCTCGGATGCCGAAGGAGGCACGCTGTGCTTCCTCCGACGCGGTCCCGCCGTGCGCGACGTGGTCGTGGTCGCGCTGAACCTCACCCCGATGCCGCACGAGCGCTTCCGTATCGGGCTGCCGGACGGAGGCCTGTGGCACGAAGCGTTGAACAGCGATGCCGAGACCTACGGGGGCTCGGGCATGGGGAACCTCGGCCGCGTGATGGCGGAGCCGACGCCGTGGCACGGCCGACCACACAGCATGGAGATCGTGCTTCCTCCGCTTTCCTGCCTGTTCTTCCGAGCCGGGACCGACCGGCATGGAGGGGTTCCGGCCTCGTGACGATCCGGGTGTGGCCGGGGAGTCCCTACCCGCAGGGCGCCACGTGGGACGGCGAGGGCGTGAACTTCTCGCTCTTCTCCGAGCACGCCACGGGCGTCGACCTCTGCCTCTACGACCGGCCGGACGACGCGGTGGAGGCCGAACGGATCCCGCTCACCAACCGAACCGACCTGCTCTGGCACGCCTACCTGCCCGACGTGCGGCCGGGGCGCCTCTACGGCTATCGCGTCCACGGGCCGTGGGAGCCGCGAGCGGGTCATCGGTTCAACCCCCACAAGTTGCTCCTCGATCCGTATGCACGGGCGATGAGCGGGCCGGTCCGATGGAACGACTCCGTGTACGGATACGAGATCGGGCATCCGGATGAGGACCTTTCCTTCGACAAGCGGGACAGTGCCGGCGCGATGCCGAAGTGCATCGTGATCGATCCAGCGTTCACCTGGGGAGAGGATCGGCGTCCGGAGACGCCGTGGAACCGCACGGTGGTCTACGAGACCCACGTCAAGGGATTCACGAAGCTCCATCCGTCGATCCCGCCCGAGATCCGTGGCACGTACCTCGCGCTCGCGCACGATCCGGTCCTCGAGCATCTGCGATCGCTCGGGGTCACCGCGGTGGAGCTCATGCCCGTGCACCAGTTCGTCGACGACCGGGTCCTCGTCGGGCGCGGGCTGTCCAACTACTGGGGATACAACTCCATCGGGTTCTTCGCCCCGCATCACGGCTACGCGACGCGCACGGTCGGCCAGCAGGTCTACGAGTTCAAGTCGATGGTGAAGACGTTGCACCGCGCCGGCATCGAGGTGATCCTCGACGTCGTCTACAACCATACGGCCGAGGGGAACCACCTCGGTCCGACGCTGTCGCTCCGGGGCATCGACAACAAGGCCTTCTATCGCCTCTCACCCGAGGATGCCCGTTACTACATCGACTTCTCGGGGACCGGGAACAGCCTCAACATGCTGCACCCGCGCGCGATCCAGCTGATCATGGACAGCCTCCGACACTGGGTGCTCGAGATGCACGTCGACGGCTTCCGCTTCGACCTGGCGCCGGTCCTGGCCCGAGAGCTGTACGAGGTCAATCGGCTCGGGACGTTCTTCGACATCATCCAGCAGGACCCGGTGCTCTCGCAGGTGAAGCTGATCGCCGAGCCGTGGGACGTCGGACCCGGCGGCTACCAGGTCGGCAACTTCCCGGTCGGCTGGGCCGAGTGGAACGGCAAGTACCGCGACTGCGTGCGCAGGTTCTGGCGAGGCGATCCGGGGCAGCTCCCGGAGCTCGCGTTCCGGCTGTCCGGTTCCAGCGACCTGTACGAGGCGAGCGGCCGCAACACCTACGCCTCGGTCAACTTCGCGACTGCGCACGACGGCTTCACCCTGCAGGACCTCGTGATGTACGCGGAGAAGCACAACGAGCCCAACGGCGAGGGGAACAAGGACGGGACCGACGAGAACTTCTCCTCCAACTGGGGTGTCGAGGGCCCGAGTGACCAGCCGGAGATCGTCGAGATCCGCCAGCGGATGAAGCGCAACCTGATGGCCACGCTCGTCTTCTCCCAAGGCGTGCGGATGCTCCTCGGCGGCGACGAGATCGGGCGCTCGCAGCAGGGGAACAACAACGCCTACTGCCAGGACAACGAGCTCAGCTGGTTCGACTGGGAGCGCCGAGACCTCGACATGCTGAGGTTCACGCGGGAGACGCTGAAGATCTTCCGGTCGAATCCCGTGTTGCGGCGGCGCTCGTTCTTCAGCGGGATGCTCGACGGCGGTCGCCAGAAGGACGTGATGTGGGTCCGGGCGGACGGCGCGGAGATGACCGACGCGGATTGGTCGGATCCGGAGAACCGTGTCCTGGGGATGCTGATCCCGGGGCGGGCGACGGACGAACGTGACGAACGTGGGCGTCTGATCCGGGGTGACACGGTGCTGCTGCTCCTGAACGGCGGCTCCCGGTCGAGGAAGGTCACGTTGCCGCGCTTCGAGGGGAACGGCCTCTGGCACGAGGTCCTCAACACCGCCCGGCCGGGGCACGCGCGGGCGGTGCGCCGCGAAGCGTTGAACCTCGTCGCGCACTCGCTGATGCTGCTGCGGTTCGAGGGCGCGGAGCGCTCGTCCGAGCGTTCCGGCGGCGGCTCCTGATCCCTCGGGATCAGGAGCCACCCCCGATCGTCTCCTACGCCTGCAGTGCCTCTCTGGCCTTCTCGTTGTCGCTCGTCACGAGCACCGCACGATCACCGGTCGCGAGATACGCGATCGAGACGTTGATGCCGGCGGTCGCGACCTTGCCGGCAACCCGCCCGAGCGTGCCCGGCTTGCCGGCATCCTGATCCGTCAGGTCGACGACGATGGCGTCGACCTCGCCCTCCACCTTGATGTCGGCGAGGATCAACGCGTTCTGCGCGACCATCGCGTTCTCCACGAGGACGTGCACGACGCCGACGCCGTCGTCGGTCGTCGCGCAGAACCCCTCGATGTTGACCCCCGCGTCGCCCAGCGCCTCGCCCATGTGGGCGAGCTGGCCCGCGCGGTCATCGAGCACCACCGTCAGATCCGTGGCCATCTGATCACCCTCTCCTACATCCCGAGCGCAGCCAGCGCTTTGTCGTTGTCGTCGGTGACGGCGACGGCTCGGTTGTTCGTCGCGAGGTACACCGCCTGCATGTTGACGCCGGCGTCTGCCACCGCGCGCGCCATCTTGCCCATGGTGCCGGGTGTGGCCGCGCCCTCCGATATCTCACTCACGATCGCCGGGGACTCGCTCTCGACGGTCAATCCGGCGCCTTCGAGCGCGGCCCGTGCCGCGGCGCCGTCCTCCACCAGCAGATGGATCACGCCTCGATCGCCCAGTCCCACACCGCAAAGGCCCTCGATGTTGATGCCCGCGTTCCCCAGCGCCTCGCCGATATCCGCCAGGCCCCCGGGACGATCCTCGACGGTGACACCGAGATCGGTCGGCATCGGTTTCCCCCTTCTGCTCGATTGCACTCGGTCTACGCCCGGAGCGCCAACCCGTCAAATCTCCGGCGGCCGACCGGCCGCCCCGCGAGCGCTATCAGCCGACCCCTTCCGGCGGCGGCTCCTCGTCGGGGCTGGGAGCGGGGACCTCCCGGGGCGGGTTCTCCACAAGGGTTCGGGGCGCCCCGATCTCGACTTCGAGAACGAGCGCGACCGGCGTGTCCAGACCGGAACCGTCGACCGCGAACAGATCCAGAGGTTCGCCGCAGCCCCCGGCGGCGACCAGGAGGGTCGTTCGATCGAGCCACCCCAATGCCTCGGTGGGTCGCGTTTCGTCCGGCATGGCGGTCCTCGTCTCGCCCCGGTTCAGGATCAGCGCCGTGCGCTCCTCGCAGGCCGTGCCCTCGGTCACCGCCTGGAGGGTCCCCGACGGGGCGAGTCGAAGACCGTCCGCGACGGTCCCTTCCGTGCCGCGCCATGCAGTGCCGAACCCGGTGCGAGTCTCGAGCTGCATGAAATGCAGCTCCGGGTAGCCCTCCTCGTGCTGCGCCGTCCACCACAGGGTCCGTCCGTTCGGCGAGAACGCGAGCGAGGTGAACTCCGTCCCACGCTCGGAGAAGACCAGGCGCTGCGGATCCTTCCCTTCGTTCGTCGACAGCCAGATCTCCTGCCCCTCGGTCGTCTCCACCACGAACGCCAGCGCGAGACCACTCGGGTGATAGGCCACCTGGAGATACGTGCCCTCGGGCAGCGACATGAGCCGTATCAGGTGCCCGTCGTCGACGAAACGCTTCCTCGGGATGCCTTCGGCATCCGCGAACACCACCGCGAGGCCGAGCGGGTGGCCCCAGTCGAACGCGCTGATGGAGGCGTCGATCGCGGGGAGGTCTGGCGCGTCGCCGCCGAGACCGCGGATCTCGAAGCTGTTCAGCAGGACCCGATCGCCCTGCGGGCCCCATGCGAACGGGCCGGCGTTCTCCACCGGGAACAGGCACGCGAGATCTCCGTCGTCCGGATCGATGGCCCACGCGCGCCCGTCGGCGACGAAGGCGACGGTGTGGGTTGCACCGGCGCCGCCGGTGCAACCGGCGGGCAGGGGCGTGCCGTCGGGCATCCGAGCGCCGGTGGCCACGACGGACGGGGACTCCGTCGTGCTGACCGTCGGCGTCGGGGTCTCGTCGTCGACCGCCGGCTGCGTGCACGCGCCGGCGAAGAGCGCCGCCGCGAGCACGAAACGGGTCCATCGCATGGTCGGTCTCGGACGGTACACCGAGACCGACCTCGGAGCGAGGGACTGATCAGAGATCGCCACGGAGCCCCCAGAGCTCCGGGAAGAACCGCTTGTCCAGCGTGGTGCGGAGGTACCCCACGCCTGAAGACCCGCCCGTCCCTCGCTTCGCTCCGATCTCGCGTTCCACCATCAGGACGTGGAGCGAACGCCAGCGAGCGACGTTCTCGTCGTGATCGAGCAAGGCATCCGAGACAGCGAACAGCTCCTGTTGCTCCCGTGCCATCGCGACGAGAGAGGCGGACCGCTTCTCGTCGTCTTCCGCCGGCATCGGCAGGCCGTTGGCCTCCAGAAGCGCACAGAAGCCGTCCCAGAGCGTCGGCTCGACGAGGCGGCGCTGGAGGCGATCACGCTCCTCGGGCGAAGCGGCGAGATCCTGCAGGAGCCGTTCGTCCTTCAGCCCGCTGATGCATTCGAGCTCCCGGAACTGCGCGGACTGGAAGCCGGACGCCGGCGCCAGGTGGTCACGGAACGCGAGGAAGTCCTGCGGGGACATCGTCTCGAGCACCTCGATGTGTTCGATCAACACCCGCTCGATCGCGTGCACGCGCTTCAGGTAATGACGGGCGCGCTCGGTATCTCCGTCGAAGAGGCGGTCGCGCACCGACTCGAGCTCGAAGAGGATCTGCTTGAACCACAGCTCGTACGCCTGGTGGACCACGATGAAGAGGAGCTCGTCGTGGACGGGGGGGTCCGAAAGGAGCTGTTGGAGAGAGGTCAGCTCGGACAGCTTCAGATAGCCGCTGTAGGTGAGGAGATCTTCGTCCGTCTCGCTGGTCCGGCCGAACCGACGTTGTCTCCCCTCCTCCATCGCACGAAGCCTAGCGAAGGCGCACGGCAGCTATCCGTGCAACTCGCCGAGGCCATATCCTGTCGTTGCCTCACCGGAGGGAGGCGGCCGTGGACGACATCGAACGCACCGAGAAGCGTGGGGAGGGCACGGTTCGGGCGTCGCCCGCATCGCTGAACGCTGAACTCTTGGATCAGCTCGCGGACGCCGTGCTCGTCTCCGACATGGACGGTGCCTACGTCGAGGCGAATCTCGCGGCCGCCACCTTGCTCGGCTACTCGCGGACGGAGCTCTTGTCGATGGGGATCGCCGACGTGACGATGGGTCCGCCCGGGTGGTCTCAGTCCGAATACGTCCGCTTCTCCAAGGACGGGCACTGGCGAGGGATGGTGGACCTCCGCCGGAAGGATGGCTCGCCGGTGCGCGTCGACGCGCGGGCGAGCGTTCTCCAGACCCCCGAGGGGCGGTGGGGCATCTCGGTTCTCCGCGAAGTCGATGACGCGGCCGCGCAGGCGCTGGCGCGAGCACTGGAGGAAGCGCGGGACACCCTGCAGCTCGTGACGCTCGGCGCGGCCGACGGGATCACGATCCAGGATGCCGAGGGACGCCTGGTGTACGCGAACCTCGCCGCCGCGCGCATCTCGGGGTACGGATCGGTCGATAAGTTCCTGGCCGCGGAACCACGCGAGCGCTTCGCGCACTGGGTGATGTTGACGGAGGACGGCGAGCCGTTCCCCATCGACGAGCTCCCGGGCCGCCGTGTCCTTGCGGGTGAGCCCGAGGCCGAAACGGTGCTCCGCGTACGCGACAGACGGGACGGTCACGAGTTCTGGTCCCTCGTCAAGGCAACGGCCACCTTCGACGCACAGGGCAGGGTGCGGCACGCGATCAATCTCTTCCGGGACGTCACGGGCCAGAAGGAGGCGGAGCGCAGCGCCCACCGGAAGGCGACCCAGATGTCCCATCTCTACGCGATCACGGCGGCGCTCTCGGAGACGACGGACATCGCGGTGATCGCCGAGGCGTTGGCCGAGCAGACCTTGACGGCGTTCGAGGCCTCTCGAGGCGCGGTCGTGCTTCTGTCTCAGGACGGCGGGGCTCTCGAGACCGTCGCCTGGCGGGGACACGAACCCTCGGTGATCGAGAGCTGGCGCCGATTCCCCTTGGACGCGGCGACGCCGATCGGTGACGCCGTCCTCAGGAACGAACCGGTAGTCCTCATGAGTCGGAAGGAGTGGATCACTCGATATCCGAACCTGAGTCGGGGAGCGATCCCGGCCGCGTCGGCTTCGATCCCGCTCGACATCGGCGACCGGGCCATCGGTGGCCTCACCCTCAGCTTCGACGAGCCTCGAGCGTTCAGCGAAGAAGACATCGGGTTCATGCTGGGCGCCGCCCGTCAGGGAGCCCAGGCGTTGGAGCGGGCGCGCTCGGACGAGATCCGGCGTCTCGCCGAGGCTCGTCTCTCGCTCCTCGCCCGGGCGGGAGGGCTCCTCGCCGAGTCGCTCGATTACCGGAAGACGTTGGGCGCCGTGGTCGACCTGGTGGTGCCGCAGCTCGCCGACTGGGCATCCGTCGAGATCCTGGAACCGGACGGGTCCGTCCAGCCTCTGGCCATGGGGCATGTGGATCCGGAGAAGGTCGCGTTCGCCAAGGAGTTCCGGAGGCGACGACCGCCTGACCTGTCGGCTCCGGCCGGCGTGGGGCATGTGATCACGACCGGCCAACCGGAGGTCGTCCCCGAGATCACGGAGGAGATGGTTGCTGCGATCGATGACCCCGAAGTGCGAGAACTGGTGCGCGAGTTGCAGCTCCACTCGGCCATGACCGTGCCGCTCTCGGCCCGGGGGAGAACCCTCGGCGCGATGACGTTCGTGTGGGCCGAGTCGGGACGGACCTATACGGCCGCCGATCTCGCCCTGGCCCAAACGCTCGCCGCGCGTGTCGCGCTCGTGATCGACAACGCGCGCCTCTACCGCGATCGCGACCACATCGCCAGAACGCTGCAACAGAGCTTGCTCCCGCCGGAGCCCCCGACGATCGAAGGCATCGACCTGGCGGCCCGGTATCGACCCGCGGGAGAGGGCATCGAGGTGGGCGGCGACTTCTACGACGCGTTCGACATCGGTGACGGCGAGTGGACGATCGCCCTGGGTGACGTGTGCGGGAAGGGTCCGGACGCCGCGGCGCTGATGGGGATGGTGCGACACACCATCAGGGCCGCGGCGATCCGCGAACGCGCCCCCGCCCGGGTGCTCGCCACGGTGAACGCCGCGGTCGGCCGGCAGACCTCCGAGGAGCAGTTCTGCACCGCCGTCGCCGCCCGGCTCCGTCCCCAGGGCGACCGAGTGATCGCGTGGATCTGCGTGGCAGGCCATCCGCCTCCCGTGATCCTCCGCAGCGATGGATCCTTGCAGTGGATCCGCGGGGCGGGAGCCCTCTTGGGCGTCTTCGACGACGCGGAGCTGGCCGAGGACGAGCTCCGGCTCGCGCCAGGAGACACGCTGGTGTTGTACACGGACGGCGTGACCGAAGAGGGCGGTGGGGATCGTCCGTTCGGCGAACAAGGGCTGGCGACCGTCCTGCGGGCGGCGGCGGGTGCCACCGCTTCGGAGATCGTCAGACGTATCGAGGAAGCCGTGCTCGCTCACAGCTCGGGGGAGCCGAGGGACGACATCGCGATCCTCGCGGTCAGAGCGACCGGCTGACCGCGCCTACGGCTGCCAGGCGCCGACCGCCGTCCGGAACGGGTGCACCTCGATGTCCTGCCAGACCCCGTCCGTGACATACGGATCCCGCGAGAGCCAGTCGTCCACGCCTTCCCTGTCGGGGAACTCGACGAGCAGCATCGACCCGATCATGTCGCCGGCGTCGTTCAAGATCGCGCCGCCGACCAACACATTGCCCATCTCGACGAGCGGGCCGATCGAGTCGAGATGGGTCGGTCGAGTTCTCTGCCGCCGCTCGACTGCGCCCTCGTCCGTTCCGTCTTTCGCGACCACCAGGAACTGCATGCCGGTCCTCCTCGTTCCGTTCGTCGGACGTGAACCTATCCGGCATCGACCCCCGGGCTACTGGACGTCGCGCGTGCGAACGAACGTGAACCCAAGAGCGAGTAGGACCGCCACGTAGCCGAGGATCACGAAGATCGCCCGGGCGGGCGACAGGACGAAGGATCCAGAGTCCAGTTGGAAGGTGGTGGCCTGCCAGCTGATGAAGGCGACGATGTTGTCCCCCAGCAACCACGGCGTCCAATGCGGGCGGAACCCGCGGACGAGGCCCTCGAGAACCGCGGTGTAGATGAACACCGCACCGAGCGCCGCGGCCGTGTGGCGGCCGACCGCCGCGACCGCCCCGCCGATGACGGCCGCGACCGCTGCTGCGACCGACAGCCTGAGCGACGTCGTCAGCACGTCGGTCCACCACGCACCGTCGACACCGATCGTGGAACCACGAAGCATCGCCGCGAGGGCGACCCCCGCCGACAGGAAGGCGAGGATCAGAGCGGTTGTCACGAACACCCCAGCGGTAAGGACCGAGATCCTCGACGCGAACCAGCGAAGGCGTCGAGGCTCCCACGTGAAGATCGTGCTGATGGTTCCGGTCTGCCAGGACGCCGCGACGAACGACGCCCCGATCACGAGCCCGAGGATGCTCGTGATCGAGGAGATCCCCTCGAGGATCTGCGGCAGATCCACGAGCGCGAGGTGCGACGGCATGTAGAGGGTGGCGTTCCCCGTGTTCTCACGACAGAACTCTTCGAGAGATCCCTCGACGTCTTCGCCCTCGAAGTCGTTCATGCAGAGCCGGAATTGCTCTTCCGCCTCAGCCCGCGCCGTCTCGCGGATCTCCTCGGTCGGCGGCGTGGACTGCCATGCGGCGATGACAAGGCCGATCGTCGTCGCCAGGAGCGTGCCGACAAGCATGACCACCACCAGCCGCCGCGACCGGAATCGGAGGAGTTCGGAGGCGAGGAGACGCCTCATGCGCCCACCTGGCGATCGTCACCGGTGAGCTCCAGGAAGGCCTGCTCGAGGTTGCCCTCGTCCGGCTGGAGGAGCGAGGGGTAGATCTCCTTGGCTGCGAGGGCCCGCGCCACGCGTTCCCCCTCCTCCGGCGGGACCGCCGCTCGGAGCAGATCGCCCTCGATGGTCGCGGCGATGCCGGCGTCCACGAGCGCGAGACGGCCCGCCTCGAGGTCGGGAACGCGTACGGCGAGGCGCGCTCCCCGGCCCGACGCGAGGACGTCGTGGACCGAGCCGGCCGCGACCAGGCGACCGCGCGCCAAGATCGCGACCCGGTCGGCGACCTGCTGCACCTCGGACAGGATGTGGCTCGAGACGAACACGGTCCGGCCTTCGGCACCGAGACTCCGCAGGAGGTCGCGCACCTCGACGATCCCGGCCGGATCGAGACCGTTGGCGGGCTCGTCCAGGATCAGTAGGGAGGGATCCTTCAGCAACGCCGCGGCGATGCCGAGGCGTTGCTTCATCCCCAGCGAGTAGGTCCTCACCATGTCGTTCGCGCGGGCCATGAGCCCCACGCGATCGAGCGCCGCATCGACGGCATCGCGAGCGATGCCGTCGATCTTCGCCAGGATCTGCAGGTTCCGCCTTCCCGTGAACCGGGGGTACAGGGCGGGCGCCTCCACGATCGACCCGACCCGTCGGATCACGCTGGGGAGCCCTCGAGGAACGTCGTTGCCGAGGAGGCGAGCCCTCCCGGCTGAAGCGGCGACGAGCCCGAGGAGACACCGGATCGTCGTCGTCTTGCCGGCTCCGTTCGGTCCGAGGAACCCGAACACCCCTCCCTCGGTGACCTCGAGGTCCAACCCGTCGAGTGCGACGGTCGATGGGCGACGCAACCGTCGGTACTCCTTGCGCAGGCCCTCGATCTCGATCACCGGTGCCATCGCGCCCGACCGTACTGAAAGATCGCGAGCCGGGCACGGAGCGCCGCCCAGTTGCTACCGTCCGGCGGAACGAAGGGAGCATGGTTGGACCCGAGCCACGAGATCCTGTTCGAACCGGTCACGATCGGCCCGAAAACGCTCCGGAACCGCTTCTATCAGGTGCCCCATTGCTCGGGATTCGGCACCGACAAGCCGTGGACGCAGGCGGCACATCGCGGCGTGAAGGCCGAGGGTGGATGGGCCGCGGTCTGCACGGAGTACGCGCCGTTCTCTCCCGACTCCGACGAGGCGCCCCTGATCGCCGCGCGGTTCTGGGACGAGGACGACATGCGGGCGCTGCGTCTGATGACGGATGCCGCGCACGAGCACGGCGCGCTCGCCGGGCTCGAGCTCCACCACACCGGTGCGCACGCGCCCAACTCCCAGACGCGGCTCCCCTCGGTCGCGCCGAGCCAGCTCGCCTCCGACCTGGAGCCGCACATCGTTCCGAAGGAGATGGAAGCGAACGACATCCGGCGAGTCGTGCGGGGATGGGCGGACGCAGCCACTCGAGCTCGCGACTGCGGGTTCGACATCGTCTACGTCTACGGCGCGCACTCGTACCTGCCGATGCAGTTCCTCTCGCCCTTCTACAACAAGCGCGCCGACGCCTACGGCGGAACGCTGAAGGATCGCGCTCGCTTCTGGCTCGAGACGCTCGAAGGGGTGCGCGATGCGGTCGGTGCAGACTGCGCGGTGGTCACCCGGATCGCGGTAGACGCGCTCGGGCCGGCCGGGATCCACGTCGAGGAGGCGTTGGAGTTCGTCAACTTAGCTGACGACCTCGTCGACCTCTGGGACGTGAACGTCGGCTCGATCGCGTACTGGAGCAAGGACTCGGGAACGTCGCGCTACTTCGAGGAGGGCTACCAGCTCGAGTGGACCGGGGGGATCCGCCAGGCGACGGCCAAGCCGATCGTCGGGGTCGGGCGGCTCACCAGCCCCGACCGCATGGCTTCGATCGTGTGGAGCGGCGTCTGGGACCTGATCGGAGCCGCGCGGCCCTCGATCGCGGACCCGTTCCTGCCGCAGAAGATCGCGGAAGGCCGCACGGACGAGATCCGCGAATGCACCGGGTCGAACGTATGCATCATGAAGGTCGACGGGTTCGGACACCTCGGTTGCATCCAGAACGCGACCGCGGGTGAGGAGCACCGTCGTGGCTGGCACCCCGAGCGCTTCGAGCGGGCATCCAACGCCGAGAAGGGCGTCCTGGTGGTCGGCGCCGGCCCGGCCGGCATGGAGTGCGCGGTGGCGCTCGGACGGCGCGGGTTCGAAGCCGTGCACCTGGTGGAGGCAGAGCCCGAGATCGGGGGACGGATGCGATGGGTGCGACGGCTCCCCACCCTCGGCGACTGGGGACGGATCGTCGACCATCGCAAGGTGATGCTGTCGAAGCTCCGGAACGTGGAGGTGGTGACGGGTCGGCGGCTCTCGGCCGAGGACGTGCGCGACTACGGGGCGCAGCTCGTCGTGGTGGCGACCGGGTCGCGCTGGTCCGGCGAGGGACTGCAGTCGTCCACGCACGAGCCGATCCGGGGTGCCTCCCTCTCGCTCCCGCACGTGCTCACGCCGGAGCAGGTGATGGACGGGAAACGACCACCCGGTCGCCGCGTAGTCGTCTACGACGCCGAGGGGTATTTCGTCGGACCGGGGATCGCGGAGCTCCTTGCCGACGAGGGTCTCGATACCCACCTGGTCACATCCCTGGATGTAGTTTCGCCGATCTCCGATCTGACCCTGGAAGGACCGATGCTCCGGCAGCACCTCCACGAAGCGGGGGTGACGGCGCACCGCGGTGTCACCGTCCTCTCGATCGAGCCAGGCCGCGTCTCCGGCGAGGACGAGTTCGAGGAACCCTGGTCACTCGAGGCCGACGGGATCGTGTTGGTCACCCAGCAGGTATCGGACGACGCGCTCTACCGGGAGCTCGTGGCGGACGAGTCGGCGTTGGCAGGAGCCGGGATAGAGGCCGTCTACCGGATAGGCGACTGCGTGGCGCCGCGGATGATCTCGGAGGCGATCTTCGACGGCCACAGGCTCGCGCGTGAGATCGACGGCGCCGATCCCTCCGTCGCGCTGCCATTCGACCGTGAGCGCGGTCTGCCCGACGTCGAGCCCGTCGCGAGATGATGGTCCGAGATGGATACGAGGCCTCTCGGCACGGATCTTCCCGACGGCGTCCGGTTCATCGGGCCGGAGGTTGACTGGGAGCCAGGGTGGGCCACAGGTGACGCGCCGACCACCGCAGACCTGAACGCCTGCGTGGCGTGCGGTCTCTGCCTGCCCCACTGCCCCACCTATCGCCTGACCGGGGAGGAGTCGGCGTCGCCGCGCGGCCGGATCACCGCGATGCGTGCGGTCCACGAGGGTCGGGCGACGACGGACGAGACGTTCACCCGATTCATGGACCTGTGCCTCGTGTGCCGCGCGTGTGAGGACGTGTGCCCGTCGCACGTCCCCTTCGGTCGGATGATGGAAGCGTCGCGAACGCAGATCGAACCCTTGCGTTCGCGACGCGCGAGGTTCATCCGTTGGCTCGGGCTCGATGTGGTGCTTCCTTCGAGGAAGCTCACGTGGGCCGCGGGCGCGCTCGCTCCCCTCGCGCGCCCATTCCTCCCGGCTCGCGTCCGGACGATGATCCCTCGAGGCGGCGGCGAGCCGTTCACACGACTCCCCCGCGTCACGGAAGCCGAGGGCGAGCCGCGGGGGACGGTCGCACTGCTCTCGGGCTGCGTGCAGGACCGATGGTTCCGGCGCGTGAACCGCGCCACCATCCGAGTGCTCGCGAAGAACGGCTGGCACGTCGTCGTCCCGCGCGCGCAGACGTGCTGCGGAGCACTTGCCGCACACAACGGACACCTCGAGACGGCGCGGAGGCTCGCGAAGAAGAACGCGGCGGCGTTCGCCTCCGTGGATCACGTCGTCGTGAACGCCGCCGGGTGCGGCGCGCACATGCGGTCCTACGGCGAATTGGTCCCGGGCGCCGATCTCCCCGTTCGCGACGTGATGGAGTTCCTGCACGCCGAGGGCGTCGCCGGCGGCACGGGCTCGCTGTCCCAGCCCACTCGCGTGGCCTACCACGACGCGTGTCACGCGCTACGGGCCCAGAAGATCCACGACCAGCCGCGCGAGCTGCTTCGCGGGATCGGGAACCTCGAGCTCGTCGACGTCCCGAACGGCGACCGCTGCTGCGGCGCCGCGGGGATCTACAACGTCACCGAGCCGGAGATGTCCGGCCGGCTCATGCGCGAGAAGGCCGAAGCTGTCGTCTCGACGGGGGCAGCCGTGGTTGCCTCGGGCAACCCCGGCTGCACGATGCAGCTCCTCGCCGGCCTGCGAGAGATCGGCCCTCAGATGAACGTGGTCCACCCGATCGAGCTGCTCGACGCGGCCCGTGTCTGATCTCGATGACCCGGACGTCGTGGCGCGTGAGTACGAGGACGAATCTCGACTCGCTGCCCGCCGAAGAGCTTGGTCGGAGTTCCGGGAGGGACCGAGCCCCGATGACGCCGCTTTCGATGCCGTCCGTCGAGCCCGGCCGCGTCGTGTCTTGGAGATCGGGTGCGGATGGGGAGAGCTGGCCGAGCGGATCGCGGCGACGGGCGTCGATGTCATCGCGATCGATCGGTCCTTCCGGATGGCGCAGCTCGCTCTCGAGCTCGGCGTCAGGACTTCCGTCGCTGACGCTCAAGCATTGCCGTTCGACGCCGAGCGCTTCGACCTGGTCATGGCGAACGCGGTCATGTACCACATCCCGGATCTCGATCGTGCGCTGAGCGAGGCTGGGCGCGTCCTCTCCCCCCGCGGTGTGTTCGTCGCCACCACCTTCGACTCAGGTCGGTTCTCCGAGTTGTGGGATCTCGTCGGGAGAACGCCGCCCACGCTTCTGTTCAACGCGGAGACTGCCGCCTCGGACCTTCGTCGCCATTTCAGGGATGTCGACACGGAGCATGGGCAACAGACCCTGGTGTTCCCGAGCGCGGATGAAGTCCGTTCCTACTTCGAAGCGACGATCACGATGCAGCACATCAGCGACCGGGTCCCTGACTTCGAGGGACCATTCCGAGCGACTCGGAGATTCGCCGTCTTCGTTGCGCGGGAGCCGATCGGTGGCTAGCTACCAGCGAGGGTCGGCCGCGAGGAGCGCGGCCTCGCCGGTGCACTCGGTCCCCGCGCCGTAGCGAGGATCGGCTCCGATGGCGAGCCGGATGTAGAAGCACGCGCCCGGCCGCGTCTGGACGGCCGCCGCCCAGATGGTCTCGGACGCGGAGACGCTCACATCGTCGAGACCGACGGACGATTCATCCTCCGGCCGGAACGACAGTTCCGGAACATCCTCCCCCAGCGCGTCGGCGTCGGCTTCCTGGAAGGAAGCCTCGCGGCCGCGGACGATCTCCGCGGCCGCCTGCGCCCGGCGGAGCGTGTCTTGGGCGTGCCCGATCGAGTTCGCGAGCGGCCTGTTCGCGAAGATCTCCACGAGCAGGAACAGCCCCCCCACCAGCAGCGTCCCCGCGATGACCCAGAAGCCACGGTTGGAGCGCCCGATCGGTTCGGGTCCGAGCTCCTCGTCGTAGGCCCGGATGAGGTCGTCGTCCGTCGCCATCACCCAAGAGGGTACGAAACAGCCGATCCGATACGTTCGCCGATATGCCCGAGGAGATCGCGCCGAACGTGCTGTCCTGGGCGAGCGAGCTCGACGAGCTGACGCGCGCCCAGGCGGCGGTAACCGGCCGGCTCCCTATCCTCGCCGGGCATCTTGCGCTGATGCCTGACGCCCATCTCGGCAAGGGCGCCACGATCGGCTCCGTGATCCCGACCGAGAGCGCGGTGATCCCGTCCGCCGTCGGGGTCGATATCGGTTGCGGGATGGCGGCTCGGCGGTTGGATCTCACGCAGGAGGGTCTTCCGGACGGGTTGGACACATGGATCACCGCGATGGAAGCGACCGTCCCCGCCGGGCTCGGGCATTGGCATGGCGAACCGTCCGACGACGCACGAGCATGGTTCGCGGAGCATGCACCGCCTCCCACGCTCGACAACCCGGAGCGGGCAGCGGCGCAGCTTGGCACCCTCGGGTCAGGCAACCATTTCATCGAGCTCGCCACGGACGAGAGCGATCGGGTCTGGATCCTCCTGCACTCGGGTTCGCGGGGCGGGGGCAACAAGCTCGCGACGATGCACACGAAGACGGCGAGGAAGCTGCACGAAGGGCTCGGCACGCGGCTCGAGGACCCCGAGCTCGCGTGGCTGCAGGAGGGCACGCCGGAGTTCGACGCGTACATCCGCGACCTCCGCTGGTCGCAGGCGTTCGCGCGCGAGAACCGGCGGCTGATGTTGGACTCGACCCATCGTGCGCTCGAGCGCGTCCTCGGACGAGAGGTCAGCACCGCGGACGAGGTGAACTGCCACCACAACTTCACGGAGCGAGAGCAACACGCGGGACGCGAGGTCTGGGTGACACGGAAGGGCGCGATTCGCGCACGTGTCGGCGACCGCGGACTGATCCCGGGCGCGATGGGCCAGCGCTCGTACGTAGTCCGCGGCCTGGGGAACACTGCGTCGTACGAATCGTGCGCCCACGGTGCCGGCCGGCGGATGTCTCGTCGGCAGGCGAGGAAGCAGCTGTCGATCGAGAGCTTCGCCGAGGTGATGGGGGCCGGTGCGTGGCAGCACGCGAGCGCGCGGGAGTTGCTCGACGAACACCCGTCGGCCTACAAGCCGATCGACGTCGTCATGCGCGACCAGGCCGACCTCGTCGAGATCGAGCACGAGCTTCACGGCATCGCCAACTACAAAGGCGTCGAAGCGAGATGAAGCGAGCTTTCCTCACTCTCTACGACTACGAAACTGGGGGTGCCTGGCAGTTCATCGTTGCCCAGTCGGAGGAGGAGATACGGGCTCGGTATCCGGAACTGCAGGTGGTCGATCGACCACCGTGGATGAGTAACGAGCTCATGGAAGATCTTCGATTCCGTACCGTCGACCTCGGCGACGAGGACGACCCATTCTTGCGGGCTCTACGCGAGGGACGATCGCAGTAGCGAGCTCGGTTCAGCCGGCGAGGGTTCTCGACAGCTCCGAAAGGCTCTCGAGGTTGTGGCCCGACAGGAACACGTCGACCGAAGGAAGGGCGGCCGCCATCCCGCGGGCGAGCGGCTCATACCTCGGTGACCCCTTCAGCGGGTTCACCCACACCACCCTGTGAGCGAGCCGCCCGAGCCGCGCCATCTGCGCACGCAACAGCTCCGGATCGCCTCGCTCCAGGCCATCCGAGCACAGCACGACGACCGCGCCGCGCAGAGCTGCCCGCTGGCTCCACCCGTCCAGCAGCGTCTTCAGGGACTCGCCGATCCGTGTCCCGCCTTCCCAGTCGGCCACCGTCCGGCCGATCTCGCGCATCGCGCGGTCGGGATCCTTTGTCCGCAGGAGCCGAGTCACGCGTGTGAGCCGCGTGCCGAAGCAGAACACCTCGACCTGCCGACCCGCCGCCATCGCCGCGTAGCCGAACTGCACGAGCGCCCTGGCGTAGGGCGACATCGAGCCGCTCACGTCCAGGATCAGCACGAGCGGCCGGCCCCGGACGCGGCGGTCGCGCCATGCCCGTTCGAACGGCTCCCCGCGAGTCCGCAGCGACCGCCGCAGCGTGCGGCGGACGTCGAACCTGACGCCTTTCGCCGACGGGCGCGTCCGGCGCATCCGCTGTTCCGGCAGGGCGACTGCGAGCGCGCGGATCATCCTGCCGACCTCGTCGCGTTCCTCCTCGGAGAGATCGGCGAACGACTTCGAGCGCAAGACCTCGACGGCGCTCGCGACGATCCGGAGTGCGGCCTCGTCGCCGGCCTGGGGTGCCTCGTCATCCTCGGTCAAGCCGTGCCACTCGGCGGCCGTCCTTCCGGCGCGGACCTCTCGGGCGTCCGGTTCGTCTCCCCACTCGACGCCCTGCCGAGCGAGCGAGGGAAGATCGAGTTCGATCTTGAGATCTTCGGTCGAGCGGAGCGACCGATACCAATCCTCGAACGCGAGGTCGTACGCAGCCAGGTCTTCCTTCCGGCCGATCATCGATATGCGACCCGCCCAATAGAGCGACAGGCGGTCGGTCAGGCCGAGCGCCGCGACGGCGCGGGCGAACGTCAGGATGCGGCCGGTGCCCACCGGCAGGCCTCGGGCCCGCAATCCTCGTCCGAACGCGACGAGGGGTGGGAGCGGCTCGGCGAGTGGCGGCTCAGCCATCGCGGTCGCCGACGACCTCGGCGAGTCGCGGCGCCACCAGCTCTTGGTCCTCGTGGTCCTTCACGACCGCACCCAGCGTGTCGCGCGCCATCTCGGGGCTCAGCCGATCCGCCCCGAGGAACGCGAGCGCGTTCGCCCAGTCGATCGTCTCCGCGACGCCCGGGAGCTTGGCGAGATCGAGCAAACGCAACCTGGCCACAGCCGCCGCGACGTCGCGGGCGAGCGCCTCGCCGACGTGCGGCGCGCGAGTGCGCACGATCTCCACCTCGCGATCCAACCCCGGGTGGTCGATCCAGTGGTAGAGGCACCGCCGCTTCAACGCATCGTGGAGCTCCCTCGTGCGGTTCGACGTCACCACGACCGCCGGCGGCGACTCCGCCACCACCTGGCCCACTTCGGGGATCGTGACCGCGAACTCCGACAAGATCTCGAGGAGGAACGCCTCGAACTCGTCGTCGGCGCGATCCAGCTCATCCACGAGGAGCACCGCACCGGATCCTGCTCGGATCGCCGCGAGCAGCGGGCGCTCGACCAGGAACTCGGGCCCGAAGAGGTCGTCGACGTGACGCTCTGCCTCGGACGCGTCCATCGCCCGCACGGCGAGCAGCTGACGGGCGTAGTTCCACTCGTAGAGGGCCTGCGATGCGTCGATCCCCTCGTAGCACTGGAGGCGGATCAGCCTGCGCCCGAGAAGCTCGGCCAGGACCTTCGCCACCTCCGTCTTGCCGACTCCCGCTTCCCCTTCGAGCAGCAACGGCTTGTCCAGCGAGAGGGCCAGATGGATCGCCGTCGCGAGGCCTCGGTCGGCCAGATAGGCATGCGAGCCCAGCTGGGCTTGCAGCACGTCCACCGAGGCGAACCGGTCATCCACGACGCCCATGGTACGGGGACCCTACGGCGCCGGCAGGAGACGCCGGTTCGACGGAACCCCGCCTCGTGCGGTTGAATGTTGGCCTCGGATACCAGCGGAGGCCTCATGGCAGAGATCGTGCTGGACCACGTATCGAAGACCTATGCGTCGGGTGGGCCGAGCGCGGTCTCGGATCTGAACCTCAAGATCGACGACGGGGAGTTCATCGTCCTGGTGGGCCCATCGGGATGCGGCAAGACGACGGCCCTCCGGATGGTCGCCGGACTCGAGTCGATCACCGACGGCACGGTCTCGATCGGCGATCAAGTGGTGAACACCGTGCCCCCGAAGGAGCGGGACATCGCCATGGTGTTCCAGAATTACGCGCTCTACCCCCACATGACCGTCTACGACAACATGGCCTTCGGCCTCAAGTTGCGGAAGCTGGCGAAGCAGGAGATCGACCGCCGGGTCCGCAAGGCGGCCAGCATCCTCGGTCTCGAGGAGTTCCTGGAAAGGAAGCCGAAGGCTCTCTCAGGAGGGCAGCGTCAGCGAGTGGCGATGGGGCGCGCGATCGTGCGGGAGCCGAAAGCGTTCCTGATGGACGAGCCGCTCTCCAACCTCGACGCCAAGCTCCGCGTGCAGATGCGGTCGGAGATCGCGAGGATCCAAGACGAGCTCTCCACGACCACGCTCTACGTCACACACGACCAGGTCGAGGCGATGACGATGGGCGATCGGGTCGCGGTGATCCGGAAAGGGGTCCTGCAGCAGGTCGACGCGCCGCAGTACCTCTACGACCATCCGAGCAACCTGTTCGTGGCGGGATTCATCGGATCACCTGCCATGAACATGGTGGAGGCGACCCTGGCTCGGTCCGATGGGGGGTCCACGATCGAGTTCGGCGGCTACCGGCTCGCGGTCCCCGACGACGTACTCGCATCTCGTCCAGATCTGAAGGGCTACGAGGGCAAGCAGGTGATCGTCGGGATCCGCCCGGAGGACATGGAGGACGCCGAGATGGAGCCGGGTGCGCCGGCGGATCACCGGGTCAGCTCCTCCGTGTTCCTGCGCGAGGCGTTGGGGGCGGACGTGCTGGTGCACTTCATGATCAAAGCACCTGCGGTGCTGACCGAGGACTCGAGGGAGCTCGCGGACGACGTCGGCGCCGAAGCGGTCGAGGCCGCCGAGCGTGGCGCGATGGCGGGTGAGTCCGAGTTCCTCGCTCGTCTGAACCCGCGGACCAACGTGCGGAAGGGAGAGCCGCTCGAGCTCGTCGTGGACGTGCACCGAATGCACTTCTTCGACCCGGAGAGCGGGCAAGGGATCTACGGAGGCGACCGAGAGCCTGATGGCTCCCGCTCGTCGTAGGAGTTCATAGATGGAGAACCGACCGGCGAGACGACGTAGGTATAGAGGGAGGGGGCGCTTCATGCGGAAGTTTCGGATGCTGGCAATACCCGTGGTGCTCGTGATGATCGCCGCGGCGTGCTCAGCCGAGGAACCCAGTGATGGGAACGGGGACGGCGACCAGGCGGAGAACAAGGGGACGGTCAACGTCCTGAACGCTCTGGAGCCGGAAGAGAACGCGGTCCTGCAGGCGATCGCGGACGATCTCATCAATCCCGAGGTGGACTACGTGGCCGAGTTCGAGCAATCGGGCGACTTCGAGCAGCAGGTGCAGATCCGCGCAGAGGGCGGCACCCTCGACGTGATCCTGTTGCCGCAGCCGGGAGCGGTGCAGGCGCAGGCCGAAGGTGGCAACGCTGTCTCCCTGGAGGACCTCGGTTTCGACGTCGCCGAACTCGAGAGCACATTCGGGGAGTACTTCCTCTCGCTCGGTGAGTTCGAGGGCGAGCACTACGGGATCCCGACCAACATCAACCTGAAGAGCATGGTCTGGTACCCGAAGGATGACTTCGATGCCGCCGGGTACACGGTCCCGACCACCTTCGACGAGATGATCGCCCTGTCCGACGAGATCAAGGCGGACGGGGGAACCCCCTGGTGCGTGGGCTTCGAGTCTGAGGCGGCGACCGGCTGGCCGGCCACCGACTGGATGGAAGACATCATGCTGGCGACGGCGGGAACGGAGACCTACACCCAGTGGGTCAACCACGAGATCCCGTTCAACGACCCGGCGGTCCAGAACGCCGGTGAGCTCTTCGGGGACATCATGTTCGCCGACGGCTACGTGCTCGGCGGCGCCGACCAGACCCCGTCGATCGCCTTCGGTGATGCTCCCGGTCCGATGTTCCAGGACCCTCCGGGATGCTGGCTACATCGTCAGGCGAGCTTCATCACTGCGTTCTTCCCTGAGGACGCCGAAGCGGGAGTGGACTACGACTGGTTCCCGTTCCCGGCGGTCGACCAGCAGGGCACGCTGTTCGCCGGCGAGCTCGCCGTCGTCTTCTCGAACCGGCCCGAGGTCGTGGACTTCCTCGAGCGCTTCATGGGGGAAGACGTCCAGTGCCAGATGGGCAGCGAGCCCGGCAGCTCACGGATCTCGCCGAACGTGAACGTGGGACCCGACTGCTACCCGAACCCGATCCTCGCCGGCGCGTCCGAGGTGCTGACGGAAGCGCTCGCAGGCGGTGGCGCCGCAGGGTTCGACGCTTCGGACCAGATGCCGCCGGAGGTGGGCTCGGGCACGTTCTGGACGGAGATGATGAGCTACATGCAAGAAGGTCCGGACTCGCTCCCGACGGTGCTCGAGACGATCGAGGCAAGCTGGCCGGCGGAGTAGTGAATCGACACCACACCTCCGCTGAGCGGGCGGGGGCGGCCGTCACGGGCCGCTCCCGCCTGCCCGTACGGGAGGACGAAGAGACGGGGTGAAGACCTCGAGCGATGACGTTGCGGGCGCCACCGGCGCCATCGAGGAGCCGCCGCCCCCCACCAGGTCGCAGGCCATCCTCCTGTCGATCCTGAAGGTTCTCGGCGCGCTGTCGATCCCCGTCATCGCATTCGGCGTCCTCGTGTGGGCGTTCGAGTACTTGAGAGACGCAGACGCGAACCGCCTCCTCGTCGTCGGGGTCGCGATCCTCGTCGGCGTCGGCGGTGTGTTCTTCCTCTACTGGGGCATGAACCGCGTCGTCGAGTTCCTCCCGGCCAGGTACCAGGAAGGCGTGCGACCGTACATCTTCGTAGGCCCCGCCCTCGTGATCCTCACCGTGTTCTTGATCTATCCGGTGATCAACACCATCTTCGTCAGCTTCAGAGATCGTGTCGGCGAGGAGTTCGTCGGACTCGACAACTACCGGTTCGTCTTCACGGACGAGAGCATGCTTCGCGCGATCAGGAACACCTTCGCGTGGATCGTGATCGTGCCGACCTTCGGTGTGTCCATCGGACTCGCGTTCGCGACCTTGGCCGATCGGCTCCGGCGAGGCGAGGCGATATCCAAGTCGATGATCTTCCTTCCGATGGCCATCTCGTTCGCCGGTGCCTCGATCACCTGGCGGTTGATCTATAGCTTCCGGCCCGAAGGCTTCGGTACGAACATCGGGCTGCTGAACGGGATCATGATCGGGCTCGGCCAAGATCCCGTCTCGTGGCTCGACATCAAGCCATGGAACAACCTCTTCCTGATGGTGATCATGGTGTGGATGCAGACGGGGTTCGCGATGGTGGTGCTGTCGGCCGCCATCAAGTCGATCCCGGACGAGATCCTCGAGGCGGCTCGGATCGACGGCGCGTCCGAGCTGCAGGTGTTCCGGCGGATCATCATCCCGACGATCCTGCCGACCATCGCGGTCGTGACCACCTACATGGTGATCAACGCGATGAAGGTCTTCGACATCGTGTTCGTGATGGGGAGCCCGGAGACCCGCGGAACAGAGGTGATCGCTGAGCGGATGATCGACTGGTTCTTCCTCAGCAACCATGACGGACGAGGTGCGGCGATCGCCGTGATCCTCTTCGTGGCGATCATCCCGGTGATGATCGTCAACATCCGACGTTTCCGGGAGGAGGAGGCGATCCGATGAGCATCGCGGAACCCCTCCCCGCGGAGACGACGCCGGTCCGAAGCCCGGCGCCCGGTGAGAAGCGTGGCGCCGGCTGGTTCGTCCGGATCGCCGTGTTCGTGATCGTCATCCTGTGGATCATCCCGACGTTGGGCGTCCTGATCACGTCCTTCAGGCCAGAGGCGCTGATCGACACGAGCGGTTGGTGGACGGTCTTCGCGGATCCGCTGCGAGACGCCGGTTGGACGCTCGAGAACTATCGGCTCGCGCTCGACCAGGGAGGCCTGGGGAACGCGTTCCTGAACAGCCTCGCGGTGGCGCTGCCCGCGACCGTGATCCCGATCGCGATCGCGGCGTTCGCCGCCTACGCGTTCTCCTGGATGGAATTCCGCGGACGGTACGTCATGTTCGTCACGGTGGTGGCGCTGTTGGTCGTTCCCCTGCAGATGGCCCTGATCCCGATCCTCCGCCTCTACAACAACGGCGCGATCGTCGCCGGCCGGTACGTCTTCCCCGACCTCGACCTGGTCGGGACCTTCCTCGGCGTGTGGCTCGCACACACCGCGTTCGGGCTGCCGCTGGCGATCTACCTGATCCGCAACTACATCGGCTCGCTCCCTTCGTCGATCATCGAGTCGGCGAAGATCGACGGAGCCGACCACTTCACGATCTTCTGGCGCCTCATCATCCCGCTGTCCGTGCCGGCATTGGCCGCGTTCGCGATCTTCCAGTTCCTCTGGGTCTGGAACGACCTGTTGGTGGCCTACGTGTTCCTGGGAGGGACCCAACAGAACCGGGTGCTCACGATCGCCCTGGCCAACCTCGTGGGCGCGCGCGGCGAGAACTGGCATCTGCTGACGGCTGCGGCGTTCATCTCGATGGCGCTTCCGCTGATCGTGTTCTTCTCCCTCCAGAAGTACTTCGTGCGGGGACTCACCGCCGGCGCCGTCAAGGGCTGAGCGAGGTGATCCGGGGACGACGATCCTCCCCGGTCGGGATCGATCCTCTCTCCCCCCGGCGGAAATGGCGCGCGATCATGCTCTCCACGCTGTTGCTGGTGCCCGCGTACCTGGGGATCGTGATCGGGGTGGTGGCCGTCGCCTCCGACAAGCCGGACGCGCCGCCGGCCGGGCCGCCGATCGCCTTCGGCCTGGCCCTGCTCCCGTTCGTCTACATCGCCTTGGCCTTCCTGTCCGCGCATCCACGCGCCCCGTCGGCCGTGCTCAAGGCGATGGGGCTCACACTGCTGATCGGCATCCCCGTGTCGGCGATCTCGCAGGATGCGATCAGCGGTCTGGTCGCCGGCATCGGGGCAGGCGGCATCGCCGCGCTCCGAGCGGATGCGGAGGGAGCGTGGAAGGCTCGCGCGATCGGGGTCCTCGCGGTCTCCTTCTATGCGTTCGTCATGCTCCGGCTCGTGCCGGACGTGACGCTGTTGCTCGCGCCGACCCTTCCGTTCACATGCCTCGGGGTCGCGGATCACCTGGCCGAACGTCGGCGGGAGAAGGCAGGGGAGCGGCAAGCCGCCGAGATCCCTTGACGAGGTTCGGCCATTTCGACGACGAGGCGCGCGAGTACGTCATCTCGCGCCCGGACACTCCCCTGCCGTGGATCAACTATCTGGGCAGCGAGGAGTACTTCGGGATCATCTCGAACACCGCTGGTGGGTACTCCTTCTACCGCGACGCCCGGCTTCGAAGGCTGACGCGCTACCGATACCAGAACGCCCCGGCCGACACCGGCGGGCGCTACCTCTACCTGCGTGATCGAGCGAGCGGCGACTACTGGTCCCCGTCCTGGGCGCCGGTCCGAGCCGACCTCGACGATTACCGATGTCGGCACGGCCTCGGGTACACGGTCATCGGGTCGCGGCGCAACGGGATCGAGGCGGAGACGCTCTACTTCGTGCCGCTCGGCGAGACGCTCGAGATCTGGCGAGCGCGGATCACGAACCATCGCGAGGAGGACGCCGCTCTCTCCCTGTTCAGCCTGGTCGAGTTCTGTCTCTGGGACGCGTGGGACGACCAGACGAACTACCAGCGGAACCTCTCGACCGGTGAGGTCGAGGTGGTGGACGGGGTCGTCTATCACACGACGGAGTACCGGGAGCGCCGGAACCACTTCGCGTTCTTCGCCTGCTCGGAGGAGGTCGCGGGTTTCGATACGCAGCGCGACACCTTCCTCGGCTCCTATCGCGGCTGGGACCGTCCGGTGGTCGTCGAGCACGGTCGGTCGGGAGACTCGATCGCGCACGGATGGGCGCCGAGCGGGTCGCACCACGTCGAGCTGACGCTCGCTCCCGGCGAGACCCGAGATGTCGTCTTCGTCCTCGGGTACGGAGAGAACCCTTCGGACGCGAAGTTCGACCCATCCGACTCGCAGGCGGTCGACAAACGGCGCGTGGCTCCCGTGATCGAGAGGTACCTGCGAGCGAACGAGGTCGATGATGCCCTCGGCCGGCTCGGGGAGCATTGGTCGGAGCTCCTCGGCACGGTCCACGTGTCAACGCCGAGCCAGCACACCGATCGCATGGTGAACGTCTGGAACGCCTACCAGTGCATGGTGACGTTCAACCTCTCTCGATCGGCGTCGTACTTCGACACGGGGGTCGGACGCGGCATGGGATTCCGCGATTCGAGCCAGGACCTGCTCGGGTTCGTCCACATGGTCCCGGAGCGCGCGCGCGGCCGGATCCTCGACCTCGCCGCGACGCAGCTCCCGACCGGCGGCGCCTACCACCAGTACCAGCCCCTCACGAAGCGGGGGAACGACGCGATCGGCTCCGGCTTCAACGACGACCCGCTCTGGCTGATCCTCGCGGTCGCGGCGTACGTGAAGGAGACCGGCGACCGCGAGATCCTCGACGAACCCGTCCCATACGACAACCAACAGGGATCCGAGACGCCGCTTTACGAGCACCTCCGCCGGGCGCTCGGCTACACCCTCGATCGCCTCGGCCCGCACGGGCTGCCGCAGATCGGCAGGGCGGATTGGAACGACTGCCTCAACCTCAACGCCTTCCTGGAGGAGCCGGGCGAGTCCTTCCAGACGGCCCCTCAGCGCGAAGGGGGCGTGGCGGAGTCGATGTTCATCGCCGGTCAGTTCGCGCTCGCGGCGGAGGAGCTCGCGCAGCTCGCGGAGCTGCACGGCGTTGCGGAGGACGCGCAGCACGACAGGGCGCAACGCGCACGGATGATCGAGGCGGTACGCGAGCACGGCTGGGACGGCGAGTGGTTCCGCCGTGCCTACGACTTCTTCGGCGACGCGGTGGGCTCCGCCGACAACGAAGAGGGTCAGATCTGGATCGAGCCGCAGGGCATGTGCGTGATGGGCGGGGTCGGCCTCGACGACGGAACCGCCGAACGCGCCCTCGACTCCGTGGCCGATCGGCTCGGGACGCCACATGGCCTGGTGCTCCTCGATCCCGCCTACTCGCGGTACCACGTGGAGCTGGGCGAGATCAGCTCGTATCCGCCGGGTTATAAGGAGAACGGAGGCGTCTTCAGCCACACGAACCCGTGGATCGCGATCGCCGAGACGGTGGTCGGCAACGCCGATCGTGCCTTCGACACCTACCTACGGATCAACCCGTCCGCACGGGAGGAGCTCTCCGACGTGCACCGGTGCGAGCCCTACGTCTACGCACAGATGATCGCCGGCAAGGCGGCCGCGACTCCCGGCGAGGCGAAGAACTCCTGGCTGACGGGGTCCGCCGCCTGGAACTTCGTCGCGATCACCCAGTGGATCCTCGGCATCCGGCCGGAGCACGAGGGCCTGCGGATCGACCCCTGCTTGCCCACGGAGTGGGAGGGCTTCGAGGCGGTCCGTTGGTTCCGAGGCGCGACGTATCGGATCTCGGTCCGCAAGCCCGTCGGCAGCACCGGGCGGATCACGTCCCTGCTCGTCGACGGCCGGCAGATCGACGGGATCATCGTCGCTCCCGCTCCCGAGGGGTCGGATGTCCGGGTCGAGGGCACGATCGCCTGAGTCGATCGCCCCTCATCGGTCGCGGGTCGCCCCCGCGGCCAACGCGGAGACCGCGCAGGCGACGATCGGCACGAGGAACGCGATCCGGAGGGTGGCCAGGTCGGCGATGAAACCAACGAGCAGGGGTCCGACGATCGAGCCCGCGTAACCGGCGGTCACCACGAGCGGCAGGGCGCTCGCGTGACCGGGGCGGAACGTCCGGCCGGCGGTCCGGAACGCGAGGGGAACCACCGGACCGAGGCCGAGGCCGACGATCCCGAGTGCGACGACGGACGGGAGCAGGCGAGGGACCAACAGCATCGCGACGAGCGCCGCGAATGCGCTCGAGGCGCCGACCCGAACGACGACGGGTTGACCGAACCGGGCGACGAGCCGATCTCCGGTGAAGCGCGACAGAGCCATCCCGGCCGAGAACGCCACGACGCCGAGCCCGGCGGCGCGCGAGGCGGCGCCCACCGACTCGCGGAGGAAGACGGCGCTCCATTCGACCGCGATCCCCTCCACGAGGAAGGAGCCTCCGGCGACCAGGCACAGCAGGAGGAGGACCCGCGTCGAGCTGGTGCGGGGGACGCTCGCATCTTTCGGTCTCTCGGCTGTCGCTTCCTCTGGTGATCCCTTCCTCTCTGGCCCTTCCGGCAACCACCGGAGGAACACGCTGCCCACCAGGACGACCAGCGCGGCCGAGATCGGGAGGTGGATCTCGATCGGCACACCGGCGGCGATCCCGGCGGAGGCGAGCGCGGCGCCGACGAACAGCGCCACGCTCCACGTGCCGTGGATCGCCGACATCACCCGGCGTTCGAATCGTCGCTCGACGGCGACCGCCTCGATGTTCATCGCGACGTCGATCAGGCCCGCAAGCAGCCCGATGCAGAGGAACAGCAGGGTGAGCGATGCGAGAGCTCCGGCCGCAGGCAGGAGCGCGAAGCCCAGGCCCATCGCCGGGATGCCGCCGCGGACGACCCGCCGGCCACCCCATCGTCGGATCGCGGGGTCCGCCACACGCGTCCCGACGAGCAGCCCCACGGCGAAGCCCGTCAAGGCGATCCCGAGCCCGGAGGCGTCCAGTCCCGCCTGCGCCTTGATCTGTGGGATCCACGGCCCGAGGAGGCCGGACAGCACCGCGTGCGCCGCGAACGCGGTCGTCACGCCGACCCGCGCACGGCGCAGGGCGCGCTGGTCCTCGTAGGCGGTCGCCATCGAGAGAGTCTGTGCGACGCGAGCCAACACCGGCACATCACCCGAGGGCCGTTCGCTAGGCTGCTCGGATGCCGCCGCCCGATCCGGACGTCGCCGCGTCACAGTGGTGGCGCGACGGCGTCCTGTACCAGATCTATCCACGCTCCTTCGCCGACTCGACGGGGACCGGACACGGCGACATCCGAGGGGTGATCGCGCATCTCGACCACCTGTCGTGGCTCGGCGTCGACGGCATCTGGCTGAGTCCGATCAACCCCTCCCCCGACGCGGACTGGGGCTACGACGTCGCGGACTACACCGATGTCGATCCGGACTTCGGCACGATCGAAGATCTCGATCACTTGGTGGCGGAGGCCGCCGATCGCGGTATCCGCGTACTGATCGACCTCGTGCCGAACCACACGAGCGACCGGCATCCGTGGTTCGTGGACGCGCGCTCGAGCCGTTCGGCCGACCATCGCGACTGGTACGTGTGGGCCGACGGCGGGCCCGACGGGGCGCCGCCCAACAACTGGCGATCGTCGTTCGGCGGCCCGGCCTGGACCTGGGACGACGCCACGGGCCAGTTCTACCTCCACAACTTCCTGCCGCAGCAGCCGGACCTGAACTGGTGGAACCCTCAGGTCGCCGATGCCTTCGACGACATCGTGCGGTTCTGGTTCGACCGGGGCATCTCGGGGTTCCGGATCGACGTCGCGCATGCGCTTGTGAAGGACCGCTCGCTGCGGGACGACACCGTCGCCCTCGAGACGGATCATCCGAGCATCCGCCGGCACGGTCTGCGTTCGGACTTCAGCATGAACCGGCCCGAGGCGCACGACGTGCTGCGCCGGTGGCGCACGATCGCCGACCCGTACCGGGCCGTGCTCCTCGGCGAGACGTGGGTGCTGGACCTGGAGGCGCTCGGGCGCTTCTACGGGAACGGCGAGGACGAGCTCCACCTCGCACTCAACGTGCCGTTCGTGTTCTCGAGGCCGGACGAGGGTATGCGCGAGATCGTCGAACGGACCCAGACCGTGTTGCCCCTTGCTGCGTGGCCCCTCTGGAACGGGTCGAACCACGACGCCGGCCGGTTCGCCAGCCGCTGGTGCGACGACGATGAACGACGCACCCGAGCCGCCCTCCTCACGCTCCTCACGCTCCGAGGCACGCCGCTCCTCTATTACGGCGACGAGATCGGGATGCGGAACGTCGATGTACCCCAAGACGCCCTCAAGGACCCGGTCGGGATCCGCCACTGGCCGGACGATCCGGGCCGGGACAAGGGCCGGACGCCGATGCAGTGGACACGCGACGGCGGATTCTCGACCACCGACGTCGAGCCGTGGCTGCCGATGGGCGACGCGGCAACTCGCAACGTCGCCGACCAACGCGAGGATCCCAGCTCGATGCTCCATCTCTGCCGCGACCTGATCGCGCTGCGTCGCGATCGTGAGGACCTCCACTCCGGCGCATACGAGGCACTCGAAGGACCCGAAGGTGTGTGGGCGTGGCGGCGAGGGCAAGGGACCGTGGTGGCCGTGAACCACAGCGACGCATCCGAGACGCTCGCCGTCGGACCCGCGAGGGTGATCATCGGGACGGACCGGAAGCGGGACGGCGAAGGGGTCGAGGAGACCCTTCGCCTCGACCCCCGGGAGGCTGTCGTTCTCGAAGCGCGCCGCTGAGCCCTCAGCGCCCGTCGGTGCCCAAGGTGGTCGGGGCCACGGGGAAGACGGGGACCTTGATCCCCTTCTCGGCCAGTCGGCGGCTGATGCGCTCGCGGAGCAATCGCTCGACGTCCATCACCTTCGACGGTCGCGTGTCCGCGATGACACGCATCACGAGCGCGTCCTGTCCCATCCGCTCCACGCCGAGCACACTCGGCGCCTCATGGATCCATTCCGAGAAGGTGCGGTCGCCTTCGAGCTCCTTGAAGAGCTCTTCGAGGACGCCGCGGAGATGCTCGACGTCTTCCCCGTAGGAAGCCCGCACGTCCACGATCGCGCGCGCCCATCCCTTCGACCGGTTGCTAGCGACGAGGATATTCCCGTTGGGTACGAAATGGAGCGTCCCGTCGAACGCTCGGAGCGACGTGACCCGAAGGGAAAGCGCCTCGACGCGGCCGGCGACCCGATTCGAAGGGGTCTGGATGTCGACGTTGTCACCGACGCCGAACTGATTCTCGAGCAGGATGAAGAATCCCGAGAGCGTGTCCTTCACGATGGTCTGCGCGCCGAACCCGAGGGCGACCCCCGCGATCCCGGCGCTCGCGAGGAGCGGGGCGATGTTCTGACCGAGCTCCCCGAGCACCATCAGGATCGCGAGCGCCCAGATCACGATGATCAGCGCGGCGGACAGCGCCCCGGTCAGCGTCGTCGCACGCTGGAGATTCAGCTCCTGCGTGACGCTCGCCGTGCCCTCGAGCCTCTTGCGGAACCGGTTCACGACGAGTCGTGAGAGGAGGGTCACCAGCACGGCTGTGGCCAGGATGATGGCGATCCTCACCCAGGGCTCAGCGAACCAGTCCGTATCTTCGTTCGCGACTTGTGCGAGCAGGTTCATGGGCCCCATGCAATCGGGCGGGCCGCCCGGCGTCAACGACGCAGGTGGTCGGCTCGAGTGCCTGACACGGCGTCAGCTTCCTGACGTGTGGCCGGACCTTGGCGTGTTCGTGCGGCGTCAGCTTCCTGACGTCTCGACCGGCGCCTCGTTGGACCCTCGAGGGCCGGTCTCGGAGCCGATCGCCTCGAGAACTCGGGCGGTCGCCTCCAACACGAGGCGCTCGCGCAGCTCGGCCAGCTCCTCCCCGGTCATCGCTTCGAGAGCCGGGATCGCTTGCCGGCCGTGCTCCCGGAACGCATAGGCGGCCTCACCATGTTCGGCGACGTCGACGCCCGACTCCTCCGCCTCCGCGGGAACCCGGAATCCGACGACTCGGTCGACCAGCTTGAGGATCGCCCAGGTGGCGATGAACGAGAACGCGAGCGTGATCCCGGCGGCCGCCCCCTGACGACCGAGCTGCGCCCATCCTCCGTCGGCGCCGGCCGGGTTGACCGCGAGACTCGCGAACACGCCGGTCAGCAGCGCCCCGGCAAGCCCGCCCACCATGTGGACGCCGACGGCGTCGAGCGAGTCGTCGTAGCCGAACCGCGACTTCATCTCGACGGCGGCGAAGCACACCGCTCCCCCGAGCAGACCGATCGCGAGCGCAGCCAGCGGGCCCACGAACCCGGCCGCCGGTGTGATGGCCACGAGCCCCGCCACGGCGCCCGTCGCCCCGCCCACCGCCGTCGCCTTCCCGTGCCGCAAGCGCTCGGGGACGAGCCAGCCGATCATCGCGCCCGCAGCTCCGAGATGCGTGGCGAGGAGCGCCGATGACGCGAGTCCGTTCGCGCCGAGCGCGCTCCCCGCGTTGAAGCCGAACCAACCGAACCATAGGATCCCCGCTCCCAGGACCACCATGGGGACGTTGTGCGGTGCGAAGTTTCCTCGCGGGTAGCCGCGCCGCTTCCCGACGTAGAGCGCCGCGGCCAACGCGGCCGCGCCCGCGCTGATGTGGACGACGGTCCCGCCCGCGAAGTCAAACGCGCCGATCCCGTCGACGCCGAGGAACCCTCCGCCCCAGACCCAGTGGGCGAGCGGCGCGTAGACGATCAGCGACCACAGCGCGACGAACGCCACGTAGCCGCCGAAGCGAACGCGTTCCGCGAACGCCCCGGCGATCAGCGCCGGGGTGATGACCGCGAACATCATCTGGAACGACGCGAACGCGGAGTGCGGGACCGTGGGCGCCAGCGCGTGCGGCGCCTCGCCCACCCCCCGGAACCCGAGGTGCGCGAGGCCGCCGATGACGCCACCCACATCGGGTCCGAACGCGAGCGTGTACCCGGCCAGCACCCACACGACCGAGACGATCGCGATCGCGGCGACCGACTGCATCATGGTCCCGAGCACGTTCTTGGAACGGACCAGGCCTCCGTAGAAGAGCGCCAGCCCAGGCGTCATGAACAGCACGAGTGCCGCGGACCCCAGCACCCACGCCGTGTCGCCGGTGTCCGTCACGATCCCTGGCCCCATCCCGACCCCCATCCCTCGCGGATGGCTCTGTTATGGGGCATGCGGGGCGAGGATCGGTGACGTTCGTGTTTCGTTCAGGTAAACGATGCCCCGCCGTCGTAACGGCGGGGCATCGTGTTGCGGTTCTCCTTTGAACTCAGTAGTCGAGCCGGCGCTCCAACTTGGAGAGCCGCTTCTCCAAATCCCGGATGTGGCGGTCGCCTTCCTTCTTGCCTCTCCGGCGGAGCGCGAACCTCATGGTCACCCCCAGGAAGCCCACCCCCGCGAGTGCTGCGAAGGTCCTTTTGGCCACCTTCGCGGCGGCCGGCAAACGGCCCTCGAGCTGTCGGAGCTCCCCGTCCAGGCGGTTCCTGGTCGCGTCGATCTCCTTCATCGTTTCAGCTGCTGTTTCGCCCATCGGACGTCCTCCTTCAGCGACTCTTGGGTGAGCTCCGGCTTGGATGCGCTCGAGCGAAGCCATCCGCGGGCGACCACGATCGCGACGGCAGCGAGGAGTGCGAACACGCCGGCTACGATCAGCATCGCGGCCCAACGAGGCAGGACCAGATCGAGCGCCTCGGCGCCGGCCAACCCCAGGAAGCCGATCACGAACAACCCCAGCGCGGCCGCGGCACCGAAGACCCCTACGGCCTTGGCCCGCGTGCCGACCATCTCGCCGATCTCTTGCTTCGCGAGCTCGATCTGTTTGCTCACCAGCGTCGAGATATCCGCGGCGATGGATCGGAGCAGCGGACCCGTCCCCCTCGCGCCGTTGGTCGATGGAGGCGTGACCGGAGGCGCCACCCCCGAGGACGGACCACCTACCGGGGGCGTTCCCGCCCCTCCCTCGTCTCCGAACTGAGCCGCCACGGTCTCCTCCTCCCTGCGCTCCTCCACGTGAGCGTGGTGCGGAGCACGCGTTCGTCTGCTTCGGTCATTCTGGCCGGGTCGAGTGCGCGAGGCCACAGGCGCCGCGCTCGCACACGCTGGCTGGGGGATACCCGTGCCGCCGTCGCCTTCAAACGAAGACGGCGGCGGCCGTGATCGAGCGTCAGCCCAGCGCCTCCTCCAGCGCTCTGCGGACGAGGACCTTGGAGAGGGCCCGGCGGTACTCCTCCGAGCCGAACGAATCCGCGGGCGGGGCCGATCCTTCGTCGGCCCGCTCCGCGGCCGTCGCCGGGTCGGCCCCGCCCGCAAGCGCTTCCTCCACGCCGGCGGCTCGCAGAGGGGTGAGCCCCATGTTCGTCAGGGAGACGTTCGCGCTGCCGTTCATGCGGACGGCGGCGACCCCGATGACCGCCCAGTCCTGGGCGCGCCTGGTGAACTTCTGATAGCTCCACCCACTCGTCGACTTCGGCACGCGGATCTCCGTCAACACCTCGTCGTTGGCGAGCGCCGACTGGAACAGTCCCGGGAACATGTCGCCGGCCGCGATCTCCCGGGTCCCGCCCGGCCCGTTCGCGACGAACGTCGCGCCGAGAGCGAGCAGCACCGCGGGCATGTCGCCGGCCGGGTCGGCATGCGCCACCGACCCGCCGATCGTCCCCATGTGCCGGACCTGGGGATCGCCGACCTGCCCGGCGACAGAGGACACGATCGGGGCGAGCTGTCGGAGCTCGTCCGATGCCTCCAGGTCGTGGTAGCGGGTGAGCGCCCCGATGGCCACGCCGTCGCCATCCGCCCGGACATAGGAGAGGTCGTGGAGCCGGCCGATGTCGATGAGCTTCGTCGGCATCGCGAACCGGAGCTTCATCTGCGGCAGGAGCGAGTGTCCCCCGGCCAGGAGCTTCGCACCGTCATCAGCCTGGAGGGCGGCGATCGCCGCCTCCACCGAGTCGACACGCTCGTATTCGAACGCCGCCGGGATCATGCGGGACCCCCTTGTGAATTCTTGGCCTTCGCGTCCTGGATCGCTCGCCAGACGCGTTCCGGCGACGCGGGCTTCTCGATCGCCGTCACGCCTAGGTGCGAGACGGCGTCGATCACCGCGTTCACCACCGCCGGCGGCGCCGCGATCGTGCCCGCCTCGCCGATCCCCTTCACGCCGAGCGGGTTCGTGGTCGACGGCGTCTCTTGCGTGTTGTCCGTCGTCATCGTCGGGATCTCCGTCGCGCTCGGGACCAGGTATTGGGTCATCGTCGAGGTGGTGAGGTTGCCCGACTCGTCGTAGATGGCCTCCTCGTAGAGCGCCTCGGCGACCCCTTGGGCCACGCCACCGTGGACCTGCCCCTCGACGATCATCGGGTTGATTACGGTGCCGCAGTCGTCGACGGCCACGTACTTCAGGATCCCCGTCTGCCCCGTCTCGGTGTCGACCTCGACAACGCAGATGTGGGCGCCGCCGGGCCATGTGAAGTTGGGCGGGTCGTAGACGGCCGTCGCGTTCAGATGCGGCTCGGTCCCGTCCGGCAGCGCGTGCGCGTGCCAGGCGGAAACGGCGATCTCCGGAATCGTCTTCGCCTTGTCGGGCGCCCCCTTCACCCGGAAGGCTCCGTCGCCCCACTCGAGGTCGTCCTCGGCCACTTCGAGCTCATGCGCAGCGATCGTTCGCGCCTTCAACTTGATCTTCTCCATCGCGAAATGGAGCGCGACGCCGCCCACAGAGACGGATCGCGAGCCGTACGTGTCCATCCCGAGCGGCGTCGTCTGCGTGTCACCGTGCAGGACCGTGATGTCGTCGGGTGTCACGCCGAGCCCGTCCGCCACGATCTGCGCCCACGTCGTCTCGTGGCCCTGTCCGTGCGGCGAGGTCCCGGTCTTCACGATCACCTCGCCCGAGGGGAGGCACTCGATCGTGGCGCCATCCCATCCGCCCGCCGCGTATCGCAGCGCGCCGAGGATGTTCGAGGGCGCGAGGCCGCACATCTCGATGTAGGTCGACAGCCCGATCCCGAGCTGCTTCGTGTCGCCCCGCTCGCGGCGGTCGCGCTGCTCGGCGCGGAGCTTGTCGTACTCGACGAGCCCGAGCGCTGTGTCCAGGAGTGGCTCGTAGTTCGCCGAGTCGACGTTCAGACCCATGATCGCGGTCAGCGCCTCCTCGTGGGGCGGATGGAGGTTCATCCGCCGAACCTCGGCCGGGTCCTTCCCGATCCGACGCGCGAACGTATCCACGATCCGCTCGATCACGTAGGTCGCCTCGGGCCTGCCGGCGCCGCGGTACGCGTCCGTCGGCGTGGTGTTCGTGACGATCCCGGTGAATTCGAACCAGTACGCCTTGGGGTCGTACGGACCCATGTACACCCAACCGCCGAGCTCTGGGATCCCGGGCGTGAGGAGCTGGTAATAGGCGCCCATATCCGCGAGCTCGACGAACTTGAGCCCGAGGATCGTCCCGTCCTCCGTCCCGGCCAGCGTGCAGTCATGGAGTACGCCGCGGCCGTGGGTCGTGGCGACGTAGTTCTCGCGCCGACCTTCGATCCACTTCACGGGGCGCCGGAGCTTTCGAGCGAGTGCGAGCGCAAGCGCCTCTTCCGCGTAGACGTTCAGCTTCGAGCCGAAGCCGCCGCCTACGTCGGGAGCGATCACTCGGAGCTTCTGCTCCGGGATCCCCGTCGTCCCCGCGAGTGTCACCTTCGCGATGTGGGGGATCTGCGTCGCGGATACCAGCGTCCACTCGTCCACCGCCGGGACGCCGTACGCGACGCATCCTCGTGGCTCGATCGCGTTCGGGATCAGCCGAGGCTGCAGGAAGCGCTCCTCGACGATCACCGGCGCCGAGTCAAAGATCGATTGGTCGCCCCCGCCCCCGTGGCTCCAATGCACGACGACGTTCGTCCCCAGGTCGTCGTGGATGATCACCTCGTCCTTCGCGGATTCCTCGAGGTCGACGACGGCGGGCAGCTCCGTCGCGGTCACGGCGACAACCTCCGCCGCGTCGATCGCCTGCTCGCGCGTCTCGGCGACCACGACCGCGACCGCGTCTCCGTTGAAGCGGACTTTGTCCGACGCCAACGCGTAGTGCACCGGCACCTTGATGTCCTCAGTGATCGGCCATACGAACGGGAGCGCGCCGAGGTCGAAGTCGGCCGCCGTGTAGACGCCCACAACGCCCGGCATCGATGCCGCTTCGGCGGTGTCGATGCCATCGATCGTCGCGTGGACGTATGGCGGGCGGGCGAGCGCCATCCACACCATGCCCGGCATCGTCCAGTTGTCGATGTAGCTGGCCTGTCCCGTGAGGAGCTCCGGATCCTCCTTGCGCAGGACCGGCTGACCGATGAACGTCTCCGTGGTCGCCATCACGCACCCCCTCGCCCGGCGCCGGACATGGACCCGGCCGCGTCGAGGATCGACTTCACGATGTTCTGGTAGCCGGTGCAGCGACACAGGTTCCCCTCGAGCGACAGCCGGACGTCGTCTTCCGAGGGACTCGGGTTCTCCTTCAGGTAGCTCGCCGCCGCCATCAGCATCCCCGGCGTGCAATAGCCGCACTGGAGTCCGTGGTTCCTTCGGAAGGACTCCTGGAGCGGATGGAGCTCGTCGCCTTCCGCCAGTCCCTCGATGGTCGTGAGCTCACGGCCGTCCGCCTGCGCGGCGAGCAGCGTGCACGACTTGACCGACTCTCCGTCCAGCAGCACGGTGCAGGCGCCACAGCTGGACGTGTCGCATCCGACGTTCGTGCCGGTGAGCCCGAGGGTCTCGCGGAGGAAGTACACGAGGAGCGTGCGGGGCTCGACGTCGGCCTCTCGCATCGCCCCGTTGACGGTGACGGAGACGTGCGTCATGGGGGCCTCCTTCTGCAGTCCTGCTGCATTCCTGGGACGGGCAAGCCGGAGTGTAGACCCGAGTCCCGGAGCGGTCGAATCGGTTGGGGGAGCGCCGGCGGCGCTCCCCCTCCCGACTCCTACGGCCCGAACACCTGGACCTCTGCGGCCCGGACCGTCAGATCCTGGACACTCCCCGCTGAGCAGTCCGTGACGTTGTTCGGGTCGTTGTCCTGGTCGCCCTGGAAGTCCGGCGCGCCCGTGCACTGGTTGGTCAGCACGACGAACCGTACGTGGGTCGCGCTCCCGGAGAGGTCGAACGCCCGGATGATGAGCTCCGGGGCACGGGGTCGTGGCTGGACGGCCGGGAAGGCATCCGCCGGGCTCGTGAACGCCGTCGTGAAGTCATCGGGGTCGGCGCACGTGTTCGACCCCACCGCCCGGCAGGTCTGTACCTCGAACTGCCGGAGGGCCGTGAACCGGTTCTGCCCCGCGAACAGCATCGCGCTCACCTGGATCGAGTCGAGCGCCTGTGGGGTGGTCCCGGCGAGGTCGATCGTCACGGCCTTGCCGGCGATCGCCGAGCCCGCCGATTCCCAGTTCGTCGCCTCGGTGTCGTCGATCAGCGCCCCGAGGCGGGAACCGTCCCCGGTCACGGTGGCGCCGCTCGCCTGCGAGGCGAGGTTGCGAGGCAGGGTGACGGTCAGCGTGAGCGACCCGGTCCCCGAGACCGCCACGTCCTCCACGCGGCGGAGGCCGTAGCCGGTGGCGCGCACGAGGAAGTCGTAGGTGCCACCGACCATGTCGACGGTCGACCCGAGCGGTGAGGCAGCCGTCGTGTCGGCGACGGGGAGCGCCCTCGCTTGGTAATTCCCCACGAACAGCTGCGCGCCGGCGACGACGTCGCCGTCTGCGTCACGGGGGTCGAACGTGACCGCGGTCTCCGTGTGGAACGCGGAGGCGAAGCTCGGGATCGGATCCGTATCCGCGTTCGTGTTGCTCGACGCGGCCTCGCCGAGGCCCCGCCGGGCGAACACGTCCCACATCGCGGACCGATGGGCACCGCCGAACCGGATCTGGTCGGCGGCGAGGTACGCGTCCCGCGCATCCACCATGCTGACTGCCGACGGCATCAACAGGAAGCCATCGAACATCACCTGGCGCCAGACCTCGTGCCCGATTGCACCGCGGAGATCGAAGTTCGTGGCGCTCCAGATCTCGCCGTCGGCATGGACCTGAGGCCCCGTGAGGTCGTAGCCGACATCGGAGTAGTTGAGCGGGCTGTCGTTCATGCCGAAGTTGCGGATGCCCGCGACCGGGTCGCCGGTGACGTACGGTCCGACCGCGTACGGGTTCTCGCCGCCGACTGGGACGAACCCGTTCGAGTTCAGGTACTCCATCGCCACGAGGTCCGACCAGGACTCGCCCATCGCGCCGCCCTGGTGGCCTCTGATACCCGCGTTCGGCCCACCGATCATCCGGTTCGTGATCGCGTGGGTGTATTCGTGGGCGATCACGCTCATGTCGTAGTCGCCATCGACACACGGTGCATAGAAGGCACCGGCGATCGGTTGCCAGAGGTACATGTTCGTGTTCGGGGATTGGCCGTCCTTCGGGGTGATCTGGTTGGCGTTGTCACGCGCGGTGAATCCCGGAGGGCCGCCGACGATCCCACCTGCTTGGGCGCTGCCGATCTCGGGGTCGTTCCCCTTCCCGGCCGGGCCGTAGTTGTGCTTCTGCAGGTTGAAGGTCTCCTCGCGGAAGCCGAGGCTGTACGCGAAGTCGTGCATGCGGTTGTGCATCACGAACAGGTTCGCGATCGCCGCGTCGATGTCGTTGCGCGCCCCGGAGGTGAAGACCGACGGGTTACAGCGCTCCTTGAACCATTGGTTGGTCCACGGATAGGAGTAGTCGCGGGTCGGCGACTCCGTCGCAGGATCGTTGCCGACCTTGAACGGATCGTCCGTGTTCCAGTTCTCGTAGGACTCCGCGTTGTTGCCCACCGAGGTGTTCGTCACACCGATGCCCGGCGGCACGAAGTCCCACGGGTTCGGGGACGACGGGTTGCCGACCACGCGATCGCATCCGGCCCCCGCGAACCAGCACCACGTCTCGCGTGTGTCGGTCGAGGAGTAGTCCATGGGAGGGCTTGCCGGGAAGACGTCCCAGTCCGGGTTGTCGACCGCATACTCCACCAGGCTCTCCCGCGCCAGGGTGGCGCCGGTGTTCGCATCGACGTACGTGGCGATGGCGAACGGTGCCCGCGCGTCGATCAGTTGCGTGAGCCATGCGGCACGCACACCTTGTCTCGGTATGGGCACGGCGATCAGGGAGGCGGTCTGCGGTCCGGTGAACCCACGGATCCTCATCTCCGCGGAGCGGCCCTGCTGGTCGAATGCGGAGATGGCGCCGACGGCGAAACCTCGTCCGGCTCGCGATCCGGCAAGTTGCATCGCCCGTTGGGCCGAGACCGACGCGCGATCCGAGATCGTGGCGTGCGGGGCGAGCGAGGACGAGACATAGGCCACGTTCCCGTGGACGATCCCGAGCGTGATCCTGCCGTCCAGTCCCGCGGGAAGCGCGCCGAAGACCTGCTGGAGCGTGATGGCGCGACCTTCACCGATGGGAGCGTTGCGGATGACCGAGAGGGCCTCGACGGCGGCGACCGAGAGCTTCAGCAGCGAGCGATTCGCCGAGATCCACTCTCGCGCGGCAACGACCTCGTCGGAGGACAGGCCCGTTGCCAGAGAGCCACTCGCCCCGGGCCTGAGCGACTGAGGCGTCCCGAAACGGTTCCAGGTCGCCTTCGCGCCCATCGCGCTGACGAGTTGACGCTGCCGCGCGGTCGGGGCCACCGAGCCGACACGGAGATCGAGGTCGTCCTGGAGATCGAGTCCCTCCCCCTGGAAGTGGAAGTCGCTTTCGGATGCCCCTTGAGCGAAAACCTCTCCACCGACGAGCGGAGTGAGGCATGAGAGTGCGATCAGGAGCGCGATCCGACGAACGCGCGAGCGAGGACGAGGCGACACGGTTCCCCCTTCCCGGCGCGAGCGCGCCAGTGTGGACGGATGAGGAGGGGTTACCCCAGATCTCGATCTCTAAACGGCCTGAAACGGTCTCTCTCCGACCGCCGGCGAACCTGCGTCCGGTGCGTGAAGGGCGGCCGACCCCGTGCACTCCGACCCGAACCCGTGGGTGACGTCGCCCGCCCCCGTCACGCGGGTCCAGAGGCACAGGCCTCCCGACCCTTGGACCGCCGCCGCCCAGGTGTCCGCCGTGGCCGCGACCGAGACGATCTCGGGGGTCGTGGAGGGTCCGTCCACGAAGATGTAGCCGGGCTGCAGCGACGTCAGCCGGGCGGGAGTCGCATCGAGGAAGGTCCCATGCGTGGAGAACGCGACCTCCGCCGCGGCGAGCGCGAGCCCGATCGCCTGTTCGGCACTCGCCTCCGTCGAGGCGCTCGTCAGGCCGTCGACCGCGCCGGTCGCGGCCTCCGCAGGCACCTCTCTCCGGACCGCTCGCGAGAAGCTGTCGCGTTCGCTGATCACGACCCATCGGGCGAAAAGCCCGACCGCCAGCACGAGGAGCGTGCTCACGACCACCGCCTTCGCCACTCCCGGATCGAGTCGGCTGCGCAGCGGCACATTGGTCCTGAACGCGAAGGAGTCGTCCATCACCCCCTATCGGCCGGTCCCGCCGCGAGGCTGAGGCCGTGAAGGGGTGCTACCAGGACGCAGCGGAGGCCGCCAAGGCGGCGGTCCCCGTGCAGGGCGACCCGCTCCCGTAGGTGGTCACGCTGTTCGCAGCGATCTTGGCCCACCAGCAGGTGCCGGATTCCGATCGCACCGCCGCTCCGAACCCGGCCGCGTCCACCGCGTACGAGATCGTCATCGGATCCTTCGAGGGACCGGACGTGAACCGAAGTCCGGGATCGTAGGCCGAAAGGGTCGCGAGATCCGTGGTAAAGCTGCCCCGTTCGGCGTGGAGGCTCAGAGCAACGACGACGGCGCGACCCATCGTTCCCTGCGCGGCGGCGTCGTAGGCACGGTCGATCTGGGAGACGGTATCCGCCTGGGAGTCGGCGATCTGCTTGCCGGCCTCGTCGGCGCTGCGGAGGAACACGAACGCAAGAACCCCCGCGACGACGAGGCCGGCCACGATCCAGACGAGCCTCCGGTCGAAGGAACCACCGGCGTGTCTCGGGCTGGCTTGGCCGAGGCGCGCAGGGTGCTTGGCGGGTTCGCCGAAGCTGAAATCGTCCTTCATGCCCCAAGTATCGGCCTTCCCGGCCCGACGTGAGGCGATGCGTGGGGCGTACCATCCACGCGTGAGCGAGATCGGTGAGGTCCTCGCCGCGATCGAGGCGCTGTCGGCGAAAGGTGAGCGGATGGCGCTCGCGACGATCGTCGCCGTGCGGGGCTCGACCTACCGGCGGCCTGGGGCTCGGCTCCTGGTGCCGGAGGAGGGCGCGCCGGTGGGGAACATCTCCGGCGGCTGCCTGGAGGGCGATGTGGCCGACATGGCTCGGGTGGTGATGGACGAGGGCCGTGCGCGCCTGGCTGGCTGGGACCTCACCGCCGACGATGACGCCGTTTGGGGCCTCGGCCTCGGGTGCAACGGGGCGATCGAGGTCTTCATCGAACCGGCCGAGAAGGCCGCCGAGGTCGCGGGAGTGCTGCGGACCGCGCTCGAGGAGGAACGGCCGATCAGCGTGGTCACGGTGGTCGAGTCCTCCGAGGCCGGCGTCGAGGCGGGCGCGCGTCTCGTCGTGAAGCCGGACGGCACGACCGATGGAACGCTCGGCGACGCCAGTGTCGATGCGGCTGCGGTGGAAGCCGCGATCGCGCGCCTCCGAGAAGAACGATCCGAGGTCCGCACGCTGATCGATGGCGTCCGGGCGTTCGTCGAAGTTCTCGACCCACCCCTTCGCCTCGTCGTGTGCGGAGCCGGCCACGACGCGATCCCACTCGTCCGCACGGCGTCGGTGCTCGGCTGGAACGTGACCGTGGTGGACGATCGCCCCGCGTTCCTCACACCCGAACGATTCCCCGAAGCGGCCGGCTTCATCGCGATCGAGGAACCCGGCGATGCGGCGAAGGCGGCACAGGTCGACGAGCGCACGTTCGCCGTCGTGATGACGCACAACTTCCTTCGGGACAAGGAGTACGTGCGCTCGTTGCTCGGATCTCCGGCCGCCTACGTCGGGATGCTCGGGCCCGGCGCCCGGACGGAGCGGCTGCTGATGGAACTGCGCGATGAAGGTGTCGGGATCGGGGATGCGGATCGCGCTCGGATCCATGGACCCGCCGGACTCGACCTCGGCGGCGAAGGACCGGAGGAGATCGCCCAGGCGATCGTCGCAGAGATCGTGGCGGTCAAGCGGCGGAGGGCTGGCGGCTTCCTGCGGGACCGGCCGGGGCCGATCCACGATCGGCCCCGGCCGGGCACGGAGGCGCGACCCGCCGACGGACCAGAAGGATGACTAAACCCGACCGCTGAAGGTGTCGCACTCGTTCGGGTCGCCCGAGTGGTACCCGGTGAGGAACCACTTCTGGCGCTGGACCGAGGAGCCATGCGTCCAGGTCTCGCGGTTCACCTGGCCCTGGACTTGCTCCTGGATGCGGTCGTCGCCGACTGCCGCAGCTGCATCCAGCGCCTGTTCGATCTGCTCCTCGGTGACGGAGGCCAAGATCCCCTCGTCCGCGTTCGCGGCCCAGACGCCGGCGTAGCAATCGGCCTGGAGCTCCGCCCGCACGGCCGCGCTCTGCGGACCCTCTCGGTCGCCACCGATCTGGTCCAGCGTGCCCGTGAGGTTCTGCACGTGGTGCCCGTACTCGTGCGCGAGGACGTAGGCCTCCGCGAACGGACCGCCCTCGGCACCGAACCGCGCCTGCAGCTCCTGGAAGAACCCGAGGTCGACGTACACCTTCTGGTCCGCGGGACAGTAGAAGGGACCCACGTCGGAAGTGGCCTGGCCGCAGCCGGTGCTCGTCACGTCGGAGAAGAACACCGTCACGGCCGGTTGGTACCCGTTCAGGGCCTGGCTCCAGTACGCCTGGATGCTGTTCACCGTCCCGATCAGGCGGCAGTCACGGCTCTTCTCCGCGTCCTCGCCGGTCTTGCACTCATCGATCACCTCGCCCTGCTGCTGTTGGCCACCGGCGATCACCCCATCGAGCGACTGGAGCGCGCTCAGATCGATGTTCTCGCCGCCCAGCAGCGTGATCAGGAGGACGACGATGATCCCGACGACGCCGGCGCCGCCGCCGACGGCCACACCTCGGCCGCCGCGCATGCCACGCATCCCGCGGCGGTCCTCGACCTGCGTGGGGTCGAGCTTCGCCCCTTTCCGGAAGTCCATGGGGCCCCTGATACCCGGACGCCTTGCGCGGGAAACCGAACGCTCAGCGAGCCCGGCGGCCCTCCAGCCACAGGATCACGTACAGGGCGAACCCGCCGAGCGTGAGCGGCTGTGCTGTGGAGTTGGCGATCTGTCCCCACTTGAAGAGCTCTTGGAACAGACCTCCCCGGTTGAACGCGGAGACCTCGAAGTAGAGGAGGCTCATCATCACTCCCGAGACCGTCCACACGACGGCTGAGACCAGCACGACCCACTTGAGCCGACCGAGCCAGACGTCGCGGCCGGCGTCGGCGGTGAGCTCCCTCCACCGGGCCGTCGCCGCTTCGTATCCGCGTTCGTCGTCGGAGAACCGCTCGATCGGCTCCCCTTCGTCGAGCTCTTCCATCCGCCACACGCCGTATCCCGCGTCGTCGCGGACGACGACGAAGAGCTGGTTCACATCGAAGGTCTCGAACCGTCCGCCCGGTGATTCGCTCACGGTGACCTCCTCGAGGTGGCGCGACCCAACGTTACCCGACGCTCCGCGGCGAGTGAGGACCGATTTGCCGGTCACACCGACCAGGGGGAGGATGACCACGGACCCGGAAGGCTAGGCCGCTTCGCGGGCCGTATCACCAAGGTCGGGTCGCCCCCAGAGCGCGACCCCTGCCGAGAAGAGGGGGTTCACGAGATGCTCCCGGCACCGTTCGAGTACCACCGACCCGGCACGCTCGAGGAAGCGCTGCAACTTCTGGCAGAGCACGGCGAGGATGCCAAGGTCCTCGCCGGCGGGCAGAGCCTGATCCCGTTGATGAAGCTCCGTTTCGCCGCACCTGCCCGCCTGATCGACATCAATCGGATCGCGGGGATGGATGCGATCGAGGAGACCGAAGGATCCCTCAGGATCGGCGCGCTCGTCCGTCACGATTCACTCGCCGCCTCGGATGTGATCAAGGAACGCTATCCGACGATCGCCGCGGCGGCGCCGATGATCTCCGACCCGATCGTTCGGAACCTCGGGACGATCGGTGGATCGCTCGCGCACGCGGATCCCTCCGGTGACCTCGGCTCGGTGATGCTCGCGTTGGGGGCATCGATGGTCGTTCGCAGCACGGGGGGCGAGCGCGAGATCGCGGCCGCCGACCTTTCGGATGGGCCGTTCCAAAGCTCGATCGCCCCGAACGAGCTGCTCACGGAGATCCGCGTCCCATCGCCCCCGCCACGTTCCGGAGGCACCTACTTGAAACTCGAGCGGAAGGTCGGGGACTTCGCCACGGTGGCCGCCGCCATCTTCCTGACGCTCGAGAACGGGTCGATCGGGCGGGCCGGCATCGGTCTCACATCGGTGGGGCTCACGAACCTCAAGGCCGAAGCGGCGGAAGCGGCGCTCGAGGGTGCCTCGCTCGGGGAGGACACCTGGGCGGAGGCGGGACGACTCGCGGCCGAGGCGGCACAACCGACCACGGACGTTCGCGGTTCCGCCGAGTACAAGCGCCACATCGTGGACGTCTACGTGCGCCGAGGCCTCGCGGCCGCGGCTGAGATGGCCGGCGCGGCCTGAACCCGAGAGGAGACGCGAAGTGGAGATCAAGGTCAACGTCAACGGCACCGAGCGAACGGCGAACGTGGAGGCTCGCCGGCTCTTGGTGCACCTGATCCGCGAAGAGTTCGAGCTCACCGGCACGCACATCGGATGCGACACGAGCAGTTGCGGCGCGTGCACGGTCCTCCTGGACGGACGGCCGGTGAAGTCGTGCACGATGTTCGGGGTCCAGGCCGACGGTCGCGAGGTCACGACCGTCGAAGGGATGCAGGGAGCGGACGGGCTCCATCCGATCCAGGCCGCGTTCAAGGAGCACCACGGCCTGCAATGCGGCTTCTGCACGCCGGCGATGATGCTCGTGGGCGCCTCGCTCCTCGAACGGAACCCCAACCCCAGTGACGAGGACGTCCGCTGGGCGATCTCCGGGAACATCTGCCGGTGCACGGGCTACACGAACATCGTGAAAGCGATCCAGGCAGCCGCTGCGTCCACCGAGCCCGCGAACGCCTGACGAGGAGACGACGACATGGCAACCGAAACAGAGGAGATCCGCGGGATCGGACACAGCGTTCGCCGCGTGGAGGACGACCGATTCATCCGTGGCGTCGGCAACTACATCGACGACATCCACCTCCCCGGGATGCTGCACATGGCGATCCTGCGGAGCCCGTACGCCCACGCGAACCTCACGAGCATCGACCCGTCGAGGGCGCAGGCACTCCCCGGCGTGGTCGCGGTCGTCACCGGCGAGCTGATGGCGCAGCACAACCTCGCCTGGATGCCGACGCTCTCGGGGGACACCCAGGCGGTGCTGGCGACCGACAAGGTGCGGTTCCAGGGACAGGAGGTCGCGGCCGTGATCGCCAACGACCCCTACGTCGCGCGGGACGCCCTCGAGCTGATCGACGTCGACTATGACCCGCTCGATGCGGTGACGACCCCGCAACAGGCGCTCGAGGACGGCGCCCCGCTGATCCGGACCGACAAGGAAGGACAGGAGAACAACCACGTCTACTCGTGGGAGACCGGCAACAAGGAGGCGACGGACAACGCGTTCTCGCAAGCCGACGTCGTCGTCTCGCTCGACACGTTCTACCCGCGGAGCCATCCGGCGCCGCTCGAGACGTGCGGATGCGTCGCGGACATCAACCCGGCGACCGGCCAGGCGACGATCTACATGACCTCGCAGGCGCCGCACCTCATCCGGACGGTGTTCGCGCTGGTGGCCGGCTTGCCCGAAGACAAGATCCGCATCGTGTCCCCCGACATCGGTGGGGGCTTCGGCAACAAGGTTCCGGTGTACCCCGGCTACGTCGTCGCCACCGCGGCCTCGCTCCTGCTCGGGCATCCCGTGAAATGGATCGAGGATCGCTCCGAGAACCTCATCTCCACCGGATTCGCGCGCGACTACCACATGCGGGGGGAGCTCGCGCTGAAGAGCGACGGGACGATGCTCGGGCTGCGGGCGTCGTTGCTCGCCGACGAAGGAGCGTTCTACGCCGATGCGCAGCCATCGAAGTTCAAGGCCGGCCTGTTCCATATCGTCACCGGCTCGTACGACCTGCCGGCGTCGCACGTCTCGGCAGAGGGGGCCTACACGAACAAGGCGCCGGGTGGCGTCGCCTACCGATGCTCGTTCCGTGTGACCGAGGCGTCGTATCTGATCGAACGCCTCGTGCAGAACGCCGCGTACGAGCTCGGCATGGACCCCGTCGACCTGCGGAAGAAGAACTTCATCGAGAAGGACCAGTTCCCGTACGCGTCCTCGACCGGGTTCGTCTACGACTCCGGCGACTACCACGGCGCGATGGACAAGGCGCTCGAGATGATCGGGTACGACCAACTCCGGAAGGAACAGGCCGAGGCCCGCGCGGACGGCAAGCTCCACGGGATCGGTGTCGCGTCGTTCACCGAGGTCGTGGGCGCCGGACCGGCCAAGGACTACGACATCATCGGCGTGAAGATGAACGACGGCGCCGAGCTCCGGATCCATCCGACGGGGAAGGCGATCCTGAAGATCAGCTGCCAGACGCAAGGGCAGGGTCACGAGACGACGTTCGCGCAGATCGTCGCCGGCGAGCTGGGGATCCAGCCCGAGGACATCAAGGTGATGCACGGTGACACGGACAACACGCCGTACGGGCTCGGCACCTATGCGTCGCGGTCCACGCCCACGTCCGGCGCGGCGACGGCGATGGTCGCTCGCCGCGTTCGGGAGAAGGCGATGAAGCTCGCGGCACACCTGCTCGAGGTCGCCGAGGAGGACGTCGAATACGAGGCCGGCACGTTCTCCGTCAAGGGAGCACCGGATCAGGTCAAGACGATCCAGGAGGTGGCGTTCGCCGCGTACACGAACTACCCGGAGGACATGGAGGCCGGGCTCGAAGGCGTCCACTACTACAACCCGCCCAACCTCACGTTCCCGTTCGGGACCTACGCCGTCTCGGTCGAGGTCGACCCCGATACCGGCGTGTGGAAGGTGCTGCGGATGGTGGCCGTGGACGACTGCGGCGTCCGGATCAACCCGATGATCGTCGAGGGCCAGATCACCGGCGGCCTCACGGAGGGGTACGCCACCGCGGCGATGCAGCTGATCACGTTCGACGAGGTCGGCAACGCGATCGGGACGAACTTCATGGACTACCTGATCCCGACGGCCTGGGAGACGCCGAAGTTCGAGCTCGGGGAGACCGTGACGCCGTCACCGCATCACCCGATCGGCGCGAAGGGCGTCGGCGAGTCGGCGACCGTCGGCTCCCCCGCCGCGTACGTCAACGCGGTGATCGACGCGCTCCAGCCGCTGGGCGTGAAGAACATCGACATGCCGCTCACGTCCGCCAAGGTCTGGGAGGCGATCCAGGCGGCGAAGTCGACATCGATGTCGTGAGACCCGAGACCCTCGCGGAAGCGGCCGAGCTCTCGGCACGGGGGGAGCCCTTCGTGCTGGCCACCGTGGTGTGGCGCCGTTCCCCGTCGTCGGGGAAAGCGGGAGCGACGGCGCTGATCACGAGCGACGGCCGGGTGCGCGGGTGGCTGGGTGGCGCCTGCGCGGAGCCCACGGTAGTCCGGGAGGCTCGGCGGGCACTCGAGGAAGGGACGCCGCGGCTGCTGTTCCTCGGTCCGCCGGAGGAGCTGGCGGGGCACGAGCGCGACGGCGTCGTGACGGTGCCGATCGCGTGTCAGAGTGAGGGGGCGATGGAGGTGCACGTCGAACCGGTCCTTCCCCAGCCGCAGTTGATCGCGATCGGGCGTTCTCCCGCGGCCATCGCGCTCAGCGCGATGGCAACCGCGCTGGGATGGCGGAGCGTCGCCGTCGACGACGGCGGCGATCCCGCGGATCATCCAGGAGCGGGACGCGTCCTCACGTCACTCGACCTCGCCTCCGCGAACGTGGACGACCGATCGTTCGTCGTCGTCGCGACGCAGGGCCACTACGACGAGGCAGCGATCGAGCACGCGCTCGCGACTCCGGCCGCCTACATCGGCCTCGTCGCCTCCCGCACCCGTGCCGAAGCCGTCCTCGGGTACCTCAGGGATCGCGGCCTGAGCGAGGAGGCGCTCGCCCGTGTTCATGCCCCCGCTGGCCTCGACCTGGGACGGATCGACTCGGAAGAGATCGCGGCCGCGATCCTCGCCGAGATCATCCAGCTCAAGGCGGAAGGAGGGCTCCAGGTTGTGGTCGAGGACGGCGGGTTCGGTGCGGGCCACGAGGAGATCGATCCCGTCTGCGGGATGATGGTCGACGTGGCCGATGCGAAGTTCCGAAGCGTCCTCGACGGCCGGACCTACTACTTCTGCTCGGCCGCGTGCTTGGCATCCTTCGAAACCGACCCCGCGTCCTACGTGTCCGTGCCCCGATGAGCGCCACCGCGGGACGTGACGCATGCTGATCGAGGACAGCTTCACCGTCCGCACGCCGGTCGATCGCCTCTGGGCGTTCATCCAGGATGTCGAACGAATCGCGCCGTGCATGCCCGGTGCGGAGCTGACCGAGGTCGTCGACGATCGCACCTGGAAGGGAAAGGTCCTCGTCAAGTTCGGCCCCGTGCAGATGTCGTTCAGCGGAACCGTCGTCATGGAGGAGAGGGACGACGTCGCGCATCGAGCGAAGCTCTCCGCAAAGGGTGCCGAACAACGCGGCAAGGGGGTCGCCAACGCCAAGGTGGAATCCTGGCTCGAGCCCGCCGGCGACGACGGCACGACGGTGCACATCCGCTCGGACATCACGATCACCGGCGCCGCCGCACAGATGTCACGTGGCCTGCTGCCGGAGGTCTCGAAGCTCCTCACCAAGCAGTTCGCCGAGTGTCTGGAGTCGAAGCTGAACGAGGAGACGCCGGCGGCGCCCATGGCCGGTGGCGCCCCGCTCGAGACGAGCGACACTCGGATGGCCGATCAACCCCCGAGAGCGGTCGCGAAGCCGGTCGGCGGGCTCCGTTTGGGTCTCCGCGCTCTGTGGGCCACGATCGCGCGGTTCTTCTCGCGGTTGTTCGGACGGCGCGACGGGTCGTGATCTCGGGGATCGTCCTGGCGGCCGGCTCGGGCATCCGATTCGGCGGCACGAAACAGCTCGCGTCACACCATGGGAAACCGCTCGCCCAGCACGCCGTCGACGCACTCGCCTCCGCCGGGGTCGATGAGCTCGTCGTGGTCACCGGCCACGACGCGGACGCGGTCGAGGGAGCGCTCAGGCTCCCCCCGCAGGGCCGCTTCGTCCGCAATCCCGATCACACCACCGGCCAGTCCTCGTCGTTGGCCGCCGGACTGCACGCGCTGGCCGATGACACCGAGGCCGCCGTCGTCCTGCTCGCCGACCAGCCCGGCGTCACCGATGCCGAGGTTCGCGCGTTGATCGATGCGTTCGAACGTTCCCGCAGCCGGATCGTGCGGATCGCCTACGAGGACGGGCCCGGCCCCGCGCTGCTCTCGCGCGAGGTCCACGCGGAGGCCGGACATCTGCACGGCGATGCCGGCGCCCGAACACTCATCGCGTCACATCCCGACTGGGTCGAAGAGGTCGCCGTCCCCTTCCGAGCGCCTCCGGACGTCGACCGGCCGGAGGATCTGCCGTCGGTGTGATCACTCCCGCCGAGGGCGGACCATCGTGCGGTCATTGGGCGCTACGAAGCCGAACCGTGCGTAGAGGGAGTGCGCGTCGCGGGTGTTGAGGAACCAGACCACGTCTCGATGCTCGGGGTGCTCGACGGCCTCTCGCACCAGCTCCACTCCGAGGCCGTGGCCACGGTGCCCCTCGATCACGAACACGTCGCCCAGCCACGCCATGCTCGTGCCGTCCGAGATCACGCGCGCGAACCCGACCTGCTCGTCGCCGCGGTAGGCACCGATCACCCTCGCGGATTCCCGAACGAGACGCTCGATCGTGTCCCGATCGCGGCCGCGGACCCAATACGCTTCTTCGGACAGGTACCGATGCACCATGTCGACGTCCACGCGGTCGCGATCGTCGTCCAGCTCGTAGCCGCCCGGCAGCTCGCGACGCATCAGCAGATGAGACCCAGCCGCCGATGCTCGAGTGCAGGTAGCACCTTCCGGACGCGCCGGAGCTCGGCCATGTCGAGGTCGGCGAACCACACGCCGGAGCCGTCTCGCGGCGCCTCGACCAGGACGTCGCCCCATGGACCAACGATCATCGAGTGGCCGTGGGAGCGCCGGTGCTCGTCGGGTGATCCGAACTCGCCCCACTGCGCCGACGCCGCCACGAAGCACTGGTTCTCGATCGCTCGCGCCCGCAGCAACGCCTCCCAGTGCGCGATCCCCGTCTGATGCTGGAACTGTGCGGGGAGCACGATCAGCTCCGAGCCGAGCGCCATGAGCCCACGGAAGAGCTCGGGGAACCGGAGGTCGTAGCAGATGGACAGACCGATCCGCAGATCCTCGACCGGGTGGGTGACGAGCTCGGTTCCCGGAATGAAGGTCGCCGACTCGCGGAACGGGGGCTGGCCCTCGAGATCGACGTCGAAGAGGTGGATCTTCCGATACGTCGCCACGAGCTCGCCGGCGCGGTTGAAAAGCGGGGCGGTATTGTAGAATCGGTCGCCGTCTCGTTCGTGGATGCTGCCGCCGAGGATCCACATCTGCCGGTCGTTCGCCACCTCGGACAGCATCATCGATGCCGGGCCACCGGGGAGCGTCTCCGCAACTTCGGCGATGCCGAAGTCCGGCCCCAAGTAGGAGAAGAATTCGGGCAGCACCGCGATGTCGGCCCCTCCGTCGGCGGCCTCCTCCAGGAGCTCCTGCGCCGCAGCCAGGTTCGAGGGGAGATCGTCTCCCGATCGCATCTGGCAGACCGCGGCACGCATCTCGGAAGTGTAGGTGGCGGATCCGGGGCGGCAAGATCAGAGGGTCGAGAACGGCGAAGCCCTCTTACTGCGAGTCCCCGCCCTCGTTCGACGAAGCATCCGTGACCTGGAGACGTGTCCTCCCCGAGGCGAACCGCACAAGGTCGGCTCTGCTCCTGACACCGAGCTTGCGCAGGACGCTGGCTCGATGCGTCTCGATCGTTCTCGGTGAGAGGAAGAGGAGAGCGGCGATCTCGACGTTCGTATGCCCGAGCACCAAGAGGTCGAACACTCCTCGCTCCCGCTCTGTGAGCTCCGCAAGCGGATCCGGGTTGGTCGAGGGGCTGGCCTCCGTTGCTGCGAGCATCGCCCCCAATGCCGGCTGCACGTAGCGCTCACCGTTCAGGATCCGGGCGATCGCGTCGGGGAGCTCGGCTGCAGCTGCCCCTTTCAACATGTAGCCGCTTGCTCCCGCATCGATCGCACTTCGGATATCGGTTGGACTGTCCACCATCGAGAGCACGAGGATCCGCGCGTCCGGGAAACGCTCCGCGAGCACTTCGACGACCGCCGCACGGTGAAGACCGTCCTTCGACAGATCGGTGACGATCAGATCCGGGTCACGATCGAACAGGACTTGCAGCGCTTCGTCGGCCGAGGATGCTTCTGCCACGACTGAGATGCCTGGTTCCGACTCGAGCAGCAATCGGATACCCGCGCGGACGACGGCATGGTCGTCCACCAACATAGCGGTCGCCACCACCCCGTCGGGGATGACGACGTCGGCATCCGCTCGGTCGTCCACCCCCCACCCCCTCCCACGCCCACCGGTGATCGAAGATGGCGGCGAACGGTGTTTCCTGCATGCGCACTGAAGGCGTTTCCTGAAGGAGCATAAGCCTGTCGAGCGAGAGAGGGAACCCAACTGCGGGAAAAGCCTTGAGCAGTAACAGTTCTTAGTCGATCATTCCTTGAGGAGACTCAGATGAGGGAAGCACCGAAAAGGAACTACGTAGGAGTCTCGAGCGCGCGACGTATCCCGTCGAGGGAATCCGGGTCCTCGAGGCTCGAGAGGTCGCCCGCGTCCTCGGCCAACGCGACCGCACGGATCACCCGCCGGACGATCTTCGCACTCCGGGTCTTGGGAAGTTCGGGAACGAACACCACCTTCGCCGGAAGGAACGAGCGCCCCAGATGCTCGGCGACCACGTTCCGCAGCCTCGTGGCGAGGGCGGGCGCCGGCTCCACCTCCGGCTTCAGCACGACGAAACACCAGATGGTCTCCCCCTTGAGGGGATGTGGCACGCCGATGGCCGCAGACTCCGCTACCGCCGGATCGGACGCGAGCGCGCTCTCCACCTCTGCGGGACCGAGACGCTTCCCTGCCACCGAGAGCGTGTCGTCCGAACGTCCGTGCAGGAACCAGAAGCCGTCCTCGTCTCTCGTCGCCCAGTCGCCGTGCACCCAGATATCGGGGAAGCGTCGCCAGTACGTCTCGAGGTAACGCTCGGGGTCGCCCCAGATGCCGCGGGTCATCGACGGCCAAGGCTGGCGGCACACGAGCTCCCCCACCTCTCCGGGACCGACGGGCGAGCCGGCTGCGTCGACGATGTCGATGTCCATGCCGAGGGCGGGACCTCCGAGGGTGCACGCCTTCAGCTCCGAGATCGGCGACGGCGAGAGGAAGCAAGCCCCGACCTCGGTCCCGCCGGAGAGATTGATGATCGGGAGCCGGGACCCTCCCACCTCCCGATGCAGCCACAGGTAGGCGTCGGGGTTCCACGGCTCACCCGTCGACGCCAGGATCCGGAGCGAGGAGAGGTCGTGCCGGCGGATCCGCTCGCTACCAGCAGGGATCAGTGCGCGGATCAGCGTGGGCGAGACGCCGAGGGTCGTGATGCCGTGCCGCTCCACCATCGCCCACAGCCGATCGGGGCCGGGATGGGTCGGGGCGCCGTCGTAGAGCAGCACCGTCGAACCGGAGGCGAGCGCACCGACGATCTCCCATGGCCCCATGATCCACCCCAGATCGGTGACCCAATGCAGGACGTCGCCGGTCCGGATGTCCACCTGGTACGCGACCTCGGCCGCGATCTTCACAAGGAATCCGCCATGGACGTGGAGCACGCCTTTCGGCTTCCCGGTGGTTCCGCTGGTGTAGCCGATGAAGAGCGGGTGTTCTGGGTCGAGCCGCTCGGACTCGAGCGGCTCGTCCGACTCCGCCTGGATCAACTGCGCCCAGTCGTGCTCGTCGTCGGTGGCTCCCTCGCCCGCGAGCGCGAGCACGACGGTCGCCTCGACCGTCGTCGCGCGCTCGCGGGCGAGCCGCGCCGTCGCCGACATCGGCACGGCCCGCCCCTTCCGCAGGAACGCGTCCGCGGTGAGGACGACCTTCACGTTCGCGTCGTTCAGCCTGACCGCGACGGCGTCCACGCCGAAGCCGCTGAAGATCGGGGCCCAGATCGCCCCGATCTTGGAGCACGCCATGACGGCCGCTACGGTCTCCGGCGTCATGGGCATGAAGATCGCGACCGCGTCGCCGAGCCCGACGCCCAGCCGCCGGAGCGCCCGTGCCAGACGATCCGTCTGCCGGCGGAGCTCTCCGTAGGTCCACGTGCGCACGTCGCCGGCTTCCCCTTCCCAGACCACGGCGGGCGCGTCGGGGGTGGTCGCGGCCCACCGATCGACGCACTGATGGGCGAGGTTCACGCGCCCGCCTCCGAACCACGTCGCCCATTCGACGCCCCGTGAGATGTCGCGGACCTGCCGATACGGCTCGAAGAACTCGATGTCGAGATCGCGGACCACCGCGTCCCAGAACCATTCCGCGTCCGCGATCGAACGCCGGACCAGCGCGTCGTAGGTCTCGATCCCGTGCGTCCGCATGAACCGCGTGACGTTGGCGCGCTCGACGTACTCGGGAGTGGGCGACCAGATGATGTCGGTCACGCCGCACACGATACGCGCCGCCGTTCGCCGCACGTCGCGGGGGGAGGGGTGCGGAGACCGTGCTTCCTTCGATATACATGGTGCCCATGGGGCTCCGAGTGGGGGTGGCCGGTGTCGGCTGGTCCGGCTTCTCTCCGACCACCGCCGGCGTCTCCTACAAGGAGCTGATGTTCGAGGCCGCCCGCCAGGCCTATGCCGACGCGGGACTCGACCCCCGCAGCGAGATCGACTCGTTCGTCTGCTGCTCGGAGGATCTCGAGGAGGGGACGAGCATCTTCGACGAGTACGTCCCCGACCAGCTGGGGGCGGTGCAGCGCCCCGTGCAGACGGTGGCCGCCGACGGCCTGTTCGGAGTGGCGACCGCCGTGATGCTGATCCGCAGCGGGGTCGCGTCCACCGTGGCCGTCGAGTCCCACTCCAAGGCGAGCGACATCGTCTCGACCGGGCGGGTCGATCGGTTCGCGATGGATCCGGTGCTCAACCGACCGCTCGGCGTATCCGCGACCGCGCTCGCCGGGCTCGAGATGCGCCGCTGGTTGCATGTGTCCGGTCGATCGGAGGCCGAATGCTCGGAGGTGGCCGCTCGCAACCGCGATCACGCGAGGAACAACCCGCGTGCGTCTTACGCCGACACGAGGGATCCGACGCCCCTCTTCGACCCACTCACCCGTGAGCAAGCCGCCGAGCCGGCGGACGGATGCGTCGTCCTGGTGCTCGCGAGCGAGGAGAAGGCGCCGGCGAACGCCGTGTTCATCGACGGCATCGGGTGGAGCCAGGACGCACCCTCGGTCGAGAGTCGGGAGTGGGATCGCGCGGCGGCCGCCGAGCGGGCCGCTCGGGCGGCCTACGAGCGAGCGGGGATCGGTCCGTCGGACGTCGAGGTCGCGGAGGTCGACGACACGTTCGCGTACAAGCAGCTCCAGCATCTGGACGCACTCGGGCTGGAGGGTCTCGACGCAGATCGGGTCAACATGAGCGGCGGAGCGCTCGGCGAGGGTCACTTCCGAGAGGCGAACGGGCTCGCACGGACCCTCGCGTGCATCGAACGGCTCCGCGCGGGCGACGCCCGTGTCGGTCTGGCCCAATCGTGGCGAGGGGTTCCTTCCACGTCGGCGGCGGTCGCCGTGATGCGCCGATGAGCCCGCGCGTCGCCGTGGTGGGCGCCGGCATGACCAGGTTCGTCCGGCGTGCGCAGGAGACCGGCAAGGAGCTGTCGTGGATCGCGACCCGCGAAGCGCTCGCGTCGTGCGAGCTGAAGCTCGAAGACGTCGACGCGGTCTGTCTGACGAGCGCCCCCGACGCGTTCGACGGCGTCCATCGCAAGGGTGACTACCTCGCCGACGGCGCGGGCGCATGGGCGAAGCCATACATGCGCACGTACGTGGGAGGCGGCAGCGGCGTGTTCACCGCGATCCAGGGGTGGTACACGGTGGCCTCCGGCTTGGCGGACGTGGTCGTGTGCGTGGCCGAGGAGAAGATGTCCTCCTGCCAGCCCCATCCGCAGGGCGCGTTCCTCACGATCTTCGACAACATCCTCGAGCGGCCGCTCGGCCCCAACCTGCTCTGGATCTTCGCGCTGGAGATGCAGCGGTACATGCAGGCCTACGGCCTCGACAAGCGAGACATCGCGCAGGTCGCCGTGAAGAACAAGCGCAACGCCGCGGACCACCCGGCCGCCCTCCTCGGCCAGACGGACATCACCGTAGAAGACGTCCTCGCGAGCGAGACGCTCGCCTGGCCGGTGCAGCGGCTCGACGTCTCGCCGATCTCCGACGGCGCGGTCGCCATCGTGATGGCCTCGGAGGAGGCTGCGAAGAGGCTCACCGATCGACCCGTGTGGGTGCAGGGCGTCGGCTGGAACCTCGACACCACGTACTGGACGAACCGCGACCTCGCCTACCCGGAGTACGTCGAGAACGCGGCGCGGATGGCCTACGGGATGGCCGGGGTGAATGAGCCCCGGAAGGAGATCCATGTCGCCGAGCCCTACGACCCGTTCGACTACAAGGAGCTTCACCATCTCGAGGGGCTGCTGCTGTTCGACCGTGGCAAGGCACCCGAGGCCGCGGCGGCCGGCGTCACCGCTCGCGACGGAGACCTCCCCTGCTGCCCGTCCGGTGGACTGCTCGGCGTCGGGAACCCGATCGCGGCGGCGGGGCTGATGAAGATCGCGGAGCTCTTCTGGCAGCTCCGGGGCGAGGCCGGCGCACGGCAGGTCCCGGGCACCCCCGAGCGCGGCGTCGCGCAGGCCTGGGGCGACCTGATGCAGGTCGGCACCGTCGTCGTGATGGGGAACGAGGGCGGGCCGCTCACCACGGCCACGCAGTCGCCGCCTCAGTCGCCCCCGCGGGCCACGCCGCTTTCCGATCAAGAGTTCCGATCGGCCACCGGCGCGGTGGAACAGCGGCTGGACACGCTCTACGACTGGGACGCTGGCGAGGCGATCGGTGCGTTCCTCGACGGATTGCGCGAGCAGCGCATCCTCGCCACGACCTGTGTCTCGTGCGGAAGGACGCTCGTCCCGCCGCGCAAGTTCTGCGAGCGCTGCTTCCGGCCGGCCGACGGCTGGACCGAGGTCCCGCAGACCGGCAGCGTGGAGACGTTCTCGATCTGCCACGTCACCTGGGACATGCAACCGCTGGAGGTGCCGCAGATCCCGGCCGTGATCCGGCTGGACGGCACGAGCGAGGGCGGCTTCCTCCATCTCCTCGGGGAGGTGGCGCCGGAGGACGTCCACGCTGGGATGGAGGTCGAGGCGGTCTGGAAGCCGGCAGGTGAGCGCGCGGGTTCGATCCTCGACATCGTGTACTTCCGTCCGGTGGACCCGGAGGTCCGTCGTGAGCTTGTCGCCGCCGCCTCCGCCGAGATACCGCTGGAGTCCACCGTATGAGTCCGACGAAGATCCCTGGCGAGCTCTCGGTCTCGTTCCGCTACACCCCCGGCGTCGGGAACACCGCGTTCTTCGAGGCGCTCCGCGATCGCGGCGTGTTCCTCGGCTCCCGGTGCGACGACTGCGGGGTGACCTACGTGCCAGCCCGCATCTTCTGCGAGCGGTGCCTCGCCGAGCTCGAGCCCGGCGAAGAATGCGGACCCGAGGGCGAGCTCGTTTCGTGGACGGTCGCGCGTGTCGACGTCGACGACCGACCGCTGGACGAACCGGTGACCTACGGATTGGTTCGACTGGACGGCGCCGACACGGTCTTCCTCCACCGCCTCATCGAGATGAACGACCCACCGGAGATCGGAGGGCGTCTCCGCGCGGTCCTGGCAGAGGATCGGACCGGATCGATCTTCGACGTCGAGGGGTTCGCGCCCGCGCCGGGCTAGTCGGTCCGACGCCAGTCCACCGCGACGACCTGCACGGGCTTTGCGAGGCCTTTCAGCGTGACCTCACGAGACGGCCCGGATGCCACGTCATCGATGCCCTCCAGGGTGTCGACGCTCGCCAGGACCTCGCCGCCCTCGGCGAGCGCCCCGATCCTCGCCGCGGCATGAACTCCGGCTCCCTCATAGTCCCCGGCCGCGCGCGTCGCCTCGGCGGCGTGGACCCCGATGCGGACCTGCGGGGCGAAGCCGTGGGCACGACGATGCTCCGACAGCGTGCGTTGGATCATCGCCGCGCAGGCGAGCGCCGTCCGCGCATCGGGAAACGCAACGAAGAAGCCATCGCCGGTGCGATGCACCTCCTCCCCCTTGTTCTCCTTCAAGCAACGCCGCAACGCCTCGTCGTGCCAGTGGAGGAGGTCGTGCCAGGCCTCGTCCCCGATCGCCTCGACTAACGCGGTGGATCCCACGATGTCGGTGAACATGAACGTGCGGACTTCGCGCGAGCCCGAAGGGGTCGCCGGCCCTGCCAGCAGGGCATCCATCCGGGCTATGTCGGGCGTCGCGCCGAGCCGTTCGAACGTGGCCCGGGCCGCCTCGAGCTCGAGCGTCGCCGCTTCCGTCTCCCCGGCGATCGATCGCGCCTCTGCGAGCAGCACCGTGGAGATCGCCGCTTCGTACGGCGCGTCGATCTCGCGCCAGAGTCGCCGAGCGTCGCGGAACCGTTCGATCGCCTCGGCAGCGTCCTCGCGGAGGAGGGCGGCCAGACCGGAGGCGTGCGCCGCGGCGGCCCTGATCGCCGCCGTCTCGAACTCCCCGGCGATCGCCTCGAGCTCCACGGCGGCAGCTTCCGCCGTGGGGAGGTCGCCCCGCGACTTCGCGATCTCGGCCTGCGCGGGGAGAAGCCGAGCCCTGGCGAGCTTGTGCCACGTGATCTCCTCGAGGCTCCCCTTGATCGAAGCCGCCGCGGCATCCGTGCGTCCCCGCGCCGCGAGGAGGAGCGCCTTTCCGGGCTGCGGTTCGGTGCCGAGTTCCCGCGCCTGCCCGAAGGCCTCATCCGCACCGTCCAGATCGCCCATCCGCAGCCGGACCTCGCCGAGCTCGTGGAACGCGCCGCCGGCCGCGGCTGGATGGAACCGCTGCAATTCCTCCGAGGCTCGTTCCGCCTCCGAGGCCGCGTCGGCCCACGCGCCGGTGAGCCGCATGAACTCGGCCCGATGGACACGGCAGATGCCGGGGAACCCGGTGATGTCTTGGCGCTCACACCACCGCTTCGACACGTCGGCCCACTCGCTGCCGCGCCGATAGTCCGCGGTCGTGCGGCACACGGACATCACCGCGCAGAACACCGCGCCGGTCGTGAACGGGCCCAGCTCACCGCCGAGCGCGACGGCCGCCGCCCCTTCCATCAGGCCGTACGCCTCGTCGAGCCGCCCGGACGTCCCCAACACCTCGGCACGACTGATCGCGACCCAGACGGGCAGGTCGGCGTCATCGAGTCGCGATGCGATCTCCTTCGCGCGGTCCAGGTGCGCGAGCGCTCCCTCGAAGTTCCCGCGGTCGAATTCGAGCTCACGGTGTGCGATCTCAAGATAGCCGTGCGCGACGGCTTCCGGCTGCCCCTCGAGGAGGTGCTCGGCGCGGTGCAGCCACGCCTTGGCCACGGAGCCAGCCATCTTCGCCCCGTACTCCCGGCGGAGGGTGAGCGCCATCATCGCGGCCATCGAGCGGTTCCCTCGCTCGAGGTGGAGCGCGTACGCTCGCTCGAACGCCGCGATCGACTCCGTCGCGAGCCCGATCCACCAGGCCGACTTGGCGAGCGCCTCGAGATCCTCCGGGTCGAGCCCGCCGTCGCCGTCGGCCTCGAGCAACAGCCGGTAGGCCTCGGGCCAGGCGCGACGGGCGTACGCCTCACGGCCTGCCTCGAGCGGATCGACGGTCACGGTGTCGCTCACCGCCCCATCCTCTCGCATGGGGAGCCTCTACCGGAAGTCGGTAATCTCGGTCGGATGGAGTTCGAGCTCACGCCGGAGCAGCAGCAGGTTCGCGACCTCGTCCGGGAGTTCGCCACCCAGGAGATCGCGCCGGGCGCGGGCGAGCGTGACGAGCACGAGGAGCTCCCGCTCGACATCGTCAAGAAGCTCGGCGAGCTGGGGATCTGCGGCGTTCCACTCCCCGAGGAGTACGGCGGATTGGGCGCCGACGCCATCACCTGGGCTCTCGTCATCGAGGAGCTCGGCCGGGCGGACTCGAGCGTGGCGGTCACCGTCTCGGTCGCCTCCGGCTTGGCCGGCGGGATGGTCAGCCGGTACGGAACCCATGAACAGCGACAGCGGTGGCTCCCGCCGATCGCGGCAGGCGAGATGCTGGCGGGGTTCGGGCTCACGGAGCCCGGCAGCGGATCCGATGCGGCCGCGCTCCGGACGAAGGCGCGTCGGGACGGCGGCGAGTGGGCGATCGACGGCTCGAAGTCGTTCATCACGAACAGCGGGACGCCGATCACCGGTTTCGTGGTCGTGGCGTGCCGCACCGACGAGGGTTCTGCCAACGGCGTGTCCACGATCCTCGTGCCGGCCGAAGCTCCCGGGTTCACCGTCGGGCCTCCCTACCGGAAGCTCGGGTGGCGTTCGAGCGACACTCACGAGCTGGCGTTCGAAGACTGCCGGGTGCCGGAGGAGAACCTCTTGGGCGAGGCGGGCAAGGGCCTGACGCAGTGCCTTGCCGCGCTCGATGACGGAAGGATCTCGATCGCGGCGCTCTCGGTGGGGCTCGCGCAGGGATGTCTCGATGCGAGCGTGTCGTACGCGAAGGAGCGCGAAGCGTTTGGCCGCCCGATCGGCGCCTACGAGGCCGTCGCGTTCAAGCTCGCCGACATGCGAGCGACGATCGACTCCGCGCGCCTGCTCACCTACCGCGCCGCGTGGCTCAAGGATCAGGGTCGGCCGTACACGACCGAGGCCGCGATCGCGAAGCTCCGCGCGAGCGAGATCGCCGTCGACGTGGCTCGCGAGGCGATCCAGGTTCACGGCGGCTACGGCTTCACGGAGGAGTTCCCGGTCGCCCGTGCCTACCGCGACGCGAAGGTGCTGGAGATCGGCGAAGGCACCAGTGAGATCCTGCGACTCGTGATCGCTCGAGATCTCGGTCTCCAGCCCCAGGTCTGAGCGTGCCGAGCGGCCGCTACGCGGTGCGAGGGCGAAGCGGCGACGTCGTGGGAACCGAGGATTTCCGCAGCGCCCCTGGGCCGATGGGCTGGAGGTACGTCTCCGAGATCCGCCGGGATGAGCCGACACCGCACGGCGAGATCGTGGATGTCACGGTCGACGCCGAGTGGCGGGTCGTCCGTGCCAGGATCGAGACCGGCGAGCACTCGATCATGCTCGAGCCCCGCGATGGGTCGCTGACGGGGCTCCGTGACGGTGAACCGGTGAAGGTCGGCTGGGGGCCGGACATGCATCTCGACTACCTGACCCCCGCGATGAACGCGATCACCGCGCAACGACTCGAGGGCACGACCGAGATCGACGTGGTCTACCTCGAGCCGGTGACCGTCGAACCGACGCTCGTCCGGCAGCGCTACGAGCTGCTCGGTCCGGAAGACGTGGAGACGCCGGTCGGCCGGTTCCGGAGCAACCGGTGGCGGTACACGGCACTGGAGAGCGGCTGGACCAGCGATCTGTGGGTCGCCGGCGACGTGGTGGTGCGCTACGACCGCGCCTTCGAACTCATCTCGTACGAACCGGGGGCGTCGGGACCCGTCCCGACGCCCCCGTAGCCGTCCCCATCGATCGCCCGAGGATCAGCCCGTCTTCAGGGCTTCGACCTCGATCTCGAGGTCGATCTTCTTGCTGACCAGGAACCCGCCTGTCTCCAGGACCATGTTCCAGCTCACGTTCCAGTCCTCGCGCTCGAGCGTCGTCCTCGCCGTCGCGGCGAGCACGGTCACCCCGTACGGGTTCGTCTCCGTCCCGAGGTACTCCCCCTGGAGCGTGATCGACCGAGTGACGTCGCGGATCGTGAGCTCGCCATCAAGCTCGAAGTTCGCACCACCCGTGTGTCGAACGGCGGTGCTCCGGAAGGTCATCACCGGCCACTTCTCCACGTTGAGGAAGTCGTCGCTCTTCAGGTGCTCGTCCCGCTGCTCCGTGTTGGTCTGGATGCTCGCGGTCTTGATCTCGACCTCGGCGCTCGACTCCTCCGGGTTGTCCGCGATCTCGATCCAGCCGGAGAAGTCCGTGAACCGCCCACGAACCTTGGTCAGGATGTGCCGCGCCACGAACTCCACGGCCGTGTGGGCAAGGTCCAGCTCGTACTTCCCGGCGGGCGGCAGCTGGATGCCCCCGATCTCCTTCACCGCTTCTCCCATCTGACATCTCCCCTCTCATGGGTCATGCCCGACTCAACCCAGGAATGTCTACTCCGTATTCCGATGTTGCTAGGGATAGTTGGGGAACTCCGGATAGGATGGCGTGGATGGACGAGGAACGAACGGTGTGCGAGAGCTTCCAACGGGCGGCCCAGCTGGTCGCGAAACGGTGGACGCCCCAGATCGTGTGGGTGCTCCTCGACGGACGCCGCCGCTACTCCGCCGTTCGGGACGCGATCCCCGAGATCTCGGACACCCTGCTTTCGGAGCGGCTCCGCGAGCTCGAGCGGGCGGGCGTCGTCACGCGGACCGTCACCCCTTCGACCCCCGTGCTGATCGAATATGGCCTCAGCGACCGTGGGCGCGAGCTCGCTGTGGTGATGGACGATCTCTCGACCTGGTCCGAGCGCTGGGCCGCCGTCGGGGCCTCACCATCGATCAGCCGGACAGGGAACGATCCGCGATCTCGAGTGCCTCGTCGATGATCGCGAAGCCTTCCTCGAGCTGCTCCTCCGTGATGCACAGCGGTGGGTTCGTCATGATCCCGTTGAAGCGGATCATCGTGAACAGCCCCCGTTCGAGCAGCGCCTTGTTAACAGCCTGCATGGTCTCGTTCACCACGTTGTAGGGCGAGAGCGGCTCCATCGTGTCGCGATCCTTCACGAGCTCGAGGATCCCGAAGAGCCCGATGTTGCGGACGCGACCGACGCTCGGGTGCTTCGTCATCAGCTCCTCGTGGTGACGTTTCATCACCGGGTCGAGCCGCTTCGCGTTCCCGACCAGGTCGTCCTCCTCCAGCACGTCGATCGCCGCGATCGCGGCCGCGCAGGAAAGCGGATGTGAGTTGTACGTGAGTCCCCCATAGAAGACGTTTTCTTCGAAGTGTGCGGCGATCTCCGGCTTGATCGCCACGGCGCCGAGGGGCAGGTACGAGGACGTGAGTCCCTTCGCGGCGGTCATCAGATCGGGGACGACACCCCAGTGGTTGACCGCGAACCACTCACCCGTCCGCCCGAACCCACACATGATCTCGTCGGCGATCAGCACGATCCCGTGGCGGTCGCAGAGCTCGCGGACGCCCTCGAGGTAACCGTCCGGAGGGATGAGGATGCCGTTCGTTCCCGTGACCGTCTCGAGGATGAACGCGGCGATCGTCTGAGGACCCTCGAGCTCGATCGTCTCCTCGAGCGTGGCGAGCGCCGTCGCCGCATCCTCCGTGCCGCGCGCCGTTCCGCGGTAGGGATCCAGCACGTGGACGATCCCGGGCATCGGGGGATTCTCGTTCGCCCAGCGCCGGGAGTCGCCGGTCAGGTTGATCGTGGCGTAGGTGGCGCCGTGGTACGAGCGGTAGCGCGCGAGGATCTTCTGTCGGCCCGTGAACGCCTTCGCGATGCGGATCGCGTTCTCGTTCGCCTCCGCTCCGCCGAGCGTGAAGAACGTCTTGTCGAGTTCACCGGGCCAGAGCGCGGCGAGTTTCTCGCCGAGCCGGGCCCGCGTCTCGTACGCCATGAACGGCGAGATGTACGGGAGCTTCTCCGCCTGGCGACCGATCGCGTCCGCGACTCGCTTGTCGCCGTGTCCGATGTTCACGCCCATGAGCTGAGAGTTGAAGTCGAGGTACCGCTTGCCGTCGACGTCCCAGAAGTACACGCCCTCGGCCCGATCCACCGCGATGGGCGAGGCCTTCGACTGCGCCTGCCAGTCGTAGAGGGTGAAGCGCTTCGACTTCTCGACGATCTCCGCCGCCGTCATCGGTGTGTCTTCGCTCATCGAACGCACTCCCTCGCTCGGTCGCGCGTCATCATCGCAGACGGCGCTCAGCCCTTGACGACCTCGCCGCCCTTCATCACGAACGGGATGTCTTCCAACACGGTGACGTCGTCGATCGGGTCTCCCTCGACGGCGATCAGGTCGGCGAACCGACCGGGCTGGAGCGACCCGACCCGGTCCTCCCACCCCAGGAGCTCGGCGGAGACCCGCGTCGCGCTCTGGATCGCCTCCATCGGGGTCTGGCCGAACCGCACGTGGAAGGCGAGGTTCTTCGCGTTCATCCCGTGCGGATAGATGCCGGAGTCGGTCCCGAACGCGATCTTGACGCCCGCCTTCACGGCCTTGGCGAAGTTCTCCCGCTGCGCGTCATTGGTCATCTCCGTCTTCCGGAGCACCTCGTCGGAGTAACCGAGCCGGGGACCTTCCTGGATCATCCAGTCCCCGTCGAACATGTCGGCGACGAGGTAGGTGCCCCGCTCGACCATGAGGTCGATCGTCTCGTCGTCGATCAAGCACCCGTGCTCGATCGAGCGGACGCCGGCGCGGATGGCGCGCTTCGCGCCCTCCGCGCCGTGGGCATGCGCGGCGACGTGCGTCCCTCTGGCCTCCGCTTCCTCGACGGCCGCCCGCATCTCCTCCTCGGTCAGCTCGGGCTTGCCGGGGTCGGTCCCGGACGTGAGGACTGCTCCCGTGGCGAGCACCTTGATGAAGTCGGCACCGGCGTCGAAGATCCGCCGGACGTTCGCGCGCACCTGATCGGCGCCGGTGGAGACACCCACGCGCAGCTCGGCCGGTACCGGGGTTTCGGGAGGCAGACCCGTGATGTCGCCGCCGCCGCCCGGGCAGGTCACGTACGCGCCGGCGCACATCATCCGGGGACCGGGGATCCTCCCGTCCTCGATCGCCTCTCGGAGCGCGAGGTCCACGAACGCATGGAACGTCCCCACGTCGCGCACGGTAGTCACGCCTCCGAGCAGCGTCGCGAGCGCGTTCGTCACTCCGGTGAGAGCTTCCTGCGCCGAGGAGCGGTTCACGAGGTAGGCGTAGCCCTGCCCCTCGTCCAGCTCGCCGATCAGGTGGGCGTGGCTGTCGATCAGACCGGGCAGGACAGTCCGTTCCGAGAGGTCGATCGTGCGGACTCCCGAGGGCGCTTCGGATGCCGGAAGCACGGCCGAGACCCGTTCGCCGTCCAGCACGAGCGCCCGATCCTTGAGCACGTCGCCGGCCGCCACATCGACGAGGCGGCCGGCGATCACCACGAGCGGCTCGGCCGAAGGCATCGGCGGAGCATACTCTCGGCCTCCCCCTTCTGGCGGATGCTACCGACCTTCGGCCGGTACGCGATCGGGGCCATGCGGCCGATACCTCAAAGGTGGTACGACGCAAGCACCCTGTCTCTCTCGTGGCCGCGGCGACCCTGGTGATCCTGGCGTCGCTGGTCGCAGTCGCCCAGCCGTCGGCCGCGACCACGCCCACGTGGTTCGACCTCCCCGCGACGGACTCGTTCCCGCAGGGGGTCGCGGCCGGGCCGGACGGCACGACGTGGGTCGCGAATCGGTTCGCGTCGGAGATCGAACGGATCGACCAAGGCGGCCTGCACGCCCCGATCGGCTTGGATTCGGGCGCCGACCCCTACGAGATCGTGAAGGGTCCCGACGGCGCGATGTGGTTCACCGAGCACAACGGGAATCGCATCGGGCGGCTCACGGCCGCGGGCGACCTCACCGAGTACTTCCTCAGCGACCGGTCCAGGCCGACCGGCATCACGGTCGGTCCCGACGGTGCCCTGTGGTTCACGCAGCGGGGTGTCAGTGCGATCGGTCGCCTCACCCTCGACGGGGAGCTCACCGAGTGGCCGACCCTTACGCCGCAAGCGGCACCGCTGGGCATCACGACCGGCTCCGACGGCGCGGTCTGGTTCACCCTGACGACGGCGAACGCGATCGGCCGGATCACCACCGACGGCGTCATGACCGAGATCCCGCTTCCCGGCCCGGCCCACGGTCCGCAGTGGATCACGCTCGGCCCCGACGGCGCGCTGTGGTTCACCGCCCGGACCACGAACACGATCGTCCGCATGACAGGCGGCGGCGGGTTCGTCGAGTACCCCGTTCCGACTCCCAGTGCCGGCCTCAACGGCATCACGGTGGGCCTCGACGGTGCCCTGTGGTTCACGGAAAGCTCGGCCGACGCCGTGGGCCGGATGAGCCTCGGTGGCACCGTCGTCGAGATCCCCCTCGGTGAGGGCGCCACCCCGACGGGTATCGCCGTCGGGGCCGACGGAGCCATCTGGTTCAGCGCACCGGGCACGAACCGCGTGGGCAGGTTCGGCCCCGTGGCGGCTCCCGACGAGACCGCCCCCGTCATCACCATCGTCTCTCCCCCGGACGGCTCGATCTTGACCGAGGGCGAGGGCATGATCGCCGACTACTACTGCACCGACGAGTCGGGCGGCTCGGGCGTGGGCACCTGCGAGGGACCCGTGTCGGACGGCGCGGTCGTTCCCAACGGTCTCGGCTCACATCGGTTCACGGTCAGGGGCACGGACGCCGAAGGCAACGTCGGGACCGCGACCCACGGGTACGTCGTCTTCGACGACATCGGTGGCCCGATCACGAACCAGACCTCGTTCTCGGCCGGACGCGTGATCCCGATCGTCCTGAAGCTGGGCGGGCGGCCCCGGGGCCCCGTCTTCGCGAGCGGATACCCGCTGGTGCACGCCGTCGACTGCGCGACCGGCGAGACGGTCGGTGCCGATCGGCCCGCCAACGTGCAGGCGAACGTCACCAACGAACGACTGCTCCTTCAGTGGCGGACGGCCGCCGGCTGGGGCGGCTCGTGTCGGTCGCTCGTGGTCCGGCTCGGCTTCAGCGGCTGGTCGACGGCCGACGCCGAGTTCACGGTTCGCTTCGCCTGAGCCGTTCCGCGCGCTTCCCGAGCTCTCCGTCGATCAACGACCTGAGCTCGTCGCGACCGAACGGCCGTGAATGGCCCGCACAGACCAGCTCCACGGGGAGCTCCCGGAGCCGCTCGAGCGAAGTCACGAAGGCCTCCTCGTCCTCCGCGTACAGAGGGTCGTCCAGCGCGGCGGTGTCCCCGGTGAACAGCATCCCGCCGGCCGGGTTCCAGAGCGCGATCGACCCGGCCGTGTGCCCCGGGAGGTGCAGGACCTCGAAGGTCCGATCTCCGAGATCCACGACGTCCCCATCGACCAGGAGACGCGTCGGCTCCGTCGGTGTCGTTCGCCATCCGGCGACGTCGAAGGACGCTCGCGGCGATGCGGTGATCACGCACGCAGGGGGCTCATAGCCGTACCAGCGGATCTCGTCCTCGAGGCCCGGCCGGAAGTCCTCCCGCCGCAACGCGAGCCCCTCGGGCTCGCGGATCCCGCCGGCGTCCGCTTCGTGACACCAGCGTTCGTCGAAGCCGTGGAGCCCACCGATGTGGTCGAAGTGATCGTGCGTCGCGACCGCCACGAGTGGTCGATCGTCCGCGAACGGCTCCAGCGCCGCGCGGAGATCCCCGATCCCATTGCCCGTGTCCACGACGAGGTCGCGATCCCGGCCCCGAACGTGCCACACGTTGGACTCGAAGAACGCATCGAGATGATCCTCCACGAGCAACACGACGTCCTCGGTGACACGCTGCGTTCGGAACCACTCCTGGGCGACCGGCAGCTCGCTCACGGTCGGTCGGTGAAGAACACCGACGACGCCTCAGGGCGAAGGCAGTGGACCGACACCATGGAGGCGTTGTACGAGCCGACGTTCGGGATCGCGACGATGTCGCCCTCCTCGACCTCGGGCATCGGATGGTCCTCGGCGAACAGATCGTTGCCCTCGTTGATGTGACCGGACACGGTCACGTTCGCGACCGGCTCGGCGTCCGCGGCACGGCACAGGATCGGGTGGAACGGGATCTTGTAGACGAAGTGCTCGTTCATCACGTTCCAGCCGGTGTCCAGCCCGACGAACGTCGTCCCGTCACGGTCCTCCACGCTCACCACCTCGGCGAGATGGATCGCGCACTCCTTCGCGAGGAACTCCCCGGGCTCGGTGCCCACGACGACGTCGAGCGGCCCCAGATGTTGCGCCAGGACGCCCGCCCATGCGTCGAGATCCAGCGGATGATCCGTCGGCCGGAACCGCACGCCGAGACCACCTCCGGTGTTGACCTCGACGATCGGGCAGCCCGCGTCCATGAGCACACGGGCGGCGGCGGCCACGCGGCGCATCGTCTCGTTCACGACGGGGAGGGCGTCGCTCAGATAGAGGTAGCCCGCGTGCACGTGCACCGTGTCGATGGTGAGGTCGTGTGTGCGCGCGATGCCCAGCGCCTCGCCGAGCTGCTCCGGATAGATCCCGAACTTCGTCGGCCGGTCTCCGGCGTAGGTCTGGCCTCCGCCGGGGAACGCGGCGCCGATCCGCGGGTTGATGCGGACGCCGACCGAAGACCCGGGAGCCCGCCTGCCGACACGGTCGAGCTGGCTCAGCAGATCCACGTTGAGGTGCACCCCTGCCTCGAGGACGACATCCAGGTCGCTCGCCGACATGTTGGTCCCCGTGTAGCTGATCTCCTCGGCCTTCCACCCGTGATCCATCGCCCAGCGGATCTCCCCGGGCGAGCACACGTCCATCCCGATGCTTTCCGGCGTCCCCGGAGCTCCGAGGCCTCGGAGTGAGGCGAGGAACGCCGGCTCGCGCTGCGCCTTCAACGCGAGCCGGACCTTGTGCCGGAGCCCCGCATGTCCGAGGGCTCCCTGGAGCGCTCGGACCTGCTCTTCGGCTCGGACGAGGTCGTAGACGTACAGCGGTGTCCCGTGTTCGCGAGCGATCGCCTCCGCGTCGCGCCCGGCGATCGAGAGGCGGCCGGCCCGGACTTCCAGTCCGGGCCGGCCCCACCACGTCAGTTGGGATGCCGCGCGCGCCATGCGGGCGGGAGGCTACCCGCCCGAGGAGCACATGAGACGACTCAGACGGAGTCGACCGGCGGATCCTCCTCGACTCCCGCCTCGCGCCTGCTCACCAGCAGGATCGAGGCAACGGTGGCGATGACTCCCGCCAGGAACGAGATACCGAGGCCGATCGCGACCGTGGCCGTGTACGTCGCCTCGCCCTCGACGCCGGGCAAGAACGGGTTCGGCGCCCCGATCGCCTCGTCGACCCGCGTGAACCCGATCGCCGAGACGATCAGCAGTGTGATGCTGGACAGGACCATCAGGAGCGCGGTGATGCGCCGTATCTGCGGATCCTGCAAGAGCATGTAGGCGCACCCGAACATCAAGGCGCCGAGGCTCGCCGCGACGGCGATCGCCCCGGTCCCGTCGGCGGTCCCGTAGAAGTCGAGGACCACCTTCGTCCCGGAGACCTCGTACGCGAGGCTGAACCAATCCGCGAAGACACCGATGAAGCCGACAAGGCCGGCACCGGCGGTCACAACAGCTAAGAAGCTGATGCGCGAAGAACGCATGGAGAACCCTCCTCTTTCCGATGCATGGCCTATCGGCGCAAGATGTGCCGATTCTTGACCGCCTCGACCCCCGGTTCAACGACCCTGGACCGGTTGGCCGCCCGCCGCAGGCGAGTTCGCCTGCGGCGAATGTGGTGGAGGTGAGGGGATTTGAACCCCTGGCCTCTGCCGTGCGAAGGCAGCGCTCTACCGGGCTGAGCTACACCCCCGGGACGTCGGGCAGCGTAACAGAGGGTTTCCGGCACCCCGGAACGTGTCAGGAGCTCCCGCGCAGTTCGTCGGCGTGGCGATCGAGCGCGTCCCGAAGGTCCTTCTGAACCACCGAGATCGACAGGTCACCCCGGGTCTTCTCGATCAACGATCGGGACGCGTCGGTCGCGCGCCGCAGGTTCATCGTGATCGCGTCCGGGTAGTCCATCGTCACGAGGACCCCGTACATCTCCTCCATCGCGGCGAGGAGCTGCTCGGCCTGTGCCACGTCGCCGGTGCGAAGCAGATCCAGGAGCCGGCGGCGCCCCTCTCCGATCGCATCGGACATCCCGCCCAGGTAGGCGGCGTCCTCCACCTCCAGCTCGGTGGGTCCGGGAAGGTCCGTGCCGGTGACCAGCGCGAGCGTGAGGTTGGCTTCCGCGTACTCCTTCTGGGCGTCCTGCAGGTAGCCGGCGTGGCGGATGTCGGCCTGCCCCTCGACCGCGGCCAGTCCCTCGTCAAGGGCTGCGCGAGAATCGGCGATGAGAGACGCGGCCGCATCGAGCTCCAGTCGATGGATCGCGCGGATGGCGTTCGCGCTCGCCCGGATGGAGCGGCGAGCTGCCGGCAGCGCTTGTTCGCGGGCCGCGTTCTTCGCATCGAGGCGGGACTGGATGGAGCGGGCGAGTTCGGAAAGATCCACCGAGGAGCTCAGCCGGCGAGGTCGGATGCGGGCCGGACGACCACGTGCACCCGGTCGCTCTCCCCGAGGCCCTGGAGCCCGTTGAACATCTCGCGGGCGTGTCCGTTCTTGCCCTCGATCACGTACCGGGCCGCGAACGCCGCTGCATGGTCGCGCGGAGCGCGGGCGTTCCGCGCGACGTCGCGCGTGTCGGCCGTCGTGCGGTGTTTGATCGAGATCAGCATCCACACGTAGGCGCCGAGCAGGACGGCCAGTGCGACGGCCACGTTCCAGAACACGCGGAGCGGGGGCACGAGTCCCATGAGGACCGTGACGCCGATAGCCTCGAGCAGGAAGACGAGAACGCGGCGGCGGCGATCGCGGACACGGGCTCGGCGCCTCTCGGCGTCACCGATGAAGCGAGCCCCCTTGCGGGGCGTCACGATCCAACGACCTGCGGTCCCGTTCACTTCCGCGTGAGCCAAGAACTCCATCCTACGTTCGAAATCGTCGACAGAGCCCGCGAGCGAACGCCGTCGCGCTCCGAGTGGTATCAAGAATGCGGCCCACATGATGGCGAGAGCCGCGAGGAGCAGCCATTCCAACGCGCCCAGCCTCCGTTCTGTCGGTCCCGGTGCGACACAACATCTAGGCTGGGACGGGACCGTAGCACCACATGTAGGGGTCCTCAATCACATCGATGTGATTCGAAGAACTTTTTCACAAGCGGCGTGAGGCAGGCAACCTCTGTGGTCGTTGTTGCACGCGCCGCGCGGGGCCTCCCCCCGAGTCGACGGTCAGCTCGGAGCGACGTAGTCGCCCGACTTCCCACCGGACTTCGCAAGCAACCGCAGGCCGTCGATCCGAGCCGCGCGGTCGTACGCCTTCGCGGTGTCGTACAGACTGAGGGCGGCGACGGCCGCGCCGGTCAGCGCCTCCATCTCGACGCCCGTCCGATCCCTCGCCCGGACGCGCGTCCACACCCGGATCCGACCGCTCGTTTCGTCCGGCTCGACGCGCACCTCCGCACCGGTCAAGGCGATGGGGTGGCAGAACGGCAGGAGGTCGGGCGTTCGCTTCACACCCATCAATCCTGCGACCCGCGCCGCTTCGATCGGATCGCCCTTGGGCGTGCCGGCGACGAGCTGCGTGCACGCCTCGCGCGTCATCGTCACCACGCACTCGGCTTCGGCCTCCCGCTCGGTGACGTCCTTCGCGCCGACCTCCACCATCCGGGCCGAGAGCTCCGCATGGAGTCGGGCACGCTCGAAGCCTTCGCCGGCGATCACTCAGTCCTCCGAGGACCGGAACAGCATGACCTGCACCTGTTCACCGGCCGGTGCGACCTCGGTCCCGACCTGGATCATCGCCAATCCGTTCGCCCGCGCGACGGTCGAGATGAGGTTCGAACCCCGCGCTCCCGTCGGCGTGGCCGACCAGCCACCCTTGTCTCGCCTCACTTCGACGCGAGCGAACTGGAGCTTCCCGCGAGGGCCCCGCACATCTTCGGTCAGTTCCGCGGTGACCTCGGGCCGGAACAGGTGACGCCGCCCCATCATCTTCAGCATCGCGGGACGAACGAACACCTCCAGGCTCACGAAGACGCTCACGGGGTTGCCGGGCAGCCCGAAGTACGGCTTCCCTTCGACGTGTCCGAATCCCTGTGGCATCCCCGGCTGCATGGCCACCTTGTAGAAGTCCACGTCCCCGCGCCGGAAGAACGCGGCCTTCACGACATCGCGCTCTCCCACCGACACGCCCCCGGAGGAGATGAACGCGTCCGCTTGGATCTCGAAGCTGAAGATCGTCTCCCGCAGGGACTCCACATCGTCGCGGACGATGCCGGCCATCACCGGCATCGCACCCATCTCCCTGAGCGCGCCGAAGATCATGAAGGAGTTGGCGTCGCGGACTTGTCCGAACGACGGCGTCTCGGTCGGCGGCACGAGCTCGTCTCCCGTCGAGAGCACCACCACACGCGGACGCGGATGTACGAGCGGGGTGGGATGTCCGGAGCTGGCGAGGAGACCGAGCTCCGGGGCGCCGAGGCGCCTCCCGCCCGGGATCAGAACGTCGCCCTCGTGCACGTCCTCGCCGCGAGGACGGATGTGCGTCCCGGGCGCCGGCCCGTCCAACAACCGGACGAGCTCGTCCCCATCGACGACCGCGTTCTCGATCGGCACGACGGCGTCGGCGCCGCCGGGGATCGGCGCGCCCGTTGCGATGCGCATCGTCTCGCCGGCGCCGACCGTCCCCTCCGGCTTGTGGCCGATGAGCGCGCGGCCGACGACCTTCAGCTCACGGGGCTGCGAGGGTGTCGCTCCGGCGACGTCGGACGCGCGGACGGCGAACCCGTCCATCGCCGAGGAAGCGAACTCGGGAAGATCGTCCGACGCGAGGATGTCTTCGGCGACCACCGAGCCGTATGCGTCGGTCAGCGCCAGACGGAGCGGTGAGAGCGCTTCCACCTGCGAGAGCACGCCGTCCCGGGCATCCTCGACGGAGCGAAGTCCTTCGGGAGCATCGTGATCGTGGACGTGTGGCTGCGCCGACATGCGGGCCAGTCTAGGCGGGGACCTGCCCGACGACCCTCAGCTGAGCTTCTCGCGGCGCGCGAGCTCGGCGAGGTACGCCTTGAACTCCGCGCCGACATCGTCGCGTTCCAGCGCGAGCTCGACCGTGGCACGGAGGTAGTCGAGCTTGTTCCCGACGTCGAACCGGCCCTCGAAGGTCAGGGCGTAGACCGCCTGGTCCTGCGCCAGGAGGTTGATCGCATCGGTGAGCTGGATCTCTCCGCCGTGGCCCGGGGGCGTCTCGCGGAGCGCATCGAAGATCTCCGGTGTGAAGACGTACCGGCCGATCGCCGCGAGGTTGGACGGAGACTTCTCGGGCGCCGGCTTCTCGACGATGGAGACGATCCTCACCAGGTCGTCCTCCACCGGCTCGGGTTCGATCATCCCGTAGAGCGACGCATCCTCGCGTGCGATCTCGATCGCCGCCAGGACGCTCCGTCCGTATCGCTCGTGGATCTTCATCATCCGATCGAGCAGAGGCGTCTTCGGACGGACGAGATCGTCGGGAAGCATCACGACGAACGGCTTGTCACCGATGTGCGCCTCCGCGCAGGCGACGGCGTGACCCAGACCGAGCGGATCCCGCTGGCGCGTGTAGAAGATGTTCGCGAGCTCGGCGATCGCGCGAACCTGCTTCAGCTCGTCGAACTTGCCCTTCGCCTCGAGGAAGTGCTCGAGCTCGGCGGACCGGTCGAAGTGATCCTCGATCGACCGCTTCCCGCGAGCCGTGACCATCAAGATGTCGGTGATGCCCGCGCGGACGGCCTCCTCGACCACGAGCTGGATCGCCGGCGTGTCGACCACCGGGAGCATCTCTTTCGGCGTCGCCTTCGTGGCCGGGAGGAACCGCGTCCCGAGGCCCGCTACGGGGATGACGGCGTTCTGCACCTTCACGCGCGCCACGGTACTCGCGGCACGGACGCGATGCCAGTCGAGAACAGGGCCATGGGTACACTGCCTGCTGAAGATGCCTACCTACGAGTACACGTGCCGCGACTGCGGCCACACGTTCGAGATCGTGCAGTCGATGCTGGACGAGACGCTGACGATGTGCCCCGAGTGCGGTGGGAGCCTGCGGAAGGTGTTCGCGGCGCCCGCGATCTCCTTCAAGGGATCCGGTTTCTACGCCACCGACCACGGGAAGAAGTCGAGCAAGCAGGACGAGTCCAAGGGCACCGGCGAGAAGTCCGGCGACAAGTCCGGCGCGACCCGAGAGAAGGCCCCGGGGAAAGCGAGCGAGTCCACGGGATCGAAGGATTCCTCGAAGGGTGGATCCTCGGAGACCACGTCGAAGCCCACGAAGAAGGAGCCGGCGGCATCGTGACGGAGGCGAGAGCGGAGATCGGAGTCATCGGGGGCTCGGGCTTCTACGAGTTCCTGGAGGACACCGAAACGGTCGAGATGGAGACGCCGTTCGGGGCGCCCGCCGCGCCGATCACCATCGGCGCCGCGGGCGGCCGGAGGGTCGCGTTCCTCCCTCGTCACGGCACGGACCATCGCTACCCCCCGCACGAGGTTCCCTACCGGGCCAACATGTGGGCGCTCAAGGATCTCGGCGTCACCCGCGTGTTCGGGCCCTGCGCGGCGGGATCGCTCCGCAAGGAGATCCCCCCGCGCACGCTCGTCATCAGCGACCAGGCGATCGACTTCACGAAGTCGAGAGCGAACACGTTCTACGACGGTCCGCAGACCACTCACGTCTCCTTCGCGGACCCGTACTGCCCGACCCTCCGCGAGACTCTCGTGAAGACCGCCGCGTCCCTCGGGATCGAGCACCGCGACGGGGGCACGATGGTGGTGATCGAGGGCCCGAGGTTCTCCACGAAGGCTGAGTCGAAGATGTACGCGCAGCTCGGCGCGGACGTGATCGGCATGACCCAGTTCCCCGAAGCCACGCTCGCGCGGGAGCTGGAGCTCTGTTACGGGAACGTGGCACTCGTCACCGACTACGACGTCGGCGTGGACGATATCCCGGCGGTGACGCACGAGGAGGTCCTGAAGGTGTTCGGCGAGAACATCGACAAGGTCCGCGATCTGCTCTTCGCGACGATCCCGGAGGTGCCGGTGGAACGGACGTGTCCCTGTGCGACCGCGCTCGCGGGCACCGGGAACGGATGATGGCCGGCCAGACCCTCGTCACCGTCGAGATCCGCTTCGTGACCGATGAGGATCCAGGACAGCTCGCCGATCGCATGCGGGAGTCGGTCGCGACGATCGTGGGGAAGGATGCCCTGGAGGAGTTCCGGGTGAAGTCGGTTCCGCTCGGAGGCCCGAAGGACGGGAAGGATGGTCTCCACCCGGTGGAGTGACGGGCGTCACGGTAGACGCCCGGTGGTCAGGCTACGGTCGCGCGCATGCTGTTCCGCCGGAAGCTGCCGCGGTCGTCGTTCGTCCTCCTCGCGATCTCCCTGGTCTGCGCGCTGGCCGCGATCGTGGTGATGCGTGCGTACGCACGCCGGCTCGACGTCGTCCGCCCCGACGGCGGTCCACCGGCCTCCCTCGTGGCGGCGGTCGAAGACGTGGCGAGAGGTGACGTGCTCACCGAGGAGATGCTCGAGCTCGTCACGCTGCCGTCGCGCTTCGCGCCGCCGGGCGCGATGCGCGACGTCGCCCGCGCGGCAGGAAGGATCGCGATCGCCGACATCGCGGCGGGTGAGGTCGTCACCACCCTCCGCCTTGCCGGGACGGACTCCGGACCCACGGCCTCACTCGTTCCACCGGGGATGCGGGCCGTGCAGGTACCGGTCGCGGATGCGGTGGGCGTCAAGCCCGGTGACCTGGTCGACGTGATCGCCACCTTCGGGGGAGGCGGCGCCCACACGGAGGTGGCAGGCGAAGCGCTCGAGGTGCTCGCCGTCGACCGGGACGGTGGCGGCGGCTCCTTCGGAGCCGCCGCCGCCCCCACGTCGGAGGGCGGGGGACTCGTGCTCCTGGTTTCCCCGACGGACGCGGAACGCCTGGCGTTCGCCTCCGCGTTCGCGACGCTGTCGATCGCCGTCCGCGGACCCGACGACCTCGTGTCCCGCGACTCGCTCACCGTTCCGGTGACGACCGACGGCTAGCATTGGCCGACCGTTCTCCGACGGAAGGACCGTGTGAGCATCCTCCAGGCGATCATCCTCGGCCTCGTCCAGGGGGCGACGGAGTTCGCACCGGTCTCCAGCTCGGGTCACCTGATCCTCGTGCCATGGATGTTCGGGTGGACGGTGATCGGTGACACGGACCTGCAGAAGTCCTTCGACGTTGCCCTACACCTGGGAACGCTCCTCGGCGCGCTGATCTACTTCCGGCACGACGTCGCGCGATACCTGCGGGCGTGGTTCCGGTCGATCGCCGCGCGGCGGATATCGACACCCGACGAACGGATCGCCTGGGCGCTGGTGATCGGCACGATCCCCGGGGCGATCCTCGGGGCCCTGTTCGAAGATGTGATCCAGGATCGGCTGGGCGCTCCGTGGTTGATCGCGGTGATGCTGGTGGTGTTCGGGATCGTGCTCGTCGTCGTCGATCGGATCTCCCGGAGCGATCGCGCGTTCGACTCGATCGGACCGAAGGACGGCCTGTTGCTCGGGACGGCGCAGGCGCTTGCCCTCCAGCCGGGCGTCTCCCGCTCCGGCGTCACGATCACGGCCGCTCGAGCGATGGGCCTCGACCGAGAGTCCGCGGCGCGCTTCTCGTTCCTGCTGTCGCTGCCGATCATCGCGGGTGCAGGCGCGTACAAGGCGGTCGATCTCGCCCAGTCCGGGTTCCAGGGCTACGCAGCGGAGTTCGTCGCCGGGATGGTCGCGTCGGCGATCAGCGGCTTCGTCGTGATCTGGGGACTGCTGCGCTACCTGAAGCGCCACGACTTCACGGTCTTCCTCTGGTATCGCATCGGCGTGGCAGCCGTCGTCGCGATCTTGATCCTCACGGACGTCCGCTCCGCCACGATCTGAGGGCGATGAGCGCCTCCGTGGCATCCACTAGTCTTTGGCGCCTGACGGACGTGCTTCGACGGAGGCGACGATGACCGAACTGTTGGTGCTCGGTGGGGAGCGAATAGCCGCGGCCGAAGGCGCGACCGCCGACGTGATCGAGCCGTCGACCGGAACCCCGGCATGGGAGGTCGCGCAAGCGTCGCCGGAGGACGCGCGCCGCGCCGTCGACGTCGCGGTCGACGCGTTCGAGACCGGTCCGTGGCGCCGCATGAGCGCGCGGGAGCGGGGACACGTGCTCACGAAGGCCTCGTTCTTGATCCGCGACCGGCAGGAAGAGCTGGCGAGGCTCGAGGCGCGCAATGGCGGGAAGCCGATCGGCGGAGCCCGCGCCGAGATCGACATCGTCGCCAACACGTACGAGTACTGGGGCGGCGCAGCGAACAAGATCTTCGGGGAGACGATCCCCGTGGTACCGCCGGGTCTCGACGTGACGCTCCGGGAGCCGGTCGGGCCCTGTGTGCTGATCAGCCCGTGGAACTTCCCCGCCGTGATCGCGAACTGGAAGGTCGCGCCGGCGCTCGCGTGCGGGAACACGGCGGTCCTCAAGCCCGCCTCGCAGACTCCGCTGACCGCCCTCGCGATCGCCGACCTCTTGTTCGAAGCGGGGCTCCCCGAGGGGACGCTGAGCGTGCTCCCTGGCCCCGGCTCCACGACGGCAGCCGCGCTGATCGCGGACCCGCGCGTCGCGAAGATCGGCTTCACGGGCTCTACCGAGGTGGGCAAGCAGGTGATGGAGGCGGCCGCCGCCAACATCACGCGCGTCTCGCTCGAGCTCGGCGGCAAGTCCGCGAACGTGGTGTTCGAGGACGCGGACCTCGACGTGGCGATCCCGAAGTCCTTGTGGTCGGTCTTCGACAACGCGGGGCAGGACTGTTGCGCGCGCTCGCGCCAGTTCGTGCAGCGCCCGATCTACGACGAGTTCGTCGAACGCTTCTCGAAGGCGACCGACGCGATCCAGCTCGGCGACCCTCTCGACGAGGGAACCGAGATGGGACCGTTGATCAGCCAGGGGCAGCGACAGACCTCGCTCGACTACCTCGCGATCGGGCAGGATGAGGGCGCACGGCTCGTGACCGGCGGCGAGGTGCCCGACGGAGATGGCTTTTACCTGCGGCCGGCCGTGTTGGCGGACGTCGACAACTCGTGGCGGGTCGCCCGGGAGGAGATCTTCGGCCCGGTCGTGTCGTTCCTGCCCTTCGACACGGAAGAAGAAGCGATCCGGCTCGCGAACGACACGCCGTACGGTCTGTCCGGCTCGATCTGGACCCGCGACGTCGGGCGCGCGATCCGCGTCGCCAAAGCGATCCGCACCGGCGTCCTGAGCGTGAACTCGTCGAGCAGCGTGTTCACCGAGGCGCCGTTCGGGGGCTACAAGCAGAGTGGGATCGGCCGCGAGATGGGGATGCACGCCGCCGCCCTCTACACCGAGGTCAAGAACATCTACTTCAGCGAGGAGTGAGCTCCGCTAGACCGAGCGGTCGTAGCGGTCGCGTTCCCAGTCGGTGACCGTCTCGCGCCAGGCCTTGAGCTCCCAGGCGCGTGACGTGACGTAGTAGTCGGCGAATCCTGTGCCCAACGCGTTGCGGAGCGTGTCGTCCTCTCCGAAGGCCGCGATCGCCGCCTCGAGGGAACCGGGCAGCTCGGGCAGATCGGGCCGAGCGTAGGCGTCGCCCTCGACCGGGTCCGGCAGCTTGACCTTCCGCCGCATCCCGTCCGCCGCCGAGGCCGCGATCGCGGCGAGGGCCAGGTACGGATTCGCGTCGGCCCCGGGACGCCGGCACTCGAACCGCCAGAGCTCGGGACGCGCCGAGCGGATGGCGCGAACGGCGCACGACCGATTCTCGTAGCCCCAGGTCGCGTTGATCGGCGCGAACCAGCCCGGGACGAGCCGCTTGTACGAGTTGATCGTGGGGTTCAGGAGCAGCGACGCGGCCGGCAGGTGCTCAAGCACGCCTGCGATCGCAGCGCCGAGCGGATCGGGCAACGGGTCGTCGACAGCACCGCCCGCGAAGGCGTTCGTGTCACCGTCCCAACACGAGAGGTGGACGTGTCCGCTCGACCCCTCCTCGCCCGGAACGGTCTTCGCGAGGAAGCTCGCGCGCAGGCCCATCGAGGAAGCGACTTGCTTCGTCGCGAACTTCGCAAGCACGGCGCCGTCGGCGGCTGCCAGCCCGCGACCTGGCGCGAGGTTGAGCTCGAGCAGTCCCGGCCCAGCCTCCGTGTGCACCGCGGAGAGCTCGACGTCCAGCGCTTGGAAGGCACTCACGAGCGCATCGACGAACCGATCGTAGCGGCCGATCTCGTTCAGGCTGTAGCTGATCCCGCTCGACAGCGGCGCGCCCTGGTCGTCCCAGATCCGAACCTCGTACTCGATCGCCGCCATCACGTCGTAACCGAGCGACGACACGTCGCCCACCACCGTGCGGTACACCTCCCTCGAGGCGAAGTCGCACGGCGAGCCGTCCGGCCATGTCGGCGTCGCGAGGCAGATCCGCCACCCGGGCCGCCACATGAGCTCGCGAAGGGTGTCCACCTCCGGGGTCAGCAGCAGGTCGGCCGCGCCGGTGCGGATCCCGAAGCGCTCGTAATCGGTGATCGGCGTGTCGACCGGGTCCAGCCCGATGATCAGGTCGGTCATCACGGTCCCGTGCTGCACGGCGGCCTCGAACGCCGCCGGGCGCAACGCCTTGCCGCGGAGGGAGCCGTTCATGTCGGGGATCGCGAGCAGCACGAACTCCTCGCCGCGCTCCCCCGAGGAACCGCCGATACCGCCGACCGTGCTCATCCCGAGCCCGTGGCCGGCAAGGCGGCTTTGATCGACCGTTCCACCGACTCGATCGTCGCCCGGAAGCGATCGACGATCTCCGCGAGCTCCTCGTCCGTGCTCACGTAGGCGGGCGCGAGCAGCGTCTGGTCCCCCGCGAAGCCGTCGGCTTGGGGGTGGGTCGACGTGACGAGGAGCCCGAGGTCCAGGGCAGTGTCGTCGACGAGCGACGCGGCGTCGAGTTCGTCCGGGAGGAACGACTCGCCGTCACGAGGATCCACGAGCTCGACACCGAGGAGGAAGCCCCTCCCCCGGACCTCTCGCACGATCTCGGATCCCTCGAGGGCAGCCTCGAGCTCGTCCCGGAGAGCCGGACCGCGATCGCGGACCCGGTCGACCAAGCCTCGCTGGTCCAAGAGATCGAGGACGGCGAGACCGACGGCCGAGGACAACGGCGCGCCGTCCCACGTGTGCCCGAGGTCGAACTCGCGCGACCCGCGATCGATCGCGTCGTAGACGTGCTCCCGGCAGAGAACCGCGCCGAGCGGCGCATAACCGGCCCCGAGGCCCTTCCCGATCGCGACGATGTCGGGCTGGATCGGCAGCTGATCAGCCGCCAACCAGGTCCCCACCCGGCCGATCCCGGTCACGACCTCGTCGAAGCAGACCAGGAAGCCGTGCCGCTCTCGCCGTTCCTCGAGGCCATCCCAGAAGCGATCCGGCGGTGAGGCGCCGGGCAGGGCCGCGGCGCTCACCGGTTCGCAGAAGAACGCGGCCACGGTCTCCGGTCCGGTCTCCTCGATGAGCCGGTCGAGCTCCGCGAGGGCCGCCTCGCCCGTCGGGTCGAACCGCCAGGTCGAGGGCGGGATATGCAGGTGCGACGCAAGGTACGGCGTGTACGGCTCCTGAAGGGCGCGGCGGCCGTTGAGCGCGAGGGTCCCCATCGTCGACCCGTGGTACGACTGCGCCGGGGAGATCACCCGCCAGCGCTCGGTCTCCCCTCGCTCGACGTGATACAGCCGGGCCAGTTGCAGCGCCGTCTCGTTCGCCTCGGAACCTCCCGACACGAGCCGGACGCGAGCCATCGCCGGCGCGACGACCTCCAATAGCCGATCGGCGAGTCGTTCCTGCGGCTCGCTCGTGAAGTGGTGGTTGTAGAAGTACGAGAGCCGTTCGGCCTGCTCGGCGGCGGCTGCCACGATCTCGGGCACGCCGTAGCCGAGACACGCCACCATCGCACCGCCCGAGCATGCATCCAGGATCCGATGCCCGTCGGTGGTGGTGAGCCAGACCCCGTCGCCTCGTTCGATGCTGGGCGCGGCCAGGTCGAGGAACCGCGGGAAGACCCGCGTGTCAGCCGATCCGATCCCCGTCGCGCCCATGCCCGTGCCCGCCTCGGTCCTCGTCAGCCGGTTCGCCGGTCCGAGGGGGACTCCGTGCCGCGCCCCGTCGATGTGAGGCCGGCAACGTCGCGGAGGAATCGCTCGAAGAGCTGCCACGCGTTCCGGCGGCTCTCGTCGGCCAGTCGTTTCGTCTCCGCGAGGAGCTCGTCGGGATCGACGCCGTCCCCATCGAGCTCGTGCCGATACGCCCGGACCCAGTCGTCCATGATCTGCGTCGTCACCTCGGGGTGGAATTGAAGCCCGAGGCTCCGGCCGGCGACGAACGCCTGCGGGCCGACGTCCGACTCGGCGATCAACGTCGCTCCGGGCGGCACGGTGAAGGAATCGAAGTGCCATTGGAACCACGGCCCGTCGGGAACGAGATTCGGGTCCGTGCTCCGCACGGGCAGCCAACCGATCTCCGCACGTTCGCCTCGGAACACCTCGGCCCCGAGCGCGCGAGCGAGCATCTGACCGCCGAAGCACAGCCCAAGCACCGGAACGTCGGCGTCGATCGCCTTGCGCATCAGCGTCGCCTCCCGCGGCACGAAGGGCTTCGTATCGTCGAAGGCCGCGAACTCCGAGCCCAGAGACACGATCAGGTCGTGCTCCGAGGGGTCGACTTCGCGGTCGTCGACGTCGATCCGCAGGACGTCGACGGTCGCGTCGTGTTCGGCGAGCCAGTCCGTGACGTGTCCGGGCGGTGTTGGCTCTTCGTGCTGGAGGATCAACGCCCGCACGCTCATCTTCTCCCTCCTCCGGGTGACGACGTGACGGGCTCGGAACCCATCAGGTCGGGCTCGACGGCGGCGGCCACGTGGTGCACGACGTCGGCGAATCGAGAGACCATCTCGCGGAGCTCTTCGTCGGTCGCGGTGAACGCGGGAGCGAACAACGTCTGGTCGCCGGCGTAGCCGTCGCGCGTCGGCTGCGTCGAGAGGACGATCAGGCCGCGATCGAACGCCTCGGCGTCGATCCTCCCGCCGACCCGGAGCCCCGGCGGCAGGAACGACTCGCCGTCGCGCGGATCGACGAACGACACGCCGAGCAGGTAGCCGTGCCCGCGGACCTCCCGGACGAGCGGGACGTCGGCGAGCGCGTCCGTGACCTCGCGGAGCAGCGCGGCTCCGCGGTCACGCACCCGTTCGACCAGACCCTCGGAGCGCATCGCGTCGAGGACGGCGAGGCCCACGGCGCAGGCGAGCGGCGCACCGTCCCACGTGTGACCGAGGGTGAAGCGTCGTGAGCCTTGGGCGAACGCGTCGTACACATGCTCGCGGACGAGCACGGCACCGATCGCCGCGTAGCCCGCGCCGAGTCCCTTGGCGGTCGCGATGATGTCGGGCACGCAGGCCGTGGCGGCTCCCGCGAACCACTCGCCGGTCCGTCCGACCCCCGTCACGACCTCGTCGAAGCACACCAGGAAGCCGTGGCGGTCGCGCCGCTCGGCGAGGCCCTCCCAGAAACGTACCGGCGGCGTGTAGGCCGGGAGGGCGGCCGCGCTGATCGGTTCGCAGAAGAACGCGGAGACGTTGCCGGGACCCGCCTCGTCGAGCGCTCGGTCGAGGGCCTCCAGCGCCGCCTCGCCGGAGGGGTCGAACCGCCAACTGCTCGGTGGGATGTGCAGGTGCTTCGGCAGGTAGGGACCGAACGGCCCGTGCAGTCCCGGCCTCCCGGTCAGCGCGAGGGTCTCCATCGTCGGGCCGTGGTACGCCTGCGCCGGCGAGATCACCTGCCATCGATCGGCTTCGCCTCGCTCGACGTGGTAGCTCCGCGCGATCTGGATCGCCATCTCGTTGGCGTCGGCGCCGCTGACGGTGAACCGGGCCCGCGTGAAGCCTTCGGGCGCCACCGCGACGAGCTCATCGGCGAGTCGTTCCTGCGCGGGGTTCGTGAGGCGCTCGTTGTGCACGAACGCCAGCGCCTCCGCCTGGGCGCGGGCAGCGGCGATGATGTCCTTCCGGCCGTGCCCCAGGGTCGCCGCCATCGAGCCACCGCTCATCGCGTCGAGGTACCGGCCGCCCGCCGCGTCCTCGATCCAGACTCCCTCGCCGCGGACGACCACGGGCATCTCGCGACCGAACTCCAGCGGGAGCACATGCGTCCGGTCGCTTCCGATCGCCGTCTGCTCCAACCGAGCCCTCCTTCGGGACCGACGCCCGGGCACGAACCCCGGCTCGGCGCACAAGCGTACGGCAACCCGCGCGCCCGCGCCGCCCGCCCTCGGCCCCCATGCGTTGCAGGCCAGCACGCAGCCACGGTATAACCCAGCACTCCGGGCACCGTGCGGTCGTAAGGGACCGACGGCGGCGACCCGCGTCGAGAGGAGCCGGTCGATGGCGGACGTGAAGGGGATCCTGGAGGGCTGGCAGAAGCAGGACATCGGGTTCGTCCGGTTCGAGCTCCCCGACATGCACGGCATCTCACGCTCGAAGACGATCCCGATCGGCCATGCCGCGGACTACGCGGAGCGTGGCCTCAATATGTACGGTGGCACGAGCGTCCTCGACACTCGCTCCGACGTCGTGGGGGGCACGCTGTACCACGAGGAGGTCGGGTACGGAGACCAACTCTTGTTCCCCGATCCCGACTCGGCGGAGGTGCTTCCCTGGGCCGACCGAACCGCCCGGTTCATCTGCGACGCGCAGTGGCACGACGGGACGCCGCTCGCCGCGACGCCCCGGCACATCTTCCGCCAGGCGCTGGAGAAGGCGCGCTCGATGGGATTCGAGCCGCTCATGGGCTCAGAGTTCGAGTTCTATCTCCTCACGGGCGACACCCACGAACCGCTCTTCAGCGGCTACCACATCTTCAACACCCTGCGGAACGACTACGTCCCGACCATCCGCCGGATCCTGAACGAGATGCCGCAGGCGGGTGTGGACATCATCACCGCGAACTGCGAGTACGCCGGCTCGCAATGGGAGATCAACTTCGCACCCGGCCGAGGACTCGCCGGTCCGGACAACGCGTTCACGTTCAAGAACGGCGTGAAGGAGATCGCGAAGCAGGACGGCTACCTCGCGACGTTCATGACGAAGCCGTGGGCAAACTCCGCGGGGAGCGGTTGCCACACGCACATCTCGCTCCTGCACGCCGACTCGGGAGAAAACGCGTTCGGCGACGCGGACGACCCGCAGGGGATGACCGACGCCTGCCGTTCGTTCATCGCGGGCCAGCTACGATACGCGCGCGCGATCGACGCCGTGATCGCTCCGACCGTGAACTGCCTCCGACGCCGGCGCCCGCACACGTTCAGCCCGTCGAACATCTCCTGGGGTCTTGAGGACCGCTCCGCCCTCGTCCGCGTGAAGGGTGGCAGCCCCGAGAACAAGCACGTCGAGTACCGCGCGCCGTCGGCGCTCTCCAACCCGTACCTCGTCGGGGCAGCGCTCCTGCAGGCCGGTCTCCGAGGGATCGAGGACGAGCTGCCGGTTCCCGAGCCGTCCAAGCCCGGCGTGCCGGCCGAGGAGGACGACTCCTTCGAGAAGCTCCCGCTCGAGCTGGAGGGTTCGCTCGACGCGCTCGAACAGGATCCGGCGACGAAGGAGTTCTTCGGCGAGGACTTCGTGACGGCGTACTCGACGATGCGCCGCTACGAGCTCGCCCGCTCCAAGGACGCCGTCTCGGACTGGGAGCGCACCGAGTACCTGGAGCTGTTCTGAGTCCGACCGCTCCTGCGCGGGGGCGAGCCAAGGCCCGCGGCACAGGCGCGGCGGAGACCGCGCGCCGCCTCGACGCCTCCGGCGTCGAGGCGGTCGCGCTCGCCATCGTGATCAACTCCGGGGTCACCCTCGTGAAGACGATCCCGCTCCATCGGTTCGAGGACGCGGTGAAGTTCGGGATCGGCCTGTCGCCGGTCTTCACGGTCTTCCAGGTCGACGATCAGATCACGTCCTCGCCGCACATCGCCGGACCGACGGGCGACACGCGGCTGATGCCGGACCCGACCCAGACGGTCGCCCTCGCCGCGAGCCCGGGATGGGCGCTCGCCCCCGTCGACCAGCTCGACCAGGAAGGCGAGCCCTACCCCGGCTGCCCGCGCACCTTCGCGCGGACGATGCTCGAGCGCCTCTCGGACCACGGGCTCGAGCTTCGCGGCGGCTACGAGATCGAGTTCTTCCTCGGCCACCGCGCCGCGCCGGGTCAAGACGAGGCGGACCCGACGCCGGCGCACACGGGGCCCGCGTATGGCGCGATCGCGCTCGCCGACGTCGAGCCGTTCGCGACCTCGCTGATCCGGGCCCTCGAGGAACAGGCCACCGGTGTGATGCAGTTCCACCCGGAGTACTCGACCGGCCAGCTCGAACTGTCGGTGCCCCACAGCGTCGGGATCGGTGCGGCGGACACGGACCTCGTCGTGCGCCATACGATCAGGGCCGTCGCGCGGAACCACGGGTACGCCGTGTCGTTCGCGCCGGTGATCTTCGCCGAGCGGGTGGGCAACGGGAACCATCTGCACCTGAGCCTGTGGGATCGGAACGGGAAGAACCTGTTCCAGGGAGGACGCGGCCCCGAGGGGATGACGCGCCAGGCCGAGGCGTTCACGGCGGGGGTGCTCGAGGCACTGCCTGCGCTCACCGCGATCACCGCCCCGTCGGTCCCGAGCTATCAACGGCTGCAGCCGCATCGGTGGAGCGGACCGTGGGCATGCTGGGGGCGGGAGAACCGCGAAGCGGCCTTGCGCTTCGTGACCGGGATGGTGGGGAGCCGACCGGATGCGGCCAACCTCGAGGTGAAGTCCATGGATCCGGCCGCGAACCCGTATCTCGCCCTCGGCGCGATCGTGGCCTCCGGTATCGACGGTCTCGAGCGCGAGCTGTCGCTGCCCGATCCGGTGCTGGACGATCCTGCGTCGATCCCGGCGCGGAAGCGTCGTTCGCTGGGGATCCGTCAGCTGCCGGCATCGCTCGGCGAAGCGATCGGCGAGCTCGAGAAGTCATCGATGCTCCGCGAAGCGATGGGCGACGTGCTGTTCGACTCGTTCCTCGCGACCAGGCGCGCGGAACGCGAGGTCTTCGAGGGCCAAGATCCGGAGGACGTCGTTCGTGCGCATCGGTGGCGGTACTGAGGGTCGGAGGACGAGATGACGAACGTGGATCTTTCGCATGTCGAGATCGTCGATGCGCACACGCACCCGTATCGCCTCGGCGACCTCCTGGCGAAGGGATCCGCGGGCTTCGACACCAGGATGATGTTCCTGGGCGAGTCGTTCCACTCGTCCTCCCGAGTCCATGACGACCTGTGGGGCGTGGCGGACGGCTTCACGGACTCGACCGTCTTCGCGCTCGCCATGCGCCGCTGGCTCGCGGCACATCTCGGGTGCGAGCCCACGCGCGAGGCCGTCACGTCCGCGAGGGAGGAGGCGCTCCAGGCCGACGCGGTCGCCTACACGAAGGGGCTCCTCGATGCGGCCGGGGTCGTCGCGATCCTCTCGGACGAGGGCTTCCCACAACCACCGATCCCGGCGGACGAGTTCGCCTCCACCATCGGCGTCACGGTCCACCGCGTGACACGACTCGAGCCCTGGATCCTCCAGCATCGGGACGGGTCGTTCGACGACCTCGTCTCGGCGGTGAACACCGAGGCAACCGACGCGGCCGCCGATCCGAACTGCGTCGCGTACAAGTCGATCGTCGCCTACCGAACGGGCCTCGACGTCGGCGATCCGAGTGCGTCGGAAGCCGCGGCGGCCTTCGATCGCTGGCGGAGCGACGACTGGAAGGAGACGAGAGAGCACGCGAAGCCGGTCCGTGACTTCCTGATCCGCCGAACGCTGGAGGTGGCGAAGGCCAACGATCGGCCGTTCCATTTCCATTGCGGCGGGGGCGATCCCGACATCAACCTCTCGTACGCCGATCCGATCGCGATCTTCCCGCTCCTCGTCGACGTGCAGGACCAGCCCGTCGTCCTCGTGCACTCCGGCTACCCGTGGATCCGCGAGGCCGCCTACGTCGCGTCGGTGCTCCCCAACGTGTACCTCGAGCTGTCCGAGCTGATCCCCTGGGGGTGGGGGCAGGTGGAATGGGCGCTCGAGATGCTCGTCGGGACCGTTCCCGCCGCCAAGCTCCTGTACGGCTCCGACGAGGCCGGTGAGCCGGAGGCGTTCTGGGCGTCGGCCCTCCTCACCCGTGCAGCCCTGGAGCGCGTCCTCGGTCGGTTCGTCGAGCGGGACTACGTCTCCGCCGACGAAGCGGAGCGGCTCGGCAGGCTCGTGCTGGCCGACGCCTGTCGACGTCTGCACGGCATCGGCGGATAACGAGGAGGACCGCCGCCCCGGCCCGGGCGGCGGTCCTCACAACTCCTTTTCGACGATCTGGTCGACGATCAGGCCGAGGAACCCTCGGCGATCTCGCGGTCGGCGAGGCCCTCGGCGATCAGCTCTTCGTCGGACTTCCCTCGTCTGGCCGACTGTGAGACGAACCAGATCACGATGCCTGAGATGACGGACACGGCGGTGAAGCCGATCATCCACGTGTTCCACTCGGCGAGTGTCGGGAAGCCCGGCGGGTACCACGGGCCCACGAAGATGAACAGCACGGCGACGATGTTGACGACGAACCCGATCACGCCGCAGGCGTACAGCCAGCCAACCGGGACCCGCCGCTCTCGTTCGAACCGCTCCGGCTCGGCCCGCTTCGCGAAGAAGATGTCGAGGAACAAGAGCGCGGTCGAGATGCACCAGACGATCGTCACGCCCGCGTACAGGATGAAGAAGTACTTGTACGGATCGCTCCCCCCGGAGCCGAAGACGAAGAACACGAGGATCGCGAGCACCGTCGAGATCGCCGACTGCAGCGTGATCGCGTTCGCCGGGACCTTGTTGCGGTTGACGCGTCCGATGGACCGCGGCATGCGCTTCTCCATCCCCGACACGAAGAGCAGTCGTCCGAAGGAGAAGTTGTAGACGACTGCGACGGTTAGCACGACCCACGCTAAGACCAGCGCGACCGCCGCGCCGGTCCACCTCCCGAGCGCGACCCCGACGGACTCCGCCCCCCCGGTGGTCGCGTTCGCCAATCCCGCCTCGGTGACGACCATGGTTCCCCAGGTCGTCCACAGGTACGCGACCATCACGACGACGCACCCCCACAGCAGGAACGTCCGGATCGCCTTCTCGCCGCCGGTCACCTCGGCGCCCATGTTCAGCGGCGTCTCGATCCCTAGGAGCGCCAGGATCGCGAACGAGAAGAAGGTGAGGTTCGCGGGAATGCCGAGCGCCAGCGCGTCGCCCTGGAACGGGTCCCAGCCGGTCCCGAAGTCCGTGGACGCCGAGTTGCCCTGCAGCAGCCACCACACGCCGGCGAACCCGATCAGGAAGATCGCCGCCGCGTAGAACCAGAACAGCACGTTCACGTAGTTCTGCGTGACGCGCATCTTCAGATAGGACATCAGCGCGCTGAACCAGATCACCGCGAGGACGACCACCCCGATCTGCCAGTTCTCGGTGAAGATGCACGGGTACTCGCAGCTGGGCTTGGCCAGGACGGCGAACTGCTGCAGGTAGTTCGCGAACAGGATCCCGATGAACACCAGCGAGATCGGTCCCGGCCACCAGGCCACGAACCCGGCGAAGAACCCCCAGAACGGCCCGAGCACCTTGTGGGTCCAGACATACAGCGATCCCTCCTCGGGGAACATCCGCCCGAGCTGTGCCGTGATGAACGCCCCCGTGATCAGGAAGGTCAGGAACGCGAAGATCCAGAAGATGAACACGGAGGGCCCGGCGAACTGAACGCCTGCCGAGTTGTTGATGAAGAGGACGATGGCGACGAAGATCACCACCAGGTCGAAAGGCCCGAGCGTCCTCGCGACGAGGACGGGGGCGACCTTCTCGGAGATCATCTGCTCGTCGGGTTTGGCTGCCATACACCCTCCCTCTGCTCAAGGGCGGCGCCCTGATCCCTCGGAGGAGCGCTCCCACCCGGTGATCGACCGCGCGAATCCTTGCACCTCGCCGGTGACCTGTCTAGCTGAGCGAAAGGCAACCCGTCAGACGCCGGCGAGCGTCATCTCGCCGATCAGCACCGACGGCGTCCCCACGGAGGAGAAGAACCGAAGGTCGTCGCCGACGCCGGTGATCGCCTGCAGCATCTCCGGCAAGGTCGACGCGATCGTCATCTCCCGAAGCGGCTCGCCGAGCGCTCCCCCGGCGATCCGCAGACCCGTGGCGCCGACGCTGAACTCGCCGCTGATCGGATTGGCGCCCGAGTGTACGCCGCTCACATCCTGTATCAGGACGCCGCCGTCTGCCTGCCGCAGCAACTCGTCGCGCGGGGTCTCCCCCGCGTCGAGATAGAAGTTCGACGTCCCGACACCGGGGGGTCCCCGGTACCCGCGCTTGCCGTTCCCGGTCGACGTCGTCCCGTCCTTGTGCGCGGTGTACGCGTTGTGCAGGAATCCGTTGAGCGTGCCCTTCGTGAACAGCTCCGTCCGGCCGCTCGGCACGCCCTCGTCGTCGAACGGTGCCGCGCCCGGCCCTTCGACGTTCGTTCCGTCGTCGACGAGCGTGAACAGCTCCGAGCCGACGCGCTCGCCCACGAGGTTGGCGAAGAGCGACCGACCCTTCTGCACGGCATCGGCGGAGACCGCTCCCGCGAGCACGCCCAGGAACGACATCGCCGCGAACTGGTCGAGAACGACGGGAACACGGGCGGTCGCCGGCTTGGCGGCCCCGAGCATCCGCGCCCCGCGTTCCACCGCCTCGTCCGCGACCGCCTCCCAATCCAGCTCATCCAACCCTCGCGCGATCCGGTAGGAGAACCCGGTCTGGGTCTCGTCGCCCTCGACCGCGAGGGTCACGGCCAGGCACCACGCGTCCGTCCGCCGGTACTCGGCGTTCACGCCGGTCGTCGACGCGATCGCGACCCGCGTGACCGCGTCGCCGACCTGCGCCTCGTCGATCTTCGTCACCCGCGGATCGAGGGAGATCGCGCGAGCCTCGAGGTCGAGTGCGAGCCGCGTCTTGTCCTCGGTGGGGACGTCGGCGGAGCTCTCTCGGAAGAGCTCGGGGATCGGCTCCCACGGCGCCGGGTCCGGCAGGACGTTGTGCTCGTCGGGCGCGGCGAGCGCGGCGTTCTCCCGTGCTCGCCGCACCAGCTCGCGCACGTCGTCGGCGTCCGGGTCAGCGGCCCACGCGTAGCCCAGTCGGGCCTCGCGGATGACCCGGACGCCGACGCCTCGGGACTCGGCGAACGCCAGCCCCTCGACCTCGCCGCGTAGCGCGCTCGCTTCCGTGCGGCGGGATTCCTCGGCATACGCCTCGACGGCCTCGCCGGACTCCGCCGCCTCGACCGCGGCCCGGCAGAGATCGCCCAGGTCAGGCACCGGTTCCTCCCACCGTGATCCGCGAGATCCGTAGCGTTGGCGAGCCGCTGCCGACCGGCGCCTGCTGCCCGTCCTTGCCGCAGACGCCCTCCCACGTGTCGAAGTCGTCGGCGACCGCATCGACCGCGGACATCACCTGGATCGCGCGCCCGATCAGGTTGGCGCCTCGCACCGGCGTCGTGACCGTGCCTCCTTCGATCAGGAACGCCTCGGAGCATCCGAAGACGAAGTCGCCGCTCGCCGGGTTGACCTGGCCGCCGCCGAGCGACGTGACGAACACGCCCTTGTCCGTGCCCTCGATGATCGCGTCGGCTCGCTCGGCGCCGTCGAGGATGTTCGTGTTGGTCATCCGGGGGATCGGCGGGGAGGCGTAGGACTCGCGTCGTCCGTTGCCGGTTGACTCGACACGGTCCTTGCCGGCCCGGAGTCGGTCGTAGAGGAAGCCCTGGAGCACGCCTGCTTCGAAGAGCACGGTCCGCTGGCTGGGCTCACCCTCGTCGTCGAAATCGAAGGACCCCCACCCGTTCGGGATCGTCGCATCGTCAACCCCATTGACGACCTCGCTCGCGCACTTCGTTCCCACGAGGCCTCGGTAGACGCTCGCCTCCTTGTCGACGGCGTCCGCCTCGAGCGGATGGCCCACGGCCTCGTGGAAGAGGACGCCGCCCATGCCGGGCGCGAGCACGACGGCCATCTCGCCCGCCGGCGCCGGGATCGAGTCGAGCATCGTGACGGCGCGCTGCGCCGCTTTCTCGCCGATCGCCTTCGCGGTGAATCGGTCGAAGAGCTCGACCCCGGCGCACGCTGCGGGACCGAAGAACCCTGTTTGGATGGTTCCGTCCCGGGCGGCCACGACCTGCGTCACCATCCGGATGCGAGGACGTTCCTCCTCGACCCAGCGGCCGTCGGAGGCGGCGATCAGCCGTTTCTGGAGGGAATCGCCGTACATCCCGACCACCTGGACGACCTCGGGGCTGAGCCCGCGGGCCGCGTCGTCGAGCTCGCGCAGCCACGCCACCTTGTCCACGGCGGGGAACTCGGCAGCCGGCCGGTCCGTGCGGTTCACGCCCTTGCCCTCGCGGACGGTCAGGTCGACGACGCTGCCGGCCTCTCCCTCCTGAAGAGCCGCGCTCGCCGCCTCGGCCGCCTGCAGGAGCGAATCGCGGTCGAGGCGGTTCGAGTACGCGTACCCGTACGAGGTGCCGAGGGCGACGCGAACCCCCGCCCCTCGATCGAGGCCGCTGGAGAGCTCTTCGACCTTGCCGTCGTCCAACCGGATGTTCGTGGACGTTCGCTCCTCGACGAAGAGCTCGGAGAAGGAGCCGCCCCGACGGCGGGCGGCGTGTAAAACCTCCTCGACCAGCTCGCGTGGCAGCATGGTCGCGATGCTAGCAGCGGCCATCGGAGAGCCCTTAGAAAAGGAGCGCGACCGCCAGGAACCCGAACGCCGCCACCACGCCACCGACCCCACCGACGAGCTGATCGCGGCGTGAAGCTCCCACGCCCGCTCGTATCCACGCGACGAGCGCGAAGACACCGGCCACCAGGAGCAGGAGTCCGATCGAGAAGAGGGAGACGACCGCGGCACCGATGAGCCCGCCGGTCGCGATCCCGAGCGGGACCACACGATCCGGGCCTCTTCGCACGGCTCCGGCGAGTGCGCATGCGCCGAGGCCGGCGAGATAGATCGCGATCGCGACCAAGCCTGCGAGTTCTACCTCGCCCTGCGAGACGATGAGGGCGATGTAGAGGCCGACGGTGACGAACGTGATGCCGGCAGCGATCGAGGCCGGAACGACGCCCGGGGAATGAGCACCGGCGGATGCGGGCATGCGCCGATCGTACGTCCGGGCCGACCGAAGAGCGTGGGGTACGCTCCGCGGGATGGTCACGACCCGGCGGACCCGGCTGCTCGGAGTCCTCCTGGTGGTGCTCACGGCCGCGTGCAGCACGAGCGGTGTCGGCCACGGGATCAGCGTCTCGCCCCCGCCGCCTGCCGAGTCGCCCACTCCGACCGCATCGCCGGTGTCGGCGACCCCAACGGCATCGCCGGAGCCCGCGAGTCCGTTGAACACAGGCACGGCGACCCTCTCGTTGACGGGAGACCTCCGGATGGAAACGCCGTTCGCATCGATCGCGACGCCGGCGGTCTGGGCGACGCCGCCCGCCCCCATGGACATCACGTGGACCGGCCCATCCACGCAGGAGCTTCGTCTGTCCGGCACCTCGTTCGTGAGCCGGGCAGCGACGAGCGCCGATCGCGCGCTCTCGTTCACCGTCACCGGGCCGGACGGGCCGGTGGTGTTCACCTCGACCGCCGGGGAGTGCGCCGTGACGATCACGCCCGCCCTGCCGGACAACATGGGCGGCCTCTTCACATGCAGCCTCCTCACCGATGTCGAAGGGGCCACCACCGTCGACGCTCGGGGCGTCTTCTCCGCCATCGGCTAGCGGGTGGGCATGGGAACCCGCCGGGATCTCGCCTGGCTCGCGGGGCTCGGCTTCGTACTCCTCGTTCTCCTGCTGTGGCCCTACGTCGTGGACGGATACCGGTTCGGCGTGGGCCCGGACGTGCCCGTCTATCTCTGGTGGACGCGCGTCGGGGCGAGCGAGGGCCTGTCGATGGTGGGGAGCCGGCCCGGCGCGCCGGCGCTCGCGGCGGCACTTGCCGGAACGCTCTCGTTGAGTGCCGTGGCCGTCACGGCAGGTCTCGCGTCCGCGCTGGGGGTCGTGATCGGCTCGGGTGCCGCGGCACTGGTTCGCGCCGGCGGCGGCCGAGCGTCGAAGGCGTGGCTCCTCGCGGGGCTCCTCGCGGGCGTCTTCTCCGTCCATCTCGTGGCCGGGTATCTCGCGAACCTGGTGCTCGCCGCGACGTTCCTGGCGGCGGCAGCCTGCCTGGCCGGAGGACGGAGGGTGTGGTGGGCAGCGGCCCTGCTCCTCGCGGGAGGGGGCCTGGCGCATCCGCCGTTCCTCGTACACGCGATCGTCGTGTTGCTTGGAGCCGCCGCGCTCGCCTGGCGGGTGGGCGCCCGCGACGAGGCCCGCGACATCGCCCTGTCCGTCACCGCGGGCGGCCTCGTCGCGGGCGCGGGCGTGTTCACCTCGATCGCGGGGCCGGGTCCGATCGGCGTCGAGACCTCGAGAGACGGGTACCTCCGCCGGTCGGGGCTCGACGCGCAGCTGATCGACGCCTATCGGGAGCGCTTCCGCCTCCGGGCCGCGCGGTACGTGCAATGGATCTCGGTGCCCCTCGCGATCGCAGGCACCTCCACTGCCGAGGACTTCCTCCGGCGATTCCTTACCTCGTGGCTCGTCGTGATCGCGATCGGCATCCCGGTCGGCTACGTGACGGGGTGGCTGCCTCCCGATCGCCTCGTGACGTTCGGGTTCGTCGTCCCGATCGGTGCCGCGCTCGGCGTCGCGTGGGTTCACCGACGGCTCGGTGCGCGGATATGGCTCGCCCGTGCGGTGGTTGTCGTCCTCGTGGGCTGGATGATCGTCGGAGCGCTCCTCGCGTGGGGTCGGCAGAAGCCGTTCATCTCGCCGCACGAAGCGGAGCTCGCCAGGACCGCCGCTCTTCGCAGCACGGTTGGGCAGGATGGAGACCGCCCGGTCGTGGTCATCGTGGACGACGCGGACGCCACGGCGACGTTCCTCGGATCTCGGGCCGCGAACATCCTGCGCGCAGCCTCCTATCCCGAGCGAACAGACGATCTCTACGTGTTCGTCGGAACCGTTCCGGACTACTTCGAGGGCAGAGCGACGGTGCGAGGTGATCTCGAGTACGACGCGCTCTCGAGGCTCACGCTCGACGACATCCCACGGGAACCCGAGCCGCTCGTCCTCGTCCTCACGCCGTTCTACCGGGGAGAGGATGTGGGACATCCACGACTCACCGAACAGGAGCCCGGGTTGTGGGCATCCGAAACGTTGCCGGAGTACTCGGTCGCGGGCGGGATCGAGGCGCTCGGCTTCGGACCCTCGCCGCCGTACTGGATCGCGCTGGCGACCCTCGCGATCCTCGCACTGCTCGCGCTGCTCGGTCTGGGCTACGCGCGCGCCGTGTTCGACGATCTCGTCACCGCGATCGCCACGGCGCCCGCCTTCGGCGCCGCGACGCTCACCATCAGCGCTGTGACACTCGACCGGCTCGGCCTACGCCTGGCCGATCTCCCCGTCGCGTTCGCCGCCTCGGCCCTGGCGGGCCTCGGCGGCCTCGCCCTCCTCGTCGTGAAGCGCAAGCGGGACCGCCAGGCGCCTGCGTAGGTCGAGCGCCAGCCATACGAGGAGGCCGATCACCACCGGGGTCAGCACGTAGTGCCCGATCAAGACGTTGAGGTCGTAGGCGTCGGGGAAGCGGAGCGGCTCCGCCGTCCACTGAGACAGCGCGAGCACGCCGGACAGGACGATCAGCGATGCGCGAGGGACCCGCGGGAGCAGCCAGAGCAACGGGAGCGACCACGCGAGGTACCAAGGAAGGAGTACCGGTCCGAGCAACGTGAGTGCGAGCAGCGACCAGCCCCAGCCTCCGAGCAGCTCCAGCGACGGACGGCCCGACGCCGCTGCCCGTGCCACCGCCCGCACCAACCAGACGACGGCCACCGCGAGAGCGAGCATGAACGTCACCCGCACGACCACGCCCAACGTGTCGCCGCTGATCGCATCGAGCACGCGCCTGAAGAACCTCGAGGGGGCGAGCCACCCCTCGTGCGAGGAGAGCTCGAGCATCCCGAGCGTCGGATCGTGCAGCTGGAAGAACGGCGCCGCGACGACCGCGACGATCGCGAGAGCCACGCCGGCGTGCGCCGCGCCGGCAGAGAGACGCTCCGACGAGGGTCGTCGCCATACGACCCAGACGACGAGCAGCAGGAGCGGCAGGAACACCGTCGCCTTGATGAGCGCTCCGCACGTGAGGACCCCGGCCGCCCAGATCGTCCGATCACGGACCACGAGCCACGCGGAGATCGCGATCGCGAGCGCCACGAGGAGGTCGTTGTGGCCGCTCGCGGCACTCTGGAAGAGCACGACCGGGTTCAGGCCGAACGCCGCGACGGCGAAGGCCGCGCGGGAGGGTCGGACCCGTCGGGCGACGGCGGCGATGACGAACGTCGTCGCGAGGCTCGCCGCGATCGCGATCAGGCGGAACGTGTCGACCAGCACGTCCAAACGGCTGGAAGTCCTCGTCACGAGCCCGGACAGGTGCGAGAAGAGCGGGCCGTACACCGACGGCGTGTCCACCCACTTGGGTCCGACGAGCTCTCGCGTCAGGAGGCTCGGGAAGTCCGCCGGCGTCTGCACGTACGGATTCGCGTGATGGATCGACACGATCTGCCCGTGCGCGATGTAGGAGTAGACGTCGCGCGAGATCACCAGCGGCAGCAGCACGATGGCGAGGTGGAACGCGACCGAGAGCCCGAGCGCGAGGCGCATCGTGATCTCCCCGCGCCAGGCGGCGCGAAGCAGCACGAGGAACCCGGCCATGCCCGCGGCCACGCCCAGCACCGAAGCGACCGGGAGGGCCGTGTCGAGGTGATCGAGGCCGATCGTCTCGGCGATCCAGACGAACGGCCCCCCCGGCTCGGCCCCTGGCGCCAGGATCGGTTGCAGCGGCGACCCGGGGACCGCCGCGACGACCGCCTCGACCAGGAACCCGGCCACGGCCGCCGCGACGGCGGGCCAGGCTGTTCGCGGGCGGGATGCCTGCATCTCGGCGCCGACGCTAGCACCGGCTCGCCGCTAGGCTGCAGGTCATGGCGCGATTCCGCGAGGGCACCGGCACAGGCCTGTTCGTCGCGATGGCCTCGGCGACGGTGTTCTCGATGCTGGCGTGGCTGATCGTCTTCCTGCTGTGGATCGCGCTCTCGATCTACGCCTTCGTCGAGATGATCGGGGACGGCCGCCCCAGCCCGACGGCGGTGCTCCTGATCGTCGTGCTCATGGTGGGCGGCCTCGTGACGCTCGCCGTGACCGGGATCGGACTCATCGGCAAGAGCCTCACGCCGAAGAAGCGCGACCGGATCTGATCCTCACGGGGTCGGCTTCATCACCATCAGGTAGAGGATCCCCGCGATGGGGAGCATCGTGAGGAGGCCCGTCGTGCGCGTGCGACGGGACGCGGCCTCGTAGGCACCGGATGCCAGGTCGCCCGTCGCCGCGAGCTCCGTCTGACGACGGAGCGATGGCGCGAAGAACACACCGGCGATCACGCCGACCAGGGCGTACAGGACGATGGCGGCGATGATCCAGAAGGTCGTGAGCTCGACGGCGTCAGAGAAGATCATGATCACTCCCGTCAGCGGGAGGATCCCGTACGCCGGGTTCGCCAGGCGCGAGTCCAATGCCTTGATCGTCTGAAGCGCGAACGACTGCTCTGGCTGCGCTCGACCTTTCATGGCCGCGAGCCACACGAAGTAGGTCACGTTCGTGCCGACCGCGACGATCGCCGAGAGCACATGCAGGAGCTTGATCGGCAGGTACCAAGATTCCACGGTCGCCGTCCTCTCCGGTCCGGGTGAGGGCAGCCTGTCACATCCGATGCCGCCGGGCGTAGGCTCGGGACGATGACGAGCAGACTCCTCCTCGATGTCTCGAGCTTGACCTATCGAGCGTTCTTCGCGATGCCCGACTCCGTGAAGGCGCCGGACGGGCGACCGGTCAACGCCGTCCACGGCTACCTCGACATGGTCACACGTCTCGTCGTGAGCAGACGGCCGGATGAGGTCGTTCACGTCTACGACCACGACTGGCGGCCGGTCGAGCGCACTGACATCTATCCGGGCTACAAGTCCAATCGCCCGCCGGAGCCCGAGGCGATCACGCAGCAGTTCGAGTTGCTGCGCGCCGCGATCGACCTCACGGGGTTGCTGCAGGCGGAGACCGAGGGCTGGGAGGCCGAGGACGCCATCGGAGCGTTCTGCGTCGAGGCGGACGAGGCCGACCGGATCGAGATCGTGTCCGGCGATCGCGATCTGATCCAACTGGTCCGCGATCCGGTCGTGAAGCTGCTGTTCACCCTGCGCGGTGTCTCCGAGCTCGGCGAGTACGACGAAGCAGGCGTCCTCGAGAAGTACGGCGTGCCGGCGTCGCGCTATGCCGAGTTCGCGATCCTCCGAGGCGACCCCTCCGATGACCTGCCGGGCGTGCGCGGCGTGGGCGCGAAGACCGCGCTGGCCTTGATCCAGACGTACGCCTCCCTCGACGAGCTCGTCACCGACGCCGCGCAGCCGCAGTCCCGTCCCGGACCGCTGAAGGGCAAGCCGGCGCTGAAGGCGAGGATCGTCGAGGCGAGCGAGTACCTGGACAAGATGCGTCGGCTCGTTCCCGTCAACGCGGTCGCGCCGTTGACCGTGTGGTCGGGCGCACGTGACGACGCCGCGCTCAAGACGTTCGCGGAAGAACACGGCTTGAAGGGACCCATCCAGAGGCTGCAGGCCGCGCTCGACAGCGCGCACGCGGCCTGAAGGATCCGCCGTGGCACCGTTCGTCTTCCACGTCGACCTCGATCAGTTCCTCGCGGCCGTCGAAGTGCTACGCCGCCCGGAGCTCCGCGGCCGGCCGGTGATCGTCGGCGGCGACGGCGACCCCACCAAGCGCGGCGTCGTCTCCACCTGCTCCTACGAGGCCCGGACGTTCGGCGTGCGATCGGGGATGCCCCTCCGCACCGCCCTGAAGCGATGCCCCGACGCCGTGTTCCTGCCTGTGGACGCCCCCACTTACCTCGAGGCCTCCCGTCGGGTGATGGATGCGCTCCGTTCGTTCGGCTTCGTCGTCCAGGAGATGGGATGGGACGAGGCGTTCATCGCGGTCGAGACCGATGAGCCCGAGGATCTCGCTCGGGAGATCCAGCAACGCGTTCTGGAGCGCACCGAGCTCTGGTGCTCGATCGGCATCGGCGACAACAAGCTGCAGGCGAAGATCGCGACAGAAGAAGGGAAGCCCGCCGGCGTCTTCGTGCTGACCTCCGACCGATGGCCCGGCTTGATGGGTCCGCGAGCCACGGATGCCCTCTGGGGGATCGGCACGAAGACCGCCGGGAAGCTGGCGGCGATCGGCATCGGCACCGTCGAGGAGCTCGCCACCGCCGACCTCGATCGCATGGCGGCCGCGTTCGGCCCGAGCACGGGACCCTGGCTCACTCGGCTCGCGCGAGGCGAGGAGACGAGCCCGGTAAGCGACGCCCCGTGGATCCCTAAAGGGGTCAGCCGCGAACGCACGTTCCAGCAGGACCTCGCGAGCGCCGATGAGATCGAGCGAGAGCTGGATCGCCTGGCGTTCGAGACCGCAGAAGACGTTCGCAAGGACGGGCGTCGTGCCATTCGCGTCGTCGTGAAGCTCCGGCTGGTCCCGTTCATCACGAAGACGAGGGGCGTCCCGCTCCCCGAGCCGACGATGGAGCCCACCGGCATCGCGGCCGGGGCTCGAGCCGCACTTTCCCGCTTCCCCGAGATCGCCCGTCCCGTACGCCTTCTGGGCGTACGTGTGGAGTTCGAGCACCAAGAATGACCGTTTGGGGGTCGACATCGGGGTGGGCGGGCGTGCAAGATGCGCCTCAACGCAATGAGGAAACGCTCTGTCGCAGCCGTCGCCGCCCTCACCGTCCTGATCGGCCTGTTGACGGCAACGCCGGCACTTGCCACGTTCAGCGCCTCCATCCGATTCCCCGAGGGGGCGACCACGTTCTTCTCGCCCTTCTCGGGCCCCGCCGAAGTCACGTTCAACTTCGACGACGACCTTCCCGGCCTGGATCCAGCAACGACCTTCAACGTTCGGCTGCGATACGAGAACGGCGCGACGATCCATTCACAGAACTTCACGATCACACCGCAAGTCGGGTCGTCACCCGATACCGTTCAGTTCAGCTGGCCCGCCCTCAATGTCACCTCGAACACGAACTACGAGGTCGCCGTCCACAGAACCAACGGCACTCAGCTCAGGGAGCGGCGCTTCACCCTTAGGCCAAGGCTCCTCAGGATTACCTCGATCAACCCCGATCCCTTCTTCCCCACCATCAACGACGGCTATCTGGACACGACGAGGATCACGTACCAGCTCCTTGCGCCCGCCACCGACGTCAGGATCCAGGTCCTCGAGGCGGACACCAGCGGGGATTGCTGCGGCGACGTTGTCCGGGACTTTCTGCAGTACCCGACCCGCGTGGCCGGCACGTACGGATACACCTGGAATGGCAGAGACGACGGCGGAATAGTCCTTCCTCAGGGGGACTACTGGGTCCGCATCACTGCCCTCGCGTATAACGGGATCCAGGGGACGTCCGTCCCGGTCCACGTTTCGCTCGACCGGTTCTACCGAGTCAATGGCACCGCCACCAAGAACGGCATCGCCTATCACCACAGGGGTCCCATCACCGTCCTTCGGAGCGGCGGGAGCTGCGCCCTGGAGGAGCTCACGGCCAGTTCGGACCTCCGGATCCGGTGCCGCCACGCCAGGGTCCGGGCCTACTGGCGCTGGAACCTGCCGTCCGGCCCCACGATCAGCGGGGCCGAGATCACCGGAGCCTCCTTCGTGCTCATCCGCGTGTCGGGTTACACATGCGACGCGACGATGGGCCATGTCGATAGCGACTCGTTCCTTCAGGTCGGTGGGATCGGTCAGCGCCGCTGCCGCGTAGACAAGGCCCGGATCACGTACAAGTACATCAAGGAGTCCTAGGAGCGCTCGGCGCGGCCTAGGTCATCGGTCGCTGGATATCAGGGCCGCAGATGCCGATGATGCAGGTATGAAGCTTCGGCTCCTTTCCCTGCTTTCGGTGATGGCACTCGCCGTCAGCCTCCTGACGGCCGCCCCCGCTGCCGCGGCCATCGCCGTGGAGAGCATCGTGTTCCCGGGTGGCCTCAGCGAGTTCTATTCGCCGTTCGCGGGCCCTGCGTCCGTCATATTCATCTTCAACGGCAACGAAGCCGACGCGACGTACAGCCTCCGGATCCGACCGGCGGGAGACACCGCAGTTCATACCCAGAACGTCTTGGTCGATGCTGACGATCCCGACGGGTTCCAGACGAAGACGTTCGACTGGCCGGCGCTGTCGGTCAACAGCCCGAGGACCTACCAAGTCGCCGTGTATCGCAGCGGATCCCTCGTCGATGTCGAGAGCTTCCAGCTTCTCCCTCGTTTGGTGAGGATCACGGGAGCATCACCCAACCCGTTCCTGCCGCGGATCGACGACGACATCAAGGACGAGACGCTGATCTCCTACAAGCTCGCTGCTCCCTCTGACCCAACCTTGATCCGCGTCTACCGGGCCAACGGCGACGGCAAGTGCTGCGGAGCGCGGGTCTTCGATCACAACGATGGATCGCACCCCGCGGGCACGAACACGTACTCGTGGAACGGGAAGACGTCGGAGGTGGGCGGCGACCTCCTACAGAAGGGCGCCTACTTCGTGAAGGTAACGGCCAGGGACCCTTCGGACGTCGTGAAGACGTCGAAGCCGTTCAAGGTCACGATCGCGAGCACGTATCGGGCGAACACCACGCTCCAGAAGAGCGCAACGGCCTTCCATCACATCGGTCCCGTGACGTCCTACCTTCGTGGCGGCAACTGCTTCGCCACGAACGCTCAGACCGATCTCTGGATCACCTGCTTGCACGCGAAGTTCACGATCTACTGGCGCTGGAACCTGCCGAGCGGCGGCCGAGTCGAGAAGGTCTCCTGGACCTTCGTGCCCATCTCCGGCGACATCTGCAGATATACGAAGGGCCACACGACGACCGACTCGTGGATGCGCGCCGGAACCACGTCTGGCCAGGTGCGGTGTCGGTTGGATCTCGCGAAGATCACGTACAGCCGACCGGTCGCCTCCTAGCGCTCCACATCCGGCTTCCCGAACGGTCGCCATAAGATGGCCGACCGTGACCCCGACGCTTGAGGAGATCCGCCGAGCCCCAAAAGTCCTGCTGCACGATCACCTGGACGGGGGGCTCCGCGCCGAGACCATCGTTGAGCTCGCGGAGGCAACCGGGTACACGGATCTCCCCACGAGCGACCCCGACGAGCTCGGCGCGTGGATGACGCGAGGCGCGGATCGGAAAGACCTCCTGCTCTACCTGGAAACGTTCGCACACCCGGTCGGCGTGATGCAGACGCGCGGCGCACTCGCGCGCGTCGCGCGCGAGTGCGCCGAGGACCTCGCGGCCGACGGCGTCGTCTACGCCGAGGTCCGCTTCGCTCCCGAACAGCACCTGGAGCGCGGGCTCGGCCTCGACGACGTCGTCGAGGCCGTGCAGGAGGGCTTCCGTGAGGGCTCCGAGTCCACCGGCATCCGCATCGGCACCTTGTTGACGGCGATGCGAACGGCGGCTCGCTCCCTCGAGATCGCGGATCTCGCCGTTCGGTGGCGAGACCAGGGCGTCGTGGGGTTCGACATCGCCGGCGCGGAGGCCGGCTTCCCGCCCACGCGGCACCTCGACGCCTTCGAGCACGTCCGCAGGGAGAACTTCCACCTCACGATCCACGCGGGCGAGGCGTTCGGCGTGCCCTCGATCTGGGAAGCGCTCCAGCTCTGCGGCGCCGAACGGCTCGGACACGGCGTGCGGATCGTGGACGACATCGAGGTCGGGTCCGGCGGCCAAGCCCGACTCGGCAGGGTCGCGCACCTCGTTCGCGATCGCCGCGTCCCGCTGGAGCTCTGTCCGACGTCCAACGTGCACTCCGGCGCCGCTTCGTCGATCGAGGAGCATCCGATCGGGCTGCTGATGGATCTCCGGTTCCGAGTCACCGTGAACACCGACAACCGGCTGATGTCGGCGACTTCGCTCTCGAAGGAGTTCGTGCAGTTGGTGGATGCCTTCGGGATCGGCTGGAGCCAGATCGGGCGGCTCACGACCAACGCGATGAAGTCCGCGTTCGTCCCCTTCGACGAGCGGCTGGAGCTCCTGGAACGGGTCATATGGCCCGCCTACGCGGAGCTGCGTGGCACGTGAGCGAGGACACTCCCGCGGTCAAGGAGGTCGCCGCCTCGGGCGTGTCGTTCCGAGTCGTGCGCACCGAGCGGGCCGGCAGCGCCGAGGAGAGCGCCGCTCTGCAGGGCATCGAGATCGGGCGGCTGATCCGCACGATCGTGGTGCGGCGCGGCGCCGAAGACTACGTCTTCGTCCTCGTACCCGGCGGCCGGCAGATCGACTGGCCGCTGCTCCGGGCCCACCTCGGCGTCAGCAGGCTGTCGTTGCCCGACCAGGAAGAGGCCAAGGAGGTCACCGGCTACGAGCGAGGCACGATCACCCCGTTCGCCTCGAGCACGGCCTGGCCGGTCGTCGCAGACGCGACGCTCACGGGCCCGGAACCGGTCGCGATCGGCGCCGGCGCTCACGGGGTCAACCTCCATCTCGATCCGGCGGACCTCGTGAGGCTCCTCGATGCCGACGTGGCGGACGTCACCCGTGCCGCGAACTAGAGCCTGATCTCCTCCACGTCGAGGCTCCCGTCGTCCTGCATCGTCACGCGGATCCCCTCGCACTCGGCGAACGGCTTCGGATCGCGGCCGGTCAGGCCCGTCATCGCCCGCTCGACGAACGGCGTATGGCTGACCGCCAGCCCGAGGCCGCCGTCCGGAACCTCGGCCACGAGAGCCCGGACTCCCGCGGCCATCCCCTCCGCGCTGCCGCCCGTCTCGTCCTTGCCGGCCAGGCCGGGGATGACGCCATGCTCGGGCAGCTGCCGTCCGGAACCCCTCACGATCCAGGCTGCCGTCTCCGCGGCGCGTTCCGCGGGCGAGACGAACACGGCGTCGTAACCCTGCCCCGACTCCCGTCCCACGTCCTCCGCTTGCGCACGCCCCGCTGGCGAGAGCGCGTCGCGGTTCGGATCCCGCTTCGCGTGGCGCCTGAGCTCGATCTGTCGCACCGGTCTATCCCTTTCACGAAGAACTAGTGCGTACCCGCCGAGGCCGCATCCGGAACCATGCGATCCTCACGGAACCTGTCGAGGCCGAACGGTTCGATCAACGACGGGACGCGGCCGGTCGCGATGTACTCGGCCATCGTCGCGCCGAAGATCGGCGCGCCCTTGAACCCCCACGTCCCCATGCCCGCGATCACGGCGAACCCGTCCACGCCCGTGGGACCGAGGATCGGGGAGGAATCCGGCGTCATGTCGCAGAGCCCTCCCCACTGGCGCATCGCCCGCGCCTTGGCCATGAACGGAAGGATCATGACCGATCGTTTGGCGGCCTCGGAGAGGAACTCGAAGGTCGACCGCGTCGAGTACGTGCTGTACGGGACGATCTCGGCACCCGCCAGCAGCTCCCCGCGCGCCGTCTGCGACACGTAGATCGTGAGATCCATCGAGGAGACCAGCCCTCGCAACACCGGCCGATAGGGCTCGGTGACGAACGCCTGGAGCATGTGCGTCACGATCGGCAGCCGGACGCCCGCCATCGCGGCGACCGACGAAGACGACCCCGCGACGGCGCTCACGACGTGTCCCGCCCCGATCGGACCCCGGGACGTCTCGACGCCGACGCAGCGGTCGCCGTCGATCCGCAGACCGGTCACCTCGATCCCCTGGTGCACCTCGACGCCACGCCGCGCGGCGGCCTGCGCGTACCCCCAGACGACCGCGTCGTGTCGCGCGAAAGAGCCCGGCGGGTGATAGGACGCGCCCAGCACCGGCAGCTCGCCGCCGCCGCTGAGATCCACGTGCGGACACACCTCGAGGATCTCGTCGGGCCCGAGGATGTCCGTCCGTACGCCGAGCGCGCGGTTCAGTGCCGACTTCTCGCGCTCGACCTGCAGCGAGTCCTCCGTGTGGCACAGGTCGAGCTCACCTTGGTTCGTGAACATGACGTTGAAGTCGAGCTCCTGCGACAGCCTCCGGTACATCGCGAGGCTCGCGGCGTACAGAGGCACGGTCTCGGGCGTGTTGTAGTTGGCCCGGAGGACCTGGGTGTTCCGGCCGCTGCCTCCGCTCCCGATGTACGTGCGCTCGATCACCGCGACGTCGCGGATCCGGTGCTTCGCCGCGAGGTGGTAGGCGAGCGAGAGACCGCTCACGCCCCCGCCCACGATGACGACGTCGTACGAGCGCTTCAGCTCGCGGTCGGGCAGGTAGGTCCGTCGGCGGAAGAGACCGGTCATGCGCCCGACCCCGCGTGGAGCCTCCGTCGCAGATGGGACTCCCAGTACGCCGGGACGAACACGCGGATCGCTTCCTCGCCCACGAACACACGGGCGGCCACGCGCGCGACATCTCCCTGCACGTAGCCCGGCCCGTCGGGGAGCCGGAGCGCCGAGACCCGCGCGAAGATGTCGCGCGCGTCGCTCCCGTCCAGCGTGAGCTCCATCCAGCCCTCACGGGCATCGCGGATCAGCGACCCCGGGTCGACCGTGTGCACCGCCTTGCGGAGGTCCTCGGCGATCGGTCCGCGGACCATCACCTCATCCGGCGCGACCCGTCCTGCCTCCGGCGCGCGCATCGCGAGGTCGCAGGCCTCCTCGCTCGCGTGGACGCTCCAGAGCTCAGCCACGGAGTCTGTCCCCCGCGGGATCGTAGAACGGGGTCGGGACCACGCGGGCGGTCACGCGCTCCCCGCGGAGCTCGTCGGGGAAAACGCCCTCCGGTTCTCGCCGGATCCAGCCGAGGCCGATCGAGCGGTCGAGGATCGGGCTCCGAGCGGCCGAAGTCACGCGGCCGACGATCTGCGCGCCGGCCCGGAGCGGGACACCGCGGAGCTCCGCGCCCCCGCGATCGAACTCGAGCCCGACCAGCTTCCGTTCCGGCATGCGCTCTCCCAGGCGCTCGAGCGCGCGCGAGGCGGCGAACCGCTTCCCCTGGTGCACGGCCCACTCGAGCCCGAGCTTGGCCGGCGTGTCGTCCGGCAGCGTGTCCTGCCCCACGTACGGATGTCCCTTCTCGAGGCGAAGCACCTCGAGCGCGTCCAGACCGTGCGGCGTGAGGCCGAGAGGAGCACCGGCCTCCGCGATCGCGCGCCAGAGCTCCGGGCCGCGCGAGCGCGGATGATGGAGCTCGAACGCCACCTCCCCGACGAACCCGGCGCGGATCGCGCCACACGGAACGCCGGCCACCGTCACCTCCCGCACGCCCATGTGCGGGAACGCCGCACCATCGATCGGATCGTCCGTGAGCCCGGCGAGGAGCTCGCGAGCGAGCGGACCGGCGACGAGGATGGCCCCCCGCTCCGCCGTGAGGGCGACGACGTGGGCACCGAACCCCCGCAGGTCGGCCCGATCGCGGAGCCACGCCTCCATCCGGTCGGCACCGCCCGACGTCGAGGTGAGGTACCAGCCCTCCGAGCCGAGCGAGCACAGCAATCCGTCATCGAAGACGTACCCCGCCTCGTCGAGGGCGAGCAGGTACCGAGCGCGTCCGGGCTCGAGATCGTCGACCCGGGTCGGGAACGCCTCGTCGATGAGATCCGACGCATCCGGTCCGGTGACGAGGAACTTGGCGAGCGTGCCCACGTCCATCACCGAGACGCGTTCCCGAACGGCTCGGTACTCCTCATCGGGGTCCCCGTACGCGAACGGACGGAGCCACGAACCCGACCACCCCATCCGCGCTCCCGCCGCGACGTGCAGGTCGTGCAGCGACGTCTGCTTGTCGATGACCTCGTGGACGGGGGCGGCGAGGATCTCGAGCGGCGTCGGCCGCGCGAGCGGCCGCGCCGTCGTTCGGCCGGCGGCGTTCGCGGCGGCGCCCCGCGCCGCCGCGAACGCCGCCAGGTGACGGCCGCACATCGCCCCCTGGCACGGACCCATGGTGACGGTCGTGTAGCGCTTCAGGAGCTCCGAGTAGCGGTACCCCTCGTCCCACGCTCGTTCCAGGTCGGCGACGGAGACGTCCTCGCACAAGCACACGTAGCCCGCCGCGGGCACCTCCGTCGGCGACGCCGATGCCGCGGCGTCGCCGACGACCTGGACCGGCTCACCCGGAGCGGACATCCGGAGGAGGTCGTCCCGTGGCGAGCGCCCCGTGGAGAGGACGAACACGTCGCATCCGATCCCGCGGGTCACGCCTTCGACGTCCCGGAGCACCGCGAAACGGACGCGCTCCTTCCCCTCGGCGCGCAGCACGACGGCTCCCACCAACGTCCGAAGGCCGTCGGGGACGGCGCTCTCGAGGGAGACAGGTACGACCACGGCCGCGATGCGGACACCCGCGGATCGAAGCGCTTCCAGGTGCTCGAACCCCTCGTCGTGCTCCACGACGACGACCGCCCGCGTACCCGGCTTCACACCTCGGCGGACGAGGCCGGCCGCTGCCCGGCCGAGCATCACGCCCGGGAGATCGTTCCCGGGGAACACGGGGTGCAGCTCCGTCGCACCGGTCGCGATCACCACCTGCCCGGGATGGACCTCCACGAGCCCCTCGCCGGACGCGAGCGACACGGCCGGGCCCTCGTACGTCCCGATCGCCGCGTGCCGAGCGAGGACCTCGACCCCCTCCGGCGGATCCGGGACCTCGCCCTCGTCGCACAGGACCGTCCGTTCCCCCCGGGCGGCCGCCGACACGGCGGCCGCCCGCCCCGACTCGCCCCCGCCCACCACCAGGACGTCGCAATGGAGGTGCCGTGCCGTGCCGGCCCCGACCGCGCCGGCCGGCAGGCGTCCGAGCCCGACGGACCGCCGGATCGCCCGATCCGCGATCGCCCACAGCCATCGCGGCCGGATGAACGTCTTGTAGTAGAAGCCCACCGGCAACAACACGTGCATCCGGTCGAGCACCGAGAGGGCGTCGCGCTCCACCGACGGCCAACCACCCTCTCGGCGGACGCGCATCCCGTCTCGAGCCGGGGTCACGCACGAGCGAACGCCGGGCACGCCGTCGACCGTGACGAGGCAGTTCGGACACTCACCCGTCCCGCAGTACAGCCCTCGCCGGCGGTGGTATTTGAGGGACCTCGAGAACGTGCGGACCCCCGCTCGATACATCGCCGACGCGATCGTGTCGTGGTCCTCGACCGGGACGCGTTTCCGGCCGAGCCGCAGCCTTCCTCCCACCTACCGGACCTCGTTCGTCGTCGTGTCGCGGGTCACCGTGATCCAGCGGCGGCACCCGAGGAGGTGGAACCAGCGCTCGGCCTGCGCGCCGGCGGCGTTGTCCGGCAGGAAGACCCGCTCGAAGTCGGACTCCATGTCGGGCGCCTCGATGGGCCGAAGCTCACCACCCCAGGCGAACTCGGTGGACGGGCGCCATCCGCAGTTCGGGCAGGGGACCTTCAGCGCCACGAGCCCCGTCCACGTCCACGCCGGAGGTCACGCAGCGCCGCGTGCGACGCTCCGTAGCCGGGAGCGCCCGTCACGCCGCCGCCGGGATGCGCGCCCGCTCCGCACAGGTAGAGGCCCTCGACGGGCGTCCGGTAGCGAGACCATGCCGGCAGCGGACGCATCGAGAAGAGCTGACCGATGTTGAGATCGCCGTGGAAGATGTTCCCCTCGGTCAGTCCGTAGGTTCGCTCGAGATCCAGCGGCGTCAGCACCTGGGCGGCCTCGATCGTGCCGGAGAAGCCGGGCGCGTGTTCCTCGATCCTCGCCACGACCTTCCGCAGCAGCTCGTCCCGTCGCTCGTCCCAGGTTCCTCGCCTGAGCTCGTAGGGCACGTACTGCACGAACGCCGTCATCACGTGGACGCCCGGGGGCGCGAGCGTGTCGTCGACGTTCGAGGCCGTCACGCAGTCGACCCACGGCCGGTCGGGGATCTCGCCCTCGCGATGACGGTCGTAGATCCGTTGCGCTTCCTCCAGCGTCGGCACCAGCGTGGCGAGGGAACGGCGGTTGGCGTCCGCGTCCGCGGGCATCCCCGTCCACACTGGTTCCGCGGACAGCACGAAGTTCACCTTCGCGCACGGCCCGGCCATCTTGATCGCGGCGACGTCGTCGCGGAAGTCGTCCGGCAGCACGCCGGGCTCGATCATCCCCAGGAACGTCCGCTTGGGATCGGCATTGGACAGCACCACCTTCGCCTCGAGCTCGTCGCCGGACTCCAAGACCACCCCGGTCGCGCGACCCGCCCGGACCTGCACGCTCGCCACCGGCGACGACACGCGGATCGCACCTCCCGCCTCCGTCACCGCCGCCGCCATCGCCTGGGTCACCGACCCCATCCCTCCCAGCACGTGGCCGTAGAACCCCTGCACGCCTTCGGCGCCGCCGGACAGCAGATGGAACAGCAGGCCGATCGCGGTGCCGGGCATGTACGGCGGTGCGTGCATCCCGTACACGTTGTTCGCGAGGTACATCCTCCGCATGCGGTCGGTCTCGAAGTACCGTTCGACGAAATCGCCAAGCGATCCCGTCGTGAACCGCACGAGATCCGCGAGCTCGTCACCCGAGATCTTCCGGAAGCGCCGCCACGCACGACTCCCTTCCCGCACCTTCGCCCAGCCGCGCGCATACAGGTTGGGTGGCTCCTCGAGGAAGAAGGGCTGGAGGTAGCGGGCCAGGCCGTGGAGGCGGCGATGGACACGGTCGAACGAGATCGCATCCTTCTCCGAGATGCTCGACGAGAACTCCTTCACCGCGCGATCGTGGTCGGACCACCACGGCACGACCGTCCCGTCCTCGAACGCGGCCTGCAGTCCGGGTTCGCACGGGATCATGCGCAAGCCGTGACGCTCGAGACGGAGGTCGCGGATCACCTCGGGCCGGAGCATCGAGGCGATGTACGAGGTGGTCGAGGCGCGACACCCGGGCGCGATCTCCTCGGTGACGCACGCACCGCCGACGATCTCCCGTCGCTCCAGCACGAGGGTCCGCACACCCGCATTCGCCAGGTAGTAGGCGGCGGTGAGGCCGTTGTGGCCGCCGCCGATCACGATCGCGTCGTAGGTCTCCATCCACCTCTTTCGCCGGATCCCGCTTGACCGTCGCCCGGGTCGTCGCGGAGGACTCTACGGAGCGGGCTCGTCGCGCGCAGTCCGCGGAGGTGACCGCCGTTCAACGGTCGCATCCTCCAGCGCTAGCGTTCGACCGCGAGAGGCCCGAAGGGCTGGAGGATCGACGCGCGCTGGCGCGCCGGACATCGCAGACGGTCGAGCACCTGCTCCGCTCGGCGGTCGAGATCCTTGGCCGCCCTCGGGTCGCCAGCGGACCGCGACGCTGCGGCCTGCATCGCAAGAGCTCGCGCGAGCCATGAGGAGAAGCCGCGGGCGCTCCAGGAAGCAGTGGCCTCCCCGAATGCCGCGCCGGCCGCAACGGCATCGCCCCTCAAGAGTGAGGCGATCCCTTGATTCTGCATCTCGATGGCCTGAACTTCGGGCTCCTGGCTCTGGGGCCGGGGGGCGGTGAACGGCTCTCGCCCCGCCAGGAGCACCGCCTGTTCGCGAAGAGCCTCAGCGAGCGCGAGCGTGCCTCCGACGTCGATCGGCTGCGCCTCCTCGACGGCGCGACCCAGGAGGGAGATCGCCTCTTTCTGCCGGCCGGCGCCAAGACGTGCGCGACCGATCAGCAGAGCGGAGAGCGGCTCCAAGAGTGTCCATCCGTGGAGGCGAACCTCCCGGCGGACCAGTCGGGCGGGCTTCTCGACGAGGTCCCACGCACCTCGGTCCAAGGAGAGCAACGCCTCCATGAGCGCCGTCTCGCCCAGCAGGAGTCGCATCCGCTGGTTCGCGACGGCAGACTTCGCTCGACGAAGGCGGTTCGAAGCCGCGCTGGGATCCGCTCGCCGAAGCGCCGCGAGGGCACCCGCGAGGAGGGCGGTGGCCCGGACCCTGGCGGACTCGAGTTCCCCACTCAGTCCCAGCGCTTCTGAAGAAAGGCTCTCCGCCTTGTGAGGGTCACCCGCGATGGCTGTCGCCGTCGCCGCGACCACGAGGGCATCGGCCTCGGCGTAACGGTCACCGGCATCAGCCGCCAACGGTCGCGCCTCCTCCATCAGGCGCAGCGCCTCGACGTGGTCACCGCGGTAATAGCTGAACACGCCCCACGTGCGGAGCAGGCCGGCGCGTGATCGGAGGTCGCCTTCGTCCTCGACGAGCCGGCGAGCAGCCTCGTACCACCGTCGGAACTCTTTCCCACCCATCGGACTCAGGACATAGGCCAGGTCCTGAGCAACCGTCGACCGTCCAGACCTGTCACGGGCCTTGCTGAAGAGGCGATGCGCCTCACGCAGATCCTCGATCATGCGTTGGTAGTCGACCCGGCCCCACGTTTCCGAGAGTCGGTGCATCGCCCAGCCCTGACCCCTGAGGTCTCCTTCCTCCTCGAACAACGAACGCGCGTGCTGGAGTACGCGCCTCGCGGGGGTCATGCGGCCCACGTCGCTTTCGGAACGGCCCAGCGCAAGGAGCGCGTGCGCGAGAAGCGTACGATCGCCTTGCTTCTCCGCCAGGTCCCGCCCACGGCCGGCATCCAGGACGGCTTCCCGGTGCCGGCCCATCTCGATCAGACACTCCGCGCGGCCGACGAGCAATCGGGTCGTGATGGACGGGTCTACGGCATCGCCCGATCCCCCCGCGATATCGAGCGCGCGCGCGTAGATCTCTTCCGCTGCTCGGGCCTGGGTCTTCTTCGTCCGCTCGGCCCATCTGCTGAGGTAGCGAACAGCCGACCGTGCGACGACCGGATCAGGACCCGGGCCGGTCTTCGAGAGGCTGAGACGCCAGGATTGCTCGTAGTGATGGGCGAGCGACGCGAGGAGATCCGGACGTCCCCTGCCCTCTTTGCGAAGCCACCCCGCGACCGCGAGATGACGGCGAGCTCGTTCGGAGCGAGGCAGCGAATCGTAGGCGACGTCCCGGATCAAGATGTGCTTGAACGCGTATTCGCGAGTCCCCGGGAACGTGGTCTCTTCGCCCGATCGGAGGAGGTCGCGCGCGACGAGCGATCGAAGAGCTCGATCGTGATCGGGCACGTCGGACAGGTCGCGGATCAGCTCATCCCAGGTAGCGGTGCCGCAGACAGAAGCGTCCTGCAAGACGTGCTTCTCTTCCGGGAGGAGCCCGTCGATCCGGGCTGCGATCAGCAAGCGGATCGTCGACGGAACGGCGTCCAGGCGCTTGCGATCGGTGAGTCGCCAATCGTCCCCATCCCGAACGAGCACACCGGCTTCGACCAGCATCCCGATGCTTTCTTCGAGGAACAGCGGGTTGCCATCCGCGCGGGAGATGGACGTCTGGATCGCTTGCCCCGGGATCTCCCCGCCGAGTGCGGCGTGCAGGAGCTCCCGCATCGATCCGTGATCCAGACCCGCGAGCCCTGAGGCGGGGAACGGACGGAGCCACGCGACCGGTCGCGCCAGTCCGAGGAACAGGATCGGACCCTCCCAAGGTGACCGGCGAAGATCCTCCATCATCGCCCGAAGATCGGGGTCGGCCCAATGCAGGTCATCGAGCACCACCACGAGCGGGCGCGCGGCGGCGAGCCATTCCACCACCGCTCGCACGGCCCGTATCGCATCGCCGATCGACGTTCTTGGCGCGATCCGCCCCTCGGGGAGCCCGATGAGTGTCCGCAGGTCCGCCGCGAGCGTTCGAGCCCGCAGGTCCGGGCGAACACGTCGGGCGAGTCGCTCGACCGCCGCGTTCGCTTCATCTGGTGGGGCGTCCACCGTGGTGCCCGCGGCTCCGGCGATGGCTTCAGCCAGCGCGTGCAGCGGCAATCGCTGGCCGAACGGGAGACACCGGCCCGTTAGGACTGCGTCAGTCGAGCGTTCCCGACAGAACTCCGCCGCGAGACGGCTCTTGCCGATCCCCGGATCGCCGGACACGATCAGGAGACGCGAACGACCCTCGCGGACCGATGCGTCGAGTTCGCGGTCCAACTCGGCACGTGCGTCTTCCCTGTCCACGAAGACGCCGATCCGTCGATCTTCCGGAGACCCCGCCCGTGACCCGAGCGCCTCGTACGTCTGAAGCGGTTGCTTCTTCCCCTTCGCCTTCCGAAGGCGTCGTGGCCCATACCTGATGGCGTGTGCCGTGCGCGCCCGGGTATCAGCATCCACGACCACCCGTCCCCCGGGCGCGAGATCCGCCATCCGCGAGGCCGTGTTCACGGTGTCACCGATCACCTTGAAGCCGAGTGCTTCCTCGCTCGACGCGACGATCACTTCGCCCGAGTTGATGCCGGCATGCACCTCGGGGAACCGGAACCCGCCGCGGCCAACGTTCAACTCGCGAACGTGATCCCGAGAGGCGAGCGCAGCTCGTACTGCCCGCTCCGCATCGTCTTCGTGCGCGACCGGAACGCCGAACACGGCCATGAACCCATCGCCGGCCACGAAGACGACGGTTCCCCCGAAGTCCTCAACGATCCGTTCGAGCGAGGCGAGCGTTGGCCGGAGGAACCCGTAGACCTCTTCCGGATCGAGGGACGCGGCGAGGGCCGTGTAGCCCGTGAGATCGGCGAACAGCACGGAAACCAGCTTGCGTTCGCCCCGTGCTGCAACGGGCGTCCCCACCGTGCCGCGCGGTCAGAGCTCGCGACGCCGAGCGTTGCCGGGGAGGTGCGCGAAGGAGGTGACCGTCCTGTCGATGCCGGGGATCGTCCTGACCTCTTCGTTGACGAGCTTGATCGTCTTACTGTGCTTGGTGCTCCCGATGTCGATCAGCAGATCGTAGGCCCCACTCACGACGGCCGCGCCGTAGTTGAACTCCCGCTCCTCATACGGCTTCTGCGCTTCCGCTTCTTGCCGCTCACCGAATCGATCGTCGAGCGCCTCGAGGACCGCGAACGGATCCTGGGCTCTCGCCCGGACGAGGGCGCAGACGGCGGGGCTTCCACGCTTCGGGAGCATGAAACGGGACCCCTCCACGACATGCGCGGTCTCGCATCGCATCCCCGCCTCCCAGAACGCCCCCCTCGCGAGTTCATGCGCCTCGGCCAGGCCGGGAAGCAGTATGGCGACGAAGCCTATGAAAGTTCCCGAGAACTGGGCGGTGAAGCGAACGGTTTGCGGGTTCTGCTCGAAGACGTCTCGCAGCACCTCATCGATCCGCTTCCCCGTGTCCACATGGTCGATGAACGTATACGCGTCGATGTGGGCTTCTTGATCGGACATCGCTCACCCCCTGGCGTGTTGCCCACTCTGCCGCCCGAGGGACCGATACGCAAATCGGCGCGCCCCCGGTGGTCACCGGGGGCGCGCCTGGATCGAGTATCGAACGGGACTAGCTGTCGTCCCGCAGCCTGTCGCGGACGGCGTCGACGCCTTCGCCGACCTTGTCCTTGGCGTCTTCTGCGGCGCCCTTGACGTCACCACTCGCTTGATCGAGCTTCCCTTCGCGCTCGAGACGCTCGTTGTCGGTCATGTCACCGACGGCTTCCTTCACGTGACCTTTGGCCTTGTCCGTGTTCTCACCCATAGGACACCTCCTGCGTTCGGTTGTTGTTCATGTACCCGATGCGGTGGAGGTGGAAACCGGCGACGTGAGCTCGAACCAGACCCGCGTCACGTCGTTCCGCTCGACACCCCACCTGCTTGAGAGCCGGTCGAGCAACCGAAGCCCCCACCCACCATTCGCCCTGGCGGGCGGGAGGACATCCGGATCGAACCCCGGGCCTGGATCGACCACGTCGACGTGAAGCATCGAATTGGATCCTCGGATCCGCACCTGGATCGCATCGCTCGGATCCAGGCCCGCATGACGAACGCTGTTGGACACGATCTCGCTCACGAGGAGCACCGCATCATCCACCAGGTGATCGTCCAGGGAGGGCCTCAGGGCTTCAAGGCTCCTGCGCGCTTCGGCCGGCGAACGTACGTCCGGCCTGAGGCGGATGTCGATGTCGAGGAGCACATGGATGCGGTACCCAAGACCTTGTGGGCGGCAAACCCCGGGTTCGGGGGGCCCCCTCAGCGGCGCCCGGTGGGAGGAGCGGGCGAGGGGTCCGGTTGCGGCGGCGGCACCGGTCGCGGCTGCGGATCCGGCTGCGGCGGCGGGACTGGCGACGGTGGTCCCGGCGGGGCAGGCTCCGGCGGCTGAGGGGGTTGCGGCTCGGGCTCAGGCTCGCGTCGTACGTTCCGGATCATCGTCGCGGTCAACGAGATCACCTCCGTCTCGGGTGGCCGATCGGCCACGTCTGCGTGCGTCGATCCTCAAGCTCGGCGCGCGATGGCTCTTTCGAGCTGCGCCTTCGACATCTTCGAACGACCGTCGATCCCCCGGTCCTTCGCTTCCTCGTAGAGCTGGCGGTAGGTTCGCCCGCCGGGTCCGTGGTGCGATCGCAGACCGCCGCGGCGCCCCGACGAGATGTCGTCGATCGACGTGCGACTCGCGGTCCGCGCTTCACCCGAACGCGCCCGTTCCTTGTTCACCGTTCTCGCCGCGATCTCCTCCGCCTTGTCTTCCGATCGCCCCTGGTCGAGCAAGCCTTCCTTGATGTGTTCGTACTGGCGTTCCCGCTTCTCGCTCCACGTCTGCTGCGGCATGTCCATCCCTCCGTCGTCCTGGCCCTCTTCGTCGTCCCGGTCTCCTCGTACCCCGGTCGGGCCGGCGACACACCTCCCCCCAGATGCGTTTGGCGGGGGTGGCTCTCGGGTATCTGCCGGCCAGCCAGATCAAGACAGGAACCCACGAGGAGGATCCGATGCAACTGACCGTCGAAGTGGAACCTGCCGCTGTGCGAACCGAGACCGTCCAGGACGGGCCCCCCGTCAGCCGCTTCGATGAAGGACGTACCTGCGACGAGCCCGGGTGCCACACGGTCCTATCGGTCTACAACGACGGCTCGTGTTGTTGGGCCCACCGCCCGATGGAGCGAGTCACGCCGCTGCGGAATCACCGGCGGTCGTAGCCGCCGACGACCGGCTCCACGGTGCCGCCCTTCAGCTGATGACCGTGTCGTGCACCGTCCAGAGAAGGTGCCGCGTCCCTCGCAGATCTCCGGACGTCTCGACGACGATCCCGACGTTATCGTCGTCGCGCCACATGCAGGCGACAGCCGGTTCCGTGCCGGCCACCGCGCTCACGCACCGATAGTCACTCCCGTGGCGCGTGCCGCTCTTCGCCTGTGACTCGTCGACCGCCGCGCCGGCCTGTGAGAACCCGGCGACGAGGGCATCGAACAGTTGGTCCGTGGTCTCCACCGCAGCGGCGTCGACCAAGATCACGAAGAACTCCGGCGCGAGCGGTGCGCCGTAGACACCGCCCTCGGCGTCGATGCCGTACCGATCCCCCTCGTCGGCCGTGAACCGCTCGAACCGCTGGGATTCGGGATCGGTCAGACGCTCCGCACTCGCCAACGAATCCGGCAGGGACAGGCTCGGACCCATCAGGTAGCCGACGCCCAGGTAGCCCACGGCGGCGGCGAGGATCGAGACGACGACGCCGGTCACGCGGGAGGACCTCGGCTTCGCCTGCTCCTGGATGGGCGGTGACCACGCGGGGGGCGCGGGCGGCAGGCTCGGTCTCGAGAGACCGGGAACGGCACCGGGCGGCGGAGGGATCTGAGCGAACGGGACGAGGCATCGCCAACAGAAGCTGGCGTCCGGAGCGTTCCCGGAACCGCAGGACGCACACGCGCGCTTCTGTTCGACCTGCATCACGTACCTCCCAGTACGGATCGGACCGTCCCTGCTATCGGCCGTTCCCGGAGGGAACATGAGCGGTGAAGAAGTGGAGCGGGACCACGGTCCGAGAGGGCCGATCGTTCCCCACGATGGGCGGGAAAGGGTTGCCGGGACGGTGCTCGCGGGCGACCATGTCCGACATGGAACATCGCGTGACCTTCGGACTGGTCCCCGAGGCGGCCTCCCAGGCGCGAGCGGTCGTCAACGATGAGCTCGGCCGCGCCGTCTCGGTCAAGGTCCTGGAGGATGCCACGCTGCTGGTGAGTGAGCTCGTCACGAACGCGGTCCGGCACGCTCCGAAGGAGGGGTCGCCGGAGGTGGAGCTTCGCCTCAAGCTGGATCCCGAACGGGTCCGAGTCGTCGTCTCCGACTCAGGTGCAGGGTTCGTGGCAGCGCCCCGGCTCCCGACCGCTTCCGAGAGCTCCGGTTGGGGGCTGTATCTGGTGGACCGGATCGCGGATCGATGGGGGGTCATCTCGAAGGATCGGAACGAGGTCTGGTTCGAGATCGACGTGGACGGTGGGGGGTGATGGACGACCCGCGCCTCGCGTCGAAGCGGACGCCGGTCCGCCGGCCGCGTACCCCGGGACCGCTGGCGCCGTGGATCTGGAACCAACGCTGGATCCCGGGCTTCATCCTCGCCCAGGTCGCGGTGCTGCTCCTCTTCGCCGATAAGGCGTCCGGCAGCTACGAAGGGGTCCCCGGCGGCCTGGGAGCGCTCATCTCGGTGACCGCGGCGATCATGTGCGGGCCCATCGCGGGAGCGCTGGTCAGCCTCGCCGGCGGCCTGGTCTTCGTGCCACTCGTCACCGACTTCGGGCCGGGCACGCAGTTCTCGATCCTCCTGTGGCTGATCGCCTCCGTCGGGGCGGGGGTCATCTCCGGGAGGCTCCGTCAGTCGGATGCGGGCCGCTCCGAGGCGGTTGCACGCGAGCGTCTCGCGGGGAACCGGCTGCATCGGCTGCAGGCGATCACGGAGGTCCTCGCCGGAGCGATGACCCCCGAGGAGGTCGCGCAGGCAACGGTCGGCGCCGCGATGTCCGCGCTGGGAGCCGATGCCGGAGGGCTCACGGTTCGCTCCGATGACGACCCCCACACGCTGCAGGTGCTCGCGGCATCGGCGTGGGACGACGGCGCCCTCGCAGGATGGCGTCGTCATCCGATCGACACGCCCGCCCCAGGGCCGGAGATCGTGCGCACCGGACGATCGATCTTCATCGAGACGCGCGGCGAGTTGCTCGCACGCTTCCCGATCGTGAAGAAGATCGAGAAGGATCAGCGCTTCGGCGGGTTCGCAGGAGTGCCCGTGCCCCTCGGATCGGAGGTGCTCGGCGCGCTCAGTCTCGGATTCCATCGCGATCACATGGTGCCTCCGGAAGCGCGCGGCCTCCTCGTATCGATCGCGCATCAGGCGGCCATCGCGCTCCGTCGCATCCGGTCGGGCGAGGACGAGCGTCGCGCGAGAGCGACTGCCGAGCATGCCGAGGATCGTCTGCGGAAGCTCCAAGTCGTGAGCGATGCGGCGAACGCCTCCACGGGTCTCGACGAGCTCGTCGAGAAGGTCCTGCCGCTCGTGCGTGACGCGGTGTTGGCCCACGGTGCCTCGTTCCTCCTGCTTTCCGACGACGGGAAGGAGCTCAGGGTCAAGGGGAAGGTGGGTGTCGAAGAGGAGGGCGACGACACCGCGATCCCGCTCGGCGCCGGCGCATCCGGGCGGATCGCGGCGACCGGCCGGCCACTCGTGATCGACGAGTTGACCACCGAAGACGTGATCAGCCGCGCCCTGAGGGAGCGACGTTCCTACGTCGGCGTTCCCGTCCGGGTCGGCGGTCGAGTGGTGGGCGTCCTTCACGCGTCCTCTCGGGAGCCGGGCGCGTTCGATGAGGACGACGCCGACTTCCTGCAGAGCATCGCGGACTCACTCGCCGTCACGATCGACCGAACGCGTTCCTTCGACCAGCGCGACCGGATGGCGACGGCACTGGAGCGGGCGCTCCTCCCCATGTCCCTGCCGCACGTCCCCGGATTCGAGATCGCGACGATGTATCGGCCGTCACGATTCGGTGACGAGGTCGGCGGCGACTTCTACGACGTGTTCGGCGACGGGGACGTGTGGTACCTCGCGATCGGCGACGTTTGTGGCAAGGGCCCGGAAGCGGCCGCGATCATGGGGATGACCCGTATCGCCCTCCGGAGCCTCGCACGCGAAGACGACGCGCGTCCGCTCCCGGAGGTGCTGCAGCTCCTGAACAGCTTCCTCCTGGACAGCGAGCTGATGGGCGATCGCTTCTGCACGGTGTGCGTGGCCCGGCTGGAGATCGCCGACGGAGAAGGAACGGTGACCACGTGTCTCGGGGGCCATCCCCCGCCCCTGCTGGTGCGGGCCGATGGTTCCTTGAGCACGGTGGGCGATCCCGGCTCTCTCCTCGGCCTGTTCGAGGACGTATCGCTCCACGAGGCGCACGCGGACATCCATCGAGGCGACTCCATCGCCTTGTTCACGGACGGGGTCACGGAGCTCTCGGTGGAGCGTCCCGAAGAAGGTGAGTCGATGCTCCGCTCGGCGCTCGTCGCGGCCGCCTCGGACGATGCCGCCGGCATCGTGAAGACGGTGGAGCGGACCCTTCTCGATCCGCGCGGCGAGCTGCGCGACGACGCGGCACTCGTCGTGGCCAAACGGCTGTAGATGCTTCGTGCCTGAGCGCTTCTCGCCGAGGGTAGGTTCCGGCGGTCTTGGGTAAGGGGCGGATGACGCTCGACCCGAGGAGGGGATCTGCAGTGAAGCAGCCGACAACGGTGAAAGAGGCAAAGTCGATGGTCAAGGAGCGGTGGCTCGACCATCGCGTGGAGAAGCTCGCGAAGGAGAACGACCAACTGCGCGAGGCCGTCGAGGAGCTCCGTGAGGACCTGGATGACGCGCAGGGGCGCTCTGAGGACACCCTGAAGGCCCTTTCCAAGACCCGGCGACCCGGCCGCATGAAGTGGCTCGTGCTCGCAGGCGGTGCCTACGTCCTCGGCGCGAAGGCCGGACGTGCCCGATACGAGCAGATCAGGGGCTGGGCCCGCTCGGTGACCCAGCAGAACGGGAACGGGGAAGGCACCGTGATCGACACGACGACGGGCACGACGAACGCTACGGACACGAAGGGCTCGACGGGCAAGGCCTGATCCCTCGCTCGAGCACGCGATGGCGCGGGTGCCGCGAAGCGGCACCCGCGCCTTTCTGATGCCCTCCCTGTCCCTTCGACCCTTCCCGGCCCACGCGTTTGCACGAAGAGTCGTCCGGGAACGGTGAGAACGATGATGGAGATACTCGAAGACACGACATCCCGACGCGATCGGCTCTCGGCGCCGGAAGATCTCGACCTCCCCGAAGAGCACGCCCGGTCGACACATCACCGCTGGTGGTTCGGCACGATCCTCGCGCTGGACACACTCGCGATCCTGGCGTTCGTCGCCTGGGTCGTGATCCCGAGGCTCACCTGAGAGAGGAGCGAGACACGTGCTGATCATCGTCGGGCTACTCGTCGGCCCCGATGGTGTCAGCATCTTCTGCCGTCCGGGCACGTCCTCTACCTCGAGCGGGCGGGCCCGGCTCTTCCCCCACCTCACCGATGCCTGAACGTCAACACACGAACGAGCTGTTCGAACGACGCCTGAAGGGACGACTGTCCGCCGGCCTCTTCCTCGGTGTACTGGTCGGAGGGATCCTCGGGGTGATCGCCGGTATCCTCGCGTTCGAGGGACGCGGGCCCGCGATCGTCGCCTGCGGGTTGGGTGGCGTCATCGCGGGACTGCTCTACGGAACACTCGTCGGGTCTTTCGCGGGTCTCGAGTCCCCCGACCCGGGACGGGAACCCTCCGACACGCCACACCCACTCTCCGAGCCTGCCATCGGTGAGCAGGACGAGACCGACCTCTCCGAGCGCCGCAAGGGGACCGCCACACCGTAGGACTCCGGTTGCATCTGCGAACCCGTTCGGGTCGTCACGCCTCAGTCGTCCTCGTCGCTCTTCGAGATCAATGGGACGCCGAACCAGGAGAACCCGAGGAGGACGAGGACGATCAGCGCGACCGGTAGGGCGGCGGCGAGCCCGTAGATCACGTTCGTGATGAGGAAGACGACACATGCCATCGCGAACGTGAGAAGCACGAGCCCGACGATCGCGAAGACGTTGGAGATGCGAAGCATCCGTTCCTTGTCCCCTTGCCGGAACCGGATGCGATGGTAGGCGGCGGGCATCGTGAGCGCACCGGTCGCCGCCACCGTGAGAAGAACCGTCACGAAATACAGGCCCTGATCCACGGATGTGGTCTCGGCGAAGCGCGCCGAGAACGGGACGGTCAGCAGGAAGGCGAGGAGGACCTGGACGCCCGGCAGGATCACGCGCAGACCGTTGAGGAGCTCGATGAGCTCACGGTCCACGCGCTCCTTCGGCGACTCGTCGGGCTGCGGCCCCGAGGTCGCCTCACGGCTGGTGGGATCCTCAGGCTGGTCGTCGGTCACGGCCCCTCGCTTACCCCCCGGCGACCCTCACGAATCGCATCACGCAGCCCCGTCGACCCGGGCTCACGTCCCCGTCTGCTTGCGGAGCTTCTCCAGGGACTGCGACACGAGCCGGGAGACGTGCATCTGCGAGATCCCCAGCTCGTCCGCGATCTCGGTCTGGGTCTTGCCTTCGAAGAAGCGGAGGTACAGGATCGTGCGCTCTCGCTCCGGGAGGTCCCGGAGGGCAGGTGCGACGCTCAACCATTCCTCGGAAACCTCGTAGCTCCGGTCGTCGCTCCCGACGGACTCGGCCGCGGTCGACGTGGCATCGCCGGTCGGCGCATCGAGCGAGTCGGTCGTGTACGCCTGCAACGCGTCGAGCGCCTGGAGGACGTCGTCCTCGCCGATGTCGGCGGCCGAGGCGATCTCGGTCACCGTCGGGGCTCTTCCCAGGTCCTGCCACATGCTCGACACGGTTCGATTCACCAAGATCGCGGTCTCCTGGACGTTGCGAGGCACCCGAAGGGCCCACCCCCGATCTCGAAAATGCCGCTTCAGCTCGCCAACGATGGTGGCGGCGGCGTAGGTCGAGAACGGCACACCGCGTTCCGGGTCGAACCGATCGATCGCGTTCAGCATGCCGAGGGAGGCGGTTTGCGTGAGGTCATCGACGGGCTCGCCTCGACCTGCGAAGCGGCGGGCGAAGTACTCGGCGAGTGGAAGGAACTCCTTCGCGAGCTCCTCGCGGGCAGACGGGTCGGGGAGTCGCCCGAAGAGCTCTGCGATCTCCTCTTCCGGCCGGGAGGGTCTGGTGCGGTCGCTCACCGATCCACGCGTTCGTGACGCTTGGTGAAACGGATCGACGGACCATCGCCGTCGAGCCGCTCAGCTCGGATCTCATCGGTCAGCCCCTTGACGACGAGCCAGGGCCATGAGGCCAGCGCGCGCTCAGACGGCCAGGGCTCCGCTTCCCCGTCGGAACTGAGCGTGACCTCCAGAGCCCCCGCGTCGCGGCCGATCGTCATCCGAAGCACCTCCGCTTCCACCTCGTCCAGAAGCAGTGAGGCCGCTTCCGTGACGGCGAGACGGACCTCCTCGATCTGGTCGATGGGCATGTCGAGTCGGGCGGCAACACCCGCGACGACGTTGCGCAATACCTGAACGGAACTTGGCGTCGCGGGGACCTCGACGAAGACGGCGGTGGGGAGATCGGTCACGGTGGCGACTTATACTAGCGGCGAGTCTTCGCACAGCCGACCTGGGGAGGAGATCACAGCGTGGACCTGACCCTCGACAAACGGACGCATGGGTCCTGGGCCGTGATCGATGTCACGGGGGAGCTCGACCTCTACACCGCTCCCAGTTTCCGGGAATCCGTGCTCGAGGCGGCCGGCGACAACGACCCTCCCAAGGTGATCGTGGACTTCCGTGGCCTCGGCTTCATCGACTCATCTGGGCTCGGTGTCATCGTCGCCTGCCTGAAGCATCTCCGAGAGCGTGGGGGAGACCTCGCGCTCGCCGCTCCCGAAGGATCGGGGCTCCGTCGACTCCTGGACCTCACCGGCCTCGATCGGGTACTCACGCTCTATAAGAGCACCGAAGAGATCCCGCAAGACTGAAACACAGCCATGACGAGCTCCCGACTCAGGGTCGCGCGAGACCCCGCACTCGCGCTCATCGTTCGCATCTTCGTCGGTTCCGTGACGGAGCGTTGGGCGGTCCCGGAACCCGCCCGCGGCGACCTCCGTTTGGCCGCCTCGGAGCTCTTCTCCGGCGCCGTCGAGGCCGGGGAGGGAGACCCCGTCACCTTCGAGCTCGCCGCCGACGACACGCAGGTCGAACTTCGAGCTGACGGTGTGCTTCCGGACGACGCGGCGCGATCCGACGACGAGGGCTGGACCGGACGCTTCGATCTGATCCGAGCACTCTTCCCCGACGCCGAGATCGGCGGCACGGTGCGGATCCGCATCCCCGTTCCCGCCTGAGGAGCGCTCGGAAGCAGCGCTCCTGGGGGTGATTGGACCCTCCACCTCCTGGGTATAGCCCTGCCCAGACGAGGCCAGAAGGAGGCCGAGAGATGCGTGCGATCCATCAGCACCATGACGCGGACGTGACCACGACGGAAACGAAGGCACTCAGCGAGGCGCCCTCGCCCTGGCTCGCGGTCCGCGTGATCCTTTCCGTGGGAGCGGCCGTGCTCCTGTTGGTCGGCAGCTTCCTCGAATGGTTCGACGGTACCGACGGTTCGGCCCTTGCCATCCAGGGCTTGTGGGAGACGGACGCCGGCACCGCCGGGTTCTTTTCCTCCGCCGGACTGGTCACCGCCATCTGTGGGGCCGTCATCATCCTCGGCCTGGCATTCAAGGGCGGCTGGCTCACGCGGTTCGCCGGCGCGGTCGCGCTCGTGACGTTCACGCTCGTGGTGATCCAGCTCGGGCGCTCCGGATCACTGGATTCGCTCGAGGACATAGGCATCGGCCTGTGGATGGTGCTCGCCGGAGGCATCTTGGCGCTCGTCGGTGGTTTCTTCCCCACGACGCGTGTCGTTGCCGCCGCGACTGCAGTGAACGACACCGACGCCGACGACGACGACTGACCGACATCCACGTCGACGTCGACGTGGACGTCTTCAGATGGGAAGGACCGTGACCCGGCCGATCAAGGCCGGGTCACGGTGATCCTGGTGCCATCGCTATCGCCGTCGGGGTCGTGGTTGCTGCCGGCGGCGTAGACGTACGACGGTTTCGAGAGTCCGAGCACCACGAAGCCGATGCTCGCGCGCGTCCTTCTGAGATCCCGCCTCAGGGTGCACCCGCCACCCGGGCCGGTCGTGCACGTGAGCACCGCGCCGTTCGTTCCGAACCTCCCGCTGACCACGAGTCCGGGGAGGGGGCCATGGTCTCCGTTGTGCACCCGTATCGTGGCGCGTGCCCGCCAGCGGGTCGAGGTGAGGGTCAGCGAGCTCTGGTCCAGGTCGCCCACGTGCACCGAGCTCGGCGGTGGCGGAGGTGGGGGCGGCGCGCCGTCGCCGGCGGGACCGGTCGAGAGATCGAGCTCGAAGCCTCCCCCGAGACCGTCGTTCGGTGCCCCGAGGAACGCGTAGACGCGGATCTGATAGGTGCCGGCGACCGTCGGCATCGCGTGCAGGGTCTCCTGGCGACCGGAGCCACACTCCGCCCCGTCCATGCACTGGCTCAGCGCGATCGGATCTCCGTCCGGGTCCACGAGCTCGGCGTCCAGGTCCGGCGACCATTGGCCGTCGAGGCATCCGAAGTCCGGGATCTCGATCCGGCACACCCACTCCCCCTCGGACACGATCGACGCCGCGATCGGGACCCCCAGGTCGGCGGCCGCGAGATCGAACGCGTACGTCCACTCGCCACCGTCGGGCACGACTCCCGACACGTGAACGTGCCGTGGGAACGGGGTCGCTCCGGACTGTCCCTCGGCCTCGGCGGTGAGCGCGAGCACGTCGAGCAACCCCGCCCCCCAATCCTGATCCTTCCCGGGCGGACCGAAGTCCTCCGCCGTCGCCTCGAGGGCGCCCTGGACCTGGTCGGACGACCACCCGGGGGCCGCTTGAAGAGCGAGCGCGATCGAACCGGCGGCGAAGGGCGTCGCCATCGACGTGCCGCTGTGCACGACGTAGCCGCTCGTCGTGTTCGCGTTCGCGGCCCTGATCGTGACCCCCGGCGCAACGATGTCGGGCTTCATGTCACCGGCGAACGTCTCTCCACCTCGGCTCGAGAAGTAGGCCAGGAAGATGCCGTCCGAATGGTTCGCGGTGGCGTGGGCCGCCGACCACTCCGACGCCGCTCCGACCGTGATCGCGTCGGCGGCGGCGCCCGGCGCCCCGATGGTGTCGGGTGCGTCGCCGGAGTTCCCGGCCGCCACGACGACGATCTTGCCGTCGGCGACGGCTGCGTTCGCGGCGAGACTGAGCACGTCGGATCCGTCGGATGGCAGCAGCGTGCCGAGGCTCATCGAGATGACGTCGACGTCGGGATCCCCTGCACACCACTCGATGCCCGCGATGATCCCGCTCTCGTCGCCGGATCCTTCGGCGTCCAACACCTTCCCGGCGAAGAGTCCCGCGGCAGGTGCGACACCCCCGAACCGCGCGGCGAGCGAGCCTCCGACGCCGTCGCCGACGGCGATCGAGGCCACATGCGTGCCGTGACCGTGGTCGTCGTACGGCGTGGCCACGCCATCGATGAAGTCGGACCACACGATCGACTTCGAGTCCAGCTGCTCGTGCGCGGCGTCGACGCCGGTGTCGAGAACGCATACGTCGGCCCCGCCACCGGTGAGGCCGAAGGTGGATCGAGCAGCCTGCACTCCGTAGTCGGCTCGCGAGGCATCCATCGTGATCCGGACCTTCGCATCGTGGTCGATCCGGACGACGCCCGGCGTCGATGCGAGCCGGCGGATCTGCCTGTCCGTCAGGTGGGCTGAGAACCCGTGGACGATGCCGAGCCTGCGCGAGACGGAGAACGGTCCGACGCTCCGCCGGATACCAGCGAGCGTGATGGAGCCGTCGGTCGCCACCACCACCGCGTGTCGACCGCCACGTTCGTCCCTTCGCATGCGACGCTCGAGCCCGTCATCGAGGCGATCCCCATCCGCGTCGGCGAGTCGCGCGCGACTGGTACCGGTGTCGTCTTCGCGTGGAGCTGCCGATGCCAGGGTCGACGGAACAGCCAGCGACAACGCCAGCATGCACGCGACCACGACACGACGCATCTTCGGGGAACCCTCCTTCCCGGGAGAAGATGAGCGTGCGTGCCGTGGCGCTCCGCGTCAATCGGGCGAAGGGTGGCCCCCGACGATCCGGAGCCATCACCCGAACAGCCGATGGTCGCGACTCCCACCGTTCCCGCAGTTCGTCTCTAGCTCGTCGAGCGGAGGATGCATGGAGCCGCCTCCACCGGGGAAAAGAGAGTGAGGACACGCCGAGAGGCGACTTGATCGGAGGGAAACGGATGACCGATATGGGCAGGAATCGGAAGCTCCTGGATGAGGAGCGGTCGCGCCTCCTAGAGCTGAAGGAGAGCCTGACGCAAGCCACCGAGGACGTCGAACGCGTGGCGACGGGAGACCCCAGCGCGGGAGGCCATCTCGCCGATGCCGGGTCGGAGATGTTCGAGCGATCCAGGGACCTCTCGATCGTCCAGGACCTCGACGCCCAACTGGCCGACATCGAGCACGCCGAGGCACGGCTGGCCAACGGCAGCTACGGGATCTGTGAAGCGTGTGGCAAGCCGATCGGCGCGGCGCGACTGTCCGCTCGACCGGCAACCCGGTTCTGCATCGAGGACCAGCAGGGAGCCGAACGCGAGGTCCAGATCGGGTGAACGCATGAATCGGAAGGACGACATCACGATCGTTCGCGTCACATCCGACGGGCCTCTGCTCGTGCGCGGCCCGCTCCGCCTACTGGACGAGCGTGGCAACGAGGTGTCGACACGGCGAAAGGTCAATGCGTTGTGTCGTTGCGGGCGGTCTGCAGTGCAGCCGTTCTGCGACGGGACCCACAAACTCGTTCCCTTCAGCCCGAGAGCGGTGAACGGATCCTCCGCCTCAGCACGCGGGTCGGATTCGCCGCCCGTCCGATGACCGTTCCCGCGTACGGGCAACCCCCGCCGATCAACCTCCGGGCCAGGGCCACCCACGCGAGGGTCGCCCGCTCGCCGACCCAGAGCGGAGCGAACAAGGGGGACGCTCGGTCGAAGACCCGCCGACCCCCGTGCCTGGCTCGGCCGACCCCCGCGACGAGGATCGTGGCTCCGGCCACGATCACGAGACCGCGGGGTCGACGTCGCGCCAGGACCGCGAGTGCGGGCCCCGTGCTCAGGAAGACCGCGAACCGCAACGGCTGTGCCCAGTCGTCGTAGGCCTGCCGTGGGCGCTGTTCGAGGAATCGGCCGAAGGTCGGCGGTCGGCGGCGGACGAACAGCGTCGGCTCATCGACGATCCTGCCACCTGCCGCCGCCACGGTTCGCATCAGCTCGAGGTTCTCGAACAGGACGTCTCCGTCGTAGCCCCCGACCGAGGCCAGGAATGAGCGTCGGACGCCGAGGGTGCCCGGGAAATCGCTTCCGACCGCCCGATTCAACAAGATGCGCGCCGTATCCCAATGGGCGTGCCACGGAAGGGGGTCGAAGTAGTTCTGGGGTCGAACCAGGTCGGAGTCTGCGAGGAGTCTGGTCATGCGGCGCAACCCTTCGTCGTCGTAGCGGACGTCGTCGTCCGCGATGACAACGTGCTCGTGAGTGGCCAGCCGGAGCCCGGTCAGCACACCCCGCACTTTCCCGTTGGCGCAACGGATGTCGTCGGCCGGTGGGACATGGGTGGCGAACGGGCTCCACAGATCCCGATGGATGGAGAACGGATCCCGGTCGGAACCGTCCACGATCACGAGTTCAACCCGCGTCGAGAGCCACTCCAGGTATCCGGTCAGATCCTCCGTTCCCTCGTCCCCCGGACGAGATCGGAGCGGCAGGACGTAGGAGAGAGAGCTGTTCACCGTGTGACGACCGCGCCCTCAAGCAACGCGGACGTTCCCGCGCGCCACGCGCGCAGGAGAGCGGCCGAGGCTCGGCCTTCGAGGACGTCGAGCGCCTGCGCCCCGAAGATGATGTCGGCCGCGAGGGCCGGTTCCCTGGACGCGACCTCGACCGCGAGGTCACATGCGAGCACCTCGTGCACCGAATCGGCGACGACGTGTTCATCGAAGAAGCGTCGAGCCTCCGCATCGAATCCCAGCCGACGGAAGCCGTTGCCATAGCCTCGATTCGGCAAACTCGACGTCATCTCGAACGCTGCGAGATGGCCGATCAGTGCTCCTCGCCAGCGGCGGTGGAGTCCGAAGAGAGAGATCAGATTCACCGTCGCGAGCGTGCTGCCGGGCAGGCGATCGACGTATGCCCCGTACGAGCCGTCGAGACCCGCGGCGATCATCGTCGAGCGGAACAGCTCGGCGTGCATCCAGGCCGGGTCACCGCTTCCGTATTCGTCGTACTGGATCTCCATCACCATCGTCTTCGCCGCGCCCTCCAACCGCGGGATCACCCACGAATGCGGATCTGCCTCCTTCAGCTGATAGGCCGACCGGTGGATCAGGAATTCGCGAGCCTGGTCGAGAGTGGCCTCTCGCTCCACGAAGGCGGAGAGTGAGTCCGCGCCCGGCGGTGAGACGACCGCGCGGAGGACCTCGGCCACCTCGCCGGGCTCCACCTCCAGCCGTCCGATCGTGCGACGGAGGCTCGCCTCGAACATCGCCTCGAGTCGGCGTCGAACCGCGAGGATCGAAACGGTCCCACTCGAGATCGTCGGGAACGCCCGGAAGCCCTCGGTAGTGCAGCTCGTAGGCGAGGTAGAGCGCTAGGTGCAGGTCGTCGTCGTCGAACGGGTCCTCCGGTGGTGACGGCCGACCGGAACGGACCTCACGTCCCGCGAGGAGGCCGAGCATCTCCTCGCTGAACGGGCCGCGGGCAGAGGGCAGCGTCTCGGCATGCCCCCTCCTCGACCGATCGAGCATCAGATCACGCATGTGTCCTCCGAGATACCCGAGTGGGACCCGTCCTACTCGGACCGAGCGGGGGTGGCAGCCGCCGCGCCGCCCTTGGCCGCGGACCCGCGTCCGGCGGGATCCAGCGTGTACACGGCGTATCCCTGCTGGATCACCGCCTGTGCCACATTGCGGACGGGGATCCCACCGGGCGTTCGCCCTCGTTCCACGCCTCGGTGGGCATGCCCGTGGAGCACCAGATCCACTCCGTGCCGGTCCGCCAGCTCCGCGAACAGATAGCTGCCCAGGAACGGGAAGATCTCCCGCGGCTCGCCGGTGAGGGTCTCGCGGACGGGCGCGTAGTGCAGCAACAGGACCGTGAGGTCGGCGGGGTCCATCGCCTGCAGGCATGTGTCGAGGCGATCGGCGAGCGAACGGGTGTGCTCGACGAAACCCTTCATCTCGGGCTCTCCGAACGCCGTGGCGTGGGTCCCCTCGAAGCCTCCGCCGAACCCCTTGGTACCGGCGACCGCCACCCGCACTGAGCCGATCTCCCACACGACGGAGCTCCCTTCGAGCATCTGGACGCCCACGGATCCGAAGATCGCCTGAACCTCGTCCTGCCGGTTGCTCTGATAGTCGTGGTTGCCCAAGACCCCCGCGATCGGCATACCCCGGAGATCCCGCAGGGCGTCGGCGAGTACTTCAGCCTCCTCGGGGAGCCCAAGCCTGGTCAGGTCTCCCGCGAGCAGGAGCGCGTCGGCGTGGTCGGGAACCGAGGCGAACTGGGCTCGGATCTGCTCGCGCACGTCCGTTCCGCAGTGCACGTCTCCGACGGCCGCCAACCGGATCACGCGATCGTCTCTTCCCCGCTGGGCTCCTCCGTCGAAGCCACCGTGACGCGGTTGTCCAGTGCGACGCCGGAGGCCACCTCCGCGACGACCTCGTCGATCGCCTCGCGAACCTTCTCGCTCGGTACGGTTCCGGTTACCAGCACGCGCCCTGCGACCACGTCGACGCTCAGCTCAGGCTCGCCCACTCGCGGGTCGGTCGCGAGGGCCTGCCGGATCCGCTCCTGCTCGTACCGGGGTTCACTCACCGGTCCGGCTCGCGAGCGGACGAACGGCGTCCACCAGGTCCTCGACGATCTCGTCGGGCACCAGGAGATCCATCGATCGAGCGAAGAAAAGAAGCGCCAGCAGCCGTCTCGCACCGTGTTGCTTCGCCCGGCGAGCGAGGTATGCCCAGTCCAGGTCTGGGCGGCCGAGCAGGCTCAGGGCGTCGAACCAGTACCGTGCGGTGTCCTCCGTCGTGGCGACCGCCTTCATCACGATCAGATCCTCGGGCGCGACGCACGGGAGCCGTCGTCCGTGAACGTCGACCTCTGTCGCCCGCTCCAAGATCTCGTCCGTGAGCGTGATGTCGTGTGTGGACCGTGAGATGACGTCCACGAGGATGTCATCCTTGAATCCCTTCGCGAGCCAATTCGGCGAGACGACCAACGTCTCGAAGCCGGCATCTCCGAATGCCGACAGGACGGCTCCGACGTCGCGGTCCCGGACGAAGAGATCGATGTCGGTGACGCCGCGGTTCCGCCCGAGGACCGACGCGGCTAGGCCCCCCATGAGGAGGAACGTGATGTCCGCGCTCCGGAGGGCGGCGACGGCCTCATCCAGGACGGCGAGCAGCCGTTCGGTCTCCGGTGCTTCCTCCGGATGTACCTCCTTGCGAGCCGATTCGACATCCATGCGTGGCTCCCCTCCGGCTCCCATCCAAGGTCCCCGCCGGCCGTGCTGCGCATGTGCGCAAGCCTCGTACCCGGAAATCTCCGATCCCACACGCAAGGGCGCCCGTGGGCGCCCGCGGCTACGACGACGCGGACGTACCGATCCCCGCGTCGTCCAGCCGCTTCTCGATCCGCTTCAGGGCTTGCTCGATGCGGTCCTCCCCATCCCTGGACTCCGCACTCCCGTGGTGGATCAAGATCGCAGAGAACACCACGAACGAGAAGAGCTGCAGGAACTCCGACTGCCAGTTCTCGAACGTCGATTGACCGAACTGGACGAAGAAGTCCGACATCGCCGGCGTGCCACCATGTTCCTGCACTTCCTGCACGTAGGTGCCCCATTCGGCGACCGCCTGCGCGATCCAGCTGATGAGGAACAGCGCGAGGAACGCGAGGGACAGCCCGAAGTTCGACCAGATCCGGGCGAGCCCGGCGGAGCGACGCTCCCGATGGATGGCGAACGCCATCGTCGAGATCAGAACGATGGTGATGCCGATCCCGATGATGAGGGTGATCCCCAGGATCATCTCCTCAGTCATCCGTCACTCCGCGTCCGCGAATCGAGGAACGTCCGGCGCCTCCTATCGATCGTCCGGCTCGTTGCTGATGTCGGCGAGCACGGAACCGGCGTCCCTCTGGATGGCGAGGTCGCCGAGGGAGACGACGCCGACGGGCTTGCCACCTTCGAGGACGGGAAGACGACGTACAGCCTTCTCGCGCATCAGCTCGAGCGCTCTCTCCACGGGGTCGTCGGGGGCGACCGACGTCAGGTCGCCGCTCACGACCTGTCCCAGCCGTGTCGTGTTCGGATCTGCACCCTCTGCAACGCCACGGATCACGATGTCTCGATCGGTCACGATCCCTTCGGCATCGTCCCCCTCGACGACGATCACGTCTCCGATACCCCGATCACGCATCACGCGAGCCGCCTCCGCGAGCGAGGCATCGCGGTCGAGGGTGATCGGTCCGGTCGTCATCACTTCCTTCACCTGCTGGCCCATGACTCCTCCTCATGCTGGACGCCGAGCGTTCCGCCCGATGGAGGTCCCATTCCCATGACCCGACGATGGGAAACGGGGAGGAGACCTACGGAGCCGGATCGCCGTTATCGCGGCATGAGCACGAGCATGATGCCGGCCACGAGGGCGAGAGCGATGGCCGCGATCACGAGGGGCCTCGTGGACGGCTTGACGTCGAGGTCCAGGGACAGCTCGGAACCCAGGGTCTCGTACAAACTGGTGAGCTCGTCCGCCGTCTCGGCGGTGAAGGTCTCGCCGCCGCTCGTGGAGGCGATCACCTCGAGGGCCTCGAGGTTGGCCCCGGGGCCGTCGGTCCCCTCTGCCACCTGTCCCACCACCACCGTGTAGACCGGTACGGCGAGGGAGCGCGCTCGTTCCGCCGCCTCCTCTGGGGGGGTCTCACTTCCCGTGTCACGGCCATCCGAGATCAGCACCGCCGCTGCCGGGGTTCCTTGCGCGTCCAGCCGGATCTCTTCCACGGCGTCGAGGGCCACGGTGAGGCCGTCGCCGATGACCGTTCCGCGAGATGTCGTGAGCCCGCCGAGAGCCTGCACGACCTCTTGATGTTCCTGGGTCGGGGACACGACGACTTGGGCGTCGCCCGCGAACGTCGCCAGGCCGACGCGGAAGTCGGGCGGAAGCTCTTCCAGGAACGCGTTCGCGGCCGCTTCGGCAGCGGCCAGTCGGTTCGGCGCGACGTCGGTCCCGTTCATCGACTCCGAGACGTCCATCACGAGGAGGATCGTCGGCGACGTCTCCGTGAGGTTGAACCGGAAGCCGGTGAACGCAAGGACGAGGCACCCGACCGCGGCCAGGAGCGGGATGAGCGGCAGGACCTTCCGCCACTTGGAGCGACGCCGGAGGATCCCGGGCGTCGGCCGGCGACCACGGACGGGATCGGGTTTGAGGCCGAAGAGGTACGTGACGACGATCAGCACGACCACGACCAGCACGATGACCATGACGGGAGACATGTCTGCGACAACCTAGCGCGCCCGTCACCACCTGCGGGCGAACCATGCGGCCGGCGGATGCCGACGACGGTGCCGGCTCCGCGCTCGGCTACGTCGACGCGTGCACGATCTTGAAGGAGTTGGAGATCGCGAGGAGTCGATACCCGTCGTCCATCAGGAGACGGATCTCATAGCTCCCGACCTTCAAGGGCCAGGTTCGATATCCCGGGAAGGAGGACGGTCCGATCAGCCGGGAGCCCTGGATCAGTGTGTTCGTGTAGTCGTAGAGCAGGTAGTGCCCGTTCCCGCAGACTCCCGCGTTGCAGTCCTCGGCGTTCTGCGCGGGGCCGCGCCCGGGCGCGAACACCCCCATCCAGTCCCATCGGTACCCGGGCGCGGCCCGCCACCGCACGCGGATGGGCTCCCCGACCTCGTAGACCTCCTTGGAGGTCCGCAGGCTCGGCGACGTCCCGGCCGCGTAGAGCCAGAACGGACTTCGGGAGAGGACGGTGCCGCCCGAGCTCACGAGGAGCGCTTCGTGCACCCCCGGCGCGAGACCGCCCGTCGGGAACGTGAGAGCGCCGTCGGCTGCCCCACCGGTCGGTCGGGATGCCAGTGCGGCGCCCGGTCCGTTCCCGGCGCGCGCGAGGACGACGTGGGCGCCGGGCCCGTGGAACCGAACGGTCAGATCCTCCCCGACGAAGACACGGCGTGCCGCCACCGCCGCGAACGGCGCGGGGTTCGCGGGCTCGACGCGGAAGGTCGACACGACGCCTCGGTGATCGGTGGGGTACGGATCCCGCTCCACATCCACGTCGGGTCCGCCGGCCTCGCCGACCAGCTTCGTCCCGAGCGTCTCGGCGGCACCCTGGACGAGGACCCAGTCGATCCGGTCGTGGACCTCGTCGGGAACCGATTCGAGCGTCCCCGGAGGCGTCCACGTGAATCCGGGCACGGCGACCGGATCGGGATGCACCTCACGGTACGAGTCGCGGAAGCCGGCGTCGGCCAGCGCCTTCGAGACGGGCCAGACCACCGGGTATCGAACCTGTTCCCTTACCGCGTCCACCGCGGGGGTCCAGTCGAGGTGCGACGGCGAGTTGAAATCGCCGGTCAGGAAGACCGGCATCCCGCTCGCGGCCAGCCCGGGCAGGACATCGAGCTGCCGCTCGATGGCGGGCAGTCGCGTCGATCGCTCGAGGTCGAGCACCGCCGACCTCGGCTCGCCGTCGCGCACCCAGTACGGGCCGTACGGGTCGGAGGGCAGGTGGACGTTCGAGATGGCGACGAAGCGACCGGACGCCACCTCGGCGAGGATGTAGTCGCCGTTCGCGCCCGGAGGGTCGATCAGAGGGAATCGAGAGATCAGCTGGAGGCGAGGCTCGCAGTACCAGCCCAGCATGTCGGCCAGCACGCACTCATTCGCGGTGGCTTCCTGGAGGCCGATGATGTCGGGGTCGGCGGCCTCGATCGTCGAGATGACGTGCTGCATCGTCTCCGGACAGCCCGCCTTGTCGACGCACCACTGTCCGGTGTCCAGGTTCCACTCGTCGCCCCCGTAGAAGATGTTGAGCGTCATGACCTTCACGGTGACGGGGCTCGCGGCGGCTGGGGACGGGAGGAGCACGAGAGCCAGGCCGAGCGCGCCGATGAGGGCGATGAGGCGTCGCGACATCCGAACCTCCTGTGGGGGGTGAGCGTTCGGCGAAGCCTATCCCGCAGCGACCGTGGGCGATACCGGCGGCCGACGATCGACCCGCGACGGGCCGCCCCGTAAGGCCTTCCCGAGAGTCGTAACGTCAACCTCCATGGGGACACCGATCGACGTGGGCGAGGAGCAGGCGCGGACCACGCCGCCCGCCGGTCGATCTGTGGGCGCGGCGATCGGGGTGCTCGCGGCCATGGTCGCGCTCGGGACGGCGGAGCTCCTCGCCGCCTTCTTCGGACCCGGCTCCTCCCCGATCGTCGCCGTGGGAGGGGCGGCGGTCGACGCGAGCCCGGAGTGGCTGAAGTCGTTCGCGATCAAGACGTTCGGCGAACAGGACAAGGTCGTCCTCCTGATCGGGATCGGGGTCGTGCTCACGATCGTCGTCGCCGTTCTGGGCGCCGCGTCGGTGCGGCGGCCGCGCCTCGGCATCGTCGGGTCGGTGGTCCTGGGGGCGATCGGCGCGGCCGCCGCCGTCACGCGCCCGACGAACGACCTCGTGGACGCGATCCCGTCGATCGCAGGCGCCGTGGCCGGCGTCGTGACGTTCCGATGGCTCCGGCACGTGGCCGGACTTCCGGAAGCGGCGCCCTCGGATCCCGGGCCGCCCACGCCGGCGATCCGCGGCTACGACCGCCGGCGGTTCATCCAGGCCGGTGCCGCGGCGGTCGGCATCGCCGCCGTCGCCGGGGGTCTCGGCCGGATGCTCACCAGCCGTGCGGACGCCTCGGCGTCACGCGCGGCCGCGACGATCCCTCCACCGGTCGACGCCCTTCCGCCGCTCCCTGACGGAGCCGATCTCGACGTGCCCGGGGTGGCTCCGTTCCTCACACCGAACCCCGACTTCTATCGGGTCGACACGGCGCTGTTCGTGCCCGCGATCGACGCGGCCACGTGGACGCTCCGGGTGCACGGGATGGTCGATCGCGAGATCACCCTCGACTACGACCAGCTCCTGGCGCGCCCGATGATCGAACGCGACATCACCCTCGCGTGCGTGTCGAACGAGGTCGGCGGGCCCTACGTGGGGAACGCGCGCTGGATCGGGGCGCCCCTCACCGACCTCCTGCGCGAGGCGGGCGTGCGTGCGGAGGCGTCGCAGATCGTCTCTCGCTCCGCCGACGGATTCACGATCGGTACCCCGACGGCGATCACGATGGACGGCAGGGACGCGATGCTCGCCGTCTCGATGAACGGCGAGCCGCTCCCGCTCGAGCACGGCTTCCCGGTCCGGATGGTCGTCCCCGGCCTCTACGGCTACGTGTCGGCGACGAAGTGGCTCGTCGAGCTCGAGCTGACGACGCTCGACGCCTACGACGCCTACTGGATCCAGCGCGGATGGGCGAAGGAGGCGCCGGTCAAGACGCAATCGAGGATCGACACGCCCACCGCTCGCGCGCGACTCGCACCGGGGCCCGTGCCGGTCGCGGGTGTCGCTTGGGCGCAGCATCGAGGCATCGAACGCGTGGAGGTGCGGGTCGACGACGGCGACTGGGAGGAGGCGGAGCTCGGGGCCTCCGACACGGTCGACACCTGGCGGCAGTGGGTCTATCGGTGGGACGCCACGCCGGGGTCGCACTCGCTGGCGGTCCGCGCGACCGACGGCGAGGGCGAGACGCAGACATCCGGCCTCGCCGAGCCGTTCCCCGACGGCGCGACCGGCCACCACACGATCCTCGTCGAGGTCATGTAGCGGTTAGTCGTCGGTGCCGCTCTCCGTGGCGCCCTCGTCTCCCGCACCTTCACCGGCGCCGTCGTCGTCGACGGGATCGCCGATCACGTTGAAGTTCGCATCGAGCGCGACCTCCACGACGCTGCCGTCGTCGAGCTGGATCTCGACCCCGAACGCCGCCCCGTCGTCGCCCGCCTCGCTCTCGATGACGGTGCCTCCGCCCGTGTGTGCGAGCGCCGCCGCGGTCGCCTGCTCGAGCGCCGATCCCGTGAGCGGCTGGTCGTCATCGCTCGCCGATGCGATCGCGAGTGTGGTGCCGCCCGCCAGGACGACCAGCGCGAGCGCTCCGCCGGCGATCAACTTCCGTTTCCTATCCATCCGGGGTGCTCCTTCCTCTCGACTCTCTCGGTTCGGACCCATCGTGGCAACCGCTCGGTGAGAAGACCGTGAGAGGAAGGTGAGGTGCTCAGGTCGGAAGGTCGAGCGAGACGGAGGCGCCTCCGTCCTCGCGGTTCCGGGCGGTCGCGGAGCCGCCGTGCGCCTCGGCGACCGCCCGGACGATCGCGAGTCCCAGTCCCGCGCCCTCGGCCTCTCGATCGTCGTCGGCGCGCGCGAACGGCTCGAAGACCCTCTCCAGGAGATCGGTGGGGAATCCCGGGCCGGAGTCGCTCACGACGACGCGGAGCCGGTCGCCGTCGAGATCCGCCCGCACGTCGACGGCCCCACCCCGGCCTGCATGACGGACGGCGTTGTCCACGAGGTTCTCGACCGCCTGTCGGAGCCGGTCGCCGTCCACGCGTGCCCGCACGCCCGAGCCGGAGGCTCGAAGGCTGACGCCGCCGGCTCGGGCGCGATCCTCGAACTCTGCGACCACACGCTCGACGATCTCCGAGACGTCCACGTCGTGACGATGGACCGGCAGACGCCCGCGATCCGACCGGGCGAGCACGAGGAGATCCTGCGTCAGCCGGCGCAGCCGCTCCGTCTCATGCGCGATGCTCCTGAGCGCCGACTCGAGCTCATCACGGCTCCGCGGTTCCTTCAGCGCGAGATCCACCTCGGCCTTGAGGATCCCGAGCGGTGTCCGCAGCTCGTGGCTGGCCTCGTCGACGAACCGCCGCTCGCGGTCGAGGGCTGCGTGCAACCGATCGAGCATGCCGTTCAGCGTCTCGGCCAGACGCTGGAGCTCGTCGCCGGTCTTGGGCACGGGCAGGCGCCGGTCGGGTTCGCTGGTGGAGATCGCCGACGCTTCGGACCGGAGCTCTTCGACGGGGCGGAGTGCGGCCCCCGCCAGGATCCAACCCAGCACCGAGAGCGCGAGAAGCAGCACCGGTGCGCCGACGGCCACGAGCGCTGTGAGTCGAGCGACCGCCTCGTTCTGATCCTCAACGTCCACGCCGACGACGAGGATCCCGCCGTCGAGCGGAGACGCGAGGATGCGAGCCGGGACGCGTTCCTCCGACGTCGTGACCAGGCGGTCGAAGAACCGGGCGCCGTTCAGGCGTTCCGTCGCCGCCGGGGGAAGCAGCGGCTCCGCGAGCCCCGTGGTCGTCACGAGGGGCCCGTCGGGAGGGAGGTATTGCGCGAAGACCTCGTCCGACGCCACCGCCGAGAGGCGGGAGGCCGGGTCGTCCCGGATGGAAAACGTGAGGGCTCGCAGCCCCTCGTCGACGGTTCGCCTCAGCTCGGCCCGGAAGCCGAAGAGGAGGGCCGCCGCCGCCGCGGCGAGGACGACCAGCGTCACGCCCGCGAAGACGAGGGTCAGTCTCGTTCTGATCGGCAGCCGCACCTACGACTCCTCCCGGAGGCGATACCCGACGCCCCGCACCGTTTCGATCGACCGCCGCCCGAACGGCCGGTCAACTTTCTCCCGGAGGTAGCGCACGTAGACGTCCACCACGTTGGAGTCGCCGTCGTACGCGAAGTCCCAGACATGCTCGAGGATCCGCGTCCGCGAGAGCGCCTCGTCGGGATGGCGGAGGAAGAGCTCCAGGAGCCCGAACTCCTTCGGCGTGAGGTCGATCTCCCGGTCCCCGCGCGAGACGCGGCGGGTCGCAGGATCCAGGACGAGGTCACCGACGGTGAGCACGGGCGGGCGCTCCGACGGCCCTCGCCGGAGGAGCGCCCGCACGCGCGCGAAGAGCTCGTCGAAGGAGAAGGGCTTCGTCAGGTAGTCATCGGCGCCGGCGTCGAGGCCCGCGACGCGGTCCTGGACGCCGTCCCGCGCCGTGAGCATGAGGATCGGCGCCCATCGGTCGGCCGCGCGCAAGCTCCGGCAGACCTCGAACCCGTCGACGTCGGGGAGCATGACGTCGAGCAGGATCACGTCGTAGTCGTTCTCGGTGCCGAGCCACGAGCCGTCCTCGCCCGTCGCCGCGACGTCGACGGCGAACCCCTCTTCCTGCAGACCTCGCCGCAGGAGGGCGGCCATCTTCGATCCGTCCTCGATCACGAGCGCGCGCATGGGTGTGGTTCAGCATGCCCCATGCAGATGAGGAGCGGATGAGAAGGGCCGACCGCGGTTAGGTCTGGATCGCCTCGCCCTCCGGCGACACGACGAACCAGACGTCGCCCACACCCTGGCCGTTGATGTCGTCCGCGGTCGCGTCGGACGCGAAGTAATAGAGCGGGTGACCGTCGAGCGTCACCTGCGTGGACCCGTCCTCTCGCTCAGTCGTCCCAAGGAGCGACCCGTCGATGCCGTCGCCTGCAGCGGGATCGCCGTCGACGGTGAGCGGCGGCCAGGCTGCCTCGCAATCGTCGTAGCAGGTGCTGTCGCTTCCCTCGTCGGCGAGGAAGACGTACAGCGTCTTCCCGCCGGCGTCGACCACGATCTGACCCAGGTCCGAGTCCTCGACGGCGACGGTCGCGTCCGCGGTCTCCTCGGGCTGCGGCTCGGCCCCACCGTCGGTCTCCCCATCGTCGGAACACCCCGCCATCGCCAGCGCGAAGAGCGCGGCCACCGCCACCACTCTGATCCGTCTCATCCGACCTCCCTCGGTTTCCGTTCGAGAGGTCTACGGGCGGGATCGAGTCGCGGTTCGTCCGAAGCTAGCCGGCGCGGCGACTTCTCTTCCCCTTCTTGCCGGCCTTCGCCTGCTCGACGCTTCGCCGTAACGCGTCCATCAGATCTCCCATGCGCGAACCGACGTCGGCGGAGGGCTCTTCGGACGGCTCCTCGATGCGCTCGGGCGTCCGCTCGGAGATCATCCGCATGAGCTCTTCTCGATACTCGTCGGCGAACTGCGAGGGGTCCCAGTCGGTCGCGAGAGCCTCGACGAGCTGCTTGGAGATGTCGATCTCCCGCTCCGTGACGGCACTTCCGACGCCGCTCACCAGCCGAGTGGCGTCGCGCACCTCGTCGCCGAAGTACAGCGTCTCGAGCGCGAGTACCCCTTCCATGGGTCGGAGCGCGACAAGATGGGGCTTCGTCCTGAGGACGAACCGACCGATGCCGACCCGGCCGGTCTCACGCAGCGTCCGCAGGAGCAGGTCGTACGACTTCTCCGCCCCCGGTCCCGGCACCACGTAGTAGGCCTTCTCGAAGTACACCGGATCGATCTCCTCGAGCCGGACGAAGTGCTCGAGGTCGATCACCCTGCTCGGCGACGGACGCGCGCGTTCGATGTCGGCGGTCTCCAGGAAGACGTAGCTCTCCGATTCCACCTCGTAGCCCCGGACGAGATCCTCGTAGGCGACCTCCGTCTCCTCGGGACCCTCTTCTTCGTCCGGATCCGTGCCCGCGGGAGTGGACCCGACGTCCTCCTCGCCGGGCTCTCCGAGAGAAGGGTCGCTCTCCACGACCCTTCGATAGCGAACGCGCCTTCCCTCGCGGTCGAACAGGTGGAACCGCACGTCCTTCGCCTCGGTCGCCGGATACAGGGAGACCGGGATCGCGACGAGCCCGAAGCTGAGCGTTCCCTTCCAGACCGAACGAGGCATGGGTCGCATCGTAGCGAGCGACCTCGCAGCGGGCGAGACCGCGATCAGTGGCCGAAACGGTCGGAGTCCGTGGCGCCACCGTGGCGATCGAGGCTTGCCAACCGGTCCATGTCCTCCGCACTGAGCTCGAATCCGAACACGTCGATGTTCTCTTCGAGCCGATTCGGCTTCGATGACTTGGGGATCGGGATGAGCCCGAGCTGCACGTGCCACCTGAGCACGACCTGCGCCGGCGTCTTGCCGTGGGCCCGCGCGACGTCGCCGAGCGTCGCGTCGGCGAGCAGGTCGCCGCCCGCGCCGATCGGCGACCAGCTCTCGGTCACGATGCCGTGATCGGCGTGGTACCGCCGTTCCTCGGCCCTCGTGATCCTCGGGTCGAGCTCGATCTGGTTCACGTGAGGAGTCACGCCGGTCTCCTCGAGCAGCCGGTCGAGGTGAGCCGGCTTGAAGTTGGAGACGCCGATCGCGCGGACCTTGCCGTCCTCGAGCAGCTTCATGAGCCCTCGCCACGCGTCTACGTACCGATCCTTCCTCGGGTTGGGCCAATGGATCAGCAGCAGATCGATGCGATCGAGGCCGAGACGCTCCGCGCTGTTCGCGAACGCCTGCTGGGCTTCCTCGAAGCCGTGCCACCGCTCGTTGAACTTCGTCGTGACGAAGACCTCGTCGCGGTCGACACCGCTCGCCCGGATCCCGCGACCGACACCACGCTCGTTCCGGTAGTTCTCAGCGGTATCGATGAGCCGGTAGCCGGCGCCGATCGCAGCGATGACGGTCGCCTCGGTCTCGTCGTCGCCCATCGGCGACGTCCCGAGTCCGAGGGCGGGCATGGCGACCCCGTTCGCGAGCGTGATGGTAGGAACCTCGTTCATCCCGCTCCTCGACGCATGGCTCCGATGCTAGCTGGCGCTCATCGATCCGACGGAACCGGCGCCGGGGCCGACCCCGTGCCCGCCCAGACTCGATCGTCGAACTCCTCGATGGCGCCCAGCACCAGATCCGCTCGTTCGAAGCCTTCGGTCACACCGGAGAGGGGGATCGCAACGCACAGCATCCCGGCGGCCTTCGCCGATCGGACACCGTTGAGCGAATCCTCCACCGCGAGACAGCGCTCCGCGGGCACCCCCAGCTCCCTGGCGGCCGCGAGGTAGACGGCGGGGTGGGGCTTGCCCTCCTCCTCGTCCTCCGCGGTGAGCACGACCTCGAACCGGTCGGTCAGTCCGCCGAGCGACAGCACCGCGCGGATCAGCCGCATCGGCGAGGAGGACGCGAGCGCGAGCCGGAGGCCGAGCCCGTGGACGTACTCGACCGCTCTCACCGCATCCTCGTTCAGCGCGCCGCCCTGCTCGATCGCGTCGGCGACACGCTCGACGATCGTCTCGGCGATCTCCTGTCGGCTCGGCTCGTCCCAGGGGTGGCGGCGGTGCCAGCGCTCCACGACGTCGGCGACCCGCACGCCCATCGTCTCCAGCAGGTCGTCTTGGGTGATGTCGATCCCCACGCCGCCGAACACCTCTTGCTCGACCGCTCGCCAGATCGGCTCGGAGTCCACCAGCACGCCGTCCATGTCGAACACCACGGCTTCGATCGGTCTCGCCTCCATCGCCACGCGCGAGATGCTACGGGCCGGGCGGCCCCTATCATCGACCGCGGGTGTCCATGAAGGATCGACGGTCGTCGCGCGATCTCGCGCCGTACGCGGTGGCCGCTGCATCGCTGCTCGTCGCGGTGGTCGTCGTCGTCTCGAACCTCGGGACGCCTTCCGCTTCGTCTCCGGCGTCCGCATCGCCCGAACCCAGCGCGAGCCCGACGATCCTGGTCGCCGACTCGCTCGAGGACGTGCCGATCACCATGCGGCCGTATCCGTTCACGGAACCCGCCCCCTCGCCCGTCCCGACCGAGATCGACGGGACCTACATGCTGATCCTCACGCTCGAGGACCTGGGAGGTCCGAACGCCGCGCTCCCGTTCCCCTGCCGGCGTTGCCTTCCCTATGCGCGCGACCCGGGGGTCACGACGCTGATCTTCTTCCAGGGCGCGTACTTCGTGGACCACCAGATGTCGGGCTTCCACGCGACGGGCCATTTCGAGGTCGACGGGAACCGGCTCGCCCTCTTCAACGACCCCAACTGCTCCCGCGAGCGCGGGACCTACACCTGGGAGATGGACGGGACGTCGCTCCGTCTGGACGCGGTCGACGACACATGTGCGTTCCAAGGGGAACGCGCGACCGATCTCGCGACCGACGTCTGGACGAAGATCCCGGTGTGCAAGCGCGAGGTGAACCACCTGTGGCCCGGCATCCTCGGCTGCTAGCGCCGCGGTCGGCGATGTCCGCTGCTGCACGATAGGGTCTCGGGCTCATGACCTTTGCGGTGGAAGCGGAGCAACTCGTCAAGCACTACACCGGCCGTGGTGGTGACGTCGAGGCGGTCCGAGGCGTCGACCTGCATGTGCAGAGCGGCGAGGTCTTCGGCTTCCTCGGGCCGAACGGTGCCGGCAAGTCGACGACCGTCCGGATGCTGACGACCCTCATGACGATCACCTCGGGGAGCGCACGCGTCGCCGGGGTCGACGTGACCGAGGATCCCGAAGGTGTGCGCAGGAAGATCGGCGTCGCCCTGCAGGATGCCGGGCTCGACATCCGCCAGACCGGCCGCGAGCTGGTGATCCTCCAGGCTCGCCTCTTCGGCGCCTCGATAGCCGAGGCAGCCGACCGGGCACGGGAGCTGCTCGAGCTCGTCGACCTCGTCGAGGATGCCGACCGACGCATCAAGGGCTACTCCGGGGGGATGAAGCGGAGGCTCGACCTCGCGTCGGCGCTCGTCCATGAGCCGGAGGTCCTCTTCCTGGACGAGCCGACGACGGGGCTGGACCCTGCGAGCCGGCTGACGGTGTGGGACGAGCTGCGGAGGATCAACGAGCGCGGCACGACGATCTTCCTGACCACCCAATACCTGGAAGAGGCCGACCACCTGTGCGACCGGCTGGCGATCATCGACGACGGCCTGATCGTCGCGGAGGGCACGCCGGCGGAACTGAAGGCCGACCTGCGGCGGCGGCGCGGCCTGGACCAGGACCCGACGCTCGACGAGGTGTTCCTCGACGCGACGGGCCGTACGCGTGAACGTGTCGCCGGCGAGGTCCAGGAGCTCCAGGCATGACGAAGTACGTGGTGCTCGTGCAGCGGTCCGTGCGCGAGTCGCTCCGAACGCCGGAGGCGCTGCTCCCCACGTTGTTCATCCCGTTGTTCTTCCTCGTCGTCAACGTCGGGCAGGCAGCCAGGATCTTCCCCTCGGGGTCGACGCCGTTCCTCGAAGGTCAGAACTACGCGGCCTTCCAGCTGCCGAGCTCGCTGCTGCTCGCCGCGTCCTTCGGTACGGCAGCGCTCTACCTCGTCGAGGACATCGAGGGCGGCTACTTCGACAAGCTGCGGGCCGCGCCGATCCCGCGGACCGCCATCGTGTTCGGTCGTCTCTTCGCCGAGGCGTTCAAGAGCGCCGCGATCGCATCGACCATGGTCCTCGTGGCGCTTCCGTTCGGCATCACGATCGCGAGCGGGGTTCTCGGCTTCGTGCTGCTGATCCTGATCACGGCTGCCTGGGCGGTCGTGTTCTCCGGCTTCATGCAGCTGATCGCCCTAAAGACACGGAGCGCGGCCGCGACCAACTCGGCAGGACTCATCTTCTTCCCACTGCTCTTCCTGACGCCGAGCTTCGTCCCCCGCGATCTGTTGACCAGACCCATGGAGATCGCGGCGACGCTCAACCCCGTCACGTACATCATGGAGACGATGCGCTCACTCGTGCTCGAGGAGTTCAACTGGTCGGTGATCGGCAAGGGGTTCGCGGTCGTCGCCCTCGCCGGCGTCGCGATGGTCGCGCTGAGTGTCCGCTCGATCCGTCGCTACGACTGATCAGCCATCCCAGGTCGGCGGAGAGCGCTCCCACCGTTGACGCGTGGCGGCTCGGATGATTCCCTCACGGTGATGCCCGAGGAGTTCACGAACGCCACGTACGGCGATCGGATCGCCGACATCTACGACGTCCGCTACCTCGAGTCGCTCGCCGGGGACACCGCCGACGCGGTCTCGTTCCTGAAAGCCCTCGCCGGGGATGGCCCCGCGCTCGAGCTCGGTATCGGTACGGGGCGGGTGGCGATCCCGCTGGCCGAGGCCGGCGTTGACGTGCACGGTATCGATGCCTCTGAGGCGATGGCGGCGAAGCTTCGGTCGAAGCCCGAAGGCGATGGCATCCACATCACCATCGACAGCTTCGCGAACTTCTCGTTGCAGACCCGCTTCCCACTCGTGTACGTCGTGTTCAACACCTTCTTCGCTTTGCTGACCCAGGACGAGCAAGTGTCGAGCTTCCTGTCGATCGCTCGGCACCTGACCCCCGGCGGCGCCTTCGTGATGCAGGCCTTCGTGCCCGATGTGACGAGGTTCGACAACCACCAACAGCGAGTGGTCGTGGAGTCGGTGGGCGTCGATGAGATCACGCTCGAGATGTCGAGCCACGACGCAGTAGCGCAACGGACCGACAGCCAGTACGTCCTACTCCGCCAAGGGGACGTCCGGCTCTTCCCCGTGCGGATCCGCTACGCGTACGTCTCCGAGCTCGATCTGATGGCTCGTCTGGCCGGCCTTCGGCTCCGCGAGCGGTGGGCCAACTGGAGGCGCGAGCCGTTCCCCTCAGCGGATCAGTCGCACATCTCAGTGTGGGAGCCCGACGGCCTGTAGAACACATCATCGTGGCCCCAGACACGATCTTCGGGCGAGACAATGCCCCGCAACATCACGATGCGCGCGCCGGATTTGAACCCGGACCCCCCGGATCGATGTTTCGGCGTGGCGACCATGTGCCCGGCGCGATGGTGGACGGAGTCACTTCGCGCGCACGGTGACCCATATGCCCTCTGGAGTGACGCTGACCCCAGTTGGCAAGTGCGGCATCGTTATGCGAGTCACATCGTTGGTTTTCGGGTCGATCCGCCACAGGGTGCCGTCTCGGGGCGTCGTAGCCCAGATCGCACCCAAGCCCGCTGCGACGTCCCAGACGCCTGCCGTTGGGTTGTGCACTGGCAGGGATACGACGCGAGAGTGGCCTGATCCGACCGCCGAGTGGCGCGCAACTCTGGGCCCTTCCCAGTCGCCCACCCAAACGACGTCGCCCTCGACCACGAGGAAGGCTGGATTGACGGCAGCGGCGTAGACCGTATCCTCCACGGTTTCGGTGGCTGCATGGATCTGCGTGAGGCGTCCGGTAAGGAAGTTGCTCACCCACAGGTCACCGTAACCCTCCGACCACGCGAGGCCGCTCCCGGGATCGGCAAGGTCGATCGAGTCCAGCTCGCCAGTCGATGGGTCGACCTGCGTGACTATATCGGGTGGACGATCTGCCCCGCCGACTTCAGCTACCCAGAGCGAGCCGCCGCCGTAAGCAAGGCCCCGGTAGAAACCCTCGCCGCCGGCGGGGACCGGCCATGTTGCTTCGAATTTGAGCGTCACCGCGTCGATCCGCACGACGTTCGCTCCAAGCCCCGCGCCCCGTGGATAGCAGTTCGCGACCCAGACGTCGCCGGACGGGTCGGCGGCCAGCCCGCACGGTGCTAGTCCGCTGACGACCGTGACGTTGTTCGTCGATGGATTGATCCGCGTGAGCGCCCGATCGCCTGCATTGCGGAGGGCGCCAGAGCCGATGTCACGCAGAACGTAGTGCGTGACCCAAACGAAGCCGCCGGCGGTCACGACGCGATCCGGTGCGGCGCCGATCGGCACGACATCCGTTGGCTCGAACGTGGTCGGGTCAAGCTGGACGAGGCTGTTCGGCACCACCTGAGGCGGCGCTTCCTCGCGGTTCGTCAGCACGGTCCAGAGTGCGACCACGCCAACAAGGAACAGCGCTGCAGCGGCTGTCCATCTGCTGCGCTTCCGTTTCGGAGGGGCGGGGACCGCGAGGGGCGGAAAGGCGGTGGGAAGGCCGTCGATGTCGAGCTGGTAGAGCCGAACGGGCCGCGAGATGTCCTTGAGTCGGTGCTCACCGAGGTCCCTGAACGTGATCCCCGGTAGATCCTCTTCGTCATCCTCGAGGAGACCCGCGGTCGTGTGCGAGACGAGCACCTGCCCTCCATGCCCGACAGCGCTGATCCTCGCCGCGCGATGAACCGACAAGCCGACGTACCGATCGACCGTCAGCTCCGCCTCCCCAGTAAGGATGCCCATACGCACCTTGACGGATGCTCCTCCGGGCCACGAGTGGGCTGCGAGCGCCTTCTGGCACGCGGCGGCCGCGAGGACGGCGTCCTTCGCACGTGCAAAGGCGACGAAGAACGAGTCGCCCTGGTTGTCGATCTCCCTGCCGCCGTAGGCGCCGAACGTTTCCCGGATGAGCCGATGGTGATCGGCGAGGATGCTGGCGTACTCGCGGCGATGCGCGCTGAGCAGCTGCGTCGAACCTTCGATGTCCGTGAACAGAAAGGTCGCCGTAGCTGATGTCGCGTCGGGCACGGCTGCATCATCCCGCACGATGAATCCGCTACCAACTCAGTCGACAACGTCGGGGGGAGGGTAGGTAAGGTGACGCCATTGCGGCCCGATCGAGTGATGGGCCGAGCAGGCGTGGTGGGATACGCGGCCGAGGAAGGTGATGGCGCCGGTTGAGCTATCGGCCTCAACCACAGCCACTCCGAACAGCAGTGGATCGTTCGACTCGGGAATCACACCAGCGAGCGTCACTACGGTCCCATCGATGGAGCCTGTCGCAGGCCAGTAGCCATGCGATCCGCCCGATCCGAGATGTCGGCTTCGCCCACCAGCGACGACGCATCAGCGCCCTGAGCCAACACCTTGATCCCGAACACGACGGTCGAACCGTCGGACCGAGACCGGCGCCCTCATCGACACTCTCCAAACGTGCTGGACGGCACCGGCGATCCGTGCGCCCCCGCACCGACGTGCCGTGCAGCGCTCCCTAGGGTCGCTCTTGCGAACAGGTCCGAGGGGCCCGGAGGAAGGAAAGAAGATGACCAGGATTTCCCGTCGACTATTGACGCTCGCAATCGCAGGTGTGCTCTTCCTTGTCGGATGTTCCAGCGAGCCGCCGGCCCAGGGAAGCCGGTCACCCGGGGTGAGCGTTTCACCCCACCCCGGCCCTGAGGTCCTCGCCGAAAGCGAGGAATCCGAGGCGCTCTCCGCGGGAACCTACGTGCTCGATCTCGCTGCCAGTGCTTCAGGCGTTGAGCGCATCCCGAACATCACGATCACGGTCCCCGACGGTTGGGCTCACCTCGGCAACTGGGTCGTCCACAGCGGGGAGGGCACCGACCACTTCGTGGGGATCACGTTCTGGGATGTGGACGAGGTGTACGCCCATCCGTGTCAGTGGTCGAGCCGGACGATCCAACCCGGGCCGACCGTTGTTGATCTCGCGAAAGCCCTCGCCGAACGGCCACTTCGGGATGCCACCGAGCCGGTCGATATCGTGGTCGACGGCTACCGGGGGATGCAGTTGGAATGGTCGGTCCCCGTCGACATCGACTTCTCCACGTGCGATCAGGATGACTTCAGGAGCTGGACCGGGGTGGAGGGCTCCTGGGGAGGCAGCGTCCGGTATCACCAGGGCCCGGGGCAGGTCAACCGGTTGTGGATCCTCGATATCGAAGGCGAGCGGCTCGTGGTGGACACGATGTACATGCCCTCGACCGATGCAGGCGATCGAAAAGAGCTCCTGCACGTCATGGAGTCGATCCGCTTCGAGACGTAGCCTCGGCGTCTCCGCAAGTTGAATGGGACGCCAGAACGACCCTTCTCGCACCCTTGACCAGCAGAAACGCTCATCGCTCGATTCGATCGAGCGATCTCCGGATGGGTTTCGCTCACGGATCGCTCACGCCATAACGGCGCCGGACATTGAGTCCGACACACGCGAACAACGGCACTGCTCGCGATTGCGCGCTCGCGGAACCCCGAGCTGTTAGGGTCCGAGTCCGTTTCACAAGCCGGGGAGCGAGATGCGCGTCGCGATCGTGTTTGACATGGAGGGGGTCTCCCACGTCGGCGACTTCCGGGAAACGTTCCCTCTCTACGACGAGTACTGGCGGATCGGGCGCGCCAAGCTGACAGCGGATATCGCGGCCGCCGCGCAAGGTCTGCTCGACGCAGGCGTCGAAGAGATCCCGGTGATCAGCTGTCACGGCGCTGGCGAGACCCCATGGCCCAACGTGATCGAGGATCAGCTCCCCGAGGGTGCCTGGTCAGTCGATTGGGAACTGGAGCATCTCGCGCAGCATGCCGACGCGATGTTCCAAGTCGGATGCCACGCTCGGGGCGGCAGCCCGAGTTTCATGTCTCACACCTGGCTCGGGTCCCGCTGGCGGTTGGGAGACGAGCTCCTGAGCGAGAGCCACGAGTGGGCCTTCGCCGGGGACGTGCCGGTGCTCGGCATCGTGGGCTCGGAAGCGCTCGGGCGGGAGCGTGGACCATCGCTGTCTAGCGTCCCCTACCTGGCGGTGCAGACAGGTGAGGGCCGAGCCAGCGCCCAACCGATCTTCTCCAACCCCGAGGAGTCCGCGCAAGCGATCCGGGACTTCGCGGCCGCCGCGCTCCGTGAACCGCCGAGTGCCCGCTCCCTCAAGCCGCGTGCTCCCAAGATCCAAGCGAGCCTGCACAACGCTGACGATGTCGCTGACGAGATGGCAGCAGTCGGATGGACGAGGCTCAGCACTACCGAGTTCGGACTCGCCGCAGCAACTTGGATGGAGGCCGACGAAGCCATCTGGGCGGCCGTCGCACTCGCGTCTCGCCCGTGGGAGTGGGTCTTTCCACCGATCGACTGGACCGAAGAGAACGTTCGCAACCTGGACAAGACAGCCGTGACGCGCGCCGAAGAAGTCCTGAAGCGGTGGTCCACGGCGCCCTTCCCCGAGTGGTACTCACCTGAGGAGTCGCACGGCATCGAGGGGTTCGCAGGAACCGCGTGAATCGTCCGAGCAAAGATGCCTCCTGCTCACATTTTGCTCGCGGCAGGGCGACACACGCGGACACGGGACGGCACCGACGACTCAGGACGACACGTAAGAGCGGATTTCGTGCGTGGCGCGAGCAACCTTAAGATCCGGGCCGAGAGGCCGTGGGAGTTCGAGTCTCCCTTCTCGCACGCTGTAGCTCGACCTAGGCGTCGGTTGTCACGGCGAAAACGAGAGCAGCAGCGTCGTCGGTGAGAAGCGAGCGCCCATGGTCGAACGCCCGCGCGAAGTCCTCGTCACCGAGAGCCGCGCGTGCGTTGGCCTCCACCTCCTCGACAAGAACGCCTTCGAAGGCATCCGTGGCTACGTCGAGCTCTTCACGCAGTTGGTGACTCGCGCCGAGGAGCGTGGTCGCCTCCTGCGGCATGTCCCGGTCCGCAGCAAGCATGGCGCCTAGTTCGAAACAGCTGTGGACGACGATCCTGGCATCGCCCGCGAGACTGTCCTCGAGCGCCTGGTGGAGACTGCGCGCCGCGTCGTCGTGCAGGCCGGCTTGGCGCTGGGCGAGGGCCACGTTGCAGAGGCAGAGCGCGGCTCCCCAGATGTTCCCGAGGTCGCGGCGGATCTCCGCGCTTCGTCGGCAGAGCTCGATCGCCCGCGCCCAGTCACCGTCGTAGAGAGCGAGGTCGCCGAGGTTGTTGAGCGCGACCGCACCGTTCCAGGCGTCGCCGACCTCAACCGCAACCTCGGACAGCTCCTCGTAGATCGCTCGAGCGCGCTCGTTGTCGCCGGCCTCGGCCGCAGCCTTGCCGCGTTCGCGAAGAGCGGACGTGATGCCGAATCCGTCCCCGGCGGCAGAGGCCACAGCGAAGGCCTCGTCCGCGTACCTGGTGGCCGCCGTCGCATCGCCCTGCTGCTTGGCCAGAGCCGCGCCGCAGATGAGCGTTCTTCCTCGCCACAGGAGCGGGGCATCGGCCCCCTTCGCGAGCGCCTTGTCGACCCACGTACGCACCTCACCGAAGCCGCCACGCAACCAGACGAAGAACGTCATGCTGCCGACGATGCGAAGCGCGATCTCGGGAGCTTCGTCCAGGCCGAATCCGACGGCAGATCGGATGTTGTCGTACTCGGCAGCGATCCGGTCCGCCCACTCCCGCTGATCTGCGCCATGCTGGATGTGCGGATCGGCACGCTGAACCAGCGAGGCGAAGAACTCGGCATGAGCCGCTCGGACGGCACGCGACCCGGCATCGGCTTCGAACCGCTCGGCTGCGAACTCGCGGATCGTCTCCAGCATCCAGAAGCGGTCACCGGTGTGTCGGAGGAGGCTCTTCTCAACGAGCGACTGGAGCACATCGAGATGTGCGGCACAGACGTCTTCGGCCGCCTCCACGGTGAAGCCGCCTCTGAAGACCGCCAGTCGAACGAACAGCCGCTGCTCGTCTTCGGTCAGCAGGTCGTATGACCACTCGAGCGTCGCCCGCAGGGTTCGCTGGCGCGGGCTGGCGTCGCGCCCGCCTTCGAACAGGTCGAGCCGCTGCGCGAGCCGCTCGACGATCTGGGCGGGCGTGAGGACGCGGGTGCGGGCGGCGGCGAGCTCGAGGGCGAGCGGCAGGGCGTCGAGCCGGCGGCAGAGCTCTGAGATCGTCTCGTCCGGACCGAGCCGCGAGCGATCGCAGAAGAGCGCGACTCCTTCCGGCTCGGCCAACGGCGGCACGGGATAGTCGACCTCGCCACGGATCCGGAGCAGCTCCCGGCTCGTCACCAGGACCGTCAGGTTCGGGCAGATCTCGAGCAACCGCGAGAGGTCTGGCGCCGCCTCCACCACCTGCTCGAAGTTGTCGAGCAGCAGCAGGAGCTCGCGCTCCCCGATGTGCTCGGCGAGACCGTCCTTCGCCCCCAGCGTCTGCGCGATCGACTCGGTCACGAGCGCCGGGTCGCGGAGCGGGGCGAGTCCGACCCAGAAGACGCCCGCCTTGAAGTCGGGCACGAGCTCGGAGGCGACCTCGAGCGCGAGGCGCGTCTTCCCCGAGCCGCCGGGGCCCGACAGCGTCAGGAGGCGCGAGCCGTTCCGGAGCATGGCGAGCAACTCCTCCCGCTCGCGGGCCCTGCCGACGAAAGAGGAGGCCGCCCGTGGCAGGTTCGTGTTCGAGATCGTCTTCAGTGGCGAGAAGCGTTCCCGTCCGCTCTGGAAGAGCGCCACCGGCTCGTCGAAGTCCTTCAGCCGGTGCTCTCCGAGTTCGACGAGGTCGCCGTTGACGAGCGCCCGCGTGGCGGGAGAGAGCACGACCTGGCCTCCGTGGCCTGATGCGGCGATCCTGGCGGCGCGGTGGAGTTCGCGACCTGCGTACCCCTCGCCGGTCAGCAGCGGCTCGGCCGTATGCAGGCCCATCCGCACCTTGACCGGCCCCGGGGCGAGCGCCTGCTGACCCAGCGTCGCCGCCGCGAGCGCCTCGACGGGATCCGTGAAGGCATACAGGAAGGCGTCTCCCTGCGTATCGACCTCGACACCTCCGTGGGCCGAGAAGATGCTCCGCAAGAGACGGCGGTGCTCGGCAAGCGCCAGCACGTACCCGTCCTCTTCAAGCTCCTCGATCAGCCGCGTCGAACCCTCGATGTCGGTGAACAGCAGGGTGACCGTGCCGCTCGGCAGCTCGATCACTCGGCGGACCTCGTCGTTCGATGTAGTGGTTGGGGGATCGGTAGCCACGTCTACGCAACGCTACCCCTTCGTCGCCTGACCGTAGACCGAAGCCTGCGACACGCATCGAGCCGGTCGAGGTGCTCGTTGACTTCCAGTCGGTGCCGCCTATCCCTTCTAGACTCGGAACGTATGGCGGCAGAGAGTGGCGGGAGGTCTTCTGCCACGTTTCTGCCAGCTCGGTCCTCGCCCTCGTAGCTCAGTGGATAGAGCATCGGTTTCCTAAACCGTGTGCGGAGGTTCGATTCCTCCCGGGGGCACTCTTGAGTAGGCGGGGGTGCGATGAGCAAGGTCACAGCCGATATCTCGATGTCGCTGGATGGCTTCGTCACCGAACCCAACCCAGGAGGCGAGAACCCGCTGGGCGATGACCCTGGCCGCCTCCACGATTGGATGTTCGACGAGAAGACCGCTACCGACGCCGAGATCGTCGACGAGATCTACGTGAGCGCCGGAGCGGTCTTGATCGGCAAGCGGATGTTCGATGTCGGCGTTGAGCCGTGGGGTGACCCTCCGCCCTTCGGCATGCCCGTCTTCGTGCTGACGCACGAGTCACGTGACCCTCTGCCAAGACAAGGCGGCACGACCTACTACTTCGTGACCGGCGGGTTGGAGGCTGCGCTTGCCGACGCCCGGGCCGCGGCGGGCGACAAGGACGTCGCCATCTGGGGAGGAGCGAACACCGTCACGCAGTACCTCGAGGCAGGACTCTTAGACGAGCTTCAGGTCCATGTAATCCCGATCCTGCTGGGCAACGGCGTGCGCCTGTTCCAGGACCTGAGCGCCGCGGGGATCGAACTGAGGAAGACGAGGTCGATCGATACCCCGAAGGCGACCCACCTCCGATTCTCCGTTCTCACGTGACGAGACTGATCTGCGGCTCCGACTGACCGGTAGCATCGCTCGATGACTCAGGGGTCCGCGGATCCTCGGACGACGCAGAACGGATGGCAACAGTTAGTTCTCCTGAGTTGCCTGATGCTCTTCTTGGAGCTCGCGCTGATCCGCTTGATCGCGGCACACGTCGTGTACGTGCGCTACTTCACGAACTTCGTTCTCCTCGCCAGCTTCCTCGGCATCGGACTTGGGTTCTTGCGCGCGCACTCGAAGCGAGATTCCTTCTCGTCATTGCCGCTCTTCCTGCTCCTCACCATCGCCTTCGTCATGGTGTTCCCCGTGGGGCAGCGGAGTGGCGCCACGCATGGTGCATTCGGCTGGCCATCGCTCCCCGTGTGGCTCTCCCTGCCACTGATCTTCATCCTCGTCACGCTCGTCATGATGGCGTCGGCGGCCGGCGTCGCTCGCGCATTCGCCACGTTCCGTCCACTGCATGCCTACCGTCTCGACATCATCGGAAGCATCCTCGGGATCGTCCTCTTCACGATCGCCTCGATCCTCCGACTCCCTCCGGTCGCTTGGATACTCGCCGTCGCCCTTCTCTTCGGAGCGACGCTCGGCAGGCGCGCAACACCGGGCCAATGGGTGGCGCTCGGGTTGGCGGCCGCCCTGCTTGGCGTGCAGTGGCAGGTCTCCGGCGATCTCTGGTCTCCCTACTATCGAGTGGACGTCGAAGCGCGCCAGCGCGACGGACGAACGCCGATCTTCGTGAACGGGAGCCCACACCAGTCCATCTGGACCTTGGAGGATCTGGTGAGGGAACAGCCCTTCTACGGCTACCCGTATCGTCACGTCCCGGGCAACCCGCTGGACGAGGTGCTCATCGTCGGGGCCGGCTCCGGCAACGACGTCGCCCTCGCGCTCGCCCGCGGCGCGGGGCATGTCGACGCGGTCGAGATCGACCCGGTCCTCCAGGGGTTAGGTCGGGAACGCCACCCGAACCGGCCGTATCAGGACACTCGGGTCCGTGAACACGTGGAGGATGGCCGAGCGTTCCTCGAGCGGAGCGGTCGGAAGTATGACCTCGTTCTCTTCGCTCTCCCGGACTCGCTCGTCCTCGTCGCCGGGCAAGGATCGCTCAGGCTCGAGAGCTTCCTGTTCACGAGAGAAGCCTTCGAGGCCGTGCGGTCCCACCTCAAACCCGAAGGCGCATTCTCCATGTACAACTACTACCGACCGGACGTCTTCGCTCGGTACGCGGCGACCCTGACGGAGGTCTTCGGCTCGCGCCCGTGCTTGGATGTGGGGGAACCGGGAGCAGGTGCCAACCATCAAGCGGTCCTGACCATCTCGGCCCAACCGGACGTCCTTCAGTGCTCGACGTTCTGGGCTCCTCCTCGTGTTGTCCCACGCCCCGCGACCGACGATTACCCGTTCCCGTATGCCCAGGGTTGGGGACTATCAACCTTCTACATCGTGTCGCTGGCGCTTCTGCTCCTCGGTTCTGCGTTCGCGATCCGACGCTTCGGACATGTGGAGATGACCGACGCGCGGCGGTACCTGGATCTCTTCTTCATGGGCGCCGCGTTCCTCCTGCTGGAAACGAAGAGCATCGTGCAGTTCGCCCTCCTCTTCGGGACGACGTGGCTCGTCAATTCACTCGTCTTCACAGGGATCCTCGTCTCCGTCCTTGTCGCGATCGAGGTCGCGGAGAGGGTGAAGCGACTGAGTCCCCGGCTGCTCTACGCGGCGTTGCTCGTGTCCCTCGGAGTGGCCTGGCTCGTCAGACCCGAGCAACTCCTGGGTCTTTCGCCCGTCACCAGATTCGTGGCGGCCACGATCATCACGTTCGCCCCGATCTTCTTCGGGAACCTGATCTTCGCGGAGCGGTTCAGATCGGTCGGCTCCTCGACGACGGCCTTCGGGATCAACCTCCTCGGAGCGATCCTCGGTGGCGTCCTCGAGTACAGCAGCGTCGTGCTCGGATACAAGGGGTTGACCTTGGTCGTCGCCGCCTTGTACACCGCCGCCTATCTGCTGCGCCCAACCCAGGTCCCCACTCACACGCTCGATGTTCTCGAGTCTGCTCGTGAACAAGCGCTGCCAAGACTGGAGCCGACCGGCGATCCTTGACGGGACCCAAGGGTGCGGAAGGCTGGGAGATCCACGCAGTGAGCCCGTGGGAGGATGTGCGGCATCGACCTCCTTCGGCCCGGCTCGCGGATCGGTCTCGGCTGCATGCCGATGAGCTTCGCGTACGTCGACTCGGCGAGCGATGACGATCCCGTGGGCGTGATCGGCCGGGCGCTCGATCTCGGCGTCACCATGTTCGATACGGCCGACGTGTACGGGCCCTTCACGAACGAGGAGCTGCTCGGCCGAGCGCTCGAGGGCCGACGTGCCGAAGCCACGATCGCCACGAAGGTCGGGCTCCTGGTGGGACCGAACGGCGGCTACCCGCTCTCGCGCGACGCTCGGCCCGAGCGCATCGCCGAGGAGGTTCGGGGATCGCTGCGACGCCTCCGCACCGATGTGATCGACCTCTACTACCTGCATCGCATCGACGACGACGTACCGCTCGAGGATTCGTGGGGTGCGATGGCCTCGCTCGTCGAGGCGGGGCTCGTGCGTGCCCTCGGTCTCTCGGAGGTCAGCATCGCCGAGCTGGAGCGAGCCCACGCCATCCATCCGGTCGCCGCCGTGCAGTCCGAGCTGAGTCTGTGGACGCGAGACCCTCTCGACGAGGTGACGCCGTGGTGCGCCGACCACGGCGCCGTGTTCGTGCCATTCTCTCCCCTGGGACGAGGCTTCCTGACCGGCACCATCAAGAGCGGGGGATTCGACTCAAGCGATTTCCGTTCGTCCAACCCGAGGTTCACGGACGAAGCCATCGAGACCAACCAGGAGATCGTGTCGGTCGTGCGCCGAGTGGCCGAGCGTCACGACGCCACGCCGGCGCAGGTCGCGATCGCCTGGACGCTCGCCCAAGGTGATCACGTGCTTCCGATCCCCGGCACGAAACGCCTGCGCTACCTGGAGGAGAACCTCGCGGCGGCGGCGCTCGTGCTTTCGGAGGACGACCTCGCTGCTCTCGACGTCGTGCCGAGCCCGAGCGCCCCTCGATACTGAGCGATACCCTCACGCGATGGATGTCGCAGGGTTCCTCGCGGTCGCAACGCTGGTGGTCGTGACCCCGGGCCCCGACATGACCCTCGTCGCGCGCAACACGTTCGCGGGCGGTCGCGTCGCCGGGCTCGCCACCTCGCTGGGGACGTGCTCGGGCTTGCTCGTCCATGCGACGGCAGCGGCCCTGGGCCTCTCCGCGGTGCTTCTCGCATCGTCGCAGGCGTTCACCGTCGTGAAGATCGCCGGCGCGGCGTACCTGATCTTCCTGGGGATCAGAACCATCATCGGCGCGGGGAGAGATGGATCGCTCGGTCGCGGAGAGAAGGCTGCCACGCCGTGGGCTGCCTATCGGCAAGGCGTCCTGACCAACGTCCTCAATCCGAAGGTGGCGATCTTCTTCCTTTCGCTCTTGCCGCAGTTCGTGGACCCGGGTCCAGGATTCACGTGGCGGCTGTTGCTGCTCTCCGCGCTCTTCATCGTCATGGGGTTGATCTGGCTCACCGGGTACACGCTCGCGCTGCACGCGGTCGGCGGATTCGTCGACCGGCCGCCGGTCAGGAGGGTCATCGAGACGGTCACGGGCGGTGTGCTCCTTTTGCTCGGTGGCCGGCTCGCGCTCCAACGACGATAGGCGCCGACAAGGCAGCGGAGGCGCTCCGCAGTATCGCGCAGTCGGTCCACGGATCGGCCTCCAGGCGAGAAGCTTCTGGACGAGTCATGCCGGGGGCCGGTGCTAGGGTCCGCGAGGTGCCCGACCTCGAGAGCGTTCTTGCCGGACTGAACGATTCTCAGCGTGAAGCCGCCCTCGCGCTCCGCGGACCGGTCGCCATCCTGGCCGGGGCGGGAACAGGCAAGACCACCACGATCACGCATCGGATCGCGTGCCAGGTTCGAAGCGGCGAGTTCGACGTGTCGCAGATCCTCGCCGTCACGTTCACCGACAAGGCCGCCGGTGAGCTGAAGAGGCGGCTCCAGGCGCTCGCTGTCGAAGGGGTGGAGGCCAGGACCTTCCACTCCGCCGCGCTCTCACAACTCTCCCGCCTCTGGTCCTCGCACACGGGTGAGCAGCTTCCCGACGTGCTGGACCACAAGGCTCCGCTCATCGCCTCGCTCGCGAACGCGCTGCCGCCTCCGCACAAGTTCCTGCCCCGGCGCGAACTCGCCGGTGAGATCGAGTGGGCCAAGAACCGGATGATCCCGCCGGCTCGCTACCTCGCCGACCTCGGCGACCACGAGCCGCCGATCCCGGCAGAGCTGATGCTCCGGATCTACGACGGGTACGAGCGCCGCAAGCGCGCGATGGGGCGGCTGGACTTCGAGGACATGCTCGGACTCGCCCTGAAGCTCTTCGACGAGCACCCCGACGCGGCCGAAACGGTCCGATCGCGCTTCTCCGCCTTCACGGTCGATGAGTTCCAGGACGTGAACCCACTGCAGGCGGGGTTGCTCGAGCGGTGGCTGGGCACGCGCGACGACCTCTGTGTTGTGGGCGACGACTACCAGACGATCTACGCGTTCACCGGCGCGTCGCCGGAGCACCTGCTGGGCTTCACGCGTCGCTTCCCGCACGCGACGGTCGTCCGCCTGGAGGAGAACTACCGCTCCACCCCCGAGGTGCTCGAGCTCGCGAACCGACTCGCGCCCCGCCTGGGCGGGATCAGGAAGACCCTTCGCTCGAATATGCCCTCGGCCCCTTCCCCGATCGCGCGCGGCGTGCCGGACGAGGTCGCCGAGGTCGCGGTCGTCGTCGAGGCCGTCCGCCGGCTCCACCTCGAGGAGACCGTGCCGCTCGAGGAGATCGCGGTGCTGTACCGGATCAACGCTCGGTCTGAACCGTTCGAGGAGGCCTTCGCCGCCGCGGGCATCCCGTATCAGGTGCGCGACGGCGCGTTCCTGCGTCGACCGGGACCACGAGCGGTCCTGCAGCGCTTGAAGAGAACGAGTCCCGACGCCGGCGTGCTCGATGCCGTCGTAGGCATCACCGATCAGCTCGGCTATGACCCCGAGGCGTCACCCGACGCCGACGAGGAGGTGACGCGCCAGTCCGACCTCGCGCGGATGCGCTCCCTCGCGGCAGAGTTCGAGGGCGCCGATCCCGGCGGCGATCTCGCGGCGTTCCAGGCGGAGCTGGCCCACCGGTTCTCGACCGCGCACAGCGGCCGCGGTGTGAACCTGCTCACCTATCACCGCGCGAAAGGGCTGGAGTTCGACGCCGTGTTCCTCCCGCGACTGATCGACGGCGAGCTCCCGTTCCGTTCGGGGCGAGCCAAGGCCGACCCGCAGGAGGAGCGGCGACTGCTCTACGTCGGGATCACGCGAGCGCGTCGATACCTTTTCCTCACGTGGCCGGTCGACGGTCGCTCACGACCGAGCCCGTTCCTCGACGAGATGGAGCTCGCGGTCGCAGAGGCATCGCCTCGGTCGTCGGCTCCTCGCGTCGCCGTCGCGGCGACACGAGGGGGCCCGCTCTTCGAGCGGCTGAAGGACTGGCGCCGCAAGCGTGCGCAGGCCGACGGCGTGCCCGCCTACGTCGTGTTCCACGATCGGACGCTCGCCGAGATCGCGGAACGTCAGTGCAAGGACTGGGCGGACCTGGCGGCCGTCTCGGGAGTCGGCCCCGCGAAGCTCGAGCGGTACGCGGACGAGGTCCTGGCGATCGTCGCCGCGGACTAGCGGCGGTCGGGGCGTCGCGCCTCGATCGCTCGATCCTGTCCGTCGCCGTCTCGGTGCACGCGGATGTCGGAGAGACCGGCGCGCGCCAGAGCCGCTGTCACCTCGTCCGCCTGGTCGCCGCCGAGCTCCAGGAGCACGACTCCACCGGGACGGAGCCAGCCCGCGGCCGCTTCCGCCGCCCTGACCAGCACGGTCGTCCCACGCCTTCCGCCGTCGAGCGCGCGAGGAGGCTCGTGGGCCAGCACGTCTCTCGGCAGGAACACCATCTCCTCGGTGGGCACGTAGGGCACCACCGCGGTCATCACGTCCACGCGCCCTCGCAACGCCGGCGACAACGGCTCATCGAGGTCACCCACGAGGGCGCGGACGGCGTTCCTGCGTGCACATGCGACCGCCACGGGATCGAGGTCGGTGGCCACCACGGTTGCCCGGGGATGGGCCGAGCCGAGTACCGCGGCCACCGCGCCGCTCCCGGTGCACAGGTCGACGGCGATCCCGTCGGCGGGCAGGAGCGCGAGGGCCCGTCGTGCGAGCGCCTGCGTGTGTGGCCTGGGCACGAAGACCCCGGCGGCGACATGGACTCGCACGTCGCAGAAGCGCACCGAACCGGTGACCCAGGCCAGCGGCTCCCCGCGCAGCCGTCGGTCGAGCAGCTGCTCGAGGGGTCCGGCGCCCTCGCTGGATGCCTCGAGCAGGGCGTCGGCCTCCGCCTCGGGAGCGACGCAACCACCCGCCGCCAGTGCACGGACGATCCCCATCCGTCGCTCGCTCGAAGATTGGTCCATCGACTGCGGCGCACCCTCGACCGCGGCGTCCAACTTCTCAGACGAACAGTGGCTTGAGTGCGTGGCGTTGGACGAGGTCCCGCATGCGCTCGTCGGTCGGGCGTTCCCCGGAGAACCCCTCCGCCGCCGCGAGCACGTCCGGCAGGAGGCGAACGTCGCCGGCGGTGTTGAGGAACACGCCCTCGCGGCCGAGAACCCAGTGCACCGCGAGGTCGATGTCCTGCTGCTCGACGAGCGGCTCGTACCAGGTTGATGCCGTCTGCACACGACCGTCCCAGGGCGCGAGCGCGATCGACTTGATCGTCTGCACCGCCACCCCGCTCTTCTCGCACGTCGCAGCCAGCGCCTCGAACTCCGCCGCGTAGTGCCCGTCCTGCATCTGCCGGAAGTTGTACGGGAGCAGCACCGAATCGAACGGGAATCGCTCGAGCGAGCGACGGTGCATGGCGGCGATGGAGACACCGTGGCCGGTGACACCGATGAAACGGACGAGTCCCTCCTCGCGAGCCTCGACGGCAGCCTCGAGCGCGCCGCCCTCGCGGAGCGCGAACTCCCACTCGATGACGTCGACGAGGTTGTGGAGCTGCAAGAGGTCGACGTGGTCGACCCCCAATCGCTCCAGTGAGCGGTGGAACTCTTCCTTCGCGCCCTTGTAGTCGCGCTTGTCCGTCTTGGTGGCGACGAAGAACTCCGCCGGATGCCGCTTGAGCCACGAGGCGATCCGCAACTCCGAATCGCCGTAGGAGGAGGCGGTGTCGATGTGATTCACACCGTGCTCGAGGAGCAGATCCAACGTCGCCTCGGCATCTGCGTGAGACACATGGCTGAGTGCCGCTGCCCCGAAGATCGTGCGTGTGCTCTCGTGTCCGCTGCTGCCGAAGGGCGCCTTCGCGATCAAGGGGAGAGCGTACCTCCGCCCCGAGAAGGACCATTCGGTCTCGGCCCGATGCGCGACCGTCGATCGGGCGAGCGACGGTCGAACGGGCGGCCTCACTGGTCAGCCGGGGTCATCCCGGATTGGTGCGAAGGAACCATCGTCCCAGGTCAAGTGGGTGCCGATACCCGATTCCAGGTAACACACCACCAGCCCTCGGCAGAGCCGGGATGGCCACGGAACGAAAGGGAGCAGGACGTGAGCGGAGCGAAGACGGAGAGCCCGGACCAGACATCCCCGATCCGCGTCGCGGTCGCGGATGACGAGGAAACGGTCGTCGACGTCCTCCGCGCCCTGATCGGATCGGACCCCTCGCTTCGCTTCGTCGGGGCCGCACACAACGCCGAGGACGCGATCGAACTGACGGTGCGCGAACGCCCCGACGTCGTCCTGCTCGACGTGCGGATGCCGGGCGGTGGAGGGCTGCGCGCGACGCGAGAGATCACGAAGCGATGCGCGTCCACGAAGGTGGTGGTGCTGTCGGCGCACGAGGACTCGGACACGGTGATCGGGATGATCAGCGCAGGGGCGAGCGCCTACGTCCCGAAGGGCGATTCGACGGACAAGATCTTGAGGACGATCCATCGCACGATCGACGCGAACTACATGCTGACCGAGCAGCAACCCCAGCTGACCCTCGTCGCGCCGATGCTCCCTCGCCGAACGCAGCAGAGCACCGCGGTCGCGAAGGCGATCTTGGACGGCGCGATCACCGCCGAGTTCGAACCGATCGCGGACCTGGCGACGGGACGGATCGTCGGTGTCGACGCCAGGCCGCGCGCGGCGACCCTTCCGCACCGCCCCTACGACAACTGGCTGGCCGATGCCGAAGCGGTCGATCTTCTCCTCGACGTGGAGATGGCGGCATTCCGCGCGAGCCTCTCGGCGTTGTCGACGGTCCCCGAAGACCTTTTCCTCGAGTTCGAGGTGACACAGTCGACGGTGGCAGACGGGCGGTTCCGGCGCGCCATCCGGCGGACCATCGCTCCTCGGATCGTGCTGGGATTCTCACCCCTCGCCGCGACCGATGCGACCGCGCTCGAAGGTGTCGATCCGGGGGGGATCCTGGCGACGCTTCGCGGTCGCGGGGTTCGGATCGCATCGAGGGATGCCGGACCTGGGGTCGCGAGCCTCCGGCATCTCTCCGTCTTCACCCCGGACCTTGTCCGACTCGACGAGACGCTCGTCCGGACCCTGGGCCGGAGCTTCTCGAGCCACTCGATCGTCGCGGCCGTGGCCGCGTGCGCGTCCGAGATCGGCGCGCGGGTGATCGCGCCGGGTGTCACCTCGCCGAAACAGCTGCACGAGCTGCGGAACCTCGGTATCGAGCTGGTCCAGGGACCGATCGTGAGCGAACCCATCCCGCTCGCGGAACTCCGCGACGAACCCACGATGCGGGAAGGAGCGCGGGTCAAGCTATCGGGCCCCGAAGCCGATAACGACACGGATCACGTTCCTCCGTCGAGCACCTCAACCCCGGGAGGTGGTGCCACGTGAGACGGTGGACCCTTCGACTCACCCTCGTCGCCCTGGTGACGCTCGCCCTCGCGGCAGCCGGGCAGCCCTCCGCGATGGCCGCCTGTCCCCCACTCGACGTCGACTGCCGGCTCGATGAGGTCATCGACACCGGTGAGGGTCTCGTGGACGACGTCATCGATCCCATCGAGACGCCCGTGGACGACATCGTCGACCCGATCGTGGATCCGATCGTGGACGATGTCTTCGACACGGTGGACGACATCGTGGGTGGAGGTCCGGTGGACATCCCGGATCCCATCGGTGGCGGTGACGGTGGTGGCACCCACGTCGCGGGACCGCCGGCCCCTCACGGGCCTCCGGGCGCCCGCAGGCCGACGCTTGCCGAGGAGCGAGGCGCGGTCGAGGCCGGAAGAAGTCCCGACGGCCCCGGACCGACGACACTGCCCGGGCCTGCGATCTCCGCGACATCGGGGGTCGCGCCGTCGGACACCACAGACCGGACATCCGGGAACCGGCTCGGCGAGGTGCTCGGTGGCGTGGCCCGCAGCCTGGCGATCGTGCTCGCACTGTTCGGCCTCGCCGTCGCGTTCGTCACCATCCAGGATCGCTTCGATCGGAGCGACCCCCGGCTCGCACTCGCGCCGGTCGAGTCGGATGTGGTGGAGTTCGCATGATCATCCGGCATCGAAGCCTTTCGGCCGACCCGGCCGAGCTGCTCTCGATCACCGAACGCGCCCGATATCTCACCGGTCTCCGCCTCGGCCTGGCGACCGTGGTCGTGTCGGTCGCGCTCACGTCCGATCTCCGGGCGATCGCGGTCGCAACCACGACCGCCGCGTACGTCGTGCTCTCGCTGCTCTCCGCAGTCGTCGTTCGCCAGGGCGGGAAGGCCGCGGTCCCGGTGCTGCAGGGAACGCTGCTCCTGGACGGCATCTACCTGGCGATCGCGATCGCGCAGACCGGAGGAGCGGCGGACGCGATCCGACTCCTGCCGTACGTCCACGTCGTCGGCGTGACGCTCCTGTGTTCCTACCGAACCGGTCTGAAGCTCGCGCTATGGCACACGCTGCTGTTCCTCCTCGTGGTCGAAGGCGCTCGCGCCGGTGTCCTGGACGGCGTGTTGCCCACCGGATCGGAGGCCACCATCGTCGAGGGAGCCACCCTTACCGTCGCCGGATTGTGGGTGTTCGCCCTCGGCACCGCGTGGTTCTCGGCAGCGAGTGAGCGGCAGCTTCGGAGGCAGAAGCACGACCTCGCCCGCCTGTCCGAGATGGTGGCTCGTGTGGACTCCGATCCCGAAGCCGCGGACATCCCCCACGTGCTCCTCGAGGAGCTCGGCTCTACGTTCGGGTTCGCGCGAGGAGTCGTCCTCGCGTCCGCCCACGGCGACCTCGAGCTCCTCGCCTGGACCGAGAACGAGAGACCGACGGACCTCCCGGTCGGTGTCGACGAGGCGGTGTCGCGAGCATGGAAGGAACACACGAGCCAGCTCCTGCGCGCGATCGACCCGGACACGGATCCCCGACTCGCGTCGCTCATGCCCGACGCTCGGAACGTGCTCGTCGTGCCGTTGCTTCGTGACCGGCGACAAGGGCTCGGAGCCGTCGTCGTCGAACGTGGAGGCAGGCATCCCGCCATGCGCCGATGGGTGGTGGCGATGGTGGAGCAGTTCGCCGAGCACGCGGCCCTCGCGCTACACAACGCCTGGCTCACGGAGGAGCGCGAGTCGCAGCTCCGCATCATCCAGACCCTCGAGCGGCAGCTCAGGGCGCACAATGAGCAGCTCGAGACGAAGGTCGCGGAGCGCACGGAAGAATTGCGAGAGGTCATCGCCGAACTCCAGGAGATCGACGCCCAACGGCGCGGGCTCCTCGAGCACGTCGTCCGAGCTGCCGAAGAGGAGCGCACCCGGATCGCGCACGACATCCACGACGACCCGGTGCAGAAGATGGCGGCTCTGAAGATGCGGCTCGAGCTGTTCCGCAAGAAGCATCCGGGCCTGTCCGACATCGACGAGTCGCTCGAGGTCATGAGGGTCACCATCCGGAGCATGCGGACGCTGCTCTTCGACCTCAGTCCTCCAACGCTGGAAGAGGAGGGGCTCGGCTCGGCGCTCACCTATCTTCTGGAGAACTCGAACTCCTCGTTCGATTGGACGATCGACGACGACGACCTGGACGAAGAGCCCGCGGTCCAGACCTCGCTCATCCTGTACCGGATCGCGCAGGAGGCACTCGCCAACGCGCGGAAGCACGCGCAGGCGTCGCACATCCGGATCACCCTGGAGCCGCGAGACGGTGGGACCTCGATGCAGATCGTGGACGACGGCGTCGGGTTCTTGCCCCAGGAGGCGCTCGTCGCCGCACCCGGCCATCTCGGCCTCGCGGCGATCCGCGAGCGGGCCGAGATGGCCGGCGGGTCGTCGAGGCTCTGGAGTCTGCCGGGCCAGGGGACGACGCTCGAGGTGTGGCTGCCTCGCGAGGACGCGGACCTGGTCCTCCCTTCTTCCGAAGACGACCGAGCCGCGGTCGCCGACGTCCTCCCTCTGGAAGGTCGGATGCGGCGACCGCGGGCGGGTGCGCCCGCGACGAACGGCCAGGCCGCGGGATCCCGCGGCATCCGGAGCAGATAGGAGATCGCATGGGACGCATCCGGCTGATGCTCGCGGACGACGAGGCTCCGATCCTCGAAGCGATGTGCGAGCTCATGTCGACGGATCGATACATCGACGTCGTGGGAACCGCGCGCGACGCGGGTGAGGCGATCGATCTCGCCGAGCTCCATGAACCCGACGTCGCGCTCCTCGACGTCCGGATGCCGGGTGGTGGTGGGAGCAGGGCGGCCCGCGAGATCCGCCTGCGTTCACCGGAGACTCGGATCGTCGCGCTGTCGGCGAGCACGGATCCGAGAACCGTCGCATCGATGATCCGCGCGGGCGCCGTGGGCTACGTCGGCAAAGACCAGCCTGCCGATGAGGTCCTGCGCGCGATCCATCGATCCGCCGACGGACGAGCCAGCATCGCGGTCGATCGATTGGGTGAGGTGGCAGAGCGGCTCGCCGAGCACCAGGCGCTTCACGTCGGAAGGGTCGCCGAGCGCGCTCGCGTCTCGATCGACCGGATCGAGGCTGCGATCGACGGCGACGGGATCGAGACCGTGTTCCAGCCGATCGTGGATCTCACGGACGGCCGCATCCGCGGCGTGGAGGCACTCTCTCGGTTCATGACGAAGCCGCGGCGCGCTCCCGCGACCTGGTTCGCGGAGGCGGCGGGACACGGGCTGCTCACGCGGCTCGAGCTCGCCACCGCGACCAACGCGCTCGAAGACATCGGCCGGGTCCCCGTAGGGGTCTATCTCTCGGTGAACGTCTCACCGGAAACACTGCGCGACCCTCGTCTGGCCGAGATGCTGCGTGCGGTACCGGCACGCCGCGTGGTGCTGGAGCTCACGGAGCGGTCGCCCATCGTGAACTACGACGAAGCGAGAACGTGCATCGCGGAGGTCCGCGCGCTGGGTTGCCGGCTCGCGGTCGATGACGTCGGGAGCGGGTTCTCCGGACTCGGACACGTCGTCGAGCTCTCCCCCGACTTCGTGAAGTTCGACCGGAGCCTGGTGAGCGGCGTCGATTCCGACGCCACCAAGCGCGCGCTCATCGAACGGCTGACGTCGTTCGCGGCCGAGGTCGGGATGGAGGTCGTGGCCGAGGGGATCGAAACCCCAGCGGAGCTGGACACCCTCCGCGTGCTCGGCGTGGAGACCGGGCAGGGGTTTCTGCTCGGCCGACCGGGACCGCTGCCCGAAACCATCGATGGCTCGTTCCGGTGGCCGCGCGCGTACCGGATGGGCAGCTCGGAGGCGCAGCCGAAGGTTCATCGCAGACCTTCCCTCCTCCATGGTGAAACCGGTGATGGATATCGCTGAACGTCTGAGCAGCCTGGTGCAAATGCCCTGGTGAGGCCCGGCGCCGAACCGCGCCGGCCTCACCTCTTCGCGTATGCCGATCCCTACAGCCGCGTCGACGACACGCCGTAGTACGAGGCAAGGGATCTCACGTATCGACAAGGAGCAGGAGCCGCGATGGCACCGTCGAATCTCGCAGAAGCGCTCCAAATGATCCAGACGTTCGTCTACGTGGCTCTGTTCGTGGTCGCCCTCGTTCAGTGGCGCCGTCGCCCCGGGCCGGCGAGCGCGTGGCTCGTCGCCACCTTCGGCGTGCTCGCCGCCGTCGTCGTGGCCGGACAGTTCCTGACCGAGGAGTCCACCCACCCCGCCGTCGAGTGGGCGACCAAGGGGCTCCTCGCGGTCCTCGTCCTGTTCCCCTACTTCCTCTATCGATTCACGACGTCGCTGGTGCGGCCGATCCCGTGGGTGAACGTGGTGGGGACGGTGCTCACAGCCTCACTGGCGATCATGGCCTTCCTCCTCCCTCCTTTCCCCGAGCAAGACGCTGCGACGCCGAAGGCGTTCAGCGTCTACATCGTCGCCCTGCTGGTGCAGTGGGTGTTCCTGTCCGCGGCCGTCGCCGTGCGACTCTGGCGAGCGGGCAAGGGTCAATCCACCGTCGCACGACGCCGGATGCGGACGATGAGCCTCGGCGCGACCGGCCTTGCGTTGGCGCTCGTGCTGGGCGGCAACTTCTCCGAGGGCGGCGTCACGGAGATCCTCGTGCAGTTCCTCGTTCTGGCGGCCGCTCCGTTGATGCTCATCGGCTTCGCGCCCCCACGGATGCTCCGGGTCGCGTGGCGTCAGCGTGAGGACGCCGCATCCCGAGACGCCGCCCTTTCCCTGATGGAGGCGACGACGACCTCAGAGGTCGCGCGCACCTTGCTCCCTCACGCACGCAAGCTGCTCGGCGCCCCCCTCGCGATCCTCGAAGACTCGAGCGGAGCGATCGTCGCGAGGGACCGGCTCGACGGACAGGCCGATCTGGGGGCCGACGATCCGCTCGATCATCGAGCGATCGAGGCGCTCAACGGCGCCGTGGTGAGCGTGCCACTCCGATCAGGGCGCTTGGTCGTCATCACGAGCCCCGTGACGCCGTTCTTCGGCAACGACGAGATGTCGGAGCTGAAGAGCCTGGCCGCCCAGGCAGACCTCGCGCTCGCCCGGAACGAGTTGCTCGCCAGCCAGCGGAGGCTCGCGGCGATCGTCGAGTCCTCCGATGATGCGATCACCTCGCTGAGTCTCGACGGCACGTTCACGAGCTGGAACAAGGGAGCCGAGAGGATCTACGGATACCGCGCCGAGGAAGTCGTGGGCAAGCCGATCTCGATGCTGGTGCCCGCCGAGCGTCGAGACGACGTTCCGATGCTCCTCGAGAGGCTCGCGACCGGCCAGAGCATCGAGCACTACGAAGCGGGCCGGGTGACGAAGGACGGCCGCACGATCGATGTCTCGATGACCATCTCTCCTCTCATGGACGGGGATGGACACGTCATCGGGGGTTCCACGATCGCCAGAGACGTGAGCGAACGAAGGAAGTCGGAGGAAGAGCGCGAAGCGGCACGCGAAGCGGCGGACCGCGCGAATCGAGCCAAGAGCGAGTTCCTCTCCAGGATGAGCCACGAACTCCGGACACCGATGAACGCGGTGTTGGGCTTCGCCCAGCTGCTCGAGCTGGACGATCTCTCGCCCGAGCAGTACGAGGCGACCGGCGAGATCCTCAAGGCGGGCCAACACCTCCTCGAGTTGATCGACGAGGTCCTCGACATCGCCCGTATCGAGGCCGGGAAGCTCCGCCTCTCCCTGGAGCCGGTCGACGCGGTCGCAGTGGCGGAGGAATCCATCTCCCTGCTCTCGCCTCAGGCACGTCAGGAAGGCGTGACGGTGTCGATGGAGAAGCCGGACCCATCGGATGCCGTCTTCGTGGTCGCCGATCGTCAACGATTGAAGCAGGTGATGCTGAACCTGATCTCCAACGGCATCAAATACAACCGACAACACGGCACGGTCCACGTCTCGATCGACAGCGGCGACGGGGGCAGCCGCATCAGGATCCACGTGACCGACAGCGGACGCGGGATCCCCCCGAGCGGATCGAACAGCTCTTCGCTCCGTTCGAACGCTTGGGAGCCGAGGAGACGGGCATCGAAGGAACAGGTCTCGGTCTCGCGCTCACCAAGCCGCTCGCGGAGGCGATGGGCGGGGCACTCTCGGTGACGAGCGAGACGGGCAAGGGAAGCACGTTCTCCGTGGAGCTCGCCGCAGCGGTCGACGCGCGAACGGAGGAGGATCCCATCTCCGAGGAGGACCGGACGGTCGAAGCGACGATCACGACCCTTCGGACGATCCTCTATGTCGAGGACAACCTCTCGAACCTCAAGCTCATGGAACGGGTTCTCGCCCGGAGGGCCGGGATCACGCTCCTGTCGGCGATGCAGGGGAGCATGGGGGTCACGCTCGCTCGCGACCATCGACCCGAGCTGATCTTGCTGGACCTGGACCTTCCAGACATGCGTGGAGAAGAGGTCCTGGCGCGTCTCCATGCAGATCCGGAGACGGTGGATCTCCCGGTGGTCGTGATCTCCGCGGATGCCACGAGCGGGCAACGAGCGCGGTTGGTCGAGGCGGGTGCGCGCGACTTCATCACCAAACCGTTCGATGTGGACCGGCTCCTTCAGCTCATCGACGAGTTCTGCGGCACCCCCATCGAGGCCGTCGCCACGCCGAGGCGGCCATGATGCAGGCGGGCTCCTCCCCGGGGAGCGATGGAGAGCACCCGGCCGAGGTCAAGGCCAGGGAAGACGTCGTCGACGCTCGGATCCTCCTCGTGGATGACGAGCGAGCCAACGTGCTTCTCCTCGAGCGGATCCTGCAGAAGGCCGGCTACCGCAACATCCGGTCGTCGACCGACCCGACGTCGGTCCTCGGGTTGGTCGAGGAGTTCCGACCCGACCTGCTGCTCCTCGATCTCAAGATGCCCGGTTTGGACGGCTTCGAGATCCTCGAGTTGCTCGGCGCCAGAGCGCACGATCGCGATCTTCCGGTGTTGGTGCTCACGGCGGACGCCACGAGGGACGCGAAGCGACGTGCACTCGCCGCGGGTGCCCGGGACTTCTTGACCAAGCCGCTCGATGTGGACGAGGTGCTCCTCCGGATCGCGAACATGCTCGACATCCGTTCCCTGACCCTGGAGCTGAGAGCCAAGAACGCGACGTTGGAGGACCGGGTCCGTGAGCGGACACGTGAGCTCGAGGACTCGCACATCGAGACGTTCGAGCGCCTCGCGCTGGCCGCCGAATACCGCGACGACGACACCGGGCAGCACACGCGGCGCGTCGGCCGGATGGCCGCGCTCCTCGCCCAGGAGCTCGGGCTCGCGACGGAAGACGTCACCGTGCTGGAGCGGGCGGCCGGACTCCACGACGTGGGGAAGATCGGCGTGCCGGACGCGATCCTCCTCGCGCCACGGAAGCTCACGGCCGAGGAGTTCGACGTCGTGAGGACCCACACGGTGATCGGAGCCAAGATCCTCTCGGGGAGCAGCTCCCCGCTGATGATGATGGCGGAAGAGATCGCGTGGTCACATCACGAACGGTGGGACGGTCGTGGCTACGCCGGCGCCATCGCGGAAGAGATCCCTCTGATGGGAAGGATCACCACCGTCGCCGATGTGTTCGACGCCTTGACGCACGAGCGGCCGTACAAGGACGCGTGGCCGTTGGAGCGGGCGATCGAAGAGATCGCCTCGCAGCGAGGTGAGCAGTTCGATCCTCGCGTCGTGGATGCCTTCGTGGCGATCCAGGAGCACATCTCGGTCGCGGCGGTCGGTCCTGCCCCTGCACTGACTCAGAACCCCTGACGGCTCGGGATCGGATCGAACGCGCGTGGAACGCGCTACGCGAGAAGTGACGTGGAGAACGGGAAAGGGCAGAGCACCCGACATCCGTCGTTCGTGACCACCACCTGATCGCCCAGCTTCACGCCGTGCCTCGAGCCGACCTCACCTGCGTACAGCTCGACGACGAGCGCCATGTTCTCCTCGATGATCGTGTCGGGGTTGGACTGACGGTCCTGCGGATGGCAGACGCTCGGGTTCTCCTCCTCCAGGCCGATCCCGTGGACCATGCACTCGTATCGCTGCGCGAGGAAGCGCTCGGGGATCGATGGGGCGAGCGAGGCGAGCTCGGCGCAGCTGATGCCCGGTCGGACGAGCTCCTCCATCCCCTGCAGCCAGTCGTGGGACGACCGGTACGCATCACGCTGCTCCGGCGAAGGGGGCGCGTCCCCGACCGGGAACGTCCGAGACACACAGAAGAACATCCCCTCGATCCCCACCGTGTCGGTGTCGACGTAGACGAGATCGCCGGCGTCGAGGCGTCTGTCGGTGGCCTCCGCGCGCCAGGGGTTCGTGTGGGGACCGCTGCAGACGGTCGTCGTCGCCAGGTACTCGCCACCACCGCGGACCACCACGTCCGTCAACACGGCCAGGAGCTCACGCTCGCTGACCCCGGGGGCGATCGCCGCTTCGAACGCCGCGAGCATGTCCATCACCATCGAGGCGTTCACGTCGAGCAACCGCAACTCCTGTGGAGTCTTGATCCGGCGCGCTTCCTGTGTGACCGGCGCGGAGTCTCGGATCTTCACGCCTCGATGCTCGAGCGCGACGTACGCCGGCGCCCCGAGTCGATCGACGGCGACCGACTCACCCGTCGAGCCGAGCTCCTTGATGACCGCCAACGTCTCCTCGGCCCACAGGTCGGCCTCGGCTTGGGGATCGTCGTAGAACTCCCATGCGTGCATCGCACGCACGTCGGGCGCGCGAAGGGCCGAGCGGTGCATCGAGTTCGCGTGCTCGAACAGGACGGGCGTTCCTTCCTGCGGCACCACGGCGCAGCGAACGAACGTGCTCATCGCGTAGACGGGCATCGCGCTGGCGCCTGAGGCGTAGCGAACGTTCGGCTCGTTGAAGAGGACGCAGACCTCGACGCCGTGGTTCCGCATCGCGGTCTGCAGTCTCGCCAGTCGTTCGATCCGAAGCGCCTCGATGTCGTATCCAGGATCCGTCACGCCGAACCGAACCCGCCGCCGCCGCCCGAACGAACGCTGAGGAGATCCCCCACGTCGAGCGGGCCGTACGCGGTCACGCGGCCGGTCATGACGATCGATCTCGACGCTAGTGCCATCCGCGGGATCGGCCCGCCTCGGCCACCCGCTCGACTGCGATCTCGTACGCCGCCGCCCTGTATGAGACCCCGCCCTCGTCGGCCCGCTCCAGCACGAGGTCGGTGGCGGATTCCATCAGCTCCTTGAGCCGTCCGTTGACGCGCTCCTCCGTCCACCGCTCACGTTGCAGGTTCTGCACCCATTCCAGGTAGCTGACCGTGACGCCGCCGGCGCTGCCGAGGATGTCCGGGACCACCCACACACCTCGATCCTGCAGGAGCAGATCCCCGTCCGGCGTGGTGGGGTGGTTCGCCAGCTCGAGGACCAGCGTCGCACGCACGCGCTCCGCGTTGTCTCCCCTGATCGAACGTTCGAGCGCGGCGGGAGCCAGCACCTCACACTCCACGCCGACCAGGTCGTCGCCGTCGATCGAGTCCGCGTGCTTGGATCCCGTCACGCTTCCGGTCCGCTGCTTGTGCTCCAGCACGTCGCGTGGGATGAGTCCCTCAGGGTTCACCACGGCACCTCGTGAGTCGGACACCGCAACCACGCGATACCCCATCCGGTGCGCGAGCTGCGCGAACCAGGCGCCGGCGTTGCCGAACCCCTCGACCGCGACGCGGATGTGCTCGCGCGTCCACCGGCGGGACTTGGCGATGCGATCGAGCGCGAAGAGGGCACCACGGCCGGTCGCCGCATCCCGCCCGAGCGAGCCGCCGAGCCCGACCGGCTTCCCGGTGATCACCGCCGGCGAATCGCCCCGCGATCTCGAGTACTCGTCGTACATCCACGCCATCTCGCGCGGTCCGGTGTTCACGTCGGGGGCGGGGATGTCGCGGTACGGGCCGACCATCATCTCTATCGCCGAGAAGTAGGAACGACACAGCCGCTCGAGCTCGTTCACGGTGAGGGCCTTCGGGTCGACCTTCACGCCGCCCTTGGCGCCGCCGAACGGGACGTCGAGGAGGGCGGTCTTCCACGTCATCAGTGCCGAGAAGCACCGGAACTCGTCGCGCGACGCGTTCTGGTGGAAGCGGAGCCCTCCTTTGAAGGGACCCCGCGCACCGTTGTGCTGGATCCGCCACCCGGGATACACGTCGAACGATCCGTCGTCCCGGGAGACCCGCACCGAGACGGCCACCTCGCGTCGGTGGGTCGACAAGACCCTGCGGGCACCGTCATCCAGCCCGATCCGGTCGGCCGCCTGGTCGAGGTGCCCCTGCACCGCTTCGAACAGACCGTCGGAAAGAACCTCGGGATCGTGCGCTGGCAGATCCTGCTTCATCGCCGGCGCCAGTCTGTCATGGGAGGGATCCTTCGCGCGAGCCGGTCTCGATGCGTGGCGGCCGATTGCCCGGCCGATGACAACCCCCCTACGATGCGCGTAGACAGCGACCAGCCCCGCACCAGAAAGGCTCACGTGCTCTCCTTCGGGGTCACCTTCATGCTCGACCCGCCGGTCTCGAGGACGATCGAGTGGGCGAAGCTCGCCGAGGCGCAGGGGTTCGAGTCCGTGTGGGCCTGGGATTCCCACGTGCTGTGGCAGGAGTTCTACACGACGTTCGCGCTGGTCGCGGCCGGCACCGAGCGGGTGCGGCTGGGCCCGTGCGTCACCAACCCGGCCACGCGTGACATGACGGTCACGGCCAGCGCGATGGCCACGCTCCAGGAGGTCTCCGGCGGGCGGATGGACATCGGGATGGGCCGCGGGGACAGCGCCCGGCGCGTGATCGGCCAGAAGCCCGTCACCGTCGAGCACATGGAGCACGCCTGCCGGTTCATCAAGGACCTGGCCGAGGGCAGGGAGGTCGACTACGAAGGCACGCCGCTCCAGCTGAAGTGGAGCGAAGGCCACCGACTCCCTGTCTGGGTCGCGGCCTACGGTCCGAAGGCGCTCCGCGCCTGCGGCCGCGTGGCGGACGGGCTGATCATGCAGCTCGCCGACCCGTTCATCCTGGAGTGGTCGCTCGCCTACGTGCGCCAGGGAGCCGAGGAGGCCGGACGTTCCTTCGACGACATCCAGATCCAGGTCGCGGCGCCGGCCTACCTCTCCGACGACATGGCGAAAGCACGCGAGCAGGTTCGCTGGTTCCCGGCGTTGGTCTCCAACCACGTGGTCGATCTCGTCAAGCGGTACGCCGCCGCGGATCTCCCCCAGGAGCTCACCGACTTCATCGAGGCGCGCGACCATTACGACTACGCCGAGCACGGCCGCACGGGCGCCGAGCATGCAGACTTCGTGACCGACGAGGTTGTGGACCGGTTCTGCGTGCTCGGCACCCCGGACCAGTGCATCGCCAAGCTGCGTGAGCTCGGATCGTTGGGCGTGACACAGTTCAACATCTATTCGATGCAGGAGGATCCGGGTCCGGCCGGGATCATCGAAGGGTTCGGGAAAGACGTGCTGCCGGCGTTCCGCTGAGAGCGGACCCGACACGGAGACGGAGGTGCTCGGACGATGACGACGGTCAGAGCGGCAGTGATCCAGGCACACGCGAACATGCCCAAACAGGATGCGGTCGACAAGCACGTCGAGCTGATCGCGAAAGCGGCGGCCGACGGGGCTGAGGTCACCTGCCTGCAAGAGATCTTCCACGGCCCCTACTTCTGCGCCGAGCAGGATCCCAAGTGGTACGCGACGGCCGAACCTGAGGACGGCCCGCTCGTCACGCGTATGCAGGAGGTCGCGAAGACCCACGGCATGGTGCTGATCGTCCCGTGGTTCGAGGAGGCCCAGACCGGGGTGTACTACAACTCGGCGGTCGTCATCGAGCGCGACGGGACGATCGCCGGCAAGTACCGCAAGACCCACATCCCGCACGTCGGCCCTTGCTTCTGGGAGAAGTTCTACTTCAAGCCCGGGAACCTCGGGTATCCGGTGTTCGACACCTCGGTCGGGAAGGTCGGCATCATCATCTGCTACGACCGGCATTTCCCCGAGATCGGACGAGCGCTCGGACTCAAAGGCGCTGAGCTGGTCTTCAACCCTTCCGCCACGGTCGAGTCCCTCTCGAAGTACCTCTGGGAGCTCGAGCAGCCGGCGACCGCAGTGGCCAACGGCTTCTGGGTCGGCGCGATCAACCGGGTGGGCACCGAAGAGCCGCTGTCGAGCGCGAAGTTCTACGGTTCGTCGTACTTCTGCGACCCTCGAGGACAGATCGTGGCGCAAGCCTCGGACTCCGAGGACGAGGTGCTCGTCCACGACCTCGATCTGGACATGATCCGCGAGGTCCGCAACACCTGGCAGTTCATGCGGGACCGGCGCCCCGAGCTCTACGGCGAGCTCACCCAGCTGCTGCCATGAAGGAGGTCACCGGATGACGACGCCCCAGATGAAGACGGACGGGATGAAGGGAAGAACGTGAAGACGCTGATCCAGGGAGGCACGCTGGTCACCGCGACCGAAACGACCGTGGCCGACGTCCTCGTGGACGGGGAGAAGGTGGCGGCGATCGGGACGGGCATGGCCGTCGAGGCAGACCGGACGATCGACGCAACCGGTCGCTACGTGATGCCCGGCGCGGTCGACGTCCACACCCATATGGACCTTCCCTTCGGCGGGAGCTTCTGCTCGGACGACTTCGGATCCGGGACACGCGCCGCGGCGTTCGGCGGGACCACAACGATCGTCGACTTCGCGCTCCAGGACTACGGAGAGAGCCTGCGCACGGGGCTGGACCGGTGGCACGAGAAGGCGCAGAAGTCGCACACGGACTACGGCTTCCACATGATCGTGCGTGAGGTGAACGACCAGGTCCTCAAGGAGATGGACACTCTCGTCGGCGAGGGCGTCACGTCCTTCAAGCTCTTCATGGCGTACCCGGGCGTCTTCATGCTGGATGACGCGGCGATCTTCCAGGCGATGCAGCGCGCGGCCGATTCCGGCGCGCTGATCATGATGCATGCCGAGAACGGTGGGCCGATCGACGTCTTGATCAGGCAGTATCTGCAACAGGGGAAGACCGATCCGGTGAATCACGGCCTCACGCGCCCGCCGATCATGGAGGGCGAGGCGGTCAATCGCGTGTTCAAGATGGCCGAGTTAGCGGGCGCACCCGCTTACATCGTCCACCTGTCGTCGCGAGATGCGCTGGATGCGATCCGCGACGCCCGGGATCGTGGCGTCGCGGCCTACGCGGAGACGTGCCCGCAGTACCTCTACCTCTCGATCGACGACATGGCTCGGCCGGGCTTCGAGGGCGCGAAGTTCGTGTGCTCGCCTCCCCTTCGGACCGCCGACCATCAGGAAGAGCTCTGGAAGGGCCTGCTGGCGGACGACCTGCAGGTCGTTTCCACCGACCACGCGCCGTTCAACTACAAAGGACAGAAGGACCTCGGGAAGGACGACTTCTCCAAGATCCCGAACGGCCTTCCCTCGGTCGAGGACCGCTTCACGCTGCTGTACCAGGGCGTGGTCGACGGTCGGATCGGCCTCAACCGGTTCGTCGAGATCGTCGCGACCGCGCCCGCCAGGATGTTCGGTCTGTATCCACGGAAGGGCACGATCGCGCCGGGGTTCGACGCGGACGTCGTGATCTTCGATCCGGAGCACGAACGGACGATCTCGGCGGAGACCCACCACATGAACGTCGACTATTCGGCCTACGAGGGACGACGGGTGAAGGGTCTGCCGGAGCTCGTGATGCAGCGAGGGAACGTCCTCGTGGAGAACGGGGAGTTCCACGGGAAGGAAGGGCAGGGAACGTTCCTGCCGAGGAGTCGGATCTCCACGTGACCGTCGACGTCGAACGACTCCGCCGCCTCCCCCTCTTCGGTGAGCTCGACCATCACGACCTCTCGACGATCGCCCACCATGTCGGTGAGGCGGAGGTGCCCGAGGGACAGGTCCTGTTCGAACAGGGTTCGATCCCGTACGAGATGTTCGTGATCGAAGAAGGCACGGCGGAGGTGACCAGGGACGGGGACACCGTGGGTTCCATCGGCCCCGGCGACGTCGTCGGCGAGATCGCGCTCGTGCGGTTCCAGCGCCGGATGGCGACGGTTCGGGTCACATCCCCGATCCGGGCCGTCACGGTGAGCGCGGACGACCTCCAGGTGATCGAGGAGGAGATGCCCGAGATCGCCCGACAACTACGGTCGATCATGGCGGCGCGCGAGCGAGCGATCGCGGAACCGCCGGAGGACTGAGGGATGGCCGGGGACGTATCGAAAGGACCCCCACACACCGAGCGGATCGACGTGGAGAAGGTGCTCTCACGCGGGGATCGGGGCGTGACCCTGCTCGGGCGAGATGCGGAGTCGGGCGCGACCTGGGTCGTCAAGGAGGTGCACGGGCCGGTCCGCGAGTTCCCTCCGGCGGATCGCAGGCGAGCGGTGTGGACCAGGCTCGTGTTGCCCTGGGGGCTGGAACGCGAAGACGCCAGGACGAGGATCGTCCGACCGTTCATCGAGGGCACGTCGCTCGCCGATGTCCCCGAGCGGGCGCCCCTGCCGCTCGCGACGTGTCTCACCGTGGCGATCGACTCCCTCCGAGCGCTCGACGCCATCCACGGTCTCGGGCTCGTCCACGGTGCCGTGAAACCGTCGAACGTGATCCTCGACCCGGTGACGGGTCGCGCGTGGTTGGTGGATCCGAGCGCCGAGGAGCCGGGCGGGGCCGAAGAGGGACCCACTGCTTCGGGGCCCCTCGCGCGATACGCATCCCCGGAGGGAGCCGGCGTTGCCGGCGGACCCGTCGGCCCGGCCTCCGATCTGTATTCACTCGGCGTGGTCCTCTTCGGGTGCTTGACGGGGACGCCGCTCCACGCCGCCGAAGACGCGGGAGCGCTTCTCCGGTCACTGCTGATCGCCTCGCCGACGAGCGTTCGCGCTCAAGGGATCGCCGTGCCGCGGGTCATCGACGAGATCCTCGGTCGTCTCCTGCGGCCAGACCCGCGTGAGCGCTACTCCGCCGCGACCGGCGCCCTCGACGATCTCCTCGAGACCGAGCGGCGCCTGCGGCTCGGTGAAGCCGACCCGCCGCTCGTCGTGGGGCTGCACGACGCGCGAACCAGTCCCACCCAGCCGGGATTGGTCGGCCGGGTCGCCGAGCTGAGCGAGCTCGATGCCCTCCTCGCCGAAGCGAGGCAGGGACGAGGAACCCTGATCCGCCTGGAAGCGAAGTCCGGCAACGGCAAGAGCCGGATCCTCGACGAGATCGCAGATCGAGCGGCGCAGCGAGGAGACCTCGTCCTGCGGGCGGAGGCCCGGGAGCTCGAGGCCCCACGTCCGTTCGGCCTGCTCGACGGGCTGGCCTCGTCCCTCCTCGACGCGGCGGCGGTCGACCCCGCCTATGCCGAGCGACTCGCGCACACCACCGGGAGGTGGGGCCCCGAGCTGCGAACGGTGCTGCCCTCGCTGGCGGAGGTCCTCGCGGTGGCCGAACAAGAGGGCTCCGGACGCGCGGTGGAGAGCCGGGTGCTGGACGCGCTGACGGCTCTCTTCGAGGCGCTGGGATGGGAGGGCCGCCCGGCCGTGCTCCTCCTGGATGACTGTCAGTGGGCGGACGAGCTCTCCCTCAGGGTCGTCGGACGATGGGCAGCGGGCAGACCCGGCGGGTACGTGAGCGTGGTGGCTGCGCTCCGGCAGGATGAACTCACCGAACGTCATCCGGTGTCGGTGTGGCCCAACGCGACGACCGTCGTGCTCCGCCCGTTCGACGACGCCGCGACACGCGACCTCGTGACCTCGATGGTCGGCCCGATCCCCGACGAGGCGCACGCGGTCATCAGGCGAGTCTCCGAAGGTCGGCCGTTCGTCCTCACCTCGGTGGTGCGCGCGATGGTGGAATCCGGAGCGCTCCGCCCGGGCGACCGAGGATGGCTCATCGATCGCGGGTCGCTCGCGACGCTGACCGCATCCGGCGGGCAGGCCACCCTCGTCCTCGATCGGCTCGGCCGCCTCCCCGACGAGACACTGAGCTTCCTCTCCGCAGGAGCCGTCCTCGGCCGGCACGCGTCCGTTGCCGAGGCCGCCGGACTGGCTTCGATCGACCTCGCCCACTCGGACGAGATCGTGGAGGAGGCCCGCCGGGCCGGCCTCATCTGGCCGACCGAGGGTCGCGATCGATTCTCCTTCGTGCACGACAAGGTTCGCGAAGGCGCGCTCGGACGGTTGAGCGACACGAGACGTCGAGCGCTGCATCTCGCGGCCGCTGAGCTCTTGGAGCAGCAACGGCCCGGCGACCTCTTCGATCTCGCGTACCACTTCGACGAGGGAGGAGCTCCGGAGCGGGCACTGCCGCAAGCGTTGGAGGCAGCGGCCCTCGCACGGGCTCGGCAGGCGCTCGAGAGCGCCGAGATGATGTATCGCATCGCGTTCCGCGGGATCCGCGACGGTGACGTCGCGACGAGAGCCCGCGTCGCCGAAGACCTCGGAGAGGTGCTCATGCTCCGCGGCTCCTACGAGGAGGCGGCCCGATGGCTCGACGAGGCTCGTCGGCTCGTGCCGGATGGTCCGGAAGCAGCGGCGATCGCCGGGAAGCTCGGTGAGCTCGCGTTCAAGCGTGGCGACGTCCGCACCGCGGCCGAGGCGATCCAGGAGGCGCTCCGCATGATCGACCGCCGGGTGCCGAGGAGCCGCGCGGCCGTGCCGCCCCTCTTGGCGTGGGAGGTGCTCGTGCAAGCCGCGCACTCCCTCCTGCCGGGTGTCTTCGTGGGCCGCAGGTCTACCGAGGAAGGCAGCATCGATCTGTTGGCGTCGAGGTTCTACGGTCGGCTCGGGTACGCGTGGTGGTTCGAGCGAGGGAAGCTCGCGACGCTTTGGACGCATCTCCGCTGCTTGAACCTAGCGGAGCGCTATCCCCCGACGCCCGAGATGGCGCAGGCCTACTCCGAGCACGCGCCCGCGATGATGCTTCTGCCGTGGCATCGCCGCGGCGTTCGTTTCGCGCAGCGCTCGCACGAGATCCGAGTGCGACTCGGCGACCGGTGGGGACAGGGGCAGTCCCTGCACTTCTGGGGAGCAGGTCTGTACGCGGCGTCGGATTTCGATCGGTCCCTGGAGCGGATGCGCGAAGCCCTCGAGTTGCTGGAGGCAACTGGGGACCAGTGGGAAGTGAACAACTGCCGCCTGCAGATCGCGATGGCCCTGTATCGGCTCGGCGATCTTCCCGGCGCCGCGGAGGCGAGCCGCGCGGCGCGGAAGGCGGGTCTGGAGATCGGGGATCCGCAGGCCCGGGGGATCGGGCTCGAGGGATGGGCCAAAGCCACGGACGGTGGGGTCCCGGAGGAGCTGATCCGAACCGAGCTCGAACGATCGAGCGAGGACCTCCTCACGCTGGCGAGCGTCAGGCAGGCGGCGGGGGTCCAGCTCCTGGCCGTCGGGGACGCGCACGAGGCGATCCGGTCGTTCGAAGAGAGCCAACGTCTGTTCCGCCACGCCGGCATGAAGAACGCGGGCGTGAGCCCGGTCAGGCCGTGGCTCCTGACCGCGCTTCGCCGGGCGGCGGAAACGGCACCCGAGGGCGAGCGGCGCCGGCTCCTTCGCCGGGCGCGCTCGATCGCCCGGCAGGCCGGGCGCCGGGCGCGCTTCTACCGCAACGACCTCCCCCACGTCCTTCGCGAGCGCGCCCACCTGGCCGCCCTCGGCGGGCGGCGACGGCGGGCACGGTCGCTATTCGAGCGAAGCCTGGAGGTTGCGAAGTCGCAGGGGGCGCGGGCGGAGACGCTCCGGACCCGGGCGGCGCGCGGCGAGGTGGGAAGGTCCCTGGGATGGACCGAGGGCGTCGAGGACGGCGAGCGTGCTCGGAGGACGCTCGACGCGCTTCTCGAGGCAGCCGAGCTCGCGCTCCGTGAGGAGATGGCGCGAGAGTGAGGTCGCCCGGTCGGCTCGATCGGGGATCGAGCCGTTCCCTCTTCACAACATTCACGGGCTTCACAACATCTTCACGGGATTCCTCGGATTCCGGGTTTAGGCGGGGATCGAAGGGGTAAGCACCGCCCAACGGCGTCCCGGCTCCTCCGGCCGGGCCCGTCCTCAGATAGGCGTGGTGTCGGAGGGTCACGGGGAACCCACCCCCTTCCCGGACCCTCCGACCCGCATTTCCGGCCCCGTCCGTCCCATCTTCGAGTCGTGGACTTTCCGGTTCTTCGAGGAGTCTCGACCGAGTCTCGGCTACGCTGAGCACTCTTCTCGGAAGGGGATGGGGATGAACGTGCGCGTCGCTGGAAGGCTGCTCGCCCTCGGGGCGATGGCGCTCCTGCTCGCCGGATGCTTCAAGGTCAACATGGACGTCGAGGTGTCCCCCGAGAACACCGTCTCCGGGTCCGCGATCATCGCCGTCGATGAAAGCCTCATCGAGCTGAGCGGACAGAGCGCGGACCAACTGTTCGAAGACATGGATCTGTCCGACCTCCCCGCCGGTGCGCAGGTGGAGCCCTACGAGGGAGACGGGTTCGTCGGGCAACAGATCACGTTCGACGAGGTGTCGCTCGAGGACTTCACGGGGGAGAACACCCTGTCGGGTGGCGCCGCGGGCGACGAGCTGAACATCGAACGGAGAGGTGATGAGTTCGTCGTCTCCGGCGCGATCGACATGAGCGGCCAGGAATTCACGGGCACGGAGATCCCTGAGGAGTTCATGGACAACTTCGAGTTCCGGGTCTCGATCACGTTCCCGGGAGAGGTGAAGTCCGCGACCGGCGACATCGACGGCAACACGGTCACATGGGAGCCCACGATCGGCGAGAACACCCCGGTCGAGGCCGTGGCGAGCGCGATCCCATCGGCGAGCTCACCGCTCCTGATGATCCTGCTGATCGCCGCCGGCGCCCTCGTCCTGGGTGCGGTCGTGTTCCTGCTCACCCACCGCAAGGCACCTGTCCCGGTCAGCGGCCCCGTGGGCGACGCGACGACGGTGCCGATCGAAGCGATGCCACCCATGCCCGGAGGTCCTTCGGATCCCGTAGGGCCCGTCGAGCCGCCGCCGGGCGGCCCCGAGAGCCCCGTGGCGCCGGTCGAACCTCCCTCGCCACGAGAGCCCGCGAGCACGATGGACCCGGTGGCCGATCCCCCCGAAGCGCCGGGTGCCGCCGTGCCTCCCGAGGACGAGCCTCCGCCTCCGTCGGCTTCTCCCTGATCACCGCGCCGACCTGCGAGTACCGGTGCCGAACGTGCGGCGCGACCTTCGAGTCGCGCCGCACGTTCGCCGATGCCAACGCCGCTACCGCGTGCCCTGTCGGACATAAGGACAATGTGCGATCACTGTCAGTGTTCACAGTCACAACAGATGGGAACCGATGAAAGTGGCGACTACCTGCGACAACAGGCTGCGATCCCGAGTGTGCGTGCGCGGCCCGCGCCTGATCGAGGCCGAACGGGTTGCACTGCATGGAAATCCCTCACGGACCGTAGGCCTATGTGGCCCCGATAAAGATGTCGTGAAGATCGTCCGAATCGCGGGCGAAGCCGTCGGCACCTTCTGTAGCCTGCTTTCATCCGGAGACTCCCACTCGTCGTGGTGGTCGTCGCCGTGCTCGTTGCGGGGATGTCTTCTACAGCTCACGCCGACGACCTCCCCAACCGAGACAAGATGCTGAACCTCCTGAACCAGATCCGGCGGAACCACGGCCTCGCCACGTTCCGCCTGAACGCCCAGCTCTCGCACGACGCCTGGCTTCATTCGAAGCGGATGGCGGAGCGCAACCAGCTCTTCCACTCTTACAACCTGTACGACAAGGTCCGCGCCTACTCCCCGTCGACGTGGGGCGAGAACGTCGGGAAGGCGTGCTTCTTGACTCGGGTTCGGACCCTCTGGATGAACAGCAGTGGGCACCGAGCCAACATCCTGAAGGCGCGCTTCCGGAGGATCGGGATCGGCGTCGTCAAGGCCCGTGGCTACGTCTGGGTGACCGCGATCTTCTACGGCGGGTGAGGGCGCCTCAGGAGACGAGCGAGCGAAGCTGCCGGAGGGCGACCGTGAGCTGGGAGAGGTCGGTGACTCCCTCCATCGCGAGCGACCGCATGAATCGCTGCACCCTCCCGTAGGCAGCCTTCCGATCCTCCAGGAACGCCTCGACGGCTTCGTCGATGGGCCGGCCACCCGCGTGCTCGAGGACCGACTCGATGATCTGCCGCCGGATCGTGTACAGGTCGTCCTCCATCGAATGGATGGCCCATCGTTGCCAGCGGGTCTTCGCGGGCTGCTCGGCAAGCCGCTGCTCCAGCCAGTCGATGTCCAGGCGCTCGCCGAGCAGGAAGAACCCCCGAGCGACCTCGAGCACGGGGCGACCCGTGGCTCGAGCGACCGAGATGATGTCCGGCCCGTGCACCAGCTCGTCCTGGAACACGTGTCGCCTCGCGAGCTCCTCCGGAACGCCCTCGGCGATCAGACGCGCCGCTTCTCGCTCACGCTGCTCGCGCCAGGCCTCGGGCCCGATCTGCTCGATCACGGACGACAGCTCACGGAACGTCGATCTCGTGTGCTCGACCGCTTCACCGAGGCGCAGATCGGGGGCACGGACCAGGTTCCACCGCGCGGTCGATTCGACGAGGCGGTCGACCGCCGTCATCAGCTGGTTCTGGATCTCCGGGTCGATCTTGCCGTCGAGGGACTCGATGTCGTCCCACCGCGGGACCGCCCCGACCACGTCTCGCGCGATCCTGAAGGCTCGGACCACCTCCGCCGGTGTGGCCCCGGTCTCCGCGACCAGGCGCGACACGAACGTGACGCCTTGTGAGTTCACGACGTCGTTCGAGACGACCGTGGCGATCAGCTCGCGACGCAGCGGATGCTGCCCGAGCAACGCCGGGAACCCTTCGACGATCTTCTCGGGGAAGTAGCGGCTCAGATCCTGCTCGAGGTACCGCGAGTCCGGGAGGTCGGCCTCCAGCAGGTCGCGCTTGATCGAGCGCTTGGAGTACGCCACGAGGAGCGCGAGCTCCGGGCGGGTGAGCCCCTCGCCGCGTCCCCGGCGCTCTGCCATCTCATCCGACGTCGGCAGGAACTCGACGGCCCGATCCAGCTCGCCTTCGGCCTCGAGCTGGAGCATCAGATCCTCGCATGCCTCGTTCCGCTCGGGCGCGACGGCCACCTCTTGGGACAGGATCTGCGCCTGGAGGTAATTGTCGTAGAGCACACGACGAACGACGTCGTCCGTGCACGCTTGCAGAAGGACATTGCGTTCGTCCGTGGTCAGGTCACCGCTCTCGATGGCGAGCCCCAGGAGGATCTTGAGGTTCACCTCGCGGTCGGATGTGTCCACGCCCGCCGAATTGTCGATGAAGTCGGTGTTGATGCGGCCCCCGGCGAGGGCGTATTCGACCCTGCCACGCTGCGTGAAGCCGAGGTTGCCACCTTCTCCCACCACCCGGGCGCGTACCTGGTTGCCGTTGATCCGGACCGGGTCGTTCGCGCGGTCGCCGACCTCGGTGTGGCCTTCCTTCGACCCCTTCACGTAGGTGCCGATGCCGCCGTTCCACAGCAGGTCGACCGGTGCCTGCAACACCCACCGGATCACGTCGGCCGGCGTCATCTCCGCGGGCGCGTCGTCGGGGATCGCCAGGACCGTTCGTACCTGCGGCGAGAGCGTCACCCATTTCGCGGACCGGTCGATCACGTCGGCGCCCTCGGACAGGATCGACCGGTCGTAGTCCCCCCACGACGATCCGGGGATCTCGAACAGGCGCTTCCGCTCGGCGAACGACGTCGCCGGGTCGGGGTCCGGATCGAGGAACAAGTGGCGATGATCGAACGCGGCGAGCAATCGGAGCCTGCGCGTGTAGAGCATCCCGTTGCCGAACACGTCTCCCGACATGTCGCCGATGCCCGTGACCGTGAACGGGTGCTCGGCGGGGTCGATGCCCAACTCGCGGAAGTGCCGCTTCACCGACTCCCAGACGCCCCTCGCGGTGATGCCGAGCACCTTGTGGTCGTACCCGTGCGATCCTCCCGACGCGAACGCGTCGCCGAGCCAGAAGCCGTAGCGCTGGCTCACCTCGTTCGCCGTGTCGGAGAGCGCCGCGGTGCCCTTGTCGGCCGCGACGACCAGGTACGGGTCGGGGCCGTCCATCGCGCGGACGCCTTCCGGGTGCACGACCTCGCCCTTCACCAGGTTGTCGGTGATATCGAGCAGGCCCTCCATGAAGGTGACGTACTGCGCGGCCACCTCTTCCCTCAGGCGCTCCGGCTCGACGGACGTCCGTTTCAGCACGAAACCACCCTTGGAGCCGTCCGGCACGATGATGGCGTTCTTCACCTTCTGGGCCTTCATGAGCCCGAGCACCTCGGTGCGGAAGTCCTCCCGCCGGTCCGACCACCTGATCCCGCCCCGCGAGACCATCCCGGCCCGGAGGTGGATGGCCTCCACCTGGGTCGAGTAGACCCATACCTCGTAGAGCGGGGTGGGCTTGGGCATCTCGGGAACACGCTCGGACAGGAGCTTGAAGCTCAGACACGGACGGTCCGGCAGGTACACGTTCGTCCGCACGATCGCCTCGATCGTCCCGAGGAGATGCCGAAGGATGTTGTCCTGGTCCAGCGACGCGACGCCGCGCAGGTCCTGGTGGATCGCCTGGCGGATCTCGTCGACCTCCTCCTCGGTGGCGGAGCGGACCGGGTCGAACTTCGCTTCGAACATCCGCACCAGGCGCTGGGCGATGGACGGATACGCCGCCATCGCGTCGTTGCGGTAGTTCTCCGTGTATCGCGCGGAGACCCGCATCCGATAATTCCGGAGCGCCCGGAGGATCCTGATCTCCCACCACGTCAGCGAGCTCAGCGTCACGAGACGGTTCAGCGAGTCCGAGTCGCACTCCCCGCGCCAGACCGCCGCGATCGTGTCGGTGACGCGCTCGGCAGCCTCTCCCAGCTCCAAGACCGCGCCGCGCGAATCGAGCACGCCGAAGTCGTGGATGTACACGCGACCCTCGCCCTCGATCGCCGTCGGCACCTCCTCGACGACGCGGAGCCCGAGCGCCTCGAGGATCGGCATGAAGTCGGAGAGATCCACCTTCCCGCCGGTCTTGTAGAGCTTCACGCGGGTCAGACGCTCGCCCTTCGACTCGTTCCCGAGGCCGACCAGGAACCCTTCGGTGCTCGCCTCGAGCCGCTCGAGCATGAGCACGTCGTCGACGACCAGGCCCCAGTCGTCGTTCGACTTGTAGTAGTCGGGGAACCGGGGCGCGTACTCGTCCAGCAGGGCGACGGCACGCCCGGGGCCGACGCGTTCGCTCAGCGCCTCGAGGAGATCATCCTCCCAAGTGCGAGCGAGCAGCTCGACCTCTCGCTCGAGCTCCTCGTAGCGGACGTCGGGGATCGGCACGCCGGGGGCGACGTGGATCGTGAAGAAGATCCGGGCCGACTCGGTCTCCCCGAGCGACAGGTGGTAGTCGATCGTCGTTCCGTGGAAGCGTTCGAGGAACAGGGCCTGCAGACGCTTGCGGAGGTCGGCGTTGAACCGATCCCGAGGCAGCGCGACCACGACCGAGACGTTCCTCCCGTAGAGGTCGCGTCGGATCAGAACCCGGATGCCGCCGTGCTTCTCGAGCTGCAGGAGGCCGACGACCAGGCGCCGGATCTCCTCGGCGGATGCCTGGAACAGCTCGTCCTTCGGGAACGACTCGAAGAGCGCGACCACCGCCTTGTAGTCGTGCGAGCCCGGGATCAGGTCCTCGGCGGAGATCAGCTGCTCGAGCTTGTGATGCAGGAGCGGCGTCTTCGCCGCCGGCTCCATGTACGCCTTGCTCGTGAACAGCCCGATCAGGCGGGCTTCACCGACGATCGCACCGTCGGCGTCGATCTTGCGAACGCCGATGTAGTCCATGCGCGCACGGCGGTGCACCGTGGAGTACGCCTGGGTCTTCGAATAGATCAGAAGCTCCCCGTCCTCGATCCGATCGCGGATGTCGGGCGACAACGAGGACAGCAGTGTCAACTTCGAGAACGTCGACGTGTCGACGTCGGAGAGGATCCCCAAACCGCTGCCGGGCACCGCCTGGATCGCGCGACCCTCGTCGGTCTCCAGAAGCTCGTATTCGCGGTAGCCCAGCAAGACGAAGTTCAACTGGAGGAGCCAATCGAGGAACTTCACGACCTCCTCGACCACCTCGGTCGGATAGCGAACCTCGGCGGCGCGGGCAAGCTCCATCATGTGCTGGACGCGATCCTGCATCGGATCGAAGTCCCGGACCACGAGCGAGACGTCCCGGAGGATGCGGCGCACCCGAGCCTCGAGCTCGGCGTTGACCTCGTCCGACAAGCCACGGTCCACCTCGAAGTGCATGAAGGACTCGCGATGTTCGGCTTCTCGGCCGGACAACACCTTGACGAGGCGGCCCTGTTCGTCTCGGATCGTGCCGATCACCGGATGGAGGAGGCGCTTGATCGTGAGCCCTCGCGCCGTGAGCTCCTCCGAGATCGAGTCGACGAGGAACGGCGAGTCGTCGGTGGCCACCTCGACGACGGTCCCGTGGCAGCGATAGCCGTGGTCGTCGAGGTCCGCGTTGAAGACACGGACGGCGGATCGCTCGAGGCCCCGGCTGTCGGCGAACTCGAAAGCGGAGGTCGCGAGTGCGAGTAGTTCGTCGGCCGTGATCTCTTGAAGGTCATCGTCGGCCAGACGGCGCAGCAGCGCGCGGGCGAAGACCTGGAGCGCTTCGGTCCGCTTCGCGCCGGGCTCTCGGGCGATCCGAGCCAGCATCTCCTCGATCTTGGGATGGAGCTCGGAGGATGCCCTCGCGGGCGCTGATTGCTCGATCGTGTCCGACACTGGCCTTCGCGCCCTCCGGGGCTGACCGCTCCATTGTGTCAGGTCGACCGCCTCGGCCGGCGAGGCCGTAGGCCCGGTCCCGGATGGCCGCGACTGGCCCGCCCGTACTACGACGTTCGGCACGATTACCCCCATAGGGCTGAGGCCGGGCCGTGGTTCGGTGGGGTACGCTCGGCGGGTCAGCAGGGGAGGAACGAGTGGCACGACGGATACGGGTCGTCGTCGGCGAGGGTCGCACGGCACAGCGAGGGCTTCTTCGCTTCGTCCTCGAGGGCGAGGGCTTCGACGTCGTCGGGGAGGCCGAGGGATCAGCCGACCTTTCGGGCGTGATCGAGCAGCAGCGTCCGGACGTGGTCGTCCTCGACGACGGCATCGGTGTGATGGCCGTCCCGATGGTGCACGAGGTCGCCCCCGACACGAAGGTCGTGCTGGTGTGGCCCGCGGCCGTCGTTCCCATCGGCGGCGACGCCAGGGTCGAGCCCGCGAAGATCCTCAAGGACCTTGGACCTGCCGTGCAGCAGGTTGCGGCAGCGGCCGTGGGGCTCGCCGGGCCCCTCGAGCAGCCCGAGTGGATCGCGCGGGTCCGCAAGGACCCCGCCACGCTGCGGGCGAAGCTCGTCGGCACCGCGGCGGCGGCGGCGGCTGCGCGCCCGAGCGTGACCCGGCTGCAGCGAGGCCGGCGACTGCATCCCTTCCCACGGCGGTCCAAGACGACCGGTCTGGAGGGGCAGGAGGAAGTCATCCCCGTGCCACTCGTCGTCCTGCCCGCCGGAGATGGTGGAGCAGAGCTCGAGCCGGTCCTCGACATCGGTGGCGCGGGCGCCATCGGCACGGGAGCATCGGAGGGTCCGTCCGAGGAGCGCTCGGAATGGAATCGCCGGCTGGGAACGCTGGCACTGAGCGGCGCGGCCGCCGTGAGCGCGTTGGCGCTGGCATTCGCCCTCGGCGGAGGCAGTGTCTCGGTCACCGTCATCCGCGGTGGCGGCACGCTTCCTCCCGGGGCCGTCGGGTTCGACCGACCCGGATCTTCCTTCGACGGTCCGTTCGGCGCCGGTTCCCTCGGGGGATCCGGGTTCGACCCCACCCCGGTCGTTGATGAGCCGGCAGGTCGCCCCGACCAAGGGGGAAGCGGCAAGGTGATCGTTGGCACCGGCGGCGGCTTCGCCGGCGGAGGGATCGGTGGAGACCTGGCCAGGCCGGGCACCTCCGGAGGGTCCGATGCGCCGACGACCGGCGAAGAGCCGGGAGATGGCGGCGTCGGGACCGGCACCGGCGATGGTGGCACCGGTGGCGGCGGTGGCAACGGCGGCGGCGGCGGGTGGACCAAGGGGACCGACGGTCTGCCCGGGACAAGCGCCGAGCACAACCCGCACGGCGGACCCCCGGGGAAGACGGGTCAGAAGCCGGCGCACGGTCAGGATCAGCACTCGCACAAGCACTGACCCTCGGCACCACGCTGGAGCACCTACCCTTGAGGCATGGGCTCCGATCCCTACGGCTCGCTCGATCCCGTCACGCCGGACCCGACATCTCCTCCCCTGTTCCCCGAAGTGGGTGCCACCAGGGCTCTTCTCCGTGGGTTCCGGAAGCGCTGCCCTCGATGCGGCGAGCGCGACACGTTCGTGAGCTGGTTCCAGCCGCGGAGAGCGTGCCCACGGTGCGAGCTCCGGTTCGCGAAAGAAGAAGGGGGCTTCCTCGGCGCGATGACGCTGAACTATCTCGTCGCGATCGGCCTGTGGCTCGTCGTCCTCGGCGTGGGTGTGGTGATGACGGTCCCCGACGTGCCGGTCGTTCCCTTGCTGGTGCTGAGCGCCGCGGTGCTGATCGGCGTGCCGCTCTTGTTCTATCCGAGGTCGAAGATGATCTGGGCCGCCGTCGAGTTCCTGGTCCTCCGGAGCGAGCCCGAGTACCGTCCCCCCGTCGCACGGGATCAGCGCCGGCGCGAGCTGGAGTAGGCAGTCTACGTCGGCAGATCCACCACCGCTCGAGCGCTCCCGACGACGTCCCGATCGACCAGAGGCAGGAGGAATCCTCGGACGGGGACCGTCACGCGCACGGCCGCCTCGAACGTTCCCTCCGCACAATCGCACGACACGAGCGCGGCGCCGTTGCGGAACGCGTAGTCCGCGGCGAGCCGAGCCGGATCCTCGCCCGACGGGAACGCGAGCTCTTGGGCGGCGGCGAGGGCGGCGAGGTCGGCTGCGGCCTCGGCGCGCGAGCGGGCGATCAGCGCCCGCCCGACGTCGGCAGCGCCCATCGTGACGACGAGCGCCATCCCCACGGAAGCGGCCACGACCAGCGAGATGCTTCCTCGTTCCGACCTCATGAGCCGTCTCGGTCTCATCCGTACTCCTGCCTGGCCGTGGTGGAGGCGGTCATGCCGACGGAGTCACCGAACAGCCAGTCGACGAACGGCACACGGATGGCGGCGAGATAGCGGAGGGACACGGTCACCGGTTCGCCTCGCACGCCCGCACGGGTCACGGCGAGGTCGACACCGGTTTCCTCGAGCGACGGCGCGGCAGCCAGCGCCGCCGCTCGGATCGCAGAAGCGTCCTCCTGGACGGCGGCGGCGCGTGCCCCGGCGCGCGCCGCCGCCTCGACCAGCAACCGATCGCGAACGAGCAATCCCGTCTGCACGAGCGCGAGCGCGACCACCAGGACGAGCGGCAGCACCAGCGCGAACTCGACCGCCGCCGTACCGCGTTCTGAAGAGGCATCACGCAGCGTTGGCATCACCGATCACGCTGTCGATCACGCTGTCGAAGAACGCGGGGAGCTTGCCGGACGAGCGAGCCCACGCGATCAGCACCACGGCCACGGCGGCCGCGGCGAGGATCACGAGCGCGTACTCGGCCGTGGTCTGTCCTTCCTCCCTGCGGAGCCGGAGGGTGTCGACGGTGCGCAGGAACAGGGCGTACAGGAAGAGCATCGGTTCACCTCCTCTCAGCGGATGGACTGAACGGTGGTGAGCAGAACCGGCACCACCGTGAGGAGGAGGAATGCGGGGAGGACCAGGAAGACGAGGGGGAAGAGCATCTTCACCGGCGCGGCACGGGCTCGCTCGGCAACAGCGGCGCGCCGGGATCTCCGGACATCGGCAGCGAGCTCACGCGTCGCCTCCGTGAGGGAGGTGCCGAGTGTCTCCGTCCGGGTCAGGACGGCGACCGCGCGTCGCAGGTCGGGGAGGGCGAGGCGCTCGGTGACGGCCGCGAGCTCATCACGCCAGCGTGCGCCGAGGTCGACGGCCTCGAGGGATGCGCCGAGCTCCACACGGAGGGGACCGCGCAGGACCGACGTCGACCGTTGGAGCCCGGCGACCGCCGACAGGCCCGCGGCGGATCCCGCCGCAAGCAGGTCCAGAAGCTGCGGGATCTCGGCGTCCATGGCTCGTCGGCGGCCAGCCTCGGCGCGGGCAGCGGCGAGCCGGCGGAGACGCTCACCGAGAAGCACGGCGAGCGGCACCGTCAGGAGCTTCGGGCCGGGTGCCATCGCCCCGAGCAGCGCGAACGCGGCACCCCAGAGGTATCGCGGATCGACGTAGTGGGTCCTCCCTCGGGTCGCCCCCTTCCGAGGGACCGCGAGAGCGACGCCTGCGACAGCGCATCCGGCCGCCAGAGCCCCGAGCGCCTCCGCGACGAGTGGCTCCATCAGCGCACCTCCAGAAGATGCCGGATCCAGAGGAACGCCAGCGCCTCCAGCCCCAGGCCGATCCCGAGCGCCATCCCCCCGAGCGGGGTGCCGACTGCCCGGAGCATCTCGTCCCGTGAGGTCAGTAACAGGAAGCCGAAGAAGCCGATCGGCAGCATGCCGAGGATCACTCCCGACAGTCGCGCTTGTGCCGTCATCGCGCGCACGTCGCGATGCGCGGCTCGCCGCTCCCGCAACGTCGCTGCCAGACCGTCGAGCACCGTCGGCAGGTCGCCGCCGCTGCGACGGTGGAGGTCCAAGACGCCGACGATCAGGAAGGCGTCCTCCGAGCCCCGAGCCTCCGCCCACTCCGAGAGCGCTTCCCCGACCGGTGTGCCGAGTTCGATCTTCTCGACCAGCCCCGCGAGATCGGTCTTGAGGGGCTCGTCTGCCTCGTCCCGCGCGTAGGCGAGCGACTGCGGGAGCGACAGCCCGGCCCGGAGTCCGGCGGACATCCCTCCCACCGCGTCCGCGAGCTGCTCGGCCGCGCGGAAGCGCGCGTTCGCCCGACGACGTCTGCGGACCAGACGAAGGATCACACCGACACCGACGCTCGCTGCCAGGGTCGGCACCGGCCCGACGACCACACATGCGGCGAGGAACGCGGGCAGGCACAGGGACATCCATGACGGAGGCCGAGCCGGTCGATCGCGTCGTTCGATCCCAAGCTGCTCGGCCAATCCGTCCGCGCGGGCGATGGTGATCGCGCGCCCCGCGAACACCCCCGCGATCGCTAGAAGCCCGGAGGCCAACCCGATCATCCGTCCGGGCCTTCCTCGAAGAGCCAGTCTCCGACGTCCTCGCCTCGGTCGGCGAGCACGTCCGCCACCCTCGGCACCGACCCCGTCGCGTGGAACTCACCGATGTCTCCCTCGCGGCCACGGAACCGGTACAGGGGGGACACGACCGGCTCGCCGCGATGCGTCCCTTCGATCGAGGCGATCTCCCACACCACCCGGCGCCCGTCGCGGAGGCGCGCGAGCTGCACGACGACGTCGATGGCCGACGCCACCTGGTTGCGGATATGGGCGGCCGGCAACTCCACGTCCGACATCATCGCCATCGTCTCGAGCCGCCAGAGCAGGTGCCGGCAGGAGTTGGCATGCGCGGTCGACAACGACCCGTCGTGCCCGGTGTTCATCGCTTGGAGCATGTCGAGAGCCTCGCCGCCGCGGACCTCACCCACGATGATCCGGTCGGGGCGCATCCGGAGGGCGTTCCGGACGAGGTCCCGAACGCTCACCTGGCCTCGACCCTCGACGTTGGGAGGTCGCGCCTCGAGGGACACGACGTGCGATCGGTTGAGGCGGAGCTCGGCCGCGTCCTCGATGGTGATCAGCCGTTCCTCGTCGGGTATGAACGACGAGAGGATGCCCAGCAGGGTCGTCTTGCCGCTCCCTGCCCCTCCGCTCACGATCAGGTTCGCGCGACCGCGCACGCACGACGAGAGGAACCGCATCGCTCGAGGGCCGATGCATCCATGGCGCACGATGTCCTCGCCGGAGAGAGGGACGGGAGCGAACGTGCGGATCGTGAGCACCGGACCGCGGAGCGAAAGGGGCGGAACGATCGCGTGAACCCTGCTGCCTCCCGGAAGTCGCGCGTCCACCCAAGGTGACGCTTGGTCGACCCGAAGGCCCAGGGGACCCACGATGCGCTCGATCAGATGAAGGACCGACTCCTCCCCCTCAAACAGCCGGTCCTCCACCCTTTCGATCCGCCCCTCCCGCTCCACGTATACGTCGTCAGGTCCATTGACCATCACCTCGGTCACATCGGGATCCTTCAACAGGAACTCGATCGGGCCGAACCCGACGACCTCGTCCGAAACCTCGTTGACCACCCGCGCCAGGTCGCGTTGCGGGAGCAGCGCTCCGCTCTCGCGCATCAGGGTCAGCGCTTCTTCGCGCACGCGAACTCGCCGCTCCGTCCGGGGCGCGGCGGAGAGCCCTCGAGCGTCCACCCGCTCCCGGAGCTGGGCACGCAGCTGTCGCCGAACGTCGGCGAGGGGATCGGCGCTCATCCTGTGAACGCGAGCGTGACTCGCGCTCCGTGGCGCATCCGCATCCGTTTCCTCCGAACACTCGCGGGGAAGCACGCACCGACAACGAGAGGGACGAGGGGGTGTCGACCGGCGGAGGGAGACTCGCCTGATCGAACGAAGCACACCCTAGCGCGGACGTCCGACACGGAACCATCCCCAAGGCGGGGGGTTCCGCGATCCTGTCGGGGGATTCCCCGAAGTGATCCGGGATCGCGCGTTCAGTGGATGAACGACGCGATCGTGGTTCACGGCGTCAGCATGACCGGGATCTCCACGATATGGATCGGTGAGCCGTCCATCGCGCTCACCTCGTAGACGCGGATCGTTCCCGGCTGCCGAGTCCCCACGGAGTACTCGACATCGGTGGAGTACGAACCGCGGCATCCCGTCCCACAGGTGGCCATCGTGAACGTGGACGCCACCGTATCGCCGTTCTGGTCCAAGATCTCGATCGACACGACCGCTTCGAACACGTCCGCCGTGCCCGCGATCGTCACGGGACTTGAGACGCGCTCGCCGATCCCGGGGCTCTCGACCAGGATGAAGGGAAGCTGATCGACGAAGTCCGCCCGCCGTTGGATGTCCATCCCGGGGTCTCCGAATAACTCGAAGAGTGGATCGCCTTCGACCTCGAAGACGACCCCTTGCACCGAGTCGAACTGGGTGAGCGTGTAGACGACCTGTCCGAGGCTGCTGACGACACTCGCCAATGTCTCCTTCGCGATGAACGTGGAATCCAGATCCACCGTGGCCACTCTGTCGTCGATCGTGAGGTCGAGGAGACGCGTGCCAGCGTTGATCGAGGTCCCGACCTTCGCGGCGCGCTCCTCGGCCGTGGGTCCGTCCAAGAGTGCCTCGATCGCCCTGCGACCGACCGCGGGCGTGAACGGTTCCGTCCGATGCGTGACGAACAGGGATCCGTCGTAGTTGAACCAGAGCTCGTAGGTCATCTCTCGCGTCGGATCGGGGGATGGACTCGGGAACGGCGTCGTGGACCCCGTCGGCGATGGAGACTCGGATCCGCCGCCGGGTGCGGGACCGAGCGGCTGGGCGCCCATCTCGGCACATGCGGTGGTGAGTGCGGCGAGCGTGGCCGCGAGGGCGATCAGGCGCTTCATGGGTTCCTCCTCCGGTTCGGGACGGATCCCATGCTCACGCTTGCCCGCAACACGGGAACCCCGCGCGTGTCACGGTTGGGCAACAGATCGATCGTCGGGCAGGAGGAGCGTGAACCGCGAGCCGGCGCCGGGTTCGCTTCGAGCCTCGAGGTCGCCACCCAGCAGGAGCGCGTTCTCGCGCGCGATCGCGAGACCGAGACCGCTGCCGGGTCCCGAGCGCGCCCCGTCCACGCGGTAGAAGCGGTCGAAGACGTGGGCGAGATGCTCGGGCGAGATGCCGGGACCGGCGTCGGCGACGTCGACGAACGCGCCTTCCTCGTCTCGCCCGACTCGGACGACGACACCGTCGCCTCCGTGCTCGAGTGCGTTCCCGATGAGGTTCGCCACGATCCGGTCCACACGGGACCGGTCCGTGGTCACGGGGACCGACTCGGACCTGAGCTCGAGCCGTCCGTTCCACCCCCTGCTGCGGATCGTCCCGTCGACCAGCGTTCCCAGATCGAACGGTTCGACGCGGACCTCCTCGCGGCCCGCGTCCAGCGAGGCGAGGTTGGTCAGGTCCTCGACCAGCCGGCGAAGGCGAGCGACGTCGCCGACGAGGAGCTCCGCCGCTCGGCGTGCGTCGGGCGGCATCCGGTCCAGGTGCTCCTCCAGGACCGCCGCCTCGGACACCAGCGCTGCGACCGGCGTTCTGAGCTCGTGCGAGACATCCGTGGTGAAGCGCCTACTCCACGCCTCCGCCGCGGCGAGGGTCTCGATGCGACCGGCTGCGACGCGCGCGAACGCGAACGCGATCACCACGATCGCCGCCCAGCCGATCACGAGCGCGATGCCGAGCTGCCGGAGGTCGTCGGAGATCCTCCCTTCCGGGAAGAGGAAGTAGAGCTCTGCGTCGCGATCCGGGGTGGGACCGCCGACGATCAGCGTCGGCGTGTCCCCCACGACGACGCGGTCGTACCCGAGCTGCCCTCGGCCCGCGAGGTCACGGAGCTCGGGCGGGATGGTGATCCGGATCGTCGGGTCGGAGGAGACCGTCCGGGCGTCCGCGATCAAGATCGCAGCGATCCCTCGCTCTTCTTGGAAGGTCTCGACGACCTGCCGGAGAGCGGCGGATCCCTCGAGGAGCGGGCCGGCCAGCCGCAGATCGAACACGGCCTCTGTTCTCGCCCGCTCGAGGGAGTCGCGCAGGCGAGCGTTCCTGACGAGGACGAAGACCGCAGCTGCGAGCGCGGCGGCGACCACCGCCGCCACCAGCACCACGCCGACCACTAGGCGGCCGGTCGAACCGCGACTCCGGACCACGCGACGTCAGCCCCGCTCGAGCCGGTAACCGACCCCGCGCACCGTCGAGATCGTCCTGGGGCTCGCGGGGTCGTCCTCGATCTTGGCTCGCAGGCGCTGGACGGCGACGTCCACGAGCCTCGAATCGCCGAGGTACTCGTAGTCCCAGACCCGAGCGAGGAGCACCTCGCGGGTGAGCACCTGGCCGGGTCGTCGGACGAGTTCGACCAACAGTCGGAACTCCGTCGCGGTGAGCGCGAGATCCTTTCCGTCCTTCCGTGCCAAGAACGCTGCGACGTCGACCTCGAGGTCGCCCGCGCGCAGGACGGGCTCCGCCGGCTCGGCCGCCGCGCGGCGAAGGACCGCCCGGCAGCGCGCCACGAGCACAGGCATGTCGAACGGCTTCGTCACGTAGTCGTCGGCGCCGAGCTCCAAGCCGACGATCACGTCGGTCGCATCGGCCCTGGCGGTCAGCATCACGATCGGGATGCGGCTGTCTTTGCGGACCTCGCGCGTGATCTCGAACCCGTCGAGCGAAGGCAGCATCACATCGAGCACCGCGAGGTCGAACGGATCACGCCGGAGGCGGTCGAGCCCCTCGCGCCCGTCGGTGCAAGACGTCACACGGAACCCGGCGTTCGTGAGCCCGAGCACCGTCATCTCGCGGATCGAGGGGTCGTCTTCGACCAACAACACCTGTTCGTCCACGGGCGAAGCGTAGCCCGGTCAGGACGCCACCTCTTCTACGTCGCGCTCCGTCAAGGCGACCGCCAGACGATCGAAACGGCGGGCCATCCTGCCTTTCGCCGGCAACAGGCGCCCCTTGTCCTGCGCCGAACGCGCCGCGCGATCCATCGGCAGCACGGCGAGCGCCGGCTCTCCGAACACACTGCGCACGTCGCCGGGCGTGATCTCGCTCCTGGCCGCCCTGTTCACGACGAACGCGACACGACCCTCGAGATGAAGTGGCGAGAAGGCCTCCATCGCACGAGACGTCGCGCGGAACGACATCACGTCGAGCGTGAGTACCTCGAGAAGCCGGTCGGCGGTCTCCGCGCCGGCGATCGACATCGGGCCGAGTGCTCGAGATAGATGGATCACGACGGTGTCGGCGATCCCTGCCGCCACATCCGTGACCAGGCGCAGCTCGTCCGGTCCCAAACGCGCGGCCTCCTCGGCTGAAGGTGGGAGGAGGACGTCGACCTCGCTCCCGTGTCGCCAGAGTGCGCCCCGGAGCTGCTCGGGGCCGAGGTCTTCTCCGAGCGACGCCGCGTCGGCGAACGTGTGGACGGGTTCGGCGTCGTCGCCGGCAGGCGCGCCCAGCGCCTGCGCGACGTCGCCGAACACCGGGTCGGCGTCGATGAGGATGGCCGAGCCGCGGCGTGCGAACGCCGCGGCGAGGTGGGTCGCGACGAACGTGACACCCACACCGCCGCGGCCGCCGTGCACCGCGATCACCGTGCCTCGCCTCTCCGTCTCGCGCGACCTCCGTACGGCGGCCGCGGCGGCCCCCAACAAGTCATCGCGTTCCTTCGGCCACAGGAAGTAGCCGGCCGCGCCCGCTTCTATCGCCGCTCTGAGCGACGCCACCGACTCGCGGGTGTCCAGCGCCAGCACCACGCCGGACGTCTTGGCACCGTCGAGCATCGTCGGCTCGGCGACGACCGCATCCGGCTCGAGCTGCCGAACGGCCTCCGCGAGCTGACGGTCGTCGCCCGCGGTCGCCACGACGCGAGCCCGTCCGCTCCGATCGAGGAAGTGCATGACCTCCTCGGCCACCTCCGGCGCCTCGAGCGCCAGGACGATCCTCGCCACCTGATCCACGGCATCCTCCACGCGTCGCGGGAGAGGTGTGAGGAGGTGACTGCACCGTAGCCTGCACCGCCGACATCCGGCCCTCCCGAGAGCCGGCGGCGTCGGCTATACCTGTCTCATGGATGACGAGGCGAACGATCGCCCACTCCGTCTCCCCTACCGAGCGCCGTTCGCGGTGGACACGCTCCTGTCGTTCCTCGGCGCTCGCGCCCTGCGGGGCGTAGAGGAAGTCGAGGACGGCACGTATCGCCGCAGCGTGCGGCTCCAGGACGGCAGCGCGGCCGTGATCGGGATGTCGCCGGACGTCGTGGCGGGGCACGTCACGCTGGATGGCCCGGAGGATGACGAGTTGGAGCAGAGCGCACGCCGAGCGTTCGACCTCGATGCGGACCCTCTCGCCATCGATGCGACGCTGGCCGAGGATCCGAAGCTCGCGCCACTCGTCACGAGGATCCCCGGGATGCGGGTGCCTGGCACCTTCGATCCGTTCGAGCTCGTGGTGCGGGCGATCTTCGGGCAGCAGGTCTCGGTCGCGGGGGCCAGGACCTCGCTGGGCAGGTTCGCGGCCCGCTTCGGCACGCCGCTCGATCGCCCGAGCGGCCGCATCTCCCATCTCTTCCCGAGCGCCGAGCAGGTGGCCGAGATCCGGCCCGATGTGTTCGAGATGCCCCGTGGTCGAGCGAAGGCGATCCACCGCGTCGCCGAGCTGGTCGCTCGCGGGACGCTCGACCTCTCCGGCGACGCGCCTGTCGGCGAGACCCTTCACACTCTCGGCGACGTTCGAGGGATCGGGCCGTGGACCCTCGCCTACGTGGCCATGCGTGTGATCCGCGATCCGGACGCATTCATGGCTGGCGACCTGGGTGTGCGCAAAGGGTTCGAGGCGTTGGGTCTGCCCGTCACACCGAGGGAACTCCTCGAGCGGGCCGAACGCTGGCGGCCGTGGCGAGCGTACGCCGTGATGCATCTCTGGCACGCGTATGCGTAACGCAAGCTACGATTCGGCTCCTCATGGATCGCGCCGCCATCGAAGAACTCTTCACCTTCACGGATTACAGCTGGCGCGAGTACGAGGGCGTGATCCGGCCTCACGGCGACGACCTGCTCGCGGCGCCCGCGCCCGGCTCGGGCTGGCCCGCCCTGCGCGATGCGTTGGCGCACATGGTCTGGGCATACATCCGCTGGCTGGCGGATCCGGGCGGAACGACCGATGAACCGGTGGAAGGGATCGAGTCATGGGACGAACTCGATGCCTACCGGGCTCGCGTCCTCGGCCACGCTCGCGAGTACTTCGATTCGCTCGGGGACGATGAGCTGATGACACCACGAGCGATGAACGTCGACGGCGAGACGATGCGGTACAGCCCCGCGGACATCTTCGTGCACGCCATGCTGCACGAACGCCAACACCACGGAGACCTGAACACGCTCCTGTACCAACTGCAGATCGACATCCCGATCGTGGAGTATCGGTTCTCTCTGCCCGACAGACGGAACCGAGACCGCAAGAGACACCGAGCTGGATAACACGCCGACTCACGACACACACGGTTCCGGTTCCCACCTCAGTCGAGGCGCAGGATCGTTTCCTCGATCTCCTCACCGCGAGCGGGTGCGAAGCCGCGATCGACGCCAACGCGTCGGAATCCAGCTTTCTCCAGTACTCGAAGCGAACCGACGTTGTCCGAGGCCGCTCGGGCGAACACTGGACGTTCGGCGGTCTCGGCAAGAAGGATCTGTAGTGCCGCGCTCGCGACACCTTTCCCCCAGAGCGTTCGGTCGACCCAGTAGGTCACCTCAAGTTGATCGTCGATCCGGAAGGACGCGATCGTTCCCGCGATCGCACCGTCGACGTCGATGACTCGGTTCCAGGCGCTCGTTTCGGCCCGGATGCGCGACATCCGGGCCAGAAACGCGCGGCGATCGGTCTGATCCTCGGCTGTGAAGGCGGCCATCCGGATCGACTCCGGATCCGTCACGTGCTGAAAGATCGTGTCGAGATCCCGGTCCTCGATCGGCCTCAGCGAGACGTTCATCTGGGCGATTCTAAGTGTGTCGTTGGGGGGTTCCAGCGAGTCGCCTGCGCGATGGTGCTATCGCCCGACGGCCCGGCGAATGGCCGTCGCCACCGCGTCTTCGACCAAGGCAGCGGCGTCGACGTAGGTCGCGTTCACCTGCTTGGTGGCGAGCGCGAACACCGCGTCGCCGTCGAAGAGCGTGTGCGCGGGCCGGACCGCCCCGTCCACGGCGTCGTTCGCCGACTCAGCGAGTCGGCGCGCATCTGGCTTCGACAGGTTCGCGTTCGTCGCGACCACGCCGATCGTCGTGTTGCCTGCGCGCATCCATTCGATGAGATCCTCGCGCCGTTCACCCGGCTCTAATCGCGGTCCTGCGAGCACCGTCCCGTCCTCGTCCACGATCTCCCCCACCGCGTTGACGACGAACAGGGCACCCACCACGAGGTCGCCGTCGCGAACCGACCAGGTCCCGAGTCCTCCCGGGACCCCGCGGGTCGGTCCCCACAGCTTCGCCACGGTCGCTCCCGTCCCCGCGCCGGTTCTCCCTTCGGCTACGTCGGTGGAGGCTGCGACGCATGCCGCGTACCCCTCCTCGGCACCGGGACGCCGAGTCGGATCACCCACGCCAAGGTCGAAGATCACCGCCGCCACGACGGACGGCACCACGACGGGTCCGATCTCCGAGCCGATCCCTCGCTCCTCGAGGAACCGCTCGACGCCACCCGCGGCGGCCAGGCCGAACGCGCTTCCGCCGGTTAGCACGATCGCGTGCGCTTCCTCGAGCAAGGTGCCCGGCTGGAGCATGTCCGTCCCCCGGGTGCCCGGTGCGCCCCCGCGAACCTCGCATGAGGCCACCGTGCCATTCGGCGGCAGGATGACCGTGCAGCCCGTGAGCGCCGTCTCGTCTGACCAGTGGCCGACCCGGATCCCTTCCACGTCGGTGATGGACGGCACCCGTCAGGAACCTTCTGGCCGCAGCTCGAACACCGGGATCTCTCGTGTGGTCGTCTTGAGCAGGAGGACCTTCATGCCGCCGACCCGAGACCCGACTCGCCCTCGGGTCGCTCGGAGCAGGAATCGGTGGACCTTCCACATCATGCGGAGCCTCGGGCTCAGCCGGACGGCGGGCATCGAGCGCTCACTCTACGGACACGCCCACTCTCCTGAGCACGCGGTAGCGTCGATGGACATCGACAGAGGAGGTGCGAGGTGAGCATTCCGGCCCGGATCAACATCGTGACCCTGGGCGTCGACAGCATGGCGAGGTCGAAGGCGTTCTACGAGGGGCTCGGGTGGGAGGTCGCAGGCTCGGTCGGCGACGAGATCTGCTGGTTCCGGACGAGTGATTCGTACCTGGGTCTGTTCGACCGCGAATCGCTCGCGAGGGATGCCGGGCTCCGCTCCGAGCCCGCCGCGGAGTTCGGTGGCATCACCCTCGCCATCAACGTTGAGAGCGTGGAAGCTGCGGACGAGGCCTTCAAGGCGGCCGTTGCGGCCGGTGCGGGGATCCTGAAGCCTGCCGAACGCACCGATTGGGGCGGCTACTCGGGCTACTTCGCCGATCCGGACGGGCATCCGTGGGAGATCGCCTACAACCCGAGCTTCCCCATCGGCGATGACGGCCGCATCACGATCACGTGAGGGGAAAGTCCTCGAGACCATCGCACTCACCGTGCTCGCCACGGCCTCGTCCGAAAGACCTATACAGGGAGAGGGGCTCATCGGCCGATACTGGGGCTATGAAGAAGGGTGAGCGTTTCCGTCTCGTGGCCGTGATCGGCCTGGTCGTTGCGCTCATGTCAGCCGGGTTCGCATTGGCCGGCGACGCCCTGGACGACGAACCCACCGACGAGCCCACGACCTGCGTTCCTGTCGAGGAGCCCCTCGAGGACGGCGACACCGTCGAGGATGGGGAGGAGCCTGTCGAGGGCGAAGACCCGGTCGAGGGCGAAGACCCGGTCGAGGGCGAAGACCCGGTCGAGGGCGATGACCCGGTCGATGGCGAAGACCCGGTCGAGGGCGAAGACCCGGTCGAGGGCGAAGACCCGGTCGAGGGCGATGACCCGGTCGAGGGCGATGATCCCGTCGAGGGCGACGATCCCGTCGAGGGTGAGGAGCCCGTCGATGGCGACGAGCCAGAAGAGTGCGAGGAAGCTGACGACGACGAAGCAGAAGAGCCTGCCGACGAGGAAGCAGAAGAGGGCGACGAAGAAGCTGCCCTCGAGCCCACCGTCGAGCGCACCGAAGAGTGCATGACGGCCGCCGGCATGGAGGGCGAAGAGGCTCCCGAAGACAAGCCGGAACCCGGGGACGACCTGAAGGGACTCGAGAACGCGATCTCCCACGTCCTTTGGAACTGCATGCGGAACGACAACGACGGGCTGGTCAATGCCCTCGAGCATCTCTCCGCGAACCTCGAGCGCAAGGAACTCCGCGACGAGGCGAAGGAAGAGCGCAAGGCTGAGCGCGAAGCCGCCAAGGCAGAGCGTGACGCCGCCAAGGCCGAGCGCACAGCCGAGCACGAGGCTGCGAAGGCCGCCCGCGAGCTCGCTCGCGCCAGCTAGTCCCTCCCGCCCCACCGCACCTTCCCGTACCCGATCGATCGGATGCCACTTCGGCGCCGGTATCCTTCTGTGCCCATGACGGAGCGGATGCTGGACGACACGCTCACCGCGACCTCGTTCACACCTGATGCCGCCGATGGTGCGCTTCCCGAGCGGGCGCAGATCATCGTGGTCGGCGGAGGGATCGCCGGGTCGTCGATCGCCTACCACCTGGCCGGACTCGGGATCACCGACGTCCTGCTCCTCGAACGAGCGCGGATCGCATCGGGCACCTCGTGGCACGCGGCGGGCCTGGTGGCTCGCGTACGCGGTTCCCACCCGCTGACCGAGCTCGCGGGCTACGGCGTGGACCTGTACCGCGGGCTCGCGGACGAGACCGGCGTCGATGTGCACTTCCGGCCGACCGGGTCGCTCACGCTCGCGGAGAACAAGGGCAGACTCACGGAGCTCCGCTACGCCGCGGCGATCGCCCGCCATCACGGCGTCGAAGCGAACCTGCTGGAACCTTCGGAGGTGCCGGACGTTTGGCCGCTTGCCTCGACCGATGGGCTCGTGGGTGCGCTCATCCAGCCGGGCGACGGCACCGTGAACCCCGGGTACGCGGCGCTCGCGCTCGCGAAGGGCGCTCACGACCGCGGTGTGACGATCCGCGAGGGTGTCTCCGTGACGGGCATCCTCACCGAGGGCCGGTCCGTTCTCGGCGTTCGTACCGATCGCGGGGACGTCGGCGCGGAGACCGTGGTCCTCGCCTGCGGTTTGTGGACCCGTGACCTCGCCGCGACCGTCGGCGTGCCGGTCGCGCTCTACGCGGCCGAGCACGTCCACGTCTCGACCGATCCGATCGAAGGGGTGCACGACCTCCTGCCGTTGGTACGCGGGCTCGACGGCTACTTCTACGCGCGGCACCACGCCGGCGGGCTGATGATCGGCGCCTTCGAGCCGGACGGGCGGCCACGCCCGACCGGCTCGATCCCCGAGGACTGGGCGTTCGGCGAGTTCGGCCCCGACTGGGAGCACTTCGCGCCGGTCCGCGCGAACGCGGAGCGGCGCATCCCCGTGTTGAAGGACGCCGAGTTCACCCGGTTCCTCCGCGCGCCCGAGTCCTTCACGCCGGATTCGAACTTCTGTCTGGGCGAAGCCGCCGAGATCCGCAACCTCTACGTCGCGGCCGGCTTCAACTCGCAAGGCATCATCTACTCGCCGGGTGCGGGGCGCGCCCTCGCGGAGTGGATCCGCGAAGGCGCGCCCACCTTCGACGCCTCGGAGGTCGACGTGCGGCGCTTCGCGTCGTCCCAGGCGGACGAGCGCTACCTGCACGAGCGAACCAAGGAAGCCCTCGGGCGTCTGTACGCGATGCACTGGCCAAACCTGCAGGCGACGACTGCTCGCGACATCCGGCGCTCGCCCCTCTACGACCGCCTCCAGGCGGCAGGCGCGTGCTTCGGCGAGCTCGCACAATGGGAGCGCGCGAACTGGTTCGCCCCTCCCGGCGTGGAGCCCGTCGACGACTACTCCTTCGGGCGTCAGAACTGGTTCCCGTACGCGGCCGAGGAACATCGCGCGGCGCGCGAGGCGGTGGCCCTGTTCGACCTGAGCTCGTTCGCGAAGATCGAGGTGACGGGGCTCGACGCGATCCGTCTCCTCCAGCACGTCTGCACCAACGACGTCGACGTTCCCGTCGGGAAGGTCGTGTACACGCTCTTCCTCAACGGCCGCGGCGGCATCGAGAACGACGGCACCGTTACGCGTCTCAGCGAGGATCGCTTCCTAGTCCTCACGCCGACGGCCACACAGCACCGCTCCCTCGAGTGGCTCCGCTCGCACGCCGAGGGGATGGAGGTGACGATCGCCGACGTGACGAGTGCATCCGCCACGCTCGCCGTGATGGGACCACGGAGCCGCGAGCTGCTCGCTCGTCTGACCACCCACGGTCTCTCCAGCGAGAGCTTCCCGTTCTTCACCTCGAAGCAGATCCAGGTTCGCAACGCGCCGTCGCTCGCGATCCGCGCATCGTTCGTCGGCGAGCTCGGCTGGGAGCTCTACGTGCCGACGGAGTTCGCGGTGCATGTCTACGACGCGGTCCTCGAGGTGGGCGGTGACCTCGGACTCCGGCTGGCCGGCTACCACGCGCTGGATTCGCTTCGCATGGAGAAGGGCTTCGTGCACGTCGGGCACGACGTGGGTCCGACCGACGACCCGTTCACGGCCGGCCTCGGACACGTGGTGAACCTGGACAAGGAGTTCGTGGGTGTCGAGGCCGCTCGCACTGCGAAGCAGTCCCCAGGACCTCACCGTCTCGCGAGCCTGAAGCTCGAGGACCCCGAGCCCATCCTCCTCCACGGCGAATCCGTGATCGTCGACGGGCGGATCGTGGGAACCGTGATGTCGGGCGCCTACGCCCACACGATCGGAGCCGCCGCCGGCCTGGCGATGGTGGACGCCGCCGTCCCCACCGACGACGAGACGACGGTGCAGGTGGACTGTGCGGGAACACTCGTGAAGGCGACCCTCTCCACTCGTGCTCTTTACGACCCCACTGGTTCACGGATGCGAGGTTGAGTCGGCAGTAGCCTGGATGACGTGCCCCCGCATCAGATCGCCGTTCGGCGACGCGTCGCCGCGCTGGTCCTCGCCCTGTTCGTGGGAACCGCGGCGTTCCTGCTCTGGCCGGCTCGAGACGCCGCTCCGGTGCGCTCGCCTCCCCTCGGCGGGAGCAGCCGGGGATACGCGGCCCCCGAGAACTATCTCGCCTGGGTCCCGGGTGGCTTCGACGATCCGAACTTCCGGCGGAAGATGGAACGGCTCGCGGGACTCGACGAAGCCGTGGTGGTTGCCGGCGACACGTTATGGCTCCGCAAGACGCAGGACGCCGACGGCCGGGTGGTCGATGAGCCGACGAGACCCTTCGCGTTCCCGATCGACGTGTTCGCGGTGGACGCGAGTGACTACGCCCCGTTCGTCGGGACGAGCGTTCGAGATCGGATCGTCCGGGCGCTGAGCGCCGGCAAGGCGGTCCTCGGCCAGCACAGCGCCAGGCTCAGACGTCTCGGCCCGGGTGGAAAGCTCACGTTCCGCGCGGGCTCCGTGCGCGTCGGCGCGATCGTCCCCGACGACGCGGTGGGCTGGTCGGAGGTGCTCCTCAACCGCCAGGTCGGGCGCCGGCTCGGGATCACGCACGAACGCTACCTGCTGGCGCAAACGAGCCGGGACCTCACGCGTCCGGGCTGGAAGCGGAAGCTGCTGCCGTTCGTCGGAGACGACCCGCTTCGGGTCGACCTCCCCGGGAAGACACCGTACGTCCGCGTCGCGAGCGGCGTGAGGCCGCCCATCCTCGTGAAGGAGGTGTTCGGCGAGTTCGCGGCGACGCCGCAGTCCGACCCTGCGTGGCTCACCATCGACCCGGCATGGGTCGAGCGGAACATCGTCACGACGGAGGTGCCCCTGTTAGGCACGATCACTTGTCACCGCAAGCTGATCCCGATGGTGCGGGGAGCCATCGAGGAGATCATGGGATCCGGCCTGGTGTCGGAGATCAAGGTGTATTCCGGCTGCTGGGCCTCGCGCACGGTCGCGCGGAGCCCGACCGCGCCGCCCTCGTACCACGCGTACGGAGCCGCGATCGACATCAACGCGCCGCAGAACCCCTACGGCACGAAGCCCACGATGAATCGCGAGATGGTCCGGATCTTCGAATCGTGGGGATTCAACTGGGGCGGCGACTTCCTGATCCCGGATGGCCACCACTTCGAGTGGTGGGAGTTCCCCGACCAGCTCCGGCCCGGGTGATCGCCGGCTCGGCGGGCATAGGAAGCATCACGTCGAAGCGCGCTCCGCGCTCCGGTTGGCTGTCCACTTCGATGGCACCACCGAGGGCATGCACGATCCGCTCCGCGAGCGCGAGGCCGAGACCGGCGCCATCGCCTGAGCGCGCCGTGTCCGCGCGGTAGAACGGATCGAAGACGTGGGGTAGGTCCACCTCGCTGATCCCCTCACCGGTGTCCTCGACGACGAGCCGTAGGGTGTGCGGATCACGGCGCCCCTCGATCCGGATCGTCCCGTCGGCAGGCGTGTGGCGGACGGCGTTCACGAGGAGGTTCTGCAGCACCCTGATCATGTGAGGCGAGCACATCGCCGCTTCGGTCCCGCGGACGTCCGACGACAGGAGCACGCCCTTGCGCGCCGCCTCCACCTCTACGGTCGCGATCGCCGAGGCGACCACGTCGTCGAGCCGAGCCCGCTCGATCTCGGCTTCGATCGCGCCGGCATCGACCCGGACGAGCTCGAACAGGTCGTTCACCAGTGACGAGAGCTGGCCGACAGCACGCCGCATGTCGGCGGCGTAACGACGCATCGTCGGCGTGTCGGTGACGACCCGGTCATCGATCGCCTCGACCATCGCGCGGAGATTGGCCAGCGGCGTTCGGAGATCGTGAGACACCGCCGTGATCAGATCTCGACGCGTCTGCTCCACGAGATGCTCCTGATCGCGAACGGCTCGGAGGCGGTCGGCCATCGCATCGATCGTCGCGCCGAGCCGGTCGAGCTCGGGGCCTGCATCCAGCGGTCCGACCCGGGCCGACAGGTCCCCGTCGCCGATGATCTCGGCGGTCGTTGTCACTCGGTCGAGCGCCGACACGGATGAGCGTGCGGCCGCGAACGCCGCCGCGAGTCCGGCCGCGGAGGCGTAGGTGAGAACGACCGCGAGCACGGTGGCGGCCCGCGTCGAGACGAACATCGCCTGTGTGAGCGCGAAGAGGTTCCCGAGCGCCACCAGCGTCCCGACGGCCGCGATCGCCAGGTACCGCTGCCGGAGCGACGTGCGCCGAAGGAGCGACGAGGCGAGCGTGGCAGCGACCACCGTGACGATCACCGCGGGAGCGAGGAGCCCGGCGAGATGCGCGAGCTCAGAAGCCTTCATGCCCAGGGCCGCCGCCACGAGGAGGGCTCCTCCCGCGCCGAGGAGCACGAGCGCCAGGAGCATCGCGAACGGGCGGAGGCGGGTCATGACTCGAACCGGTACCCGACGCCCCAGACCGTCACGAGGTGGCGCGGCTCCGACGGGTCGTCCTCGATCTTCTCCCGCAGCCGGCGGATGTGCACCGTCACCGTGGACGAGTCCCCGTCCCAGGCGAAGTCCCACACCTTCTCGAGGAGGTCCGTCCTCGAGAACGTGCGGCCCGGATGCGATGCCAGGAGCTCCAGAAGGTCGTATTCCTTCCTCGTCAGGTGGACCGGAGACGCATCACGGCGCACCTCCCGGCGACCCCGGTCGATCTCGAGACGGCCCACCACGAAGGGAGCGCCGTCGTTGGCGGTGCGTTCGCGACGACGCAAGATGGCTCGGATCCTCGCGACCACCTCCCGGGGGGAGAACGGCTTCGAGACGTAGTCGTCCGCGCCCAGTTCGAGGCCGACCAGACGATCGACCTCCTCGCCCTTCGCCGTGAGCATCACCACCGGCACGTCCCCGACATCGCGGAGGCGGCGGAACACCTCGAGCCCGTCCACCTTCGGGAGCATGAGATCGAGCACCACGATGTCGGGACGCGAGCGGGCTGCCAGCTCGAGCGCCACCTCGCCGTCCTCCGCCACGTCGACGCGGAAGCCCTCCCTCTCGAGGTAGCGGGTGAGCACGTCCCGGACGATCGCTTCGTCGTCCACGACCAGCACGCGACCCTCGCTCATCCCGTCATCTTCTCCCTCCACGGCGGGAACCGCGGGGGGCCGGCGCCCGTGCCGGAGGCCGGCCCGTTGCGGTGGAACGGCGACGTTACCCCGGCAGCTTGATGACCGGGCAGACGAAGGACTTGATCACACCCATGTCCATGGCGCCTCCGGCTCCGCCGTCGGCCAGGACCGCCGCGATCTCCGCGTTCGTATCGATAACCCCGTTGCCGCCCCCGTGCTCGGCAACGGCGTCCTCGTACGTGGTGTTCCAGTCGAGGCCGTGCACCATCCAGCGACCGCCGTTGTACCCGGCGGCGCCGGGCGCTGCGGTTGCGACGTTCAGCTGGGCGCCGAAGAACTCGTAGATCGTGTCGTACGAGTTCGCCGGCGCTCCCGTCCCCGACAGATCCGTGGGCGTCCCGACGGTTCGATACACGGTCCCGTTCACGTAGAACGCGGGCCCTCCCACGCCGGCCGACGCCGCTCCGGGCACCATCGCCAACACGGCAGCCGCCGAGATCATCGCCATCACTCTCCTCACGAGCATCCCTCCTTCGGTCGGGGTGACCGTTCGCCACCACTCTCCGTTGTCCAGTGTCGAGAGCGGCCGGTGACCGAACGCATGCAAGGGGGTTACCGAACCCTTACAACACGGGAGAACCCGCGGATCGGCCCACGAGCGCCTCGTTCGGAAGGTCGGCCTTCGGCCTTGACATGCAACTCTGAAGTTGCGTAATATTCGCGCAACCGAACAGTTGCAAGAAAAAGAGGGAGGCGAGATGGAGGTCCCGGACGAGGTCAGGAGAGAGCTGGAAGTCCATGCACCGCGAGAGCGCGTGTGGGCGGCTCTCACGGAGCCGGAGCAGCTCGTGCAGTGGTTCCCGACGAAGCGCGCGGAGATCGAACTGCGGCCGGGCGGCCCCGCCGCCCTGGAGTGGGAGGAGGCCACGGCGGACGCGGTGGTCGATGTGGTGGAGCCGCCGGGCCACCTCGTGTTCCGGTGGCGGCCCGAGGGACTCGATCGACCATACACGACCGTCTCGTTCACGCTCGAGGAGATCGCGGACGGCGCCTCGACCCGTGTCCTGCTCGTCGAATCCGGCTTCGCCTCGCTCCCCGATCAGATCGAGCAGCAATCGCAGAAGGGGAACGACGAGGGCTGGGCGCACGAGCTCCAGGAGCTCAAGGAGTACCTGGAGGCCGCGTGACGAAGGACGCCGCCGGCGCGGTCTTCGAGGCGCTCGCCGATCCGACGCGTCGGCGCGTGGTGCATGAGCTTTCGAAGGACGGTCCGCTCACGGCGACGGAGCTCGCGCGTCGCATCCCCGTCTCGCGCCAGGCCATCGCGAAGCACTTCGATTCACTGGAGGAAGCGGGTCTCGCCGCCGCGACGCGGGTCGGCCGCGAGACCCGCTACGAGCTCCGCACCAAGGCCTTCGCGGAGGCGGAAGCCTGGATGCGCGCCATCGGCGCGATGTGGGACCAACGCCTCGCCGCGTTCAAGGAGTACGTGGAGTCGGTGCCCTCGGGCTCGACGGGAAGGAGGAAGCGATGATCGGTCCGGTGCATCCGGAGATGGGCAGGGAACTGCTACGAGCCCGCCGGGAGGAGATCGTCCGAGCACTGAAGGGATGCCGCCACGCGTCCACGCAGCTCCGGAGGGAGCGGCGATGACGACCGAGGACCCGAGGTTCGAACCGGTGCGCAAGAGCGTCCATGTCGACCGAACGCCCGCGGAGGCGTTCCGACTCTTCACCGAGCACATCGACCGATGGTGGCCTGTGGAGGTCTTCTCACGGGCTGCCGACGAGCAGTACGGCGACGGCGTGAAGGTGGAGCGCGTCGTCTTCGAGCAACGCGCCGGTGGTCGCCTCTACGAGGTCACGTCCGAGGGGAGCGAAGGCGTCTGGGCCGAGGTGCTCACCTTCGAGCCACCCTCCCGGATCGTGCTCGCATGGAAGCCGAACGACCGGCCCGAGCCTCCCACGGAGGTCGAGATCAACTTCGAGGCGGATGGCGACGGGACGGCGGTCAGGCTCGAGCACCGGGGGTGGGAAGAGCTCGGCGACCGGGCTGCGGAGGCTCGCGAGGGACACGGCGGCGGGTGGAAGCTCCCTCTCGAGCGATTCGTCGCCGCGGCTGGATAGGCTCGGGACCATGGCGATCGTCAAGCTGCGGGCACCGCTGAAGGACCTCGCGGGAGGCAACCGGGAGGTCGCCATCGAGGCGGCCTCGGTCGGCGAGGTCCTCCGGGAGCTGGAACGCCGGCACCCCAAGATCGAGGGGTGGGTCTTGGACGAGCACGGACGCGTCCGGCGCCACGTGAACGTCTTCGTGGATGGAGAACGCGTGCGGGAGGACGCACCCGTCGCGCCCGACGCGACGTTGCACGTCCTCCCGTCGATATCAGGAGGTTCGAGATGACGGAGCTTTTGGTGGGTACGAAGAAGGGTCTGTTCGCCCTCGAGGGAGACGCGGGCGCGGAGAAGCCGTTCGAGGTTTCCGCACGAGCCTTCCCGGGGGACGCGGTGGAGTTCGCGATCCGCGATCCCCGGAGTGGGCGCTACTTCGCGTCCGTGACGTCCGGGCACTACGGGCCGCGCGTGATGTACACCGATGATCCGAGTGGCGATTGGGAGCAGACGAACGGCCTTGCGTTCCCCGAAGGCGACGACTGGTCTCTTGAGCGGATCTGGTCGATCCGGCCGGGTGAGGCGGAGGGGCTCATGTACGCCGGCGTTGCCCCCGCCGCGCTGTTCGCCTCAACCGACGGCGGACTCACGTGGGACCTGAACCGGGCGATGTGGGATCAGCCGACCCGCAGCTCGTGGCAACCCGGGGCCGGTGGACTCTGTCTGCATTCGATCGCCACGTGGCCGGGAGATCCCACGCGGCTCGCGATCGGGATCTCGGCGGTCGGGGTGTGGCTCAGCGACGACGGCGGGGAGACGTGGCGTCACGGCAACGCCGGACTCGTGCCCCGCTACGTTCCCGAGGAATCGCAAGGAGACACGATCGATCTGTGCGTGCACAACATGCACCGGACACCTCAGCGCCCCGAGCGGCTCTTCATGCAGTTCCACGGCGGCGTCTACCGAAGCGACGACACGGGTGAGACGTGGACCTCGATCGCGGAAGGACTCCCGTCGGACTTCGGATTCCCGATGGTGATCGATCCGGGAGACCCCGACACGGCGTTCGTGATCCCCCTGGTCGCGGACACCGACCGAGTCACCGTGGACGGGCGTGTCCGCGTGTTCGGGACGCGCGATGCCGGAGAAAGCTGGACGTCTCTGAGCGACGGGCTCCCCCAGGACGGGGCCTACCTCACGATCTTGCGGCAGGCGTTCGGCCACGAAGGTGAGGGGCCGGGCCTGGGCCTCTACTTCGGGGCCACCTCGGGAGACGTGTTCGGGTCCGGGGATGCGGGGGCTTCCTGGTTCACGGTCCGAGAGCGGCTGGCGCCGGTCAACTCGGTCCGCGTGGCCTAGACCCGCCGGATCTCCCCGGCATGTCAGAGGCTGCCTTCATCATGGGGCCATGGGAGAGATCGTCTCGCTCGCGGAGTACCGGGACCGGCGGAGCCCTGAGCTCGCCGTGATGCGCCGCCTGGAGCACGCGGTGGGCCGCCTCGATTCGGTGGTCCAGCGGCGGCCCGGCCGCATGGCTCCCACCGTCGAGCGGGAGCTCCTCCTCATCGCGCGCGCCGTGTCCTCGGGCATGCCCCTGGAGGCGGCCGACCGCGCCGAGCGACTCGCCGACCTGCTGGAACATCCCGCGGCGTCGGGCTCCTGATCTCGCGTTTGCGGTCCTTCGTTCGGCGGGTGTACGTTCGAGACGCTATCGAGAGGTAGCTGCGGGGGGAGCAGAACCCACGCGCGAGTCTTGCCGCGGGAGGCATGCTCAGGCCCCCGGGCCACGTCAGGTCCGGCGGCCCGAGCAAGATGCAGACGAGACGCTTGATACCTGCTCCTCCCGCTCTCTCACGTTCGGATCGGGGATCAGGCCGTCTCGCGAACGACCTCACGTCCGCACGAGGTCGCTCCCTCGTTCGCGAGGGCGGCTCGCCACTCGGTGAGCATGGGAAGCAAGAGCTCGGACTCCAGGTGCTCGAAGCCTTCGTCGGGATGGATCCCGTCCTCCTGCAGCGCGTCCTCCGGCACAAACGCCTCCCAGTCGGCGATTGCGACGTTCGGGTGGATCGGCACGACCTGTCGGATCGTCTCGTTGACGGCCGGGACGCTCGTTCCCTCCGCCGGGCCTTTCGCGGTCTGCCAGATCACGAACGGGGTCGTCCTGAGGACGTCGAGCGTCTCGACCAGAGCGTCGCCGAAAGCGTCCGAGGAGGAGTCATTCGTGCCGAGCTCCATCACCACGACATCGGCATCCTGCTCGGCCGCCTCGGTCGCGAGCGCGACGCCGGAGGAGGACGGGCGCCCCTGCTCGGCGTCGAGCGACACGCTCCACTCGGACAACCCCGCCTCGACCGCATCGCGACCCCCGTCCAGGATCGAATCGCCGATCAGCCACACGCTCGGCGGGTCGTCGAGCGACCGGCGGCCGTCGAGCCGGAGCCATCGCTCCGTCACCCCACCGCGGCGGACGTACACGAGCGGCTCGGTCCGTGGCTCGGGGCCGTCTTCGAGCGAAGGGCTCGCCGAGGCGGATGACGGCGGCGACGAGCTGCGCGGTGGTGGATCGGCGATCAGGACCTCGGCGTCGTCGCCCTCCCCCGCCAGGCGCACGTTCGCCGGCAACGTCTCCACCGGCACCGCGAACGGCCCTCCGAGGAACTCGGCGGGACCCGCGACCGACGAGACGCGCAAGACCGGCACCGCCGTAGGCGAGCAGCGGTACAGGACCATGACGTCGCCGGGCAAGCACGACCCATCCGTCGTGAACCTCGATACCGCGGCTGCATCGATCTCCGTGTCGGAGCACTCCCCACCGCCCTGGCTGGACTCCACCGGTGGCGGATCCAGTGGCGGGGGGGCCTGCGTCGTGCTTCCCTCGCACGCGGTGAGGAGGACACTGAGGGCGAGTCCGAGAAGAGCCAGCCTCACGACGTGGCTGCGGCGCGGTGGCCGGCAGCGCGCGAACGGAAGATCACCCAGACGAGGACGGCCGCGATGCCGGCCGCCGCGATACCGGCCGCGATGCTTGCCCTGGGACCCGCCGCCGAGGCGATCCGGGTGCGCAACCGCACGGGCTGGTGGAAGTCGCGGATCGGCCACCCATGTTCCTCCGCGGCCTTCCTGAGCTCCTTGTCCGGATTCACGGCGACCGGGTTCCCGACGGCCTCGAGGAGCGGCAGATCGGTGGCCGAGTCGCTGTACGCGAAGGACCGTGTCAGGTCGATCCCCGTCCGCTTGGCCACGGCCCTGACCGCCTCGGCCTTGCCTTGGCCGTAGGCGTAGAACTCGAGGTCACCCGTGTACCTGCCGTCCGCGCCGACCGCCGCCCGCGTGGCGATCACCCCAGACACGCCGAAGTGACGGGCGAGCGGCCGCACGACCTCTTCCGGCGAGGACGAGACGATGTAGATACGCCTGCCCTCGGAACGATGGAGCTCCATGAGGTCCAGCGCTTCCGCGTAGACGTAGGGGTCGATCACGTCCAGGATCACGTCCTCGACGAGCCGCTCCACCTGCGTCCGGTCCCAACCCTTGGTGAGCTGGAGCATGCCTTCCTTGAGTCGCTCCATCTTCCCCTCGTCGGCCCCGACGAGCAGATAGACGAGCTGCGCATAGGCGCCACGGAGGAGCTGCCCTCGCGACACCATCCCGGCCCGGTACAGCGGCCGCGACAGCGCCAGCGTGCTCGACCGCGAGATGACGGTCTTGTCCAGGTCGAAGAATGCCGCGTCCATCGGAACAATCATCGTACGGCGCGCATCCGACGTTGAGGAGCAACGTGCGAGATGTGCTCAGCTGAAGTCGATCTCCTGACCCTCGCGAGCGAGGTCCACCGAACCGCCGTCCCAGAGCTCCCGAACCCGATCACAGAGCGACTCCAGGTCGTCGTCCGTGTGGTTGGGATCGTGATGGAACAGGAGCAACCGACGCGCGCCGGCGAGGCGCGCGAAATCCGCAACGTGCTGGGTGCTGGAATGTCCGAACCCTGCTCGATCCGGATACTCCGCCTCGGTGTACTGGCAGTCGTGGATCAACACGTCGGCACTCGCCGCGATCTCCCACCCCGAGACCCACCCGGGCGCCACCGACGAGAGATCGACCGCCAATGCCGGCTCGTGATCGGTCAGGTACGCGAGACTCCGTCCCGCGTCTTCGATCCGGTAGCCCACGGTCGGACCCCGGTGGATGATGGGGCGCGCCGTGATCCTCGCCGATCCGAGCGACCAGGACTCGTCGGGAGCGTCGTGGAGCTCGAGACGTGCCGGCACCTCGGCCAGCCGCACGGGGAACAGCGGAGGCGAGAGGTACTGCGATATCCGATCCGACAGGGAACGGGTGGGCGACGGGGGTCCCCAGATGTGGAGCTCGGTGGCGGGATCCCACAAGGGCGCGAAGAAACCGAGACCCTCGAGGTGATCGAGGTGCAGGTGGCTGAGCAGGATGTCGATCCGCTTCGGCGCCGTCCCGTCCAGCGATGCTCCGAGCGCCCGGATCCCCGTGCCGGAATCGAGGATCACGAGACCACCGTCCTCGGGTCGGACCTCGATGCACGACGTGTTCCCTCCGTAGCGGACGGTGTCGGGGCCGGGCGACGCAAGCGAACCGCGTGAGCCCCAGAACCTGGCGCGCACGTCAGGCCTCCTCTGCCCGCTCCCAGAAGAGGGCGAGCCCGCCTACGAGCTGATCGACGTGCGCGAACAGCGGGATGCCGACGACCTCGAGGGAACGCCGGTACCCGTCAGCGGCCTCGATCCAGAACCCTCCACGGCTGGGGATGCCGGTCCTGAACGCGGTGGCCAACGGGAGATCCTCCAGCCGAAGCGGCTCGCCGGTCTCATCCACGGGCTTGACGGCCCTCGCCAGGTCCGCGGTGGTCATCTGCGCCTCCGCGTACGGCTGTCCGAGGATGCGCTCAGCCGGCTCGTTGAAGAAGACGAGGGCTCCCGCGGCGTCGACCACGAGCATCGGCGTTGCCAGGTGGGCGGCGAGGTCCTTCGCCAGGATCAGGGCGATGTGTCGTTGCGTCGGCGGCGCCGGCTCCGTCACGCCGCGACTGTACACACCGGGGGCTCGGAGCCGGCGCCGTTATCCTCGGACGTGGAGGCGTCTGGGTTCCTGGTGGGCCCCGCGGTCTTCAAAACCGACGAGAGGGCGACGAGCTCTCTGGCGGGTTCGATTCCCGTCCGCCTCCGCTCAGCCTCACGACCGACGGACCGACGCCGTCCGCGGATCAGCCCACGGACTCGAGGCCGGCGAGGATGCTCCGGAGCCGCCGGGCGGCCCTCGCGGCCGCCTCCGGCTCCTCGTCGACCACGGCGACCTGGATCTCTCCCAACTCCGTGTTCACGCGAGCGAGATCTGACTCGTCCAATGCCGCGCGGATCCGGTCACGCACGTAGTCCATCGCGAAGGCGTCCGCCCCGAGACCTTCCATGTTCCCTGCGGCCTCATCGACGAGGAGTTGCGCCGCCCAGAGGTCCATCCGGGCAAGATCGACCTCGCTGACCGGCCGGAACCGGAGTTGGAGGTCGTATGCGAGCCGTGCCGTCTCGATCGCCGCGCTCGAAGCCCGGGCGGAGTTCCGGGCGTCGACCGCGGTGGAAAGCGCGTGGAGCGATCTGTTCATCACGGGCTCGACCAACCTCGGCACGTCACCGGCCCCATAGGTCTTCCAGGCGGCAACCACGTCCGAGACCGCGGCCGATGCGGCCCCCCAGTCGCCCGATCGGGCCGCATCGAGGACGGAGAGCGCGCCCTCCGGCATCGATGTCAGCTCCGGAGGCATCGACCCCGAAGCCGCGTCGGTCGGCACCGCGAGAGCGAGCGCTTCGACGTCACCTCCGCCGGACGTGGCGAACTCTCCGTAACCCGGGGCGAAGATCTTCCCTTCTCGGCTCCCATCGCTGTGGAGCTCAGAGGAGAGCATCCCGCCCTCGATCGGACCGAGTGGCCCGTTGAGCGTTTCGGTCACCGATCTCACGGTGACCTCTTCGAAGACGAATCCCGGAGCGTTCTCCGGTCTGTACACGTCGCCCACCTGCGGATCCGCCGGCATGATCATCGCGGCCGGCCCGTCTTTGCCGGCGAGCCAGGTTCCCTCGGTGACGACGATGGCGCCGTCCACGAAGTCGAAGACATCCTCGCCGAAGTACCAGACGGATCCGTCATCGGCCTGCGCGTACAGGTCATAGGCGACCTCCTCGATGCTTCCGCCCAGGAAAGCGACGTATTGCGAGACGGCGACCTCGACCTGCTGGCCCTCCCACTCGATGATCCTCGTTTCCGGCAGGAGCGTGACCTCGCTCCGGAAGGGCTCGTCATCGACGTGCCCCAGCAGCAAGACCGACTCCTGCTCCGAAACCGGGAAGAGCGGGTTCGTGATGTTCGTGGGATCGGAGAACGTGGGCATCGCGATGTCGACGCGCTGGCTCTCCGGAGCAAGCGGGAGATCCCCCGGCACCGCCGGTTGCGGGATGGTCGCGGGACTCCTGGGTTCGGGTGACGTCGCTTCCGTCGCGTCCGTTCCCGTCGCATCGGCGGTCGTACCGTCCCCATCACCGGTGCAGCCTCCCAAGACGAGGGCCGCGACCAGGCACGCGCCGACGAGCGCGCGGGGGCGCACTCCCGATCCCCTCACGCCTTCTCCTCCCCAACCGGGCATCATCGCCTCCCTCTGCGTTGCCTTCCGATCGTTCCGAGCCCAGATTGGACGACCGTGGATGAGAGGATCCTGAGACTGCGATGAGACCCTCGCGCCTCAACGGAGCCGTTCGGTGGAGGCGAGTATGCTCCCCGCTTCACCAGACACGAACGTAGAGGCGCCGGGGATACGGCGCCGAGACCCGGTGACGGAGCTTCGGTGCGAGAGATCGACACACCCGACGAACACCGCAGTCCTGTCCCCGTCAAGCAGGTGGGGGACGATCACTGGAGTGGTTCTCGTCGCGTCGTGCAGGTCAGACCACATGTGTGGAACTGGCTCGCGCCGCGCATCGGCGGTGGCTCCGTCCTTGAGATCGGGCCCGGGCTCCGGCCGACCGCCCCCGTCGCCTCGTCCACCTTCATCGATGCGTCGGCCCACGCCCTGAACCGTCTCGCGGCGCGCGGGGGAAGAACCGTGCCCGCGGGAGGAGCACTCCCGTTCCCCGATGGGTCGTTCGACGCGGTGCTCGCATTCGAGGTCGTCGAACACGTCGATGACGACACGGGCCTCATCCACGAGGTCGCCCGGGTCAGCCGTCCCGGCGCCATGCTGATCATGTCGACCCCAGTGCATGCGTCGATGTGGTCCCCCCTCGATGACGCCTGCCATCACGTCCGCCGAGACGAGCCCGAGGTCCTGTTCGAGAAGGTTCGGTCCGCCGGCTTCGAGATCGGTGGCTACGCATGGACGCCCGCCGGCTCCGCGCGTGTTATCAGGTTGCGGGCGCGAGCGCTCAGCTCCAACCGCCGGCTGTCGACGGCGTTCGTGCAGACGTTGATCTTTCCGTTCCACGCCGCCTACCAGCGGATGTTCGCGAAGCTGGATTGGAGCTCGCCTTCGACTCCAGTTCCGCTCGAGGCGGACGACCTCATGCTCTGGGCAACCCGCAGGGACCCGGGTGCGAAAAGGTGAGGACCCGGAGGGCCGTTCGGCCCTCCGGGTCGTCTCACCGCGACTGTCTAGCTAGCTGTAGTACCGACCGTAGTAGCCGCCGAGCTCGTCCTGATACGTGGGGTCGATCCCTCGCTCGGGGTCGAACTCGGGTGCGTTCTTGATCTCGTCCTTGGTCCGGTCCACGAACACGACCTGCTTCTCGAGGTCGATCCGCTCGATGGTCTGCGCCGGAAGGATGACCTTCCGACCGAAGATCCACGGACCGGTGTCCACGACGATGTGGCTCTTGCCTGCATCGGCGGTCGACTCATCGACCTTCCCGATGCTTCCGTCCACGGCTTCCACCTTGAAGCCCGTGAGATCCACGGCGGGTTCGAGCACCACCGTGGTGCGGTACGTCCACATCTCCAACATGGGTCCACCTCCTTGGGAGAACGGCCGTCGGTTGCGTTCAGCCGTTATTTCGCCGCTACCCGGGACGCCCGGAGGCGAAACATGGGGTTCGGAGGGTGCGGCATCGGGTACGGAACGAGTAACCCTGGGAAGGAGGGGGTTCGAGACGATGGCGGGACCGTGGAGTTTGTTGCCGGTCGGGCGGGCGACGGCCGGACTGTGGGCGTGGAGGAACCGTCGCGAACTGGGGCGATGGGCCGGCTTCGCGTTGCGCGCGATCCCGCCCTCCGCGGCCGCGCGGGACGACGTGGTCGCCGAGGCTCGGCTCCGCGCGGCGCTCGCCAAGGATGCCCGGACCCGAGGTGCTCCTTCGCTCGGCGTCCGCGTCGTGGACGGTACGGCCTTCCTCGACGGGCACCTCTCTCCTGAGGCCCACGATCTCGTTGCCTCGATCGCGGAGAGGACGAAGGGTGCGCGCGAGGTCGTCTGCAGGATCAGCGACAAGGGGCGACGGCGCACGCCGATGTCCCACGTGCACACGATCCAGGTGACCGCGATCCCGCGACGACCGATCTAGGGCTGCTCTTCCTCGAGGTCGATCTCCTGATCCATGGCTTCGGGAGGCAGTGTCCCCACCGACCCGCGCCGGATCGCGCGCAGATACAGGAACAGGATCGGGAGCCGGAGCAGGCCGGCCAGCGAGATGGCCCACGGGACGGAGACCGCGCGGCCGACGCCGCCCACGACCGGCCCCGCGAGCGCCTGACCGATGGCGTCGGCCTGTCCCCCCATCGAGTTGATGGTCGCTCGCGTCGAGGGGTCCAGGCCCTGGTTGATCCATGCGGTGAAGATCGGACCGCGCACGCTCCGGAGGCCTCCCACGATCCAGAACAGCAGGACGGCCCACCAGAAGCTGCCGATCCAAGCGAATCCCACGACGCTCGCGATGAGCATGACATCGATGATCGCGAGGATGCGTGCGACATGGACGTGTCCCTCGAGATGACCTCGCCGCTTCACGTACGACAGCGCGCCGATGCCCAGCACCAGGCCCACCCCGTCGAGGATGCCGAACCAGACCACCCGGTTCAGATCGCCGAGCGGCGGGAGACCGATCCCCTGCAGGAACTGCAGGTCAGAGAGACGGTCCCAGCCCTCGGTGGAGGCCCCGTGGAGCGCAGCCGTCGCCAGGATGAGGAGCAAGACGTGATGGGCTCGCACCTCGCGGACCGCGCTCGTGAACGTATCTCGCATCGAGTGCCGGAGCTTCGTACCCGTCTCGCGGGTCGGGCGACGGCTCTCGGTCATCAGGAACACGAGCGCGATGCCGAGCCCCGCGTACCCCGCACCGCAGATCAGGATCGGGAGCTGCAACGCGATCGACGCGAGCACGACGCTCGCCGCGATGCCCACGAGCGCTCCCCCGTTGAAGAACTGCTCGCTCCGGAGGTAGAGCGGACGGGCGGTTTCCTCCCCCACCTCATCGGTGAGCCATGCGACGTCCGCGCCGCTGATGAATGTCGCCGACACGCCGTACAGCACCTGCGACAGCGCGGCGACCGCGAACGAGTCGGCGAAGCTGAGCAGGACGAACGCGATCCCCGAGCCGAGGAACCCGATGACGATCGACCACTTGCGGCTGATGGTGTCCGCGACGATCCCGGTCGGGATCTCGAACAGCAGGTAGGAGACCTCCAGGATCGTGCCCATCAACACCAACTGCAGCGGATCCAGCCCCACCTGGAGGATCAGGTACACGTTGAACACGGTGCTGTTGAGATGGAAGAAGAACCCGTCGGTCGCCCACATCGCGAGCCACACGGTTCCCGCTCGCCAGCGGCGCATGGTGGATCAGTCTGTCTCTGTCGGCACCCCGAGAGGCATCCAGCACTCGATGACCGAGCCGTGGCTCGGTTCGCTCTCGATGCGGCACCAACCGCCGGCGAGCTCGGCCCGTTCGGTGACGGTGGCGAGCCCGAGGTGGCCGGGCTGGGGTGTCTCGGATGGATCGAACCCTTCGCCGTCATCCGTGATCCGGAGAAGGAGTCCACCATCGACGGACGAAAGCCGGACCTCGACATGCGTCGCGTTCGCGTGCTTCCGGACGTTGGCCACCGCCTCCTGAGCGATCCGGTAGAACGCGACCCGGGCTTCCGGCACGGGCTCGTGATCGAGCTCGTCGACCACCTCCCAGGTCCAACCGGTGTCTTTGGCCACGTGCTCCAGGTACATCCCGATCGCGGGGGTCAGCCCCTCGAGGTCCAGCGCGACCGGCCGGAGCTCGAACAGGAGGTTGCGGAGGCGGTCGATCGAGGATCGGAGCTCCTCCGCGAGCTCGCCGAGCTCGTGTGCATCGACGCGCTCCGGGCGATCGAGCATCAGCTGGAGTCGCATGTCGACCGCACTCATCACCTGGATGGGATCGTCATGGATGTCGGCGGCGATCCGGCGGCGTTCCTCCTCCTGGGCGTTCTCGAGCCGCTGCGCCAGATCGCGCCGCTGCGCGACCATGCGCTTCACCTCGTTCAGGCTCGCGCGGAGCTTCTCCTCGGCATGCTTCTGCGCGGTGATGTCCACCATCACGCCACGCCAGTACTGGACCGAGCCGTCCTCGGCGTCCACGGGCACCGCCTCGTCGCGGATCCACACCTCGCGCCCGTCTTTCGCGAGGATCCGGTACTCGGACATGAATCGCTCGCGATCGGCGTTCGAGGAGCGATGCTCCTGTACGACGCGTTCCCGATCCGCCGGGTGCAAGGAGCGCACCCACAGCTCGGCGTCACGCATCCACTCCTCGACGCTGTAGCCGAGCAGGTCGACGATCTGCGGGCTCGTGTAGAGGTTGGTGGAGAGCTCATCCGGCCGGTCGAGGTAGAGGATCGCCGGGGCACCCTCGACCATCGCTCGGTACGCCTCGGGATCCAGCTCCTGATCCGGCGATCCCGTCATCAGGTCACACCCGGGAGATGATCGCCGCGAGCAACGCCGTCCGCGGGACGATGCTCGTGAGATCCACCCACTCGGCCGGCCCGTGATCGTCGCCGCCGACCGGCCCCAGGCCGTCGATCGTCGGCGTGCCCGCCGAGCTCGTGGTGTTCGCGTCGGAGGCGCCCCCGGTCGCGGCGTCCCGCAGCTCGAACCCGAGCTCCGACGCGGCGCCGACGGCGATGTCGACGAGGCGCCGTCCACCCTCGCCCTTCTCCATCGGCCGGTGCCAGCCGTGCGTGTCGATCGTGATCTGCACGTCCGGGACGGCCACGTCGGCGCAGATGCGTGCCACCTCCGCCTCTGCCTCCTCCAGAGTGGCGAGCTCGGGCGAACGGAGGTCGACCTGGAGCTCGCACCGCTCGGCCACGACGTTCGATCGCGTGCCGCCCCGGACGACGCCGACGTTCGACGTCACACCTGGCCACCGTCCGTTCAGCTCTTCCAGGGCGAGGATCGTGTGCGCTGCTTGCAGGACCGCGTTCCGTCCCTTCTCCGGCTCCACGCCGGCGTGTGCCGCTCGACCCGTGATGTTGATCGCGAAGTCGGTGATCCCCTTCCGGGCCGAGACGATGTCGCCGTTCGCCCGCGCGCCCTCGAGGACCAACGCGGCGTCGTGCGAAGGAGCGAGCTCCCGGATGATCGGCCCTGAGAAGGGCGAACCGATCTCCTCGTCGGGGTTGCAGACGTACGTGATCGTGCCGAAGCCATCGAAGCCGACGTCCTGAAGGACGTGCGTCGCGAAGAACCCCGCCAGGAGCCCCGCTTTCATGTCGGATACGCCGGGACCGCGAGCGATGTCGCCGTCGACCCGGAACGGACGCTCGGCCACCGTGCCGTCATCGAAGACCGTGTCCATGTGCCCGACGAGCAGGACGTTCGGTCCACCGGTGCCTCGGAGCCGGCCGATCAGGAGGTCCCCGAGTCTCGGAGAACCGTCGTGCGGGCGACGTTCGACCTCCCAACCGTGCTCCTCGAACCGCGCTTGGCACATGTCGGCGATCCGGTTGACGCCATCCGGCGAGTAGGAGCCACAGTCGACGTTGACCATCGCCTCCAGCGTCTCGAGGAACTCGGAGTGGCGAGCATCGGTGCGGTCGCGGAGTGACTGGACATCCATGGGTGACGCCGACGCTAGCATGAGCCGCTCAGCCGAAGGGAGAAGGCGTGCCGCGAGAGGCGATCGGCGCCGTGGTGGATGCGGTCGGGTCGGGGGTCCAGATCGAGGAGCTCGAGATCGACCCGCCGGGTCCCGGTGAGGTGCTCGTGCGTCTGGTGGCGAGCGGCGTCTGTCACTCGGATCTCTGGGCGATGGAGCACGGGAACTGGGGAGCGCCGTTCCCGATGCTGCTCGGACACGAAGGCGGGGGCATCGTCGAGGAGGTCGGAGACGGCGTGCAGACACCCGCCGTCGGCGATCCGGTCGTGCTGTCCTGGGCGGTGCCGTGCGGGTCGTGCGGTCCCTGCCGGCGCGGCGTCCCGCGCCGCTGCTCGCACGCCTGGACGCAGCCTCCGCACGTGCGCCGGGCGCGAGACGCCGCGCCGCTTTCGGGGACGCTCTCGCTCGGGACGCTCGCCACGCACACGGTCGTGCATGCGGCGCAAGCCATCCCGATGCCCGTCGAACTGCCGCTGCGGAGCGGATGCCTCCTCGGCTGCGGCGTCTCCACTGGCGTCGGCGCCGCGACGCAGACGGCGAAGGTGTGGCCTGGAGCGCGGGCCGCGGTGATCGGACTAGGTGGGATCGGCCTCGCGGCGTTGCAGGGAGCGAGGATCGCCGGCGCCGAGCGGCTGATCGCGATCGACCTCGCCGCGCCCAAGCTGGAGTGGGCGAAGCGGTTCGGGGCGACGGACACCGTCGACGCGTCGGGCGTCGACGCCGTCGCGGCGGTTCGCGAGCTCACGGCGGGCGACGGCGTCGACTTCGCGTTCGAAGCGACGGGTGTCCCGGAGGTGGTGTCCCAAGCGGTGGCGATGCTGGACTACGCCGGCGTCGCGGTCGCGATCGGCGTGCCGCCCATCCCGGCCGAGGTCACCCTCGCGTGGAACGGGACCGAGGACGCCGCGTACCCGCGGAAGACGTCGCTGCTCATCACGGACGGCGGCGATCCGATCCCCTCGGAGGACTTCCCGGAGATGGCGCGATGGGCTCTCGACGGGCGACTCGACCTCGACGGCATGGTCAGCCGGGAGCTCGGCCTCGATGAGCTCGACGACGGGTTCCGCGCCATGCTTGCTGGTGAGGTGATCCGCTCCGTCGTGGTGTTCGACGCATGATCGGAACGACGACGGAAACTCCTCGCGGCGATCTGAACGTCTGGTGGCGGTTCGGCATCCCCCTTCTCGTGCCGATCGAGCGCGCGCTCTTCCGGGTCCGGGTCACGGGGATCCATCACATCCCCCTCGCGGGACCGGCGATCCTGGCGTTCGTGCACATCAGCGTGATGGACGGTCCCTGCCTGGCGATCGAGGTCGCATGGCGACGCCGACGCGCGGTGCGTTTCCTGGTCGCCGCCGAGTCCTTCGACGTGCCCGTGAGCGGCTGGTTCCTCCGCCGCTACCGCCAGATCCCCATCCGCCGCGGACGGAGCGACACCGGTGCCCTGGACGAGGCCGTCGAGACGATCCGACGCGGCGCGCTCGCCGCGATCGCGCCGGAAGGGGCCGTCAACCCGGACGTGGGGGAGCTGCAACGTATCCGCAGCGGGATCGCGCGGATCGCGCTTCCGACGGGCGCTCCGGTGATCCCCGTCGGGATCTGGGGCACCCACCGCCGTTGGCCCAAGTCGGGCAGGCACTGGGGACGTCCGTGGAGGCCGCGTCTCGGCTTCGCGTTCGGCAAGCCGATCGAGCCGAAAGGGGACGTGTCCCGACGAGAGGACATCGACGCCTTCCTCGAGCGTGTACGGGACGGGCTGGAACAGCAGCTCGCGGCGGCACGGATCCTTGCACGCGATCCCGCCAGCAGCGGTCGTGATTAGCTCGAGCGCATCGAGGGTAGGGACCGGTCGCGGAGGTGATGGCGCGTGATGAGCCCATGGGCATATCCGGAGAATCGCTACTACTACGAGTGGTACGCGGACGAGTCCTCGGATGAACGATCCGACAGTGACATCAAGCAGGAGCTCCTCGATCACATCCGGACCGGCCCCTACGAGGATCAGTACGACATCGACGTCGACGTGACGAAGGGCGTCGTGATCTTGACCGGGACCGCGACGACCACGGTCGCCAAGCGCGCCGCCGGTGACGACGCGTGGGATACGCGCGGCGTCACCGATGTCAGCAACCAGATCCAGGTCAAGCGCGAGGCCGCAGCCGTCTAGGAACGTGACGAAGGGCGGAGCTCCCGAAGAGAGCCCCGCCCTTGTCGCTACCTCGGCCGGTGCCGGGGCGTCAGCCGCCGAGCGCCACGCCGGTGATCAGGTTCGAGTCGCGGAGCTTCCGCAGCGCCTCGCGCTCGATCAGACGCACCCGCTCGCCGGAGAGTCCGAGCACCTTGCCGGTCTCCCGCAGGGAGAGCGGCTGCCCGTTCTCGAGCCCGTAGCGGAGAGCCACCACGTGGCGCTCGCGCTCGTCGAGCACCTTGTCGACCGCCCCGCCGATCTCCTCGCGGAGCAGCTGATCTTCGACCTCGGCGAATCCCGCCTCGGAATCGATCTCCTCGATCAGGTCGCCCAGCTCGGTGTCCTCGCCGACCGGCGACTGCAGGGACAGCGGCTCGCGCCGGCCCATCTCCGTCAGATCGTCGATCTCGTCCACCGTGGTGTCCAGGGCCTTCGCGAGCTCCTCGCGGGAGGGCTCTCGGCCCATCGACTGCGCGAACTGGAACCGCGTCCGGTTGAGCTTCCGCAACCGGTCGTGGATGTGGACCGGCAGCCGGATCGACCGCGAGCGGTCGGCGATCGCCCGGGTGATGCCCTGGCGGATCCACCACGTCGCGTAGGTCGAGAACTTGAACCCCCGGCGCCAATCGAACAGCTCGACGGCACGCATGAGGCCGATGTTTCCCTCCTGGATCAGGTCGAGGAGCGGGAGGCCCTGGCCCTGGTACTTGCGGGCCACCGAGACGACCAGCCGGAGGTTCGCCATGATGAAACGCTGCCGCGCGGCCTCAGCCGTCCGCATGTCACGGCGGGCCTTCGCGATGCTCTTCTCCGACCGGAGACGGCCGGCACGGAGGCGGTCCTCCGCCTCCTTGCCCGCCTCGATCGTCATGGCGAGCTCGACCTCTTCCTCTTTGGTAAGCAACGGCTCTCGAGCCGCAGCCTCGAGGTAGAGGCGCAGGTCGTCCGCGTCGTCGGTCCCCAAGGGACGCGCCGGCTCAGGCACTTCGTATCACGCTCCTCACTCGGTCCGTACCCGCTGCGCGGGGGGTCGTTTCGGGTTCTCTGTTGTCCGACAGCGCGACCACGTAGGCAAACGTGACTAGCCGTCCACTCCGGTCGCTGGATCCCATGGTAGGGGGCCCGTTCTCTTGTGTAAAGCCGAATCGGTGTGGCGGTCTTGTGAAAAAACCCTGCCGCGCACGGATTGCCAGTCCATCCCGGTCCCCTTACCCAGGTGTTTCAACGCCAAACGAGGTTCTGGCATTTCCGACCTGGCGAGCTTGACCCAGGGTCAACCCTCGTCGGTCCCCTCGTCCCCATTCGCGAGCACGGCGACGAGGCGTTGCACCTCGGCGTCGGAGGGTGGCTCGAGCGTCCATAGCAGGGCGAGCCCAAGGAGCTCGTCGGGAACGGAGATGGTGGCGCCCGTGAGGACGAATGTCTGAGCCGGGGTCGCTTCGAGCGCCCGCTCCTTGATCGCACGCAGGGTGACGTGATCCTCCAAGACGTGCCCCACGTCGTGGAAGACGAAGACGCCCGGGCCATCGACCTCGGCGAGGAACCCGATCGCGCCACCCGCGCTCGTCGTGCCGGGCTGGGAGCTCTGGCCATCGCGCACGAGGCCGCGTGTCGCCGACCACGTCCATACGGGAAGACTCGCTCCCGAGGCCGCCTGACGCAGATGGCTCATGAATCGCGTCTCGTCGTCCGCTCTCGCGACGATCAGGTTGTGTCGGGAAAGCAGCAGTGATCGCAGGTCGCCGGAGGCGTCCATAGGCGAATCATCGCAGGCGGCTACGCTTCGCTGATGGACCTGCCGGAGCTGCGGGATGTCGACCTCGATGGGCCGGTTACCTACCGCGAGTGGGATGGGCCGCCGGAGACGACGTTCGTCCTGGTTCACGGCCTAGGCGCATCCCATCTGTCGTGGGTGCAGGTCGGCGAGCCACTCTCCGGCTTCGGTCGCGTACTCGCTCTCGACCTCCCGGGCTTCGGCTCCTCGCCACTGGCCGATCGCGGCGCCGGTCTCATGGATCAGCGGCGAACCATATCGAGGTTCATCGAGAAGCTCGGCGGTGGGCGCATCGTTCTGGGAGGGAACTCGATGGGGGGAGCGATCTCCCTCATCCAGGCCGCGGTCGAACCGTCGGCCGTGGACGCGATCGTGCTGACGAACAGCGTGTTCCCGTGGAGGTTCAACGCGATCCCCCACCCGCTCATCCTCGCCTCGTTCGGTGTCTACGCGACGCCGGGGCTCGGAGAGCGAGCGGTGTCATGGCGTCTGCGCCAGATGGATCCGGAGCAGATGGTGCGGCTCAGCCTCAGGGTCCTCACCGCCGATCCCCGGTCGATCCCCGACGATGTCGTCGAGCTGCTCGTCGCTCTCACCCGCGAACGGAAGGACGACCCCGATGTTGCGAGGTCGTTCCTCGAGGCCGCCCGTTCGATGTTGAGGCTGGGGAGGAGACCATCGGTGTCCCGGCGTGCGCTCGACAACGTCACGTGTTCGGTCTTGCTGCTGCACGGGCGACGGGACCGCCTCGTCCCAGCGGCCTTCGCGGAGGCGGAGCTGGCGAAGCACCCTACGTGGCGAGGGCGGTTCTTCAGCGACCTCGGGCACATCCCTCAGATGGAGGCACCGGGGCGGTGGCTCACCGAAGTCGCCGACTGGTTCTCCGACACCCACGACTAGGAGGTCAGTCCCACCACCATCGCGACGTTCGTCTACCGAGCGGCTGATATCGGCAAGTTGCCGAACCAGCGACGCGCCATCCACGGAGCCGACGGCCGCCGCCACCCGCCGTTCAAGCCCTACCACCCGGCCGAGGCGTCAGGAAGCTGACGAGCTGGCGGCCGCTGCCTTCTCGAGGTCGTCGGTCGCGGACTCGATGCCGCGGGCCAAGACGTCCAGATCCGGCACCATGTCCCAATCGGCCGCAAGCCCGAACGCCATCGTGCCGGCCGCCGAGGTGCACGCGATCGAGAGCCCGCAGTCCTCCTTCAGGTTCATCGCGGGGTAGCTGGCCTCCAGCGGCGCGCCCGCCAGATAGAGCGGCTCCTGAGGGGCCGGGATGTTCGAGACGACCAGGTTGCACCAACGCGCCTGAGCGACGAGGCGCGCCGCCGTCGCGTGGAGCGCCGGCGGCGCGTACGCCCCGAGTCCGATGATCGTGTCGGCGCCGACCGCCATGCCGGAGTCCTTGATCCGAGAGGTGGCGGCGCGGACGCGCCGAAGGCGCGTCCGCGCCGCCATCCTCCCCACCGGTACGTCCACGAACACGGGCGCAACTCGGTTCCCGATGTCTCCCGTTTCGCCCTGCGATCGCACCGACACCGGCACCATCACGCGGAGTGTTCTGCCCCTCGTCGGCTCACGTCGGTGCTCAAGCAGCTCGTGGAGACCTCCGGCGACGGCCGTCAACACGACATCGTTCACGGTGCCTCCGAGCGCGCTCTTGATCGCCCGGAATACCTCGAAGGGCCGCTCGGCCGTCGCGAAGCGGCGGTTGGGACCGACCCTGCCGTCGAAAGGCCCTCGGGGCGGCGTGCCCATGCCCGCGACCGTGCGAAGCGCACCTGTCGTGGCCGTGGCGGACTGCGCGACGATCCGCGGTTGCTTGAGCACATGGGTGAGGCTCTGGATCGGATGAAGGATGACCTCTCCTACGGCATCACGGATCAGGTCCTCGAACGGCGGAGCCGGATCGGGGGTCCACGCCTCCTCGGGTGCTCCGAGGGGTGCGTCCGGGGTGAGGTCGAACAAGGCGGACGCGATCATCATCCCCGCGATGCCGTCCGCCATCGCGTGATGGAGCTTCAGCAGGACCGCGGCTCGATCGCCGGCCAAGTCTTCGAAGACGTAGAGCTCCCACAGCGGCTTCGTGCGGTCGAGCGGACGCGACAGAACGCGACCGACCGCCCGTTCGAGCTCGAACCGCCCGCCCGGCGACGGTACGGAGGCGCGACGGAGATGGAAATCCAGATCGAACAGGTCGTCGTCGACCCACACCGGCCTCGAGATGTTGCCGGGGACCGCAAGCAGTTTCTGACGGAGCCGAGGAGCCAGTCGGAGCCGAGCTTCCACGACCCTTTCCACATCGTCGTAGGTGAGGCGGGTGCCGTCCTCACGAGGCCCGAAGACGGATACCCCGGCGACGTGCATGTGCACGCCCGGCTTCTCGAGGTAGAGGAAGCTCGCGTCGAGCCCGGTCAGTCGCTCCGTCGGCATGGCCCCATGCTAGGGTCCGGCGCGATGCGCCGCCTCGCGACCGTTATGGCGCTCGCCGCGTTGCTCGTGGCGCCGGGCGCGCGGACGCAGGCGCAGGAGCCGCCCGATCCGGTCCCTTCCGGGCCCAAGGGCACCGTTCGCGTCCCCCAGGACGTCGCGACGATCCAGGAGGCCGTCGACCGGGCACAACCCGGCGGGCTCGTCCTGATCGCGGCGGGCGTCTACCGCGAGGCCGTCATCGTCACCACCCCCTACCTCACGATCCGCGGCATGGACCGCAACGACACGATCCTCGAGGGCGACTTCGAGTTGGCGAACGGTATCCATGTGGTCGAAGCCGATGGTGTCGCGGTGGAGAACCTCACGGCCCGACACTTCCTCGTGAACGGCTTCTTCTGGTCGAACGTCCTCGGCTACCGCGGCTCGTACCTCACGGCTCACACCAACGGCGACTACGGGATCTACGCGTTCGCATCTCGCTGGGGGCAGTTCGATCACTCCTACGCCTCCGGCTCACCCGATGCCGGCTTCTACATCGGTGAGTGCAACCCGTGCGACGCCGTCATCACCGACGTGCTCGCCGAACACAACGCCCTCGGGTACTCGGGGACGAACGCCAGCGGGAACCTCGCGATCGTGAACAGCGAGTGGCGAGCGAACCTGGGTGGGATCGTGCCGAACACCCTCGACTCGGAGGCGTTCGCGCCCCAGCACGACGTGGTCATCGCCGGCAACCACGTCCACCACAACAACTCGACGACCGTGGACGCGAAGGAGTACGGGTACGTGCCCTACGGCATGGGCATCGTGGTGGCGGGCGGCAGAGGCAACCGCGTCGCCGGAAACCTCGTGGAGGATCAGGCGACGTACGGCATCGCGATGATCCCTATCGTGGACACGAACTTCTGGCCGTCCGAAGGCAACGAGGTCCGGAACAACGTCGTCCGCAGGAGCGGCCGAGCCGACCTGGCGCTCGCCGCACCATCCGCGGGCGGTGACTGCTTCGAGGGCAACGACTCCTCGACGAGCCAGCCGCCGGCCGTCGAGCTCCTGTTCCCGTGCGACGGGCCGCGGCCGTTCCCCGGAGGCGGAGGCAGCATGGCGCCGACCGCGAATGTCCTCTCCCGGTTCATCGATTCGCTCGACGGTGAGTTCCCACACGGGGACTGGCGCGAACAGCCGGATCCTCCAAAGGATCTCCCCGACATGCCGGACGACCCGGCCGCGGCACCACCCAACCCTGCGATCCCGCAGGAGGCCGTCCCCGAGCTCTACCGCATCCGCGACGTCGCGGACATCCGTCCCGCTCGCGGGATCCAGATCAGCCAGGAGGTCAGCGTCATGGGAGTCCCGCTCGTTGCCAGCAGCTGGTGGACCCTGCTCCTCGGGCTCTACGGCTACATCCTGCCGTTCGTCCTCTACGCGTCCTGGGTGGCGATCGCGATGTGGGACCTGATCCGGCGCGAAGCCGATCCGCTCGCGGAACGAGCGAGATGGATGGGGATCGTGCTGGTCGTGCCGTTCGTCGGACCGCTCCTGTACTTCGCCTTCGGTCGGTCGTCGATCCCGGTACAGCTCAGGCTGATGCTGACCGTCGGAGGCGTGGCTGCGTACCTCGTCTTCTTGCTACTGGGACTTGTGATCGGAGGGTGACGCGTCCTCGAGCTGGATACGCATCCGCTTGAAGGCCTTGCCCTTCGACTCCGTCTTGACGACGGTGACGTGACCGACCTCGCCGGTGGACTTCACGTGCGTTCCGCCGTCCGCTTGCTTGTCGATCCCCTCGATGTCGATCACACGTATGGGATCGACGAACTCGGGGATCAGGCTCACCTTCGTGCGGATCAGGTCGGGGTCCGCAAGCGCTTCGGCTCGCGGGAGGAAGCTCACGTGGACCGGGCGGTTCTTGTTGAGCTCCTCGTTGAGCTTCCCCTCGATCTCCTTGCCGAGCTCATGACTCATCTCGTCGAGCTCGAAGTCCATCCGGGCGGAGCCGGTGTCGTCCATGTTCCCGCCGGTCACCTTCGCTCCGTGCTCCCGGAAGATCACGCCGGAGAGGGCGTGCAACGCGGTGTGGGTACGCATGAGCCGGTGGCGTCGGCCCCAATCGATCTCGGCGGTGACGGAGTGACCGACGAGAGGCGCGTCGCCCTCCACCTGATGGACGATGTCGCCGCCCATCTTCACCGTGTCCTTGACCCGGGCGAGACCCCCTTCCCAGCGGAGCGTGCCTGTGTCGCCGGGCTGCCCGCCGCCGCGCGCGTAGAACACGGTTCTGTCCAGGATCACCCCTTCGTCGCGGATATCCACGACGGTGGCCTCGCAGCTGGTCAGGTACGCGTCCTCCGCGAAGAGCTGTTCGGTCATGACCCCGAAGGTACTAGACGTCCGGTTCCCGGACCGTCGTGGTTCGGACGAGGGTGGCCAGGATGGCACCGCCGAGGATGAGCACGCCGCCGATGGCCATCGGTGCGGTGATCGGCTCGTCGAGGAAGAACGCCGCGAGCACGGCCACGCCGAGTGGCTCCATCACCCCGATGATCGCGTTGCGGACCGCGCCCACGAGCTGGAGCCCGCCGAGCATCGCGGCGAACGCGCCCGCCGAGAACACGGCCATGCCGAGCAGGAACGGCCACGACGAGGCGTCCGGGAGGTCGGTGGCGCCGAACGCGAACATGAAGACGACGTTGGCGGTCGCGGCACCCCCACCGAGCCAGGCCGCGGCCGTGACAGGGTCGGTCGTCTTGATCGTCCGATCCACCGTGACCAGGTACGCCGTGTACGCGAACGACGTCGCGATGGCCAGGAAGATCCCCATCGGGGCCACCTCCACCTCGCCGCCGCCCACGATGACCACCGCGCTCCCCCCGAGCGCGAGCAGGAGCGCGAGGAACAACCGCCAGCCAGGCGGGCGTCGATCCAGCGCGATCGTCACGAGCATGACCCACACCGGATACAGGTAGAAGAGCAGCGTGACCGCCCCCGCCTTGCCGTGGTTCAGGGCGGCGAAGAACATCGCCGCCTCCGAGCCGTAGCCGAGCGTCGCCGCAAGGATCAGCGGGAGCCGCTCTCCCGGCGTGGGGGTCAAGGGCTTGCGGAGCACGATCAGCACGATGAAGAGCAGCAGCGACTGTCCGGCGAACCGGATGGCGAGCATCGCGAATGGGAGCTCGCCGGCCGCCACCTCCTTGCCGAACATCACGACGACCGCGAACTGGAGCGCCATCAGCGCCGAAAGGGCGGAACCCAACAGCTCTTGACGGGGGGTCCTCGCCCGGCGATCGCCGGGCGGAGCCTCGCTCACGCTCCCTCCAGGAACGCACGCACCCGCTCGATCAACATGGGGATCGAGGCGATCAGCTCCTCTTCCGACCCCAGCATCACGAGCTCCGAGTTCGGGAACAGGTCGTCCAGGATCCTGCCGAGCTCGGCGGGGTGGATCGTGTCTCCTTCCCTGCAGATCAAGAGCACCGGCGCCTCGACCTTCCTCAGCACCTCGCGATCGGAGATCGAGATGTCACGCGTGACCTCTCGGATCGCCCGAGCGACTCCCACGGGGTTCATGTCCTCCCACAGCAGCAGGTCCAGCTCGCGGAGCCAGGGCGCTCGCTCGTATCGGTCGCGACTCGTCTCGAGGATCCGCTCGATCGCTTCCTCCTTCGGATAGGACTCGAGGAGGTCGGCGATCCCGTCGAAGCGCGCCGGGTTGCGGAACGGGAGGTCGAGCGACGCCGGGAGCAGCATCACGATCCGGTCGAATCGAGCCGGATCGTGTTCCAACAGCGACATGATCGCGCCGGCACCGAGGGACGTGCCGACGGCGTTGCGCGCGCCGTAGGCGCGCGCAACGCCGTCGAGGTCGGATGCGAGATCCTCGAACCCGTACCCGCGTTCCGGCGCGCTCGAATGACCGTGCCCGCGGAAGCAGAACCGCACCGCGGTGCCGGCGAGCGAAGGGGTGAACGGCGCGAGCTCGCGGCACGAGTTGGTCAGGCCGTGCGCGAAGACCGTGACCGGTTCCCCGGCGCCGTCGACCTCGACGTGCAACGTGACGTCGCCGTTGGAGACCTCGGGCATGGCTCCACAGACTCTCAGGCTTCGATGAGGTCGTCCTGAGGAGCGAACTGGTCGCGGATCCGCCTCGCCCACGCCGCGATCGCCGCGGTCAGCAGCAGGAACACGGCGCCGGACACGATCAGGATGACGCGCGTCCGTTCGGCGTCGTTCTCGATCCAGACGAGCGACAGGATCAGCGCCGGCACGATGAACCCGAGGTTGTAGGCGATGTCGAACAGCGCGAACGCCCGGCCCCGGAAGTCATCCGGCATCGCCTGCTGGACGATCGTGTCCGCGGAGATCTTCCCGACGAAGAAGGCGAAGAACCCGACGAAAAGCATGCCGGCGAAGCCCGCGACCGAGACGAGACCACCGAAGACCAGCGTCCCTGCGCCGAGGAGGACCATCGACACGAGCAGCAGACGCACCGGGGGCACACGGTCCTTCCACGCCTGTGCGAGGACGAGGCCGAGCACACCGCCGATCAAGCCGACCCCGCCCGACAGGAGCGTCGGGAGCTGGCTCGCCGCGCCCCCTTCGACGAGGTTCTTCGCGTAGAGCGCGAACACGAACAGGCCGAAGCCCCAGAACTGGTAGCGCAGCATCTGGAATCCGGTGAGACCGAGCGCGGCCGGGGGACGAGCCGCCACCTCGTGGATGCCGCGGGTGATGCTCTTGATCACCCGTCGTGCCTCCTGCGCCAGCGTCGTGGCGTGAGGCTCCGCCTCGACATGCCGGAGACGCGTGGCGACGATCGCCCCGATCCCGAGCACGATGGCCCCGACGAGCACCACGAGCCAGGACGGGAGCACGGCACCGGAGCCGAGCGCGAACGCGATGCCCATGATCTGGAACAACGCGCCACCCGCTTGCGAGAGGGCGTTGCCCTGGAGCAGGTCACGACCCGAGAGCACGTCCGGGATCGCGGCCGACTTGACCGCGAGGGCCACGCGGATCACCGCCTGGGCGGCGAGCAACCCGACGATCAGCGCGGCCGTCGCTCCGATGTCCCCTTCCGTGCTGCCCGCGCCCAGGGGCATGAGGACCGCCACCGCCACGATCGCGACCACACTCGCCGTGATCAGGTTCGACCACCAGACGACGCGACGACGCTCGAACCGGTCGATGACGACCCCGATGAACGGTGACAGCAGCGTGTAGGGGACGTACAGCAACAGGATCACCTGCAGGAGGTAGTCGGCGGAGGGCACGTTCTGCACGTCGAAGCCCTCCTGGCCGCCGAAGGCGATCGACTTCCCGATCGCACCCTGGATCACCCCCTGCCCGGCCTGCGTCAGGAACTGCACGCTCAGCAGGGTCGCGAAGTCGCGGTTCGAGAACTGGGAGAACAGGCGGTTGAAGAACCCGCCGAACGCACCGAGCGCGCGGAGGATCGCCGTCTGGCCGGATCGCAGAGCCGCCCCCGCGCCGACCGCGACCGCCACGACGACCCACGCCTTCGCCGGAGTGAGGGGACCACGCCAGACTCCCAGCACCGCGATCCCGGCGATCAGCGACATCACGATGGAAGTGCCGGGGATCAACGCGATCCTGCTGGGTGTGTCCTTGAGTCCGAAGAACGGCGCCGCCAGCAGGCCCGGCAGCACGGCCAGGAGGAACAGTCCCGCGAGGACGCGGGCCTGATGCGGGAGGTCGTCCAGCGGTCCCGGTGGATCGGCGAAGCGCGCTGCGGCCGACTCGGCCGCCGCGCGCGCCTGATCGACCACCTCCGGGGACGGCTCGTTGAAGCCGTCCCCGGTCAACACGTACGTGCCCGGGCCGATCTCGATCGCGTCGTCCGTCGCTCGCCCGAGAGCGGCTTCTTCAACGTCGGCGGTGCACTCCGGCACGCCGTTGCAGAGCCCGGCGTAGTACTCCTCGATCAGGAAGACGACGGGCGACTCGGGATAGGTCGTGAGCCGCCGACGCACCTCGTTCCAGTGACTCCGAGTCGTGTCCCGGTAGTTCTCGCTCGGCCCGTCGGACGGGACACCACGGCGGAAGTCCTCCACCGTGCCGACGTAGGTCACCTGGTACTTCGCGACGTCGCCGGGCAGGCCCGTCCGGAAGACGTTCGTGTAGGTCTTCGCCCATCCGTACGTCGTGTTCGAACCGGTCTCGTCGTCGGCGCTCCCGTAGTTCACGATCAAGACGATCGGACGATCGGCGGCGGACGCCACCACCTCGCGGGTGGCCGCCAACGACGTCCGGACCGTTTGCGGAGCCCACTGATTGTCCTGTTGCGCCCAGCGACCCATCACGGGATCGACGAACGCGTACACGAGCGCACCGACGACAACACAAGCGCCGAGAACCCCCGCGATCTTGCGCGCGCCCTCGCCACGGACGAGCCATCGCACCGCCACGAATGCGCCGAGGCCGGTGAGCGCCATCGGGGCGGCGGTCGCGTTCATGAAGCGGTAGTACGGGATCGCCTGTCCCAGCAGGAACGTCAGGACACCCGCGAACAGGAACATCCACCAGATCGAGACCTGCTCGTACTGCGCGACGGGCGTGCGGGTCCGCCTGGCGATGAGGATCGTCGAGACGATCGCGAGCAGGATCAGGGGGAACGTGATCAGCGGCTGCATCGAGGTCACCCACTCGATCAGCCGAGCTCGGAAGAACTCCGCGGTGTAGGGCGGCGGCAGCGCGGCATCCTTCAGTAGCTCCGGACCGCCCGGACCCCAGATCCCGACGACCCAGAGCGCCAGACCCGTGACCATCCCGAAGCCGGTCGAGAGCAGCAGGGGCCCGTCCGATCGCATCGCCGAACCGAGCCGGAACCGGCTGGTCACGAGGTGCGTTGCCCACACGCCCATGAGCGAGACGCCGAACAAGACGCAGGTGGTCGGGTGCGTGAACGCCGCGGCGAACCCGATCATGAAGATCGCGACACGGGCACCCCATGACGTTCTCGCGGCATCCGCGAACGCCACGATCAGGCAGAGCAGGAAGAGCACCGTGATGTTGTCGAGGTAGCCGACGTACGGGGTGGTGAGGAACAGGCCGACCGTCGCGAGCATCGTGAGCAGGACGACGAGCGGATCTCGTCTACTCCGGAACGCACCCGCCCCGAGCGCGAGACCGGTGAGGATCGGGATCCCGAGCATCAGGAAGGCGCTAAAGCTGTAGGTGCTGATCCCGGCCACGCGCTGCAACAGCGCCCCGGCCAGCGGCACGGCCACGCGGTACCCACCCGAGAAGAGGTTGTCGGGACCCCAATCGCCGGCGACCGAGCCCGGGTCGTCCTCGAGGATCACGCTGGAGCGCCACGTGTACCAGGCGGGGTCACGGGTGGGCGCCGACAGGGAGGGATCGGCGATGAACCGCCAGCCGAGCGCGAGCAGGAGGATCAGCGCGAGGCCGACGATCGCCCACCACGAGCCCAGGCGACTCGGAGACGTGGGAGGGGGCGGCACGGCATGCTCGTCGGCCTGTGGTGTTCGAGTGAGCGTCACGATCCTCCCGTCGGCGCAGAGCGCCGAGCTGGCACAAGCTCACAGGATAGATGACGACATGCGGCCACCCGGCCCACGCGCGGGGTCACCATCGGCGGGTTCCTACGGCCGTCGGGGCGAGCGCCAGGACCGGAAGAGCCCCATCCACTGGTCGCGCCGATGCTCCGGGATCGGATGCTCCTCGGGCCCGGCGATCGGATCCTCGGGTGCAGCGGGCAAGGTCCTCGAGTGCCCCCGAGGGCTCGCGACATGGACGGCGAGCCAGGTGGTGATCGGCACCGAGGCGATCAAGCCCAGGCTCCCGACCAGCGTGCGCACGATCTCGGTCGCGACGATCTCCCCGTTGGCGACCGTGCCGGCGGGCTGATCGGACAACACGAACAGGATCAGGAGCGGCATGGAAGCGCCCGCATAGGCCAGCACGAGGGTGTTCACCGTCGACGCCACGTGGTCACGGCCGATACGCATCCCGGACCGGAGCAGGCGCCGGCGAGGCATCGCGGTATCGACCGAGCGGAGCTCCCAGATCGCTGAAGCCTGGGTGACCGTGATGTCGTCGATCGCGCCCAACGCGCCGATCAACATGCCGCCGAGGATGAGCCCTCGAAGATCCAGGTCCGCCCCGAGCGCCGTTAGGAACAGGGCCTCCTCGCTCGCCAGACCCGTGATCTCGGCGGCGCCCATGAACACGACGGCGAGGATCGCGGCACAGAGCAGGCCGCCGAGGGTTCCCAGGAGCGCGACCGTCGTCTTCACGTCGACGCCGTGTGAGAGGTACAGGGCGGCGAAGGCAATCGCGACGGAACCGACGAGCGATACGAGCAAGGGATCGCGTCCGTCGACGATGGCGGGTACGACGAAGAGGAATAGGACGACGAGCGTCGCGAAGAGTCCGAGCAAGGCGCTGGCCCCCTTCCACCCGCCGAGGGCCAAGACCGCCAACACGAAGACGCCGGCGAGCACGAGCAGAGGTGGCCGCCGATCCGGCTCGAGGTAGACGTACTCGAACCCTTCGACATCTGGCTGGTGGCCGAGGAGCACTCGACGACCCGGCTCCACCCCGACGACACGCGTCGAGTTCGCCGGGAGCTCGAGGGTGACGGTCGTGCCCTCATCGGGCCCCTCGAGCAGCCGGAACGTCACCGAGAGGCAACGGGTCGATCCATCCGCTCCCGCGCACGGGACTTCGGTTCGCTCCTCAGTCGTGGCGGCGTAGACGCCCTCGAACGACGCGAGCGCCGACACGTCGGGACCGGGATCGCCTGACGGCCACAGAGCCCACAGACCGATCACCGTGCACACCGCGACGATGCCGGCGACCACGGACAGGCCGGGCGCGCGGGACGGCGTCGAGCGTCGCACGTCGTGATTCTCCACCCGCGACCTCAGGGTTCGAGCATCCGGTGTCGTAGCTGCGCTACGCGCAGCTGCGACACCGCCCGATCAGATCGAGCCGGTGCCCGACCGACGCGAAGCCCGCGCCTTCGGCGAGACGATCCAGGGTCCTGCCGAGCGACCGCTCGACGCTTGCGGGGATCTCGACGTCTTCGATCCGGCCGCAGTTGGAGCACACGAGGTGATGGTGGTGCTCGGTCAGGTCCTCGTCGAGCTCGAACCGGGCGAAGTCGCCGTCCGTGATCACCCGGCGGATCACCCCGGCCTCCTCGAGTACCGAGAGGTTCCGGTACGCGGAGCTCTGGGGAACGGCCCGCTTCCCCCCGAGGAGATCGCCGATCGCCACCGGCCCTCGTGCCGCGACGAGCGCGTCCACCAGCGCGCGCCGATTCGCCGTGTACCGCTGGCCCACGCGATGCAGTCGCCCTTCGACCGTCTGATGGACCTCTGCTCGGCCCGTGGTCATCGTTCCGGCAACTCCAGCATCGATCCACCGGGCATCGTGTGCCGGGCGAGCGCGACGATGAGGAAGACGAGTGCTGCGACGAGGACGATCGCACCGCCGGGTGCCAGCCCCCAGAGCCTCGAGGACGTCAGACCGACGGCGACCGACCCGACCCCGACGCCGACCGCGATCCACAACGTCCCCTTGAACGACCGAGCGAGGAGCTGTCCCGTCGCCACGGGCAGCACCATGAGCGCGGCGATCAGCAGGATGCCGACGATCTGCATGGAGGCGACGATGGCCACGGCCGTGAGGACGGCGAGCAGTGCGTTCATACCGCCCACGGGCAACCCGGCGACTCCGGACCAGTCTTCGTCCGTCACGACCGCGAACAGAACCTTCCGGAGAGCGATCACGAGCGCGACCACGAGCGAGCCGAGCACGAGGATCACGACCACCTCGGAGTTCCCGACCGTCAGCGGCTGGCCGAACAGGAATCCGATGATGCTCGTCCCGAGGCCACCACTCGCGTTCGCGAACACGGCCCCGAGGGCGATGCCCGAATAGAAGAACAACGCGAGAGCGAGATCGCCGCTCGCCTTCCGGCGCGCACGGAGCCATTCGATCCCGAGCGCCCCTACGATCGCGAACACGAGGGCGGTCCACACCGGATAGATCCCCGCGAGGAGACCGGCACCCACGCCCGCGAACGCCACGTGCCCGATGCCGTCGCCGATCAGCGACATCCGCTTCTGGACGAGGAAGGTGCCGATCAGCGGCGCGAACACACCGACGACGAGCCCCGCCGCCAGGGCTCGCTGCATGAACGTCAACTCGAACGGGAAGGGCAGAGGCAGTGCGGCGATCATCGCAACCCCTCGAGCCAGAGCGGGAGGTCCTCCCGGTGGATCCCGAGGCTCACGCCCTCGTCCACCAGACGTGCGGGCGGACCGTCGAACAGCACCCGCCGTTTCAGCACGATCACGCGATCGATCACGTCGGCGACCGCGGAGAGCTCGTGAGAGACGAGAAGCACACCCGCGCCGTGGTCTCCGATCAGGTGCACGAGGGAGTCCCTGAAGCGTCGCTGAGACTCGGCGTCGATCCCGGCGATCGGTTCATCGAGCACGAGGAACTCGGGCTCCCCCGCGAACGCCCGGGCGATGAAGACACGTTGCTGCTGACCGCCCGACAGCTGGGTGATCGGATGCTCCGCCAGGTCGGCGAGGCCCACGGATTCGAGCGCGTGGTCCACCGCCTCGACGTCCCCGCCGCGCAAGGGGCGCCACCAGCCACGACGTGCGAGGCGCCCGGTCGTCACGATCTCCCGGACGGTGGCGGGAACGTCCGGCGCGAGCGTGGGGCGCTGGGGCACGTAGCCGATCCGCCAGCGATCCTTGACCTCACTCGCCGGGCGCCCGAGCAGACGGACCGAGCCGCGCGCGGGACGCAGAGCCCCCAACAACACGCGGAGCAGTGTCGACTTGCCGGAGCCGTTCGGCCCTACGAGGGCGACGAACTCGCCGCGGCGGACGTCGAGATCGACGTCCTCGACGACCGGTGTCGACCCGTAGGCGTACGAGAGGCCGCGGGCCTCAACCAACAGCTCGCCCACGGAGGCGTCAGGGGCAGCCGAGAGCGACACGGAGGGTCTCCAGGTTGTCTCGCATCAAGGAAAGGTAGTCGTCGCCGGCGGCGGCCTCCACGTCGGTGAGCCCCTCGATCGTGAAGAGGACCGCGGTCTCCACGCCGGTCTCCGCGGCGAGGGTCTCGGCGACATCGGGCGACACGAGCTCCTCAGTGAGGATCGTCGTCACACCCTCCCGCTCGACCAGCTCCTCGACCTCGGCCAGACGCTTCGCGCTCGGCTCTCCTTCGGGCTCGAGCCCGGCGATCGCCTCCTGGCGGAGCCCATACGCGGAGGCCAGATACCCGAACGCGGCGTGGTTGGTGACGAGCACGTCGCGCTCACAGCCATCGAGGGTCGAGCGGAACTCGGCGTCGAGACCGACGAGATCGGAGCGCAACTCCCCAGATGCGCCGGACACGTCGCAGGCACCGGCCTTCCCCGTGCGGTCGAAGGCGTCCGCCGTCGCCTGGACGATCTCCTCGAACCTGCCCGGGTCGAGCCAGACGTGGGGATCGACGAGGAGCCCCTCCTCCGCCTCCTCGCCTTCAGCGGGCGTCGTCGCGACCGCATCGAGGAGATCGACGACTTCACCTTGCGAGTCCTGGATCGCGTCCTCGATCGCGGGCTGGAACCCACCGCCGAGATAGAGCACGACATCCGCGGTGGCGATCGACTCCACCGCGTCGGGCGTCAGCTCGAGGTCGTGCGGCTCCATCCCCGGCGGCGTCAGGTTGGTCACGTTGACGCAGTCGCCGCCGATCCCGTCCGCCGCGAAGCGCAGCGGGTAGAAGCTCGCGACCACTGAGATGCGATCGCCGGGGTCGTCGTCGACCCGGTCGCCGCATGCCGGCATCGTGGAAGCCGTCATCGACGCAAGTACGAGAATGAGAATCGTTCTCAACACGTGAGAACGAAGCTACCAGCCTGGCGTGTCCCCGGTCAATCGAGCTGCGCTCCCCGCTATCCCTCGTCCCCTGCCGGCTGGACCCACGGGTCCGGGCCCGGATCGCCGCCGCTTGCCACCTTCGCGAGGCGCGGGAGGAAGTGCTTCCACCCTTCGAGCTGCGCCGCATCGGCGCCCTCGGGCAACCCCGAGTGCGTCAGCTGCACGATCGTTGCGTCGCCGTCGGGGATCAGCTCGATCGTGACGGTGGACGATCCGGGTGGAAGCTGGTCGTCACCTTCCCACCCCCACGTGAACACGACGCGGCGGGGCGGGTCGACCTCCACGTACTCCCCGACCGCGTGGTTCCTGCCCGTCACGTTCACTCGATACACCCCGCCTGGCGCGGCCTCGACCGTGGCGTCCACCCCTTTCCACTTGACGATCTTCTGCGGGTCCGTGAGGAACGGGAACACCGCTTCGGGAGGTGCTTCGATCCGGATCTCACTGTTGACGGTGATGACGCCTGCGGCCACGTCGACTCCCTTCCTCGGCTTCCACTTCTTCCTTCAAGGTCGCGAGGCTCCCACTCCAGAATGCCTGCAACGACGACTCCAGCTCGGCGAGCGCCTGTTGGTTCGCCCGGTAGAGACGCCGCGCGCCGTCTCGTCGCTCGTTCACGAGCCCGGCCGTCCGTAAGACGGTGAGGTGTTGCGAGATCGCCGGTCTGCTGACATCGAAGTGGGACGCGATGTCGCCCGCCGAGCGCTCCGCGTCCCACACGAGGCGGAGGATCTGCCTGCGCCGAGGTTCGGCGATCGCCTTCAGGGCAGCCTCCATGACGATGATGTAAGCAGCTACTTACGGTGGCGTCAACGAACGGCCAGTCGGTAGCGGCCCGATCGGGTCCTCTCGAGGATCCGATCGTCCACGAGCGACTCCGTCGCCGCGGCGATCGCACGAGGTCGGTGGCCCGTCCGCTCGGCGAGCGCCTCGGCGCTCGCCGAGCGGAGCGAGCGGAGGACCTCCACCACGGCCCCACGGACCTGGCGGGCGCTCCCTTCGAACGGGGACTGGCGACGGCCGGACGGCCTGCCCGTCCGGCCGTCGGCCCGGAAGCGACAGCGGGGCGCGAGCGGGCATGCATCGCACCGCGGCGCGGGACGGCAGAAGACGCGACCGAGGTCCATCAACGCCTGGTTCCAGTCGCCGGGCGCCGAAGGATCGAGCAGGTCCTGCGCATCGCGCGCGAGCCGCTCGCCGGAGATCTCGTCCGGCTCCGCTCCGTGGATCACGCGCGCGCAGATCCTTCGGACGTTGGTGTCGACCGCTGCCGTGGGCTCGCCGTAGCCGATCGACGCGACGGCGGCGGCGGTGTAGGGACCGACGCCGGGCAGCCGTCGGAGTGCGTCCTGGGCCCTCGGCACCCTGCCTGCGTGATCGCGAGCGATCGCGCGGGCGGCATCGTGGAGAGCGACGCCGCGGCGGTTGTAGCCGAGGCCCGCCCAGGAGCGGAGGACGTCGGCGCGCGAAGCCCCGGCGAGTGCGCCGACGTCGGGGTACCGCCCGACGAACGCCTCGAAGATCGGCTCCACCCGGGCTGCCTGGGTCTGCTGGAGCATCACCTCCGAGACAAGCGTCCGGTACGCGCTCTGCCGGCCGCGGCGCCACGCGTACGCGTGGCGCCGCGGCCGATACCACTCGAGAACCGTGGACCGGAGCTGCGCCACACCCACGGGCTCAGAACCCGGTGTTCGAATCCTTCGAGGGCATCTCGTCCGTCGCTTCTCGCAAGGCCGAGTAGATCTCGCGGAACACCTCACCCACGAAGGAAGCGGGCTGGCTTCCCTGCGAACCCATAGCGCCGCGCACCGCCGAGGCGGTGACGTCGGCAGCCTTGTCGAACACGTGCCAGTCGATATCGCGTGACATGGATCCTCCATGCTCGGTGGGGCCACAGGCTACCTCTGCCTCGGAGCGGGGACCTATCATCCGCGGATGAGGGGCGGCGTGATCGATCGGAAGATCCTCCTCGCGTTCGCGGGGGTCGTGTTGCTCGCCGGCTCGAACATCGTGGCCGTTCGGTTCAGCAACCGCGAGCTGGATCCGTTCTGGGGAGCGGGCGTCCGGTTCCTCGGCGCATCGTTGATCCTGTGGGTCCTCGTCGCGGCCGGTCGTCATCCGCTTCCGAGGGGTCGAGCGCTCGGTGGAGCCTTCGTCTACGGGATCCTCAGCTTCCTCGTCGCCTACGCGTTCTTCTATTGGGGGTCGCAGGAGGTCCCGGCCGGCCTCGGCGGCACGATCATGGCCTCCGTTCCGTTGCTGACCGTCCTGCTCGCTGCCGGGCACCGGCTGGAACGGCTGCGGCTCCGCGGCGTGCTCGGGGCGTTGGTCGCGCTCGCGGGGATCGCGGTGATGTCCTCAGGCGCCCTCGCCGGCGACGTCTCGCTGGTCTCGGTGCTGGCGGTCGTCGTCGCCGCAGCGGCAGCCGCTGAGTCCGGCATCGTCCTGAAGTTGCTCGTTTCCGCGCATCCCGTCGTGACGAACGCGATCGGGATGTCGGTCGGAGCGGTGCTCTTGCTCGTCCTTTCGTCGATCGTGGGCGAGTCCTGGAAGGCGCCGGAGAGCCCCAGCGTGTGGGCAGCGGTCGTCTACCTGACGATCGCCTCCCCCTTCCTGTTCATGCTCATCGTGTACGTGATCCGGCGATGGACCGCCACCGGCGCCAGCTATCAGTTCGTCCTGTTCCCGATCGTCTCCGTCATCGGCGGCGCGCTCCTCCTGAACGAAGAGGTGACGTTCTCGCTCCTGCTCGGGGCGCCGCTCGTCCTCGCCGGCGTGTACATCGGGGCCCTGTCGGGTCCGGAGGCCCCCACGCATGTCTCCGACGGCACGCCCCTGCCCGTCGCCTCCGATCGTCGATCGGGTTGATCCGGCGACGCCGGCCGGCCCGGCTGAGATCCGTCTTTGACCTCGGCTAGCATCCGAATCCGATGCTCTTCCCCACGGTGGACTTCGCGATCTTCTTCGTCCTCGTCTTCACCGGGCATTGGCTCCTGAACCACCTGTCCCAGACGTGGAAGTGGTTCATGATCGCGGCGAGCTACGTCTTCTACGCGTGGTGGGACTGGCGGTTCGTCCTGCTTCTCGTCGGTATCAGCGCCCTGGCACAGCTGGGAGCGATCGCCGTCGCGCGAACCCGCGCGCCGCGGGCGAGGCTCGTCGTGAACGGCATCGCGGTCACGCTCCTCCTGCTGCCCCTGGCCTTCTTCAAGTACTACGGGTTCCTCGCGGTGAACGTGACGAACACGCTCGCCTCGCTCGGCATCGAGTCGTCGGTCCCCTTGATCCAGGTGGTGCTGCCCGTAGGGATCTCGTTCTTCACGTTCATGGCGATCGCGTATGTGGTCGACGTGTACCGAGGCGACTTCGAGGTGGCGAGCTGGACCGACACGTTCCTGTATCTCTCCTTCTTCCCGCACCTCGTCGCCGGCCCCATCGTTCGCCCGAACGAGCTGATCCCCCAGCTTCAGAGGCGCCGGGACGAGCGGCACGTCGACGTCGCGGGTGCCGCGTGGCTGATCCTCGGCGGTCTCTTCAAGAAGGTGGTGGTCTCGAGCTACCTCGCGGCCCAGATCGTGGACCCGGTGTTCGGCGATCCGGCGCGACGCAGCGCCCCCGACGCACTCTTCGGGATCCTCGGCTACGCGATCGTGATCTACGCGGACTTCAGCGGGTACACCGACATCGCGATCGGCGTCGCGAAGCTGCTGGGGTTCCAGTTCCCGAGGAACTTCGATCGGCCGTACGCGGCGCGCTCGATCCAGGACTTCTGGCGTCGCTGGCACATGACCCTTTCCCGCTGGCTCCGCGACTACCTCTACATCCCCCTCGGCGGGAACCGGAAGAGTGAGCGCCGCACCTACGTGAACGTCCTGATCACGATGACGCTGGGAGGCCTGTGGCACGGCGCCGCGTGGACCTTCGTGATCTGGGGCGCGTATCACGGCACGCTGCTCGCCGTCCGCCAGCGGCGCGCGCGACACGGCGGAACGGAAGTGGAGGACGGCCGGCTGGACGTCCTGCGTCAACGTGCGGCCACGTTCGCGCTGGTCTGCATCGGATGGGTCTTCTTCCGCGCGGACTCGGTGGACACCGCGCTCTCCCTGCTGGGACGACTCGTCGTCGGGTGGGCGACGCCGAGCGAGTTCGTGACACCGCTCGTCGTCCTCACCATCGCCGGGATGCTCTCCCTCCAGTTCCTTCCCCGCGGCATGGGTCTGTGGCTGCAATCCGGATTGTCTCGACTCAAGCCTGTCCCGCTCGGGATGGTCCTCGCGGTCACGCTCCTGGTGATCGTGATCTTGGGCCCGACCGGGGTGGCCCCCTTCATCTACTTCCAGTTCTGATAGGCACGCGGGATGAGCAGGCGACGTGGCCAGGAGGACGAGCCGGTGGCGAGCCCCGCGAGGGCGCTCTACGGGCGCCGGTTGATGCCGGCCGGCCGCGTCCTCGTCGTGATCCTGGTGAGCCTCCTCGTCTGGACGGTGCTGTACGCGCCGACGTTGAAGCGAGCGGCCGAGGCGTCCCCGCTGGGCGTCCGGCGCTCGGTTTCTCTCGCCGTCCTCAGACCGGTCGCCGCCGTGAGCGACTGGATCGGGATCAGCGGACTGGCCAACACCATCGAGCGCGCCGTGGGGAGGGATCCGGTCAAGCCCGGGGGCGCGTTCGTCCCGCCCCCCGAGGACATACCGGTCACGCCCGACGAGCCGGACGAGGATCCCGGCGGCCAGAACGGCGACGGGGACGGCGCCACGGCCGAGGCCGATTCGATCCGAGCGCCCTCGCCCAGCAGCAAGCTCCGCGTCGTGGTCGTCGGAGACTCCCTCGCCGCCGGTCTCGGCTACTTCGCCGAACGTGTTTTCCGGCCGCGGCTCGTCAAGGTTTCTCGCCAGGGCCGGATCTCCACCGGCCTGGCGAGGTACGACTACTTCAACTGGCCGTTCACGATGCGCCGCATCGTGAAAAGCTTCGACCCGGACCTGGTGATCGTGATGCTGGGAGAGAACGACCATCAGTCACTGCAGTCGGTCCGCGGTGAACGCGTGGCGCAGATCGGCACGCCGCAGTGGCCGGCCGGCTACCGGGGTCGAGTGCTCAAGATGATGGAGATCGCAACCTCGGAGGGAGCGAAGGTCGTGTGGGCGGGACTTCCCATCTCCGCCAACCGGAGCCTTCGCGACCACTCCATGCGGCAGAACGACATCTTCGAGTTCGCCGCGAGCATCTCCGAAGACGTCGCGTTCTTCGATTCGTGGGAGCGATTCAGGGAACCTCGAGGCGGATACACGGCCTACTTCCGGGAAGGCAGGAAAGTGATCCTCATCCGCGAGGGCGACGGCCTGCACTTCAACGCGATCGGCTACACGATCCTCGCACGAGAGATCGCGAAGCTCGCGGTCGAGGAGTTCGGTCTCTCGCCGAGAACCTTCGAGGTCGCGCTCTAGGAGGCTCCTCCGTCCCCCGGGATCGGCACGTCGGGCACGTGCTCCATGGACGCCACGACATCCTCCTGCCGGTACTCGACCTCGGGGAGCCGGCCGTTGAGGTAGTCGTCGTACGCCTGCATGTCGAACGCGCCGTGCCCGGAGAGGCCGAAGAGGATCACGCGCTCCTCACCCGCGTCGCGGGCGGCGATCGCCTCGTCGATCGCCCCCCGAACGGCGTGGGCCGATTCGGGAGCGGGCACGATCCCCTCCGTGTGGGCGAACTGCACGGCGGCGTCGAACACCGAGTTCTGGGAGTAGGCCACGGCGTCCATGTGACCGTGCTTCACGAGCAGGGACAGGGACGGCGAGTCTCCGTGATAGCGGAGACCTCCCGCGTGCACCGGGGCCGGAACGAATGTGTGGCCGAGCGTGTACATCGGCACCAACGGGGTCATCTCTCCGGTGTCGGCGAAGTCGTACGCGAAGCGGCCCTTCGTGAGCGTCGGGCACGCAGCCGGCTCCGTCGCCAGGAACCGGACGTCGGGTGTCGAGCCCGACAGGCGATCCACCATGAACGGGTACGCCAGCCCGGCGTAGTTGGAACCGCCTCCGACGCACCCGATCACGATGTCCGGCCGGTCCCCTGCGATCTCCATCTGCGCCTTGGCCTCGAGGCCGATGACGGTCTGGTGGAGCAACACGTGGTTCAGCACCGAGCCCAGCGAGTACTTGATCGCTCCCCCCGAGGTGGCCGCGACCTCGACCGCCTCGCTGATCGCGATGCCGAGCGAACCCGTCGACTCCGGATCCGCGTCGAGGATCGCCTTCCCGGCTTGGGTCGTCGGGGACGGCGAAGGCACGACCTCGGCCCCGAACGTCTCCATGAAGATGCGGCGATAGGGCTTCTGCTCGTAGGAGGCCTTGACCATGAACACCTGGCAGTCGATGCCGAAGAACTTCGCGGCCATCGCGAGGGCGGACCCCCATTGCCCGGCACCCGTCTCCGTCGCGAGACGCTTCGTGCCCGCCTCCTTGTTGTAGAAGGCCTGCGCGATCGCGGTGTTCGGCTTGTGACTGCCCGCGGGCGAGACGCCCTCGTACTTGAAGTAGATCCGGGCGGTCGTCTGGAGCGCCTTCTCCAGGCGAACGGCGCGGTGCAGCGGGGACGGCCGCCAGAGGCGGTAGACGTCGAGCACCCCACCCGGGATGTCGATCCACGGGTCGGTCGAGACCTCCTGGAGGATCAGCTGTTCCGGGAACAGCGGTGCGAGGAGATCCGGCGTCACGGGCTCGTGGGTCCCGGGGTGCAGGGGAGGGAGCGGTTGCATCCCGGCCTGCGCGATCGACGGCATGATGTTCAGCCACGCCGTGGGCAGCTGGTCCTGCGACAGATCGAACCGGGTGGGCGCGTCGGTCATCGGGGAAGCCTCCTCGTTCGCCGGAAGACGGCGAGCCTACCCCGGGGCGCGGCACCGGAGCCAGTGCTCCGTGAGCCTGCCCCGGACATCGAGGGCTCGTCTCAGCCGGTCCTAGTGGACCGGCTGCTCCCCCACCTCGACCCAGCCGTCCACCAAGCGCGCCTGGTGGACGGCGACGGGATCCCGGGCGGGTCCTTCCAGCGGCTCACCCGTCTCGATGTCGAAGACGCTGCCGTGGCACGGGCACTCGACCGTGGTCCCACGGTCGTCGACCTCTCCCTCGGAGAGCGCGCAGCCGGCGTGTGTGCACTCGTCCGCGAAGGCGAACAGCCGAGCTTCCACGTGCACGACCGCCACGCGGCCCGTCGGCAGGTCGAACGCGCGGACCTCTCCCTCGGGGATCTCCGCGATCGACCCGACGCGGACGAAGTCCACGGTCTACGCTCGCACCAGCGCGGACCAGCCACGTTGCAGCGCCGTGACGGCCCCGAGCGTCGCGAGGATCAGCAAGACAGGAGTCATCGCCCCCGGGACCAGCAGGCCGATCATCAGGGCGAGGAACCTCTCGAGTCGCTGGAAGAAGCCCTCGGTGAGCTGCACTCCGACGGCCTCGGCCTCCGCTCGAATGTGACTCACCGACAGGCTCACTACGAGCGTGAAGAGCGCGAGCGCTGCGTCGAGCCGCCTCCCGTCCTCGGCGAGCGCCCAGAACAAGCAGGAGAACAAGATCGCGTCCGAGACGCGATCGAGCACCGAGTCCATGAAGGCGCCCGACCGCTTCTGCTGCCCGTGATGTCGCGCGACCGATCCGTCGAAGACGTCGCACAGTCCGGCGGCGAGCAGGCACCAGCCCGCGACGAACCACTCCCCGGCGATGATGAGCGCCCCCGTGACCACGTTCAGGACCAGGGCCAGGAGCGTGAGATGCCAGGGTCGCACCCTCGCCCAGATCAGGAACGCGAGGATCGCGCGATACGGCCACTGGAACATCCATTGGATCGCGCCCCCGGCGGCCGACCGGTTCTTCCGAGGTTTCGGGAGATCGCGGACCTTCGGAGCCTCGCGCTCGACATGCGGTCTCGACCGATGCCCGGTGGCCGCGCGCCGACCCATCAGCTCTCGCTCATCAACCCACGAACGGTTCGAATCCGACCACGACGTACTTGAAGCTTCCGCCTGGGGCCTTCACGAGGATCTCTTGGTCCTTGGACGCCCCCATCAACGCCCGCCCCAGCGGAGACGACGTCGTGACCGTGCGAGCGCCTGGCGCCTTCTCCTCGCCGTGCTCGGCCAGGAGGTAGGTCTCCTCGTCGTCGTCATCCACCGCACGAACCGTCACCAGCATGTGCGGGACGATCCTGTCGGCGGCGATGGGAGCCTCGATGATCTCCGGATCCCGTAGCGCCTCCTTCAAGCGGCGGATCTGGGACTCCATCAAACCCTGCGCATCCTTCGCCGCGTCGTACTCGGCGTTCTCGCGGATGTCGCCGTGCTCGCGAGCGACCTTGAGGCGCTCCGCCATCCGGTCTCGTCCGGCGGTCAGGAGTTCCTCGAGCTCCGACTTGAGACGGGTATAGGCCTCGAGCGTGAGCGACGCGGTGGGCTCTTGTCCTGGCTTGCGCTTCGGGCGGGCTTTGATCTCTTCGGGCAGTTCAGGCATGCGTTCGAGTCTACTGAACGGGCTATCCTCGGCCGCATCCGTAGAAGGCCTAGAGGAGGAGCGCGGGTAATGGGGCGGCTCGACAACAAGGTGGCGCTGATCACCGGCGGCGCGAGCGGCATGGGGATGGTCGCCTCGCAGCTGTTCGCGTCGGAAGGAGCGAAGGTCGTGCTGACCGACGTCAGCGACGACGCCGGGGAGCGGGTCGCCGCGGACATCCGCGACGGTGGAGGCGAGGCGACCTATGTGCACGCCGATGTGTCCCTCGAGACAGACGCGAAGTCCATGGTGGAGACGGCCGTCGCGACCTACGGCAACCTCACGGTCCTCTACAACAACGCCGGCGTGATGCTCGACGACGACGGGTCGGTCGATTCCACCGACGAGTCCGTCTGGGACAGAACGCTCGCGATCAACGTGAAGGGCGTGGCGCACGGCTGCAAGTACGGGATCCCCGCGATGGTCGAGTCGGGAGGAGGCTCGGTCATCAACGTGGCCTCGTTCGTCGCGTGGATGGGCGCCGCCACGTCGCAGACCGCCTATACCGCGTCGAAGGGGGCGGTCCTCGCGATGACTCGCGAGATGGCGGTCGAGTACGCCCGGAAGGGTGTGCGTTGCAACGCCCTGTGCCCTGGCCCGATCGATACACCGCTATTGGCCGAGCTGCTATCCGATCGCGACCGGCGCCAACGTCGGTTCGTTCACATCCCGATGGGCAGGCTCGGACAGGCCGAGGAGCTCGCCAAGGCCGCCCTGTTCCTCGCGAGTGACGACTCCAGCTACATGACGGGGACGTCGCTGATCGTCGACGGAGGGATCACGGCCGCGTACGTGACACCCGAGGACTGACGTCTTCGGGTCCCCCGGCGATACGATCGACGAATGGTCGATCTCGTCGCCACGGGCCACTCCTGGAGCGGCGGGGGCGGACCGATCACGCTGACACCGTTGGTCGGTCTCGTCCTGACCGTCGGACTCGCGCGGTGGCTCGGGCTTCGCTTCTCGCCGCTGATGCTCGGCGCATCCCTCATCATGGGCACGATCTTCTCCATCGCCGCAGACGAGTGGGGGCTCACGATGGCGACAGCCGTCTGGCTCATCGGCGCCCTCGTCATCGCCGGCCACGCTCGGCACGCGCGAGGACCGCTCGGGCGCAACCCCTCGGATTGACAGCGGCGAGCCGACGGGGCTCAATATCGCCGGTGGGCCCGCGTCCGCGGGCGGGAGGAGGGGCGTGACCAGTGTCTGAACGACGCAAGATCGGCTCGGTCAGCTACCGAGAGGTCGGCCAGGACTACTTCGACCAGCGAGGGCTGAAGCGGCACGCGGGAGTGTTCGCACTCTGGTCGCTCGGCGTCGCCGCAGTCATCTCAGGCGACTTCTTCGGCTGGAACTTCGGACTCGGCGTAGGGGGCTGGGGAGGCCTGCTGATCGCGGGCGTCGTGATCACGGTGATGTACTACGGCCTCTGCTACTCGATCGCCGAGATGTCCCCCGCTTTGCCACATACGGGGGGCGCGTATTCGTTCGCCCGTTCGGCGATGGGCCCGTGGGGAGGCTTCATCACCGGCCTGGCGGAGAACATGGAATACGTCATCACGCCGGCGGTGGTCGTGGTCTCGATCGGCGCCTACATGGGCGTGATCATGACCGAGCTGTTCGATCTGACCACCACACCCATCTGGAACACGCCGCCGTTCTGGTGGGCCGTGTTCTACCTCGTCTTCGTGGGCCTGAACATCGTGGGCATCGAAGCCACGATGCGCTTCACGATCATCATCAACATCCTGGCCCTCCTGATCCTCGGCTTCTTCTTCGTGACGGCCATCCCGAAGTTCGATGCCGACCTCCTGTTCAACATCCCGCAGGGCGGAGGTGAATCGCTCCCGAACGGAGGTGGACCGTTCCTGCCGTTCGGGATCTCCGGGATCTTCAAAGCACTCCCGTTCGCGATCTGGTTCTACCTCGCGATCGAGGAGCTCCCGCTGGCGGCGGAGGAATCGATGGATCCAGCACGAGATATCCCCAAGGCCACGATCTGGGGGATGACCACGCTGGTGATCACCGGCCTGCTCGTTCTCCTCCTCAACCCGGGTGTTTCGGGAGCCAACGAGACCGGCGCGACGCTGGAGCCCCTGTTCCTGGGCTTCTCCGACATCTTCCCGAACTCCGACATCGCCGCACTGTTGGCGTTGATCGCGGTCGTCGGTCTGGTGGCCAGCTTCTTCACGATCATCTTCGCCTACGGTCGCAACATCTTCTCGCTGTCGCGGGCCGGCTACTTCCCCCACTGGATGTCGGTGACGAGCCCGAAGCGGAAGACGCCGCACGTGGCCTTGATCCTGGGCGCCGTCGTCGGCTACATCCTCGCGTACGGGATCTACAAGTTCGGTTACGACGAGGCGGGAGCCACCACGGCACTCGGCGCGGCACTCCTGACGATGGCGGTGTTCGGCGCGGTCATCTCCTACGCGATGCAGTGCCTGTCGTTCATCGTGCTCCGGCGGAAGCTGCCGAACATCAACCGGCCGTACCGGAGCCCCCTGGGTGAAGCCGGTGCCGCGATCGCGGGCATCATCGCCGTGATCGCCTTGATCTCGCTGTTCACGATCCGGGATTACCGGTTCGGCGTGATCGGAACGGCCATCTGGTTCGTCCTCGGCCTGATCTACTTCGCCGTCACCGGACGCAACCGCCTGGTCCTCTCACCGGAGGAAGAGTTCGCCATGACCCAGGGCGAACACGGACACCCGGAGAGCCAGGGCTACGGCCAGACGCATGTCGGGGAGGTCAAGGAGTAGGAGATCCCCGCGTACCATCGGACCGACCGCGGGGCGGTGGGCGAACGCCCACCGCCCCGCCCGTCTTGGAGGAGGAGCCGTGCAAGCGCAGGGCATGATCGACGCCAAGCAACTCGAGGAGCTCGCCGATGCCGGCGAGGTCGACACCGTCCTGTGCATGTTCACGGATTTCCAGGGCCGGTTCGTCGGCAAGCGGATCCTCCCTCACTTCTTCCTGGAGGAGGTCCTCGGGGAGGAGGGCTTGCACGCGTGCCTGTACCTGATCGCGATCGACATGGAGATGGAGCCGCTGCCCGGCTTCGAGTACGCGAGCTGGGAGACGGGCTACGGCGACTTCAAGATGATTCCGGACATGTCGACGATGCGGCTCGTGCCGTGGCTCGAGAAGACGGCGATGGTGATCTGCGACGTCGCCGACGAGCACACGAGCGAGCTGGTCGAGGTGGCGCCGCGAACCATCCTCCGCCGGCAGATGGAACGAGCGAAGGCCGCCGGCTACACGTTCAAGACGGGGTCCGAGCTGGAGTTCTACCTGTTCAAGGAGTCCTACGAAGAGGCGGCCGCGAAGCGCTACCAGGGTCTCCAGCCGTCATCCCCGTACATCATGGACTACCACATGCTCGCGACCACCAAGGACGAATGGCTCATCCGTCAGATCCGGAACGGCATGTTGGCGGCGGGCATCCCGATCGAGTTCTCGAAGGGTGAGTTCGGTCGCGGTCAACACGAGATCAACGTCACGTATGCGGACGCGCTCTCGACCGCCGACTACCACGCGCTGTACAAGCACGGCACGAAGGAGATCGCCGCTCTGAACGGCGCCGCGATCACGTTCATGGCGAAGTGGACCATGGACGAGGCCGGCTCCTCTTGTCACATGCACTCGAGTGTGTGGAACGAGGATGGATCCGAGTCGCTGATGTGGGACGACGACGATCCGAACCATATGAGCCCGACCTTCAAGCACATGCTCGGCGGGTTGATGTCGACCTCACGGGAGATGGCGTGGATGTACGCGCCGTTCGTGAACTCCTACAAGCGCTATCAGCTCGGATCGTGGGCGCCGACGGCCATCCTGTGGAGCCACGACAACCGGACGTGCGGATTCCGCGTGGTCGGTGAGCATCAGGGCAACCGAGTCGAATCGCGTCTACCCGGCGGTGACGTCAATCCCTACCTCGGCTATGCGGCGACCATCGCGGCCGGCCTGCACGGGATCCAGAACGAGATCGAATGCCCTCCGCTCTTCGAGGGGAACGCGTACGAATCGAAGGACGCGGAGCGGGTGCCGCCCTCGCTGCACGAGGCGATCGCCGAGATGGAGCGTTCCGAGGTGATGCGGGAGGCGTTCGGCGACTTCGTGTACGGACACCTCCTGAACATGGCGCGCCAGGAACAGATCATCTTCGACAATCAAACCGTGACCGACTGGGAGCTGATCAGGTACTTCGAACGGGGATAACCCCGACACGGCGCGAGGCACGCGTGGAGGAACCCCGGGAGGGGTATGGGCTCGATATGCGGATCCGCGCGTTGGTCCTCCTCGCCCTCACGGTTCTCCTCGTGGGCTGCCTCTCCGAGAGCGGACTGCGCGACGAGGTCCGCGAAGCGACCGAGGCGATCGACACGCTGATCGACGAGATCGGGGACTCGGGCCCCATCCGAGACGCTGCCGGCGAGGCGAGGGACGCCGTCGAGGAATCGCGCGCCGCTCTCGAGGCCTTCCGCGAGGATCCGAACGCCGAGACGCGCCAGGCGCTGCTCGAGGCGGAAACACACCTCAACGACGCGAGGACGAAGCTCGACGGAGCTCTCGAGGACGCGCCTGAGGCGATCCGGGAGTCACTTGGCGAGGTGGTCGACGCGCTCGAGCGGATCCGCCGGTCGATCCGGCAGGAGTTCGAGGACTAACGAGCCAGACCGCGCTCAGCTCTCGCCGGTGGCGGGGAACACAGGCTTGAGTGCGAAGTACACCTCGCGGTAGCGCCCGTATGCGTCGTCGTACGCCTGCCTCGTTCCTGCATCCGGCTCGTGCTCGTCGGGTCGGAACGACACGAACGACTTCACCGCGTCGCCCACGGTCGCGTGCACGCCCGAGCCCACGGCGGCGAGGATCGCGGCGCCGGTGGCCGTCGTTTCCACACTCACCGGGACGCGTACCGGGAGACCGGTCACATCGGCCTTGATCTGGCGCCAGAGCGGTCCCTTCGCGCCCCCGCCCACGATCGTGAGCCTTCGGACTCCGAGCCCGGCGGCCGTCATCGCTTCGAGGATGTCCCGGAGCGCGAACGCGCTGCCCTCGAGGATCGCCCGGGTCATGTGGTCCCGCGTGTGCGCGAGCGTGAGCCCGTAGAAGACACCGCGCGCCGCGCCGTTCCACTCGGGGGCCATCGCCCCCTGCATCGCGGGGAGGAACACCACACCATCGCTCCCCGCGGGGATCCGCGACGCCTCCTCGCTCAGCTGGTCGTAGGCGTCGCCCAGCCCCTTCTCTTCGTTCCGTCGCTCCTCGAGAGCGAACTGATCGCGCCACCACCGCAGGTTGCCGCCGGACACGAACCCGGGGTTCTCCAGCAGCCAGGCGTCGGGATCGGCGTGGGGGTGACACTCGACGAGCATCGTCGGGTCCTCGCGGGGCTCGGCGCTCGCCGCGCAGACGGGCTCGGCGGTCCCCACGACGTCGCACACCTCGCCGGGCTCGAAGACGCCGGCTCCGAGCGTTGCCGCCATCTCGTCTCCGCAGCCGATCGCGACCACCGTGTCGGGAGCGAGCCCGCTGGCCTCCGCGAAGGCGTCGGTGACGCTCCCGACGGACCGCGTGGCGTCGCCGAGCTCGGGGAGCATCTCCGGATCGATCCCAGTGGCCTCCAGCGCCTCGGGCGACCAGGTCTTCGTCCTCGGGTCGAGGAGGGCGAGGGACGACGCGTTCGAGGGGTCGACCGCCACGACGCCGGTCGCGTGACGCAGGACGTAGGCACCCGGCGACATGAGCAGTGACGCTTCGTTCCAGACGTCGGGCTCCTCGTCGCGGACCCACAGGGCCTTGAACACCGCGTGGGACGAGTCCAGGTTCGCCCCGGTCGCGCGATAGAAGTCGGCCGGCGAGATCCGGTCGGCGAGGGCAGCCGCCTGCGATTCGGCCCGCCGATCCATCCAGATCAGGGCAGGGCGCAGGCGGCGGCCCTCGCCGTCGCACACCACCATGCCGTCGAGCTGCGACCCGAAGGACAGCCCCTGGATCGCCGACGGACCGTCGGGACACGCCTCGACAAGACGATGGCATGTCGTCTCCACGGCGGCCGTCCACAGGTCCGGATCCTGCTCGGCCCATCCCGGATGCGGGAAGGAGAGGTCGTACGCCTCGTAGGCGGATGCGACGAGCTCGCCGTCCGCCGCGTACAGGGCGGCGTTCGTCCCCTGACTGCCGACGTCGCAGCCGATCACGAAAGGACCGCTCATGGCATGACGACCATCTTGAGGCCGGTGCCCGCGCGGATCGTCTCGAACGCCTCGGCGATCTTCTCGAGCGGCCAGCGATGGGTGACGACCTTCGCGAGCTCTTCCTGCTTCCTGGCGAGGTAATCCATCGTGATCCGATACTGGCGGTGTGTCGCGCCGTACGCCCCCAGCACCGACAGCTCCTTGTAGTGGAGCTGGTTCATGTCGAGCGGGCTCACGGGGTCGTGCTTGGGAAGACCCGCGAAGTAGACGACCTTCGCGCGCTTGGCCGCCATCTCCAGCGCGGCCTGCTGCGCAGGCTTGGCCGGCGCCGCGACACTGATGCGCTCGGCGCCGACTCCCCCGGTCCGCGAGAGGACCTCCTCGACGCCGTTGTCCTCGCCGGCCACCCACGCGTCGTCGACCGCCTGGCCGATCGCGTCCAGGGCGATCTCGAGTCGTTCCGCGGACACATCCGACATGAACACCTTCGAGGCACCCCGGTCGCGCGCCATCACGGCCTGCCAGCACCCGATCGGGCCGGTCCCGAGGATCACCACCGTGTCGCCGAGCCTGATATCCAGCTGTTCGATGCCGTTCAACGCGCAGGCGAAGGGATCGGCCACCGTGGCGAGGTCGCTCGGCAGGTCGGGTGGCAGGGGGATCAGGTTCTTCGTCGCGATGGGCGGCACGCCAGCGCGATCCGCGTAGGCGCCGGGGAACGGGTCGTACCCGTAGAGGAGATGGTCCTCGCAGAGGTTCTGGAAGCCCTCCATGCACCACCGGCACTCGCCGCACGTGAGGATCGAGCCCAGGAAGACCCGGTCGCCCCTCGAGACACCCGGGGGAAGATCGGCTTCCCCACCGACTTCCTCCAGGACACCGACCGGCTCGTGGCCGAGCTGCCACGGCACCGGTGCCTTCGGGTCGCCGTTGAAGAACGTCCGCGCGTCCGTACCGCAGATCCCGCATGCCTCCACCCGCAGGACGGCGCCGCGGGGATCGAGCGAAGGTTCCTCGGCGTCCTCGCGGACCTCGATCGTGTTGACGTCGGTCATGAAGGCGGCGCGCATCAGCCGGCGAGCTCTTCCTGCAGCGCCGCGACGGCCTTGTCCGCGCTCCACTTCTCGCGGATCACGCGCGCGAGCGCGCGTGTGATCGCCTCCGGCGACCGGTGCATGAAGATGTTCCGCCCGACCGAGCAGCCGATCGCGCCTGCGGCGACCGCCTGCTCCATCCGCGTGAGCAGCTCCGCGTCCTCCAGGCGGGAGCCGCCGGCGAGCACCACGGGAACGCCGTTCGCGGCCTCGAGCAGCTTCGAGAACGAGTCCGCGTCGCCGGGCCAGTTCGTCTTCACGATGTCGGCGCCGAGCTCGGTGCAGAGCCGCACGTTGCGGCGCAGGTACTCGAAGCCGTACTGATCCTTCAGCTCCTCGACGCTCGCGTAGGTCGTGGGGAACTCCGCCTCGGCGATGAACGGCATGCCCAGCGCGGCGCATTCTCGCCCCACCCCGGCGAGGATCTCGATCATCGATGACTCGGTGTCACCGCCGAGGGCGGTGAACAGGACGACCGCGTCTGCCCCGAGGACGAGCGCTTCCTCGACCTCCGCGATCTGCACGATCTCGGGCCGATCGCCGTCGGGGCTCGCGGAGGCCGAGAGCAGCAGGGCGAGCGAGGTCGTCGGGGAGAACGCCGGCTCGGCGATCCTGATCATCCCCTTGCTCATCATGATGACGTTGGCGCCTCCGGAGATGGTCTCGGCCGCGCGGGTCGTGATGTCCGCCAGCGGTTCCAGGAACGTGGGGGACGTCATCCCGTGATCCAGCGCGCAGATCACCGACACGCCCGCGGGGTCGATCACGCGCTTCAGCCGCATCGCCTTGCCCGTCATCCCTGCCTCCTCGTTCCTGCCTCGTCCCCAGATGGCTCTCTCGCGACCGAAGTGTGCCAGAGCAGACCCGATGACGCGACAGAGGCCGACGTCGGACCGCGGCTAGAATCGGCGACATGACCGTGATCCTGTTCGTGCGATGTGATGCCTCGGAGACGTTCGGGGTCGCACCGGCCGCCGTACAGGGTGCGGGCGGGAAGGTCGAGGTGTGGGATGCGCTCGACGGTGCGAGTCCTCGGCCGAGTCTCGACGGGATCGACGGCATCGTCGTCTTCGGTTCCACGTTCAACGTGGGGCACGCCGACGAGCAGCCGTTCATCAAGGAGACCGCCGAGGTGATCCGAGAGGCGCTGGATCGTCGGATCCCTTTCCTCGGTGTCTGCTTCGGAGGACAACTTCTCGCCTGGGCGCTCGATGCGAAGGTCGGCGAGGGGCCGGCTCGCGAGATCGGCTTCGAACCGATCCATCCGACCCACGATGCTGTCCACGATCGACTCTTCTCACACCTCCTCGACGGCGACGTGGCGTTCCAGTGGCACGGGGACGCGTTCGACCTCCCAGAGGGAGCGACGTTGCTCGCCACGGGTGACCTGGTGCCCAACCAAGCGTTCCGCGTCGGAGAACTGGCGTGGGGCACCCAGTTCCACTGCGAGGTGAATGTCTCCGAGCTCGACTACTGGCTCGAGGAGTTCACCAAAGAAGGCGATCTCCGATCGGAGTGGGGCAAGAGCCCGGAAGAGGTCCGCGAGGAGGCGAAGCGATTCATGGCCGAGCACGAGGGTCGCGGGCGAGAGGTGTTCGAACGGTTCACGACGCTGGCCGCGGGCGAGTAGGCGTCGAAGACCCCTCGCTACACTCGACGCCGTGGCCGAGCACCGGTACCGACCCCTGATCGCGGTCGTCGCGTATCACCTCGGCGAAGACCGCGTCGCCCGATGGCCGGAGGGCGGCTACGGGGTCCCGAAGCTCTATCTGGATGCACTCCGGCGAGCGGACGCACGCACCGCGATCCTGTCGCCGGGTGAAGAAGGAGCTCCCGAGGAGATCCTCGAGCCCTTCGACGGTCTGCTCCTGGTCGGCGGTGGCGACATCGATCCCTCCCAGTACGGGGGAGGATCGAGCGAACACCTCTACGGGATCGAGCCGGACCGGGACGAGTTCGAGATCCAGCTGATCCGGACCGCCGAACGTATCGCCCTCCCCACCCTCTGCATCTGCCGAGGCATGCAGGTGATGAACGTCGCGTTCGGCGGATCGCTCCACCCGCACCTGCCCGACGTTCCCCTTCTGATCCAGCACGGGGTTCCCATCGAGGGGACCCTGACGATCCACGACGTCACTCCCGAAGCCGGGAGTCGTCTCGCGGCTGTGACGAAGGCCGGCTCGCTTGCCGCCGCCTCGCACCATCATCAGGGCATCGATCGACTGGGTGACGGACTCGAAGCAACCGGTCGGACGACGGACGGCCTGATCGAGGCGATCGAAAGGATCGTGCCGGACCAGCAGGACACGCGAGCCGCATGGATGGTCGGCGTGCAGTGGCACCCGGAGGAGACGGCGGAGCACGACCCCGCCCAGCAGTCGCTCTTCGACGCACTCGCGCGGCGCGCCCGCGGAGCGGTTGAGGCACGGACCGTCACGAGGTGACGGCCGAGCCCTGCGGGTTCCCCTCTTCTTCCTCGAGCCTCAGGAACAGACCCGACCACGGCTTCGGATCGAAGTACGTGGCCTTCGCCGGCATCTGCTCGTGGCGATCGGCCACCTCCACGAACTGGTCGAAGGTCGGCGGCATGAGCGTGAACGCCGCTCCTCCGTCCTCGTCCACCCGCCTCGTCAACTCTCCGAGCGGGACCGCGTCCGAGACGAACTCGAGGCCGGGGTCCCCGGCTTCACCGAAGCCGAAGATCGGCTCCAGGACCTCGCGGTGGAGTCGCGAGACGTCGAGCGACTCCACCCCCGCGGCCGCCTCGTCCCGAGCCGGCGCGAGCCGATACCAACGGCCACCCACGTAGAGGCCGAAGACACCGCGTTCGACCGGCTGGGTCCGGCCTTCCTCCACGGTCAACCGCCGGCGCAGCCGCGAGAGCAGGTCGTCAACGGCCATCGGGAGCGGGCCCACGATCCGCCGATGGAACGCGAGCATCCTCAGGGCCTCTTCCGGGAACAGGACGGCCGGCACGCCGGCGCCTTCCGGCCGTCCGGCACGTTCCCAGAGCTCGACCGAGGCCATCGCTCGGTGATGCCCGTCGGTGATGTACAACCGCTGTTGCTCGAGACGCTCCCGGATCCGTTCGATGGACTCCAGGTCGTCGATCCGCCACACGCTCTGCTCGAGATCCCCCGTGCCGAACCTTCGGAGCGGGCTTCCGTCCGTCGTCGCCTCCACGACCTTCCGGATGTCGTCGTCCTCACGGAACATCAACGCGACCAAGGTCGAGCGGGCGCCCAGGCGGGCGAGATGCAAGCTGAGCGCGTCGACGCGTTCGGGCTGCACGCCCTCGTGACCGAGGACACGGCTGTCGACGAACGCCCGCGGCGGTACCTCTCCCACGATCCCGGTCTGCTCGTGATCGGCGGAACGCAACCGGTACACGTAGAGAGCGGGTGTGGGGAACTCCTCGTACAGCCCGGCGTCGAGCAGCCGGTGCAGGGCCGCCGCGTTCGCCTCGTCGAGCGCTTCGGGATCCACCTCCTGACCATCCATCGCATCGTCCGGCGTCCGCGACACGTGCAACCACGAGTACGGACGGTCGGCGAGGATCGCGGCCCGTTCCTCTCGGGAGAGGGCGTCATGCATCGGGGAAACGACGTGATCGGCCCACTCGGCACGAACGATCCGAGCCGGGAACGGCTCGAGCGTGCTCATCCGTTCGCGTCCCGGAACCCCGCCATGAACCCGACGAGCGTCTCCACACCCTCGTCCGTCATCGCGTTGTAGATGCTCGCCCGGATCCCACCGACGCTCCGATGTCCCTTGAGGTTGACCAGACCTTCCTGTTCCGCCCCTTTCAGGAAGGCCGAGTCCAGCTCGTCGGACGGCGTGCGGAACACCACGTTCATGTGCGAGCGGTGGGTGGGCTCGACGGGTGAGTGATAGAAGCCCTCGCTATCGGCGATCGCGTCGTACACCGCTCCCGAACGCCGCGCGGCGCGCTCTTCCATCGCCGCGACGCCGCCCTGGTCACGCATCCAGCGCAGGACCTTCCCGGTCACGTAGATCGCGAACATCGGAGGCGTGTTCAGCAAGCTGTTCTTCCCCGCGTGCGCGCCCAAGCTCAGGTAGCTCGGGAGCTCCGGGTTCAGCCCTTCGAGCATCGAGGTTCGGATCACCACCACGGCGAGCCCTGCAGGGCCGAGGTTCTTCTGCGCGCCGCCATACACGAGCTCGAACCGATCCCACGGGATCGGCCGGCTGAGGTAGTCCGACGACATGTCCCCCACCAGAGGTACCTCCACGTCCGGGAACACCGCCATCCGGATCCCCTCGATCGTCTCGTTCGACGTGACGTGGAGATATCGGGTGTCCCCAGCGATCTGCAGTTCATCGTCGGCGGGCATCCGTACGAACGAGAACGGTTCACCGTCCCATGCGGCGTACGTCTCGCCCCAGACGCTGGCATCTTGGAGCGCGCCCTTGGCCCACGTCCCCGAACGCACGTAGCCCGCACGCTCTCCCCGGCGGAGCAGGTTCATCGGTACGATCGCGAACTGGAGCGTCGCACCTCCCTGCAGGAACAGGATCGAGAAGTCCTCGGGCACCGCATAGTTCTCGCGGAAGAGGGACAGGGTCTCCTCGTGGACGGCCTCGTATTCGGGGCTCCGATGACTCATCTCGATGACCGACATCCCGGAGCCCCCGAAGTCGAGGAGTTCGGACTTCACCTCCTCCAGCACGGAGAGCGGGAGGGTGCACGGACCGGCGCAGAAGTTGTGAACCCTCACGACCGACCTCGGCCCCTCGGGACGGCTGAGACGTGGATCACGTCGTCGAGTCCCTGGAGGGCGGCGAGCAGGTCGGCCCCGACGTCGCCGACGACGTCGATCGTGGCGACGGCTGCGTTCCGACCCTCGAAGACGCGATTCTCCATCTGCTCCACGTTCAGCTCGCGGCGTCGCAGGATGTCGAACACGCCCGCCAGCACGCCGACACGGTCGAAGTGCCGGACGTGGAGGGTATGCGTGCCGAGCCGGGTCGGCGCGAGGTTGACGCAGTTCACGATCTCGCCGCGGACGAACGCGTCGATGATCTCGACCACTCCTTCGGCGACCGCCTTCTGGGCTTGCGCGGTCGATGCCCCGATGTGATGGGTCCCCACCACGTGGGGGTGTTGCGCGAGCTTCGAGGACCATTCCGTCGAGCCCGAGCCGGGCTCGTCGGGGTACACGTCGAGACCCGCGCGGAGCCCGCGGGTCTCGAACGCATCGAGGAGCGCAGGCTCGTCCACGACGTCACCTCGAGACGTGTTGAGAAGGATCGCGCCCTCCTTCATCCGACCTAGGAGGCGAGCGTCGAACAAGGACTCCGTCTCGGGAGCGGCGGGGACGTGGATCGACACGATGTCGGAGGTCGCGACGAGGTCCTCGAGCGAATCCACGAGCTCGATGCCGAGCGCATCGATGCGCTCCTCGGCCACCTCGTCGCGTTCCTTGCGGATCGCTCGCACCTCGAGCCCGAACGCCGTCGCGCGCTCGGCGACGGCGAAGCCGATCTCACCGAGCCCGACGATGCCCATCACCTGTCCGAACAGGCCGTCGGCCTTGGAGTACGTCGCCTTGTTCCACGACCCCGTCCGGAGGTCGGCCACGTTGTCGGGGATGCGCCTATCGATCGCCAGGAGCAGCCCCATGGTGAGCTCCGCCACGGCGATCGCGTTGCGTCCGGGGACGTTCGTGACGTAGATCCCCACCTCGGATGCCGCACCCACGTCGATCGTGTTCGTGCCCGCTCCCGCGCGCACGATCACCTCGAGGGCGTCGGCGGCCTCGATCGTGGCCGCTGTCACTTTCGTGCTCCTCACGACGAGGACCTCGAAACCTCCGATCCGAGCGGGGAGATCATCGGCGGAGAGCCTCGGTTCCGAGACGCACTCGTGCCCACGCTCGGTCAACGCATCGATGGTGGGGGGGTCGATCGAGTCGGCGAAAAGAACCCGCATGGCCTAGGAGCTAAGCAGAATGGGCTGACGAGGAACAAGCTTGTCTGCCCCATCGGAAGGGTCACTGCCTCCCCCGGGGACGGGTGCTTTGGTTCCGGGGGACCATCCCTGCCTGGCGCGAACGGGCCCTCGATGCTATACAGACGACCATCGACTGACTGGGGATTCAAAGCAGAGGGATCCGGGGACAGGCGGGTCTCCGATGGGAGATCCTGCCCCTTCCCTGGGCGCGACCGACGAAAGGTGTGGGGTGAGATGAGGAAGAAGGGTCAGAAGGTCATCGGATCGTTCGCGCTCGCGCTCGTCCTGGGGATGATCCTCCAGGGGGCAGCGATCGGCCAGGACGCGAGTCCGTCGGCAGAGGGTGCAGAGGATGAGAAGGTGAGCTTCACCGTCGGTACCACCAACGACGCGATCACCTTCAACCCTATGTTCATGCTCGAAACGCCTGAGTACGCCACGGCGGATCTGATGTGGGAGACCTTCCTCGGCTGGGAGCAGGAGGACTTCGACACCACTGGCCACCTCGCAACCGACTGGGAGCAAAGCGAGGATGGGCTGACCTGGACGTTCGACGTCCGCGACGACGTGAAATGGCACGACGGGCAGCCGCTCACGGCTGGCGACATCGCCTACACGTTCAACTGGATCCTGGATCAGAAGGTCGGCAACTTCATCGACTACCTGCCCTACACGGAATCGATCACGGCGCCGAACGACACGACGCTCGAGTGGAAAACCACGATCCCAACGAGCGCTCCCGTCTACCCCCCGTACGTCTACATCATGCCGGAGCACGTGCTCAGCCAGTACGACAAGAAGTCCGACTTCAAGCAGTGGAAGGGGTTCCCGGATCCGATCGGGTCGGGACCGTTCAGGCTCGTCGAGTGGCGGCGCGGCGACTTCTGGCGCCTGGAGGCGAACCCCGACTACTGGGGAGGCGCCCCGAAGATCGACGAGTTCATCTTCCGGGTCTTCCAGAACGAGGATGCCGTGATCGAGGCCCTGAAGCAGGGCGAGATCGACTTCGCGGACGAGCTCAGCGCCAACCTCTTCGACTCGATCACCGACGAGCCGACCATCACGGCGAACGTAGGGAGTCCTTCGTACTTCATCCAGATGAGCTTCAACCAGTGCACCGACGAGGTGGCGTACTGCAAGGACACCGGTTTCAACCACCACCCCGCGACGTTGGATCCGGAGTTCCGACGCGCGGTCGAGTACGCGATCGACCGTCAGGTGCTCGTCGACCGGGTAAAGCTCGGGTACGGGACACCGGGCGCGACGGTCATCATGCAACCCAAGTGGCATCAAGACCCGGCCGAGCTGATCACGTACGACCCGGATGAAGCCAATCGGATCCTCGACGAGGCCGGCTACGCCGACACCGACAACGACGGGATCCGGGAAACGCCGGACGGCGAGCCGATGGAGTTACGGTTCATCGTCCGAACGGAGTCTCCGGAAACGGTCGATGCCGGTGAGTTCATCGTGGAGTGGCTCCGCGAGATCGGGGTCTCACTCGAAACCCAGGCAGTCAACGACAACAAGCTCACGGACACCTGGTACTCGAACGACTACGACATGTACATCTGGGGCTGGGGCGTCGAGCCTGATCCGAACTTCCAGCTCTCCACGTATACGACCTCACAATGCGGGGTCTGGAGCGACACGTGCTACTCGAACCAGGAGTACGACCAGCTCTTCCAGGAGCAGCAGCGCGCGCCATCCTTGGACGAGCGCGAGAGTCTCGTAGGTGAGATGCAGGAGATCCTCTACAACGACCGGCCGGAGATCGTCTTGTGGTACGAGAACTATCTCCAGGCGTACCGCAGCGACAAGTGGACCGGGTTCGTGAAACAGCCGACCGAAGGGGGCACGATCCTCTTCCAATACGGCTACTACTCCCTGCTGAACATCCAGCCGACCTCCGAGGGCGCGGCTACCGACGCGGCCGAGGGGGACGGCGGTGTGTCTCCCCTCGTCTGGATCGCCATCGCCGTGGTCTTGATCGTGATCGTCGGCGTGGTGGTCACCAGAAGGCGAGGCGCCAACGAGGAGGCCTGAGTAAGAGCGCCCGAAAGGGGTCCGAGAAGGAGAGGGAAGGGATCCGACAACCGGGGTGGGGACGCGTCAGTACGTCATACGGAAGATCGTGCAGGCCCTCATCACGCTGGCCGCGATCTTGGTCTTCAACTTCTTCCTCTTCCGGGTGTGGTCGCCCGGGGACCCGATCAGCTTCCTCACCCGCGGCCAGGGCGCCAACATCTCGCTCGAGGAACGCGCTGCGCTGATCCATGAGTACGGGCTCGACAAGTCGACCTGGGGGCAGTTCACCGAATACCTGAAGGACACGGTAACGGGCAAGCTGGGCGTGTCCAGCTTCTACCAGGGGGAATCCGTCACGTCTGTTTTCTGGCGGTTCCTCCCCGCGACCTTGTTGCTCGTCGGGATCTCGACCACCATCTCCATGGTGGTCGGCATCTGGCTGGGGATCCGGTCCGGATGGCGACGGGGAGGCTCCTTCGACCGGTCCTCGATGTTCGTCTCTCTGATCCTGTACTCGATGCCGGAGTTCTGGCTGGGCATGCTGCTGCTCCTGCTGTTCTCCACCGCCCTCGGATGGTTCCCGGTCGGCGGCCGCGTCTCCACGAGCGTGAGCTCGATGAGCACGCTCGAATACATCGTCGATGTCGCCGAGCATCTCTTCCTGCCAGTGCTGACACTCGCGCTGGGTTATCTGGGCGAGTTCTACCTCCTGATGCGATCGTCATTGCTCGATGTCCTCGGGGAGGACTACATCACGACTGCCAGGGCGAAGGGGCTGCTCGAGCGGAACGTCCTGAATCGCCACGCCGTTCGCAACGCCTTGCTCCCGACCGTCACCCTGATCGCACTGTCGTTCGGGTACGTGATCGGAGGAGCGATTACCGTGGAGGTCGTGTTCTCCTATCAGGGGCTCGGTCTGTTGACCTACACCGCGATCCTGGCGAAGGACTATTGGTTGCTCCAGGGGTTGTTCCTCGTCTTCAGCATCGTCGTGATCGGCTTCAATCTCATGGCGGATCTCGTATACGCATATCTCGATCCCAGGGTCCGGGAGGCCTGACCATGCAACCACCACCGCTTCGCGTCGGCGGCGACCCCTCTTTCACGCCGAGCCTGGAAGATCTCGAACCGCCGCCAGCAGCAGGGTCGCCGCGCCAGATCACGCGGGCACGCCGTCGGGCCGCTCTCCATCGCTTCTGGGTCACCTTCCGGAACGACAAGATGGGCGTCGCCGGAGTGACCATCCTCGTGTTCTTCATCGGTGTCGCGATCTACGCGATCTTCGCCGATCCGACCGGCCTCAGCATCACGGAGGCCACCGGACCCCGGCTGGATCCGCCGAGCCTCGAGTACCCGTTCGGCACCGACGATCAGGGTCGGTCGGTGCTCACCCTCACGGTCCACGGCTCGAAGATCTCGCTCCTGGTCGGCCTCTCGGCGACGGTCATCACTATGGTGATCGGCGCTGCGATCGGTCTGATCGCCGGCTTCCGGGGTGGGTGGATCGACCAGCTCCTGATGCGGATCACCGACTGGGGGCTCGTGATCCCCTGGCTGATGCTTGCGATCTCGCTCGCCTCGATCTTCGGGCAGTCGTTGTACATGATCATCCTGGTGATCGGGCTCACCACATGGCCAAGTACCGCGCGCCTCGTCCGCTCGCAGACACTCTCGGTGAAGGAGCGCCCCTACTTGGAACGGGCTCGTGCGTTGGGGGCCTCCAACTGGCACCTCGTGACCCGGCACATCCTGCCGAACGTGATGCCGGTGATCATGGCGAACACCGTCCTGATCGTGGCGATCGCGATCCTCTCGGAGACCGCGCTCTCATTCCTCGGGCTGGGTGACCCTCTCAGCAAGTCCTGGGGTTCGATCCTCGAACGAGCATCGGCCGGGGGAGCTGCAACGCAGGGAGCCTGGTGGTGGCTGGGCGCTCCCGGGCTCTGCATCGTGCTCGTGGTCCTGTCATTCACGATGATCGGGTTCGCCCTCGACCAGATCATCAACCCGAGGCTGCGGGAACGATGAGTGTCCTGTCCGTGAAGGACCTTCGAGTCACGTACCGAACGTCCGCGGGCGACGTCCCGGCGGTCCGTGGGGTCGACCTTGAGATCCCCAAAGGACAGGTCCTGGGGCTCGCCGGCGAGTCGGGCTGTGGCAAGTCCACGATCGCCGCGGCGATCCTGAAACTGCTTCCTCGACGGAGCTTCATCGAGGGGAAGATCTTCCTGAACGGGGAGGACGTCCTGGCGATGTCTCCCCGGAAGCTCCGCGCGGTTCGCTGGGCAGGGGCCTCGATCATCTTCCAGGGCGCGATGCACTCGCTGAATCCAGTGCAGCGGGTGGGAAATCAGATCGCGGAAGCGGTCGAGACCCACGGGCTTGCCCGCGACCGGGAGGCCCGCGTCCGCGCGGGCGACCTCTTGGAGGAAGTGGGCCTCCCTCCCCGAAGGAGCAACGACTATCCGCACGAACTCTCCGGCGGTCAGCGCCAACGGGTGATGATCGCGATGGCGCTCGCCTGCGCGCCAGACCTCGTGATCGCCGACGAGCCGACGACCGCGCTCGACGTCATGGTCCAGGCTCAGGTCCTGGCGCTGCTCAAGCGGCTCCAGCGCGAGTTCGGTCTCGCGATGCTCTTCATCACACATGACCTGTCCGTCCTCGGAGAGGTGAGCGACCGGCTCGCGGTGATGTACGCCGGGAGGATCGTCGAGGAAGGACCGGCGCACTCCGTCTTCCTCGATCCACAGCACCCCTACACGCGAGCGCTGGCGGCCGCGTTCCCCGCGATCGGGGATCGGCGTTTCCGTAAGCACCCTTCCGGGCTCGGAGGCGACCCGCCGGATCCGCAGCGGATCCCGTCCGGCTGCCCATTCCACCCCAGGTGTCCCGATGCCTTCGAGGCGTGTCCTTCGACCGTTCCGTGGCTCTTCGAGGCGGGTGCCGATCGGCGGGCCGCTTGCCTGCTGGTGGAAGGGGCTCTCGCCGAGGCAACCGAGGGAACGAAGTGACGGAGTCGCAGCCGGGGCGCTCCGACGACCCTGCCTCCCCACCTATCCTTGAGATCCGGGACCTCTCCGTCACCTTCGCCGGCCGAGTCGGCCTCTTCTCGGGCCTCCTGGGCCGTTCGGGATCGGAGGCGAGAGCCGTGGACGGCGTCAACTTGGAGGTCCGTCGCGGCGAGGTGCTCGCGCTCGCTGGCGAATCGGGGTGCGGCAAGACCACGATCGCGAGGACCGTGCTCGGGCTGATCAAGCCCAATCAAGGCGAGATCCTCTTCGAGGGCGAGCCACTCGGCAAGAACCTCCAGGCCTACCGGCGACGCGTGCAGATGGTGTTCCAGGACCCGACCGGCTCCCTCAATCCCCGGCAGACGATCTACGAGATCGTGGCGGAAGGACTTCGGATCCACGGGATCCACCGAGGGCCCGCAGGTGAGTCGGAGGAGCAGCTCGTGGCTCGGGGCTTGAGCAGAGCCGGTCTCAGACCTCCGGAGCGGTTCTTCATGCTCTATCCCCACGAGCTGTCCGGGGGCCAGCGCCAGAGAGTGGTGATCGCCGGCGCTCTCGTCCTCGAGCCCGAGCTGATCGTCGCAGACGAGCCCGTCTCCAGCCTCGACGCCTCCGTCCGCGGAGAGATCCTGAGCCTGCTCTTGAAACTCCGCGACGAGATGCAGATCAGCATCCTGATCGTCACCCATGACCTGGGCCTGGCGTGGACGGTGGCAGATCGTGTGGCAGTCATGTACCTCGGGCGGATCGTCGAGACGGGGCCTGCCGAGGAAGTGTTGCTGCGACCCCTGCATCCCTACACTCGTGCGCTCCTCGACGTGGTACCCGAGGCGGAGGGGATCGATCGCCCGTTCCTCACCGGTGAGCCTCCCGACCCAGCCAAGGTCCCGCCGGGCTGCAGGTTCCACCCGCGATGTCCGAGGGTCGCCGACCAGACGGCCGCATCACTCGGCGTGGAGGGTCGCTGCCGGGCCGAGGACCTGGGCTTGGTGGAGCTCCGCCCGGGCCATTTCGCGGCCTGTCACGTTGCGAACGTCGATCCTCATGCGGCAACGGGCGCGGGCGGCCCGAGCGTCGAGGCGGCAGGTCCGGAAGCGTCGCGCTCCTAACCTGAGACGACGTTCCGAACAACCAGGCGCGGCTCGCAGCCAGATCAGCCAGACGCTGGGTCAAGAAAGAGGAGAGGTCACGCCTGCTCGGCCTGCTCGTGCTCGGCCTGCTCGGCGTGCTCGTGCTCCGCCCGCCCCGCATGCTCGTCCTCGGCCGACGGTTCGGCCGAAGGCTGATCCCCGTTGCCCTTCAGCACACCGAGGATCGCCTCCATCTCGGAGTCGGGCAGTCGCTGGTCGGGGTGCATGCCCGTGGCACGCGCGGATGCAAGCAAGGTCCTGAGGTTGGACTCGGCCATCTCGACCCGATGCTCCAGCTCTCGAGCGCGTTCCGCGAGGCCGCGGGCCCGCCGCTCTGCTTCGGCCCGCATCTCCCTGTTCTGACGGGCTTCCTCCCGGGACGTCTTGAGCTGGGCTCGGAGCAGGGAAACCTCTTGACCCAGCTCAACCAGCCGATCCACGGTCGCACGGCCCAGATCCGAGTACGCCAGGCCGCCACGACGAGCGGCGCCCGGATCCTCCGGCCGTTTCCGCGAGCGCCTGCCTCGTCGCTCGATCGTCTCTCGTTCCCCATCGGCGACAGGGGTTTGATCCAGGAGGCGGTACGAGCCTCCCGCCGGCTCCAGCCGACGCCGCGCCACCAATGCCCTCACTGCGCGCGCGATCGACAATGGATCCGGGAAGCCCAATTCCCTGCCAAGCTCCGCTGGAGTGGCTTCCAGCAATTCCCCCTGCTCTGTTCGCTCAGCGACAGCGGCGAGGAATGCATTGACGCGCTCGAGGCTCTGCTCGTTCACGGACGGATTCTCCCTGATTGTCAGGTCGATGCGCCAGTTGTGCGGAAGCACACCGAGTGAGAGAAGTAGGCTGCGCTCCGTGGATCCGCTTCCTCTGTCCGGTGTCCGCGTCCTGGACCTCTCCCGGGTGCTCGCCGGACCGCTCGCGACCCAGATCCTGGGCGATCTGGGCGCCGACGTGGTCAAGGTCGAGCGTCCCGGTGAAGGCGACGACACGCGTCAGTGGGGGCCTCCCTTCGTGGGACCGGACGCCGCCTATTACCTCTCGCTCAACAGGAACAAGCGCTCGGTGACGGTCGACCTCAAGACCGCGGAGGGACTCGACGCGGTCCGGCGGCTGGCGAGCGGTTCGGACGTGCTGATCGAGAACTTCCGGCCGGGTCTCATGGCCGACGTGGGGCTGAGCCTCGAAGGTCTCCGTCGAACCACCCCCGGCCTGATCACGTGTTCGCTGACGGCCTTCAACGACGACGTGCCGGAGGCGGCACGTCGTCCGGGATACGACATCATCGTCCAGGCGCTGTCCGGACTCATGAGCGTCACCGGCGAGCCTGACGGAAAACCGGTGAAGGCCGGGGTGGCGCTCCTGGACGTCATCACGGGCTTGCAGGCCGCGATCGGCATCCTCGCGGCCCTCCACGAGCGGGCCCGGACCGGTCGTGGGAGACACGTGGGCGTGTCGCTCTTCGACGCCAGTGCGGCCGCCATGGTGAACCAGGCGGCCAATCTCCTGATCGGGGGGATCGTTCCCGGGCTCATGGGTACGGCACACCCCAACATCTGTCCGTACCAAGCGTTCCATGCCTCGGATCGGCCGTTCATCCTCGCCGCCGGCAACGACCGATCGTTCCGCCGAACGTGTGAGGTGGTCGGCCACGCGGAGTGGGCAGACGATCCTCGCTACGCCACGAACCAGGAGCGCGTGCGCCATCGGGACGAGCTGATCCCGCTCCTCGGCGGAGCCCTCGCCGCGAAGACCGCCGCCGAGTGGATCGAGGAGCTCGAGGCGGCTTCCGTTCCCTGCGCCCCGATCCGGGCGATGGACGAGGTCTTCGCATCGCCCGAAGGCGCTGCACTCGTGGAGTCGGTGCCCGACGAGGCACGGGGGACGACGCTTCGCCTCGTCCGGAATCCCATCCGATTCGACGGCCGGGTCCTGGACACGAGGCGGGCTCCGCCGCTGCTCGGCGAACACACCGACGAGGTCATGCGCGAGACGTGATCGCACTCGAACGATGGCGACAGGAACTCGAGAGCTGGGCGATCCCACCGGAGATCGTCGCCGCCGCTCCGGAGTCCCCCTACGGCTTCCCCGCGGAGCTCTTCCGCACCCGTGGCGAACGGACGGACGACGTGGCGGATCCCTCGCCGACCACCGAGCGAGCGCTCGAAGGACTTCCTGAGGCGGGCCGCGTACTCGACGTCGGCTGCGGCGGAGGCGCCAGCTCTCTCCCCCTGGCCGGCCGTGCGGGCGTGTTGGTCGGCGTCGACGCGCAGGAGGACATGCTCGCCGGGTTCCTGGCGAACGCCCGCGCGGCCGGCGTCGAGGCTGAAGCCGTGCACGGGCGATGGCCCGATGTCGCCGACCGCGTCCGGCGGGTGGACGTGGCGGTGGTCGGGCATGTCCTCTACAACGTGGCCGATCTCGAACCCTTCGCGCGGAGTCTCGCCACCGTCGCTCGACGCCGGGTCGTCTACGAGCTCACCGAGCGTCACCCCCTTCACTGGATGAACGATCTCTGGCTCCGGTTCCATGACCTCGAGCGCCCCGACGGACCGACGGCCACGGATGCCCTGGAGGCGGTCGCGGAGCTCGGCGACGACGCTCGGATGGGACTCTGGTCGGCGCCTCCGAGAAGAGGAGGCTTCGAGCGAAGAGTCGATGCCGTCGCGCTCATCCGTCGACGTCTCTGCCTCGACCCGAGTCGCGACGACGAGCTGATCGACGCGCTCGGGACTCGGCTCGTCGAGCGGGGTGGACTCTGGAGCGCAGGGCCTTCGGATCAGCGCCTCGCGACGATCCTCGTCACGGGCTCTGAAGCTGGATCCTCGTGAAGGATGCGTAGATCTCGTCCGCGGGATCCTCGATCTGCTTCGGCTTGCTCGCTTCGGCGCCGGCTCGTTCGGGGATCGAGAACCGGAGCGTGGTCAGCGTCTTGAGGAAGCCGCCCAGATCCTGCGACCCGACCGGCCCCCGATCCCCTTCGCGGAACCGAAGATCGAGCTCGCCCGCGTCGCGGCGCCCGACGATCTGGACGACGACCCGGCGAGCCTGGATCTGCGCCGAGGGGAAATCACACGTGGCCCCCGGCCGGAGTCGAGCGATCACCCGCCCTTCGACGCGACCGGACTCCGTGAGCCGGATACGCCCTCGCGCGCGCCAGTTGCTGGTGCAGGACCCGCCGACCCGGTACGTGTGCGTGGTCCGGCTCGACATCGCGAGCTGCCAACGGACGAGCTCGGGCCCCGCCGGGCTCGGGCTGGGACTCACCCCGGGGACGGGGCCCGTGTCGCGCACGCCGGGCGGGAACGGGTCGGAACGCGACGCGATGAACGCGCCGACACCGGCGCATGCGAGCAGGATCCCCACCCACATGAGCGTCTTCGTCCATCCACGCACGGAAGGCATCATCTCGCAGCCGCGCGGGTCGCCCCTAGTAGCCGAGCCCGGTCAGCAGCGCCCGGAGCGTGAGTCCGAAGCTGATGAACGAAGCCCAGGCGAAGGGGACCCACGACCGCAGCGGCCGGTCGATCCCGATCGCGCGCGCGTCGCCGGCCCTCGCCAGCACATGAGCGAAGACGAAGAGCAGCAAGGGAAGGTACCCGTAGACGTAGTGCAAGGTGCCCCCCAGGACCCCGCCTGTTTCGAGGCGGCGCCCGAGAAGAAGCAGGATCGTGCCGAGGAGCGCCTGCGCGCCGGCGACGACCTGCGCGACCGCGAGCCAAGTCCAGTACCCGTCCCCCGGTTCACGCCGCGCGATCTTCGCTCCCAGTCCCCAGATCCACCCGAGCGCGAAGATCGCGACGACCGCGAACCCGATGACTCGATGCAATGCCGACACGGCGCGGATACTACGGACCCCCGCGGAGCGAGGCCCTAGAGCTTGGCGATCACGAACGCCGTCGCGAGAAGCGGCATCGCGACCGACAGGATCTTCAGCGCCGCCTCCGGCGCCGTCCTGATGTCGTCGACTCCCATCGGCTCCGTCGTCCCGTCTCGCAGCGTGATGGTTCCCTCGACGGTCGCGACCCGGCGCCGGAGGCGGCGCACGGGCGTCGAGAGGACGCGCTGAGCCGCGCTGATCGCCACACATGCACCCGCGACCAGCACGGCCGCGGCATCGATCGTGCCGTCCTGCGCGAACGCTCCGGTCAGCGCCGGGAACCCGCCCCACGCGATCGCGAACCACAGGTCCGAGTGGAACCTGCCCCCCAACAGCTCGAGGTTGTAGGCGACGACGAGGAAGGCTCCGACGACGATGAACACCACCAGCCACGCCGAGACCTGCACGACCCCGACGACCCCCACCGCGCCGGCCGCCACCAGAGCGACGATGGCGACGCCCTGGAGCACTCGATCCGGGATCGAGGTCCCCAAGGGGCGGCCTCGAAGCTCGTCCAGCGCGTGCGCAGCCAGACCCAGCCCCAAGAAGAAGCCGAGCAGGCTCATCCCGAGCCGATAGAGATCGAGCTCGTCGGTCGTCGCCGCCCCGAGCGCGACGTACGACAGATGCCACAAGGTGTACGGGGGGTGCAGGAGGGTCCACCAGTCCCGCCACCCACCCGGCGCGAGCGCGTAGAAGGCGGGCCGATCCTCACTCATCCGTCCTTCACGCCCCACAGCACGACGGCCGACCCGAACAGGAAGCTGCGGGTGCGAACGTGACGGATGCCCGCTCGCTGGAACCAGCCGACCCACTCCTCCAGCGGGTGGCTCTCGACGAAGCGCGAGATGTTCGGCCCCAGGAAGGCGACGGTCCGTGCCCACGCCGGCGACGCGGCGGTCCCGAGGACCCGCATCAGCACCCTGGTATAGATCAACCAGCCGGCGCGAGCGACCGGCGAGCGCGGCACGTGGAACTCCAGCATGGCGATCGAGCCACCCGTCGCGATCACGCGAGTCAGCTCTCGCACCGTCGCCGCCGGGTCGTCCACGTAGCGCAAGAGGTACGTGAAGGAGACGGCATCGAAGGCTCCATCGTCGAACGGGAGACGCTCCGCCTGTCCCAGGACGGGCGCGATGCGGTCTTCGAGACCTGCCACCCGGTTGGGTTCACGGCCCGCACGGAGCATCGCCTCGCTCTGGTCCAGGGCCACGATCCGTACGTTGCTCCGCTCCGCAAGCTCACGAGAGACGAGCTGGGTGCCGGCCGCGACATCGAGCACCCTCGATCCCGGAGGAGCGTTCGTCCTCGCAACCAGGAAACGTCTCCATCTGCCGTCTTGCCCGATGGAGAGCAAGGCGCCCATCCGCTCGTAGTCGGGAGCGATGCCCGCGAAGAGCCGCCGCGCGAAGTTGGTGCGATCGCGTGCCATCGACCGTCGAGTCCGCCTACACCGATCCCAGGAAGGCGGGAACGTCGGCGAAGGAGGCGAGGACATGATCGGGACGACCCTCCGCGCGATCCGCGTCCCCTTCCCGATACTTGCCGGTCCGGACCAAGATCCCGGTGAGTCCCGCTGCTTGCGCTCCCTGGATGTCGTTGACGATGTCGTCGCCAACCATCGCGACACGATCGGCCTCCAGACCCAGCATCGCCAGCGCCGCGTCGAAGTAGGCCTTCTCCGGTTTCCCACAGATCGTCGCCTTCGTGTTCGCTGCCTCCTCGAGTCCGGCGATGTAGGCACCGCCGTCCAGCTCCCAACCTTCGCTCGTCTTCCAGAAGAGGTTCCTGTGCATCCCCACGAGAGAGGCTCCGTCCATCAGTCGTCGGAAGATCGCGTTCAAGGTCGCGTAGGTGAAGTCATCGCACGCACCTCCGATGACGATCACGTCGGCGTCCTCGACCGGCACGAGGTCGATGCCGGCCAGGTCCTCCGTCGCGTCTCCATCAGAGAGAACGAAGACCTTCGATCCCGGGTGCGCGGCGCGCAGATTGGCGGTCGTCGCGACGACGGCGGTCACGATCTCCTCCTCCCCGACATCGAATCCGGCACCCCGGAGCGTGCCGGCGAGGTCGGCTCGCGTCTTCGTGGTCGTGTTCGTGATGAGGCGGAACGGGACCGCGTCATCGCGAAGACGCCTCATCGCATCGACCGCGCCCGGCAGCGCCTCCCAGGAGACGGCGAGCACTCCGTCGATATCCAGCAGCAGCCCCTCGATCGCCACGATCGGGAGTGTCGCATGCGAGAGGGGCGGCGCCGCCGGAGGCCGGACCGTCTCAGAACGATGCCACCGAGTCGGCCGTCCGAGCCGGATACTTCCCACGTGATGGTGGTCCTCATCGTGCTCGCCCTGGCGATCCTCGTCGGCTTCATCGGGGGTGGCAGCCTTCGCCCCTTCGAGCACCTCGAGGTGCGCTGGTGGGGGATCGCGCTCGCGGGCTTGATCCTCCAGGGAGTCTCCCTCGCAAGCGACATCGGGCGCCCGGCGGGGGCAGCGTTGCTGGTGGGCTCCTACGCGCTGCTCCTCCTGTTCGCGTGGGCGAACCGCCGGCTACCCGCCCTCTGGCTCGTGATGGCGGGGCTCGTGCTGAACATCCTGGTCATCGGGGTGAACAGCGGGATGCCGGTGAGTGCGAGCGCCCTCGAAACCGCCGGCGCCAGCGCCGACGGTCTCCTGGGCCCGGGCACCGCGAAGCATCACCTGATGGGCCCGGACGACAAGCTGACGCCACTGGGGGACGTGATCGGGATCCCGCCGCCTATCGGCGCCGTGATCTCGATCGGCGACGTCTTGCTCTACGCCGGCGTCGCGATCCTCGTCGTCGCCGTCATGCTCGGACGCTTCGACGGGGATCCCCAGGCAACGGCTCCGCTCTTCCAGGGGTATCGGGGGAAGCACCTGCCCCCGGATCGCCGCTTCTCGCCTCTTGAGACTCGGCCGACGGCTCCTCCTGTAGCAGGGATGTGGGGAACCTGACGGTGATCGTCGCTCCCTCACCGGGCGCGCTCTCGACTTCGAAGCGTCCACCACCCACCTGCGCGCGCTCCCGCATCATCGCCATCCCGAAGTGACCCTCGGGACCGGGAGCGCTCGTGTCGAAGCCGACCCCGTTGTCCTTGAGGCTGAGCACGATGTCGTCGCCTTCCTCGCGCACCGCGATCCACATGTCCCTTGGTTGCGCGTGCTTGAGGGCGTTCATCACGCCCTCGCGCGCGATGTGGTACACGAGCAATGCGATCGGGGCCGGGAGCTGGATGTCCTCCACATCGCGATGGAAACGGATGGAGGAGTCGCGGCCGACCTCGTCCGTGAACGACTCGAGAGCCTCCGAGAGTCCTTTCGCGCCCAGCGGTGAACGATGCAGATCCCGGATGAGCGCGCGGATCCGGTCCGACGTCTCCTGCTTCGACTGACGGATCTTGTCGAGCTGGAGGCTGACGTCTTCCATCTGACCCTTCGCCAAGAGCTTCCGGGCGACATCGACCTGGATCGAGAGACGGAAGAGCACCTGAGCGAGGTCATCGTGAAGGTACCCGGCGATCTGGAGTCGTTCGTCGGCCCGTTCCTCGGCCATCGCGTTCGACAGCGAACGAAGAACCTGCTCGCGATCCTGAAGCTCTTTGTGCGCCTCCTCGAGCGCCTGCGATCGGAAGAACATCTGCCGC
>CAVVSH010000014.1:0-287626 GCA_963750945.1 uncultured Actinomycetota bacterium | reverse complement strand
TGCCCTCCACGGGAAGGGTGCCGGCGACCGTCGTTCCGCTTCCCGGCGCGCTGCGAACGTCGAGGCGGCCGCCGAGCGCGGCGAGCCGGTCGGTGATCCCCTGGATACCGGAGCCGTGCGAGGCGGCTCGCGGATCGAAGCCACGTCCGTCGTCGGTCACCTCGAAGGAGAGGACGCCGTCCTCCGATCGGAGCGTGAGCGTCGCGCGCGTCGCCTCGGCGTACTTCGCGACGTTCTGGAGTGCCTCGAGACACGAGAAGTACACGGCCGACTCGATCTCCTGGGAGTAGCGACCGATGCCGTCCGGGAGCACTTCGACGGGGACGACCGACCGGCGGGCTTGCGAGTCGAGGGCGGCTGCGAGGCCTTGATCTGCCAAGAGGGGCGGATAGATCCCACGGGCCAGGTCACGGAGGTCGTCGAGCGCCGACGCCGTATCGCGCTGCAGCTCCGCCATCATCCCGTGTGCGCGCGCGGGGTCGCGATCGATCATCGTTTCCACGAGCCGCTGTTTCACCTGGAGCGCGACCAACTGCTGCTGCGCGCCGTCGTGGATGTCCCGCTCCAACTTCTTCGCCCGCGTGTCCTGCGCCGTGACGATCCGTCGCCGAGATTCACGGAGGTCTTCGATCAGCCGAACGTTCCGCAGGACCAGCCCGGCCTGCGACGCCATGTCGCGCACGAGCTTCGCCTTCGTCGGGTTCATCGGGTCGGCCGCCGTGAGCGCGACGGTGAGCGCGCCGAGGAGGTCCCCTTGGTGGCGTACCTCGAACGCGTCTTCGCCATCGAAGGTCGGCAGCTCGTCGCCCCGTACGGCCACGCTCGCGGCCGCCGGTGCGTCCTCGGGCCAGGAGGTTTCTGCACGCAGCTCGTTCCCTATGCGCAACCAGACCCTCGCGGTCCGCGCACCGGTCGCGTCACCGAGGAGCTGAGCCATCCGCGGGAGGACGTCCTCCGTCGAGTAGGTCTCCCCAACCCGCTCCGCGAACTCGGACAGGACCTCGTACGGGGTCGACCGTTTGCCGTAGACGATCCGGTTCGCCCAGCGGCGCGCTCGGGACCGGACCACGGTGAACCCGACCGCGAGTGCCGCCGCCACTGCGAGCGTTTGCACATCGAGGCTGCTCCCCACGCCGATCACTGCCAGCGGCGCCAGGAAGATCACGAGGCCCACGACGATCATGAATCCGGCGACCAGGACGCCGTACTGCACGGTCTTCCTGATCACGACGTCGAGATCCCAGAGTCCGTGACGGAGGATCGCGATGCCGCACACCAATGGGATGCCGAGGAAGACGCCGAAGACGAAGGCGAAGAAGGCCAACCCGGAAACGGCTCCTTCATCCTCGATGACGCCGGTGGCGATCAGGCCGAACAGGAGCACGAGGATCATCCCGAGGAAGACGCCGAGGAACGCCAGCCACCTGATCTGCTGTCGCTCGAGCCGAGCGGCGCGCCGGTACCGCTGGATCAAGGAGACGACCGAGAGCAGCGCGCCGACGGCCACGATCAGTCCGGCCACGGTCGTGATCGTTTCGATCACCGGTTTCCAAGCAAGAGGGAGTCCGATGGGGTTGGCGATCGGCCTGGGGAGCTCCGCGAAGCCCGCCTCGAGCGATCCGGGCGTGAGCGCGAACCCGATCATCAGGACCGCGAACGCGACCAACATGACCCGGAGCAGCCAGCCCCACCGCCGAGATGGTGGCTGGCCGGTCGGGAAGATGAGGAACAGGAAGGCGAGCGGACCGAACATCGCCGCGAAGCCGACTCGGCCGACCCACGCGGCCGCCGGGAGGAGGGGCAGATCCTTGAGCTGGGCGAGCGTGGCATACGAGCCAGCGAGAAGGCTGATCGAGGCGGACAGCGCGACCCAGGCGAAGAGCAGGCCGACGCGGTTGCCCGCCTGTCGGGACGTGATCAGGGCTCCGACCGTCGCGTACAGGAGCACCGCCAGGAGCACGAAGATGCTCTCCCCGATCTCGGCGCCGCCGCCGAGACGCTCGACGATCACGGCGCCGACCGCGAACGCGAGCGAGACCCCCCAGATCGTCCAGGCGATCCGTCGTTGGTTCATCGACCCTCCGTGACCACAGGGAGGTGTCCGGTCACGGTCGTGCCGGCTCCGGCAGCGGAACGAACGTCGAGCGTGCCGCCGAGCGCGGCGAGCCGGTCGGCGATCCCCTGGAGTCCGGACCCGTGCGAGGCGGCCGCCGGATCGAATCCCACGCCGTCGTCGGTCACGTCGAAGGTCAAACTGCCGTTCGACTGTTCGAGCCGGATCGTCGCCGCCGAGGCGTCCGCGTACTTCGCGATGTTCTGTAACGCCTCGAGGCACGAGAAGTAGACGGCGGACTCGATCTCCTGCGGGTAGCGGCCGACCCCGTCCGACGCGACGGTCACTGGAACGACGGACTTCCGCGCCTGCCCTTCGAGCGCCGCCGCGAGACCCTTGTCGGCGAGGAGCGGCGGGTAGATCCCCCGAGCCAGGTCCCGGAGATCCTCCAGCGCCTGGCTGGTCTCGCCGTGCAGCTCGCCCAACAACGCGTGCGCACGCTCCTCGTCCTTGCCGACCAACGCATCCGCCAACCGCAGCTTCACGGCGAGCGCGACCAACTGCTGCTGCGCCCCGTCGTGGATGTTGCGCTCGATCCGTCGCCGCTCCTGATCCTGTGCAGCGACGAGCCGCTGACGAGAGGCGCGGAGATCCTCGATCAGGGCGGCGTTCCGCAGCACGAGCCCGGCCTGGCCCGCGAGGTCCTGGATCAGTTGCTCTTTCGAGGGGTTCATCGGATCGTTCGCCGGCATCCGAACCGACAGGGCACCGAGCACCGTTCCCTGATGGCGGACCTCGACGGCGGACGCCGGGACCGATCCGTCGACCGGCTCGTCGGCGGGCCAGCTCGCCTCGGGTCGGAAGCGATCGCCCACGCGGAGCCACACCGTCGCGGCGTCGGCTCCGAGGGCTTCGCCGAGGACCTGCGCCATCCGTTCCAGGACGTCGTCGGCGGCATACGTGTCGGCGACGCGGCCGGAGAACTCGCTGAGCACCTGGTACGGGGTCGCCCGACGACCGAAGACGAGGCGGTTCGCGATCCGTGTCGCGAGCCTGCGCAGCGGCCACACCGCGACCCCGATGAGGAGACCGGCGCCCAGATAGGCGTACGCGTCGTCCTCTCCTCCCACGGCGCCGACGAAGAGCCCGGCCACCGCCCACGCGAGAGGGAGCCCGATCGCGAAGAGGAGCACGGCGAGGATCACGTACACGACCGTCTTCTTGATCACGACGTCGATGTCGTAGAGATGGAACTTCAGGATCGCGACGCCGATCGCCACAGGGATCGCCACGAGCGAGAGCACGAGCAGGTTCTCCACGACGACCAACGACCCCCCGGTTCCCCCGAGCGTCCAGTAGGGGACGCCGACGATGAAGCTCGAAGCCAGGACGGAGATCGCGAGGAGGAGCCATTTCAGTTGCTGCCGTTCGTCACCCTCGGACCGGCGGTAGCGAACCGCCATCGACACGATCGCGGCCAGGACGCCCGCCACGAAGACGAGCATCACGGTGTCCCCGAGCTGCGTGATCCACGCCGCGCCGTCGATGCCGGCCGGGTTGGGCACACCCGGGAAGCCGTCCAGGTCGCCGGGCGCGAGGGCGAAGCAGAGGGTGCCGATACCCGCTGCAGTCATCCCGAGCACGAGGGGGGTGCGCCACCGCGGCGACGGGAGGCGCCCGGTCGGGTACAGCATCGGGATCAACAGGGCGACCGAGGCCATGTAGGGGATCCAGATCCATTCGGTGATCCACGCGGCGACGTCCGCACGCGGGACCGAGCCGGGCGCGTGATAGAGGCCGTACTGAGAGTACTGCTGGGCGAACTCCTGCACCGCCGTCCCGACCCCCGCCGCGAGGAGCACCCATCCGATCGGGTTGGACGGGACACGCGATGCGATCAGGACACCGGCGACCGCGAACGCCGATCCGAGGATCAGCCCCCACCCCTTGAACCCGAAGGCCGACTCGGGGAGGGGCGTCCCGACACCGAGGATCAGGAAGACGAAGGCGGCGAGCAGGATCAGCACGATCAACCCCGCGAGGGACCAGGCGAGTCGCGAGGCGGTCCGCCCTTCGATCATGCCCGGATGCTCCCATCGCGGGCGGCCGGCTCCAAGGGCGTCGACCTGCGGTTTCCGGTGCGGGAACACCCGGACGGGAGGTGTGCTGGCACCCCGTCGAACTCGGCATGCACGCGCCGTCGTCGAGCTCCGGCGGGCGGCGTAGCGTCGGGGCAACGAACGAAGGAGGCCCTCAGATGACGACGATCCTGGTGGGAACCGACACCTCGGCGGCCGCGGATCTCGCGGTGGAGGACGCGGCGCGACTCGCTCGCGACCGCGGAGCCGAGCTCCTGGTCCTATTCGTGAAGTCCGAAGGTGACGTCCGCGCGGTCGTCGACCCGGACCGCGCGGCCGATCCCCAGTCGCACCTGCGTCGCCTCGCCGCGAAGTTCCCGGGTCTCGCGATCACGACCCGGATCGAGGACGGCGACGCCGCGTCTCGGATCGTGGACGTGGCCGAGGAGATCAGGGCGGACACGATCGTGCTCGGGAACCGCGGCACGCACGGATCGCGATGGCGCGTGCGCGAAACGGTCCCGAACCTCGTGCTCCGACACGCTCCGTGCAGCGTCTACATCGTCGACACACGGAGGGCGCAGTAGCCATGCGCGCGGCAGGCGCGGGGCGCGGGGGAACGTCAGGTCTGATCGCGGAGGAAGGCGAGCACCGCCATCACACGACGGTGCACGTCGGGCTCCTCGGTCAGACCCAGCTTGTGGAACAGCGAGTTGATGTGCTTCTCCACCGCGCGCTCGGTGAGGAAAAGCGACTTCGCGATGGCCGCGTTGTTCTGCCCCTGCGCCATGTGGCCGAGCACCTCGCGCTCCCGATCGGTCAGACGAGCGAGCGGCGAGTGGGCGAGGTGCTCCTTGGCGGCGACGAGCGCCTCGACGATCTTCGGGTCGAGGACGCTGCCGCCCCTGGCGACCTCGGTCAGGGCGCGCACGAGCTCCTCGACGTCGGCCACGCGTTCCTTCAGCAGGTAGCCGAGGCCGGCCGCACCGTCTTTCAGCAGGTCGTACGCGTACTCCTCCTCCGCGAACTGCGAGAGCACGACGACGCCGATCTCGGGATGCGACGCGCGGATCTGCTTCGCGCCCCGGATCCCCTCGTCGGTCCCGCTCGGCGGCATCCTGATGTCGGTCAGCACGGCGTCGGGTCCGTGGTCTTCGACCGCGGTAAGCAGCTCGTCGAGGCTGGATGCGATGCCGACGACCTCGACCTCCTCGGCGGTGGCGAGGAGGGCGGCGGTGCCTTCCCGCACGAGGTAGTTATCCTCGGCGAAGACCACCCGCAGCGGCATGCGCGGATGGTACACGCGAGGGATGTGCAGAAGTCTCAGGGGGCGGTTGCGTGACGATCCGGGTGGTGCTCGGCGAGGACAACGTTTTGGTGCGTGAAGGCGTTCGGGCGCTGTTGAACTCCTACGAGGACATCGAGGTCGTCGGGGTGGCCGAGGACGCGCCGACCCTCCTCGCAACGGCGGCGGAGCACAGTCCCGATGTCGTCGTGACCGACATCAAGATGCCTCCCTCCTTCCAGCTCGAAGGGATCGACTGCGCACACGCGATCCGCGACCGCCATCCCGACACCGGGGTGGTCGTGTTGTCGGCGCACGACGACGAGGAGTACGCGATCGCGCTGCTCGGCAAGGGCCACAGCGGGCTCGCGTACCTCCTCAAGGACCGGATCGCGCAGGGCGACGAGCTCGCCCGCGCGATCCGCGAAGTGCAGAGCGGCGGGAGCGTCGTGGATCCCACGATCGCCGAGCGTCTCTCGGGCCGGGCCGAGTCCCAAGAGGAGGACCGGATCGTGCTGGACATGATGGCCCAGGGACTCGGCTACGAGGCGATGGCGGAGGCGCTCGGCACGACGCAGGAGGCGGTGGACGGGCGCGTGACGATGCTCTTCCGGCGGATGGCCGGTGACGACGGAGCCGGCACCGGCCTGCTGGGGGAGTTCAAGAAGCTGCACGCGGCGGTCGTCGAGCAATCGGCGACCGCAACGTCCCTGAAGTCCTACGTGCCCTCGCAGTTCGTGGACGCGCTGGCTCGCGGCGGGGACGCCGCGAGCCAGCGCGAGCTCGAGGTCACCATCCTGTTCAGCGACATCCGCGGGTTCTCGACGATCGCGGAGCGACTCACGGCCCGGGAGAGCGGCGAGATCATCGGCCGTCACCTGGGCGCGATGGCCGAGGTGATCGCCGAGCACGGCGGGACGATCGACAAATTCCAGGGCGATGCCGTGATGGCGGTCTTCGGTGCGCCGGAGCCATCCGAGGACCACGCGGAGCGGGCGTTGCACTGCGCGCTGGCGATGCAGGATCGTCAGCGCGAGCTCAACTCGATGGGGTGGGGGACCGAGACGGTCGACGGCCTTCACGTCGGGATCGGATTGAACACCGGCGTCGTCATGGCCGGTGCCATCGGCGGCGGCGGCCGGCTCGAGTACACGGTGATCGGGGACGCGGTCAACGTCGCGCAGCGCTTGCAGTCCGAAGCCGGAGGAGGCGAGGTCGTCGCCGCGGCCTCGACCGTCGCGGCGGCCCCCTCGGTCGCCGTCGAGCCGATCGGCCCACGCGTCGTCAAGGGCCGTGAGGAGCCCGTCGAGGTCTTCCGGATCCTCATGAGTGGCGCGTGATGGCCGCGACCCCGACCTCGACGCCACGGCCGTCCCGCTGGCCGTGGATCGTCTTCGGGATCGCGGCCTCCTTCGCGGCGATCGGCCTGGTCTTCGTGTCGTTGAACGGGTATTCGCTCCTCGGCGACGCGACGAACTTCATCGCGTTCATGGGCATGGGCGTCGTGGGCGCCCTGAGCTTGAGTCGGGCGCCCGACAATCGGATCGGCTTGCTCCTCCTCTGGGTCGCCATCACCGTCGGAGTGGCGTTCACCACGGGCGAAGCGTCGATCTACGCCGCCGCACACGGCGAGGACGCTCTCGCGGGATGGCTCGCCTGGCCGGGGAACGCGCTCTGGACGCTCGGTCTCTTCCCACTCCTGATCCTTCTTCCTCTGGTCTTCCCCGACGGACGACCGCCGTCGCCTCGGTGGCGATGGCTCGCCTGGGCGGGTGTCGGCGTCTCGTTCCTCGCGTTCGTCACGATCGCGTTCGGAGAGGCGACGTTCGAGGTCGGTGATGTCGGGCAACCGGTCAAGGTTGCGAACCCCTTGCACGTGCCTGGACTGGACTTGCTCGGACCCATCGAATCCGTGATCTGGCCGCTGCTCCTCGGCCTCTTCGCGGCGGCGGGCGCGTCGATGTTCATCCGATTCCGCCGGTCGAGCGGCGTCGAACGACAGCAGCTCAAATGGTTCGCGTTCGCGGTCGTCGTGCTCGTCACCTACTTCGTGATCAGCGCGATCCTCGAGGGCCTTGGCATCTCCGAGGGCGACATCGGCGAGTTCATCTCGGGCCTGGCTTTCCTCGGTATCCCCGTCGCCGTCGGGATCTCGATCCTGCAGTACCGCCTGTGGGAGCTGGACGTCGTCGTGAAGAAGACGTTCGTGGCGGGCACCGTGGTGGTGCTGGCGCTGGCGGTGTACGCGGGTGCCGTCGCACTGATCGGCAGCTTGACCGTGGACGAGAATCGTCCCGCGCTGTTGTTCGGGGTCGCGCTCGCGCTCGGGATCGCCTTCCGGCCCGTGATGCGCGTGGCGCGTCGCGTCGCCGATCGGCTCGCATACGGCAAGCGTGCGACCCCGTATGAGGTGCTGACGGAGTTCTCCGAGCGGATGGGGACGTCGTATGCCACCGAGGACGTGCTCCCGCGGATGGCGCAGGTTCTCGGGGAAGGGACGGGAGCGGATGTCGCGCGGATCTGGCTCCTGGTCGGCAACGAGTTCCGACCCGCCGCGGCCTGGCCGGTCGACTCGCAGCCCACGATGCCCGTCAAAGCCTCGCCGATCGGATCCGAGGTGCCCGGCGAGCTCGTGACGGAGGTGCGCGACCGAGGCGAGCTGCTCGGTGCGCTCTCCCTTCGGATGCCCGCGTCCGACCCGATGAGCCCGTCCAAGGAGAAGCTCGTGGGAGACCTGGCGGCGCAGGCGGGGCTCGTCCTGCGGAACGTGCGGCTGGTGGAGGACGTGCGAGCGTCGCGTCAGCGCCTGGTGGCGGCACAGGACGAGGAACGGCGCCGCCTGGAACGCAACATCCACGACGGCGCCCAGCAGCAGCTCGTCGCGCTCGCCGTCAAGGCTCGGCTCGCCCGGCAGCTCACGGAGCGGGATCCTGCGAAGGCCGCGGAGATCCTCGGCCAGATCGAGGCGGAGACCCAGTTGGCCCTGGAGGACCTGAGGGATCTCGCCCGCGGCATCTATCCACCCCTGCTCGCGGATCGCGGACTGGTCGCCGCGCTGGAGGCGCAGTCGCGCAAGGCTTCCGTGCCGGTGATCGTGGAGGCGGAGGCCGTGGGTCGCTACCACGCCGACGTGGAGGCCACCGTCTACTTCTGCGCGCTCGAAGCGCTCCAGAACGTCGCCAAGTACGCCGGTGCGGATCGGACCGTGATCCGCCTGTCCCAGTCGAACGGCAGCCTTTCCTTCGAGGTCGTGGACGAGGGTCGAGGCTTCGACCCGAACGCGGTTGCCACGGGCTCCGGCCTGCAGGGCATGGCCGACAGGCTGGCCGCCGTGGGAGGCTCTCTCGAGATCCGATCGGCACCCGGCAGCGGCACCACCGTCGCGGGTCGTGTGCCGGTCATCGCTGGCTGATCTCTCGAAGGAGGGTCTGGAGATGGGATCGGAGTACGCGCCGCCGACGCCCCGAGGTCGGATGATCTCCTTCCGCATCGTCGGCTGGTTGCTCGGTGTGCTCACGATCCTGCCGTCGCTCGCCTTCATCCTGTTCTCGTTGCTGTCGGACGATCCGGTGGAGCGGAGCCATCGCTTCCACTACTTCGGCGGTTTCGCAGGGCTCGCCCTGATCGGGGTGTTCTCGGTCGTGTTCGTGATGGAGCCCTCGTGGCTCGCCGCCTGGCACGTGCTCGTCGCGCAGGTGCTGGCATGGTTGATCGGTGGGCTGATGGGCGGGGACCTGATCTCGGGGCTCTACATCACCGCACTCGTCGGCCTCGTGCTCTTGGCGGTGCTGCACCCCGACCCGCGATCGCTGCTCCGGCTCCCCGGCCGCCCGAGCATCCCGCTGTTGATCTACGGGCTTCTGTGCGTGATCCCTGCCTGGATCTATGCCGTCACCTACGCGGAGCTGCAGCACGGCCCCGCGACCGACCCCCACGTGGAGCTCCATCACTGGTCGGGGGTCGCGGTTGCCGCGCTCGCGATCTCGGGAGCCGCGATCGCGACATCGCTCCGCGGCTCCGGCTGGCAGTTCTCGGCCTCCGTGACGGCGGTGGCGGCCGTCGCGTTCGGCATCGCCGGTCTGGCGTTCTCGGGCCTGCCGGGCGCACCCGAGGCGGGGTGGTCGTGGCTCGCCGTGGCCGCCGGCATCGGGTTCTGGCTCCTCGCCCGCATCGAATCGGCGCGGGAGGCATCGACGGGGTGAGTTCCCACGGTCGTTCGTCGTTCCGCCGCTTCGAACGGTGGCTGGTCGGCATCTTCATGGCCATGCTCGTCTTCGTGCTCGAGCGCCTCGTGATGCGCCAGATCAAGAAGAAGGAGCTCGCACGCCCGGAGTCTCCGGGTACGGCCGTCACGCTGGGGGAGGAGTAGTCGTGCATCGCTGGTGGGTCTTCCTCCACATCGCGGGGGTCTTCGGTTTCTTGATGGCGCACGGCGTCTCGGTCTACGTGACGCTTCGCCTGCCGAAGGAGCGAGAGCCCGCGCGCGTGAGCCAGCTGCTCGAGCTCTCGGCGTCCTCGGTCGGGTTCATGTGGAACTCGATCGGTGCGCTCCTCGTCGGCGGGATCGCCGCCGGATTCACAGGACACTTCTGGGGTCAGGGGTGGATCTGGGCGGCGATCGTCGTCCTCGTCTTGGTCATGGCCGCGATGTACGCGATGGGCACCACGTGGGCCAAGCGGTTGCGGACGATCTCCGGCGCGATGGTGGGGGGAACGGAGGCGGTCTCGGGGGCTCAGTTCGAAGAGATCCTTCGGTCGAAGCGGCCCTACACGATCGCCGCGATCGGCTTCGTCGGACTGCTCGTGATCCTGTGGCTCATGATCTTCAAGCCGACGCTCGGGTTCGGTGGGGCCGCTGAGTGCGTCCCGTCACCAGATGCCGCCGTCACGGTCTGTGCGTTCGACGACCAGGCTTTCGTGCCGTCATCACTGGATGTTCCCGCCGGCGAGCCGCTGGTGGTGGCCTTCGAGAACGACGACGACGCCGTGCCGCACAACGTTGCGATCTACACCGACGACACGGCCGCTCAGTCGCTCTTCGTCGGCGATCTCGTCGAAGGACCGACAACGGTGACCTACGACGTGCCTGCGCTCGATCCCGGCGAGTACTACTTCCGCTGCGACGTCCATCCGCAGATGGACGGCACCCTGGAGGCCGTCTAGATGTCCTATCGAACGATCGTCGTCGGGACCGACGGCTCACCGACCGCGTCGGTCGCCGTCGAGGTCGCCCAGAAGCTCGCGAAACGGCTGAAGGGCAAGCTCGTGCTCGTCGGCGCGCTCGACGCCTACGGCGTGTCCCGGCAGCCGCTGCAGACCGCCCTCTACGAGGCCGCGGAGGCCGCGCGTGCCAAGAAGGTCGACGCGACCGCCGAACTGATCGAGGGAACACCCGGTGAGTCGATCCTCGCCGCGGCGATCAAGCACGACGCCGACCTGATCGTCGTCGGCAACCGGGGGATGGGACAGGCGACCCGGTTCCGGCTCGGGAGCGTGCCCGACTGGATCGCGCATGATGCTCCGTGCGACCTGTTGATCGTGGACACGACGGGCCGGGCCGGTCCGCGCGATCCCGCTCCGCCCTACATGCGGATCCTGGCGGGGACCGACGGCTCGGGCACGGCGACGGAGGCCGTCCGCAAGGCCTACACGCTCGCGTCGATGTACGCCGGCACCGTGACGCTCGTGCATGTCGGCGATCCCGTCATCGGTGCGATCAAGCTCGAGGAGGTGGCGTCGACGCGTCCCGAGGACGTGGATGTCCAGAAGCGCAGCGTCGAGGGAGACCCCGCCCAGAGGATCTGCGAGCTGGCCGAGGCCGAGGACGTGCAGCTCGTCGTCGTCGGCAACAAGGGGCTGTCGGGGGTCCGGCGGTTCCTCGGCTCCGTGCCGAACAAGGTCGCGCACGAGGTGCCCTCCGACGTCTTGATCGTGAAGACGGTGGATCGCTCGGCCGAGGACCTCGTCGCCGGACACGGCGGGTTGGTGAACGTCGATGGCCGGCAGCTGGCGGTCTATCGCGACGATGACGGACAGACCTACGAGCTCTCCCCCCGCTGCACCCACATGGGCTGCACGGTCGATTGGAACGACACGGCGAAGACGTGGGATTGCCCCTGCCACGGGTCGAGGTTCGCGTTCGACGGTTCGGTGGTGCGGGGCCCCGCCGCCGATCCACTCGAACGCGTGGGAGGGAGCGCTGCCGCCTCGGAGGACGGAACCGCTGCCGAGACGCCATCCGGGTCTGCGCCGACTCGCGCCGGAAGCGCGGGCTCGAGCGGGGAGCGGGGCACGAAGAAGGAGCGACACGTCATCGTGGGCGCGAGCCTCGCCGGAGCCACGGCGGCCGCGACCCTGCGAGAGCAGGGATTCGACGGCGAGGTGATCCTGATCGGCGCCGAGCCGACGTTCCCCTACGAGCGCCCACCGCTCTCCAAGTCGTTCCTCCGAGGAGAGTCGACGATGCAGGAGGCGATGGTCCGGTCCCAGGCGTTCTATGCCGACAACGGGATCGAGACACGGCTCGGGACGACGGTGGTCGGTGTGGATCCCTCCGGCACGACGCTCACGGTCGCGGGTGGCGAGCCCGTGTCCTTCGACAAGCTCCTGATCGCCACGGGAGCGCGGAACCGCCGCTTCCCCATCCCGGGGATCGAGCTCGAAGGGGTCCTGGATCTCCGGACGCTCGCCGATGCGGCGGGGATCCGCGCGGAGATGCTCCCCGGGCGCAAGGTCGTGATGGCCGGGATGGGGTTCATCGGCTCCGAGGTGGCGGCATCCCTCCGGCAACGTGGCATGGAGGTCCATGTCGTCGCCGGTGGGAAGGCGCCGCTCGACCGCGTGCTCGGCGAGGACGTGGGGCGCGTCATCGAGGGCATCCACCGCGATCACGGGGTCGAGATGACGTTCGACGACCAGGTGGCGGGCTTCGACGGGAACGGCCGCGTCCGGAGCGTGAAGACGTCGAGCGGCCTCAACCTGCCGTGCGACTTCGTCGTGCTCGGCCTCGGTGTAGAGCCGGTCGCGGGCTTCCTCGAGGGATCGGGGATCGACGTCGGCGACGGGGTCGTCGTCGACGAGCACTGCCGGGCGAGCGTCGCCGGCGTCTTCGCCGCCGGCGACGTCGCCAACCACTACCACCCGATCTACGGGCGCCGGATCCGGGTCGAGCACTGGGACAACGCGCGGCGTCAGGGGCGTGTCGCCGCCCTCAACATGCTGGGCCGCGACACGCCGTACGACGACATCCACTGGTTCTGGTCGGATCAGTACGAGCACACGATCCAGTACGCCGGGCACCACCGGGAGTGGGACGACCTGGTGATCAGGGGGAGCCTGGAGTCGCGGAGCTTCGCGGCGTTCTACAGGCTCGACGGCCGGGTCCAGTCCGTGGTCTCCGTGGATCGGCCCGCCGACGTCCAGGACTCGATGGGCATCATCCGGGCGGGCGGCCTCGCCGACCCCGCGAAGCTTCGCGACGAGACCGTTCCGCTGGCTTCACTAGGATGACCTTCGACGGGAGATGAGATGACGACGACCGATGTCGAGGCTCTCCGCAAGGTCCGGTTCTTCGAGGAGCTGACCGACGACGATCTCTCTCGCGTCGCGAAGGTCGGCCAGCGACGGAGCTTCGCGACCGGCGACGCGCTCGTCGAGCGCGACTCCGACCGCGGCGGGCTCTTCGTGATCCTGTCGGGAACGGCGGCGGTCGAGGTCGGCGGCGCCGTCCACGACCTGGGCCCCGGCGACTTCTTCGGCGAGATGGCGCTGCTCGGTCACACGCGTCGGTCCGCGAGCGTCTCGGCGAAGGAGCCGGTGGAGGCGCTCGTGATCGAGACGATCTACTTCGATCCGTTCCTGATCCAGAACCCGAGCGTCGCGGTCGCGATCCTCCACGGGGTCGTCGAGCGTCTCCGCGAGGTCCAAGAGCGGGTCGACAACCCCCGGTCCTCCTCTTAGCGGCCGCGTTCGCGGAAGAGGTCCACCAGCAAGGCCGTCGTCAGCAGCGCTGCGGTGATGCCGAACGTGACCGGCACCCAGCCCGGCACGCGCGCCGACATCGCCGTCAGACCGCTCGCGAGGATCGCCGCGCCCGCCGTGAGGCCCAGGGCGAGTTGGCGGCCGGCCCGGCGCACCGTGGCCTCGAGCGGCGCCGCTCGGAAGTTGATCTCCATCTTCTGGCCGGGCCGAGCGCCGATCATCCGCTCGATCGCCTCGACCACGCGCATCGCCCGCACCTTGAACTTCTGCGACTGGTAGAAGATGGCCTTCGGGTCGATCCTCGTCCCCATCCCGCGCAGCAGGTTCCGCATCAGGAACTTCCCCGCCACCTCGAACGGATCGAGGTCGGGGTCCAGCTGCGCGGTCGCGAGCTGCATCTGCGCGAGCGCCTTGCCCGTGAGCGCCAGCGACGCGGGCAGCGGCACGCCGTAGCGGAGCGAGATCTCCGTCATCTCCTGGAGGATCGGACCGAGCTGGATATCCTTCAGGGAAGACGTCCGGTATCGAGCCATCAGCGCCCCGAGCTCCGACTGGAACTTGTCCACGTCGAGGTCGCTCCGTTCGATCGCGTTCGCGAGCATCAGCGTGATGTCGGTGAGGAATCCGACGTCTTCCTGGGAGAACGCCATGAGCAGGAGCATCAGATGCTCGCGCATCTCGGCGCCGACCTCCCCGACCATCCCGAGGTCGAGGAAGTAGAGGCGTTCCTCCTCCGGCTGCCACATCAGGTTCCCGGGATGCGGGTCGGCGTGGAAGAAGCCGTCGACCATGATCTGCTTGTAGAAGGACTCGAGCAGCTGGCGGGCCGCCTCCTGTCGTGGCTCGCCCTCGGGAGCCGAGTCGAGAGGACCTCCACCCACGTCGTGCATCACCAACAACCGCGACGTGGACAGACCCCGGTGCATCGCGGGAACGGCCAACCTCGGGAAGGGCTCGAGCACCTCGCCGATCCGCTGCATGTTGTTGGCTTCCTGTCGGAAGTCAAGCTCACGTTGGAGGGAATCCGACAGGTGCTGGAAGACCGCCTCCATGTCGATGACGAGCTTCAGGCTCGGGCGCTTCGACGCCTTCTCCGCGAAAACTTCCAACAGGGCGAGATCCTGCTCGATCAGCTCGCGCGCATCGGGTCGTTGGATCTTGATGACCACTTTCTCGCCGGTCGCGAGCGAGGCTCGGTGCACCTGCGCGATCGTGCCGGCCGCGAGCGGCTGCGGTTCCACCGTTTCGAACACGTCCTCCCACGGCACACCGAGCTCCTCCTCCATCACCGACACCACTTGCGCCTCGCTGAGCGGCGGCACGTTGTCCTGGAGGGTCGCGAGCTCTTCGATGAACTCGGGCGGAAGGAGGTCCGGCCTTGTCGAGAGGATCTGGCCGAGCTTGCAGAACGTCGGGCCGAGCTCCTCGAGCGCGGTCCGCAGCCGCTTCGCCTGGCGTCGCCGGCCCACGACCCCTTCCTCGTCGGGTCGCCCGAAGAGCTCCCGCAGCCCGTGCTTGGCGAAGACCACGCCGATCTTCGTGCCGCGAGCCACCAGGTGCGGCCGGGTCACGGGTTCCGCGACCGACGAGCGGATCGCGGTCGAGGACGCCGGGCTCCGGACGGCGGTCGTCTGGCCGTTCGTGGTGTTCACGATGATCACCGTGCAGCGAGCGTTGTGGCTGATCCGGTTCGGCACGTTGCCGAGGAGGAACTCCTTGCGTCCCGCCATCCCGGCGTTCCCGACGACGAGCACGTCGACCGCCTGATCCTCGGACGAACGCACGATCGCCATCGCGGGGTCGTCGTCGATCACGACGTGGGCGAACCCGCGCGCTCCCGCGAGCTGCGTCGTGTACACCTGCAACTCGTCGGCGGCGCTGTGAGCCCGGGTCGCCTCGGCCGCCCCGTGCTCGGTATCGGCGGCGTGCTGCGGGACGATCACCTGCACGACGTGGAGCTCCGCACCGAACCGCTCGGCGAACGAAGCCGCCCACTCCACCGCTCTCGCGGCGGTCTCGGAACGATCGGTGCCCACCATCACCCGGTGGACGGGGCCCACGGCGTCGGTCCTGGCGGATGCCATGGGCGCATCATGGCGCCTCGGGTCCTCGGCAGCCAATGGTGAGAACCCGAGGACCGAGGGTGATGCCACCACGCATACCGGCCGCGACCAGGGCCGTTGGTATCCTGCCTCGTCCGCCGGAGTAGCTCAGTGGCAGAGCAACCGCCTCGTAAGTGGTAGGTCATGGGTTCGAATCCCATCTCCGGCTCAGGCTCCAGTTGCGGACGAAGAAGTTGCCGGCCGGACGAGTTGCCGAAGGAGTGAGCAGGTTGCGAGAATCGCGGCGGATGAGGGCACTTCGCGCGATCCTGCTTGCTGCCGCTCTCGTGATGGTGCTCCCGGCGGGCGCCGCCCTGGCCCAAGTGTCGGTCGACCCCTCGGTCACCCCCGAGCTGAACACCGGGGGCTGGATCCACGGGATGGCGATCTTGTTCGGCGCGATCGGTCTCCTCGTCATCCTGTTGCTGGTGGCGGGCTATGTGCGGTTCGCCCCACGCTTCTCCACGGACGAGTCGACGTTGCGGGTGGTTCGCGCCGATCGGGTGCGGCCGGGCGAGGAGCTCCCGCGTCGGACCGTGGACATCAAGGCCGCCGCCCCCATGGTGGTGGCGCCCCCGCCGTTGCCACAGCCGGCGGGTGTAGCGGCGGCGGCAGCTGCCGCTCCCGCGACCGCCCCGGCTCCTGCCGCGCCCGCGCCCGCGGGACCTGGCGCGGAGGCTCCCTCGACCGAGGCGCCGCAGGCGGCGCCTGCGAGCGAGGGAGCGCCGGCCGAAGCCCCGCCCGCCGCCGAGACCCCGGCGCCCGCGCCGGCTCCCGCCGCCGCCCCCGCCGAGCGGCCGGAGGTCTCGCTCGATCAGGAGGTCTTCGACCAGACCTTGAAGGAGCTCCTCGACAAGGGAACCGACAAGCGCGTCGCCGAGGGGCAGGCTCGACGCGCGGCGATGATCGCCGCTCGGAAGAAGGCTGCGGGCGAGGCCTAGCCTCGAGAAGCGCGTAGCCTGTCCGGATGGACGCCACCCGTGTCGACTGGTCGATGGGTTCGCAAGCCGCCCGTCTCGCCGACTGGGACGCTGCGCTCGCCATCGGTCGCCGGGTCGCCGGTCCCGGCGTCCGGGTCCCGCCCGCCGATCGCGCGCGGATGCGCGAGGACTTCGCGGAGTTCGTCTCGTTGGCGGAGACGCAGATCTCGGAGTTCACCACGCTGGATCCAGGCGGCTTCCGATCGCGTGCGTGGGTGATGGGCAGGGGTGATTGGATCCGCGCCAACCTGAGCGGGCTCCAGCGCATGCTGGAGCCGCTGGCCGGCCGGATCCTCGCCAAGCAGTCGGGCAACGGTGCGTTCCGACGCAAGGCGCTGGGCGCCCAAGCCGGCGGCCTCCTCGGCTACGTCTCGAGAAGGGTGCTGGGTCAATACGACGCCTTCCTCCCGCCGGACGACGAGGGGTTGCTCTACTTCGTCGGTCCGAATGTGGCGGAGGTGGAGCAGCGCTTCTCGCTCGCTCCGCGTGACTTCCGGCTGTGGATCGCGATCCACGAAGTGACGCACCGCGTGCAGTTCGCCGCCGCACCGTGGCTGCGGAGTCACATCCGCGGGCAGGTGGATCGCTATCTCGGAACGATCTCCCTCGAGTCGACGGACCTCTCGAGCCAGCTCCGGCGGGCCATCGACGAAGCGCGCGCCGGCGCCGACATCCGGGGGATGGGTGGGATCTTCCTCCTGCTGAACGAGGAGCAGCGCGAGATCGTTCGCCACGTGCAGGGGGTGATGTCCCTCCTCGAAGGACACGCGTCGTTCGTCATGAACGAGGTCGCGAAGGATCACGTAAGTGACCTGGCAGGGATGCGGAAGGCGCTGGCGGAACGGCGGCGTCGAGCCGGAGGGATGGAGCGGACGTTCCAGCGTGCGATCGGCTTCGACAAGAAGATCGAGCAATATGACGCCGGGGAGCGGTTCGTCCGAGAGGTGGTGACGAGCTCGGGCATGGCGGGTTTCAATCGCGTGTGGCTCGCGCCCGAGGGCCTCCCGAGCGTCGAGGAGATCGCCGAACCCGAGCGCTGGATCGCGCGCGTCGCCGGGGGCTGACGTGCCTCCCCGGCCTCCGGCGGTCGCCCGGGTGCTGGAGCGGGTCACCAAGACGGCCCGCGAGCACGAGATGTTCGCCCCGGGCGATCTGGTCCTCGTGTCGTGCAGCGGCGGTCCCGACTCCGTCTGCCTGCTCTACTCGTTGTGGCATCTCCGGCGTCTGTTCAAGATCCGCCTCGCCGTCCTCCACTTCGACCATCGTCTGCGTCCCGACTCCGCCGAAGACGCCGCGTACGTGCGGAAGCTCGCCGTCCGCCTGAAGCTCCCGTTCCACCTCCGGACCGCCGAGGACGCGCCCGTCAAGGGTGAGTCCGTCGAAGCCTGGGGGTTCACCGCTCGGAGCCGTGCGCGGGCCGCCGTCGCATCCGAGATCGGCGCCTCGAAGATCGCTCGCGCACACACGCTGGACGACCGGGCCGAGTGGTTGCTCGTCTGCCTGATGGCCGGCGCCGGCCCGCTCGGCCTCGCGGGGCCGTCCGCTCACCACGAGGCGGACGTCGAACCCCTCTTCGAAGTGGGTCGCGAGGAGGTCCTTGCGTTCTGCCGAGCGCTCCACCTCCGGCCTCGGCGGGATCCGACCAACGACGACACGTCGAAGCTCCGAGCCGCGATCCGGCATCAGGTCCTGCCGATGATGGACGAGGTCAGGCATGGCGGGGCCCGGAAGGCGATCGTCCGGACCGCCGACCAACTTCGGATGATCGAGCCGCTGATCCGCCGGGAGGTGGCATCTCGGGCAACCAGCCCGAACCGATGGGAGGGCGGGTTCCGATTCGAGATCGATCGGGTCCACGAGGCGCCGTACGAGTTCATCGACCGGATGAGCCTGGCCAACGAGTTCCGCCTGATGGGACATCGGCTCGCCGAAACCGACGTCGCGGCGGTGATCGATCTGGCGCGAGGGAGACCCGGCCGGCGCCGTGATCTCTCCGGGGGGTTGAAGGCGATCCGGGAGAAGGAGTACGTTCGCGTTTCTCGTTCTTCCCCCGAGAGTTGATGGGTTCTTCGACGCCGAAGGGGGAGCGATGACCGCGGTCTCTACACTGACCGACTACGTGCAGGCCTACGAACCCGACATCGAACGAGTCCTGATCTCCTCCGAGGAGATCCAGGGCAAGCTCGCGGAGATGGGCAGGCAGATCTCCGAGGACTACGAGGGCAAGTCGCTGTTGCTGGTCGGGGTCCTCAAGGGCGCGTTCGTGGTGATGGCCGACCTGGCCCGCTACGTCCGGCTGCCGCTGGAGTTCGACTTCATGGCGGTCTCGTCGTACGGGGCCGCCACCAAGACCTCGGGGGTCGTACGGATCCTCAAGGACCTGGATCACGACCTCGACGGGATGGACGTGCTCCTGGTCGAGGACATCGTCGACTCGGGGCTCACGCTCAAGTACCTGCTGAAGAACCTGGCGGCCCGCAAGCCCGCGTCGCTCGAGGTCGCCGCGCTGCTCCGCAAGACGGGGATCCAGAAGGTGCCGCTTGACATCCGGTACGTCGGCTTCGATATCCCGCCCGACTTCGTGGTGGGCTACGGGCTCGACTTCGACGAGCGCTACCGGAACCTGCCCTACATCGCGACCCTGAAGCCCGAGGCCTACGGCGGCTAGCGGAACCACCCGCTGCCCGGGGTCGTCCAACCGGGCGTGAAGCGGTTCGCCCCCATCCTCGTCGCCCTCGCCGTCGCCTCCTGCGGAGGCAACGGCACCGGCGACGGCGCGTCGGGGATCCGCGGACAGGCGCTCTCCGGCCCGCAGTGCCCGGTCGAGGTCCAAGGCTCGCCATGTCCGGAGCTCCCGTACGAGGGCAGGGTGATCGTGACCGACTCGGAAAGCCGTGAGGAGTTCACGGTGGAGACCGACTCGGAGGGCGGCTTCGAGCTTTCGCTCGAGCCGGGCACCTACGAGGTGTCGATCGTGTCCGAGACCTCGCCTCCGTTCGCGAAGCCGCAGACCGTCACGGTCGAACCCGGGGTCTTCACGGAGATCGTCGTCACCGTCGACACCGGGATCAGGTAGCGCCGGCCGCCCCGTCTGGGGCTGGTGCTAACCTGGCTCTGGGCTCGGGCGCGCTCTCTGCCGGGGCCCGTTGCGTCCCCAGGAACGCGTCCCGAGGGAAGAGGCCATTGCCACAGTCCGAACCTCCGCTCCGAAGACTCGCTCGTACCCCGACCATCTGGATCGTGGGGGCGACCGTCCTGTTCTTCGGACTGCTGTCGGTCATGAACCGCCCGGAGACCGCGCAGACGATCAAGCTGAACGAGTTCTCGAGCCTCCTCGAGGACGGCGAGATCAAGAACGCGGAGATCCTCGAGGGCGATCAGGAGATCCGCGGGCAGCTCGAAGACGGCACCGAGTACGTGGTGACGTACCCCGTCGAGAGCGCCGATGAGATCACCACGCAGCTCCAGGAAGCGGATGTGCCGTTCGAGGCGAAGCCGCAGAAGCCGAACGAGCTCGTCGGGCTCCTGTACTACGTCCTGCCGATCCTGCTGCTGGCGGGCCTGTTCCTCTGGATGATGAACCGATCACAGGGCGGCGGTGGCCGTGTGATGCAGTTCGGTCGGAGCCGTCACAAGACGGTCGGCAAGGACCAGCCCAAGACCACGTTCAAGGACGTCGCCGGCGTGGATGAGGCGATCGAGGAGTTGGAGGAGGTCAAGGAGTACCTCCAGCATCCGGCCAAGTTCCAAGCGATGGGTGCGAAGATCCCGCGCGGCGTGCTGCTCTTCGGGCCGCCCGGGACGGGGAAGACGCTCCTCGCTCGCGCCGTCGCCGGCGAGGCCGGCGTCCCGTTCTTCTCGATCAGCGGTTCCGACTTCGTCGAGATGTTCGTGGGCGTGGGGGCCGCGCGCGTGCGAGACCTCTTCGAGCAGGCGAAGGCGAGCGCGCCGGCCATCGTCTTCGTCGATGAGATCGACGCCGTCGGCCGCCATCGCGGCGCCGGCTTGGGCGGCGGCCACGACGAGCGCGAACAGACGCTGAACCAGCTCCTGGTGGAGATGGACGGGTTCGACCAGCGAACGACGGTGATCCTGATGGCCGCGACCAACCGGCCCGACATCCTGGATCCCGCGCTTTTGCGTCCCGGCCGGTTCGACCGCCAGATCGTGGTCGACCGACCGGATCTCGAGGGACGCAAGGCCATCCTCCGCGTCCACGCGAAGGGCAAGCCGCTCGATCCGGACGCCGATCTCGACATCCTCGCCCGGCGCACACCAGGGTTCACGGGCGCCGACCTCGCCAACGTGATCAACGAGGCAGCCCTCCTCGCCGCCAGACGTTCGAAGAAGAGCATCACGATGAAGGAGGTCGAAGAGGCCATCGACCGAGTGATGGCGGGCCCCGAGCGCAAGAGCCGCGTGATGAGCGAGGAAGAGCGCCGCCTGATCGCGTACCACGAGGGTGGCCACGCCATGGTCGCGCACGTCCTTCCCAACACCGACGAGGTCCACAAGATCACGGTGATCCCCCGCGGTCGCGCGCTCGGGTACACGCTGACCCTTCCCGAGCAGGACAAGTTCATGATGACCCGCGAGGAGCTCAGGGACGAGCTGGCGATGCTGATGGGTGGCCGGGTAGCCGAAGAGATCGTGGCGGGAGACATCTCCACCGGCGCCGGCAACGACATCGAGCGCGCGACCAAGATCGCCCGTCAGATGGTGACCGAGCACGGGATGAGCGATTCGATCGGGCCGCGGACGCTCGGGCAGAAGCAGGGAGAGGTCTTCCTCGGCCGCGACTGGGCATCCACGCCCGATTACTCCGATGCGGTCGCCTACGAGATCGACAACGAGGTCAGCCGCCTTCTCGATGAAGCCCATGACGTCGCCCTCGAGATCTTGGACGAGCATCGGCAGAAGCTCGACGAGCTGGCAGCCCTCCTTCTCGAGAAGGAGACGCTGGATCGGGACGAGGTCGAGGCGTTCTTCAAAGCCGTCACCAAGCGCGCCCCCCGTGCTCCTGAGGTTCGAAGCGCCGGGCTCGCGGTCTCCCGCACCGAGATGTTCCCCCAGCCCGAAGGCCCCGGGCCACTCCGGCGATGACCGAGCGTTGGGCCACATTCGACTGCTACGGCACGCTGATCGACTGGGACGGCGGCATCCGGAGAGCGCTGGCACGTGTCTGGCCCGAGGAGGATGCGCAGCGCCTGTTCTATCGGTACCACGAGGGTGAGCGCAGGCTGCAGGCCGGCAGCGATATCCCCTACCGGCAGGTGCTACGGGACACGCTCGCAGCGATCGCGGAGGCGGAGGGGCTGGAGATGCCGCCGGGGCGCGAGGACGCGCTCGCCGAATCGCTGCCGTCGTGGCGTCCCTTCCCCGAGGTCACCGGCTCGCTCGCGGAGCTCCGGGACCGCGGCTGGCGCCTCGCCATCTTGTCGAACTCGGACCCTGACCTCCTGAACGCCTCCCTGAAGACGATCGGCGTGGAGGTGGACGTTCGGATCACGGCCGCCGAAGCGCATTCCTACAAGCCAGCCTTCGGACACTGGAACACGTTCTTCCAGACGACGACGGCCGACCGGGGATCCCACGTCCACGTGGCGGCATCGCTGTATCACGACGTCGAGCCGTGCGCGCAGCTCGGGCTCCCCTGCGTCTGGATCAACCGCTTGGACGAGTCGAGCGACCTCCCTCGTGCGGGCGAGCTCTTCAACCTCGCGGGGCTCCCGGCCGCGCTCGACGCGCTGGTTCCCCGATAGCATCCGCCCGATGGACCTGCTGGAACCGCCCGAAGCGTTCGACGCCGAGAAGGTCCAGGAGGGTGTGCGGCTGATCCTCGAGGGCATCGGGGAGGATCCCGACCGCGGCGGCCTCCGAGAGACGCCGGCCCGCGTGGCCCGGATGTACGAAGAGATCTTCGCCGGGATCGGGAAGGACGCCTCGCAGCTCGTCACCGTCGTCGAGGGTGCCGACCACGACGAGATGATCATGGTCCGGGACATCCCGATGCAGTCGTTCTGCGAGCACCATCTGATCCCGTTCGCGGGTCGCGCCCACGTCGCCTACATCCCGAACAAGGCCCAGCAGATCACCGGCCTGTCGAAGATCGCGCGGGTGGTCGACCTGCTCGCCAAGAAGCCGCAGGTGCAGGAGCGGCTCACGACGGAGATCGCCGAGGCGATCGATCGGGCCCTCTCACCCCGCGGCGTGTTCGTGGTGATCGAGGCCGAACACTTCTGCATGACGATGCGGGGGATCAAGAAGCCCGGTGCGGTGACCGTGACGTCGGCGGTGCGCGGGCTCTTCCGCTCCGATGCCCGAACCCGTCAAGAGGCGATGGACCACATCGGCATGCGCTGAGGTTCTGCCGCCGCACTACCATCTGTGGCGATGGGGCTCGTCTGGCGTTGTCGTGATCGCGAGCTGCCGCTCGGAGAGCGGACGCTCGTGATGGGCATCGTGAACGTCACCCCCGACTCGTTCAGCGACGGAGGGATGTTCGAGGATGCCGAAGCGGCCGTGACACATGGGCTGCAGCTCCTGGAGGAGGGCGCCGACGTCCTCGACGTCGGCGGCGAATCCACCCGGCCCGGATCGGATCCGGTCGGCGTCGACGAAGAGCTCGCGCGCGTCCTCCCGGTGATCGAGGGGCTCCGGCGCGAAGCGCCGGAGCCCCTCCTGTCGGTGGACACGCGCAAGGCCGCGGTCGCGAGCGAGGCTCTCGCGGCCGGCGCCGATGTCGTGAACGACATCGCCGCCGGCACCGATCCGGACATGTTCGACGTGGTCGCGTCCGCCGGGGCCGGGATGGTCCTGATGCACATGCAGGGCGAGCCCAAGAGCATGCAGGCGGATCCCCGCTACGACGACGTCGTCGCGGAGGTGCGCGGATCCCTCGCCGAGCGCCTCGAGGCGGCGGTCGCGGCCGGGATCGGCCGCGACCGTCTCTGCGTCGACCCGGGGATCGGCTTCGGGAAGAACCTGGAGCACAACCTCGCGCTCCTCCGTGCGATCGGCTCGTTCCGCGAATTGGGCGTGCCGGTGCTCGCCGGCGTTTCCCGGAAGCGCTTCATCGGCGAGCTCTCGGGTACGGACGATCCCGCCGATCGCCTCGAGGGTTCCGTCGCGGCCGCGGTGTGGTGCACGTCGCAAGGCGTGGAGATAGTGCGCGTCCACGACGTCGGGCCCACGGTGCGCGCGCTCCGCGTGGTGGACGCCATCGCCCGGGAGCGGTCGTGACGGACGATCGACCGATCGTGCTACTCCTCCACGACGAGGGGCGCACCGCGGACCAATGGCGCGAGTTCGTCCCACTCCTCGAAACCCGCTTCCGGGTGGTCGCGCCGGACCTGCCCGGCGGCGACACGCGGACGAAGCTCGATCACCTCCGAGCCGAGATCGACGGTGAGCGCTTCGGCGTGATCGGCCACGGCACCGGCGGGGCGCTCGCCCAGACGCTCGCCGCCGAGGGGCGTGTCGAGGCGATGGTCCTGCTCGACGCGCCGCGCGCCGAAGGCGTCGGCGCCGACCTCCTCGCCTCGTTCGAGTTCCCCGTCCTCCTCCTGTGGGGTGAGGACGACGACGTGGTGCCGGTCTCGGTCGCCGAGGAGTTGAACGACGCGATCCCGACGTCCACGCTCGGTCTCCTGCCGGGGTGCGGCCACGACCTCACGAGCGAGGCGGCCGCCACGATCGCGCCGATGATCCTCGAGTATCTCCGCGCGCGGTATCTGAAAGTGCCTCACGGGGACACGCACGATGCCGGTCACTCGCACGAAGGCGTGGTGCGGATCCAGCTCGAACGCCGGCCTCCCTGGGTCGATCTCGAGGCTGACGAACGCGACGATTGGTTCGTCGAGGACGACGAGGAGACCGGGCCATGAACCCAGCCCGCCTGTTCCTCTCCGGCATCCGTGCCGAAGGCCGTCACGGCGCACGCCCCGGCGAGAAAGACGTCCCGCAACCGTTCGTCGTCGACCTCGACCTCGAGGTCGACGCGGTTGATGACTCGGTCGACTCGACGGCGGACTATCGCGTGATCACCGACACGGTCCGCGAGATCATCGAGCAAGGGTCGTTCGACCTCATCGAGACGATGGCCGGCGCGATCGCACGGCGGGTCGCGTCGATCCCGCGGGTCGCGACGGTGACCGCGGTGGTGCACAAGCCGAACGCGGCCGGGCGCCTTGGGATCGACGGGGTGGCCGCCGCCGCGACGGCGACCGGGGGCGCCACCGCGGGCGGGTAGGTCCCCATGAGCGTCGTCGCCTTCCTCGGACTCGGTTCGAACCTCGGGGATCGCCTCGCGAACCTCCAGGCTGCTGCCGACGCCATGCAGACGGAGCCCGGGCTACGGGTCACCGCATCCAGCCGGGTGTGGGAGACGACGCCCGTCGGCGGTCCTCCCCAGCCCGACTACCTGAACGCCGTCATCCGCGTCGAGACCGATCTCTCGGCGCGAGATCTCCTGGATGTCGCTCGCCGGATCGAAGCGCGGCTGGGGCGCGTCCGGAAGGAGCGATGGGGTGCGCGCACGCTCGACGTCGACATCCTGTTCTTCGACGAGGAGCGGATCGACGAGTCGGACCTCGTTGTGCCGCACCCTCGGATGGCGGAGCGTGCGTTCGTCCTCCTGCCGCTGCTGGAGCTCGAGCCCGACCCGGTCCTGCCCGACGGCACGCGACTGAAGGACGTGCGGGTCGATACGAGCGGCGTCATCCCATCCGCGCCCCCGCTCGCGGTGCGCCCATGAGGGCGACGTGCTTCCGATGCGATTGGCAAGGCGAGTCGAGCGGTTCGGCGTGCCCTCGGTGCGGCACGCCGCTCTACCGGTCCGCCCCGAGCGAACGGGAGCGGCGCGTTCCACCCGCACCGGCGGCGGCGCCGGTGATCGAGCCGGCCGAGGGACCCGCCGAGCCTCCGTTTCACGAGGCGCGTCCTGCGCCCTCGAACCCACGAACGATCCTCCTGATCGCGGGCGCGGTGTTCGCCATCGTCGCGTCCTTGTTGGCGCGAGGAAGTCTCGATCCGGGTCCTTCCCCCGCCGCCGGACCCAGTCCGGTCCCTCTGCAGACCGGTGGGCGCTTGATCTACACGGTTCCCGTCGGCGACGGTATGGCCCGCGTGTGGCGGTGGAACCTCGCGACCGACGAGGTCTCGAAGGGTCCGCTCGTCCCCGCGCCGGTCACCCTGGTCAACGTCCGCTCGGCGGGCCACGGTTGGCTCGGGGTCACCTCCCTCATGAGGAGCGGCGCGCAACAGGCTTCGCTCCTCGACTCTCTCGCTCCGGGCGCCGCGGTCGAGTGGGTCGGCAGCGGCGACATCGTCACCTGGACCCGACGAGGGGGCACGGTGTTGTTGGTCGATCGTGGGCCGTCGCTCGGCGGTTGCCACCGCGACGTCGATGTGACGGCGGTCGAGGTGGGGCAGCCGGGGGTCGAGACCGTGCTGCACGAGACCATCTGCGGTGACGTCCTGTCCGTCGGCCGGACGAGCGTGGGCTATTTCCTCACGGTCCTCGGCCGAGACGACGTGAACGTCGTCGGGACCGGGTACGAAGACGCCGGCCTCTTGCTCGCGCACCACGGCGTGATCGACGTCTCACCCGGGGGTCAGATGCTGGTGACGCCGGCGACCGAGTTCCTGCCCGAGCAGCTCTCTTCCGAGCCGGATGCGCCGCCGCTCCAAGTGTCCGGGGAGGCGTCGCGATATCGGATGTTCGGGGGGAGGCCGGTCGATCTCTTGGCGGACGCCGCGCCGCTGCGGATCGAGCGGGTGCTCGCGTACACGGACGGAGGCACGCGGGCGCTGGTCATCGGCCGGCAGGGGCTGGACGGCGATGCGCTCTGGGAGGTGCCGATCGGGATCGCCGGCAGCGAGCCGGCGATCCCTCGTTACGTCATCCAGGTCCGCGGCTCCACGGCCGCGACCTACGCCAACGACGGGACGGCGTTCGTCCTCACGGACGACCGCCTCTGGCACCTTCGAGAGAACCGACTCACGGCGTTGAAGCTCCCCGACGCCGCACCGAGCCCCGATGGTCCGATCGCCTGGATCGTTCGTGAGCCGGTCACGGGCCTCTAGGGAACCCCGAGCCCGCCTGACATGGTCGCATCACGAGGCCGCCGTGCGGTCGTGACGAGGCGAGTTGCGATACTCGACCGATGAACGTCGCGGTGATCGGCGCGGGTACGGTCGGGACGGCGATCGCGGTCCTCCTCGAACGGGCGGGTCACCGGATCGTGGGCATCTCGGGCCGAGCGGAGACGCGTACACGCGCGAGCTCCTACCTCCCCGGCGTGCCGTTCCTCGAGCCCGCGGCGGCGGCCGCCCGGGCGGAGCTCGTCGTGATCGGGACCCCTGACGATGTCATCGAGCAGACGGCGGAGGCGCTCGCGGTGGCGGCCGCCGTGGGTCCCGGAACGTCGGTGACCCACCTGTCCGGATCGCTCGGTCTCGAGGTCCTCAGGGTTGCGGCAGAGGCCGGGGCGCGGGTCCTCGCGATCCATCCCCTGCAGACGTTCCCGGACGTGGACTCGGCTCTGGTGGGACTGCCCGGGTGTGCGATCGCGGTCACGGCCGCCGACGACGACGGGTCACTCCTCGGGGAGCGGCTCGCCGGCGACGTCGGCGGCGAGCCCTTCCGGCTCGCGAACGACCTCCGCCCGCTGTATCACGCGGCCGCCGTCTTCGCGTCGAACTATCTGGTGACCACCTCGGCGATCGCGCAGTCGCTGTTCGGGGCCGCGGGTGTCCCCGAACCCGCAGGGGCCATGGCACCGCTGCAGCGGGCGTCGCTGGACCACGTCGAGCAGCTCGGCTCGGCGCAGGCGCTCACCGGCCCGGCCGTGCGAGGCGACGCCGGGACGATCCGCCGGAACCTCGAGGCACTCGGACGGCACGCGCCGGATCTCGTCCCCCCCTACGTGGCGATGGCCAGGGCGACGCTCGACATCGCCGAGCGATCCGGGCGGCTCCCGTCCGGATCGCGGGTCGCCGTGGAGGACGTGCTCGACGCATGGAGCTGATCCGAAGCGCGGACGAGCTTCGGGACATCGCCGCGTCATGGCGTGCGGCCTTCCCGAACCCGCTCCCGGGACATGCCACCGCGTCCGTTCCGACGGCCGTTGCCCCATCGGGGGAGGGATCGGCGGTGGGGTTGATCCCCACGATGGGCTCCCTCCATGAGGGCCACGTCTCGCTGATCCGGCGGGCCGGTGGCGACGTGCCACGGCTGCTCGTCACGATCTTCGTCAACCCTGCGCAGTTCGCACCGGGTGAGGATCTCGCGACCTATCCGCGCGATGAGGCGGGAGACCTCGAGTTCTGTCGACGACTCGGCGTCGACGCGGTCTGGGCTCCCCCCGTGGAGGAGGTCTATCCCCCGGGTGTGGCGTTGCCGGAGCCCCACCCGGGCACGGTCGGCGAGACGTTCGAGGGAGCGGCCCGGCCCGGTCATCTCCACGGTGTCCTGAAGGTCGTGCACCGTCTCTTCGACCTGACCGGGCCGTGCCGCGCGTACTTCGGTGAGAAGGATGCGCAGCAGCTCTTCCTCGTTCGCCGGATGGTCGAGGAGATGGACCTGCCCGTCACGGTCGTCCCGTGCCCGACGGTGCGCGCTGTCGATGGCCTGGCCCATTCGTCGAGGAACGCCCGCCTGAGCGCCGACGAGCGCGACCAGGCCGGCTGCCTGTTCCTGGCGCTGTCGGAGGCGGCGGCGCTCGCCCGCGGTGGTGAGACCGACGCCGCGATCTTGATCGCGGCGATGGGCCGCGAGATCGGCGCGACGCCGCTCGCGCGGCTCGACTACGCGGCGGTCGTCGGGGAGGACACCTTCGAGCCGATCACCCGTCTCGACATGCCCGCTCGAGCCATCGTCGCCGCGCGGTTCCCGTCGGCGAGGCTCATCGACAACCTGCGTCTCCCACCGGCCGCCTGAGAACGCGGCCGGAGACAGCGACCAAGGACAGCGAGCTGAGTTGTCGCCGCCCTGTCCGTGGGCCACGATGGACCGTTCCTCCATCGATCGCACGAACGTGTGCTTGGAGCCCGCGCGATGCTGCTCACCGCCGACGTCGGCAATACGGAAACCGTGCTCGGAGTCTTCGACGGTCCCGAGCTCGCCCAGACGTGGCGTCTCTCCACCCAGCCGGAGCGCTCCGCAGACGAGCTGGCGCTCGTCTTCGCAGGGCTGCTGGAGCACCGGGGCCTCTCGCTGGAGAAGCTCTCCGGGCTCTGCATCGCCTCCGTCGTTCCCGACGTGACGCAGCAGCTCCGCGAGATGGCCGTCCGGTACCTCACCTTCGAGCCGCTGATCGTGGGGCCCGGCACGAAGACCGGCGTCTCGATCCTCACCGACAACCCCCGCGAGGTCGGCGCGGACAGGATCGTGAACACGCTCGCGGCCTTCACGCGGTTCGGAGGCCCCGCGATCGTCGTCGACTTCGGGACGGGCACGAACTTCGACGTCGTTTCCGATCAGGGCGAGTTCCTCGGAGGCGTGATCGCGCCCGGGCTCCAGATCTCCGCCGCCACCCTCATGCAACGCGCCGCCAGGCTCACGCGGGTCGAGCTCGACGCGCCGCCCTCGGTGATCGGCAAGAACACCGTGGAAGCGATCCAGTCGGGCCTCGTGTTCGGCACCGCGGGCGAGGTCGACGGGATCGTCGACCGGATCCGAGGTGAGCTGGGCGCGGCGACGACGATCGCCACGGGAGGACTGGCGCCGGTGGTGATCCCGCACTGCCGGACGATCGATCATCACGAGCCGTTCCTGACGCTCGAGGGTCTCCGGCTGGTCCACGAGAAGAACGTCGATGACTGAGCAGGGAGACGGAGCCGCGCGCTCGCGCGAGGAGGACGTGTTGCGAGCACGTCGCGAGTCCTTGGGGCGCCTCGGAGACACCGCGTTCGCGATCAGCCTCCGGGACGCCCTGGACGTGGACGAACCCACCCCGACCAAGGCGCTCCGCGAGCGGTACGCGTCGCTCCCTCCCGACCAGCGAGAGGACGACACCGTCACGGTCGCGGGCCGTGTCGTCCTCAAGCGCGACATGGGCAAGCTGAAGTTCCTGACGCTTCGCGACGGCACCGGGGACATCCAGCTCGTCTGCAACCAGGCCGATCTGGACGAGGAGAGCTTCGGGCGATTGGACGAGGTGGATCTCGGGGACATCATCGGCGCCACCGGACCGGTGGGCACGACCCGACGCGGCGAGCTGTCGATCTTCGTCCAGCGATGGGCGATGCTGACCAAGTCGCTCCGACCGCTCCCCGAGAAGTGGCACGGTCTCAAGGATCCGGACCTGCAGCAGCGCCGGCGCTACCTCCACCTGATCGCCGACGAGACGCCGCGCCGCGCCCTCGCGGCGCGCGCGGCCGTCCTCCGCGCCCTGCGTGAGGTGCTCCACGAGCGCGGTTTCGTCGAGGTCGAGGGCCCGATGCTCCAGACGGTGGCGGGCGGCGCCAACGCTCGCCCGTTCACGACGTTCCACGAGGCCCTGGGCGTCGACATGAAGCTTCGGATCTCCCTGGAGCTCTACCTCAAGCGGCTCCTCGTCGGTGGGATCGAGCGCGTCTACGAGCTCGGGCGCAACTTCCGGAACGAGGGCATCGACCGCGACCACAATCCGGAGTTCACGATGCTCGAGGCGTATCAGGCCTACGGCGACTACACGACGATGATGGAGCTCTCGGAGGTGCTCGTCCGTGAGAGCGCTCGCGCGGTGAGCCCGGTCATGGATCGAGGCGACACGCTGACGATCCCGTGGCGGGACACGGAGATCGACCTCGCCCCGCCCTTCCGCCGCCTCACCATGCTCGACGCGGTCTCGTCGGCGACGGGGGAAGAGATCGGCTTGGACCGCACCGACCTTCCCGCGATCGCCGAGCGCCACGGCGTGCCCGTGGACGACGCCTGGGGGCCGGGCAAGCTCGTCGTCGAGCTGTTCGAGAAACTCGTCGAGGACACGATCGTCGAGCCGACGTTCATCTGCGACTTCCCCCGGGAGGTGTCACCGCTCGCCCGGCCGCACCGATCGAACCCCGAGCTCACGGAGCACTTCGACCTGGTCATCGGTGGCCTCGAGCTGGTCACCGCGTTCTCCGAGCTCACCGACCCGTTGGAACAGCGGGCGAAGCTCGAGCTTCAACAGCAGCTCAAAGCCGCGGGCGTCGAGGAGACACATCCGCTCGACGAGGACTTCCTCCGCGCGCTCGAGCACGGCATGCCGCCGGCGGGAGGACTGGGGCTCGGGATCGACCGGCTCCTCATGCTCCTTACGGATGCGCCGTCGCTCCGCGACCTGATCATGTTCCCCTCGCAGCGCCCCGAAGCCGCCGAGTGAACGACGTGACATCCGTCACGTTTCACCCGTGATGGATCTCACCCGTCGGTTGTTATCTGCGTCACATCGTCGCTCCAGCCTCGGTCGCTAGGTTCGGACTGTTCGAGGATCTCGGACGGGAAGGCGGGGAGATGGCGGACAAGCCGATCCAGCCGAAGGCCGCGACGAAGGCCAAGGCGAAGTCCGCTCGCGCGGTCGAAAAGAAGTCCATCAAGCGGATGGCCCGGAAGCGCACCGTCAAAAAGACGACGGCGCGCAAGCTGGGGAAGTAGGGGGTGGCCCCGTCGCACCCGGGGCATCCGTGGGGGCCGGCTCGCCTTCGGCGAGCCGGCCCCCATCTGTCTGACGGTTCCTGACTCAGCCCGCGCGGGCCCAGCGTTTCCCGGCGCCCCTGCCCCCGCCGCCGATGGCGCCCAGGTCGACGAGGACGCCGAGGATCACCAGCACGAGCCCGAGGCTCCTCACGCCCCCGTATCGGTTCTCGGCCACGGCGTACGCGAGCGTGGTCGTGGGGAGGAGGAAGAAGCCGATCAGCGGCCAGACCCAGGTCCCGAACGCGGTCGACAGGTACTCGGAGAACAACCAGAGCACGACCATGATCGTGCGGGGAAGCACGAGGACGAACAGGACGATCAGGCAGCCCACGGCCGGGACCCTAACGTCGCCGGGTCAGCTCGCGCGCTCGTCACCTCGTGTCACCTGGTGCAGAGCAGACAGGATGTCCTGGAGACCCCTCCCCTTCGCCACGAACCCGGAGGCACCGGCGCCGCGTGCCGCACGTTCCACCCCTTCGTCCGCATGGGCCGTGAGGATCACGACCGGAAGGTCCGGGGCCGAGGAATGGATGCGCTGCATCGCCTCGATCCCCGAGATGTCGGGCATCGACAGATCCATCAGGACGACGTCGGGTTGGAGCTCCTTCGCTCCGATGCAGGCGTCCTCTCCGCCCGCGGCCTCGCCCGCGACCTCGATGTCGGAGACCAGTTGCAGCGCCGACGCGAGCGCCTTCCGGAATGCCGGATGGTCATCGACAACGAGCACTCGCACGGTCCTAGCTCTCCTTCCGAAGAGGCTGGACTGGGGATCCGACCTCGAGGCTGTGGGAAGCACTCCCGCGTGGGGACACGAGGAGCGGTTCGCAGATGCTGACAGTCGGTACCGCGCCCTGCCAACGGTCTTCCGGGTGATCCTTCTGGTCCGAAAGGTCTATGCCTCGTATCACCCTCGACGAGCGGATGCGAGATCCCACTTCTTTCCCGGAGAACTCATCCCCGGACCGACTTCTTCCGAAGGATGAAGTGTGAGGGACGGATCTCGCGACCGGACAGGTCCCGGAGGACGGCCAGGAGGACGCAAGTGATGTGGCACCGCGTGCTGGCGTATCGGGGACGCTGGGTATACTGCGTGCAGAGAGGCGCTGTGACCGGAAGGGAGCGGCGCCTCATGTACCTCGAGGGTAGGACGGGGTCCGACGATCCTCGGGGCCGGACGGACGAGTCGCCGCCTGGAGGGATGTAGGGCATGTTCGAGCGATTCACCGACCGAGCACGTCGGGTGGTCGTCCTCGCCCAAGAAGAAGCGAGGATGCTCAACCACAACTACATCGGTACGGAGCACATCCTCCTCGGCTTGATCCATGAGGGTGAGGGCGTCGCCGCCAAGGCGCTGGAGTCGCTCAACATCTCTCTCGAAGCCGTTCGTCAGCAGGTCGAGGAGATCATCGGGCAGGGCCAGGCCGCGCCGACGGGTCACATCCCGTTCACCCCGCGCGCCAAGAAGGTTCTCGAGCTGTCGCTCCGCGAAGCGCTGCAGCTCGGTCACAACTACATCGGTACCGAGCACATCCTGCTCGGACTGATCCGCGAGGGCGAGGGCGTCGCCGCGCAGGTGCTGCAGAAGCTCGGTGCGGACCTCAACCGCGTCCGCCAGACCGTGATCCAGCTCCTCTCCGGCTACACCGCCGGCAAGGGTGAGCAGGTCTCGGGTTCCCCGGAGGGCAGCGGCCAGGGATCGATGGTGCTCGACCAGTTCGGACGGAACCTCACGCAGCTGGCCCGGGACGGCAAGCTCGACCCCGTGATCGGGCGCGAGAAGGAGATCGAGCGCGTGATGCAGGTCCTGTCGCGTCGGACCAAGAACAACCCGGTGCTGATCGGCGAGCCCGGTGTGGGCAAGACCGCTGTCGTCGAGGGCCTGTCCCAGGACATCGTCCGCGAGGAGGTCCCCGAGACCCTCAAGGGCAAGCAGATCTACACGCTCGACCTCGGTGCGCTCGTCGCCGGCTCTCGCTATCGCGGGGACTTCGAGGAGCGCCTCAAGAAGGTGCTCAAGGAGATCAAGACCCGCGGTGACATCGTCCTGTTCATCGACGAGCTGCACACGTTGGTCGGTGCCGGCGCCGCGGAAGGCGCGATCGACGCCGCCAGCATCCTCAAGCCGATGCTCGCGCGCGGTGAGCTGCAGACCATCGGAGCCACGACGCGCGACGAGTACCGCAAGCACCTCGAGAAGGACGCCGCGCTCGAGCGCCGGTTCCAGCCGATCGTGGTCGAGGAGCCGACGGTCCCCCACACCATCGAGATCTTGAAGGGACTTCGCGACCGCTACGAAGCGCACCATCGCGTGAGCTTCACCGACGACGCCCTGGTCGCGGCCGCGAATCTCGCCGACCGCTACATCGCCGACCGGTCGCTGCCGGACAAGGCCATCGACCTGATCGACGAGGCCGGGTCGCGCACACGGATCCGTCGGATGACCGCGCCACCCGACGTTCGCGAGGTCGATGAGAAGATCGCCGAGGTCCGGCTCCGCAAGGAATCCGCGATCGACGCCCAGGACTTCGAAGGTGCGGCTTCGCTCCGCGACGAGGAACGGCAGCTCCAGGAGGAGCGTCAGCGTCGCGAGCAGCGCTGGAAGGCCGGCGAGATGGACGTCCTCTCCGAGATCGGTGAGGAAGAGATCGCCGAGGTGCTCTCGGTCTGGACCGGCATCCCGGTCTTCAAGCTCACCGAGGAGGAGACGGAGAAGCTCCTCCGCATGGAGGACGAGATCCACCGGCGGATCATCAGTCAGCACGAGGCCATCTCCGCGGTCTCGCGCGCGATGCGGCGCACCCGGAGCGGTCTGAAGGATCCTCGCCGCCCGTCGGGATCGTTCATCTTCCTGGGCCCGTCGGGCGTGGGGAAGACCGAGCTCTCCAAGGCTCTGGCCGAGTTCCTGTTCGGCGACGAGGACGCGCTGATCCAGCTCGACATGTCCGAGTACATGGAGAAGCACACGGTCTCGCGCCTGATCGGCTCGCCTCCCGGCTACGTCGGCTACGAGGAGGGCGGACAGCTCACCGAGGCCGTCCGGCGCAAGCCGTTCAGCGTCGTGCTGTTCGACGAGATCGAGAAGGCCCACCCGGACGTGTTCAACACGCTGCTGCAGATCCTCGAGGATGGCCACCTGACGGACGCGCAGGGCCACCAGGTCGACTTCAAGAACACGATCATCATCATGACCTCCAACCTCGGCACCCGGGACATCGCCAAGGGCGTGGGGATCGGGTTCATGGCGGCGCGCGACGACGCCGTGACCTACACCAAGATGAAGGAGAACGTGACCGAGGAGCTCAAGCGCTCCTTCCGCCCGGAGTTCCTGAACCGGATCGACGAGGTCATCGTCTTCCACTCGCTCACGCCGGAAGACGTGAAGCGGATCGTCGACCTGCTGATGAAGCGGGTCGAGGAGCAGCTCAAGTCCAAGGATGTCGACATCGAGCTCTCCGACGCGGCCAAGACGCTGCTCGCGGAGCGGGGCTACGACAAGGCGCTCGGCGCCCGACCCCTGCGCCGGACGATCCAGCAGCTGGTCGAGGACCCGCTCGCCGAGAAGCTCCTGTACAAGGAGTTCCGCGCGGGGGAGACGATCATCGTCGACGTCCTCGACGGCGAGATCACGTTCGAACACGGTGCCGGCGTCATGCCTCCCGACACGCCGCCCGTCGAGCTCGCGGGCTCGACCGAGTAGGTCGAACCCGCGTCACACGCCGCGTCCCGAACGCGGCGCGAAGGCCGAAGCCCGGTCCCTCTTGAGAGACCGGGCTTCTCGGCGTCATGGCCCGAACCAGTGAGGATCGGTTAGTGCACCGGGAGCATGAACAGGTCCACCGCACGGTCGCCGATCAAGCGACCGTGTGCGATCCCATCCTCGACTGCGTTCCGGAAGTGGAACCCGACGAGGATCCGGGACAGCGCGTTCTCCTCCGCCGCCTGGGTGAAACTGGAGAACGAACGCGTCACGGGCGACGCGTCGCTACACGTGCCTCCGGCCGGCAGCGTCAGGCTGCAGGTCTCGAAGCTGATCTCATCGGTCCCGAAGAACCGCTGGAAGACCTGTGCCGCCGCGCCTCCTTCGACGCTGTGCGCAGAGTCGTGGTCGGGGATCGGTGGCGTTCCCCGCAACGGGGTCCAGGTCGCATCGACGTCCGTGTCGGGGTTGCCGTCGGTATCGGCCATCTGGATCGCGGTGACCGGTCGCCAGAAGTTGTAGAGGTACTTGGTCTCGAACGAGCCGACGTAGCCGTCCGCGAGGGCCATGTTGAGCAGCCCGAACAGCCGCGCCTGCTCCCACAGGTCCAGGCCCTCGCCCTCGGCGACGATCCTGCCGATCCGGTTCCACCCCAGCGGGGAGCTCTCGACCCAGAACAGCGCGATCTCCGTCTCGTCGGTGCTGCGGTCGCTCGGAGTGGTGACGTCATCACCACCCAGACGCTTCACCTCTTCGAAGTCCGCGGTGTAGGCGGCCTCGGTCACGTCATAGGGCGCATCGGCGCGGAACTGGGAGCTTGCTTCCAGCACGAACGGGGTGACGTCTCCCCACCCTGGAGCGAACGCGAACGGGGTCCCGGGGGTGAACCGGTACTCGCCCGGCTCGTCGCCCTGCGGGTAGGCGGCATCCACCAACGGCGTGTCCGAACCGTCATCGGCCCGGAGCACCAGGATGGCCTCCGCAGCCTTCGCTCCCACGTTGATGCCCTTCCTCTTGGCCGGCCCGTCCGGGACCTCCTCGAGCGCAGCGGTGTAGTCGGCTTCCACGCTCGCGATCGCCGCGTTGGCGGACATCTGGCCGAGCAGCGGGACCAGGACGTCTCGCGCGGCCGTCGCCACGGCGGCATCGGTCGACGCTTGGCGGCTCGCGTGCCCGAAGAAGGCGTACGGCCGGTAGCGCCGGTCGATCGCGTTCAGGGCATCGTGGATGGCCACGTGCGCCATGGCGTACATGTGCGATTCGTACAGCGGGTTGCCGGTGGGAGCGAGGCCGGCGGCGAGAGACGCCTCGCCGGCGTTCGCGTTCCAGACGAGGACGGCATCACCCGACCGTTCCGGTCCGGGGGATCCACTGGGCGCCGCCAGCACCGTGCCGGCCGACCCGAGGGTGGACGCCACCATCACGATCAACGTCGTGTGGATCAACGATCGCTTCATCTCCCTCTCCCTTCTCTCTCACGCGTGCGCGTGCCGGGCGCTGCGGTTCACCGATGCGGTCAATCGGAGGAGATACGGATCCATGTCAGCGCGGCGTCTTCGACGCGATGACCACACACATCCCGACCCGATGTCGCCCGCATGGCCAAGCCGAACGGCTCGACGGCAACGGCTGTCCACGTCCATCGGGCGCCCTCCCGGCACTCGCGGGAGTCGGGGCCGCTGACGAGGACCACGGTGCGTCCGTCGATCTCGAGGGCACCCTCGTCGTACGCGGCGGTTCCAAGCGTCCCCTGATCGTCGATCGCATACGAGCCGGAGAAGCTGATCTGGAGCAGCTGCCCGGTTCCTTCGAGCAGCCAGATCCCGTCGAGCGCGAGCGCGTCCTCGGGCGGCTCCGCGTCGCCGCTCGGGGATCCTGCGCGGATCGTCATGCCCCCCGTGGAGACAGGTGACACGCGGGTCCAGGTCCATTCGGTTCCTGAGGCGACGCCGCAGCCGGGCTCGACCATGACCGTCTCCAGCCGCCCGTCCTCGGGAAGTCCCGTCCGAAACGTGAACGTCTCGCCCGTTCCGCAGCGCGCCGATGGATCGACCTCGAACCGAACCAGATGCCCTTCGATCCTGAAGGTGCCCCGGGTCGCAGGTCCCGAGTCGATGGATCCGTAGGCATCGATCGCGAACGTGCCGTCGGGATCGAACCGCATAAGCATGCCCGTCTCCCCGCCGTCCGGGCCCCCGTCGAAGAGCCAGATGCCCCGCAGCGTCTCGAGTGTCGGCACGGCGCCATGGACGGCCGGGACGTCGACATCGGTCGAGTTCGCGTCCGGGCGGGAGGTGACCACGATCACGGCGGCCAGGACCGCCATCGCCGCGACGAGGCTGATCGCGCTCAGGCGACGGTTGCGCGCCGCCCGGCGCTGTCGGCGTTCTTGCTGGTTCCACACATCCAGGTCCGGTTCGACCTTCTGCGCGACCATCTCGAAGACCTCCTTGAGCTCAGGCATCCGTCCCTCCCGAGCGTCTGAGGACGGCACGCCCCTGCGTCGCGAGGGCCCGCACGGTGGATGGGCGGATGCCCATGATCCGTGCGGCCTCCTTGGAGCCGTAGCCGTACATGTCGAGCAAGAGGAGGGCGGCTCGTTGCCGAGGCGCCAGGTCGAGCAAGAGCGTGCGGACGTCATGGCGGAGCTCGATCTCGTCGAACGGGTCGCGATCCCGTTCGACCGGGATGAGTCGCCGCCCGGCCCGGCGTGCGGCGCGAGCCCGCATCCGGGAACCGTTCAGAGCGACACGGAAGAGGTAGGCCGTCGGATCGTCGATCCGATCCACCACGTCCCATCGCTCCCAGAGCTTCAGGAAGGCGTCCTGCATCAGCTCGGCGGCGTCGGCCCGGTTGCCGGTGACGAAGTACAGAGCCTTGAAGAGCCCTCGATGCTGCTCCGCGAAGAAGGCCGCGAAGTCCATCGGGACCGAGGCCCGCTCGGGGAACCGGAGAACGTCACCCTCTGCCTGCATCGCCTTCCTAGATGCCACCCAGCGGCTGAGCGCTTAGGACCAGTCCAGGATGAACCTTCGGGCGCTGATCTTCAGAGCCCGGTCCGTGCGGGACCGGGCTCCCGTCCGAGGTTCACCGCGATGAAGGGATGGCGAGGAACTCCTGCACCAGGAGGGTGCCGCCGTCGACCCAGACCGCGTATTCGCCGGTCGCCACCTTTCGGTCCTCGCCCGTGGCGAGGTCGAGCACATGGATGTAGGACTCCCCATGCTGGGAGACGATGAACGAGATCTGGCTTCCGTCGGGAGACCAGGCGGTGTCCGACGCGTCGTCCGCGTCGAGGCTCAGCAGCTGCTCCTTCCGAGAGCCGTCGCCGTCCATGACTGACAACGAATACCTCGCCTGGCCGCTTCCCATCCTGAAGCGTGCCGCGATGAACGCGATCCGCCCGGACTGCCCGTCCCACGCGCCCTCCAAGGCCGCACGTCGATCCCGCGGGATCGATCGGACGATCGGCGGTCCCCTTCTGGATCGACCTCCACGACGGAGTCGGCCGGCGTCACGGGGTCGGGAGCCGCTGACGGTGCCGTCTCGTCGTCGCGTGTAGCGGCGAAGGCGACGGCCGCGATCAACAGCAGGAGTGCGGAGCCCACGGCGATCAGCGCCGACCGGCGCGGCCGCCACCGAGGGTCCGACGGTGCGATCGCCGCGCGACGTTCGGCTGCTTCTGCCGCTTGGAGCGGCCGCGCCCGCTGTTCGCCGTTCAGGCCGGTGACGGCGTACACCCGCCAGGTGCCGGGACACCCTTCAGCTCGTGCGCCGAGAAGTTCTCGAAATCGAACCCCGAGGTCACCAGCTCCTTCGTGGTGCTGGTGACCAGGATCTCGCCGGCATCTGCCAGCGACATCACCCGGGCACCGATCACGACCGCGATGCCGTGGGTCTTGCCGGCTTGATCCTCCGTCTGGCCTGTGTGGATGCCGGAGCGGATCTCGATGCCGAGGCCGCGGACCTCCTCGGCGAGCGCCATCGCGCATCTGATCGCCCGGTCCGGTTGGGAGAAGGTGGCGAAGAAGCCGTCGCCGGCATGGTCTTCCTCCTTCCCTCCGAAGCGCTTGAGTGCGACCCGGACGAGCCGGTTGAACCGTGAGGAGAGTTCACGGTAGCGAGCGTCGCCCAGCTGCGCCGCGATGTGCGTCGACCCCACCACGTCGAGCATCAGCACCGTGGCGATCCGCCGTTCCGGCATGGGCGGAGTATCCGCCAGCGCCGGGGGGGCGCTCAACCGTCGCTTACAGGAGCGGTCGCAGCTCCTCCGGCACGAGATCGGCGAACGTCCATGCCGTCCAGAGGTCAGCGGCGGTCGCCTCCGGATCCCGCGAGGCTCCTCGCCGAGCGAAGTGTTCGCAGACCCGGGCGACGTCCCGCGTCAAGAGGGACTCGGCGTGGCGGTTCTTCTTCGGATCCACGGCCTGCGGGAGGTCGATCACGCAGATCCTGCCTTCCCACACGAGCACGTTGAACGGAGACAGGTCGCCGTGGATCACGTCATGGAACAGCATGCGCTCGATCGCGCGGATGCACTGCTCGAGGAGCTCCTCGGACTCCGCCTGATCGCGCATCCGGTACCGGTGGAGTTGCGGGGCGGCCTCGGCCTCGTCGCCGATGTACGACATCAGGATCGCTCGGTCCGTGACCTCGATCGGCCGTGGCACCGGCGCGCCCGCCTCCGACAGCGCCTGCAGGGTCTCCCATTCCCGATTGACCCAGATGCCGCCCTGCACCTCGCGGCCGAACCTCGTTCTCTTATCAAGTGCGACGCGGATCCGCCGCTCCTTGATGAACTCGCCGTCGCGGTAGATGGACTCGTCGCGGAAGTCCCGCCGGTCGAGTGGGTGGTAGATCTTCAGCGCCGCCAGCTCTTCGCCGGTCGTGCGCCGGTTGGCGCGGCAGAGGTGGACGCTCGCTTCCTTGCCGCTCTTGATGGGCCGGATGACCCGTTCGATGAGCCCTTCGTCCAGGAAGTGCTCGATGACTTCGTCTCGCACAGCGGTTGCTCCTTCGTTCGTCGGACGCGGACATGCGACGACGCCGCGTCCTTCGGGAGCTACCGCGAGAGAGCCGGACGGCTCAGCGGGAGACGGAGGGGCGCAACGCGCGAACGGTGACCGAGCTCGCAGTCATCATCCATCCCTCCTTCTTCTTCGACGCGACCTTCGCGTCGAACCGACCGAGTATACGTGCTACGGAGCCGCGAGATCGCCGATGGCGGCTTCGTCAGACTCACGGAGCGGCGAGATCTTCTCCACGACCGCAAGGGGGATGTGGGTGACCGCTCGGAACCCGTCGCCGTCGGGAAGCACCTCTTGCGCGACGGAAACGAAGCGCGGCCCTCGCTGCACGAGGAATCCCACCGTGCTCACCAGGTAGTCCGCTCGCGCATCCTCCGGATCGAGCTCCTCGAAGTCGAACCACGCGTCGCGCCAGATCACGAGGACGAGGGGGAACTCGGGCGAGTCGCCCGGGCTGCCGTGAAGCTCGGTCTCTGTCGCATCGGGACCCGGATCCCATTCGCCGTCTCCGCCGCCGATCCTCACGACCTCCACAGCCGCTCCTCCTTCGTCACGCCAGGTATCGGCATCTCAGACGGAACTCGTAGGGGAGCGGGTCCGATCTCACTCCACCGGCCGGAGATCCGAGCCGTTGGTCCTACTCGGAGGAGGGTAGCCGGGACCCCCGACACCACCGCGGGGGGTGCTGTCACACCCGGTCGTTAGCGTCGGGCCTCCATGACGCGTCCCCGGACCATCTTCACCTGCTCGGGATGTCGGCAGCAGGTCGCCCAGTGGGTCGGTCGTTGCCCCGGCTGTGCTGCGTGGGGCACGATCGAAAGCTCGGTCGGCGGGGCGCCGGGGCTGGTCGCCCCGGTCCTCACCCTCGGCGGAGCCTCCGGGACCGAGCGCCGCGTCTCCACCGGGATCGAGGGGCTCGATCGCGTGCTCGGTGGGGGGCTCGTGCCCGCATCGGTGATCCTTCTCGCGGGGGAGCCGGGGATCGGAAAGTCCACGCTGCTGCTGCACCTGCTCTCTCGCCTCTCCGGGTCGGGCCGGTCATGCCTCCTCGTGTCCGGCGAGGAGTCCCATGGCCAGGTCGCGGCCCGTTCGCGGCGCCTCGGCGTCGCGGGCGACGCCGTCGGCTTCGCTCCGGGCAGAGACCTGGCCGCGGTGCTCGGAACGGCGCGCGATCGCGCGCCGTTCCTCCTCGCGGTGGATTCCATCCAGGCCGTGCGGGATCCGTCCGCCCCTCAGATGCCCGGCGGTGTCGCCCAGGTGCGGAACTGCACGGACGCCCTGATCGGGATGGCCAAAGCGGAGGGCGTCGCGGTCGTGATGACGGGACACGTGACCAAGGACGGGGACCTCGCCGGGCCGCGGGCGCTCGAGCACGCGGTGGACGTCGTGCTCATGTTCGAAGGCGACCCTCGGTCCGGACTTCGGGTGCTCTCGGGCGGGAAGAATCGGTTCGGCGCCGAGGGTGAGACCGCGTGGTTCGAGATGGGCCCTGACGGGCTCCACGAGGTCGATCCCGCAGGTGTGCTCCTATCGGGCTCCGGCGTGCCCGGAGCCGCCGTCGCCCTCCCCCTGGCGGGCCGAAGGGCGCTCGCGGTCGAGGTCCAAGCCCTCGTGGGCTCCCCGGACGGCCCCGCCCGTCGGCAGACGACCGGGCTCGACGGGCGCCGGTTCCAGCTCATGGCGGCTGTACTCGCTCGCGCCGGCGGCTACCGCCTCGGGCGGGCTGAGCTGTTCGGAGCCTCCTCGGGAGGCCTTCGCGTCGACGATCCGGCTGCGGACCTCGCGGTCGCGGCCGCCCTCGCGTCGGCCGTGACGGGCGTGCCTTCGCCTGAAGCGACCGCGTTCGTGGGCGAGGTCTCCCTGACGGGGCTCGTTCGTCCCGCGTCCGCCATGCCGCAGCGGCTGGCCGCGGCCGAGGCCGCCGGATGTCGATATGTGTTCGCAGCCCCAGGTCAGGACACCCAGCGGCATCCTCGACTGGTCCCCGTTCGAGACGTGTCGGAGGCTCTTTCCTGGGCCGGCACCCGGGAGGCCGGAGCACAACGCAGGGCATCCTGAGGGGTCGACCCAGAACCCCAACGGACTCAGCGCGAACACGCGAAAGTGCCTCTGACCTGCAGTTTTGGGTTGCGGGAGAGTCGGTTCCGTGTTATCCTTCCTCACCTCGCCGGCCACGCTTCGGCCGGACGCCTGCTCTCATGAAGGGGGAACCACTTGTCTGCGTTCCGTAAGGGAGACACCGTCGTCCATCCCGAGCACGGGGCGGCCGTCATCGAAGAGTTGAAGGACAAGGAGTTCCTCGGAGAGAAGCGCAAGTACCTGGTGCTTCGTGTCGTCTACGGCGATCTCACGCTTTCGGTTCCCGTCGACTCGGCCGAGCAGGTCGGGCTTCGCCCGGTCATCAGCAAGGCGCAGGTGAAGAAGATCCTGAAGGTCCTCACGGAAGCCGAGACGATCTCGGCGGCCAACTGGAGTCGCCGGTTCAAGAACAACCTCGAAAAACTCCACTCGGGCGACCCGTTCGAGGTGGCCGAGGTCCTTCGGAACCTTTCGATCAGGGATCGTGAGAAGGGCCTTTCCGCGGGAGAGAAGCGCATGATCCACAAAGCCCGGCAGATCCTGATCTCGGAGCTGTCTCACGCGGCCGGCAAGACCGAGGAAGACGCCGAGATCATGATCGACGAGGTCTTGGACGGCGCCCACGGCGTGAAGCTGGCCGCTCAAGCCTGACGGCAGGCCTCCTCAGGCCTGGACCCACCCGAAGGTTCCAAGCGGAACTCAGGAGGGGTCTCCCTTGCGCCGAAGACCTCTGAAGGGGCAATCGGCCCCTCGATCGGGCTTCCCGAGGCGGGGTGAGCATCGTGACGGAGAACGACCAGGGACGACGAGGCGGTGATGTCCGCGGGCGCATCGCCGGCGGCGTCCGCCTCATCTTCGTCGCCCTGATCGCAACCGTCGGTGCTCGGATCGGAGAGGCGTCCGGCACCACAAGCACGAGTCGCGCCCTCCTGTTCGTCTTCCTGGGGGCCGGCATCGGCTACGTGGTGGGGGGGATCTTCGGACGTCTCACGCTCCAGGCCGTGCACGGTCTCGAGACCGAGCTCGGCAAGAAGCCACCGGCGGTGCTCGCCGGGGGTGTCGTGGGTCTCGTCGTGGGGCTCCTCGTCGCCGCGCTGATGATGGTGCCTCTCCTGTTCCTGCCCGCTTCCGCCTCGTGGCCCGCGATCGTGTTCCTGTACTTGACGATCGGGACGGTGGGCTACCGGCTCGGGCAGACCAAGTACGAGGACATCTTCGGGCTCGTCGGGGTCAAGCCACGCGCCGCAGGTGTCCAGCGCGGGGATCTCCACGTGATGGACACGAGCGCCTTGATCGATGGCCGAGTCGCCGACCTGGTCGCGACCGGTTTCGTCGGGGGCACGATCCTGTTGCACGAGGGCGTGCTCCGCGAGCTCCAAGCGATCTCCGACTCTTCCGACCCGCACCGCCGGTCCCGCGGCAGGCGTGGCCTCGACATGCTCGTGGAGCTGCAGAAGGCACCGACGGTGCAGTTCCAGTTGGTGGAGGAGGCCGGGGTCATCGACGTCGACGCCGCGCTCGTGCGACTCGCACGCGAGCGCGGGGCGCAGCTCATCACCGTGGACCACAACATGGCGAAGGTCGCCGAGGCCCTCCGCGTACCGGTCACGCAGATCAACGCCCTCGCCTCTCGCTTCCGCGTTCCCTACACCGCCGGTGACGAGATCTCGGTCCGGCTGGTCAAGGAAGGCCGCGAGCACGGACAGGCGGTGGCGTATCTCGACGACGGCACGATGGTCGTCGTCGAGCAGGCCGTCGGAAGCATCGGGTCGCAGGTCGATGTCCGGGTCACGAACGTGATCCAGACCACCACCGGGCGCATGATCTTCGCCGCGGTCACGGGTCAGGCGCCCGCGACGGCCGACGCCGGCGCCTGAGCCGCTTCGGTCTGCGATGCTTCGAACGTGGAGTCCGACGACGCGATCGTGATCTTGTTGGGCGCCGGCGCCGGCCGCCGGCTGGGCGCCGCCGAACCGAAGGCGCTGCTCCCGATCGGCGGCCGCCCGATGCTCGCGGTGGCCGCCGCCGCAGCCGCGGCATCGGCTCCGGTCCGTGGGCTCGTCGTCGCATTCCCACAGGGCTGGGAGGGACGGGCGAGGGCGTGCGTGGAGGACCTCGGCGTCCCGGTTCTCCTGGTGGTGGGAGGGGGATCGCGACAGGCCTCGGTTCGGGCCGCGCTGGCCGAGGTGCCGGGAACCGTCGACGCCGTCGCGGTCCACGACGCCGCCCGGCCATTCGCGCCACCCGACCTGTTCGCGCAGGTGCTGCAGGCGGTGGAGGCGGGCGCCGATGGAGCCGTCCCGGTGCTGGCGGTCACCGATACCGTGCTCCGCGTCCGGCGTGAGGTCGTCGAGGGCGTGGAGCCACGAGACGAGCTCGCGCTCGGCCAAACGCCACAGGCCTTCCGGACGTCGGTCCTGCGAGAGGCACACGCGAAGGCGGAGGCAGCGGGCGCCTCGTTCACCGACGACGCCTCGATGCTCCGTTGGGCGGGCTTCGACGTTCGCGCGATACCGGGCGACGCCGACAACGTGAAGATCACCACCCTCGCCGACCTCGCGCAGGCGGACCGGCGCATGGGTGGCAGCGATGGCTGAATCCGCGGTGGGGCTCGGCTTCGATGTGCATCCCTTCGCAACCGACGGCGAGCTGTGGCTCGGTGGTCTGTTGTTCGAAGGCGACGTCGGCCTGTCGGGCCACTCCGACGGTGACGTGGTCTGTCACGCGGTGGCCGACGCCTTGCTCGGTGCGGTGGCCCTGGGAGACATCGGGGAGCACTTCCCCGAGACGGCTCCGGATACCGCCGGCATCACGGGGGACGAGCTTTTGACGCGAACGCTCCGCTTGCTCTCCGACGTCGGACGCGCGCCGGTGTCCATGGACATCACGCTCCTGTGCGATCGTCCGCACATCGCGCCCAGACGCGGAGAGATGCGGAAGCGGCTCGCCGCGATCTCGGGCGTCCCTGTCGAACGAGTCTCGGTGAAGGCCACACGCCCGGAGGGACTCGGCCTGGTCGGCGACGGCATCGGTTGCCTGGCGCTCGCGGTGGTCGGGTGAGCGACGAGCTGATCTCGGGGCGCCGAGCCGTCGTCGAAGCCTTGCGGGCGGGGCAGGTCAAGGAGGTGCTCGTCGCGGTCGGCGCACGTGAGACGCAGGGGCTGCGTGCGGTTCGAGACGAGGCCCGCGCGGCCAAGGTGCCCGTCCGCGCGACCGATCGGCGTGAGCTGGATCGCTTGGCCGAGGATCATCGCGGCGTCGTCGCGCGGACGGTGGGGGGCCACGCGGGCCACGGGGGCCGCACACCGATGGGCGAACGCGATCTGGCCACGTTCCCGTTCGGTCCCGACGCCCTTGTCGTCGTCCTAGACGGGATCACGGACCCGCAGAACCTGGGGGCCGCGGCGCGGACCGCCGAGGCGGCCGGCGCCGCGGCCCTCGTGACCCGCGCCCGCCGAGCGGCCGGTGTCACGCCCGCGGCCGTCCGCGCGTCCGCCGGGGCGTTGGAACACCTGCCGCACGCCGTCGTCGCCAACATCGGCCGTGCCCTCGCGCGCCTGCAGGATGCCGGGTTCTTCGTGGTCGGCCTGGACGAAGACGCTCCGCGGTCGATCTTCGACGAGGCGTCGCCGGAGGGGCGCGTCGCGATCGTCATCGGCTCGGAGGGTGAAGGGATGTCGAGGCTGGTCCGGGAGCGCTGCGATCTGCTGATCTCTCTACCGCTGAGCGGCCGTGTCGGCTCGCTGAACGCCTCGGCGGCCCTCGCCGCGGCCCTCTATGGCTTCGTCCTGCCGACCCGAGTCGTTGCCTCGCCCCGGAGACGTGGCTAGGCTCGCCCGTGTCGGGCCACCCGGCGCCAACCCATGAGCGATATCCCGCCTCCGCCACCTTGGGATCCCTCCCATGGCGTGCCCAGTCCGCGCCCCGCGCCGGCTCAGCGTCCCGGGATGGTCACCTACGCGGGACTGATCCTGCTGATCTCCGGCGCGCTGTCGGTGTTGTTCGGCATCGTGTCGTTGAGCGGCGACACGCGTCTGTTGGTCCCAGGAGACGAGGGGGTGATCAGCGAGGAGGTCGCAGGCCTCTATCTGATCGTCAGCGGGGGACTGTTGCTCGTGGCGGGATGGCTGGTCCTGCGTTTGCGGCCCGCGGGAAGGATGCTGGGGATCGTGCTGGCGTCGATCGGGATCGTGACCGGGTTGGTCCAGATCGGGAGCACCGGCGGGCCGGGGTTGCTCGCGATCGCCCTGAACGCCTTCGTCCTGTATGGGCTCTTCACCTACGGGTTCGTCTTCAAGAACGAGCGGTCGGCGGGCTAGACTCGGACACGGCCGGCGTGGCGCAGCTGGTAGCGCAAGCGATTTGTAATCGCTAGGTCGTCGGTTCGAGTCCGACCGCCGGCTCGGCTGAGTCTCGAACCACCCCAAGCGCATGGTGCGCTGCGGGAGATGAGATGGGGGCGGGGAGAGATACGCCCCCTTGCTGACCGCCTCCCATCCAGCCTAGTATCCAGGTTGGATCTTCGGACAGATCGACGCAGAAGGAAGGCGGAGGCGATGAAGCGCATCATCGGGACGGGTATCGCCGCGATCGTCTACACGGTCGTGCTGCCGCTCGCGGCTCTCGCCCAAGACGGTTCTGATCTGGGCCCGCCAAACGGGCCGGAAGTCGGCGGGATCGGCGGAAGCCTCGGTGGGGCGGACCCCGGCTCGGCGTTCACCGGAGCTGAGATCGCGGGACTCGTGTTCTTGGCGATCGGGCTCCTGGCGGTCGGCATCACGAGCGTGGTGCTGTCGCGTCGGCGGACAGCTTCTCGTATCGAGGCCTAGCGGGCCGCTGGTTTTCTTGCATCCCAGGTCGACCGCAACCCGGCCTTCAAAATCGGTCGAAGATCGCTCGCCATAGGCGCACGGGCAGCGATGGAGCTTCGAACGACACCTCGAGTTCGAGTCTGCCCTGAAGCACACCCTCCCACGTCGCGGTGTGGTTCCGGATCTGGATGCCCTCGTTCCACGTGGTGAAGGCCATGCCGTCCGGCGCCGAGATCCGGATGTTCGCGGGCGTCGGTCGGATGGTCGTCTGACCGAGGATGGTCAACCGGTAGGAACCGCCGGAGGCATCACCTTCCCATGAACCGGGCGTTTCCGTGCGCACCGTGAGCACTCCGGTCCCCTTTGACGGGATCGTGAAGTAGTCCTGATAGTAGGGGTAGCCAAGCTCAGAGCCGGTGAAGAGGTTGACTCGATCGCCGTCACGTTCAGCCCGCACCAGCCGGCAGCGTCGGCCGCAGAACACCGAGAGCAGAGGGATGTTGTCGCCGGCCCGACCGCGATGAGGACCGATGACGTAGCGCGGCTGCCCCGACGTCGGCGCTCCGTTCTCGATCGTGGTGATGGTGATCGCGGTCGAAGCCGAATCCGGGAGAAGGGTGACCTCGTGGTGAACCGATCGTTGTGCGAAGAAGTCGACCTTGCCGCCCGCTCCGGCGTTCACGACCACCCCGAGCAGGTCGCCCCTGGTTGGCCGCAGACCGCTGTCCAGCCCCGCTCGGACCAAGGCCTCTTGCATCGTCGGATCGACGGTGAAGATCTTCAGGTGTCCGTCCGCGACCGATCGGCCCATCGCACGGAGCCGTGGGACGACGAGTCCATCGAGCCCCAAGAATCGATCGAAGACCGCCAGTGCGACGTCGCCAAGCAGGGCCTTGCGGATCGCAGGATCAGGGAAGCGTGCGAACGCCCGGTTCGAGAGCAGGGAAACGACGTTTCCTTCCGTCACCACGAGCGGCGGGCGCGACAAACGGATCGCGCCCGTCACGTCAAGGAGATGCTTCAGGGTGATGGGATCCGCGGTGAGAACGCCGTCGAGTGGCTCGCGTCCGATGGCTTCCCAAGTCCCGAGCGCCGCGCGCGCAGCGGACGGGAAGTCGGGCGTCATGTTCATGTTCAACCAATAACCGGGGGCACCCCACCGATCGTAGTTGCGGCGGTAGTCGGGGTTGGGCGCCGGCGCCACGTCCGGTGGCAGGTTCCGCAGCGTCTGCACCGGGCGGAAGCCCGAGAACGAGAGCCGGCCTTCGTTGACGCGCAGGATGGAATACGCGCCCCAGAGCCCGCCCGTGCCGCGAGGCTCCGCGGGGTTCTCGGCGAAGAACAGGTACCGACGAGGTCCGTCGCCGCCCGCGAACTCCGGCAGACCGAGCGCGAACGCGTGCCACGAGTTCAGTGCGTGTCCGACCTTCTCGACTTGCTCGAGAGCTTGACGCCGTGCGTCCGCCACCGGGCCGGGAAGGGCACCGGAGGGCGAGGAACGGATCGCTTCCGCCGCGAGGGCGGTCTCGGAGCGCGCCTGCTCGAGCGGCTCGGCGAGCGACGAGAACGCTTCGAACGGGAGCGCACCATCGGTCGGCGCGAGCGCATCGATCCCTCCCGGGAGTTGCTCGAGTGCGAGTGTCATCTCGACGCCTGCCCTCGCCCCGTGCTCGCCTGCATCGGCGAGCGCCACGACGACGTCCAGCGTGCGACCCAGTACCGGTACCAAGCGAGCGAGGGTCGATGGCCCCGACGTCGCTTCGGTATGGGCTGCCCGAAACGCTCGACGTGCGTGTTCGAATGAGCGGGTGGCGTCCGCGATGCGCCCCTCGAGCAACGCACTCCGGCCTCGATCGACCGCTCGGCGGCCCTCCTCGAGCTCCTGCCGGACGCCGAGGGTGACGATCGCCACCGTGGCCGCACCGGCGGCAGCCAGCGCGAGGAACAACAGCACCAGGATGAGGATGATGCGGCGTGAGGGCCGTCGAGAACCTTCCTCAGTCGTCACCGGTGGTCTCGCTCCGCCGCATCTCCCGATGGTAGGCGTTCAGGAGCGTTGACGGATCGAGGTCACGAACCGGGCAGGAAGACGTGGAACGACGCCCCTCCGCCTTCGCGTTCCTCGGCCCAGGCGTTGCCGCCGTGGAGCTCGGCGAACCGACGGACGAGAGACAACCCGATGCCGACCCCGGGCGCATGGCCGGAAGACGACCCCGGCGCCTGCCGGAACGGCTCGAAGATCGCCTCGCGAAGGTCCGGAGCGACGCCGGGACCGTCGTCCTCGACGATGAACAACACCCCATCGTCTTGGGGTCGCGCACGCACCCAGATCTTGGCGTCCTTCGGCGTGTGTCGAAGGCTGTTCGACAGGAGGTTCTCGAGGATCCGTTCCGTCTTCGCCGGATCGATCTGCGCGCTTCCCGGCTGCACATCCAGCTCGATCACCCGGCCGTGCGTCTCCATCTCATCCACCGCACGACGGACGAATTCCGCCAGGTCGGTCGCGCGTCGTTTCGGTGAGACGATCCCGCGCTGGAGCCGATCGAGGTCGAGCAGGTCGGAGAGCAGTCGCTCGAGTTTCCGGGCGTTCGCGGCGATCCGGACCACCAGGTCGAGCGCTTCGTCCTCGGGGAGGTCGAGCTTCGTTCGCTCGAGCGTGAGCGCGGAGCCCAGGATGGAGGTCAGGGGCGTGCGGAGATCGTGGGAGACGGCCTCCAGGAAGGTGTTCTTCATCTCATCGAGCATCCGGAGCCGTTGCGCTGCTTCTCGTTCGCGCTTGAAGGCATCGGAGTATTTCCGCTCGCTCGCTCGCAGCGCTCGTTCGGCCCGCTTCCGTTCGGTGATGTCGACCATGAGGCCTCGAAGGATCGTGGCCCCGCCGCCGCGGCCACGGATCACATGGATCAAGTCGCGGATCCAGCGAGGCGACCCGTCTTCGCTGGGGACCCGGTACTCGAGTGCCTCGCCCACGCCGGTGTCGACCGCCCGTTGCAGTCCCTCCATCGCTTCCTCGCGGTCCCGTTCGTCGATGTGGGAACCCCACGCCCGAGCTTCGTTGGGCCATGACTCGATGTCGCCACCGAGCAGGTCATCGGTCGCGCCGGCGACGAACGTGAACACCACCCCGGGAAGCGATGCCTCCCAGAACGCGGCGTCGAGGCCGGCGACCAACTCATGGAACCGTTCGAGCTCGGACATGCGCCTGGCATTGCCCAACGCGAGCGAGGTGAGGTCGGCGACTCCGCGGATCAGCCGGAGGTCGCGATCGGCGAAGTTCCCGTCCCCTTCCCGTCCGATGACCGCGATCGTGCCCGCGCCGTCGGGTTCCCACGTCACCGGTGCGAGCAGCACCTCGCGCGGCTCTTTGGACACGAGATAGTCCTGGTCCCTGCTCAGCGGCGAGTCCCGCGGGACGACCAGCGGGTCGTCGTTCTCGAACACGATGGACGCGACGACCGACTCGGGGACGTCCCCGATCTCTTGCCACGGCCGGATCGAGTTCGGTTCTACCGTGAGGAGTCGCGCGAGCCGGAAGTCCCCGGTGTGCTCATCGCGAACGTGGAACACGACCGCCGCGGCATCGATCAGCGACGACACGGTCTCGATCGCTCCCTGCAGGATGTCGCCCACCGACCGGAGCTGGGTGAGTCGCTTCGAGAGTCCCAGGAGCGCCGAGGACGTTTCCGCGGCCTCACGCTGGGCCTGCAACAGCTTGGCATTCGAGATCGCGGTGGCGGCGTGCGATGCCAACACCTCGAGGAGCCGTCGATCCTCTTCGTCGAACGCGCCGTAGCCGAGGCTCGACAAGACGATGACGCCCTGAACCGCATCGCCGACCGTCATCGGCACGGCCAGCATCGATTCCAAGATGTCTTCGGTGTCGGCGATCTGAACGGCGAAGGGGACGAGCCTCGCATCCGGCGTGAGGACGGAGGTCCGATGCTCAGCCACCCAGCCGGTGATGCCTTCGCCGACGTGCGTGATGAGCTCTTCCAACGTCTCGTGTTCGTACTCGTAGAAGATCTCGCCGCGGAACGCGATGGGCAGCAGGGTCGAGCCGTCGTCCTGCATCACGTAGACCCGGCAGTTGTGGTAGTCGAGGATCGTTCGCAGCTCTTCGGTGATGGCCGCGCCGATCTCCGACACGTCGTTCATGCCCGCCAGTGCCGCGGCCATGCTGTGCAACATGTTGAGCTGTGCGACGAAGCGGAGGTCAGCCGCAGGGGTGGCACGCTCTTCGACGTCTTCGCCTCTTGCCATGGGCCAAGGCCCTCCCGAACCTCCCCATCCTCCCATCACTTTAGGTGTCGGGAGAACGGAGGCAGTGCTTGAACGAGGCTTCACGGAAGCTACCCTCGCCGCATGGGAGACAAACGACGCGAGATGCGTCCGCCCTCGGATCTCGACCACCGCTCGAAGGAGATCTTGGACTTCGAACGGGAGGCCTGGAAACTCTCCGTCACGAAGGAGCGCGCGATCCGCGAGCGGTTCGGCTTCTCCCCGTCGCGCTACCACCAAGTCCTCCACAGGATCATCGATCGCCAGGAGGCCCTCGTCTACGACCCCATGCTCGTTCGCCGGTTGCGGCGGGTGCGAGAGGTGAGGCGCCGCGCCCGAACGGCCTCGGGACTCGGCCTCCGCGTCTGACGGGCGAGAGCGGATCCGACGGTAGGATGGGCCCGTGAACCCGGGTGTCGCTCGCCTCGCCATCGTGATCGCCCTCGTGATCGGAGGAGTCGCCCTCCTGGTCAACGGCTTCGCCGACGGCGAGAGCGCCGCCGCCCCCCCGGGTGACTCGCCGTCACCGTCTCCCTCCGAGAGTCCGTCACCTTCTCGATCCCCGGAGCCGTCGCTCGTCCCGAACCAGGAGGGCGTGCTGGTGCAGGTGCTGAACGGGACGTCGCAGGCCGGGTATGCGGGCGACTTCCAGATCCTGCTCGAGGAAGAGGGCTACCTGCGGGCCGGAGAGCCCGCGGACGCTCCGGACAAGCCGGTGCTCGATTCGATCGTCTACTTCCGCCGCGACGACAACAAGGCGCAGAACCGCGCGGACGCCCAGCTGCTCTCGGAGACCTACCTGGGCGGCGTGCCGGTGAAGCCGATGCCGGCGAGCCTCGAAAGCGCCGTCGCGGAGTCGGCGGACGTGGTCGTGGTGCTCGGCGAGGATCAGGCCGGGGCGGCCTGACCGAGCGTCAACTTCGGCCCCCTGTCGGTACCAGCGATTCGATGAGCTCACACAGCTCGCTCGGCAGGAACGGCTTCGTGAGGAACCCTGAGGCGCCCAGCCCATGGGAGCGCTCCCGATCGGCACGTAGGGACTTCGCGGTGAGGACCAGCACCGGGATGTTCGACGTCTGCTCGTCCCCTTTGAGTGTTTCGAGAACCTCGTAGCCGGTCATCCCCGGCAGCATTAGGTCCAGCACGATCACGTCGGGGTATCGCTCTCGAGCGAGCTCCAGGGCGACGCTGCCGGTGGACGCCTCGAGCAGCTCGTGTCCGCGCTGTTGCAGGTTGAGCCTGCACAGGAGCAGGACGTCAGGCTCGTCGTCGACGACCAGCACCCGACTCATCCGTCCTGTCCTCCTTCCGGGGTAGACCGGTCAACCTACATCGATTGAATCATCGGATCGCGATCATCTCCGGCTGCATACCCGGAATATGGGTGATCGGGGCTGCGGGCGGCCGTTGACGGAGGTGGGCGCCCCTCCTACGCTCGGAGGCGAAAGGACGGCGCCATGCTGAAGGTCTCCCAGAAGCTCGAGTACGCCATGCGCGCCATGATCGAGTTGGCGGACGGCACGCACGCGGGCGTGCTGGTCCCCGCCAGGGAGATCGCCACACGCCAGCAGATCCCGGTCCGATTCCTGGAGCAGCAGCTCGGAGCGCTCTCGAAAGCCGGCTTGGTGGAGAGCTTCCGAGGCGGGGGTGGCGGATGCAGGCTCGCACGTCCGCCTGAGGCGATCACCGTGGCCGAGATCGCCGATGCGATCGAAGGTCAGATCTTCCCGATGTTCTGCTTGGAGCCCTCGGACCACACCTGTTTCCAGGACTCACGCTGTGGGCTGCAAGGGTTCTGGGCGGATGTCGCCAGGGCGGTCCAAGTCGTGTTCGCCGAGACGACGGTGGCGGACCTCTCGGCCCGCCACCGTCGGATGACGCCGGGACGCGTGCTGGTCAGCCCCGAGCAGCTCCTGTCTCGCCCCTAGGAAGCCGCTACGTCTGCCTTGCCCAGGATCCGCATGACCTTGGTGCCGCAAACCGGGCATGTCCCCGATGCGGCGTTCCGCCCGTTCTTGAGCGTGACGACCGTCCCCTCGAACTGACGCTTCGCCTTGCACTTCACGCAATACGCCTCGTACTGAGCCACTGTGTCCTCCCTTCCCCCCATCGTGCTCCGAAGCCGCCTCGATGGGCGGCTCCGAGCACGATGGTGGCTCTGTCCTCTCACGTATGCAAGCACCCACAGGCTCGCGCGTCACACCGGCCCTCCCGTACGATTGGGCTCCGAGCCCTCCTTGAAGGGGGCCGAGGGACCGAGAGGGGACCGGGCGTGAGCGAGCCTTCACAGCACATCGACGCGCTCCTGGAGGAGAAGAGGCTCTTTCCGCCCCCTCCAGGCTTCGTCGAGAAGGCCGTCATCTCGGACCCCGCTATCTACGCTCACGCGGCGGAGGACCCGGAGGCGTTCTGGGCCGAGCAGGCGGAACGGCTGGACTGGAACCGTCGCTGGGACACCGTGATGGAGTGGACGCCTCCCTTCGTGAAGTGGTTCGTGGGGGGGACGCTCAACGCATCCGTGAACTGCCTGGACCGCCACGTCGAGGCCGGCGGCGGCGACAAGGTCGCGTACCACTGGGAGGGCGAGCCCGGGGATACGCGGACGATCACCTACCGTGAGCTTCTCGACGACGTCTCCCGGCTGGCCAACGGGCTTCGATCGCTCGGGGTCGGCAAGGGCGACCGGGTGAACATCTACCTCGGCATGGTGCCGGAGCTGCCGATCGCGATGCTCGCCTGCGCCCGGATCGGTGCCCCGCACTCGGTGGTCTTCGGCGGGTTCAGCGCCGATTCGCTCCGCGACCGCATCAACGATGCGGAGGCGAAGGTGCTGATCACGGCGGACGGCGCATGGCGCCGAGGTCAGGTGGTGCCGCTGAAGGCGAACGCGGACGAGGCCGTGACGGAGTGCCCGAGCATCGAACATGTCATCACGTTGCGGCGTTGCGGGAACGACCACGCGTTCACGGAGGGCCGGGACATCTGGTACCACGACCTGGTCGCGGACCAGCCGACGGAGTGCCCCCCCGAGGACATGGACGCCGAAGACGTCCTGTATCTGCTCTACACGAGCGGCACCACCGGCAAGCCGAAGGGCATCGTGCACACGACCGGCGGGTATCTCACCCAGGTCGCGGCGACGCACCGGATGATCTTCGACATCCACGACGACGACGTCTTCTGGTGCGCCGCCGACTGCGGCTGGGTCACCGGCCACTCCTACATCGTCTACGGGCCGCTCGCGAACCACACGACCGGGATCATGTACGAAGGCGCGCCGGACTGGCCCGACAAAGATCGGTGGTGGTCGATCGTCGAGACCTACGGCGCGACGATCCTCTATACGGCACCCACGGCCATCCGAGCGTTCATGCGCTGGGGGACGGAGTACCCGGAGAAGCACGACCTCTCCTCGCTCCGACTCCTGGGGTCGGTGGGCGAGCCGATCAACCCGGAGGCGTGGGTCTGGTACTGGAAGGTGATCGGTGGCGGGCGTGCTCCCGTCGTCGACACCTGGTGGCAAACGGAGACGGGTGCGATCCTCGTCTCGCCGCTTCCCGGCATCACCGTTCTCAAGCCCGGTTCGGCCACCGTGCCCCTCCCCGGTATCCGGGCGGACATCTTCGACGACGAGGGCCACAGCGTGCCGCTCGGCGGCGGCGGCTACCTGGTGCTCACGCGGCCGTGGCCCGGGATCTCCCGGACCATCTGGGGAGATCGCGACCGGTACGTCGAGACCTATTTCTCCCGATACGGACCCGAGGTCTACGTCGCCGGCGACGGCGCGAAGCGCGACGAGGAAGGGTTCTTCTGGCTCCTGGGACGGATCGACGACGTGATGAACGTCGCCGGTCACCGTCTCTCCACCTTCGAGATCGAATCGGCGCTCGTCGACAATGACAAGGTCGCCGAGTCCGCGGTCGTGTCGAAGCCCGACGACCTCGTCGGTGAGGCGATCGTCGCGTTCGTCACCCTGAAATCCCAGTACGAAGGGGACGACGCGATGGCCGAGGAGCTCCGGGAGCACGTGGCCGCGAAGATCGGAAAGATCGCCCGACCGCACGGCATCATCTTCACGACCGACCTGCCGAAGACCCGGTCGGGCAAGATCATGAGGCGGCTCCTCCGCGACGTGGCACACGGACGGCCGCTCGGCGACGTCACCACGCTCGCCAACGCCGAGATCGTCGAGCAGATCCGGGACATGTCGGACGGCGCGGCGGTCGAGGACTCGTAAGGCCCTGCAGGCGGTCAGCTCGAAAGGTGGCGCTTGAAGAAGTCGATCGTCATCCGGGTGTGGGCGATCTGTTCCTCCACCTCGAGCGCGTGGTGTCCGCCTGCGTAGAGGTGCACCTCCACCTCGTGTGCACGAGCGCGGAGCGCGTGGGCGTAGACCATCACCTGACCGAGCGGACAGCGGCTGTCGTGCTCCCCCGCGATCAGCAGCAACGGGGCCTTCACCCGATCCACGTAGGTCATCGGGTTCCGCTCTCGGTAGAGCTCGGGAAGGTCCATCGGCGAGCCTCCCAGGGTCGCGAGGTCCCATGCCCGCAGCGTGGGAGCGCTCTCGTAGTGCGCCGCCACGTAGTCCCCGACCGGGATCCCCGCGCAGCCCGCACGCCACCGATCCGGATGCAGACCGGCGATCAGCGTCGTGAGGTATCCGCCCCAGGACCAGCCTTCGAGGAACAGCGCGTGCGGGTCCGCGATACCCGACGCCACGAGATGATCGACCCCCGCGACGATGTCCTCGGCCTCCGGGAAGCCGATGTTCCCCTTGAGCTCCTCACGGAACGCCTTGCCGCGTCCGGTCGATCCCCGGTAGTTGGCCTGGAGGACCGCGAAGCCCTCGTCGACGAACGCCTGCAACGCGGGGTCCCACAGGTCGGTGTGGTGCCACTCGGGCCCTCCGTGGATGGACGCGATCGTCGGGAACGGGCCGGATCCCTCGGGCGATGTCAGGAACCCGTTGATGACGTCCCCGGAGGGGTTGTTCCACGAGAGCCAGCGGCTCCGCGTGCCGGGCGGCGGCGGATCGATCGGCAGCTTGAGTACCTCGCCGCCACCGGCGGCTCGAACCGAAGGAGGCTCGACGCTCGAGTCTCCGCGGAACCAGAGGTCACCGTCTGGCCGGAACCCCGCCTGGTGGATGGTTCCTTCGAGGATCGCCACCTCTTCGAACGTTCCAGTCGTTGGATCCACCGTGAGGAGCCGATCGACCCCACCGCCGGGGTCGTTGTGAACGAGGAGGCGAGCGCCATCGGGCGTCCATCCCAGTGGGATCGCGGGCCCCTCCACCTCATCCATCGCGAGGTCCACGCGCTCCCGCGTGTCGAGGTCCCAGATCGCCGGCCGCTCGATGCCCGCGCGTTCCTGCGTGAAGAGGAGGCGGCGGGCACCCCGCGCGGGAGACCAGGCGATCGACTCCATCCGCAGGTCCGGATCGACCTGATCGCCCGCGGTCTCACCGGATCGGCTGTCCAGGACCCTGAGGGCCTGCCGGTCGATGTCGCCGTGTTCGGAGTGATGGATGCAGACGAGCGCGCCGTCGGGCGAGAGACCGCCGCCACCCTGCGGCCACTCGCTCCCCACCCCGGCGGGCTCCGGGTTCCGGTAGAGCTCGCGCGCGGGTTCGTCCCCGACGGACACGAACACCCGATAGTCCTCGTCCGTCGCGAGCCCGGCCGCGACACCCCCGTCGATCAGAGAGAGGCCCATCATCCATCCGTCGTGGAAGCCTCGGAAGAGCGGCCGGGCGTCGCCGCCTTCGAACGGCGACACCATCCACCGCCCGCGCTCGTTCCCGACCTCGTCGTACCACCACACGACGCCCGATCCGTCGGGGACGATGTGCGCTTCCTCCGCGCCGACACCACCATGTGAGACACGGCGCCGCTCTCCTGACCGGAGATCCCACGACCAGGCCTGGGTGCTGCCGTCCTCGGTCGTGACCGCCGCCAGATGGTCCGGCTTCTGAGGCGACCAGGCGATCTCCTCGATCGTCGGGTGGGTGAATCGGAGGGTCCATTCCGGCCGCGGGCTCATCGGCGCAGAGGATAAGGCCCGGGGCGCGGGGCGGCGGGGTGCCCGACCGGGCCGTTTGCCACTCGCGCGGAAGGGCCCCTAGAATCGTTAGCACTCGGGTGTCCCGAGTGCTAGCAGTCGGAACCCCCGCCTGAGAAGGCGACAGGGACGCCCCGCCGAACGAAGCCCCAAGAACGAAGCTCCAAGAAGACGAAGCCCAGAACGAAGCCAAGGAAAACGAAGGAGGTCACGACCGGATGGCTCCCAAACTCATCAGCTTCGACGAGGACGCGCGACGCGCGCTCGAGCGAGGCATGGACCAACTGGCGAACGCCGTGAAGATCACGCTCGGTCCCAAGGGCCGGAACGTGGTGCTCGAGAAGAAGTGGGGTGCGCCCACGATCACCAATGACGGCGTCTCCATCGCCAAGGAGATCGAGCTCGAGGACCCGATGGAGAAGATCGGGGCGGAGCTCGTCAAAGAGGTCGCCAAGAAGACCGACGACGTCGCGGGCGACGGCACCACGACGGCGACGGTGCTCGCGCAGGCGATCGTGAAGGAAGGGCTGCGCAACGTGGCGGCCGGCGCCAACCCGATGTCGATCAAGCGCGGCATCGAGAAGGCGGTCGAGCTCGCCGTCGAGGCCATCAAGAACTCCGCCAAGGAGGTCGACTCCAAGGACGACATCGCCCACGTCGGCGCGATCTCCGCGGCCGACCCCGAGATCGGGGAGAAGATCGCCGAAGCGGTCGACAAGGTAGGCAAGGACGGCGTCATCACCGTCGAGGAGTCCAACACCTTCGGGATGGAGCTCGAGTTCACCGAGGGCATGCGCTTCGACAAGGGCTACATCTCGCCGTACTTCATCACCGATCCCGAGCGGATGGAGGCGGTGCTCGAGGAGCCGTACATCCTGATCGCCAACTCGAAGATCTCGGCGGTGAAGGATCTCCTGCCCTTGCTCGAGAAGGTCATGCAGACGGGCAAGCCGATCGTCGTCATCGCCGAGGACGTGGAGGGCGAGGCCCTCGCCACGCTCGTGGTCAACAAGATCCGGGGCACGTTCAAGTCGGTCTCAGTCAAGGCGCCCGGGTTCGGCGATCGCCGCAAGGCGATGCTCCAGGACATCGCGATCCTCACCGGGGCTCAGGTGATCTCCGAGGAGGTCGGCCTGAAGCTCGAGAACGTCACGCTCGATCTGATGGGCCAGGCCCGAAAGATCGTCGTCACCAAGGACGAGACGACGATCGTCGAGGGCGCCGGCGAGGACAAGGACATCAAGGGCCGGATCAACCAGATCAAGGCCGAGATCGAGAAGACGGACTCCGACTACGACCGCGAGAAGCTGCAGGAGCGGCTGGCGAAGCTCTCCGGCGGCGTCGCGGTGATCAAGGTCGGTGCGGCCACCGAGGTGGAGCTCAAGGAGAAGAAGCACCGCATCGAAGATGCGGTGCAGTCGACGAAGGCCGCGGTCGAGGAGGGCATCGTCGCCGGCGGCGGCGTCGCGCTCCTGAACGCTCAGGTCGCGTTGGACAAGGTCGACCTCGAAGGTGACGAGCTCACCGGCGCGACGATCGTTCGCCGGGCGCTCGAGGAGCCGCTGAAGCAGATCGCCCACAACGCCGGCCTCGAGGGCGGCGTGGTGATCGAGAAGGTCCGCTCGATGGATCCCGGCCAGGGCCTGAACGCGGCCAACGGCGAGTACGGCGACATGTACAAGTTCGGTGTCGTCGATCCCGCGAAGGTGACGCGCTCGGCACTTCAGAACGCCGCCAGCATCGCGGCGCTGTTCCTGACCACGGAGGCCGTGGTCGCCGAGAAGCCCGAGAAGGAGAAGGCCGCTCCCGCCATGCCCGGCGGGGGCGACATGGACTTCTAGGGGACCTCACGCAGGGTTGAAGGGGCGGGGCCGGCGCGCGGAAGGCGCGCCGGCCCCTTCGCATCACCCCTGTGGGTTGCGGCCTCTCGTCGGGCGCCGGTAGGCTCGCTTCCTCCGAGCCGAAAGGACCCCCCGTCATGCGGCGTTCGCTCGTGGTGCTCTCCATTGCCGTGCTCGTCCTGGCAGCCTTCGCCGGAACCTCGGTCGGTCGTGACCGCCCCTTCAGGAGCACGAGGCTGAACGTGCTGAAGCTCGTGCCGCGCGATCGCACGCTCTTCCGCCTTCCCGGGACGAGCGGCGGCCAGTTCTCCAAGTCGCAGGTGGAGGACTTCCGTTGCGAGAACGGGCCCGGGGATCCCGACACCTGGCTCGATCTGAGCTGCAACGTCACGAGGTTCGGCCAGGACTTCGCGCCCGACAACGAGCTCGCGATCGCCGTCGACCCGGAAGACGCGGACCATCTCCTCGCCGGCTCGAACGACTATTACTACCGGTTCAACAACTCCACCGGCGCCCGCCAGGCGTTGGTGCCGACGGGGTTCTTCACATCGTTCGACGGTGGTGAGACCTGGATCGACGGGCAGATCCCCATGCGCTCGGGCAACGGCGCCGGCGACCCGGCGCCCGCGTTCGATGCCAAGCATGACGTCGCGGTGATGGCGCAGCTGGAGAACGTGGCCGGCCAGGGCGGATTCTTCGTCTCGCAGGGTGACGTGTCCGTGAGCCACTCCCACGACGGTGGGATCACGTGGACCGAGCCCGTCACCGTCTTCCAGGGCCACGGGGCAGGGATCGGGCCCGCGAACAAGGCGGTGTTCTGGGACAAGAACTACATCGCGGTCGACAACAACCCCGGGTCCGATCACTTCGGCCGCATCTACGTGACCGCGACCAAGTTCGTGAACGCGCTCCAGGGGTCCTACGATCGATCCCCGATCGCGATCTCGTGGTCGGACGACGGCGGTCACACCTGGACGAGCCCGAAGATCATCTCGGGCTCCGAGGCGGCGTGCACGTTCCAGTCGACGGGGACGGGAACGGCCTGCGACGAGGATCAGTTCTCGATCCCGGAGGTCGCTTCTGACGGAACCGTGTATGTGCATTTCCTCAACTTCCAGAACGAGGACGAGTGGGAGATGGAGGAGGAGTTCGACTCCACCATCATGGTGACGAGGTCCGTCGACGGTGGTGACACCTGGACGGCCCCGGTCCGAGTGGTCGAGCTCGAGGACGGCGCGTCGGACATGCCGTGGACCGTGATCGGGTCGCAGTCCCCGTGGGGTCACCAGATCCGCTGGAACGCGTGGGGCAACCTGACGGTGAATCCGATGGATCCGGACGACGTCGTCGTCGTGTGGGCGGATCGAGATGCGGCGAACCTGGGAGCGCCGGAGGGGTGTCTCGACGAGGTCCCCGGCGAGGCGCCCAACTACGACCCGTGCAACGCGGGACCGGGGTCGGACACCGACGTGCGGATGTCTCGCTCGACCGACGGCGGTCTCACGTGGTCGGATCCGGAGACCGTGTCCGATGCGGCCGGACACCAGTGGTTCCCTTGGGCCGACCACCTGTCCGACGGGCGGCTCGCGATCGCGTGGGACGAGGACACGACGGCCGCTCCCGCCGACACCTTCGAACACGTGCTCTGGGTGGAGGGCGAAGGGGCCCCAGAGGCCGTGGGGCCGGCCGAACACGTCGACGTCTCGGTGACTCACTGGACCGGGCAGTACGTACCGCAGACAGACTGGCCGAAGATCTGCGGCCCGGCCGGGTACAGCGACGGCACGATCGCGGACGCTGCCGGCAAGGACTGCAACGTCTTCCACGGCGACTACACGGGGCTCGCGGTCGACAGCCTCGACCGGGTCCACGTCGTGTGGACCGGGCTCAACCGGATGGCGACGTCCCCCCAGGTGGACTTCTACATCGGGGGAGAACACGACGGCCACGCGCAGGACGCGATGTACGCGCGTCGCGGCCCCTTCTGACGGATCGGACGGCGCATCAGAGGATCGGGGCCCCTCGAGGGGCCCCGATCCACGTCCGGGACCGACCGAGGCGATGTTTCCCGGTACCGTGACGGCCGTGACGGCAGAGGTGACGATCCCCATCCGGTGGCGTGACGTGGACGCGTACGGTCACGTCAACAACGCCGTGTTCCTGAACTACCTCGAGGAAGCCCGTGATCGCCTGGTCGGGTCCCTCTTCGGCGACGGGTCGTGGGACTTCGTGATCGCGCGCGTCGCGATCGACTACCGGAGCGAGCTCAACCAGGTCGACCGCGAGGTGGTCGTGGAGTGCCGGGTCACCGGGTTCGGCACCTCGAGCGTTCGCACCGCGGAGCGCGTGCTGGCCGCCGGCGGGAGATTGTCGGCGGAATCCGAGTCCGTGATCGTGGCGCGAGATCCCGAGACGGGTCGAAGCCGCCCGTTGACGGACGAGGAGAAGACGATACTGCAGGGAGCGATCGAGGGCGGCTAGCTCGGCAGCACGCGGCGGCCGTGCACGAAGTGCTGCCGGTACCAGCCAGTCTTGACCCACATGAGCGTGACGCCGCCAACGCTGCTCGAAGAATCGAGTGCCCATCCGGCGCCGACGTAGACGTCGACGTGGTCCACGGTTCCGTCTCCGTCACCGTCGTAGAACATCAGGTCTCCGGGTCGCAGGTCCGCGTACCGGAGCCTGTTCTTCGTCACCCGGGACATCTCCGCGGAGGACCGTTGCGGGAGCGGCCAGCCTTGATATGGACGGGGAGGCGAGATCTCCCAGTAGACGCCGTCATCGGCCCGCAGGGCCCACCAGGAGAGACCTGAGCAGTCGAATCCCGGACCGGGCTGGCCTCCGAACGCCGCGGGGGGATCTGAGCTGAAGCCCCACTCACCCGCCCAGATGTAGGGGAAACCGACGTAGCGGACGCCCCAATCGACGATCGAGCGGCGGCTCGGCCCCATCTTCGGCAAGACCATCCCGGCATACTGGTCCACGAGGGAGGGGACGACCCAACCATCCAGCGTGGTCGCGCGGTAGAGGGACCAGGCGACCTGCTTGCGTCGCAGCCTCGTCTTCGGCGTCACGTCTTGCGATTCGTCGGACCTGTTGTTGAAGCGAAGACCGAGGCGCATCGCCAGGAGGTTGACGCCGAAGTATCGGGGTGTGTCGAACTCGTAGCCGTCGGTCGTGGCGAGCTCGTCCAGGGCGGCCGCCGTCGGTCCCATCCCGAGCACTCGGATGAGAGAGCGATGGACTTCGCGAGCGGTCACCGCCTTGTCCGGCCCGAACGTGCCGCCGGCCCGTCTGATCATCCACCCTCGCTGCACCGCGATCGCCGCCCACCGATAGAACGGATCGGTCGACTCGAGATCGGCGAACGTCACGGCGGGGTCGGGCTGAGCATCGGGCGCGAAAGCCCGGACCATCGCCCGCGCCCACCGTTTCCGCGTCTCGAAGTTGTCGGGCCTGAAGACCCAATTCCCGTCACGATCCGGCGCGAAGTCGCGCATCCAGTCGTAGGTACCGGCGACGTGGTTGATCGCAGGCCTCGCCCACGTGTCGTCAGATCCCAGGTCGGTCCAGGTGGTCGAGGGGATCCGAAGCTGCTCGGCGCGGGAGGGTCCCGCCGGGAATGGAGCGGGACCGCTGCCGTGCTCGCCCTGCTTCCAGGACGGCGGCGTGGCCAGTACGGAGCTCGACCACAGTGACTGCAGGAGTGTGACTGTGAGGGTCAGCAGGACGACGGAAGTCAGGCGACGGCGAAGCCTCTGTCCCCTTTTGGCCATACCTCCAACGTCGGCCCCCGGCACGTGGAACTTGAGCACCGGGGATCGAGACTAGTCGGTAGGCCCTTCCCCACGCACCGCCTGCACCTTCGTCAGAGCCTCGCGGAGGTCCTTCAGCCAGTCCTCCTGGCGCTCCGCCACGAGGCGGACGCACCACGCCAGGGCGTGGCTCCGGCTCCTCGCCACGCCGGCTTCGATCAGGGTGTCCAGCACACGCCGCTCGTCCATCCGTAGTCGTGTCATCGCGGGGACGGACAGGGTCGTGAACGAGGTCGTGAGGTCCCCGCACGAAGCCCCCCAGCTGACCTTCCGGCCGAACCGTCGCTGGGCCTCGTCCGCGATGCGCATGCGCTTGCCGCGCGTGTCCTCCCGGAAGCCTGAGATCCGCGCGGTGAGCGCAGCCTCTCGGGCCTCGGGGCCGGCGTCGGCGGGGAGCTCGGGTTCGGACAGGGCTCCCACCACCATGACCTCCTCACGGTCGGCCGTGACCGTGGGCGCCCCCACGAACCATTCCGCCGGGATCCGACCTGCGAACCAACCACTGAGCTCTTCCATGAGACCTCCTCGTGAATGTGCAAGCGAGATTACATCATTACCTCGTATCTGACACCCGGGCACCCGGCACACCGATGCTCTGGGGATCGCGGGGAGGGGGCTCCGACCGAGCTGGTGGACCGCGCGGTGTATACCGTCACCCAGCATGAGAACCGTCGAGTTCGAGGTCGACACGAGTGGCCTCCGGGTGGTCGATCTGACCGAGCGCATCCGGGCGTTCGCCCGGGAGGAGGCGGTCGGTGGGTTGCTCCACGTGTTCCTGCCGCACGCCACCGCGGGCCTGGCGCTGATGGAGACCGGGAGCGGCTCGGAGGGCGACCTCGAGGAGCTGCTGGGTCGGCTGCTGCCGCGAGACGATCGCTACGCCCATCGTCACGGCTCGGTCGGTCACGGCGGGGATCACCTCCTGCCCGTGCTCGTGGCCCCTTCGCTCACGTTGCCCGTCGAGGAAGGACGGCTCTTGCTCGGGACGTGGCAATCCGTGGTGCTGATCGATCCGAACCGTGAGAACGACACGCGGCGGGTGCGCCTGAGCTTCGTGGCCGGCTAGAGGTACTGGCCGGGCGTCCGGTCGGTGCGCTTCCCCTCCGCAGGCGGGGACGACACCGCCTGGACGTCTCGCTCGCGCAGCAGGACCAGGTCCTGACCGTCCAGATCCACCTCGAGGCCCGAAGAGGGGAGGAAGAGCACCCGATCCCCTTGCTTGGCCACCCGTACATCGGGGCCGATCAGCTTCACGTCCGCCCAGGCCAGGCGTCTCGGGGCGGGCGCTGCGGTCGCCGGGATCAAGAGGCCGCTCGCCGACGTTCGCTCCCCGTTCCCCGGCAGCTGCACGACCAACCGGTCACCGGTGAGCCGGACGTCCTCCCCGGAGGTGACGGTCTTCTTGGCGCGGGGGCGGCGAGGTTTCGCCGTCTTCCCGGCCGGCGCGGGGGGCGTCTGCGGCATGAGCCGAGTGTAGCGAGCGCGACTCGATAGGATGCCCCACGTTGAAGGCACGCAAGGTCCTGGACGACGCGGTCAAGGTCCTCAAGGCCTCGCCCGCGATCGACCACTGGCAACGAGGACGTGAGCGGATCGAGGCCGAGGACCTGCTGTGGCATGTCCTCGGTGAGGAGCCGGATCCGAAGGACGATGTCTCTGCCGCCGATCGGCGGACGTTCGATCGGCTCATCCGTCGCCGTGTGACGGGCGAGCCGATCCCCTTCATCAAGGGCTACGCGGAGTTCCGCGGGTTGGAGCTGCTCGCCCGGCCGGGCGTGTTCGTGCCACGGGACGCGTCCGAGAACCTCGTGGAGCAAGCGACCCGTCGGCTTCGGAAGCGTTCCCGGCCCGTGCACGTGGATCTGGCGACCGGGGCGGGCACGATCGCGCTCGCGGTCGCGAACGAGGTGTCCAAGGCGACCGTGGTAGGAACCGATCTGTCGGCCGACGCGGTCAAGCTCGCACGGAAGAACGCCAAGCGCCTCGGCCTCCGAGCGCGGTTCGTGACCGGCGACCTGTTCGGGGGGCTCCCTGGGAAGCTCGCGGGCTCCGTGGACGTGATCACGATCCATCCGCCGTACGTCCCGATGCGAGAGCTCAAGGATCTGCCCGAGGAGATCCGCGACTGGGAACCGGAGCACACGCTGACGGACCGCAGTCGGGACGGGTTGGGGCTCATCGGCCGCACCGCTCGAGAGGCCCCCGACTGGCTCTCTCCCAACGGGTGGTTGTTGATGGAGGTGAGTCCCGACCGAGTCAAGCACGTGAAGCGGGTGCTCGGGCGGGAGGGCTTCCGAGACATGCGCAGCACCAAAGGAGGTCCCATCCCGCTCACGAGGGTCGTCGTCGCGAGGCGCCCGACGTGACCCAGGTCGCCCCCTACGGCGCCTGGGGATCTCCGATCAGCGCCGAGATGGTGGCGGTGGACGCCGTCTCGTTGTCGGAGCCGTGGCTCGAGGACGGATCCGTGTACTGGCGGGAGAGCAGGCCGGCCGAGGGCGGACGGTCGTTGCTCATGCGCGCGGCGCCGTTCTCGGAGCCGGTCGAGGTGACTCCGAAGGGGTTCAACGTTCGAACGACCGTGCACGAGTACGGCGGCGGCGCTTACCTGATCCACGGAGGCGCGGCGTTCTTCTCGAACTTCGCCGACCAACGGCTCTACCGCCAAGAGCCCGATGCCGATCCGGTGGCGATCACGCCGGAGTCGGGAGGCCGGGATCGATACGCGGACGGGCGGGTCACGCAGGACGGACGATGGTTGATCTGCGTCCGGGAGCGCCACCCCGACCCCGACGACCCATCCGGCGTCACGAACGAGCTCGCGGCGATCCCGCTCAACGGGTCGGCAGAGCCCGTGTCGATCCGCTCGGGTCGCGACTTCTACTCCACGCCGCGGTTCTCGCCCGACGGATCGATGTGCAGTTGGCTCGAATGGGATCTGCCGTGGATGCCCTGGGACGGGTGCGAGGTGTACGTCGCCGGGCTCAAACGCGACGGCTCCCTCGAGAACGTGCGGCTTGTCGCCGGCCGGGCCGGCGAGGAGTCGATCTTCCAGCCCGCGTGGAGCCCGGCCGGCGACCTGCACTTCGTCTCCGACCGGACCGGCTGGTGGAACCTCTACCGGGAGCGGGACGGTCGCGTGGAGCCGCTCCACCCGGCAGAGTCGGAATTCGGCTGGCCGCAATGGCTCTTCGGGATGGCCTCGTACGGCTTCCTCGAGGACGGACGGGTCGTGTGTCTGTGGGATGGGGACGGTGTCCAGCATCTCGCGATCTTGGATCCCGAGTCCGGAGAGCTGATCGATCTGGATCTCCCCCATTCTGCGATGTGGCCCGACGTCGACGTCGAGGGCGACCGCGTGGCGTTCGTCGGAGGAGGCCCGTCGATCCCGGATGAGATCGTCCTCCTGGACGTGACCGCCCGTTCCGTCGACGTGCTCAGGTCGTCATCGGCGATCGACATCGACGAGCGCTTCTTCTCGGTCCCGCGCCAGATCGAGTTCCCGACGGAGGGTGGCGCGACCGCATTCGCCCACTTCTATCCGCCCCACAACGCGGATGCGACCGGCCCGGACGGCGAAGCGCCGCCTCTCATCGTGAAGAGTCACGGCGGACCGACGGCCGAGGCCATGCCGAGCTTCGATCTCGAGATGCAGTTCTGGACGAGTCGAGGGTTCGCCGTCGTGGACGTGAACTACGGCGGAAGCACCGGCTTCGGGCGGGAGTACCGGCAGCGACTGAACGGCAACTGGGGCATCGTGGACACCGCCGATTGCATCAACGCCGCGCGATGGCTGGCAACGCAGGGGGAGGTCGACGGGAACCGACTCGTGATCACCGGGGGGAGCGCCGGCGGCTACACGACGCTCTGCGCGCTCACGATGCACGACGCGTTCACCGCGGGCACCAGCTACTTCGGGTTGGCGGACCTCGAGGCGTTCGTCGGAGGGGGCACCCACAAGTTCGAGTCCCGTTATCTGTTCTCGTTGGTCGGCCCCTACCCCGAGGAGGCCGAGCGCTACAGAGCGCGGTCGCCGATCAACTTCACGGACGGGATCTCCTGCCCGATGCTGCTGCTCCAGGGGGCGGAGGACCGCGTCGTACCGCCCGCGCAGGCGGAGATCATGGTGGAGGCGCTCACGAAGAAGGGGCTGCCGTACGCCTACATCCTGTTCGAAGGGGAACAGCACGGGTTCCGGAAGGCGGAGTCGACGCGGGGCGCGTTGGAGGCGGAGCTCTCCTTCTATACCCAGGTGCTGGGGTTCGAGCGCAACGACGTTCCGAAGCTCCGGATCGAGAACCTCTAAGGGGGTCTCAGCCCGGAGGGGGCGGGGGAGCCGGCCTGCGGCCGACTCCCCGCGCCGGAGAGGGGGCGCACCTCTCGAAGGTGAGCCTCTCAGCCCCAGGTGAACGCGCGGCGTCGAGCGGGTGAGTGGTCGGGGAACCCGTGCGGCGCTCAGCCGCCGATCATCGACATCGATCGCGCGGGCTGCACGAAGTCCGGATGGTTGATCCGGTGCCCCGACCACTTCGACCACAACCCCTGCCTGATGAGGAGCGCGAGCTCGTCGTCGGAGGCGCCGCCGCGAAGGGGGCCGCGGAGGTCGGTCTCGCCCAGCGCGAACAGGCAGTTGCGGAACATCCCCTCGGCGGTCAGGCGGAGCCGGTTGCACGTGTCGCAGAACGGCTCCGTCACCGAGGGGATCACGCCGATCCGTCCGGGAGCACCGTCGGCGAAGACGAACGTCGTCGCCGGCTCGTTGGCGTGGCCCGCCGACACCAACGGGTGCACGGCCTCGATCGCATCGAGGATCCTGGCCGCCGGCACGACCTTCTCGCGCTCCCATGCGTGCTGCGCGTCCAGCGGCATGTATTCGATGAAGCGAACTTCGTACCCGGTCTCGCGCGACCAGCGTGCGAACTCCACCACCTCGTCGTCGTTGATACCACCGATCACCACGCAGTTGACCTTGATGGGAACGAGGCCGGCGGTCTCGGCGGCTTTCATCCCCGCGAGCACCTTGTCCAGCGCGTCGCGCCTGGTCATCTCGGCGAACCGGTGACGAAGGAGCGAATCGCACGAGATCGTCGCGCGATCGATCCCGGCGTCGGCCAGCGGAGCCGCCAGCCGGTCGAGCAGCACGCCGTTCGTGGTCAGCGAGATGTCGAGGTCGGGACCGACCTCCCGGAACATCCGGACCAGCACGGGGAGGTCGGCCCGGACCAACGGCTCGCCGCCCGTGACCTTCAGGCTGCGGACGCCCAGGCGCACGAAGATCCCGAGGACGCGTGTGAGCTCCTCGAAGGTGAGGATCTCGTGCTTGGGGAGCCACGCGAGCCCCTCGGCCGGCATGCAGTAGGAGCATCGGAAGTTGCACCGGTCCGTGACGGAGATCCGCAGGTCATCGGCCACGCGACCGAAGGTGTCCAGGAGCGGGCCCTCCAGGGGCATCGCGGGCGGCACCGTGGCACGGTCGATCATCCCGACAGCCTACCGCCGAGGGTCGTGCGAGTCAGGGCTCCTCTGCGGGTGGAAGGCGGAGCAGGAGCGCATGGATCGCGTCCTCGATCGCGTCATCCCGGGTCCGGTCGGCCAGCTGACTTCCGACGGAGAGGCCGAGCACGTACATCGCGAGCGGAGTGGCCTTGCGCTCGACCCGGTGGGCCACCTCGCGTGACGCGGTCAAGAGATGTTCCTTCTCGTGCGCAGAAAGCGCCTCGAGGCGAAGCTCGCCGGCGAGCCTGTCGACCCATTCCATCGTGTGCCTCCTCCGTGCGGCATCCTGAGCGGGCGACCGGCCCGTGGTCTCTGCGCAATCCTAGGACCGACACGCTGGCCGACGTGGAGCCGGGAGGAGTCTCGGACGTTGGAGCCGAGAGGAGTCTCGCTCGCCGCCGCTAGGCTCCTGGCGTGAACGCAACCCGAGCCGCCGTGCTGACCGTCTCGGACGGGGTCAGCAACGGCTCGCGTCACGACGAGTCGGGTGACGTCGCGGTGCAACTCCTCGCCGGGGCGGGGTTCGACGTGTCGGATCGCCGCGTGGTCCCGGACGAGCGGCAGGAGATCGAGGCGGCCCTCCGAGAGCTGGCCGCCACGCACGGGTTGGTGGTCACGACCGGAGGAACGGGCTTCGGCCCGCGGGACGTGACACCGGAAGCCACCCGGGCAGTCATCGAGCGAGAGGCCCCCGGTCTGGCCGAGCTGATGCGGGCCACCGGTCTCGCGCACACCCCGATGGCCGCCCTGTCCCGTGCGGTCGCGGGAGCGGTCGGAGGTGCCCTGATCCTCAATCTCCCCGGAAGCCCACGGGGCGTCCGGGAGTCGCTCGAGTCCGTGCTCTCCGTGATCCCGCACGCGGTGGAGCTCCTCGGCGGCGCGGCGGGCGCCCACCCGACCGGACATCGGGATCACGACGGAGCGCAGACGCTCGTCGACGCGCCTCAGACGGGGCCCTCGCACACGCCGAGGCCGAAGTCACCGTTCGTAGAGGCGAAGGCGGTGCGGATCACGGGCTCGCCTCCGTGCACGGTCGGGAACGCGATGTCTATCGGGTCAGGGGGCGAGGTACACGGCACACTCGGATGCGCCGAGTTCGACGCGGCCGCCGTCCAGGCGGCCGCGGAGATCCAGGCGCGCGGGGAGCCAGAAGTTCGTACGTTCCATCACGACCTTGGCGACGTCGAGGTCTACCTCGAGCCACACGGGGCGACGCCGCGCCTCGTCGTCGTCTCGGCCACGGATGTCGCGCGGTCGCTGAGAGCCGAGATGGCGCGACAGGGCCGCGACGTCGTGCTGCTGGAATCCCGCACGGAGCGACTCACACCGGAGGACGAGCCGTCCATCCGCTCGCTCGAGGACGCGCGGGTCGGTCCCCTCGACGAGGTCGTGTTCACCGACCACGACGCACCCGACATCGCGGACATGTTGAGCACACTCCTTCGCTCGCCGGTCGGTTTCATCGGCGTGATGGGATCCCGCCGCCACGTCGCGCACTACGTCGAAGAGCTTCGGACGCGTGGGTTCGACGATGACGATCTCGGTCGCATCCGTAGCCCCCTGGGCCTGGACCTGGGGGGCCGAACGCCGGAGGAGATCGCGCTCTCGATCGCCGCCGGCCTCGTGGCGGCCCGTCACGATCGCGAAGGAGGGTGGCTGGACCGATGACCTCGGAGACCACCGAGCACGTCCGGAAGAACCGCGAACACTGGGAGCACGAGTCCGACGAGTACCAGGCGCGCAACCGGGACCAGTTGAACCGCTGGGACTTCCTCGGCTGGGGGGTCTTCGACGCGCCCGAGGACGACATAAGGGCGTTCGGCGAGGTCACTGGGCTCCGTGCGCTCGAACTCGGCTGCGGCGCCTGCCAGTTCGGGATCAAGGTGGCGAAGCGAGGCGCGGAGGTGACGGGCTTGGACTTCTCGTTCGCGCAGCTCCGACATGCTGCCGGGCACTTCGACGAGACCGGTGTCCGGTTCCCGATCGTCCAGGCCAACGGGGAGCGCATCCCGTTCCGAGACGAGGTCTTCGATCTCGTGTTCTGCGACCACGGCGTGATGGGGTTCGCCGATCCCTTCCTGACCGTGCCCGAGGTGGCGCGCGTGTTGCGCCCCGGCGGCCGGTTCGTCTTCAACGGCACGACGCCGTGGATCTGGGTCGCGTGGGGCGATCAAGAGGAGGAGCTGCCGGCGAGCCGAGAGATGCGATCCGACTACTTCGGGCTGCGGTCGGCCGAGTTCACCGACCCATCCTGGCGTACGACCGAGTTCCAGCTTACGTACGGAGATTGGATCCGGCTGTTCCGCGCGAACGGGCTCGTGATCGAGGACCTGATCGAGCTCCGGCCGGATGAGGGCGCCATCACGACCTACGACGACTACGCGCCGCTCGAGTGGGCGCGCGCCTTCCCGGCCGAGCACATCTGGAAGGTGCGGAAGGAGTGAGCTCCACCGCGCCCGACCGGCGGATGGCGGGCGCGGCGCTGGCGGCGCTCGTCGCACTCGGCGCGGGGCTCGCGTGGCCCGTCGCCGACGTCCGTGCCGATCGCCGGCCGAACGTGATCGTGGTGCTCACCGACGATCAGCGCGCCGACACGTTCGGGGCGATGCCGTGGCTCGCCGGGGAACTCGCGCGGAGCGATTCCGGCTGGGTGACCTTCCCGGATGCGTTCACGAACACCCCGTTGTGCTGCCCTGCGAGGGCCAGCCTCCTCACGGGCCGGTACGCGCGCCACACCGGCGTCGAGGACAACGATGACGGCGCGAACCTCGACGAGTCCTCCACGCTGGCCACCTCGCTCCACGAGGCCGGCTACCGCACGGGGCTCATCGGCAAGTACCTCAACCGGTACCCGTTCGGCCGGCTCCCGTACGTGCCTGCGGGCTGGGACCGGTTCGTCGCGAAGCGGAACCAGAGCGGGGAGACCGTCTACCGCAACTTCCGGGCCGTCGAGCAGGGGTCCCAGGTGTTCGTGCGGGAGTACGCGACCGACTGGTTGGCGGACAAAGCTGTCGGGTACGTGCGAACCGCGCCGTCGGGCCGCCCGCTCTTCCTCCTGTTCGCGCCGAGCGCCCCCCATCCCCCGTGGATCCCGGCCGAGCGACACGAGGGCACCACCGGCGGGCTCCCGGTCGAGGAGGCACCGAGCGTGATGGGCGCGCTCCGCGGCGCGCCGCCCTGGGTGCGAGCCCTCCCGGAGCCGAGCGCCGCGCAGCGCGCCCAGTGGCAGGACGATCGCCGGCGAGCGGACGAGACGCTGCTCGCCGTCGACGACGCGCTTCGCGCGATCGTCGACGCGCTGGGGGATCGCCTCGACGAGACCGTGATCTTCGTGCTGTCCGACAACGGCTACTCGTTCGGGGAGCACCGCTGGGGAGGGAAGAGGTGTCCGTACGATGAGTGCGTGCGGATCCCGCTCGCCGTGCACTCGCCGTGGGCGCCGACGGTCGCGAAGCGACATCCCCGTGTCCATCGTGGACCTCGCTCCCACGATCCTCGACCTCGCACGTGCCGGCCACCCGGAACCGACGGATGGAGCGAGCTTCGCGCGCACGATCGGGTCGGGGGGCGGGACGCTTGTCGACGAGCAACCGGAAGCCGTCTTCCTCGAATGGGTCGGCGATCCGCAGATCCCCGCGTGGACCGCCGTCCGAACGGCCGATCTCAAGCTGATCAGGTACGAGGACGGCGTCGAGGAGCTCTACGACATCGGTGGTCGCATCGGAGTCTGCGGATCCGTGGGAGATGGTGAACCGCGTCGCCGACCCGAGGTATGCGGGAGCTCTCGCCCGGCTGCGAGTGCTTCTCGGAGGCGTCCTCGACCCTCGATAGACTGTCGCGGTGCGACCGGGGCCGATCATCAGACCAGTGCGCCGGAGCCGGGTGCGTCAGCGTCGACAGACCTTCGGAGCGCTCGTTGTCGTACTCATTGCCCTGCTGGTGTGGCAGTTCTGGCCATCCGCCGGCAGCGAACGCGGACAGAACCCGACCGGGGGGGATCCGACCGATACCCCGACCGGATCGCCGGAACCAGCCAACGGGAACGACCCGATCCAGCATGTGGTCTTCCTCGTGAAAGAGAACCGGTCCTTCGATCACTACTTCGGAACCTACCCAGGGGCCGAGGGGGCCACCGAAGGCGGCACGATCGCGGACTGCGGGGCGAGCAGGTTCGAAGACGGACCCGTCGTCCCGTTGACCGAGGCTCCGTCCGTGCTCCCGCACGACCTCGGCCACGCCTTCGCGCCCGGTCTGTACTCGATCAACGGCGGCAAGATGAACGGCTACAACTGCGTCTCCCTCGGCGAGGATCTGATGGGTTACTCGCAGCATTCACGCGACACCCTGCCGGGCTACTGGGCGTATGCGGACCGCTTCGTCCTGGCGGACCACTTCTTCACCTCGATGTACGGACCCACGTTCCCCGAGCACCTGTACACGGTCGCGGCGCAGTCGTACGGGATCGTGGACAACAAGACGACGACCGACAATGAGGGCAACTACTGCGACGACGAGACCGAGATCACGAAGCGCTTCCCGATCGAGGATCTCACCGACGAGGACGTCGCGGCCATCATGGAGCTCGAGGAGAACATCACCGACGAGGTCCCGGATCAGCTGATCCGCATCGCCGCCTACTGGGAGTCAACCCGCACGTGTGTCGACATCAAGGTCCTTCCGGACCTGCTCGAGCGCAAGGGCATCAGCTGGAAGTACTACGCGAACGCCGACCAATGGATGAATGCGCTTCAGGCGGTCCGGCACGTGCGTTCCGGTCCCATGTGGCAGAAGGTGCAACCGCCGGAGACGTTCCTACGGGACGTTCGGCGGGGCGACCTCCCGGCCGTGTCCTGGCTCGTCCCACCGGAAGGGCATCCGAACGAGCACCCGGGTTCGCAGACCAACGTCTGCGAGGGCGAGAACTGGACGACGGAGTACCTCAACGCCGTGATGCGGAGCGAAGCCTGGCCGAACACCGCGATCGTGATCGTCTGGGACGACTTCGGTGGGTTCTACGACCACGTGGCGCCTCCGCACTACGACATCATGGGGCTCGGCCCGCGCACTCCCGCGCTGATCATCTCGCCCTGGACCAAGCGCGGCGACAATCCCGACGGCGGTTCCATCGACAAGACCGTGTACGAGTTCTCATCGGTCTTGCGGTTCATCGAAGATCTCCACGGGTTGAAGCCGATGACGGAGCGCGACCGGCAGGCAGATCCGCTGTCGGGGGCCTTCGACTTCTCCCAGGAACCGCGACTCGACCCGCTGATCATCCCTCCGCGGGACTGTCCGAGCGCCTGATGCGCGCACGCGCGGCGCCCCGATGGGCGCTGCTCGCACTCCTCCCGCTGCTGATCGCCGCCTCCGATCCCGAGGGCGACGTGGTCGGGTGCGCGGGAGGCGCGGGATCGGGCGCGCCCGACCTGCTCGATGCGCACGGCGAGATCGTCGAACTCGGGACGTCGGCCCGGTGGGAGCTGACATTCGCCGATCCACTCACCGTGCCCGACGCCGTGGGGCGGCCCTTCCGTGTGGACATCGCGATACGGGACCCGGTCGTCCCTGCGCTCTCGTTCGCGTACTTCCGCAACGTCAATCGACTGGTCCGCGTCGACGCCACCGTCGGTCATCGGACCGAGATCTACCTGCTGCCCGAGCGCGCAACCAACGTGTTCAACCCGCCGATCATCGAGGGCGCGTCGATGACGATCCAGGTACCGGGGCGGACGCTCACCGCGGACGAGGACCTCACCGGCACCTCCCCGGGATTGGAGGCCCTTCGGTGGACGGTGATCGTCCGCGACGGTGGCTCCTGCGACTTCCTGGGAGAGGGACGGCCGACCGAACGGCTCGTCCCCCAGCCGTCGGTCTCGCCGTCCGCCGAGTCGTCACCGGCGCCGGAGCGTGAGCCGGATGCAGGCGGCCTGTCGCCCTGGTGGGGCGCGGCGGTCGCCGCCCTCGCGCTCCTCGCGATCGGCGGCTACGTGGTGCGTCGCGCCCGGTAGGGGCGAAGGACCACGTCCCGTGGACCTTCGAGGAAGTGCTGCCACGGCCGGCTCACGCCACGCGTGCCGCGGCGACGCACCTCGGCCACGCGATCCATGTCGAGGACCTCGATCAGGAGCTCCTCGCCGGCGCCTGCCTCGAACAGGACCCGGCCTTCCGGGTCGACGCCCACGCTCCTGCCTTGTCCGAACGTCGACACCATGTTGGGATTGAAGACGAAGACCTGGTTCACGATCGCGTTGGCGCGGGCGAGGACCATCTCTTCCTCGCGGTCGGGGGTGGTCGTGGCCGTGGGCTGTGCGATCAGCTCGGCCCCCTGCAGGGCGAGACCCCGGGCGACCTCCGGGAACCAGCCGTCGTAGCAGATCATCATGCCGACCTTGCCCTTGCCCGGGATCTCGAAGACCGGGGCCGGCTCCGCACCGGGGTCGGCGTCCTCGTACGGACGCCACGGGAAGAGCTTGCGATACACCGCCGCGATCTCCCCGTCGGGAGAGAAGGCGATCGCGGTGTTGTGGACCTTCTTCCCGCGCCGCTCGTTGATCGACCCTGCGACGATCCAGCGCTTGGCCCGTGCGGCGATCTTCCCGACGCGATCGGTCAGCGGTCCGGGGATCTCCTCGGCCACGCGCCGCTCCCAATCACCGGTCCCGCCCGATGTGAACCCGTCGACGGCGGTGAGGTAGAGCTCCGGGAAGATCATCAGGTCGACGTCGGGGAACGCACGGCGCGCGACGCGGACGTGGTCTTCGAACTTGTCGAGGGTGGCGGGCGGGTCCCAGGCGACGGGCGCGACCTGCGCGGACAACACGGTGAGGATCCGGCTCACGCGTCGGACCCTAGCAGCGGTCAGGCGCGCTGGGGCTGGAGCTCGGCGATCAACTCGTCGACGCCCCGCGCGAGCTGCTCCCGCCACCACGTCTGGCCTTCCGGGGGAAGCGTGGAGATCGGGTCGTAGTAGTGGTACCGGCGGGTGAACGCCTCCGGGTCCTCGCTCTCGATCCCGGTCCGATAGTTCTTCGTCCAGCTCGAGATCCCCCGTTCCCGGTCGTACTCGGTGACCTGATGAGCCCAGCGCTTGCCGACGAACGGCACGTCGACCACCATCCGCGGCGTCGCGAAGCCGGGCAGGTACCCCATGATCGAATGCTGCAGATCCTGCACCTCCCAGACGGCGGTCCGCCAATGCTCTGCGTTCGGGATCATGTCGCAGATGTAGAAGTAGTACGGAAGGATCTTCGCGTGGTCGAGGAGCATGAAGCAGAGGTCGAGGAGCTGCTGCGGCGTCGTGTTCACGCCGCGGAGCAGCACACCCTGGTTCCGCACGTCGCGGAACCCGGCGTCGAGGAAGACCTTCGTCGCGCGGCCCACGAGCGGCGTCACCTGCTGGGCGGCGTTCACGTGGGTGTGGACGGCGATGTCCACGCCGCGCGTGTTGGCGCGTGAGGCCATCCGTTCCGCGGCCGCTCGCACCTCGTCCTGGAGGAAGTGCTGCGGGATGCCCATCAGGCCCTTCGTGGCCAGGCGGATGTCACGGACGTTCTCGATGTCGAGGAGGCCGTTCACGAACGTCTCGAGCCGCTTGATCGGTACGTTCGCCATATCGCCGCCGGACACGACCACGTCGCGCACGCTCGGGGTCCGCTTGAGGTAGTCGAGCATCGCCTCCCAACGCTCGTTCTGCTTCGCCTCGAACTTGTACTTGAGGACCTGGACCGTGTCGTTGCCGACGAGGTCCATCCTCGTGCAGTGGCCGCAGTACTGGGGGCAGGTCGGGATGAGCTCGGCCAGGACCTTGGTGGGGTACCGGTGGGTGAGTCCCTCGACCGCCCACATGTCGGCCTCGTGCAAGGAGTCACGCGACGCGAGGGGGTGTGAGGGGAACTCCTGCTCCCGGTCGCTGAACGCGGGCGCCATGTAGAGCCGGACCGGATCGGCCCGAAGGTCGTTCTCGTCCATCGTGTTGATCATCTGGGGCGGCAGGAGCATCGACATCGTGGCCCGCTCCTGTTGGTCGCGCTCGATGTCGGCGAGGAGGTCGTCTCGGAGGTGCTCGCCGAGAGCCTCCTTGAACTCCTTGAGGTTCTTGACCGTGTGCGCACGTTGCCACTGCGCGGATTCCCATTGCTCGACGGTGACGCCTCGGTAGCCGGGGAGCCGGGTCCAGTCGGGCTCGACGTAGTCCCGCCGGAGCGGGTACGTGAAGGGCTGTGGTGCCGCGTGAGCGTGGGGATCCCGGTGCCCCGGACGACCGGCGCCCTGGGTGATGAACTCGACGCTCACCGATCCTCACCTTCCATCGACCTGTCGGCCGTTATCCGCTGGGTACACCAGATCCCGCACAGAGCGGGGGCGTGGAGTAAGTCTACCCGAAGGAAGTCCTGTCAAAGAGGCTGTGGCCGGACGATGTCCGGTGTGGAGCTTCCTGGAGTATCGGCTAGCGCCGGCCGCCCCTGAACGAGCCGCCGCCTCTGTTGTCCCGCCGAGGCCGGCGCTCGATCTGGATCTCCGGAGCCTTCTTCGGAAGCCTCGCCTGCATCGGTGCGTGGCCGGTCCGCTCGAATCGCGCCCAGATGTGGTCGGGCTGCTGCTTGCGCTCCGTCTCCCGCCATCCGTTCGCGAGCAGGTGCTTCAGGCGGGCCGCGGCGGTCTTCCGCAGCTTGTCGCTGCCCGGCACGCGGACGTAGAGACGTTCGTGGAGGACCTGTTTGTACTCGGCCATGGGTCGGAAAGGGTAACAGGGAGCGTCCTTCAGCGGCTCATCAGCGCCGCCGATAGCAGAATCACATGGACGCACCTCAGGTCTCGTCCCCGGCCGCCGATCCGACGGCCGATGTCGGCGTGTCGCACGCCGCTTCGTCGTTCGCGCTGCTGTCGGATTCCCTCGCGAACGTCGGGCGTGAGCTCGGCGCCGATCGCGTCTACGTCTTCGAGAACATCCGGGATCCCGACGGCCGTCTGTGGATGAACCTCACCTCCGAATGGCTCCGGAACGGCACCCGGGGCATCTTCGATGCCCCCGGTACGAAGCTGCACCCGTATTCCCCCGACTTCACGCGCTGGATCGAGGTCCTGGGAGAGCGCGACGTGTTGACGGGATCCGTGGGCCAGCTCCCGGATCCCGAGCGACGGATCCTGTCGGCCGAGGGGACGGCGTCGATCGTGGCCGTGCCGATCTTTCTCCAGGACGGGTGGTGGGGCTACCTGGGCGCGGACGACTGCAGCGCCGGCCGGATCTGGGGCCCGGGCGAGATCGAACTGTTGACGGTGTTGGCGGGCGCGATCGCCGCGGACGTCGAGCGCCAGCGGAGGATGTCCGCGGAGGAGATCCTGGGCGACCGATTCCGTTCGATCGTCCAGCACGTCCCGGCGGTGACCTACATCGACGCGATCGACGACGGCGCGTCGACGCTGTACGTGAGCCCCCAGGTCGAAGAGCTGCTCGGTTATCCGCCGCACGAGTGGATGGGCGATGGCGATCTCTGGCTCCGGGTCATGCATCCTGAGGATCGCGTGCGCGCCGCCGCCGAGAACCAGCGCCACAACGAGACCGGCGAGTCGTTCTCACTCGACTACCGCATCTACCGGAAGGACGGGCGCCTCGTGTGGATCCACGACGAGGCGACGATGATCCGCGACGAACGCGGGGTCCCCACGTTCTCGATCGGCATGATGATCGACGTCACCCAGATGAAGCGAGGCGACGAGAAGGTCGCCTTCCTGACGTATCACGACGAGCTGACCGGTCTGCCGAGCCGCGCGATGTTCGAGGAGCTCCTGGAGCTCTCGATCACCCGGGCGAGGCATCACGAGGCGTCCGTGGCCGTCATGTGTGTCGACATCGACGACTTCCGCCTCGTGAACGACTCGCTCGGGCGGCTCGCGGGCGACGAGGTCCTCAACGTGGTCGCCGGCCGCCTCCGAGAGGCTGCGCGCGAGACGGATCTGGTAGCGCGGCGCTCGGGCGATACGTTCCTCCTGCTCTTGGCGGACCTCGAACGCGAGGGTGACGACGTCGAGCTGGCGGTGGCTAGAGCCGAGACGGCGGCACAGCGCATCCTGGATTCCCTCGCGGTCCCGTTCCGCGCGGGAGGCACGGAGCTCTACGTGTCCGCGTCCATCGGGATCAGCCTGTTCCCCCAGGACGGTGACGAGACGGGAAGCCTGCTCCGCAACGCGGAGGCGGCGATGCTCGAGTCGAAGAAGGGTGGCCATGCCTACGTGGTCTCCAACCGGGGCGCGCTGGACTCCTCAGCCAAGCTCCGGTTCGTGACGAGACTCCGGAAGGCCGTGGAGAGCCAGCGGTGGGCGCTTCACTACCAGCCGATCCTCGAGCTCGAGACCGAACGCATGCAGGGAGTCGAGGCGCTGATCCGCTGGATCGAACCCGACGGGACGATGGTGCCCCCGGGAGACTTCATCCCCCTCGCCGAGGAGCTCGGTCTCATCGAAGCGATCGGAGACTGGGTCGTCCGGGAGTTCGTGTACCAGGCGCAGGCGTGGCGTGAATTGGACATCGATCTCGACATCAGCTTCAACCTGTCGCCTCGGCAGTTCTGGCAGCCGGACCTCGCGAACGGGATCCTCGAGCGGATCCGCGAGGGAGGCATCGATCCTTCGAAGATCGTGGTCGAGATCACGGAGTCGTCCGCGATGACCGACCCGGACAAGGCGCAGACGATCCTGGAGGCGCTGCACGCCGGCGGTCTGCGCATCGCGATCGACGACTTCGGCACGGGGTATTCGTCGCTCGCGCGGATCCGAGACATGCCGGTGGACGTGCTGAAGATCGACCGCTCGTTCGTGAGCGGCGTCGATGTCGACCCGCAGAACCAGAGCATCGTCTCGGCGTTCATCGAGCTGTCTCGAGGGCTCGGGGTCACGACGCTGGCCGAGGGGATCGAGACCGAGGGCGAGCTCGCGTTCGTACGGGAGCGCGGTTGCGTGATGGGACAGGGCTTTTACTTCTCGAAGCCTGTTCCCCCTGAGGAGATCATCGCCCTGGCGCTGGGCGGTCTGCCCGCCGCGCGCGAGGCGAGCTGATCCGTCGCTTCCGTCTGACGTCGGCTCTCAGCCCTGATCGAGCGCCTCTCGGACCGTCTCGACCACGGCGTCGGCATCGATCCGGGCCCACGCGCGGAGCTCCTCGGGCGATCCCGAGCCGGGCATGTCGGTCACCGCGAGTTTGATCACACGACCGGTCAGCGTGCCCGTGCCGGCGAGCGCGCCCAAGACCGCATCACCGAGGCCACCCTCGATCCGGTGGTCTTCGACCACCAGGATCAGGCCGATGTCGTCCGCGGCGGCGCGGAGCGCCGCCGCGTCGATCGGCTTCACGCTGTAGCAATCGAGCACGCGGGCCGAGACGCCGTCGGCGGCGAGGCGGTCGGCAGCGCGCAGGCACTCGTGCAGGGTGATGCCCGCGGCGACGAGCGCGACATCGGACCCGTCACGAAGTGTCTTGGAGCCGCCGATCGGGAACTCCTCGTCGGCCGGATAGAGCATCGGCGTCGCCTCTCGGGTGGTCCGGATGTACGAGATCCCGGGGAGCTCGGACATCCGCGTGACGAGCCGGACCGTCGAGTTGCCATCGGCCGGGTACAGGACCGTGGATCCGTGGATCGCGCGGAGCGCGGCGAGGTCCTCCAGGGCCATCTGGGAGGGGCCGTCTTCGCCGATCGAGACCCCCGCGTGCGAGCCGCAGAGGCGGAGGTCGGCGCGGCCCACCGCCGCCATCCGGATCTGGTCGTACGCCCGAGTCAGGAAGGCTCCGAAGGTCGCCGAGAAGGCCGTCTTGCCGATCGCCTGCATCCCCGTCTGCGCGCCGATCATCGTCTGCTCGGCGATGTACATCTGGAAGAAGCGCTCGGGTGCGACCGCCTCGACGTCCTCCGTGTACGTGGAGTTCCCGACCTCGCCGTCGAGGACGACGAGGTCGGCGTGCTCGCCCGCGAGCCAGGCCAGCGCCTCGCCGAACGCCTTGCGCGTGGCGATCGCCTCCACGTAGGTGGGCGCGGACGCGCCGGCAGGCGCGCCCGCGCCCACCGGCATCCACGGATCGGGCTTGGGCGGCGTGATCGTGATCGAACGGATGCCCCCGAGTTCCTCGATCGCGCGCTCGGCCATCTCCGCCGGCAGCGCCTTGCCGTGCCAGCCGTCCTTGTCGGCGATCTCGGACACGCCGTGGCCCTTCTCGGTGCGCGCCACGATCATCGTGGGTCTGTCGTCTTCGGCAGCCGCTCGGTACGCGTCGTCGATCGCGGCGACGTCATGCCCGTCGATCGAGAGCGCGTTCCAGCCGAACGCCTCCGCTCGGGCGACGAACACGCCTGCGTCCCACCCGTGCATCGTCGGTCCTCGCTGTCCCAGCCGGTTGAGGTCGATCACGCAGGTCAGGTTGGCGACGTCGTGATGCGACGCCGCCTCCAGCGCCTCCCAGACCGACCCTTCGGCCGTCTCCGAGTCACCGACCAGGACCCACACGCGCGCGGGGCTCTCGTCCAACCGCATCGCGAGCGCCATCCCGAGGCCGATCGCCGGCCCCTGCCCGAGGGACCCGGTCGCGGCCTCGACCCACGGGAGCTCGGGAACCGGCGCAGGGTGTCCCTGGATCGGCGAGCCGAACTTCCGGAGCGACAACATCATCGGGTCGTCGATCGCCCCGATCGACTTCAACGCCGCGTACAGCACCGGCGCGGCGTGTCCCTTGGAGAGCACGAACCGATCGTTCGAAGGGCTCCTCGGGTCTGACAGGTCGGTCCGGAGGTGGTCGGCGAACAAGACGGCGACCAGATGCGCGGCCGACATCGAAGACGTCGGGTGGCCGGAACCGGCCGCGGTGGTGGACCGGATGCTGTCGATCGCGAGCTGCGCGGCGAGTTCGTTCCACAGGTGCGTGCGGTCGTCCATGTCGCTGTCCATCGCTCCTCGATCGGTGCCGGCGGGCAGAGACTACCGGGCCGGCGGACCGGACTCCGTTCCCGGCGGTAGGCTCGTGTGAGGAGCATGCGTGATGACGACCTTCCGTGACCTGGGTGTATCCGACGAGGTCGTCGACGCCCTGGCCGCGCGTGGGATCGAGATGCCGTTCCCGATCCAGATCATGGTGATCGAGGACGCGACCTCCGGTCGGGACACGCTCGCGAGGTCCAAAACGGGCTCGGGCAAGACCCTGGGATTCGCGATCCCGATCGTCGACCAGGTCGATCCCGAGGCGGACCGCCGTCCCGCCGCGCTCGTGCTCACCCCCACGCGCGAGCTCGCGCAACAGGTGAGCGACGCGTTCGAAGACATCGCCAAGGCGAAGGGCCTGCGGGTCATGGCGGTGTACGGCGGGACGAAGGTGCGTGAGCAGTCCAAGGGGGTCGGGTCGGCGCACATCCTGATCGCCACGCCGGGGCGGCTCGACGACCTGGTGGAGCGCGGGCTCGTGCGCCTGGACGGCGTCGAGATCCTCGTGCTGGACGAAGCCGATCGGATGCTCGACATGGGATTCCAGCCGCAGGTCGATCGGATCGTGCGCCGGCTTCCCAAAGGATCGACAGACGATGTTCTTCTCCGCGACCCTCGACGGCGCGATCGGCCGGATGGCGGACGTGTACACGCGCAACCCCGTGCGGCACGAGGTCGACTACGGGGAGCTGCGGTTCGTCGAGGAAGCGGACCACCGCTTCATCCCGGTGGCGCCGCAGGAGAAGCTCCTGACGCTCGCCCGGCTGGCGTCCGAGTCGGAGGGATCGACGCTCGTGTTCGTGAACACGAAGCGCGCGGTGGACCATCTGGCGAGACAGCTCCGGGCGGAGGGGGTGCCGGTCGTCGCGATGCACGGCGACATGACGCAGCAAGCGCGGGAGCACGCCCTGCATCGGTTCGAAGAGGGGTTCGTCGGCATCCTCGTCGCGACCGACGTGGCCGCGCGAGGGCTCGACCTCGAGCGGATCACGCTGGTCGTGAACTACGACCCGCCGAAAGACGACAAGGGCTACGTCCATCGGGTGGGCCGAACGGCACGCGCGGGCCGGGCGGGCACCAGCATCACGTTCGTCACCCCGGAGCAGCTGGGCGACGTGAGCCGCATGGCGGCGAGGCTGGACCTCCATTCGGAGTTCGAGCAGGAGGGGATGAAGGTGGCCCCTCCGCGCGTGGTCTTCAGCGGCGGGGCGAAGGGCAAGCGGAGCGGCCTGCGGCCGCGCCGCCGCCGCTAGCTACCCGGCGGCGCCGCCCTCCACGACGCGGAGTGCGGCGCGCCGGTGGATCGCCACGATCTCATCCGCGGGGACCGGGCGGGAGAAGTAGTAGCCCTGGCCGCGCTCGCACCCGCGTTCCACCAGGGCGTGCCATTCGGCCTTGGTCTCGATCCCCTCGGCGAGCGAGGTCATGCCGAGGTTGGACGCCAACGCGACCATGGCCGCGACCATGCTCGCGTTCTGCTCGTCGCGATCCAGCTCCCGGACGAAGGACCGGTCGATCTTGAGCACATCCACCGGCATGTACCGGAGGCGGGCAAGCGAGGAGTAGCCCGTCCCGAAGTCGTCGATGGCGAGCTTGAGGCCACGGGCGTGCAGCTCGTGGAGGATGCCCAACGTCCGATCGGGGTTGGTCATCGCGGTGGATTCGGTGATCTCGACCGTGACACGGCTCGGATCCATCCCGGACGCGAGGATCGGCGCCACGATGCGGTCCGCGATGTCGTCTTGCCAGAGCTGTCGCGGCGACAGGTTGAAGGAGATGTTCAGGTCGAGACCCTCTTCTCGCCACATCCGGTCCTGGCGACAGACCTCGTCGATCACCCAGGCGCCGATCGCGTCGATCAGGCCCATCTCTTCGGCCAACGGGATGAAGTCGCCCGGAGGAACGAGACCCCCGTTCGGCTCGGGCCAGCGGATCAGCGCTTCCACCCCGATCACCCCGGCACTCTTGAGGTCGATCAGCGGCTGGTAGTGCAGCATCCACTGCTCCTGCTCGACGGCTCGCCGGAGGCGCGTCGACAGCGAGAGCCTGACGATCGAGTCGGCGTCGTCCTTCGCGTGCAACACGTAACCACCGGGACCGGATCGCTTCGACCGGAACATCGCGGTCTCCGCGTTCTTGAGGAGCGTCGGCGCATCCGCGGCGTCCTCGGGGAACAGGCTGATCCCGAGGCTCGCGGTGATGTAGAGCTCGGTTTCGGCGATCCGGAACGGGATCCTCAGCGCGTCCTGGACCCTGAGCGCCACCGACTCGGCAGCCACCGAGACGCCCTCGTGACCGCCGGGGACCACCGGCGTTTGGTCGAGATCGGCCATCAACAGGAGGAACTCGTCTCCACCGGGCCGGGCGACGAGGTCGGTCTCGCGGGTCGCGTCGCTCAGCCGCTGCGCAACTTGCACGAGCAGCGCGTTGCCCGCTTCGTGGCCGAGGGAGTCGTTCACCAACTTGAAGTCGTCGAGGTCCACCGTCACGACGACCACGCCGAGGTTGTGCCGCTTCGCCCGTGCGAGGGCGAGGCCGAGGAGCTCGTCGAACATCGTTCGGTTCGGGAGTCCCGTGATCTTGTCGTGATACGCGAGGAACGCGATGCGCTCCTCCGCCAGCTTGCCGTCGGTGATGTCGAGCATCACGCCCTGGATGTACTCCGCCTGGCCGTCCGCGTCCGTGAGGACGATCGCACTGTCGCGGAACCAGACCGTCCTGCCGTTGCGAGCGAGAAGGCGATATTCGAAGACGAACGGGCCACCGGATTCTCGCCCACGCAGGTACGTCGCCATCGCTTCCTCGCGGTCGTCGGGGTGCAAGATGTTCTCCCACAGCTGGGGATCGTCGATGTACTCCTGGGGGTGGTAGCCGAGGATGGCTTCGATCTGCGGGCTCACGTACGTCGTCGACATGTTGTCGTCCGCGACGTCCACGTAGACGATCGCCGGGATCTGCTCCACGAGCGCTCCGTACTTCGACTTGGCCTCGTGGAGCTCGACCTGCGTCCTGATGAGCTCGGTGACGTCGAGCATCAAGCCGAGCCAATGGAGCGGCCTGCCGGCCTCGTCGAGGATCAGCACCGCGTCTTCGCGGACCCACACCGTGTGGCCATCCGGGTGGACGACCCGGTACTCCGATCTGAACGGTTCGCCCGTGAGCGTGGACCGCTCGCTTTCGGCCGTCACCCTGTCGAGATCCTCGGGGTGGATGGTGTCCGCCCACGCGTAGGGCCGACTCAGGAATCGCTCCCTCGGGATACCCAGCAGATCGATCACGCTGGGGCTCACGTCGATCATCGGCTCGTCCTCGTTCACGCCATCGACGTAGAGCACGGCCGGCAGTTGGTCGATGATCCCTCGGTACCGGAGCTCGAGCTCACGGAGGCGGTCGTCTTTCCCGCCGGAAGGTGGGTCGAAGTACCCCTCCCGGGTCGACGACGGGTCCATGGGTGTCGCCTCGATTTCGCTCGTCATGGGTCGACGCATCACAGCCGCGAGGGCGGCTGGCTCCTCACGGAAGCATCGGCGGCACGCCGCCAGGACTTGACCGCCGGTTCAGACCGTGGTCCAGGCCCTTCAGGCCGTCGCTAGCAGGCGTTCTCGTCCGGAAGGAGGGGCCGGTACAAGATCGCGAACCTCGTTCCGGCATCCGTCCACGGGGTGAGTTGATTCGCTCGGGAAGCCGCTTCACGGACGGTCGTCCAATCGGAACCCTCGACGACTCCGCACCGATAGAGGCCCAGATCGTCCGTGCTGTCACCGAAGGTGGCAAGCGCGCTCTCGAGCGGCCACGGCGACGGTTCCTGGGGCAGGTCGACCTTGCGGTACTTCCCGACGAAGAGGCGGGCACCGGATGCCTCATACGTCGCCTCGGGACCGAGCGAGCCTTCGGGAAGCCATGTCTCGAGCGTTCCCAGCTTGGTGACCAGCTCCTGCAGTCGGACGCGGGCTCGGTACTCCTCTTCCGGCATGCCTTCGGGCTCGAGCTGCTCGACCAGCCCATAGGCTCGGATGGTCCGGTCCACGCCGCCCGCGGACACCGTGATCACCGTCGTCGGCACGTCCGCGACGTTCATGAACCTCATGTCGTTCAGATCGCCGGGGATCGTCGCGAGCGCGTCGAGGGCCTCCTCCAGGATCGCCTGGACGCCCGGCTCGTCGACACGGCGCGACGAGATCGCCGGCAGGGCGGGGGCCGGGTAGATCTCGATCTGTGCTCCGGGGAGCACGAGCGTCCCGTCCCCGTACAGCGCGAAGTTCGGGATGTTGGTGTACGTCCATTCGATGGGAGTGAAGCCCCCCTCGAACTCGATCCGGACCAGCACATCATCGGGAGCGGTGCTGTGGTCGATACCGTCCCCGGCGCCCGGATCCACCGGCGCGTCGGCGCATGCGGAGAGCGTAAGGAAGAGCACGAGCGACGCAGCGGCAGGGCGGACCTTCATGGTTGCCTCCGGTGTCGGTGGTACGGCCTTCGACGTTCCGCGCCGGCGTGGAGGTTCCTGGTCAAGCCCGTGAGTCGGCCTGCCGAACCTTCGCCTCGAGTCCTCGGATCAGCAGATCGAGACCGAACTCGAACTGCTCGTCGGGGTCGCACTCGGCGAAGTAAGGCGAGCACGCCTGTAGTGCCATGAACTCGTCGGGGAGCATGGCTGCGAGCTCCGCGTGCGCCTTCGTGTGCGCTGCATCCGCGCCGCCCGCGATCGAGCCGAGCTCCATGATGACGAACCCCTGGATGTAGCCACCGAACGCGTGGAACGCCTGCGCGGTGTCCCGATCCGAGAGCCCGGAGGCTCCCAAGATCCTGAGCGCGAACTCCGTCGGTCGCATCGAATCGATCGAGCGGATCGGACCACGTTGCTCGGCGAACAACCGCATCACCGCGGGGTGCGCCTGCAAGAGCTGCCGCCATGCGCGGGCTCCGCGCCGGCAATTCTCGGCCCATTCCTCAACCGGTTCGGGGAACTCGAACTCGGCCATCACGTGCTCGCAGACTCCGTCCAGGAGGTCTTCCTTGTCCTCGACGTGGTGGTACAGGGACATCGCCTCGACGCCGACCTCGCGGGCGACACGCCTCATGGAGACGGCTTCCAGGCCCTCCTCGTCCATCACTCGAAGAGCCGCTTCGATCACCCGATCCCTGGTGAGCGGTTCCCGGCTCCGCACGTCGTTCGTCTTCACGTCTTTTCCTGTTCTTGCTCGACCCGTAGATCCGGGGTTGACAGGCTTACGTCGTACACCTACGCTCCGTACATCGTAAGCATACGGCGTACGTTCCGCAAGAGTATGCGAGAGGGGAGTCCGTCGCCATGAGGGTCAATCCGGAATCATTCGCTCGGGCCAGCAGTCGTCACCCGTGGCGAACCGTCGTCGTGTGGGTCGCGTTGCTCGCGGGAGCGATAGGCCTCGTTGCAGGCGGGTTGTTCGGTGACGCGCTGACGAATGCGATCGACTTCACGAACGAGCCCGAAGCCAAAGAGGCCGCCCGCCTCGTCGAGGAGCGACTCCGCGGCGAAGAGCCCGACTCGGAGCTGATCCTCGTGGTCTCGGAAAGTACGACGGTCGAGGATCCCACGTATGCGGAGTACGTCGGCGCCCTCCAGGCGGAGGTGCTGGCGCTCGGGCCCGACGTCGTGACGAGCGTCGGAAGCTACCTCACCGAGGATGGGCCCGTCTCCGAGAGCGGTCAGGCCGCACTGCTGCCGGTCCTCATGACCGAGACCGACGAGGACGCGCTCGCCGACGACGCCGTGCTCCTCGATGAAGCTGTCACCTCGGTCGAGCGGCCGGAGGGCTTCGAGACCCACGTGGCGGGTCCGGCGACCCTGTTCAATCAGTTCAACGAGATCATCGAGGAGGACATCCAGAAGGGTGAGAGCATCGGTGTGCTCGTCGCGCTCATCGTGCTGGTCGTGGTCCTCGGTGCGGTGGTGGCCGGGCTCATCCCGATCGTGCTCGCCGCCTTCTCCATCGCGATCGCGATGGGAGCCACCGCCCTGGCAGGACTCGTCGTCGACTTCTCGTTCTTCGTGCAGAACATGATCACGATGATCGGGCTCGCGGTGGGGATCGACTATTCGCTCTTCATCGTGGCGCGGTACCGGGAGGAGCGACTCCATGGGCGCGACAAGTTGGAGTCGATCGGGCGCGCCGGCGGCACAGCGAACCGAGCGGTGTTCTTCAGCGGGATGACGGTGGTCCTCGCGCTGCTCGGGTTGCTGATCGTCCCGAACACGATCTTCCGGAGTCTCGCCAGTGGAGCCATCTTCGTCGTCCTGGTCGCCGTCGCGGCTTCGATGACGCTGCTGCCCGCGATCCTCTCGCTGATGGGCGACAGCATCAACAGGCTCCGCGTGCGGAAGAACGCCGGTCGCGTGGAGGCGGGGACGGGGTTCTGGGACAGCGTCACCCGACTCGTGATGGGCCGGCCGGTCATCAGCCTCGTCGTGGGGGCGGGTCTGATGATCATGCTCGCGATCCCGTACTTCAGCATCCACACGGGGACCTCGGGGGTCAGCACGCTGCCCGATGACATCGAGGGGAAGCGAGCGTTCGTCCTCCTCGAGGAGAACTTCGCCGGAGGACTCTCCGAGCCGGCCCTGGTCGTGATCGACGGCGAGATCTCCGACCCGGCCGTCCAGAGCGCGATCGATGAGCTCACCGCGACCGTGTCCACCGATGAGGCGTTCGCCCCTGCGGCTCCGCTCGAGGTGAACGAGGCAGGCGATCTCGCGGTGGTCTCGATCCCGTTCCGGGGGGACATCTACGAGGACGTGTCGGTCCAGGCGATCCGGGACCTCCGTGAGGAGTACGTGCCCGCCGCGTTCGCCGACACGGATGCCGTCGTGCTCGTGGGAGGTGAGACCGCGTTCAACGTGGACTTCTTCAACCAGTCCGACACGTACATGCCGATCGTCTTCGCGTTCGTGCTGGGCTTGTCGTTCTTGCTCCTGACGGTCGTCTTCCGGTCGGTGGTGCTGCCTGTCAAGGCGATCCTTATGAACCTGCTGTCCGTGGGAGCCGCCTACGGCATGGTCGTCATGTTCTTCCAGGAGGGCGTGGGACCGCCGTTCGTGAAGGACATCGCTGAGGCACTGAACTTCACCCAGGTCGAATCGATCGAGGCATGGATCCCCTTGTTCCTGTTCTCCGTCTTGTTCGGATTGTCGATGGACTACCACGTGTTCCTGCTCACGCGGATCCGTGAGCACTACGACCGCACCGGCGACAACGCCGGATCGGTGGCGTACGGCCTGCGGACCACGGCCGGGATCATCACCGGGGCGGCGCTCATCATGGTCGCGGTGTTCGGGGGATTCGCGGCCGGCCGTCTCTCGCCGCTCCAGCAGATGGGGTTCGGCCTCGCGGTCGCGGTGTTCCTGGATGCCACGATCGTGAGGACGATCCTGGTCCCGTCGGCGATGAAGCTGCTCGGCGATGCGAACTGGTATCTACCGCGCTGGCTGGAGTGGCTGCCCAAGCTCGATGTCGAAGGGCACGAGGCAGCGGAGAGTCGCGTAGAGGTCCCGGATTCGCCCGCCGAGTTGGTCGAAGCGGGGATCGAGCCCGGGAAGCGCCCAGGCGAGTTCGGATAGTCCGCGTCTACGCCGGGAGCCGAGAGCGAGTCTTCTCGCTCTCGAGCTCCCGGAGGGCGTCCCGCGCGATCCATCGCGCGGGAGGGCTGTCGAGGCCGAGGATCGCGTTCGCCTCGGCGACGGCCGCGGCGTGGAGCGAGCGGTTCCGCTTCCCGATCTGTCTGAGCGCCCACGACACCCCCTTCTTGACCTCGTTGCGCTCGTCGGTCGCACCTCGACGGATCAGGGGGAAGTAGTCGACGAACTCGCGGTCTGGAGCGCCCTTCGCCCACACGGCTCGGCGGGCGATCATCGAGAAGGCACACCGCTTCACGTATCCCTCCGGGCGGCGCGCCCACGCGCCGATCGTCCTCCGCGCCGCCCGCGACCGGCTGAAGAGGTCGGCCGTGAAGTCGCAGAGGTCCCACGAGGAGAGATCGCCGACCCAGGACTCCTGCTGCTCGTTGTCGACGCGCACCGGATCGGCCACGAGCGTCGCGAGGATGCGGGCCTCGTGAGGCCCCGCGCTCCAGAGCTCGAGGGCGAGTTCGTGATCGGTCCCGTTCCGTTTCGCGACGGCACGGATGTCTGGCACGCTGACTCCGAGGGCGTTCGAGACGTCGATCCCGACGCGCGCCATCCCCGGTTTCCGGGACGGATCCGCCCGGCGTCGCAACTCGGCGATCACCGACCGGGCATCCATCTGCCCAACCCTACGGCCGAGCGGCGATAGGGTTCGCTCCGATGGGAGCTGAGCACGACGGGGTGCGGGCGCGTCTCGGGCGCGTGGGCGTGTGGACGTTCGCGTTCGACGCGCTCAGAGCCGCGGACGTTCGTGAGTCCGTCGCCGCGATCGAGGGTCTCGGGTACCCGGCGCTCTGGGTGCCCGAAGGGGGATCGTCGCGGGAGATCTTCGCGCATCTCTCGCTTCTCCTCGCCGCCAGCCGGGAGATGACGGTCTGTTCCGGGATCGCCAACGTCACGGCGCGCCACCCCGAGGCCATGGCGGGCGGAGGGCGGACGCTCGCGGACGCGTACGGCGAGCGCGTGCTGCTCGGGATCGGGATCGGACACCAGACGACGGCCGGGAGGCGACGGCAGGAATGGGAGGATCCGATCGGCCGCATGGCTACGTACCTGGACGCGATGGACGCAGCCCGGATGGGTCCGGATCCGGAGGTCCCGGTGCGTCGGTTGATCGCCGCGCTCGGGCCCCGGATGCTCCGGGTCGCGGCGTCGCGGGCTCTCGGCGCCCATACGTACTTCGTCCCCGTGGAGCACACAGCGAAGGCGCGCGAGCTCCTCGGGCCCGAGCCGGTGCTCGCCGTCGAGCAGACCGCCATCCTGTCGGGTGATCCCGCGGAGGCCCGCGGGATCGCGCGACCCTGGGCGGCGGACTATCTCGCGCTCCCGAACTACGCGAACAACTGGCGCCGGCTCGGCTACTCGGATGACCTCGGTGAGGGCGGCAGCGATCGTCTCATCGATGCCGCGTTCGCCTGGGGCGACGTGTCCTCGATCGCGGGTCGCGTGCGCGAGCACCTGGACGCGGGCGCGGACCACGTGTGTATCCAGGTGATCTCGGGTCGCGACGACGACGCCTGTCTCCCCACCCTTCGCGAGCTCGCCGCCGCACTCCTCTAACCGTGGTGCGCAGACTGCTCCCGGGTGGGCGCGCGACGGTCTGGTACGTGGTCGCCGACGCCGCGGCGCTGATCGCCTTCGTGATGATCGGGGTACGCGGGCATCAGGGGAGCACGATCGAGGGCGTCCTCAGGAACGCCGTCCCCTTGCTCGGAGCCTGGTTCCTCGTGGCATCGGCGTCGCACATCTATCGCCGGCCGGGATGGCGGAGCCTGCTCAGGAACTGGATCCTCGCGGTGCCCATCGGATTGCTCGTGAGAACGGTGATCGTGGGCTCGCCGCGGGGCGCGAGGATCCTCGTGTTCGTGGCCGTTGGGCTCGCCTTCACCCTTCTGTTCCTGGTACTCGGGCGCCTGCTGGTGCGACTTCTGTCCCGAGGCCGGTGAGTCTTCGGCGCCGTCAGTAGCGGTCGTCGTGGGTCGGCAGATGGCGGGGTGGCTCCGAACCCTGACCCCACGACCACGAGCGGACCTGCGAGCGACCCGCGCCTTCTCGCTCCCACCGGCGGATCTGCCCCTTGACCGAGTACGAGACGATCGCCACGAGCGCCGCGATCGTGAGCAGGACGGTCAGGACGAGGATCGCGGTGAGCTTGAGGACGGCGCCCAGCACACCGAACGCCGCCGCGAGGAGGACGAGAAGCAGGATCACCCAGGCCATGAAGTCATCGTACGAGCTGTTCGGCGAAACGTTCGACGCGCCGCGCGAGCGTGTCCGGATGCTGTAGCGGCAGGTCGTGGATCCCCTCCATCCAGGAGATGCGGATGGGCGCTCCCGATCTCGCCACGCGCGTGGCGGCCCGCCGCTTACGCTCGTCCCACTCGGGGTCGCCGCCTCCGCGAGCGAGGACGGCCAGGGTGGGAACCGAGAGACGCGCGAGCTCGGCATCGGGGTCCTGGAGCCAGATCGCCCGCAGGATCCGGAGATGGTTCGCCCTCGACAGACGGGGTCTGATACGGCCCCGGCGGTCGACGTGCATCACCGACAGGACGATCTCCTCGATCTGCGGAGTGACCTCGACGGCATCGCCGAGGAACGTGCGCATCATGCGACGGAACTCGTCGACGGGCATGCCCGCCAGATGAGGAGGGGCCAGCTCACGCTTCACCGTCGCCCAGTCCCTGCCCTCGCGGAGGGAGCTGATGCCACCGTCCACGAGCACGGCGCCACGGACAACGCGCGGGTGGCGAGCCGCGAGCTCCAGCGCGATCATCGCTCCCCATGAGTGCCCGGCGACGAGTGGTCGGCGCAGCTTCGTCGCGCGGATCACGGCGCGCGCATCCTCGACCACGGGGTCGAAGCCGTATCCGGTCGACGGCTTGGCGGACAGACCGTGACCTCGGGCATCGTAGGTGACGACCTGGAACCGGCGCGTGAGCCTCGGCAGCATGAGATCCCAGATCCGTTGAGAAGAGGCCAGCCCGTGATGCAGGAGGAGGCCATCGTGGGGCGAGGTCGGTGGACCCTCATGGACGCGGACGACGAGCTCGACCCCACCGACTCCGCGAACGCGCATCTCCTTCATACTCGGACGCGCATGCTAGAGGAGTTCCGATCCCCGCTCGCCGAGGGCGCAAACACCGGTCGGGTCGCGATCGTGACCGGCGGCGGCACGGGGATCGGCCGTGCGACGGCCATCGAGCTCGCGCGGACGGGCGCGCGCGTGGCGATCTGCGGCCGGCGGCCGGAGCCCCTCGAGGACGCGCGGACGGAGCTGGAGGCCGCCGGCCGCGACGTACTCGCGATGACGTGTGACGTCCGGGAGCCGGAACAGGTCGAGACGTTCCTCGACGCCGTCGATGAGCGGTTCGGAACGACGGACGTCCTGATCAACAATGCGGGAGGGCAGTTCGCGGCGCCGCTCGAACAGATCGGCTTGAAAGGGCTGCGTGCCGTCCACCGGCTCAATGTGGACGCGCCGTGGCACCTCACGAACAGGGTGGCCGAACGGTGGATGATCCCGAACCGGCGTGGCTTCGTGTGCTTCGTGGGGTTCAGCCCCCGCCGCGGCGTGCCGCTGATGGCGCATTCCTCGGCGGCACGCGCCGCCCTGGAGAACATGGCGTCGACGATCGCCATCGAGTGGTCCAAGTACGGGATCCGGGCCGCGTGCGTCGCGGCGGGGCTGATCCAGACCGAGGGGATGCTCCAATACGGTGGCCAGGAGCTGGTCGACGAGTACGCCAAGATGGTGCCGATGGGACGAGCCGGCCGGCCGGAGGAAGTCGCGGCCGCGATCGCGTTCCTCGCGAGCGACGGCGGGGGCTACATGACGGGGACCACCGTGGTGGTCGACGGAGGCGCGGACGCGTGGGGCATCGGTGCGCCGCCGCCACCGATCGAATGAGGTCTGAGGATGCCAACCCACGAGGCCAGCCCACGAGGGCCAACCCACGAGGGCCAACCCACGAGGGCCAACCCACGAGGGCCAACCCACGAGGAAGGAGACCCTGGATGTACGGAACGTTGATGCGTGCGCGCGTGACACTGGAGAACCGCCCCGCCCTCCTCGCGCTGATGGGTGAGGGCGCGGGTGCGGAGGGGTTCCATGCGACCCACGTCTTGGTGCCGGACGACGACGACGGCACCGTGATCGCCGCGATCCTGTTCGAAGACCAGGAGCGCTACTCCGCCAACGCCCACGATCCCGCCACCGAGGAGTGGTACGGCCGATTCCGAACGCTCCTGGAGGACGATCCCGGATGGACCGACGGCGAGTGGGTCTCGTTCCCGGCCAGCGGATAGCCTGTCGGCTTCCAGGAGAGGGGTGACCCGATGGCAGACGCGCTGCAGAACTTCATCGACGGGAAGTGGGTGGACGCACAGGACGGAGCCCGCTTCGACGTGTTCAACCCGGCCACCGGCGAGGTGATCGCCACCGCGCCGGACTCGACACAGGCCGATGTCGACGCAGCCGTCTCCGCCGCCCGCCGCACCTTCGACGACGGCTCGTGGTGGCCGGGCACCTCCGGACGCGATCGGGGCCGGATCCTCCTTCGTGCCGCGGACATCGTGCGGCGGGAGCAGGAGCGGCTCGCGGCGCAGGAATCGCTCGACTCCGGGAAGCCGATCGGAGACGCGCGTGAGGACGTCGCCGAGGTGGCGTTCATGTTCGAGTACTACGGCGGCTGGGCGACGAAGATCGAGGGGGACTCCCACCACGTGTCGGCCGACGCGATGTTCATGGTCTGGAAGGAGCCGGTGGGCGTCGCCGTGGGCATCACGCCCTGGAACTACCCCATGATGATGGCGGTCCAGAAGGTGGCGCCGGCGCTCGCCGCCGGGTGCACGTTCATCCTGAAGCCACCCGAGCAGACGCCGCTCACCTGCCTCGAGCTGCCGAAGATCCTCGAGGAGGCAGGCCTGCCGGCGGGAGTCTTCCACGTGCTCACGGGGTTCGGCGAAACCGCCGGTGCGCCTCTCGTCGCGCACCCGGGGGTGGACAAGGTCGGCTTCACCGGCTCCAAAGAGGTGGGCAAGATCATCATGCGCTCCGGCGCGGACACGCTGAAGCGCGTCACGTTGGAGCTCGGCGGCAAGTCGCCGAACATCGTGTTCGACGACGCCGACCTCTCGGCTGCGTTCGAGGGATCCGCGAACGGGGTCTTCTGGAACCAGGGCGAGATCTGCTCGGCCGGCACACGTGTCTTCGTCGACACGAAGGTCTACGACGACGCGGTGAACGCGTTCGTCGACCGTGCCAAGGGCGTGAAACTCGGGGAAGGTTCGGACGAATCCACGACCATGGGCCCGCTCGTGTCGAAGGAGCAGCAGGAGCGGGTCGAGCGCTACATCGAGATCGGGACGGGCGAAGCGACGCTCGCGGCCAAGGGCGAGAAGCCCGAGGACCCGCGCCTCGCCCAGGGCTACTTCGTGCCGCCCACGATCTTCGCCGACGTCACGAACGATGCGACGATCGCCCGCGAGGAGATCTTCGGACCGGTGATGTCGGTGATCCCGTTCTCCTCGATCGAGGACGTGATCGCGATGGCCAACGACAACGAGTACGGCCTTGCCGCGGCGGTGTGGACGCAGGACATCAAGAAGGCGCTTCGCACGGCGCAGGCGTTGCGATCGGGCATCGTCTGGATCAACGACACGCAGCCGGCGCCGACGGAGATGCCGTGGGGTGGATACAAGCAGTCCGGGATCGGTCGCGAGCTGGGCAAGGAAGGCCTGGAGGACTTCCTCGAGAAGAAGTCCGTCTACCTGAACCTCTCGTAGGACGATGGGGCTCTCCCGTCGGACGTTCCTCCGGGCCTCGGGCGCGGTGCTCGGAACTGCCGTCCTCGGGTCGTGTGCCCCGGGCCGGGAGGGTCCACCCAGCACCGGGGGAGCGCTCCCGATCCATGGTGACAACCTGCCGATCGATGCCGGAGTGACCCTGGAACGGGATGCGACGCTGCGGATCTACCAGTGGCGGGACTATCTGGCCGGCGACGTGCTCGAGAGCTTCGCCCGTCGCCACGCCGCGTCGGACGTCCGGGTCGAGGTGGAGAGCTTCACCACCATGGCCGAGGCCGCCGAGCGCTTGCGCCGGTCCGATGCCGACTTCGACGTGTTCTTCCCGACGACGGACGCCTTAGCGCAGCTGGTGTCCGAGCGACTGCTCCTCCCCCTCACCCACGAGCTGCTGCCGAACCTGAGGAACCTCTGGCCGTTCTTCCGAACGAACGAGGGTCCCTTCTACGACGTGGGGCAGCGCTACAGCGTGCCGTACACGGTCTTCTCGACCGGTATCGGGTGGCGGCGAGACCTCGTTCGTCACGCGGACGCACCCGAGTACCTGGACAACCCCTACGACGCGTATTGGAACCCGCGCTACCGCGGTGCGGTGGGGCTCTACGACGATTACCGGGAGGCGATCGCCATGGCGCTATTGCGACGGGGCGAGGATCCCAACACCGGCGGTGAGAGCGCCATCGGGTCGGCCGTCGACGATCTCGTGGCGTTGGACGAGGGAGTGGACGTCGAGGTCTCCGCCGAGGGCGCCTACCACGAGCTCCAGACGGGTGAGTACGCGTTCCAGCAGTCCTGGTCGGGGGATCTGCTCTCCGCCAAGCGCTTCGGGGCGGTCGCACCCGACGATGCCGGCCTCGTCGCCTACACATGGCCTCGCGGCGGCATCGTCGGCTGCGACCTGACGGCGATCTGCGCGAGGGGACGCAACCCCGCTCTCGCCCACGCGTTCGTCGATCATCTCCTCGACGTGGAGGTCGCGCGGGAGAACTTCCGCTGGAACGGGTACCAACCCCCGGTCGGGGCCGAGCCTCCATCGGTTCCTGACTATCTCCGCGACGCGATCCTCCACCCCGACGACCTCACCGGGGGACGGTTCCTGCAGCCGCTCGGGCCGGAAGCCGATGCTCGGTGGCGCGTGGGCTGGCAGCGTTTCCTCGACGTCGTCGCTCGCTAGCCGATCTCGGCCGTCCACGTACCGCTCTCGTCGTAGCCGGTGAGCGCGACGAGCGGCTCCGCGGTCACGGGGTCCACGCCGAGGATCCAGATGGTCGCGTCGGTGCACTCGAGGTTGTTGGGGTCGTTCCCCCTGGCATCCGACACCAGCTCGCCTTTGGCGTTCCGGAGGCACACTCCGCGTGCGAACAGGATCCAGGCCGGTCCGATCGACCGGTCCTCCAACGTGTCGCGGACCGACGCGAACACCACCCGCACCTCGCCGCCATCGGCCGGGTAGCGAGCGCGGACCTCGGCCGGCGTGAGCTCCGCCCGGGCATCCCGGGGCGGCGGCTCGAGCTCGAAACCGAGCGCGCCGGGGATCTCCTGCTGTATCGACTGCCGGAGGTGGGCGTAGGGGTCGGGCTCGCTCGGCAGGAGCACGACGATCCCGATGACGATCGCGGCGACGGCGGCGAGGGCCACCGCGAGGCGCTTCATGTGCCTGCCTTCCCTCGGGCGAACAGGCCCGTGACCGTGATACCCACCGTGGCGAGCACGATCACTCCCATCGCCGCCCGAAGATCCGCCGTGTCGGCGATCCATCCCAACAGCAGCGGGGACCAGACGAAGCCGGTGTAGCCGACGGTCGCGACGGCGGCGATCGCATTGGGATCGTCGCTCGTCTCCTCGACGAGGCTGAACCCCGCCGGCGCCGCCGCCGACATCGCGAAGCCCATGAGGAGGAAGGCGCCCGCCACCACCGGTGTCGTCTGCGCGAGCACCGCGATCGTCCCTCCGATCCCGCCTCCGATCCCTGCGATCACGATGGTCCTTCGAGGTCCCAGCCCGAACAGGACCCTGGCTGCGAACAGCCTCCCGATGAACAGGGCTCCGGCGACGGCGCGAAGGCGAGGGCGAGAGCGGCGACCCCGAGGCTCGCCAGCGACACCGGCACGCTCGCGCGGAGCGTCAGTCGTTGCAGCCGCGGGGCACCGGCCAGCATCGTGACGATCGCCGCGATGGACAGGAGCGCGTAGAGGAGGCCGAGCTGACTGTCCGTGAGCGAATGGTGTCGCTGGAACTCGAGGACCAGGATCACCCAGACGCCCCAGAACTGCCCGAAGCTCCAATAGCCGGCGAGGAGCGGGAACGTCCGGCTCGGGGTCAGTGGCGCGAGGGCCCCCTCCGATGTGGATCGCTCCATGCCCGGATGATGACAGCAGGAGACGCCGCTCAGCGGCCTCCGGTTCTCCTCGGGCACTCCGGCTCATGCGCGCGATAGACTCGCCGCCTCATGGCGGGTGGCGAGGTGCAGCTGGTCGATCTCGTGAAGCGCTTCGGCGACTTCACCGCCGTCGACGGCATCAATCTCAAGGTCGCTCCCGGCGAGTTCTTCTCGCTCCTGGGTCCATCGGGCTGCGGGAAGACCACGACCCTTCGGATGATCGCCGGGTTCGAGCGTCCCACGGAGGGTCAGGTCGTTCTCGACGGCACGGACGTGGCCAGCGTGCCGCCGCATAGGCGGCACGTGAACACCGTCTTCCAGAACTACGCGCTGTTCCCGCATCTGAACGTCGAGAAGAACGTCGCGTTCGGTCTCCGCTACAAGGAGACGTCGAAAGTTGAGAGCGGCACCCTCGTGGCGCGCGCGCTGGAGCTCGTTCGCCTGACGGGCTATGAGAAGCGGCGGCCCAACCAGCTCTCCGGCGGCCAGCAGCAGCGAGTCGCCCTCGCCCGGGCGCTGATCCTGAATCCCGCCGTGCTCCTGCTCGACGAACCGCTGGGCGCTCTCGACGCGAAGCTCCGGAAGGCCCTCCAGATCGAGCTCAAGGCGATCCAGGAGGAGGTCGGCATCACGTTCATCTACGTCACGCACGACCAAGAGGAAGCGCTCACGATGTCGGACCGGCTCGCGGTGATGTCGAACGGGCAGATCGAGCAGGTGGGACCGCCGAAGGAGGTCTACGAGGAGCCCGCCACGGCCTACGTCGCGGATTTCCTGGGTGTCTCCAACCTCATGGACGCGACGGCCTACGGACCGGCCGAGGGTGGATGCCGCGTCCGGTTCGGGGACTTCGAGCTGATCGCGGGCCAGGGTGAGCCGGACGCGCACGGCGTCGTGAGGCTCTCGATCCGCCCGGAACGGGTCGACCTGGAGGAGGCGGGGACCGCCGGCGCCAACAGGATCCCCGGCATGGTGGAGCGGCTCGTCTACGTCGGGTCCACGATGCAGGTGATCGTGAATCTCGCACCGGGAGAGAAGGTGCAAGCCCTCGTACAGAACGAGGGCGAGGTCCTCCCGTTCCAGCAGGGAACGTCGGTGTCCGTGCACCTGCCTCGAGAGGCCCTGCGGGTTCTTCCGCAGGGCGAGGTCTCCGAGGAAGGGTTCACCGCCGCGGCACAAGCGCTGCGATAGAGCCGCTCAGATCTCGAAGCGGGCGAAGTCCTCGACCGCCGAGCGCCCGGTCCCCTGCCGCCGGTTGAACCAGCGGAGGATGAGGACGGCCACCGTGATCGAGAGCAGCGAGAGCAGCATCATGATGGTCGCCAACGCGTTCAGGCTCGGGTTCCCCGCGTTCCGAGCCGCGCTGTAGATCTTGATGGGGATCGTGGTGCAGTCCTGCGCGCAGAGGAACTGGCTGATCACGAAGTCGTCGATCGAGATCGCGAACACGATGAAGAAGCTCGAGAGGATCGCCGGTGCGAGGAGCGGGAGCAGCATGCGTCGGAGGGCGCCCGCCGGCGAGGCGCCGAGGTCCATCGCGGCTTCCTCGTAGTCGCGGCCGACGGCGAAGAGCCGGCCTCTCGTCACGATCACGACGTACGACAGCGAGAAGGTGACGTGACCGAGGAGCTGCGCGGTCGTCCCCAGCCTGACGTGGTACAGGTTCGAGAAGATCAGGAACATCGAGGCACCCATCACGATCTCCGGGGTGACCAGCGGGAAGAGCATCAGGAAGTTCGCGGCGCCGGACCCACGGCCTCGCCATCGGGCGAGCCCGATGGCGAGGCCGACCCCCAGCGCCGTCGCGATCGGCATCGTCAGCAACGCGAGCTTGATGCTCTGCATGAGCGCCGGCAGCAGGGTGTCGTCGAAGCCCTCGGACGCCTCGTTCCAGATCGCTTCGTACCACTGCAAGCTGAATCCCTGGAAGGTGCTCCGTGAACGACCGTCGTTGAACGAGAACTGGACGGCGATCAAGACGGGCGCGATCGTCCAGATGATGTAGAGCCAGGTCCAGACCGAGAGGAACCGCGGCTTCCCCCACGGGTTCGAGAAGAAGGACCGTAGGCGGCCGACCCGGGGCGAGGCGGTCTCTCGCGGGAGCGTCACTTCGGCGGTCGTCACCGCTGGGCCTCTTTGGCCGCCCGGGAGACGCTGACGAGGTAGTAGATCATCAGCGCGGCGATGAACGCCGAAAGGAGCAATGTGATCGCCGCCCCCTCCGGTTGTTTGCCCTGTCCCTGCAAGGCAAGGTCGATCGCGTTGCCCATCATCGTGTTCTCGGGGCTCGCCGTCATGAGGTTCGGCGTGTAGTAGTCGCCGAACATCGGCAGGGTGATGATCACGGCGCCGGCGAGGATGCCTTGCTTCGACAGGGGCAAGGTGACCCGCCAGAAGGTGCTCGCGGGACTCGCCCCCATGTCGCGGGATGCCTCCAGCTGAGACTTGTCGATCCGGTCGAGCGCGGCGTACAGGGGCAAGATGAAGAACGGGATGTAGCCGTAGACGAGCCCCAGGATCACGGTCAGGTGGGAGACCCTGCCGCTGCTCCAGTTGATGGGGTCGTTCACGAACGGGGTGAGGAGCAAGAGCCGGTTGAACAGCCCGGGATCGTCCGGCTTGACGGACAGGAGGTTCACCCACGCGAGCATCCGCATCAGATAGCTCATCCAGAACGGCGCGATCATCAGGGTGAGCAGGACGATCTTCAGCCGCCCGCCGTAGCGAGCGATGTAGTACGCGACCGGATAGCCGACGAACCCGCAGATGGTGACCGAGATCGCCACGTAGGCGAGGGTGCGGAGGAACTGCGCCTGCAGCCCGCTCGAGGTGAACAGCTCGGCTGCGGTTGACGAGAACGTCTCGTACTGCCATTCGAGGGGGTTCCACGCCGGGATGGGGAGCCCGAAGATCAGGTCGCGTCCCCCGAACGCCACCGCCGCGATGGCGTAGAACGGCAGGATGAACAGCAGGAGCAGCCAGAGGATCCCCGGCGCCGCTAGCGTCGGGTAGTACCACCGTCGTTGTCCGACGATCCCGCCCGTCGGTGTCGGCATACTCCGGAGGTTACGCCCCTGCCTTGAACTCAGCGTAGGCGTCTTGCCAGATCGAATCCACCTCGATCGGGAGGCCCGTCGCGCGCTTCCCGATGTCGAAGTCCTGCTCGCACACGATGGTCGACTTGAGGTTGTCCCAGTGCTCGCCGGGCGGCGCCTCGTAGTCCCAGACGAACCAGCCCTCGAGACCCGGGTAGCTCTCTTCGAAGATCGTGTCGGGGTTCACCGCGGTGAACGGCACCTGGTAGCCCACCCAGGTCCAGTTCTTGATCGCGTTGAACTCGTCCATCATGAAGTCCAGGAAGAGGTGGGCGAGCACCGGGTTCTTCGCGTTCGTCGGGATCGCGTACGTGTCGTTGTCGATCGTGCCGCCGAACCCGTCGCGGGCGGGCCAGTAGTAGCGAAGGAGCCCCGCCTCCTTCTTCGGATCGTTCGTGTACCAGGGCCCCGCTTGGATGTCGCCGGACCAGGACTGGTGGAGACCGAACTTGCCTTCGGGGACTCCCGAGTAGGCGCCATCGATCGTGGTCTTGACGCCGACGAGGTCGTTCAGCTCGATCAGGCGATCCTTCGCCGTGTTGATGACCGCCTCGTCCGTTTCGTCGAGGTTCGTTTGGTCCGCGAGGTCACGGTACATCCCGAGGGAGAGTGCTTCCCGGTAGACGTCGTAGATCCCGACCTTGCCCGCGTAGTCGGCGTTCCAATAGATCTCGTAGGGGTTGGACATCGCTTGGACGTCCTCGACCTCCATCGGAACGATGTCGGTCCGCCACGCCATGCCGGTGTGATAGATCGTGTACGGCACCGTGTACTGCGACCCCTGGTCGTAGTACGGGTCCTGCATCACGGGCCACAGGTTCTTGATGTTCGGGATGTAGTCCTGGTTCAGCGGCTGGATCAGTTTGCTGGCCACGAGCTTGGGGATGTAGTCGATCGTGGGGAAGAAGACGTCCACGTCGACCTCGCCGGTCTGGAACTTCTGGATCGCCTGCTCCATGTTGTAGAAGGTCTCGTACTTGACCTCGACGCCGTACTTCTTGCCGAAGTCCTTGAGCACTCGCTTCCACATGTACTGCTCCCAGTTGTAGATCACGAGTGGCCCGGCCTCGGGCTCGAGGTTGGAGTCGATCGGCGGGTTGTCCTCGTAGGTCTGGAGCGTGACGGGGTTGTCCAGCGTCCCGAAGCGCGGGACGAGGTCCTCCTCACCTTCGGGTGGGGGGTTCTCCCCGCCGTCGCTACCGCACGCAGCGAGGATCGCCGCCGAGGTGGGCAGGGCCACCCCTGCTGCGAGGGATCGCCTGAGGAAATCACGCCTCGAAACGCTCCGATGGGCCGGATCCCGCGGGTGAAAGACCATGACACCCTCCCTCAGCTCTGGGGTTTGAACGTCCGTTCAGGAGGCTATCCCAGCCGCCGGGGAACACGCAAGGCAGCGGCGCACCCTCCTCAAGAGAGATACGAACCGATAGCCCCTCCGGGTTGGGGGACAGAGACTCCGCTAGCATCCGCGCGATCCGCGGGAGGGAGACGAAGTGAGTGAACCTGTGCTGCTGGTCGAGGACCTCGGTCCGGTCCGGCGACTGACGATGGATCGCCCTGGGTCGCTCAACGCGCTGGACCAGGAGTTGGTCGGCGCGATGTCCGACGCGCTCGATGACGCCGCCGGGAACGACGACGTCCGTGTCCTGATCCTCAGAGGCGCGGGGAGAGCCTTCAGCGCGGGGTACGACCTGAAGGAGGACGCGACCGGAGGCATCCAGGACGCGCAGCGATGGCACGACGATCTCACGCACTCGACCGAGGAGATGCTGAAGTTCCTCGATCACCCGAAGCCGATCATCGCCTCCGTGCACTCCTACTGCCTCGCCGGGGGCCACCGACCTGATGCTGGCCTGCGATCTCGCGGTCGCCGCCGACGACGCGATCTTCGGGTACGTCGACGTCCGGTTCGGCTCGGGGGTCGTGTCGATGCTGCTGCCCTGGGTCGTGGGCGTTCGCGCGGCGAAGGAGCTGCTGTTCACGGGCGAGGATCGCGTCTCGGCCGAAGAGGCGCTCCGCATCGGGCTCGTCAACCGAGTGGTCCCTCGGGACGAGCTGGACGACGCGACGCTCGAGCTCGCGGAGTCGATCGCGAAGAACGAGCCCTTCGTGGTGCAGGCGACCAAGCGCGCCGTGAATCGGGTGTGGGACGTGGCGGGGTTCCGCGAGGCGATGGCAGCGAACACCGAGCTCGACGTGATGATCGAGACCGCGAATCTTCCCGCGCGTGATGAGTTCCGCCGCATCACGATGGAACAGGGGCTCAAGGCCGCGATCGCATGGCGTGACGCCCGGTTCCGCGGCGACGCCTGATGATCTTCGGGCTCTTCGCTGCCCTGGGATGGGGCCTGGCAGACTTCTTCGGCGCGCTCGCGGGACGCCGGATCGGTGCGATCAGCGCGGTGATCGCGGGCCAGCTCCTGTCGGCCTTGTTCATGACGGCCGTGCTCATCGCCACCGGCGAGTCCGTCGAACCCCTCCGTGCCAACGTGTGGCTCCTCGTGCTGAACGGCGCGGCGGCGGCGTTCGCCTACACGACCCACTACAAGGCGCTCGAGCTGGGGCCGGTCGCGGTCGTCTCGCCGATCGGGGCCGGCTACGCGTTGGTCGGCGTGGCGCTCGCCGTCCTGATCCTCGGTGAGCGCCCGAGCGGCCTCGCGCTCATCGGCGCGGCGGTCGCGGTCATCGGCGTCGCGCTCGTGTCCACCGACCTCAAGAAGCTGCGGCATGGCATCGAGAATCGGCTTCCCGGGCTCCCATGGGCGCTGGCGGCGGCGATCGCCTTCGGGATCGCGGGGTTCCTCCTCGGCTGGATCTCGGATCGAGCGGGTTGGATCCCGGGCCTCTGGGGGTCAAGGGTCGCGCAGATGGTGTTCTTCCTGCCCCTCGTCTTCGTCTTCCGACAAGAACTGTCGCGGGTGCGCCCCGGCTTCGGTCTGTGGATCGCGCTCCTGGCCGGCGCCGGCGACATCCTCGGCGTCGTGATGTTCTCGATCGGCTCGGAGCGCGGCCTCAACTCGATCGTGCTCGCCGCGAGCGCCGTCTTCCCTCTGATCGCCGTGACCCTTTCGGTCATCGTCTTCGATGAGCGGCTCGTCGCGAACCAGATCGTCGGCGTGTTCCTCGTGGTCGGAGGCCTGCTCCTCCTCGGTCTCGGCTGATCGTCTTCGGTTCCGACGGCACCCCGATCAGCCCTGATGCCGGTAGAACTCGACCTTCTCCGCATCGAGCGGGGTGTTCCCCGCGATCAGGTCGGCCGCCTTCTCCGCCAGCATCATCACGGGGGCGTAGATGTTGCCGTTCGTGACGTACGGCATCGCCGACGCGTCCACCACGCGCAATCCCTCAACCCCCCGCACCTTCATCGTGAGCGGGTCCACGACGGACAGGTCATCCGTACCCATCCGGCAGGTGCAGGATGGGTGGAGCGCGGTCTCGCCCTCCCGGCGCACCCAGTCCAGCACCTGTTCGTCGGTCTCCACCTGCGGCCCGGGGGAGAGCTCACCACCCTCGAAGGGGCCGAACGCCGGTTGCGAGAGGATCGTCCGCGCGACGTGGATCGCTTCGACCCATTCCCGCCGGTCCTGGTCCGTCGACAGGTAGTTGAACCGGAGGGCGGGGTGCGCCCGCGGATCGGTGCTCACGATCTTCACCGACCCCCGCGCGTCCGAGTACATCGGTCCGATGTGCACCTGGTAGCCGTGGTCCCCGGCCGGAGCCGACCCGTCGTAGCGAACGGCGACGGGCAGGAAATGGAACATCAGGTTCGGATAGGCCACCTCGTCGTTGCTCCGGACGAAGCCGCCCGCCTCGAAGTGGTTCGTGGCCCCGAGCCCCGAGCGGAAGAACAACCACTGAGCGCCGATGAACGGCTTGCGCCAGAGCTTCAGGCCCGGGGCGACCGAGACGGGCTGCGTGCACGAGTGCTGCACGTAGACCTCCAGGTGATCCTGGAGGTGTTCGCCGATCCCCGGAACGTCCTGCACCACGTCCACGCCGAGTGCACGGAGCTCGTCCGCGTTGCCGACCCCCGAGAGCTGCAGGATCTGCGGGGAGTTGATGGCACCGCCGCACAGGATCACTTCGCCCGCCCGAACCTTCCGGGTCGGACCCGTCCCGCGCGTGTACTCGACGCCGACCGCTCGCGTCCCGTCGAAGATGACCCTGTTGACGAAGGCACGGGTGCGCACGTCGAGGTTCGGCCGGCTCGAGACCGGATGCAGGTACGCGCGGGCGGCGGAGAGCCGTCGCCCCCGATGCACGTTCCGGTCGAACGGCGCGAAGCCCTCCTGACGGAACCCGTTCACGTCGTCGGTGAGGGGATAGCCGGCCTGCTGCACGGCTTCGAAGAACGCGCCGAACAACGGGCTCTTGGCCGGTCCTCGCTCGAGGACCAGCGGGCCGCTGTGGCCTCGGTACTCGTCGGCGGGCTCCGCGGCGAGGCAGCTCTCCATCCGCCGGAAGTACGGCAGGCAATGCGCGTAGTCCCACGTCTCCATCCCCGGGTCCGCTGCCCACCGCTCGTAGTCGAGCGGGTTTCCGCGTCTGGAAGATCATCCCGTTGATGCTGCTCGAGCCGCCGAGGACCTTGCCGCGCGCGTGATAGATGCGTCGTCCGCCCATGTGGGGCTCCGGCTCCGACTCGTATTTCCAGTCGTACCAGCTCCACCCGATCGGGTAGGTGAGCGCCGCGGGCATGTGGATGAAGACGTCCCACAGGTAGTCGGGACGGCCCGCCTCCAGGACCAGCACCCTGTTCGACGGATCCGTGGTGAGCCGGTTGGCGAGCACGCAGCCGGCGGAACCGCCACCGACGATCACGTAGTCGAACGCACGCTCCATCGGGGGACAGTGTGTCGCAAAGAGCTGTCACGCGCTCTCAGGGGAACTGCGCTAGCGTGCTGGCGCAATGGACGGCCCGTCGCCTGCCGCCGCTGATCCTTTCGAGGTCTCGGTGGGTGTCGTCCGGGAGGCGAACGCGCGCGGGATCCCGCTCAAGCTCCTCGGCGGCCAGGCGGTGCGGCTCCTGTGTCCGCTCTTCCCACACCGCGCCCGCAAGGACCAGGACATGGATTTCGCCTGCATCTCATCCAAGAAGCGTGACGTGATCGCCTTCTTCGGCGAACAGGGATTCTTGGGCGATCAGCGCTTCAACACCCTCCACGGCGATCGGCAGATGTACTTCACCACCGCGGACGGGCAGACCTCGGTCGACGTGGTCATGGACAGGCTCAACATGTGTCACGTGCTCGACTTCCGCGACCGGATCGATCGGATGCCCGACACGCTCGATGTCGCCGACCTCCTGCTGACGAAGCTCCAGGTCTTCGAGCTCAATCGGAAGGACGTGCACGACATCCTCCACCTCTTCTCGGGGTACCGGGTCGCCGAAGGCGATGATCCGGGCACGATCGGGATGGACAGGGTGGGGAAGCTCGTCGGCGAAGACTGGGGGTGGTGGCGCACCGCCACGATGAACCTGGAAAAGGTCATCCTCTACGCGGAGGGCCGTCCGCCGGACCTCGTCCCGGAAGATCCCCTCTTCGACCCTTCTGCCCAGGCGATCGCCCTCCTCGGCGCCTGCAACGCCGCGCCGAAGACCCTGAAGTGGAAGATGCGCGCGAAGGTCGGCGACCGGGTGCAGTGGTACCAACTCCCCGAGGAGGTCGGCCATTGACTCGCTGGCTGTCCGTCCGCGCAACCCCTCTGGGTTGCGCTCCGGAGGCCCGCGGCGGAAGATTCCCCCGGTGAAGATCTTCTTCGTGACCGACCTCCACGGGTCGGAGATCTGCTGGAAGAAGTTCCTGAACGCCGGGTCGTTCTACGGCGCAGACGTCGTCATCCTCGGTGGGGACGTGACCGGGAAGGCGATGGTGCCCATCGTGCAGCGCGCGAACGGGACCTGGGAGGCCTCCCTCCAGGACCACCGGGACACCCTCGAGTCCGAAGACGCGATCGTCGAGTTCGAGAAGCGCGTGATGAACCGCGGCTACTACCCGATCCGCGTCTCCGACCAGGAGTACGTCGCGATGCAGGAGGACGAGGACCTCGTCGACAAGCGCTTCAAGGAGGTCATGCTCGACGGCACCGAGCGCTGGATCGCGATGGCGGAGGAGAAGCTCGCCAACACCGGCATCCGCGTGATCGCCTGCCCTGCCAACGACGACATGTTCGAGATCGATGACCTGCTCACCGGCGCGCAGGTCGTCGAGACCGGCGACGAGGAGCACCCGATCACGCTCGGCGACTTCACGATGGTCTCGATGGGCTGGACGAACCCCACGCCCTGGCACACGTTCCGCGAGGCCGAGGAGCCGGAGCTGGCGACGCGGATCGATCGGGCACTCGAGGCGGCCACCGACCCGGAAACGACGATCTTCAACTTCCACGCGCCGCCGTACGGCTCGAAGCTCGACAACGCGCCCGCGCTCAACCCGGACCTCACCTACGTGTCGGGTGGGCAGGCGATCCGCCCGGTCGGATCGACCGCCGTGCACGATTCCATCAAGCGGTTCCAGCCGCTGCTGTCGTTGCACGGGCACATCCACGAGAGCAAGGGCTCGACCAGGATCGGGAAGACGCTGGCGCTGAACCCGGGCAGCTCCTACGAGGAGGGGATCCTGCAGGCGGCCGTGGTGAACATCGACGAGAAGAAGCGGAAGGTCAAGAACTACCAACTGGTGAACGGCTAGACGGCCGTTCCGCAACCTCTGGGAGGGGGTCAGATGGCAGCGGTAGGTGAAGCTCCTACCTTGTTCCTCCGGAAGGCGACCGGCCTGGTGAAGGGCTGGTCGAAGTTCGACGCCTTCCTCTACTCGTTCATGTCGGTCAACTTCGTGACGCTCGGATTGTTCTTCGCGTTCTCGGTGCTCGCGTTCGTACCGACGGGTCAGATCCTTCCGGCCCTGCTGATCAGTGGCGTGTTCGTCTCGTTCCTCGTCGTCACGTACGCCGGGCTCATCTCGGTGATGCCGCGCGCGGGCGGGGACTATGTCTGGCAGAGCCGGGTGCTCGGCGGCGGCATCGCGTTCGTCCTGGCGATCACCGGATGGTGGTTCATCCTGTGGTACTGGGCGCCGATCTACGGGAACATCCTCAACGTCGAGGTGTTCCAGCCGCTCGCGGCGGTCTTCAAGCTCGACGGCGTCAGCGAGTTCCTCGCGTCGAACAACGGTCTGTTCTTCGTGTGCGCGGTCACGGTGCTCCTCGCCGGCTATCTCGTGTCACTCGGCATGGAGGGGTACGCGAAAATCCAGAAGTTCTGTTTCTACGTCGGCATGGCGGCCCTTGCCGCCGTTTTCCTGGTGATGCTGTTCGGCTCTCAGAGCGGTTTCCAGAACGCCTTCAACCAGGAAACGGCGAACCTGTTCGGCGCGAGCGGCGACGTGTACACCCAGACCATCGAGATGGGGACCACGAACAACGGCGGGCCGATCGTGCCGGAGCTCGGATTCACACCCTTCTTCGGTCCGACGCTGCTGCTGGTCCCGTTCCTGTGCTTCTGGATCCTGTGGCCGAACTGGGGCGCGACGCTCTATGGCGAGGTCCGCGGCGCGAGCGATTTCAAGCGCGTCATGAGCGGGATGATGTGGGGTCTGTGGGTCACCGTCGGCGTCGCGTTGGCGTTCGTCTTCCTCTCGGACAAGTTCTTCGGGTGGGAGTTCTTCAACGCCGCGAACCTGAACTACTGGGCGGTGGTCTACGGGTTCGGGGAAGCGACGATGCCGGTCTGGTCGTATCCACCGCTGTTGGCGAGCTTCTACTTCCACAACGAGCTCATCTCCGCGCTGATCATCCTGGCCTTCGGGGCCTGGTTCCTGGGATGGGCGGGCACGCTGTTCCTGTCGTCGACCCGGGTGATCTTCGCGGCGGCGTTCGACCGGATCCTGCCCGAGAAGGTCGCCGACGTGTCGGAGCGACGCCACGTGCCGGTGTGGGCCCTGATCCTGATGCTGGTCCCCGCCCTCATCGTGAGCGCGTTCTACGCGTACACCTCGACGTTCAGGACCTGGATCCTCGATGCCACGTTGGTGATCGCGGTGACGTTCCTCGGCTCCGCGATCGCGGCGATGATCCTGCCCTGGAGGAAGAAGCGGCTCTACGAGAGCTCCCCGATGGCTCGGTACAAGATCGCCGGCCTCCCGCTGATCACGGTGTCGGGCTTCCTCACGGCCGGGTTCCTGGTCTTCAACCTGTATCACTGGTTCACGAACGACCTCTACGCGATCAACGACCCCGACTCGCTCGTGTTCATGGGGTCGATGTACCTGTTGGCGCTCGTCGTCTACGTGGTGGCCAAGGTCGTGCGGAAGAGCCAGGGGATCGACCTGGGGGCGATCCACAAGGAGATCCCGGTCGAGTAACGATCGGGATCCACGGAGTGGGTGGGGCGGCCCCTCGGGGCCGCCCTCACCTGTTCCGGGGAGGAGGGAGATGGCCGACGAATACCGGATGCTGATCGGAGGCGAATGGGTCGCCTCCGAGAGCGGCGCCACGTTCGACGCGACGTCGCCGTCGACCGGCGAGGTGATCGGCTCGATCCCCGAGGGCACCCGGATCGACGCACAGCGGGCGATCCAGGCGGCGAACGATGCGTGGCCGGCATGGTCGGGGCTCTCGGCGTTCGACCGGGCGGCCGCGATGCGTCGCATCGCGGCCGCCATCGACGAGCGGCGCGAGGACCTCGCGCTGACGCTCACCCTCGATCAAGGCAAGCCGCTCAAGGCGGAGGCTCGCGACGAGGTCGAGGAGCTGATCGCCTACTTCGACATGGCGGCGGCCGATGCGACCCGCCTCGAAGGTCTGATCCCCCCGAGTTTCGACGCCGGCAAGCGCGTGTTCCTGTACCGGGTCTCTCGGGGCGTGGTGGGAATCATCAGCCCCTGGAACTGGCCGTACACGATGCCCGGCGAGATCGTCGCGCCGGCACTGGCCGCCGGCAATGCCGTCGTGCTCGCGCCGGCCCCGACCACGAGCGTGTGCGCGGTGAAGCTCGCCGAGTGCATCGACGCAGCCGATCTCCCCTCAGGTGCGTTCAACCTGGTGACCGGTCCCGGGCCGGTCGTCGGCGACGAGGTGGCCGCCAACCCCGGGACGGCCGCGGTCGGGTTCATCGGGTCGATCGCGACCGGCCATGCGGTGGCATCGCGTGCCGCCGGCAAGGAGCTCCTGCTGGAGATGGGCGGAAACGGGCCGCTCGTGATCTGCGAGGACGCCGACCTCGACGCCGCGGTCGAAGCCACACTCACCGCCTGCTTCCTCAACGCGGGCCAGAGCTGCACCGCCGGCGAGAGGATCCTGGTGCAGGAAGACGTGAAGGACGACTATCTGGCTCGGCTCTCCAAGGCCGTCGAGGAGCGCATCCACCTCGGCGATCCGTTCGACGACAGGACCACGATGGGCCCGGTCAACAACGACCCGACGGCGGACAAGACGGAGCGTCACGTGACCGATGCGCAGGATCGTGGAGCGACGCTGGTCGCCGGCGGGCGTCGCGCGCCGGCGCTCGGGAGCGCGCTCTTCTTCGAAGCCACCGTGCTGGATGCCGTCACGGATGAGATGGAGATCGCGCGAGAGGAGACGTTCGGCCCCGTGGTCCCGGTCACTGCCATCAGGAACGAACAACAGGCGATCGACCTCGTGAAGGATTCGCCCTACGGACTGCTCTCCGCGATCTTCACGAAGGACCTCGGACGCGGCCTGCGTTTCGCCGAAGCCGTGCGCACCGGCTGGGTGAACATCAACGAGGGAACGAACTACTGGGAGTCCCACCTCCCGTTCGGCGGCCGGGCAGGATCCCAGAGCGGCGTTGGCCGCGTGGGCGGGCGCTTCTCGATGGAGCGTCTCACCGAGCTCAAGACGATCGTCGTCAACCTCGGATAGGCGGATCCTCGGTGGCCGGGACTCGAAACGGAGCCACCCGGCTCTTCTTCGCGGCCGACATCCACGGGTCGCAGATCACGTTCCGGAAGTTCCTCGCGGCCGCGGACTTCTACGGCGTCGATGCGCTCGTGTTCGGCGGCGACCTGATGGGCAAGGTGCTCGTGCCGATCGTGCGGAGGAACGGCGGGTTCCACGCTTCCTTCCAGGGACGCGAGGAGGAGTTCGAGCCCGACGGCCTGGAGCCGTTCACCCGCGCGGTCGAGCAGCCCGGCTTCTACTGGAAGGTCTTCGAGCCAGACGAGTACGAGGCGGTGGAGGCCGACCCGCTCGCGAAGCACGGCCTGTTCCACGAGCTCGCCTCCGCGAGGCTCGCCGAGTGGATCGAGCTGGCCGAGGACCGTCTGCGTGGCACCGGCGTCCGGCTCTACATGACCGGAGGCAACGACGACGAGCCGGCCGTGCTGGAGACGCTGGACCGGCATGAGGGCGAGCACGTCGTCGCGAGCGAGGGGCGCCTGATCGAGCTCGACGGCGAGCACACGATGATCACGGTCGGTCTCTCGACCTTCACGCCGTGGGACACCCCTCGGGAAGCGAGCGAGGAGGAGATCGCGCGGGCGATCGAGGCCGCGACCGACGTCGTCCCCGACATCGGCCGTTGCGTGTTCAACCTCCATTGCCCGCCGAAGGACACCCCGATCGACACGTGCCTCAAGTTGGAGGTTCGGCCGGGCGAGCTCCCCCGGCCGATCCGGGAGGCGGGCCGGTTCGTCACGACGGGCGGTGGCAGCCGGGCGGTGCGGGAGGCCATCGAGCGGTACCAGCCGCTCGTGGGGCTGCACGGGCACATCCACGAGTCGGGAGGGCGCTTTCGGATCGGCAGCACCCAGACCTTCAATCCCGGCAGCGAGTACGTCCAGGGGGTGCTCCAGGGCGTGATCGTGACGCTGAAGCGGGGGAAGCTCGCCTCCTATCAGCACACACAGGGGTAGAGGCCGTTCGGTAATGTCGGCCACCTCATGAAGGATCGAGCGCAGCTCGTCGTGATCGGCGCCGGGATCGTGGGGACGAGCGCCGCGTACCACCTGGCCGAGCTGGGTGTGACCGATGTGCTCGTGATCGATCAGGGCCCGTTGTTCGAGACCGGCGGCTCGACCTCGCACGCGCCAGGGCTCGTGTTCCAGACGAACGGCTCGCGGACGATGTGCCGGCTCGCGCAGTACTCGGTCGAGCTGTATTCGGGGCTCGACGCCGACGGCGAACCCGCCTGGTACGGCGTCGGCGGCATCGAGGTCGCGACGACCCCGGAGCGGATCCAGGAGCTGAAGCGTCGCCGCGGCTACGCCCGCGCGTACGGGATCGAGAGGAACGGAGCTGCTCACCCCCGAGGAGACCGCCGAGCGGATCCCGATCCTGGATCCCGGCCACATCCTCGGGCTCCTACCTCGTGCCGTCTGACGGGATCGCGAAGGGAACCCGAGTGGCGGCGGCCCTCGCCGCGAAGGCGCAGGCGAGGGGCGTCACGTTCGAGGGCGGGGTTCGCGTCACCGGGTTCGACATCCGGGACGGCCGGGTGCACGGGGTCCGGACCGAGCAGGGCGACGTCGAGTGCGAGCAGGTCCTCGTCTGCGCCGGGATCTGGGGACCGACGATCGGGCGGATGGCCGGCGTGCCGATCCCGCTCGCGGTGGTGCAGCACCAGCTCGTCTGGACCAAGCCGTTGCCGCCGCTCGCCGCGGACGCGGATCAGGAGGTCGTCCATCCGATCCTGCGTCACCAGGACCTGTCGCTGTACTTCCGGCAGCGAGGCGATCGGTACGCGCTCGGCAACTACCGGCACGAGCCGATCCTGTTCGAGCCGGACGACCTCCGCCCGTACCGGGACGGGGAGCCGCAGCCGAGCATCGAGCCGTTCACGCCCGAGCACTTCGAGGTCGCGTATCAGGAGAGCACCAGGCTGCTCCCACCGGTGAAGGACATGCTCGACGAGTCGACCGCGATCAACGGCATGTTCTCGTTCACCCCCGACATGGGGTCGGTCGTGGGCGAGTCGGCCGACGTCCGCGGGTTCTGGATCTGCGAGGCGGTCTGGGTTACCCACGCCGGGGGCATGGGGAGGATGGCCGCCGAGTGGATCGCCGAGGGCGAGCCCTCGATGGACATGGCCGAAGCCGACGCGAACCGCTTCTACCCGTTCATGACGACGAGGCCGTACGTCCGCGCGCGAGGCGCCCAGCAGTACCGCGAGGTCTACGACATCCTCCATCCGCTCCAGCAGATGTCGCACCCGCGCGAGCTGAAGCTGACGCCCTTCTACGCGCGTCATCGGGACCTCGGCGCCGAGTTCTTCTCGGGCGCCGGCTGGGAGCGGCCCCAGTGGTTCGAGGCGAATCACGTGTTGACCGGCGCGCCGTGGGAGTCACGCAAAGGCTGGGCGGCGCAGAACTGGTCGCCGTGCGTCGGGGCGGAGCACATCGCCACGCGCGAGCGCGTGGCGATGTTCGACATCACGCCGTTCGCGAAGTTCGACATCACCGGCGCCGATGCCCTCTCGTTCCTCGAGCGCATCAGCGCCAACACGATCGATCGTCCCGTCGGGACGATCGTCTACACCTCGATGCTCACGCCGTCGGGCGGTATCCGATGCGACCTCACCGTGACGCGGAAGGACGAGGACCGCTTCCGCGTCGTCACCGGCGGTGGGTCCGGCCAGCACGACCGCGCGTGGCTGCTCGCCCAGCGGCGCGAGGGCGAACGGGTGAACCTCACGGTCCGCACGGGCTCGCTGTTCGCGCTCGGGCTCTGGGGTCCGAGGGCGCGCGACGTCCTCCAGAGCCGTCACCGACGTCGACGTCTCGAACGACGCCTTCCCGTACATGACGGCGCAGTACCTGAACGTCGGTGAGGTGGACCCGGTCTGGACCCAGCGGATCTCCTACGCCGGTGAGCTCGGATGGGAGCTCTACGGGCAGATCGCGATGGGGCAGCGAGCCTGGGACGTCCTGTGGGAGGCCGGGCAAGAGCACGGGATCGTCGCGGCCGGCGGTGGTGCCTTCGACTCGCTCCGTCTCGAGAAGGGCTACCGGCTCTGGGGTCAGGACCTCCACACGGAGCACGATCCGTTCGAGGCCGGGCTCGGGTTCGCCGTCCGGATGGACAAGGGAGACTTCCAGGGGCGGGATGCGCTGCAGCGCAAGCTCGACCGCGGAGCCATCGAGAAGCTCGCGTGCATGACGTTCGACGATCCGACGGCCGTGGTGATGGGCAAGGAGCCGATCCTGCACGACGGCCACGTCGTCGGCTACGTGACGAGCGCGGCCTACGGCTACTCCGTCGGCCGCGGCATCGTCTACGGCTACCTCCCGGTCAACCTCGCCGTGGAAGGGACGCCCGTCGAGGTGGAATACTTCGGCGACCGTCTGGCGGCGACCGTTGCCGCCGAGCCGTTGTGGGACCCCAAAGGCGAGCGCCTGCGGGCCTGAGCGAAGGAGCGTCGATGGCAGTGAACGAGGACCCGGGCATCCTGCTCTACACCAGGATCCGCAAGTCGCCGTACTTCTACGCCTCGCGCGAGCACGGGGTGGCGCGATACAGCGTCTACAACCACACGTATCACCCTCGGCATTACGGCGACCCGGTGGCCGAGTACTGGCATCTCGTGAACGCGGTGACGATGTGGGACGTCGGCGTCGAGAAGCAGATCCAGATCAAGGGCCCGGACGCGTTCGACCTCACGAACATGATCGTGCCCCGCGACCTCAACAAGTGTGCGGTGGACCAGTGCAAGTACGTGTTCATCACCGGTCCCGACGGCGGCATCCTGAACGATCCGGTGCTGCTCCGTGTCGAGGAGGACGAGTTCTGGCTCTCGCTCGCGGACTCGGACGTGAACCTCTATGCGCTCGGGATCGCGGGTGCGAAGGGCATGGACGTCACGGTGCAGGAGATCGACGTCGCCCCCGTCCAGATCCAGGGCCCGAACGCGAAGAAGGTCCTCGTCGACCTCTTCGGCGACAAGATCCTCGACGTTCCCTACTACGGATTGATGAAGGCGGAGCTCGACGGCATGCAGGTCGTCGTCTCCCGCACGGGCTACACGGGCGAGGTAGGCTACGAGATCTACCTTCGCGACGCATCGAAGCACGGTGTGAAGCTTTGGAACCGCGTCCTCGAAGCCGGAAAGCCGCACGACCTCGAGGTGATCGGTCCGTGTCACATCCGTCGCATCGAGGGAGGGATCTTGGCCTTCGGCGCGGACATGTGGTACGAGAACAACCCGTTCGAGGTCGGCTACCACTACACGTGGATGGTCGACCTCGAGCAGGACGCAGACTTCATGGGCAAGGAAGCTCTGAAGAAGATCAAGGCCGAGGGCGTGAAGCAGAAGCTCGTCGGTGTCGACATCGAGGGCGAGCCCCTCGGAACCTATATCGACAACGAGATGCTCGACTTCTTCCCGGCGTCGGCGAGCGGAAGCGTCGTCGGTCGGGTGACATCGGCCTGCTACTCGCCGCGGATGGAGAAGAACATCGGGCTCGCGATGCTCCCGATCGAGCACACGGAGCTGGGGACGAAGCTCGAGGTGGAGACGCCGAACGGCAAGGTGGGCGCGACCGTCGTGCAGACCCCACACTGGGACCCGACCAAGGAGATCCCGAAAGGTTAGCGCTCCACCCAGGCGGCGAACGTCCCGAGCACGCCCGTTCGCTCGCTGACGTCGTCCTCTGCTCCGGTGCGCGGGTCGAGGATCACGATCGACCCTTCGCGATCGACCAGGAGGCCACGGGCCGACCAGTCCGGGAACTTGTCCTGCCTCACGAGGTCCGACGTCAGGTTGCGCGGATCGGAGCCGTCCGGCCGCATCACCCAGACGTCCTCGTCGCTCTGCCGCTCGAGGTCGTGGGGAGGCGGCTTGAAGTCCGCGGGTGTGCCTCGCGTCGATTCGAACGCGATCCACTCGCCGTCGGGCGACCAGGTCGGGTACCCCTCGTTGCTGTCCGGCGAGTCCGTCAGGTTGACCTCGTCGGTCCCGTCGGCGTCCATCACCCACACGTCGTAGTCGGGGTCGCCGAACGGCGTCGAGCCGCCCATCGAGGAGGCGAATGCGATCCGAGAGCCGTCCGGAGACCAGGACGGGTACTCGCCCCAGACGTCCGAGAGCTGATGTGCGTTCGATCCGTCGGCGTCCATCACGAAGAGCTGCGGCATGCCGTGCTCGTCGGAGGAGTACGCGATCTCCCGGCCGTCCGGGGACCAGACCGGTCCCCACTCGTTGGCGTCCGGCGACCGGGTCAAGTTCCGGTAGCCCGTGCCGTCCGTGCGGATCACGGCGATGTCGTCGTTGACGTTCACGCCGGCGCGCGAGTCCCGGAAGGCGAGCATGCGTCCGTGGCCGTCTGGGTCGAACTGCGGGCCTGGGAAGGAGGTCACCGCCAGGTCGTCGCCGCCCGGCAGCAACAGGAGGTGGATCTCGCCGTCGTCGCTGCTGAACACGACCTTTCCGCGGCCCGGGGTGGCAGCGGGGAGTGCAGCCGGCCGCGACGGATCGGGGGACGTGCCGGCTGCATCCCCACCGGGCGTGCATGCGATGAGTGCGACCGAAACCAGGAGCCCGGCAAGCGTCGTGCAGCCCATGAGCCCGAGTACACCAGCGAGGGGAGTGGCGTTCCCCGGTGACCGTGGGTTCGCGCGGCAGGACGACCGCCGCCGGGTCCTCGGGTCACTATGGGCTCGTGATGACCTCGCGAACGCTCCGGACGCCGGCGCTCTCGGAAGACGAGCGGGCCGCGCTCCGCAGGCTCGTTGAACGGCCGCTGTTCGAGTTGGTCCCGCTCCGGGATGCCCTCGAGCGGGCAGAGGCGCTGCCCGAAGGAGCCGCAACCACGGTCACGGCCTCACCGAGCCATGGGATCGAGGCGACGATCGAGCTCTGCGAGGGATTGGTCGCACGCGGGCACGAGGCCACGCCGCATCTCGCCGCCCACATGTTCCGGGACCGGTCGCACCTGAAGGATGTGCTCGACCGGTGCCGCCATGTCGGCATGAGCACGGCCTTCGTGGTCGGCGGCGATGCCAAGGATCGGGGTGAGCTCCACGATGGGCTCGCTCTGCTCCGCGCGATGGAAGAGCTGGGGAACCCGTTCACGTCGGTCGGCGTCGCGGGCTACCCGGAGGGACACCCGGCGATCCCGGAAGAGCGACTGATCGAGGCGCTCCTCGCGAAGCAGGAGCACGCCACGCATGTCACGACGCAGATGACATTCGACGGCGATGCGATCGCCTCGTGGATCGGCCGGATCAGGGACGCCGGTGTGACGCTGCCCGTGCACGTCGGCGTGCCGGGTGCGGTGAAGATCAGGCGCCTGGTCCGGATCGCGGCGCGCATCGGAGTCGGTGGCTCACTTCGCTACCTCAGGAAGAACCAGCAGTTGATCCAGCTCCTCTTCCGCAGGACGTTCACCGCCGATCGGCTGCTCCGATCGCTCGGGCCGTTGCTCTCCGACCCCGAGGCGAACATCGCGGGGCTCCATCTGTTCACGTTCAACCAGGTCGAGGAGACCGTCGCGTGGCAGCGGCGCCTGATCGAAGAGGTCGGGGGCTAGGCCGTCGCGAAGAGGTCCGCGAAGTAGCCGGCGAACGACGGCCGGACGAAGACGCGCGTCGTTCGCTCATCGCGCTGATGGAGGATCACCTGCGCCCCGCCGAACAGGGTCTGCGCGCACATCCCCGGCGTCCAGCGACTCGGATGGAGATCTAGCCCGCAGCCGGAGGAAAGCGCCTCGAGACCGTCGGTCAGCTCGAAGACGATCCGGTTCGCGCTGACGTCGAGGACCGAACGGTGCTGGCCTTCTGCCAGCGCGTTCTGCAGCTCCCGTTCGATCGAGACCTCGCTGCCAGATTCGCCGACGACGAGCCATTCGTCCGGACCGAGCCAGAGGACGTCCCTCTCGTTCCAGGTCGCCGCGGTGTTCGGATCCGGTTGCTCGAACGGCAGGTTGCGTGGGTCGGCCCGAAGAGACACCTGCGCCAGATCGACGGTGGCGAGCTGCTCAGCCGTCACGGCGCGTCCCCTCGGAGTCGTAGAGGACGGGCGGCGCGATCTCCGCGGAGATCGTGCCGCCCGGCAGCGGCGCGTACACCGTTTCGCCGTGACGCGACCGTCCGCGCTCGACCATCGCGAGCGCGATCGGGCGGCCGAGCGCCGGACTCCCGTACGACGACGTGACGTGCCCGATCATCGGCATCGGGATCCGGCCGGTGTCCTCCTCGACGAGCTGCGCGCCCTCAGGAAGAAGCTGATCCGGGAGGAGCCCGACGAGTTGCTTGCGATCGTCCCGAAGTACGTCGGCCCGGCGGAGCGACCGGCGCCCGAGGAAGTCCGAGTCGTCCTTCCGGACGATCCAGCCCATCCCGAGGTCGTCCGGCGTGATCGTCCCGTCCGTGTCCTGTCCGACGATCACGAACCCCTTCTCGGCGCGGAGGACGTGCATCGCCTCGGTGCCGTAGGGCGTGAGGCCGAACGTCGCATCGGCGTTCATCACGGCTTCCCAGAGCTCGAGGCCCCGCCGGCCGTCGACCAGGATCTCGAACGACAGCTCACCGGTGAAGCTCACCCGAGCGACCCGCACGGGCATGCCCGCGAGTTCCCCGTCGCGGAACGTCATGAACGGGAACGCCCCGGGTGCGAGATCGATGTCCGTCCCGAGCGCAGCGAGCACTTCGCGCGCCTTCGGCCCCGCGACCGCCACGTCCGTCCACTGCTCGGTGACGCTCGTGCAGTACACACGGAGATCGGGCCATTCGGTCTGGAGCCATTCCTCGAAACGGTCGAGCACCATCGCGGCGTTCCCGGTCGTCGTGGTCACCAGGAAGCGATCCTCGGCAAGACGCATCGCCACGCCGTCGTCGGCGACCATCCCGTCGAGGCCGAGCATGAACCCGTACCGGATGGATCCCACCGGCAGCGTGCTCATCCGGTTCGTGTACATCCGATCGAGGAACGCGGCGGCGTCCGGCCCGACGACCTCGATCTTCCCGAGCGTGGATGCGTCGAGCACGCCGGCCGAGTTCCGGACGGCCAGGCATTCACGGGCAACGGCCGTCTCCATGTCCTCGCCGTCGCGAGGGAAGTAGCGCGGACGCTTCCATTGGCCGACGTCCTCGAACACGGCGCCCTCCTCCTCGTGCCAGGGGTGGATGCGCGTCCTGCGGATCGGATCGAGCAGATCCCCTCGATGGGGGCCGGCGATCGTCGCGTACGAGATCGGCACGGTGGGCGGACGGGCGCCCGACGGTCCCTGCGCGTCCGGGCCCGCGCCGAGAAGTTGGTTCACGATGGCGGCCGTGAGGACCCCGCTCGTTCGGCCCTGATCGATCGCGGTCCCGATGTAGGTGGCCCGCTTGACGTGCTCGACGGAGACGAGTCCCGCGTCCAGCGCTTCCGCGATATCCGCCACCGTCTGGTCACGCTGCAGGTCGACGAAGTGCTCGGAGTAGTCGTCGGCAAGTTCGAGCCAATGGGCTTGGCTCGCGGGAAGCCCGTCCCCGTCGGCAGACCCGACGACCTCGAGCCATGGCGGTCCGACGCCGTCGGGACGGAACGTCGCCAGGCGCCTGCTGTACCGGAGGCCCCCTCCCATCGACCGCCACAAGGTCAGGTTCGGGTTCCAGCCCCCGGACACGAGCAGCAGGTCGACGTCCTCCATGGCCGCGGACGGGTCTTCTCCCAGGCCGATCGTGTGCACGATGTCGGCGCCGCCCGCACGGAGCGCGTCCGCCGACCCCAGACCGGAATCGTTCGTCGTGAAGACGGCCACACGATCGCCGGGAAGCACGCCGAATCGCTCGACGTACGTGGCGGCCGCGGACGCGAGCATCACGCCGGGACGGTCGTTCCCGGCGAAGGCGACGAAGCGCTCGTGCGCGCCGGTCGCAAGGACGACCCGATCCGCGCGGACGTGCCAGAGACGCTCGAGCGTGGCGGACCGTTCGTGCGCCACGACGTACCCGTCGTCGTAGACGCCGAGGGCCGTCGTGCGAGGGAGGACCGTGACCCCTTCCGGAGGTCGGTCGATCCGGTGGCATTCATCCACGAGCATCACGCGGTCGCCGCGTTTCGCTGCGGCGACCGCCGCCTTCCGCCCGGCGGGACCACCGCCGACGACCAGCGTCTCGACGTGCGCGTGCCGGTGGGCCGCGTCCACCGAAGGCACCTCAGCCGCGTCGGGGAGTCGCCCGACGCCGGCTCGCTGGTCCGCGACGAGCCCATCCACGAGCTCCACCATCGTCGCGGCGACGATCGCGTCGAACCATGGCTCGCTGATCTCGACGAACGCGTTGGGTTCCTCCGGCCCGGCCGTCATCACGCCGCGCGGGCGATCGAGGAGCGGGCTCGTGAACCCGGCGATGATCCCGTTCGCGAGGAGCGCGCTCGCGAGCGTGTCCCCTTCGAAGCCCTCGTACTCGGCCCCATCGAACCGGAACGTGAGCGGCCTCGACCGGTCGATCCAGGAGCCGCCGGCGCCGAGCCTCCGGCTCACTCCGGCGGCTCCTCGTCCATCCGATAGGTCCCGACGAGTCGGTGCGTCGACGTGTCCCGGACGGCGTTGCACCATCGTCGGCAGCCGTGCACGTGATACCAGCGCTCGCGGAACGGCCCCAACGGGTTGTCGCGCATGAAGAGGAAGTCCGCCCACTCCTCGTCGGAGAGCGCGTCCGGGTCTTCCGGATACGGGATGTCCGCTTGGCCGCCGTAGCGGAACTCGACCTCATCGCGCGGACCGCACCACGGACACCGGATCAGCAACATGGCCTATCCGGCCTCCTCGTCGAACGACGCGACGACCCGCTTCGGCGCCGTCAGTCGCCAGGCCTCCGTGACCAGCTCGCGCATCTCCTCCCGGTCGACGGTTCGGAACCTGACACCGACCCATCCGCTCGGCCCGACGTAGGGCGGTACGTAGAACGTCTCCGGATCCATCTGGACGAGGGCCCGCTGCTCGTCATGTGTGCTCTTGACCCACGCCTCGCGCTCCTCGTCGGAGAACATCACGAAGATCCTCTTCCGCACCCGGAACGTGGGCTGTTCCCAGGTCTCAAGCTCGACCGCCTCGGGCAGCGCGAGGGCCATCGCCCGGACCGTGTCCTTCCGCACACCCATCTCAGTGCGCGACCGCCGCCGCGCCGTGCTCGTCGATCAGGGCGCCGGTCCTGAACCGCTCCAGCGAGAACGGTCGAACGAGATCGCTCGGCTCTCCCGTCGCGATCGTCTCCGCGTACGCCCACCCGGAACCCGGCGTCGCCTTGAAACCGCCCGTTCCCCAACCGCAGTTCAGGAACAGCCCGTCGATGCCCGACAACCCCACGATCGGCGACGCATCCGGGCACACGTCGACGATGCCGCCCCAGGTGCGGAGCAGCTTCGCGTGGGCGAAGATGGGGAAGAGCTCGACCGCTGCCGTCAGCTGTTCCTCGATCACGTGGAACGAGCCCCGTTGCGCGTACCCGTTGTAGGAGTCGATCCCCGCTCCCATCACCAGCTCGCCCTTGTCGGCCTGCGACACGTAGACGTGCACCTTGTTCGACATCACGACGCAGTCGAGGACGGGCTCGTAGAGCGTGCTCACCAATGCCTGCAGCGGGTGGGACTGCAGCGGCAGGCGGAGGCCGACCATCGAGGCCAGGACGCTCGTGTGGCCGGCGGCTGCCAGCGCCACCTTCGACCCGCGGATCTCGCCTCGCGTCGTCGCGACGCCTTCGACGCGACCGTCCGGGCTGCGAAGGAAGTCGGTGACCTCGGCGTGCTCGACGATGTCGACGCCGAGCTCGCTCGCCCGCGTCGCGTACGCCCACGCGACCTTGTCGTGTCGCGCGACGCCACCCCGCCGTTGCAGCGTCGCCCCCATCACGGGATACCGGAGCGACGGCGAGACGTTGACCAGCGGACAGAACGTGGCGACCTCCTCGGCCGTGAGCCATTCCGCGTCCACCCCGTTCAGCCGGTTGGCGTGCACCCGTCGCATCGACGAACGCACCTCGCCAAGGTCGTGCGCGAGGTTCAGCACACCTCGCTGCGAGAACTCGACGTCGAACCCTAGCTCCTCTTCGAGTCCCTCCCAGAGCTTCAGCGAGTGCTCGTAGATCGCGACCGACTCGTCCCAGAGGTAGTTCGATCGGATGATCGTGGTGTTCCTGGCCATGTTGCCGCCGGCCAGCCAGCCCTTCTCCACCACGCAGACGTCGGTGATGCCGTGGTGCTTGGCCAGGTAGTAGGCCGTGGCGAGGCCGTGACCCCCGCCCCCCACGATCACGACCTCGTAGGACGGCTTCGGCTCGGCGGCTCGCCAGTAGCGCACGGCGCACATCTTGCCGCAGCGGCGCCGTGGCCGTCCGCCGTATGCTCAGCGGCCATGACGCCGCCCGGTTGGTCGGAGGAAGACCGCGAGATCCAGGAGCGCGCCCGCCGCCTCGTGGACGAGCTGATCCCGTGGGAGGTCCACGCGGAAGAGCACGAGGGACGGATCCCCGACGACGTCCGTGAAGGTCATCGCGCCAAAGCCAAGGAGCTCGGCCTGTCCGCGATGAACATGCCGAAGGAGCTCGGCGGTGGCGGGTTCTCGATGTTCCAGCAGGTCCTGGTCTCCGAACAGACCGGACGGGTGACCAACGCCCTGGGCTGGTGCGTCCACACGCCGCCCGCGTGGGCACCGTCCGTCTGCACGCCCGAACAGATCGAGCGCTGGATCGCGCCGGCCGTGCGCGGCGAGCGCCACGAGTGCTACGCGATCACGGAGGAGGGTGCCGGCTCCGACGTCGACGCGATCGAGTCGACCGCGCGTCGCACCGGCGAGGACTACGTGCTGAACGGCACGAAGATGCACGTGACCTCGTACAACACCGCCGATTGGATCTTCTTCCAGGCGAAGCTCGTGGGCGGCGACCACGAGGGCGAGCACGCCCTGTTCTTCGTCGACAAGGACACGCCCGGCGTCCGCCTCCTCCGCGAGCCGCGCTATTCGCACACCTACCCCGACACCCATGCGATCGTCGCGTTCGAGGACGTGCGGGTACCTGCCTCGCACCTGATCGGTGCCGAAGGGGACGGCATGTCGTTCACGCACGAGTGGTTCCGCTACGAGCGACTGATGATCGCCGCCCGCTGCTGCGGTGCGATGGATCGGCTGGTCAACGAAGCCACCGCGTTCGCGAAGGAGCGCGTGCAGTTCGGCAAGCCGATCGTGGAGTTCCAGGCGATCGGGCACATGCTGGCGGACTCGCTCACCGACCTGTGGGCGTCGCGGCTGATGACCTACGAGCTGGCGCGCGGGATCGACGCCGGGATCGACGTGAAGATCCAGCACGCGCGGTGCTCGATGGCGAAGCTCTTCGCCTCCGAGGCCGCCGGGCGCGTCGCCGACCGGGCGGTGCAGATCTTCGGTGGACGCGGCTACATGCGTGAGAACGTCGCGGAGCGATTCTTCCGCGAGCTCCGCGTCGATCGGATCTGGGAAGGAACCTCGGAGATCCAGCGGAACATCGTCGCGGATCAGCTGGCCAAGCGCGGCGTCACGAACCTGATCGGATGAAAGGAACTCGACCATGACGGAGGCGATCGAGGAGATCCGCGCCGCCGTCGGGCGCCTGATGGAGGCGTTCTCGACGGGCGACGAGGATGGGTATTTCGCGTGCTTCCATCCCGACGCGACGTTCTTCTTCCACGGCCAGGACCTCATCGGTTCGCGTGAGGAGTACCGAACCGCGGTTCGCTCCTGGAAGGCCGATCACGGCTTCCGGGTGATCTCCGCGGAATCCCGCGATGCCGACGTACGCCTGTTCGGCGATACCGGCGTCCTCACCCACCGCGTCACCACGATGCAGATGTGGGACGGCGAGGAGTCGACCTTGTACGAGCGCGAGTCGGTTGTCTTCCAGCGTCAGGGCGACGGAACGTGGCTCGCGATCCACGAACACTTGTCCTCCGACGAAACCCCGTAGCGAGGGGTCCGGTTCGACGGGGACTCGGGCGAGCGCTAGCATCCGCCTTCGGTCATCGAGGGAGGGCGCGAGATCTCGAACGGCGAGCCCACTGTCCAGCCCGTCAGTGGCACGGTCGTGCCCAGGTACGCGGGGCCGTCGACCTTCGTTCGCCTGCCGGAGCTCCGGGACCTCGATCGGTGCGACGTCGCGATCCTCGGGATCCCGTTCGACTCGGGCGTGAGCTTCCGGCCGGGTGCGCGGTTCGGCCCGCACGCGATCCGCCAGGCCTCGAGGATGCTCCGGCCGCAGTTCCACCCGATCCACGAGATGGAGCCGTTCGCGCTGCTGCAGGGCGCCGACGCCGGCGACGTCGCCTGCAACCCCTTCGACATCATGGAGTCGATCGGCCAGATCGAGCGAGGCGCGGACGAGGTGCTCGAACGGGCCAGCTCGATCGTGAGCATCGGCGGCGACCACACCGTCGTCCTGCCGCTCCTTCGATCGATGAACCGGAAGCACGGTCAAGTGGCCCTGGTGCACTTCGACGCGCACCTCGACACCTGGGACACCTACTTCGGCGCCCCCTACACACACGGGACGTTGCTCCGGCGTGCGGCCGAAGAGGGTCTGTTCCGCGAGGATGCGTCGATGCACGTCGGGATCCGGGGCCCGCTCTACAGCGCGCAGGACATGGTCGACGACGCGGCGTTCGGATTCCGTACGATCCGCACGGAAGACGTCCACCGCGAAGGCGTCGAGGGCGTCGTCCAGCGGATCCGCGAACGGGTGGGAGACCATCCGCTGTACGTCTCGATCGACATCGATTCCCTCGACCCGGCGCACGCCCCGGGGACGGGCACCCCGGAGGTCGGCGGTCTCACGTCACGCGAGCTGCTGATGATCCTCCGTGGCCTGGCGGGACTGCGCCTCGTCTCCGGCGACGTGGTCGAGGTCTCTCCGCCCTACGACCACGCCGATCTCACGTCGTTGGCGGCGGCCACGGTCGTGTACGAGCTCGTCTGCCTGCTCGCCACTGAGGCCGCCTGAGATGTTCCCCTGGCCGGAGGGCAAGCGCGCCGCGCTCGCGGTCACGTTCGACATGGACGCCGAGGCGGCCGTCCTCGCCGTGGACGAGAAGTACGCCCGACGTCCTTCGATCATGACCCACCAGCAGTACGGACCGGTGACGGCGGTGCCTCGGCTCCTGAAGCTGATGACGACCCTCGAGATCCGGACCAGCTTCTTCATCCCCGGGTTCTCTGCGGAGCGGCATCCATGGACCGTCAAAGCCATCGTCGCCGCGGGGCACGAGATCTGCCACCACGGCTACCTCCATCGTCCGCCGGGGCTCATCGACGCGGCGACGGAGCGGGCCGAGCTGGAACGCGGTCTCGAAGCGCTCGAGCGGATCGCGGAGGTTCGACCGACGGTCTTCCGCGCTCCCTGGTGGGAGACGTCGGACGTGACCCTCGACCTCCTGGCGGAGTACGGGTTCACGTGCGACTCGAGCCTGTTCGACCGTGACGAGCCGTATCGTCTCGCCGTCGGCTCGTCCGAGCTCGTCGAGGTGCCGATCTCCTGGGCGCTCGACGACTGGGAGAAGTACGCCTTCCTGCCTGACCCGCCGACGGGATCCGGTGTGATCGAGCCGCCGTCCCGGGTCCTCGAGACCTGGTGGGAGGAGATCGAGGCCTACCTGGAGGTCGGCGGGTGCTGCGTGCTGACCATGCATCCGTTCCTGTCGGGCCGGCCGGCGAGAGCGATCGCTCTGGGTCGCTTGCTGGAACGTGCGAAGGCAGTGCCGGAGCTGTGGATCGCGACGATCGGCGAGATCGCCGCCCACACCGCCGCGTCGGACGTGCCGGCGCGGACCTTGTCGTTGCCTGTCATCGGAGAGGGGCCGGCCGAGCCGGTACCCGGATCGTAGAGGGGGACAAGTGGACACGAACCACGAGGAGCACCTGGCGTACGAGGGCGAAGAGGGCAACCCGGTCTACGGCCTCGAGCGCCGTGGGGTGGATTACGTCCCGGAGCACGAGCGGACGATGACGCTCAGGAACCTGGCCGTGTTCTGGATCGGGACGAACCTGTATCCGTTCAACATCGTCCTGGGCGTCCTGGCGTACACGCTCGGTCTCTCCGTGTGGCTCACCCTCTTGACGCTCGCGCTCGGTGTGCTGCTCAGCTACTGGCTCGTGGGGCTCACGTCGATCCCACCGGCCCGGGCGGGGATCCCCACGATGGCGGTGAGCCGCGCGCCGTACGGCTTGCGGTTCGCCCGGATCAACGCGGCGCTCGCGTGGCTCGTCGGCATCTTCTTCGAGATCATCAACGCATCCATCGGTGTGTTCGCCGTGCTGGCGTTGTTCGCCTTCTTCGGCTGGGACGACTCGGGGACCACCGGCAAGTTGATCGGACTCGCAGGCGTGTATGCCTTCTCGGTTCTCCTGGCGTTCCTCGGGCATGGGACGGTCGTGCACGTCCAACGGTTCTTCTCGATCGCGCTCGGCGTCATCTCGATCGCAGTCCTCATCGAGGCGCTCCCCGACCTCGACCTCGGTGCGAGCCTGGGCGGGGGGTACGATCTCTTGGGCACCCTGTCGGCCGTGGCGATCATCCTGGGAATCGTCATCGCGGGCCACGTTGCCTACGTGATCGCGGCTGGCGACTACCCGCGCTACCTTCCGAGCGACACACCCGCGAGGGGCATCGTCCGAACGGTGCTCTGGTCCGCGGGTGGTTCGGGCCTGTTGCTCGGCATCGTGGGCGTCTTGCTGGCGTCGCAGACCGATGCCGATCTCGTGGTGGACACATTCGGCGGCGTCGAGTCGTTGATGCCATCGTGGCTGTACGTACCGTTCCTGCTCGCCGCGATCGGCGGGTCGCTGACGAACCTGATGCTAACGATGTATTCGGCAGGACTGGCTGCGCAGGCGGCGGGGCTGCCGATCAAGCGGTACCACGCCGTGATCGTCGATGCCGTCCTCGCGACGATCGGCCTCGTCTACGTGCTCTTCTACGACGAGGCGCTCCTCACGACGATCAACGACATCGTCGTGAACACGATCATCTGGATCGGTCCGTGGGGGGTGATCTGGATCTACGACGCGTGGCGCCGGAACTGGAACATCGATCCTGTGGCGGCGCACGGCGGTCCGGAGAGTCCGTACTGGGGCTCGGGAGGGGTGTATTGGCCCGGCGCGATCGCGCTGATCGCCGGGATGGTGGCCGCCTGGGCCACGATCAGCGTCCCGCGGTACGCGGGTCCGATCTCCGAGAACCTCTTGAACTTCACGGACCTGTCCTGGCTGGCGGGGCCGGTGGTGGCGCTCGCGGTCTTCATCCCGCTCGACCGGGCGCAGCGGCCCCGCGTGCGCTGAGGTGGCCGTCGCCGTCATCACCGGAGCAGCATCCGGACTGGGGGCGGCGACCGCGAGGCGCCTCCGCACGGAGGGCCTCGCGGTCGCCGGCTTTGACCTCCACACGGCAGAGGACGTCGACCTCGCGTTCGAGGTCGACGTCCGGGACGCCGAGGCGATCGAGGATGCCGTCGCCCGAACCGAGGATCAGCTCGGTCCGGTCGAGTACCTGATGACCGCGGCCGGCGTCTACGAACTCTTCCCGTTGGGAGGGATCGGACCCGACCGCTGGCGGCGCATGATGGCCATCCACATCGACGGGACGGCGAACACCTGCCGCAGCGTCTACCGCCGGATGAAGGAGCGCCGAAGCGGTTCGATCGTGACGATCGGCAGCGAGCTGGGCCTGATGGGGGATCCGGAGGCGGCGCACTATGCGGCCGCGAAGGGGGCGATCCACGCCTTCTCGAAGAGTCTCGCGATGGAGGCCGTGGCACACGGGATCCGGGTGAACTGCGTCGCGCCGGGTCCGGCCGACACCCCGCTGCTGAAGCAAGAGATGCGCTCGCCGGAATACGTCAACTCGCTGGTGCTCGGGCGCATCGTCAAGCCGGAGGAAGTCGCGGACACCGTCGCGTTCCTGATGCTCGAGAAGCACAACTTCGTGGGTGCCGTGCTCTCGCCCAACGCGGGAGCGGTGGTCTGACGATGCGGTACGAGGGCATCGACGGCCGGGTCGCGCTCGTCACCGGCGCCGGCCAGGGGATGGGGCGGGCGATCGCGGAGCGGCTCGCGACCGAGGGAGCGAAGGTGGCCGCGAACGATCTCAACCCCGAGACGGCGGCGGCGACGGCGGAGGCGGTCGGCGGGATCGCGGTTCCCTTCGACGTCTCCGAACCGGACGCCGTCGACGCGGGCGTCGCCGACGTTGAGAGCCGGCTCGGTCCCGTCGAGCTCCTCGTGGCCAACCACGCGTTCATGACGATGGCCCCGTTCGAGGAGGAGTCGCCCGAGAACTGGCGGCGCATCCTCGACGTGAATCTGTTCGGCACGGGGATGTTGATCGAACGCTGCGCGCCGGGGATGGCGGAGCGCGGGTTCGGCAGGATCGTCGTGATCGCCTCCGAATGGGGCGCGATCGGCTGGCCCAACGCGACGGCGTACGCGGCTTCGAAGGGCGGCCTGATCAGCCTGGTGAAGAGCGCCGCCCGCGCCGTCGGCGCCAAGGGCGTGTCGGTGAACGCGATCGCGCCGGGCGTGACCGACACACCCCAGCTGGACGTGGACGCGCTGGATGCCGGCGTCTCCCACGAGGAGATCACGCGGCGATACGGCGAGGAGATCCCGCTCGGCCGGGTCGGCATGCCCGAGGAGATCGCGGCCACGGTCGCGTTCCTGTGCTCGACCAACGCTGAGGCGTTCGTCGGTCAGGTCCTCCATCCGAACGGCGGCTCGACCCGAACCTGGGGGATCTGATGGCCGGTGCCGTCCTCGTCACGGGCGGGCTCGGGTACGTCGGCCGACACCTCGTGTCCGCGCTGGCGGATCGCGGGGAACGCGTCATCAGCTACAACCGGGACTACGCGGAGGGGTCGCCCCCTGGGGTGGAGTTCGTGCAGGGCGAGCTGTACGACATCCCGCGGCTCGTCGACACGTTCTCCCGTCACGAGGTCGACCGGGTGATCCACACGGCGGCGATGTCGCACCCCGACCTGTCGATCGACCTCCCGATCACGACGTTCACCGCCAACGTCGACGGGACCCTGCATCTGTTCGAGGCCGCCCGGATGGCGGACGTGAAGCGCGTCGTGAACTTCTCCTCCGAATGCGCCTACGGCAACGTCGAGGGCCCGGTGACGGAGGACTCCGGCCTGCATCCGACGACCCCCTACGGCGTCACGAAGGTGACGACGGAGCTGCTGAGCGGGGTCTACAACGACCTCTACGGGCGGGACATCATCTCGCTGCGGGTGACCGAGGTGTACGGACCCGGGAACAGGATGCCGGAGGTCCTCCGCGACATCATCCGTCCCGCGCTCGAGGGAGAGCCGTTCGTGATGGAGACCGGCGGCGACCACGGGTTCCACTTCGTGCATGTCCGGGACGTGGCTCGCGCGGCGATCCTCGCCGCCGACTCCACGCAACGCGAACGCTCCGTCTTCAACATCACCGGCGGGTCACAGGTCACGCTGAGCCAAGCGGGGGAGATGATCCGTGATCTGATCCCGGGAGCCCGGATCGAGATCGGCCCCGGCTACTGGCATCTGGACCGGCAGGGTCCTTGGGACATCAGCGCCGCGGCTCGAGATCTGGGGTACAAGCCGGAGTATCCGTTGGAGCGAGGACTTCCCGAGTACGTGGCGTGGCTCCGAGAGCACGAGTACTGAGCCGAGCCGTCAGTCGTCGTTCCCGTTCCCCTCGTCGCCGTTCCCCTTGTCCTTGTCTTGTTCTTTGTCCTTGTCCCCGCCGCCGGAGCCCTCCTCGCCGCCGCCTTCGTCGACCGGAGACGGGCTGGGCTCCTCCGATGCCGAAGGTGAAGCCGGCAGGACGCGCAGTTGGAGCTCCACCGCCTGGGCGGACTCGAGGATCTCCAGGCCCCACCCTTCGTCGATGCGCCCTCGTTCGAGCTGGGATGTCACCGAGGCCATCATGTTCCTGAGTCTGGCGAGCGCCAGGCCCGGCTTCCCCGCCTCCGCGAGCTCTCGGACGGAGGCCACTCGGTCCTGCAGCGTTGCCGCGAACCCTGCCCGAGTGTCGTTGTCCCCGCACGAGCTCACGAGGATCGCGACGATGCCGAGTGTGATCACGACGCGCCTCATGGCCGGACGGACTCCTCGAGCCTGGTCAAGGCCTCATCGAGCGGGACCGGCAGGGAGGAGGCGTCCGCACCGGGAAGCGGCGTACCGGAGCCGGAGAACGCGACGATCGCGAAGACGGTGATCAGGACCACTGCCAGGACCGCGGCCGCGACGATCAGGACGGTCTTCGACGGGCGGCGCCACCGTTGCGGTCGCGGCGCCGGCGCCTGCACCGGAAGTCGCGCCGTTCGCTCGACGCGAGGGACCCGCACGGTCTCTTCTCGGTCCTGCTCGAGCTCTTCGTCGGTCGGAGGCAGAGGCATCGTCACCGGCGCGACGATCGTGGCCGTGACATCGCCGGTCTCCTCGGCGTCCTCCCCCAGGAGCGCGGCCGCCATCGCCTCGGCGCTCTCGTAGCGCTCGGCCGGATCGCGCTGCATGGCCCGCTCGATCACGGCGACGATCGCCGGGTCGGCGTCAGGGAAGACCGCCGCGGGCGGCTCGTACGCCCCGTCGCGGATGGCGGTGGCGAGGGCGAACGGGTCGTCGCCCTCGAACGGCTTGCGGCCGCAGAGCGCTTCGTACAGCAGCACCCCGACCGCATAGAGGTCGCTCGCGGGTCCCGCCTGCTCCCCCTCGATGCGTTCCGGCGCGAGATAGGAGGGGCTCCCCAGCAGCTCGCCCGTGCCCGTGAGGGTCTCGTCCGCGTGCACCCACTTGGCGATACCGAAGTCGGCGACCTTCCACGTGCCGACGCCCGCGTCGAGGATGTTCCCCGGCTTCACGTCGCGGTGGACGATCCCGAGCTCGTGTGCCGCCGCGAGCGCGCGCAACACTTGGAGCCCGACGTCCCGGACACGCTCGGCGGGCATCGCCCCGTCGGCGAGCTCGTCCCCCAACGTGCGACCGGAGAGCCGCTCCATCACGACGAAAGGCCGACCGTCCTGCTCACCTGTGTCGAGCACGCCCACGACGTGTGGATGGGTCAGACGTGCGGCGAGCCGAGCCTCCGCCACGACTCGCTCGCGCATGCCGTCCTGTTCCGCGAGGTCCGAGCGGAGCAGCTTGAGAGCGACCTCTCTGTCGAGGCGCAAGTCATGAGCTGCGAAGACTTCCCCCATACCACCGTGACCGATGCGTTCGCCCAGCCGATAGCGACCGCCGACGGTTTCTCTCTGATCGGTGGGGGACATCCAGCACAACTTTCCCGCAGAAGCGCTTCCCTACACATCGTCCCGGGCCGCGGGCGCTCGGACGCGCCCGCGGCCAGCTACGATCGAGCTATCGCAGGCTCAGCGAGCGCACCGCGACACCTCGTTCGGCCAACGTTCCGGCGAGAGTTCCGATGAACGGATGCTCCTCTGCGGACAGCTCCCGCGGGTTCGCGATCAGGAACAGCACTCCACCGGAGACACGAACCCGCGCCCACCGAGCCCCGAGCTCGGCGAGGGCATCCGATGTCTCTCGCGCGTCCGCTTGCGCCACCGTGAGGCGGAACGGCGAGGCGACCTGAGGCAGGCGGAGCGCTGCCGCGCGAGCCACCCGCTCGTCCTCGGCTCGCGCCGGTGAGCCGGCCCGCGCGGCGGCCCCCGGGAACGGGTCGTCGCCGGCGATCGCGTTCCAGAGGATCCGCTGCGTCCCGTCCGTCCACCCCCGGAACACCGGGTCGAACGTGAAGATCGTCGCCCGGCCCTGCCCGACCGCCTCGTCGACCACGGCCGACGTGCCCGCCAGCTGCGTGGCGCCGCTGTCGAGCCCGGACACGAAGAAGTCCTCGCTCGAGGCGTCCGGGAACACGGCGGCCGGCTCACCACGTCCGGGGGACATCACGGGGTCGTCGTCGTACATCGCCCAGGCGAAGGGACCGACGCCGTCGGCGAGCGGGCTGTTCTCGTCGAGCGCCATCCGCACGAGACTCCCGGGCATGTTCGTGTGCGCCATCTGCAACACGGCGGTGGAAGCGCCGATCCGCGTGACGACCTCGGCGCTCCCTTCCCACGCGATCACGTGTCCGCCACCGTTCACCCAGGCGACGAGTGCCTTCTTCCCCTTGGCGCCGAGCGCCTGCAGGGCGTAGTTCGCGTAGCCGTCTGGCATCACGACGACGTCGTAGTTGGACAGGGACCCCGCGACGACCTCGTCGGCGGTGACCGTGTCGAACGGAAGGTCCCAGACCTCGGTGAAGAGCCACCGGACCGCGCCGCGGGACTCGAGCGCCGTGGTGCTGGGTCCCTCGAAGACGGCGACGGAAGGCGCTCCGGCTGCGTCGAGCGGCCACGCCGGCTCCCCGAGCGGTTCGACCGGCACCCCGACCGGATCCAGATCCGATGCGCTGAACCCGCCCGGCACGTTCATCAGCAACGGGTTGCTCCACCCGGTGACGTCGTAGGTGACGTCGTGCGGGATGTAGGTGTCCTCGTTCAGCATCGATTGGACCCAGTGCTTCCGCGCCTGGGCGAGTGGGATCCAGTAGGTCCCGGCCGCAAGGGTCGTGCTCGCCGCGGCCCGCCCGTATGCGCGGAAGTCGGGGACGGTGAGCGGCTCCGAGAGCCGGTAGAGCTCCACGTCCATCCGCTGGAGCCGGCGGATCAAGCGCTGGACCTCGTAGGCCTTGGATGGGTCGTCGCGCAGGAAGTAGTGGCGGACCACCGCTCCTGTCGGAGGCTGCTCGAGCAACCGGTGGCCCCTCTGGAAGTTGAAGTTCCTTTCGAGCGTCCCCGAGACGCCTTCCTCGTAAGCCTCGACCCAGGACGCGTGCCAGTCGTTGAGGATGTCTTCCTTGTTCGAGGCTGCTTCGAAGACCGATACGATCGAGGTCACGTACTGCTCGTACATCCGCACCGGGAGCGGGTCGCCGCTGTACTTCTCGAACGTCATGCCGGCGCCGTGGAACGCGACGGTCGGCACCGTGTCGCCGTAGAAGGTGCCGAAGAAGTCGTACGGCTCGTAGTTGAAGTACCGGATCCGCTGCCGGTCGAACTCGGCCGCCATGGCCGGGCCGTAGATGCCGTTGATCCAGTCGTTCGAGACGTCCGCGATCTCGTGATACACGGGATCGGAGTTCGGCGGGAAGAAATAGGTGAACGCGCCCATCTCGTGTACGTCCAGATCGAGCACCGGCGGATACTGCCTGAGAAGCTCGAGCTTCCCGTTCGTCTCCGGCTGGGTCCGGGCGAACCAGTCGCGGTTCATGTCGATGTCGTAGGCGTTGCGGCGCGTGTCCGCCTCGCGGCCGTCGGGGTTCTGGACCGGGAGGATCACGACGAGCGTGTTGTCGAGGATCGTGTCGGACACGCAGTCGTCCCGGTCGGCGAGCTCGTAGAGCAGCTGGAGGGACGACTCGGTGCCGCTTTCCTCGCCACCGTGGACGTTCGCCTGCACGAGCAGGATCGCCGGCGTCGAGGCGGCGAGCGCGGCCGCCTCGGCATCTGTGGTCGCCGGATCCCGCAGCCGGTCGACTGCGTCACGGATCGCCGTCAGGCCGTCGCTCGTGACGTTCGCGGGTGTGCCGACGATCGCGTAGCGGAGCGGGCGTCCCTCGACCGAGGTCCCCGCCGTCCCGCTCGTTACCCTGTCGCTCGCGTCGTCGATCGCCTGCAGGTAGGTGTCGGACTGTGACACCGACACTTCCTGCGTGCCCAGATCGAACCCGAGGACCTGCTGGGAGGTGGGCACGACACCGTTGAAGCTCGGCGTCGTCTGGATCGGATGACACTCGGCGGTCTGGGCCGCCGCCGGGCCGAGGGTCATGCCGCTGAGCAGCAGGAGCAGTGCGATCGGGACCGCCGGGAGCCGCTTCGTGACGCGTCGAGACATGCAACCTCCTCGATGCACTCGGAACCTCAAGCTTCCGGCTCGCGTCGCCACGACGTCAACCGCCCAGCTGGGGCGCTACGAGGGGCGGCGAGGCTCGATAGCATCACCCCATGGCCATCACCCTGTGAAGGAGGCCGATGACCGTGGAACGGATCAGCCACTGGATCGGCGGGAAGGTCGTTCCCGGCGAGTCCGGAAGGATCGGCCCCGTCTTCAACCCGGCGACGGGCGAGCAGACCCACGAGGTCGCATTCGCGAGCACCGAGGAGGTCGGCCAGGCCGTCGCCGCGGCGGCCGAAGCCTTCCCCGCGTGGCGCGCGACGTCGCTGTCCAAGCGCGCCGAGGCGATGTTCCAGATCCGCGAGCTGCTGGACGACCGGAAGGCCGAGGTCGCCGCCGCGATCACGGCCCAGCACGGGAAGGTGCTCTCGGACGCGATGGGCGAGGTGCAGCGCGGCCTCGAGAACGTCGAGTTCGCCTGCGGCATCCCCAACCTGCTGAAGGGAGGATTCACCGAGCAGGCATCGACGGGCGTCGACGTGTACTCGATCCGCCAGCCGCTGGGCGTGGTGGCGGGCATCACGCCGTTCAACTTCCCGGCGATGGTGCCGCTCTGGATGCTGACGAACGCGATCGCCTGCGGGAACACGTTCGTCCTGAAGCCGTCGGAGAAGGACCCCGGCGCATCCCTCCTGCTCGCGGAGCTCCTCCGGGATGCCGGCGTGCCCGACGGCGTCTTCAACGTCGTCCACGGCGACAAGGTCGCCGTGGACGCGATCCTCGAACATCCCGACATCGAGGCGGTGTCGTTCGTCGGCTCGACGCCGATCGCGAAGTACATCTACGAGCACGGCACGCAGGCGGGCAAGCGTGTCCAGGCCCTCGGTGGCGCGAAGAACCACATGATCGTGCTCCCCGACGCGGACCTCGACATGGCGGCCGACGCCGCCGTCTCCGCCGGCTACGGCAGTGCCGGCGAGCGCTGCATGGCGATCTCCGCGATCGTCGCCGTCGGCGGGATCGCCGACGACCTCGTGGGGAAGATCGCCGAGCGGCTGCCGAAGGTGACGGTCGGTCCCGGGTCCGATCCCGACTCCGAGATGGGTCCGCTGGTCACGCGCGAGCATCGCGACAAGGTCGCCGGCTACCTGGACTCCTCGGCCGAGCAGGGCGCGACCGTGGTCACGGACGGACGGAAGGACGCCGCGTACGAGGGAGACGGGTTCTTCCTCGGCGTCTCGCTGATCGATCACGTCACCGAGACCATGGACGCGTATCGCGATGAGATCTTCGGCCCCGTGCTCTCCGTGGTCCGCGTCGATACCTACGACGAGGCGCTGAAGATGGTCAACGACAACCCGTACGGGAACGGCGTCGCGATCTTCACCCGCGACGGCGGGGCGGTCCGCCAGTTCCAGTTCGACGTGAACGTCGGCATGGTCGGCGTGAACGTGCCGATCCCGGTACCGGTCGCCTACTACTCGTTCGGCGGCTGGAAGAACTCGCTGTTCGGCGACAACCACATGTACGGTCCCGAGGGCATCCAGTTCTACACACGGGGAAAGGTCGTCACGGCGCGCTGGCCAGATCCGGCGACGTCCGCCGTCGACCTCGGGTTCCCGAGGACTCGCTGACCGCGAAGGAACCGCCGATCAGCTGAGCTCATTGACGGGGAACGAGTGGCTCGCGAGGAACGACAGCGCCTCAGCCGTCGTATCGGACCCGGGGCCGGGGGGCCAATCGTGTCCACCTCCCACAACCTCCTGAAGCACGACGTCGCCTCCCGCGCGGCAGTTCCGGTACGCCGTCGTCTGCACCACGGATCCCGATCCCACGGCCGGGTCGATGAGCCGGCATCCGTTCCGTTTCGCCCACGACTCGACCCAGGACCTGACCGACGTCCCGTTGACGGGAGCGAACATCCGAGCCTGCGCCCGGTTCCCACTCGAGCCGCGGATCATCTCACGGATGTCCGCAGCCGATGCGACATCTTCCTCGGAGAATGGAACCGTGTCGTCGAAGGTTCCGTGGATGACGATGATCGGCATCGGGCGCCCGCGGCAGTCTGGCAACAGGTGGACGCCGGACACGGAAGCGACGGCGGCGATCCGATCGCTCAGCGCACACCCGAGCGTGGCCGCGAACATGCCTCCGTTGGACCATCCCGATGCGAAGATCCTGCTGCGGTCGACGCACAGCTCGGCCTCGACACGATCCAGGATCTTCGCCGTGAATCCGACGTCGTCGGCGAGCGATGGATCGTCGACCGTCTCGATGTTGAAGTAGGGGGGAGTCGTCCCGTCGACGTTGGATCCGCGTGGAAAGACGCCGATGAAGCCGTCGGCGGCGGCACGGGCCGCCAGGCCGGAGCGGCTCGCATGGGCCGCGCTCGAATCGGTGAAGCCGTGGAAGCTCAAGACGACCGGCATCGCCACGCCTCGTTCCGTCTCCGGAACGACGATGTCGTACGTGCGCTTGATCCCGTCGTATCGGAACGACACGGTCCGCGATCCGGGAGACGCGCGTTCGCCGCATCCGGCACTCTCGACCCCGGGGGGTATCGCAGCCGGCGTCAACGTCGCCGGATCGCTCTGGATCGGTGAACCAGCCGGGCTGCCCTGGGTCGGTGATCCATCGGGATCTCCGGTGGTCGGGCTGCACGCGCCGGCGATCACGACAGCCAACAGGACGGTGAAGCGATACCGACGGGCTGCTTTCATCGGCGGAGCGTAGGCTCTGGAGCGGCCGCGTCCTACATGGCCAGCACCCCAAGGTGAACGCCGGCACCATGATGGACGGTGTGGCGAACGAGTAGGGAGGTTTCAGGTGACGGATGCTGAGGAGCTGCTGAAGGCGCGAAGAGGCTGCATGGACCGAGTTCGTGGCCGAGGTCGGCCGCGTGCCGGAGCATCGCCGCTCCGAAGGTGGCGTGGTTCCGGGTTGGTCCGTCAACGACCTCGTGTTCCACAACGGGAAGTGGGCGGGGGTGGCTGCCGAGAAGCTGGGTGCCCTCGCCGCCTCCGGTTCGACAGGCGAGGACGAACCCGACGAGGTCTGGGAGGGCAAGAACGAGCTCTGGGCCGCGGAGTCGAAGTCGATGCTCTATCAGGAGGCGATGGCGCGCGCGCTCGAGGATCGTGAACGAGCCCGCGCGGCACTTCTCGCGCTCTCCGATGTCACCGACGAGGCTGCGTCGTGGTTCAAGGAAGAGACCTTCGAGCACTACCAGGAGCACACCGAAGAGGTCAGCCGCTTCGCCGACGGTCTGGAAGGGCCTCCTCAGGAGTCGTAGCGCATGAACCAGATGTGCGGACCCCCGCCGGGGGCGTCGTCGTCGGAGATCGTTCGGAAGCCTCGGCGCTCGTAGTAGCCGACGTTCTCCGGCCTTCCCGTCTCGAGGAACGCCGGCACGCCGTCACGTTCCGCGAACGTCAGGCCGAGCTGGATGAGCGCGGTGCCCATGCCGCCTCCTCGGTGCTCGTCGTCGACTGCGATGTGGTCCAGGTACCAGAAGGGTTCGTCGGGGAAGTTGCCGGCGATCCAGTCCCACATGTCGGCGTGACGGGTATCCAACGCGGGAAGCGTCGGTCGCATCGATCGATCGATCTCCATCATCGCCTCGTCGCTCCCGGGCGGGATCCACGCGGCAACGCCGCGGCCGGCGCCCGCCTCCCAGAGCCACCCGTGCGCCGCGATCGCCTCGTCGAAGGCCCGGAAGAAGTTGGTGACCGCCTCTGTCTTCCCGGCACCGAACGGCCAGACCAACATCGGATCGTCGGTGAAGGCTCTCCCGAGCAGCTCCGCAAGCGCAGGGACGCGGTCCGGCGTGGCGCGAACGACGGGCACAGACATCGGCGGAGCGTACCGTCTGCCGCGCAGGGTCCTCCGTCGCCTATCCTTGCGTTCCCGGCTACGGAGGACGCATCGATGCTCGAGCAGGAGACGATCAGGGAGCGCGAGGGGCGATGGAAGCCGCGCCCCACGTTGAGCGGCAGCGACTACACGGATCCCGCGGTCTGGGAAGAGGAGCGCGAACGGATCTGGTTCGGCGACTGGGTCTGCCTGGGTCGGGCCGAGGAGGTCGCCAACCCCGGTGACTACCTCGTTCGGGAGCTCGCGGGGGAGTCGATCTTCGTCACGCGCAACGCGGAGGGCGAGCTCCACGGCTTCTACAACGTCTGCTCGCATCGCGGGACGAAGTTCCTCGACGACGAGCCCACCACCGGCAACGTCCGCAAGGCGTTCGTCTGCCCCTACCACTCATGGACCTACGACCTGAACGGGCGTCTGATCGGCACGCCGAACGTCAGGGAGGACGAGCACTTCGACCGGGGGCAGTACCCGCTCCACGGCTTCCCGGTCGACACGTACGCCGGTTTCCTGTTCGTGAACCTCGCCCGCGAGCCGCGGCCGCTCCTCGAGTCCCTGAACGACGGCGTCGAGAGCGTGACGGCATTCGACCGGTTCGGGATGGAAGACCTCCGGGTCGGCGTGCGGATCGTCTACGAGGTGAAGGCGAACTGGAAGATCGTGGTGGAGAACTACAACGAGTGCCTCCACTGCCCGGTCGTCCATCCCGAGCTCGTGCAAGTGGTCCCGTTGTTCCGGTTCGGAGAGGTGTGGGACGGAGAGACGCGCGACGGGGGCAACGACATGGTCGACGGTGCCCGCTCCTTCACGATGACCGGCCGCTCCGAGCTACCGGCCCTCCCCGGTCTGCTCGACGAGGACATGAACCGCTATTACGGCGCGTACCAGTTCCCGAACCTGCTGCTGAACATCCATCCCGACTGCGTCATGTACTACGTCGGCTACCCGACGGGGCCTGGGCACACCACGGTCGTGTCGGAGTATCTGTTCCGACCGGAGACGATCGCCGATCCCGCGGTGTTCAAGCCGGAGCCCGTCGTCGAGCTGTGGGACCTGATCTCCAAGCAGGACTGGGAGGTCTGCGAGCGCGCGCAGATCGGGGTGGGGTCGCGCGCGTTCACGACGGGCGTGTACCCGCGCCAGGACCGGTACCTGTACGCGTTCAACGAGAGCTACCGGGCGAAGATGGGTCGCGAGAAGCTCGGCCGAGGGTCGATCGACTGATGGCGATCAAGCGGATGAATCACGCCGTCCTGTACGTGCGGGACGCGGAGAAGACCTACGAGTTCTACCGGGACGTGTTCGGGTTCCGCGTCGTGATGGAGATGCCGGGGGCGAAGTTCCTCCAGGCGCCCGACTCCGACAACGACCACGACCTGGGCCTCTTCAGCATCGGGGACGGGGCCGGGCCGTCGACGGCGGGGCGGTCGACCGTCGGGCTGTATCACATCGCCTGGGAGGTGCAGACCCTCGGCGATCTCAAGGAGATCTCCGCGAAGCTGCAGGAGGCAGGCGCTCTCACGGGTGCCACCGACCACAGCACGACGAAGGCGCTCTACGGCCGCGACCCCGACGGGCTGGAGTTCGAGGTCTGCTGGATCGTCCCGAAGGAGCTCCAGACGCCCGAGATCGAGGACGAGCGGACGCGGATGCGGCCGCTCGACATCGAGGCCGAGATCGAGCGTTTCGGTCTCCAGACGGTCGGCGGTATCTGAGGCTCAGGCGGTCTCGAGCAGTCCGCGCCTGGATCGGATCCGCCTGTCGACCGGACCGACGATCAGGTACTCGACGGCCACGCCGATCACCGCGATCACCGCGACGACGGCGAGGAGCGAGGCGACGTCCTGCGAGCGGTCGAGCAGGTGTCCCAGGCCGGTCGAGCCAGTGGCCTGGACGATCAGCTCGCCCGCCATCAACGCCTTCCACGCGAAGCCCCAGGCCTGTTGGACGCCCGCCATATAGGCGGGGAGCGCCGCGGGGAACACCACCGATCGCTGGAGCTCCCAGCCGGTCGCCCCGAGGGTTCGCCCCGCCCGCACGAACAGGGGCGGGACCTGACGGATGCCCTGCAGTGTGGCGAGCGTGACGGCGGGGAACGAACCCGCGATCGCGACGAAGACCACAGCCCGCTCGGTGACACCGAACCAGATCACGGCGAGTGGCACCCATGCGACGAACGGCGTGATCTGGAGTGCCACCACGAGCGGACGGATGCTCCGGCGTGCGAGCTCGGAGGACGCGAGGACCAAGCCGAGCGCGGTCCCGATGACCAGTGCCGCCGCGAACGAGAACGCGAGCCGGATCAGGGTCTTCGCCGTGGCTTCGGGGATGGTGCCGTCGGCGAAGCCTCGGCGGAGGGCCGTCCAGACTTCCGCCGGCCCCGGGATCGACGAGGTTTCCGTGATCGCCGCGACGATCGCCCACACGACGATCAGCGCCCCCACCCCGAGGAGCGGCGGTCCCAGCTCGCTCGCCCATCGCCTCACGACGAGCCCTCCTCGTCTTGACCGATCAGGAGGTCGTGGATCTCCGAGACGACCCGGGCGATCAAGACGTCGTCCAAGCTCCGGGGTCGGTGCGCGTCGATGCGGAACTCCTCGAGGAGCGTGCCGGGAGCCGCCGACATCACGAGGACGCGATCGGCAAGGAGCACGGCCTCGCGCACGTTGTGGGTCGCGAACACGAATGTGGTGCGGCCGGCGCGCTCGACGCGCACGCGCTGCACGATGTCCTGCAGGCGCTCGCGGGCGAGCGCGTCGAGCGCGCCGAACGGTTCGTCGCCCAACAGGATGGGCGGGTCGCACGCCAGGGCGCGGGCGAGCGCAACGCGCTGGCGCATCCCGGCCGACAGCTCGTGCGGCTGACGGTCGGCCGACGAGTCGATGTCCATCCGGGTGAGCCACGTAGTCGCTCGATCCTGCCGCTCGTCGGGCGGGACGTCCGCGAGCCGGAGCGCCAGGTCGAGATTCCCTCGCACCGAGAGCCACGGGAACAAGGCAGGCTCCTGGAAGAGCACGGCGCGATCAGGACCCGGCTCGGTCACGGGACGGCCGTCCACGAGCACCTCGCCGCTCGTCGCGCGTTCGAGACCCGCGATGGCGCTCAGCACCGACGTCTTCCCGCTCCCGCTCGGTCCGATCAGACAGACGAACTCGCCGCGCTCGACGTCGAACGAGAGATCTTGGAAGGCGGTCACGCGCTCACCGGTGGGCCGGATCCGCGTCATCGAGAGGTTGCGGACCGAGATGATCGACGATGCCGGGGAGCCGGCGGGGTCGTCCCGAGTCTCGACGACGGCTCGACTCATCGCAGTCGGAACTTCTCCGCCATCTCGATCTGCACGACCTTGCCGTCCTGGACGACGAGCACCACCGTGCCGAACTTGATCTTGCGCAGGATCCCCGCCACGTTGGAGAGGACCTGGCGCTCCTCCTCCGTGAGCTCTTCGCCGTCGATCGGCTCTTCGGCGTGCACGGGTTGCGTCGGCTGCTCGTCGGTTGCCACGGCCCGCATCCTAGAACGACGGCCGCTGCGAGATGTGACGGATACGTGGCGACGACGCACCAGAGGGCCCGGGTGTTTGACACTGACCCGTCCCGGGCGGTATCCATGCGGGGCACATCCTTTCGGTTGACCGGACCACCGGAGACCGACCGCCAGCACCGGTGTGAACACATCGGTCGATCGAAGGGAGCCTCGATGTTCCTCCGTTTCAAGCCCGCTCGGTGGGCCGCCCTGGCCCTCATCCCGATCCTTTCGCTCTCCGCATGCGGCTCAGGTGATCCTGCGGGCGCAGCCGCTGAGTGCAACGGTCTTCCGGAGCAGCCCACGTTGAGCTTCGCCGCGTACAGCACACCGCGCGAGGCCTACGGCAAGATCATCTCGGCGTTCAAGACGGCTTGGAAGGAAGATCACAACGACCAGGAGGTCATCTTCCAGGAGTCCTACGACGGCTCCACGCTCCAGGCGAGCCGGGTCATCGGCGGCTACGAGGCCGACGTCGTGGCGCTCTCACTCGGTCCCGACGTGGACCAGATCGCGGACGCCGGGCTGATCACCCACGACTGGACGCAGGAGGCCGATGGCGGCATGGTCACGACGTCCGTGGTCGTCTTCGACGTGCGTCCGGGCAACCCGCTCGGTATCGAGGACTGGGACGACCTGACGCAGTCGGGCGCCGAGATCCTCACCCCGGACCCGGCTTCGAGCGGGGGTGCGCGGTGGAACCTCGTCTCGGCGTGGGGTGCGGCGCTCCGTGGTTACGGAGGCGTGAGCGAGGGCGACGAAGCCGGCGCGACGACCCTCATGCAGGGCGTGCTCGGGAACGTCCTCGCCTACGACAGCAGCGCTCGCAAGTCGATCCAGAACTTCGAGGACGGCAACGGCGACGTCGCGATCACCTACGAGAACGAGGTCATCACGGCACAGGCCGCGGGCAAGGAAGACGAGGCCGTCTATCCGCCGTCCAGCGTGCTCATCGAGAACCCGGTGACGGTCGTCGACGCGAACGTGGACAAGCACTGCGTCCGCGAGGTGGCCGAGGCGTTCGTCGAGTTCCTCCACACCGACGAGGTGAAGGAGATCTTCGCCGACGCCGGCTTCCGTTCGACCGACATCGCCGAGGCGAAGAAGGGCGGAGGCGACTATCCCCCGATCGAGGACCTTTGGGACATCGACGACATCGGCGGGTGGGACACGCTGACAGAGAAGCTCTTCAGCGATACCGGCATCGTCACCCAGGCGCAGGCGGGCTGAGCGGATGAGCGACGCCGCGCAGACCCTCGAAGGTCGCAGCACGATCCGGTGGACACCCCACCGGATCGCTGCTGCGCTTCGACACCTCGGTCTGCGCGGCGCCGCGATCCTCTACCTGGGCCTGATGGTCGTGGTCCCCGTGGCCGCGATCGTGACCGCAGGTTTCGAGGACGGGTTCGCGTCCTTCCGGACGGCGTTCGCGATCCCGTACGCGTGGACGGCGATCAGGCTGACGCTCATCACGTCGGCCGCTGCCACCGTGATCAACGCCGTGATGGGCACCCTGCTCGCGTGGGTGTTGGTTCGCTATCGCTTCCCGGGTCGCCGGATCCTGTCGTCGGTCGTGGACCTTCCGATGGCCATCCCCACGCTCGTCACCGGGCTGATGATCCTCACGCTCTACGGACCCAACGCGCCGATCGGTCGGTTCCTCGACCGCTTCGGCATCCAGGTCGCGTTCACGTGGATCGGGATCCTGCTGGCCCTCTGCGTCGTCACGCTTCCGCTCGTCGTGCGCCAGGTCCAGCCGGTCCTCCTGGAGCTCGATCCGGCGGAGGAGGAGGCGGCGGCGACCCTCGGCGCGGGTGCGTGGCTGTCGTTCCGGAAGGTCGTGCTCCCGGCCCTCCGTCCGGCGATCGTCGGAGGTGGGCTGCTGACGTTCGCTCGCTGCATCGGGGAGTTCGGGAGCGTCGTGCTCGTGTCCGGCAACATCGCCGGGGAAACGCTCACCGCGCCGGTGTTCGTGTATCAGCTCGCCAACCAGTTCCGCCCCGCGGAGGCCGCGGCCGTCGCGACGCTGATGTTCACGATCTCGTTCGTGCTCGTGCTGGTGACCACTTGGGTGCTGACCAGGAGGGTGGAAGTATGAGCGTTGCGTCCAACACTCCCGTCGCGCCCGCCACCGGTGCGGCCGGCACTCGCGGTCGGTTCGCCCGTGGCGCTCTCGCGGCGGCCGCGATCGTGTACGTCGCCCTGTTGTTGCTCTTGCCCCTGATCGGCATCGTGACGAAGGCGTTCGAGCCCGGCGTGTCGATCATCGGCGATACGCTCTCGAGCCCGGACGTGCAGCACGCCTTCCTGCTCACCGGCATCATCACCGTGATCACGATCGTGGTGACGACGTTCTTCGGGCTGGTCGTGGCCTGGGTGCTCGTGCGGCAGCGATTCCTCGGCCGCTCGCTCATGAACGCGGTCGTCGATCTTCCGTTCGCGCTCTCCCCGGTCACCGTCGGGCTCGCGGCCGTCCTGCTGTTCGGGACGGGCGGATGGTTCGCGGACTTCTTCTCGGCGCGGGGGATCCAGATCTTGTTCGCGCTCCCGTCCATGGTGCTGGTCACGATCTTCATCTGCATCCCGTTCACGATCCGCGAGCTCGTGCCCGTGCTCGAGGAGTTCGGACTCGACGAGGAGGACGCATCAAGGACGCTCGGCGCCTCGATCTGGCAGACGTTCCGCCGGGTCACACTGCCGAACATCCGGTGGGCCCTGCTCTACGGGATCGCGCTCACGACGGCGCGCTCGATCGGTGAGATCGGCGCCGTGCTGATCGTGAGCGGAACGATCAGCGGGAGCACCGAGACGGCGACGATCTACATCTTCACCGCCCTGGAGGAGCGACTCGAGGCGCAGGCGCATGTCGTCGCGCTGGTCCTCGCGACCGTCTCGATCCTTCTGTTGGTGGGCATCGAATGGTTGCATCGGCGCAACGAACGAGCGAGGAGTCACGCATGAGCATGCCGATCAAGGTGGAGCTGCTGACGAAGCGGTTCGGCAGCTTCGAAGCCGTACGCGACGTGTCGTTCACGGCCGCGGCCGGGTCGATCACCGCGCTGCTCGGCCCGTCGGGATCGGGCAAGAGCACGGTGCTCCGGATGATCGCCGGCCTCGAGTTGCCGACCGCGGGCCGGATCTGGATGGGCGACGACGAGCTCACCGCCAAGAGCGTCCAGGAGCGGGCCGTCGGGTTCGTGTTCCAGCACTACGCGCTGTTCCGGCACATGACCGTGTTCGAGAACGTGGAGTTCGGTCTCAAGGTCAGGAAGGAAGCGAAGGAGTCGCGCGAGGCGCGCGTGAAGGAGCTGCTCGAGCTCGTGCAGATGTCGAACTTCGCGCAGCGGTATCCCGACCAGCTCTCCGGTGGGCAGCGGCAACGCGTCGCGCTCTCACGGGCACTCGCGCCGAGGCCCCAGGTGCTGCTGCTCGACGAGCCGTTCGGAGCGCTCGACGCCAAGGTGCGGCAGGATCTCCGGCGCTGGCTCGACGAGCTGCACCGGGAGCTCGGCGTGACGAGCCTGCTCGTGACGCACGACCAGGAAGAGGCGCTGGAGCTCGCGAACCAGGTCGTCGTGATGCACGAGGGCCGTGTGGAGCAGGCCGGGGGGCCCGCCGACGTCTACAACGACCCCGCGACCGCGTTCGTCGCCGGTTTCGTCGGCGCGGCCAACGTGCTCCACGGCCACGTGGTCGACGGCCATGTGCACCTCGGGACGTTCCAGGTGGCCGGTGCCGGTCACCTCGAGGAGGGAGCCCCGGCCGCCGCGTTCGTGCGGCCCCACGACGTCCGTGTCTCGGAGCAGGACACCGGTGTCCGCGGCACGATCGACCGGATGGCGACGCTGGGCTGGCTCGCACGTCTGGCGATCCGGCTGCCCGGCGGCGAGACCCTCGTGGCGCACGTGCCGCACGACGAGCTCGGCGACGCGAAGGAGGGCGACGAGGTCTGGGTGGACCTCCGGAGCCCGAAGGCGTTCGGACTCGAGCCGGAGAGGCACTCCGACCCCGACCCCGACGGCACCATGGACGCCGTTCCGATCGACACGCAGCGGTCCGGATAGCGGGGCGCGTTCGCGGCCTCGGCGGCCGGCGCCTATGCTCGCGCGACGCACGAGCACAGGAGAGATCGATGACGAGGCTCATTTTCCAGGGTGGGCAGCTCTTCGACGGGACGGGGTCTGCGATCGCCGACGGCGAGGTCTTGATCGAGGACGGACGGATCGTCGAAGTCGGCAACGCCCTCGACGGCGACGAGAGGATCGACTGCGCCGGCAAGACGCTCCTGCCCGGACTGTTCGACACGCACGTTCACCTCGTCTCCCGCTACGAGGACTTCGACGAGGTCCGCGTTCTGCACGAGCCGTTCTCCGCGCCGTTCTACCGGGTGGCCGAGAACCTGCGGCGCACGCTCGCGTGCGGGATCACGACCGTCCGGGACGCTGCGGGCGCCGACGCCGGGCTGCGCCTCGCCGTCGAGGAAGGCTCGCTGGTCGGTCCTCGGATGCAGATCAGCGTGACGATGCTCTCGATGACCGGAGGCCACAACGACCCCTGGCTGCCGAGCGGGGGCACGGGCATGTGGGGAACGACGTACCCGGGGATGCCGAGCGGCGTCTGCGACGGCCTCGACGGCGTGGCGATGAAGGTCCGCGAGGTGGTCCGCGCCGGCGCCGACGTCATCAAGATCGCCTCGTCGGGTGGCTTCCTCTCGCCGGCGGACGATCCGAGCCAACCGAATTTCAGCGAGGCCGAGGTCGAGTCGATCGTCCAGACGGCTGCCGACCTGGGGCGCTGGGTGATGTCGCACGCGCACGGCGCGGAGGGGATCAAGCGAGCTGTCCGCGCGGGCGTTCGTTCGATCGATCACGGCACGTTCCTGGACGACGAAGCGATCGAGCTGATGCGGGAGCACGGAACCTGGCTCGTGCCGACGCTCACCGCCGGGGACACGACCGAGGAGATCGCCGAGAACCCACAAGTGGCCGAGCCCGTACGAGCGAAGTTACGAGCGCTCGGTCGGCCGGAGCTGGACGCGTTCCGCCGCGCCGCAGAGGCGGGAGTGAAGGTCGCGATGGGGACCGACTGTCCCGTTGCGCCGCACGGGACGAACCTGCGTGAGCTCGAGCTCATGGCGTCGAACGGCTTCACGCCGGAGCAGGCGCTCGTCGCCGCAACGTCGAGCGCGGCCGAGCTGATGGGACTCGAGGGCGAGCTCGGCACGCTGGAGGCCGGCAAGCGCGCCGATGTGTTGGTGGTCGACGGCGACCCGTTCGAGTTCGCGACGCTCCGGGATCGGATCGAGCAGGTCTGGAAGGACGGCGTCCGGGTCGTCTAGGGGCGCGGCGGGATCCTGCGCCCCGCAGGGCGTGGGGCCTTGGCCGGTGCTACCGTCGACCCGATGAGCCCGTCAGACCTGCAGCCCACGGACCTGATCGACATCGACCACCTCCTCTCCGACGAGGAGAAGCAGATCCGAAGCGTCGCCCGCGAATGGGTGCAGCGTCGGATCCTCCCCGAGGTCGAGGACTGGTACGAGAAGGGCGAGTTCCCCGCGCGCGAGCTCGCGAAGGAGGTCGGTGAGCTCGGCTTCTTCCTGATGCAGCTCGACACGGAGTGGACGCTCGGGTTGAACTCGGTCGCGTACGGGCTGGTCGAGCTCGAGATCGAAGCCGGCGACAGCGGTCTGCGCTCGTTCGTGTCCGTGCAGAGCTCGCTCTGCGGGCACGCGATCCACGCGTTCGGGAGCGAGGAGCAGAAGAACGAATGGCTCCCGAAGATGGCGAGTGGCGAGGCGATCGCGTGCTTCGGCCTCTCGGAGCCAGACTCAGGTTCGGACCCGGGGTCGATGCGGACATCTGCGAAGAAGGACGGCGACGACTGGATCCTGAACGGCACGAAGATGTGGATCACGAATGGCAGCTGCTCCGACATCGCGATCGTCTGGGCGCAGACCGACGACGGAGTCCGTGGGTTCATCGTGCCGACCGACTCGCCCGGTTTCACCGCGAACGACATCCACAAGAAGATGTCGCTGCGCGCATCGGTGACGTCGGAGCTGGTGATTGACGGCGTGCGGCTCCCCGCCGACGCGATGCTTCCCGAGGTCCGCGGTCTCCGTGGGCCGCTGTCGTGCCTGAACGAGGCCCGCTACGGAATCGTGTGGGGCGTGATGGGCGCGGCGCGAACGTGCTTCGAGACGGCGCTCGAGTACTCGAAGACGCGCGAGCAGTTCGACAAGCCCATCGGTTCGTTCCAGCTCACCCAGAAGAAGCTCACCGACATGGCGCTCGAGCTCTACAAGGGGACGCTTCTCGCCTACCACCTCGGCCGGCTGAAGGACGAGAAGGGACTGGCGCCGGAGCAGGTGAGCGTCGGGAAGCTGAACAACACACGCGAGGCGCTGAAGATCGCGCGAACCTCACGCGGGATCCTCGGCGCGAACGGCATCACGCTCGAGTACCCGATCATGCGCCACATGACGAACCTCGAGTCCGTCATCACCTACGAAGGGACCGAGGAGGTCCACACGTTGGTGATCGGCGAGCAGCTCACCGGCCTCAAGGCGTTCACATAGGAGCTAGGTTCGTTCGTGCAGATCAGCAGGGACAGTGAGGACCTCGGCTAGGCCTACCTGACGCCCTCCTTCGAATGTTCCGATGTTCATCCCCGGACGAACCGCGACCCAGAAGTGCGGGAAGAACGGCTCGATCTCTGCTTCTGATTCGTCCCCGGGAAGCAGAGGATCCTTGGCCAGGCTCTGGAACATTGCGTCGTGATGACCCCACGTGCCGTCTTCGCGAACGATATTCCACTGCGGTCGATAGCCGTTGAAGATCGGGGTGTGACGCCCTCCCTCCTCGGCCGTCAGCAGTCGAAACTTGATTGTGAAGGTCGGGTGGTAGTCCTCGTTCATGGCTGCAGCGTTGACTCGGCGAGGAGCGTAGCGGCGTCGGCGACGCGAACCTCTGAGCTCTTACCCTTCGCGGCGTCGTCGAGCATGACGAGGCAATAGGGGCAAGCCGTCGCTACGGTCTCCGCTCCCGTTGCGACTGCCTCCTCGAATCGGGTGTCGTTGATGCGGGGCGACTCCTCCTCCATCCACATGCGGGCGCCGCCGGCGCCGCAGCAGAACGAGCGCTCGCGGTTCCGAGGCATCTCCTCGATGTCGCCGCCGATCACCGCTCGGGGCGCGTCGAACTCGCCGTTGTGGCGTCCGAGGTAGCAGGCGTCGTGGTACGTGATCTTGCCGTCGCCGGTCCGGGGTTGGAGCCGGCCGGCCGCGATCAGCTCGGACAGCAGCTGCGTGTGGTGCACGACCTCGTACGTCCCGCCGTAGTCCGGGTACTCGTTCGCGAGCGTGTTGAAGCAGTGGGCGCAGCTCGCGACGATCTTCGTCACGCCGGCGCCGTTCAGCGTTTGGACGTTCTGCTCGGCGAGCATCTGGAACAGGTACTCGTGACCCATGCGCCTGGCGGGATCGCCGGTACAGCGCTCGCGCGGTCCGAGCACGGCCGAGTCGATGCCCGCGGCGGCGAGCAACCTCGCGACGCTCTGCGTCGTCTTCTGCGCTCGCTCGTCGAACGCGCCCGCGCATCCGACCCAGAACAGGACCTCCGGCGCCGGGTCACCTTCCTGCAGGACCCGCACGTCGAGGTCCTTCGCCCAGTCGAGCCGCGCCGACGCCGGCTGGCCCCACGGGTTCTCCTGGTTCTCGACGCCGCGGAGCATCGGGGCGGCCTCCTGCGGGAACCGCGACTCGGCCATCACGAGGTTTCGGCGCAGGTCGACGATCGTGTCGACGTGCTCGATGTCGACCGGGCACTCGCGCACGCACGCGCCGCACGTCACGCAATCCCACACGACCTGGTCGGTCACGGCGTTCGGGACGAGCGGTTGGAGCTCGACCTCGCCGGCGGCCTCGGCGACCACCCGATCGCGGAGGTCCATGATCAGCAGCTTCGGCGAGAGCGGCTTGCCGGTCGCCCACGCCGGGCAGACCTCCTGGCAGCGGCCGCACTCGGTGCACGAGAACAGGTCGAGCATCTGCTTCTTCGACAGGTCCTGCTGCGTCGCGACACCGAAGCGGATGTCCTCCTCGGGCAGCTCGAGGTCGATGCGGTTCGGCTCGAGGCGGCCGGTCGGGCCGTCCTTGGCGAGCCAGACGTTCGCGGGCGCGGTCGCGATATGGAGGTGCTTCGAGCCGGGCAGGAACACGAGGAAGCCGAGGATCACGAGGAGGTGCGCCCAGACGAGGACGCGCTCCGCGATCTCGGTGCCGCTTCCTCCACTGAAGAGTCCGGAGAGGAGGTTCGCGACAGGCCGCGCATCCTGCACCTCGGCGATCCCGAGCGCGATCCGGGTGGCGTTCCACAGCAGGAACGTCACGACGATCGCGAGGATCAGGAGCAGGATCCGGTCGGCCTCCTCCATGTGGCTCCCGCGGAAGCGGTCGGGCTTCAGGACCTTGCGGATGAAGAAGGCCATCGCGATGCCGACGACGACGAGCGTCGCGAAGACGTCGGAGATGAACGCGAACCACGAGGCTCCGCCGAGAAGCGGCAGGGACGACCCCTTGTCGACGATCGCGACGGCCGCCTCCGCGATCGTCGGGAGCAGCACGATGAAGCCCCAGAAGATGAACGCGTGCATCAGGCCGGGACCGAGCTTCTGGAGGAGCTTCTTCTGGAGGAAGACGTGGGTGATCTCTCGGGTGATGCGGTCGGGGGTGGGTGTGCCTCGCCCGGCCGGCCGCGCGTTCGCAACGAGCGCCACGCGCGGCCGGACGCGGCGCACGAACAGGACCACCGCCACGACGACGACGGCCGCGAGGGCCGCGGCGGCTACGACCCCGTCCGTCGCTTCTCGATCTCCTCGGTGAGGGCGGGGACGACCTTGAAGAGGTCGCCCACGACGCCCAGGTCCGCGATCTTCAGGATCGGCGCATCGGGGTCCTTCGTGATCGCGACGATCCGCTTGGCCCCTTTCATGCCCACCATGTGTTGGAGCGCGCCGCTGATCCCCGCGCAGATGTAGACCTCGGGCTTCACGGTCTTGCCCGTTTGTCCGATCTGGTAGCTGTACGGGACCCAGCCCGCGTCAACGGCCGCGCGCGAGGCGCCGACCGCCGCGTTCCCGATCGCGGCCGCGAGCTTGTCGAGCTGCTCGAACGCATCCGGACCGCCGAGCCCTCGCCCACCGGCCACGACGACCTTCGCGCTCTCGAGCCGGGGCCCGGTCGCGGCTTCCTCGTGCCGCTCGACCCGCTCGGCGGTCGTCAGCTCCCCGGGGATCTCGGTCTTCACGTCCACGACCTCGGCGGTTCCGCCGGACGGCTCGGCCGCGAAGGACTGGGGACGGACGATCACGAGCCTCGGCGTCGGCCCCTTGAGCTCCACGTCGACGATCTTCGTCCCACCGAGGATCTCCGTGCGGGCCTTGTCCGGGCCGAGCACGTCGGTGGCGTTCGCCATCAGCGTCGAGCCGATGCGTGCCTGCAGGCGCCCCGCGACGTCGCGCGCGTCGTAGGAGGCGGGGAACAGGATCAGGTCTGGTGAGTGCTCTTCGATCAACCCGGCGAGCGCGTGCACGGCCGGCTGCGCGAGGTGGTTCGCGTAGACCTCGTCATCACTGGCGAACACCTTCGTGGCGCCGTGCTCGCCGAGGGCGTCGACGGCCGACGTGGCGCCGGGGCCGAGGGCGACCGCGGCCACCTCGTCGCCGAGCTCTCGTGCCTTCGTGAGGAGCTCAAGGGCACTCGGCGCCGGCCCGTCGGACGACACGTCGGCCCAGACCCAGACCTTCAACTCAGATCACCTTCGCTTCGGCGAGGAGGTCCGCGATCCGCGCGGGAGTGGTCTCGTCGAACTCGACGGTCTCGCCTCCCTGCTTCGGCGGCGCGTCGGTCACCTCGGACACGGCCTGCGTCGCGGTGACGTCGTCACTCGAGAGCTCGAGATCGGCGACGCTCAGCGTCTCGACCGGCTTGGACTTCGCCGCCATCACGCCCTTCAGCGACGGGTAGCGGGGTTCGACCGCGCCGGCGGTCACCGTGATGACCAGCGGGAGCGGCGCCACGACGACGTCGTAGCCGGCTGCCGTCTGCCGTTCGATCGTCAGGGTGTCGTCCGAGAGGTGGAGCTCCCGGGCGAACGTGAGGCTCGGGACGCCGAGGAGCTCGGCGATCGCTGCGGGGACGATGCCGGTGTAGCCGTCGGTGGACTCGACGCCGCCGACCACGAGGTCGAAGGGTTGCCGTTTGATGGCAGCCGCCAGGACGCGGGCCGTGACCAGAGAGTCGGCGCCGCGGAGCGCTTCGTCGGTGACCCGCACGCCCTTGTGCGCGCCCATCGCGAGGCCGCGTTGCAGCGCCGCCTGAGCGATCTCGGGGCCCATGGTGAGGAGCGTGATCTCGCCGTCGCCCGCCGCTTCCACCAGTTGCAGCGCTGCTTCCAGCCCGTACTCATCACCGGGATCGAGTGCCCCGTCGGCGCCTTCACGGACCAGGAGACCGTCGTCGCCGAGCGTCGGGGTGCCCTCGGGCTCCGGAACCCACTTGGTCAGGACGACGACGTTCATGGCCCGGTGCACCGATCCGCGCTCACGCCTGCACCGTACCCGGTCGGTACCGAGGTCGGCATCACGCGTGGCGGAGGAACGCGTCGAGTTCCTGACGGGTCGGCATGCCCTCGCGGGCGCCGACCTTCGTCACGGAGAGGGCGGCGGCTGCGGCGGCGCGCTGCGCGGCTGACGCGACCTCCAACCCTTCGGACAATCCGGCCGCGAACACGCCGTTGAAGCAATCGCCGGCGCCGGTCGTATCGACGGCTTCGACCCGGGGGGTGGCCACCCGCTCCTCCTCGCCGCCCCGACGGATCAGCACGCCGTCCTCCCCACGTGTCTGGACGATCACCACGCCGTCGGGCAGCGTGCCCAACGCCTCGAGCTCGTGCTCGTTGGGCGTGACGTAGGCCGCCAGCGCCGCGACCTCGCCGACCCACGGCTGCTCGGGGGCGGGATTCAGCACGAGCGGCACCTGATGCTCGCTGCACCACGCCGCCGCGGCTCGCACGGCGCCGTGCGAGACCTCGAGGCTCGCGAGCACCACCCCCACCTCGAGGACCTGCGCGAATGCGGACGTCACGTTGCTCGCCGAGAGCTCGGCGTTCGCCCCCGGCGCGACGGAGATCTGGTTCTCCCCGTCCGGCCCGACGCAGATCAGGGCCACGCCGGTCGGCACGCCCGGCCGCATCGCGACGGACGTCGCGACCCCTTCGATCCGGAGCGCTTCCAACGCGTCGTGCCCGAGCGCGTCGTTCCCGACCGCTCCGACCATGACGACCCCGGGACCGCCGCCGAGGGCTCGCGCGGCGGCCACGGCCTGGTTCCCGCCCTTGCCGCCGTGATGCTGCGCGAACACCCCGCCGGTGACGGTCTGACCCGGCGCCGGCAGCCGATGCTTCCGACACCACGAGGTCGACGTTGATCGCGCCGATCACGACGACGGACCCGCTCACGCCCTCGACTCCACCAGCGACCGCACTCTCTCGACGAACCTCGTCATGAATGCTTCCTCGTCGAGGTCGAAGGCGACCCGGGCGTTCGCCTCGGGCTCCCATCCGACCGGCCACGGGCTCCCGCGGACGCCCGCGAGGTCGGCCACCGTCTCGCCGACCGTCCAGCGACCCTCGGTCTCGACCTCGACCCTGGTCTTCTCCAGTCGCACGAGCGAGGGGTCGATCGCCACGGCGACCGCCAGCGGATCGTGCAGCCGGCACCCGTCCTCACCGACGACCGAGAAGTAGAAGTCCATGTAGAAGCTCGTGGCGCCCTCGATGAGCTGTCCGAGGAGGGAGTCCGGCGCCGGCGCGCAGACCTCGTCGAGATCGGGCCGGCGCATCACCGCCCGCTCGGTGACGTCGAGTCCCACGCAGATCGGCAACCGCTCTTCGTCGACGCCGGAGAACGCCGTGAACACCTCGGCGGCGGCGAGCGGGTCCACCCAGATGTTCGCCTCGGCGGCCGGTGTGACGTTGCCGCCTCGAGCGAACGCTCCACCCATCAGGGCGAACCCGCCGACGAGCTGCGGAAGGTCGGGCTCCTCGCGGAGCGCCAGCGCGATGTTCGTGAGCGGACCGGTCGCGACGAGGCGCACCTCACCGGGTCGTTCGCGCGCCGAGCCCACGATGGTCTCGACCGCAGAACGTGAGGAAGGCGAGGCCGCCGGCGGGGGTGGGTCGGCCCGGCCGAGCCCTCGTTCGCCGTGGACGACCGGGAACGGGACGTGCTCCCGGGCGAGCGGCCGGGCCGCCCCCTGCGCGACCTCCACGTCCGGCCGACCGGCTGCCTCCAGGACCGCGAGCGTGTTCTCGGTCGCCTGCTCTACGGAGATGTTCCCCATCACCGACGTGGCGGCGATCAGATCCACTTCGGGAGACGCGACGGCGTAGAGCAGTGCGAGCGCGTCGTCGACGCCGGTGTCGACGTCGAGGATCAAGGGTACGGGCGCCATGGCCCGCACAGGGTACTTAGGCGCCGGCCGGTTCCAGCACGAACCCGATCAGCTTCGAGGAGACGTCGCGACTGACTCGCAGCATGTCCTCGGGCGTGACCTCGCTGTGGTCCATCAGGACCTGGATCGCGAGACCGTCGATCAGCGCGCCGACCTGGATCCCGAGCTCGTCCGCGTCCAGCCCGTCGGGGAACTCGCCGGTCGATCGCCCGTGACGCACGATGTCGGCGATCGATCGCCGCCAGCGACGGTTCAAGACCTCGTGCTCCTTCGCCATCTCCGGATCGCGGAGCGCGCGCACCCAGATCTCCACCCAGAGCGCCCACTCGTCCAGGAACGGGAACTCGGGGAGCAGTCCCGGGACCGAGAGCTCGATCAGCCGATCCAACTGCGCGCGGGCCGACGGGTTCTTGCGGATCTCGCGCGACAACCGGAGGTAGAACTGGTCGTTCGCGTAGGTGAGCGCTTCGACCAGCAGGCGGTCCTTCGACTCGAAGTAGTAGAGGATCAGCCCGGTCGAGACGCCGCACGACTCCGCGATGTCCTGGATCCTCGTGTCGGCGAGACCCCGATCGGTGATCACCTGGGCCGCCGCGGCGAGGATCTCCTGACGGCGATCCCCTTTCGGCGCCGACTTCGTTGCCTTCGATCGTGACTTGGCCATCTGGCTCCTGAACGGCGTACAGAGATACGAGCGGGTGCGGCCTCGGATGGGGCCGGGCGTCTGGGAAAGGTACCCCGTTGAGCAGCCGAAATCAAAGGGCCAGGTCCCAAAGGCGCGTTTGACTCGCCGTTCAGGAATAGGGCATCATTCGGCATCGACGAAAGGACCCGAGGGGACATGGCAACCAACACCTACGACGCGATCGTCATCGGCGGGGGCCACAACGGGCTCACGGCCGGCGCTTACTTCGCCCGTCACGGCGCCAAGACGGTGGTCCTCGAGGCACGGCACAAGACGGGCGGCGCCGCCGACACGAGCGCCCCCTTCGCCGACCACCCCGAGATCAACGTCACCACCTACTCCTACGTGATGTCGTTGATGCCGCCGACGGTGATCAACGAGCTGCAGCTGAAGAAGCACGGCTACGACGTCACGGCGTTCGGCCCGTACTTCCAGGCCTTCCCGGACGGGCGCGCGATCATGGTCTACGCCGACGAAGCCGAACGGTCCCGTGACTCGATCGCGCAGTTCTCGAAGAAGGACGCGGACTCGCTCATCGAGTGGGAGGCGTGGCTGAAGGGCGTGGCCGACATCCTCGGGCCGCTGCTCCTGCAGAGCCCGCCGCGCGCCGGCTCGCTCGCGATCGGCGACTTGCTCGAGACGGCGAGGACGGCGTGGAAGGTACGCAAGTTGGGCGTCCGCGGCGTGGGAGACGTCACGCGCCTGTTCACGATGAGCATCACGGACCTCCTCGACGACTGGTTCGAATCCGACGAGGTCAAGGGCATGCTCGCGGTGAACGGCATCATCGGGACGTGGGCGGGTCCGGACGAGCCGGGCACGGCGTACGTGATGCTCCACCACTCGATCGGCGATGTCGGCGACGGCCACCTCGGCTCCTGGGGGTATCAGCAGGGCGGGATGGGCGGGGTATCCGACTCGATCCGCCGGTCCGCGGAGTCCTTCGGCGCCGAGATCCGGACGAACGCGCGCGTGAAGTCGATGCTCACCTCCGGCGGACGCTTCCACGGCGTCGTGCTCGAGGACGGGACCGAGCTCCGCGCTCCGATCGGCGTGACCTGCGTGCACCCGAAGATCGGGTTCCTCGACATGATCGCGCCATCGGATCTGCCGGCGGACTTCGTCACGGACATCCAGCGGTGGAAGACCCGCTCGGGCGTCGTGAAGATCAACGTCGCGATGTCGGAGCTTCCCGACTTCACGGCGATGCCCGGCAAGAACCTGCAGGAGCACCACACCGGTTCGGTCGAGCTGTGCTTCTCGCCGGCCTACGCGGAGCGCGCGTTCCAGGACTCCCACATGGATCGGAAGGCGTCGGTGGCTCCCTTCGTCGACGGCGTGATCCCGACGACGATGGACAAGAAGCTCGCTCCCGAGGGAACGCACGTGTTCTCGATGTTCAGCCAGTGGGTGCCGGATGACTGGGTGCAGGAGCCGCATCGCGACGAGCTCGACGCGTACGCGAAGCGGATCTTCGACCTGTACGACGACCTCGCGCCGAACTTCAAGGACGCGATCATCGACTATCAGGTCATCGGTCCGTACGACATGGAGCAGGAGCTGGGGCTGATCGGCGGCAACATCTTCCACGGCGAGCTGTCGGTCGACCAGCTGTTCCACATGCGCCCGGCGCCCGGGTACGCGGACTTCCGCACGCCGATCAAGGGCCTCTACCACGGCTCCTCGGCGACCCACGCCGGTGGCGGGGTCAACGGCATCCCCGGCTGGAAGGCGTACCGTGCGGCCGTGAAGGACAGGGCACTCAAGAAGCGCTCGTGACCGAAGAGGAACGAACGCCGCTCCAGCGGATGCTGGAGGCGCGGTCGGTCGCGGTCGTCGGAGCCTCGGTGAAGGAGGGCTCGCTCGGCCAGCAGATGCTGCTCGAGCTCGCCCGGGGCGGGTACGACGGCGCGATCTACCCGGTGAACCCGGGCTACGACGAGGTGCTCGGGCACCGGTGCTACCCGTCGCTCGCCGACCTGCCCGAGCCGGTCGACCTCGCGATCGTCGGCGTCGCGAACCAGCGGATCGAGCAGGCGGTGCGGGACGCGGGGGAGTCGGGCGCGAGCAGCGTGGTGACGTTCTCGTCGCTGTTCGAGGAAGAGGCGTCGGAGGCCGGGATGCCGCCGCTCGGCGAGCGCGTCGCGGCGATCGCCCGCGAGCACGACATGGCGCTCCTCGGCGGCAGCGGGATGGGGTTCGTGAACCTCGGGACCCACCTGTACGCGACCGGGTTCCCGACGCCGGACGACCTCGAGCCCGGAGGGGTGACGTTCCTCTCGCATTCGGGATCGGTGTTCTCCGCGCTCCTGTTCAACGACCGTCAGATCCGCTTCAACCTGATCGTGTCGAGCGGGCAGGAGATCGTCACCACGATGGACGAGTACCTCTCCTACGCGCTCGACCTGGACTCCACACGGATCGTTGCCCTGCTGCTCGAAACGGTCCGGCGGCCCGAAGGGTTCGTGGCGGCGCTCGCGAAGGCGGCCGAGCGAGGCGTCCCGGTCTTCGCCCTGAAGGTCGGTCGGACCGAGGGATCGAAGCAGATGGTCGTTGCCCATTCGGGCGCGCTGGCGGGCGAGCACGGTGCCTACGAGGCGGTCTTCGACGCGTACGGCGTGCACGAATGCCGGGACCTCGAGGAGATGGCCGACGCGATCGAGCTGTTCTCCAGCCCCCGCCGCGTGAGCGGTGGCACCGGGATCGCGTCGCTCCACGATTCCGGGGGTGAGCGCGCCCTGTTCGTCGACCTCGCGACGGATCTGGGCATCCCGCTCGCGAAGATCTCCGACGAGACGCGGGAGCGGATCGACGCGGTGCTCGATCCCGGCCTGGTCGCGGAGAACCCGTTGGATGCGTGGGGGACGGGCATCGACGCGGACAGGATCTACCGAGAGAGCTTCCAGGCGCTCCACGACGATCCGGACACCGCGGTCGTCGCGTTCGTGGTGGATCTCACGAGACAGGGCCAGCCGTACGACGAGGGCTACCTCCAGGTGGCGCGGGACGTGTGGGAGGCGACGACGAAGCCGTTCTGCGTGATCTCGAACCTCCCGGCGACGATCGCCAAGGACGAGGTCGGGATGCTGCGTGGCGCCGGGATCCCCGTGCTCGAAGGAACCGTGACCGGTCTGCGCGCGCTCACGCACCTCCTGGACGACGCGTCGGCTCGCGAACGACCGACCGCGGTCTCGCCGCCCGGGTCACCGGCGGGCATCGAAGGCGAGTGGCGCCGACGGTTCGCCGAAGCCACCGACCTCTCTGAGTCCGCCGCGCTCGGGCTGCTGTACGCGTACGACATCACGGTCGTGGACACGCTCCCGGCTCGGTCGCCGGACGAGGCGGAGCGGGCTGCCGAACGGATCGGATACCCCGTCGCGGTGAAGACGGCGGTGCCAGGGATCTCGCACAAGTCCGACGTGGGCGGTGTCCGGCTGGGCGTCGTGGATCCCCTGGAGCTCCGCGAGGCGTATCGAGACCTTGCCGAGCGGCTCGGGCCCGACGTGACGATCGCGGCGATGGCACCTCCCGGCGTCGAGGTCGCGCTCGGCGTCGTCCGCGATCCCACGTTCGGTCCGCTGGTGGTGGTCGCGGCGGGCGGCGTCCTGGTGGAGCTCATCCACGACCGCAAGCTCGCGCTCCCGCCGATCGACGAGGCCGCCGCCCGCCGCCTCATCGACGGTCTCGCGATGCGTCCGTTGCTCGATGGCGTCCGCGGCGCACCGCCGTCCGACGTCGACGCGCTGGCGCGCGCCGTCTCGCGCCTGTCCGTCCTCGCCGTCGAGCTCGGCGATGTGATCGCCGAGCTCGACGTCAACCCGGTGATCGTGTCTCCCTCGGGGTGCGTGGCCGTCGACGCGCTCGTGATCCCGGCACGTGACGCGGAGCGATGAACGTCACACCACGGGCGTGTTGAGCATCCTTGGCTCACGCGAGGTCGGAGGCGTACAACGGTTCTCGCATGGGTACACCGACCACACGAGACCGCCTGAAGGCGCCGGAACGATCCCGGAACCCAGGGCAGGACGGGAGATGATCTTGATGCAGAGGATCAGGATCGAGAAGCCGAAGCCTCGCGCACCTCGCGAGCTCGAGCCCATCTTGCCGCTCGACCCCCGTGACCCCGACGTGGTGCGCGTGAAGCGCGGCGCGGTCTGGCGGTTCGCGGATCGTCGCTGGGCCGCGAGCTAGAGCGCGTTCTCGACCGGGACCGTCCCGGGTTCCCAACCCGTGTACGTGTCCCCGGGGAACCTCCACGCACTGCCGGTGGTCGGCGCCTTCGTTCGCCCGAGCTCCGGGGCCCTCGGGTTCCGCCCGAAGTTGAAGATGTGCTCGAAGTTGTGCGCCTTCTCGATCCTGTCGGTGAGAGGCGTCAGCCCCCAGTTGTCCGAGACGAACCGTAAGGGCGTCGAGAACTCGCCCAGCTCGTCGTCGATCACGCCACGGCGTGTGTACGGGGAGATGGTGAGCAACGGAACACGGATGCCCAGGCCCACGTGGTCCACGACCGGTGGGACGACGTGGTCGTAGAGGCCGCCCCATTCGTCCCAGGTGAGGAAGATCGCGGTGTGCTCCCACATGTCGGAGCGCATGACCTTGTTCACGATCTCCGTGACCCAGTTGTGTGAGTGGCCGGTCGAGAACGGAGGGTGATCGGAGAGCTGGAACCGTGGCGTCACCCAGGTGACCGCCGGGAGGGCGTTCGCGTCGATGTCGTCGAGCAACCGATCCACAGGTCGCATGTGCTGGTGCCACAGATCGGTGTGGAACACGTTGGAGATGCCGTTGTACGCGTTCCAGAAGTAGCCCGGCTGCCCGGGGGCGGCGGAGTAGTAGGCCCAATCGACGCCGGCATCGCTCAGCTGTTCGCCGACCGTGGGGAACTCGAAACAGGTGTTGTGCTTCGTCAGGTTCCCCGATGGATCCGTCACGAAGACGAAGACGTCGTCCCCGACCGCGTCGCATCCCCAGCTCTTGAAGTTCTTCCCGTTCTCCTGCCGGATCCGGATGTTCTCCGGGTTGTCCGCCACGCCGCCGGAGGAGCCGGCGACGAAGTAGAAGTGGTTCGGATAGCTCGGACCCGCCGCCGATGCGAAGAAGTTCTCCGAAAGGGAGTATTCGCGGGCCCACTGCCAGTAGTTCGGGACCTGGTCCTCGTCGAAGATCGTGTAGGCGTAGGTGGAGCCGTAGACACCGGTGCCGAACCCGTCCATCGCGCCGCCGTTCACGCTCAGGCGATGTGCCGCGAGGTCGTGCGGGAGGTCGCCCGGCAGCCATTCCGGGCACCGGATCAGCGGCTTCTCGACGCCGTTCTCGACGCCTACGGTGGTCCCGCGAACGCCCGGGAACTTCCCGAACAGGTTGTTGAAGCTCCGGTTCTCGAGCATGACGTAGATGACCCGCTTGATCGGCCACCGCGTCTCGACCGTGGGGACGGGGTCCTCCACCTTCGGCGTCGGCTTCCCGCCGGTGCAGGCGAAGAGCACGCCTCCTGCGACGGCCATGGCGCTCTTCTGGAGGAAGCGCCGCCGGCTGACCGGCGACGGGTGCCGGCCGTCGTGATCGATCCCGAAGTACGGCCCCGTGTCCATCGACTCCCTTTGTATCAAGCCCGCTATCCTCGTCGGCCTCGGATGGGTCATCTCACGAAGAAACGCATGATCGTCGTCGCGCTGCTGGTCCTCACCGCCTGCGACGGCGGGCAAGACGGCAGCTTCCCCACGGATCCCCCCTCGCCGCCGTCCTCTCCGTTCCCCTCGACCCCCGCGCTCGCGTCCCCGACGCCGCCGGCGCTCCCCGAGCGACCCCCGCCCACCAGCGGAGATCCTTCCAAGTCCTGCGTCGAGGGGTGGAAGGCGCCGCCCGAAGGATCGCGCCTCGCCACGAGGCCACTCCGGATCCTCGAGCGCACGGTTCGCCTCCCGGGCGAACCCGTGATCGTCGAGATGCGGTACTTCACAGGTCCGGAATCCCCGCCGTCGGAGAAGGGCTACATCCTCACCATCGAGCGGTGGTACGTGAAGCTCTTCACGGAGGCCGACCTCCGCTTCCAGGGACGTTTCCTCGTGGAGTCGAGGGAGTTCGGGGACGCGGTGGCTGCGGTGGCCCCCTACGACACCAAGGGCTTCCGCTCGCCCGACTGGAGCGGATTCCAGTGGAACGAGGCCGACCCGGCGCCGCGCCCGTACGCGGGTCTTCCGGGCGAGTGGTCGGGGATCCGCTACGACTTCGTGAGGGGCGGTGCGGGACTCGACATCCCAGGCTTGCCCGCCGAAGTGACCGGGTGCTTGGATAGATCTTGATGGCGGTCTTCGGAAGCTCCGGCAGACATGCGAACCCGATGGGGATCGTGTCGATCGTGACCGGGCTCGTCGGCGCGCTCGCCAGCGCCGTCCTGTGGATCTACCGGATCGAGCCGGACAGCCAGCTCCTCGGCCAGTACTCCTCGCAGGTGGCCCACGGCGGACAGCTCGCCGAACAGCTCTCCGCTCTCGCCGCAGTCCTCGGCCTGATGGCGGTCCTCGCCTCGATCATGACCTCGAGTTCCGGCGAGGGCGGCGGCGGCTACTTCATCGGACTGGTCCTCGGGCTCGTGGCTCTGTCCTATCCGCTGCTCACGTGGCTGGACATCCTGTCGGGGCCGCTGCAGCCCGGGGTCCTGGAGTGACTCAGGGTTCCGACGGCCATCCGGTGTAGAGGTCCGCTCCGCGCTTCCGCAACTCGTTGCCGATCACGAGCCGCTGGATCTCCGAGGTGCCCTCCCAGATCCGGTCGACTCGCAGCTCCCGCCACAAGCGCTCGACCGGTTGCTCGCGCATGTACCCGCGTCCGCCGTGGATCTGGACGGCCTTGTCCACGATCCGCCCCGCGGTCTCGCTGCAGACGAGCTTGACGGCTGCCGCCATCGCGTGAAGCTCCTTGCGATCGGCGCCGCCACGCGCACCCTGCCAGCAGACGCGGTAGAGCATCGACTTCGCCGCCATGAGCTCCGCGGCCATGTCCGAGAGCATGAACTCGACCGCCTGGAAGTCGACGATCGGCCGTCCGAACTGGCGGCGATCCTTCGCGAAGGCGAGCGAGAGCTCGAGCGCCCGCGTGGCGGCGCCGACGGTTCGGGCGCCGATCATCAGTCGCTCCTCGACGAACCAGTCCTTGGTCAGCTCGAAGCCCTGCCCGATCTCTCCGAGGATCCGGTCGTCTCCGACGCGAACGTCCTCGAAGGCGAAGATCGGATGCTCGAAGACGAACGTGTGCATGTAGGCGGGCGTTCGCACCAGGCGCACGCCGGGTGAGTCCTTGTCCACGAGGAAGATCGTCGCCTTCGCCGGATCGCCGTCCACGTGCGTGTGGACCAGGAAGAAGTCGGCGACGTCGCCGGACGTGACGTGCCACTTCTCCCCGGTGACGATCCATCCGGCGCCGTCGCGCTTCGCCATGGTCTCGACCATCGTGGGGTCGGAGCCGGCACCTTCCTCGGTGATCGCGTAGGCATCGCGACGCTCGCCGCGGCAGGCGGCACGTAGGAACAGATCCTTCTGCTCCTCGGTCCCGGCGGCGAGCGGGATCGAGGGCCTCCACGGGATGTCCCAGAGCGCGCCTGTGGCCCGGCCCCACTGCTCTTCGATCAGCATCTGGGCGAACAGGTCGTGGCCTCGGCCGCCGTCCGCCTCGGCGTGGTTGATCGCGTGGAAGTCCCAGTCGAGGACGGCCTGCTTGGCGGCGGCGGCGCTCTCCGGAGTCAATCCGTCGTTCTCCTCGCACTCGTCCTCGAGCGGCATGAGGACCTGGTCCGTGAAGTCACGTGCCTTGGTCTGCAGCTCTTGGTCTGCCTTGGAGAGTCGGATGTCCATTCGTGTGCGCCTCCGGTCGTGTGCGCCTCCGGATCCAGCGGCGCGAGTGTAAGGGGCGTAGCGGAGCGGGCGCCGCGCGCGGCATGGCGATGCACGGCCGTCAGTCCGGCTACTACCATCGGGAGGACGCTCGCCCAGGCACCTCGCGTGTCGATCCCAGCCAGCAACCAAGAGTCTGGAGGCCCGGAGACATGAGTGAGCTGTGGGGTATCGCTCGATTCAGGTTTCACGAGGGCAAGGTCGAGGAGTTCAAGCGCTTGTCCGCTCAAGCCTTGGAGATCGTGCGGACCAAGGACACGGGCACGCTGCAATACGACGTCTACTTCAACGACGATCAGTCCGAGTGCGTCGTCCTCGAGCGGTACAGGGACTCGGAGGCGGCCATCGAGCACGCCGCCAACCTTGGCGACCTCTTCGGGGCAGTCCTTGCGACGGTCACCGTGGTTCACGGCGAACTCCTCGGTGAGCCGAGCGCAGAACTGAGAGCGAATCTGGCCGGCAGCGAGGTCCCGGTTCTCTTCACGCCCTACCTGTCGATGGAAACACCGCCACCGGCGACGTGAACCGCGCACGGCTGCGCGAACTGGGCTTCGAACTCGGCGCTCGCGCCGAGGGCGGCGTATCCGACGACGGTGCGTGGTTCGCGACGGCACCGGACGGCGCGCCGGTGGTGCTCAAGTGGTTCCCGGACGAGACCGTCGCCGAGCGCTATGCGGTCCTACTCCCCGGCCTCGACGAGCTCCGATCACGCGGGGTCCCGGTCCCGGAGTACCCGCACGTCCTCGCCGTCGACGGCTGGACACTGTCGGCGCAGCAGGTCCTGCCGGGCGTGGCGTTTCGCAACGCGACACCGGCGATGCTCGAGCAGGTCGTCCAGTTCGTTGCCGCCAAGGCCGGGATCGCGTGTCCGCTGCCGCCTCCGGACCTGCGCCCGTGGGGTGCGTCCGTCGTGCACACGCTCACCGTCGGCGTGGACGGGTGGGCGATGCACGAGCCGCTGCGCACCGGCGGTCGACGCAGCGCGGCGGTGCTCGACCGGATCAAGGCCATCGGCGCCGACGCCGACCCGGCGTGGTTCCCGACCGACGGGCTCGTGCACCTGGACCTGCACACCGACAACGTCCTCTTCGGCGACGACGGCACGCTCACCGGGATCATCGATTGGGAGGGCGCGTGCGGCGGCGATCACCGCTTCGATCTCGTCCGGTACGCGTACGACCTCGACGGGCACGATCAACCAGTTTGGGATGTCGTCGAGGCCACCGGCATCGAGCCGCGCGTGCTTCGGGTGTACGTGGCCCACCACGCGCTGGTGTGCATGTCCTGGCAGATCCACCACCACACCGATGACGTGCCCCGCCAGCTCGACCGCGCCGAGCGCGTCCTCGATCGGTACGAGACCTAGGAGACGGCGGTCGTGGCCGACGCGCCGGGCACGCACCGCCGCCGTCGGTCTGACTCGGGTACCCTCCGCCGCATGCTCGAAGAGCTCTCATCGGCCGTACGAGGTCGGCGTGTGTCGGCCGAGGAGCTCGTGCGCACGTCGCTCGAGCGGATCGAACGGCTGAACCCACCTATCAACGCGGTGATCTCCGTCCGCGAGCAGGCGGTGGACGAGGCCCGTGAGCTCGACGAACGGATCGCTGCGGGCGAGGACATCGGGCCACTGGCCGGGGTCCCGCTGCTCGTCAAGGACATGGAGGACGTCCAGGGCGTCCCTACGACCTACGGGTCGACGGTCTTCGCGGATGCGTCGCCGGCCGCCGCGGACGGGCTGATCCCTCGACGACTCAAGGCCGCCGGCGCCATCGTGGTGGGCAAGACGAACCAGCCGGAGTTCGCGTTCGCGGGGTTCACGGACAACCTCCTGTACGGCGCGACGCGGAACCCGTGGAACGTCGAGGCCTCACCCGGTGGCTCGTCGGGGGGCTCCGCGGCGGCGATGGCGGCCGGCATGGCGCCGATCGCCACCGCGACGGACGGGGGCGGATCGATCCGTATCCCGGCGGGGTGCTGTGGTCTGGTCGGTCTGAAGCCGACCAACGGTGTGATCGGGCGTGAACCGATCCCCGAGTGGATCGACCTGTCCACGTTCGGGCCGCTCGCGCAGACGGTTGCCGACGCTCGTCTCCTTCTGAAGATCGAGTCCGGGCCGGTGCCCGGTGACCCGAGCGCGCTTCCGTACCCGTTCCCCATGCCGGGCGGGAGGCCGGCCCGCGCGATCGCGGCTCCACGCCTGGTGGACTTCGGCCCGCTTCCGGAGCCGGTCCAGGCCGCGTTCGATGCCGCTCTGGGCGCGGTCGAACGAGACTTGGGCATCTCCGTCGAACCGATCCAGCCGTCGGAGATCTTCCGCGCCGGGAACCCGAGCGAAGACTGGTTGCTGCTCTGCGCGCTCGACCACGTTCACCATCTCGGCTTGGACTTCTGCGAGGCGAACCTCGAGCGGTTCTCCCCTGTCTTCCGCGACGTCGTGGAATACGCCAGGAAGCGATCGCTGGACCAGTACATGGTCGCCCGCCGCCGTCGCTTCGAGTACGTCAGGGAGCTGGACCTTCTGCTCGGCGACGACGCGGTGCTGCTCACGCCGACGAACTGCTTCCAGCTGATGAGTTTCGACGGCGTCGCGGACGACTCGACGGGAAGGACGGGGGAGGAGTCGGACTCGTACAACACAGACCCGCAGAACATGACCGGGCATCCCGCGATCAGCGTGCCCGCGGGCCTGATGCCCGAGGGCGTTCCCTTCGGCCTGCAGATCACCGCGCCGCGGTTCCGCGACGACATGGCGCTCTCCGTCGCCGAGGCGTGGGAGCGGACGAACCCGTGGCCGCTCGTCGCGCCCGGTTACGAGCCGTTCGCCGTCTGAGCGGCTACGGGCCGAGGTTGTAGCCGAGACGGCGGGGGAGCTTCGCGACGAAGTCGATCAGCGGGTTCGGTTCCTCGCCCTCGTCCTCCGCCTCGTCCTTGCGTCGGATCGCCGTGTTGGCGACGAGCGCGCCCGGTGAGCGAACGGGCTCCGGCGGGAACCGGAGCGGCTCCAGGTCGACCAAGGGCAGGTCCAGGACCGGATCGGCCTTCCCGAGGATCCGATGCGCCATGATCCGTCCGCCCAGGTGGGCCGGACCGACCCCGTTCCCCGTGTAGCCGTGCCCGTAGTGCACGTTGCCGGGGCCCATCGTCCCGAACGTGGGGAGGTGGTGGCCGGAGACGTCGATCGGTCCGCCCCACGCCGCCTCGACGGGCACGTCGACGAAGCCCGGGAACATCCGGTGGAGGTCCTCGACCGCGATCCGGATCGCCTGCGGGTCGTAGGCGAACCGTGGACCGATCTTCCTCGCGAGGTTCGGCTGCATGCCGCCGAGACCGAACGAGATCCTGCCGTCGGGCGTCGTCCGCACGTAGTGGATCGCCGATCGCATGTCGGCGATGCCCGAACCGTCGGTCCACCCGATCTCCTTGAGCTTGTCGGGAGCGGGGTCGGTGAGCACGATGTAGGAGCCACGGACCACGACCGTGCGGCGGAACCGCTTCCAGTGCGAGGCCCACGCGTTGAGGGCGATCACGGCGGCGTCGGCGCGGACGGTGCCGCCGGGCGTCTCGGCGAGCGACGGCTCCCCGGCACCGAAGCGGGTGACGGGCGTGTCCTCGAAGATCCGCACGCCTCGCTCCAACAGCACGCGGCGCATCCCGCGAGCGAGGCGTGCGGGATGCACCGTCGCGCCCACCTTGCGATACAGCGCCCCGCGGAACACCGGTGAGGCGATCCGCTCTCGCATCTCGGCCGGCGACAGGACCTGGAAGTGCTCGTTCACGCCCAAGCGGTCCGCGGTGATGACACCGTCCGCCCATCGGCCCACCTGATCGTCGGAGGCGGCCACGACGTACTCGCCGTCGGCGCGATACCAGGCGTCGATCCCGTGCGTCTCGCAGAAGCGTCCGATCGCGCGGACGCTCTCCTCGCCCGTTTCGCAGAGTGTGATGGCGGCCCGGTCCCCGAACCGGTGCGCGAGGTACTCGATGTCGCCCCAGAACGAGTTCACGAAGCCGCCGTTGCGACCGCTGGCGCCGCCGCCCGCGATGTCCTGCTCGATGATCGCGACGTCGATCCCGGGGTCGAGGTCCGTGAGGTGCAGCGCGGTCCACATCCCGGTGTAGCCGCCGCCGAGGATCACGACGTCGGCGACCGTGTCGCCTCGGAGCGGGAGAGCGGGTTCGCCGGGATCGTCGGCGAGCGCGTCGCGGAGCCACCAGCTTCTGCCGGCGTCCGGGGGGAGCGTCATCTGCACGAGCGGCTCACGTCCTCCTTGTTAGGCTGCAGCCCCGCATCTTCGCAGGCGCCGACGAAAGGTACCCAATGGCCGGCGAGCACGATCGTCCTCGCAGCTGGGAGGTCACCGAGGGTCCCCACCGCGCGCCCGCCCGCGCGATGCTCCGCGCTGTCGGCTTCTCCGAGGACGACTTCGGCAAGGCGCAGGTCGCTGTCGCCTCGTCCTGGAACGAGGTGACGCCGTGCAACTATCACCTCGGCAAGCTCGCTGCCCTCGCGAAGGAGGGCGTTCGGCAAGGCGGATCGGTGCCGCTCGAGTTCGGCACGATCGCCGTGTCCGACGGGATCGCGATGGGGCACGAGGGCATGAAGGCCTCGCTGATGAGCCGCGACCTCATCGCCGACTCGGTGGAGCTCGTGATGCACGCAGAGCGGTTCGACGCGCTCGTGGGGATCGCGGGCTGCGACAAGTCCGAGCCGGGGATGATGATGGCGATGGCCCGGCTGAACCTGCCGGCGGTCTATCTCTACGGCGGGACGATCCTCCCGGGCACGTACAGGGACCGCGACATCACGATCCAGGACGTGTTCGAGGCCGTGGGAGCCCACGCGAAGGGCACGATCGACGACGCCGAGCTGCTCGGGATCGAGCGCGCCGCGTGTCCCACGACCGGATCCTGCGCCGGGATGTACACCGCGAACACGATGGCCGCCGTGGGTGAGGCGATCGGGCTCTCGCTCCCCGGGGCCGCGTCTCCGCCCGCCGTGGACTACCGGCGGGAGGTGTTCGCGCGCGAGAGCGGCATCCGCGCCGCCGAGCTCGTCGCCGCGGGCGGGCCGCTGCCGCGAGACATCCTGACGAAGGAGGCGTTCGAGAACGCGATCGCGGTGGTGATGGCGCTCGCCGGCTCCACGAACGCCGTGCTGCACTTGCTCGCGATCGCTCGCGAGGCGGGGGTCGACCTCGAGCTCGACGACTTCGACCGGATCTCGCGCGCGACGCCGCACCTCGTCGACGTGCGGCCTGCGGGCAAGTTCGTGATGAGCGATCTCGACCGGGTGGGCGGCGTTCCGGTGGTGATGAAGGAGTTGCTCGACGCCGGACTGCTCAACGGCGATTGCATGACGGTCACCGGCAAGACGCAGGCGGAGAACCTGGCCGAGCTGGCACCGGCATCGCCGGACGGCGACATCGTGCATCCCGCCGGCGACGCGATCCATCCGTGGGGCGGGATCGCGATCCTCCGAGGCAACCTCGCTCCGAACGGTGCCGTCGTGAAGGCCGCGGGCGCCGAGGGCCTCACCTTCGAGGGCGTCGCCCGCCCGTTCGACTCCGAGCAGGACGCGTTCGCCGCCGTCACGTCGGGCAGCGTGAAGCCCGGCGACGTGATCGTGATCCGGTACGAGGGCCCCAAGGGCTCGCCGGGTATGCCGGAGATGCTGGCCGTCACCGCGGCCGTCGCCGGCGCAGGACTCGGCAAGGACGTCGCGTTGATCACCGACGGCCGCTTCTCCGGCGCGACGAAGGGATACAGCGTGGGACACATCGCGCCGGAGGCGTTCATCGGCGGCCCGATCGCGCTGGTCGAGGAAGGGGACCGGATCCGCATCGACGCGGACACGCGTTCGCTCGAGGTGCTGGTGGACGACGCGACGCTCTCCGCACGTCGCGACCGCTGGAGCGCGCCGGCGCCGCGCTACACGACGGGCGCCCTCGCGAAGTACGCGAAGCTCGTCGGCGGCGCCGAGCACGGAGCGATCACGGGATGAATGATCGGCGACCATCACGAACCCGGCGGCGCTGCAGTGCCGGATCTGCGGCGAGCGCTACAACGTGGAACCGCTCACGATCTGCCAGGAGTGCTTCGGTCCGCTCGAGCCCTCGTACGACCTCGACGCGATCGACGGTGTGGACTTCCGTAAGCAGGTCGAGGCCGGGCCCGCCAGCCTGTGGCGCTACGAGGCGCTGCTTCCCGGCGGGCCCGGCCTCGACCGGGTCGACCTCGGCGCCGGGTTCACGCCGCTCCGCCGTGCGGATAGGCTCGGCGCCGCGCTCGGCCTCCGGGACCTCTGGATCAAGGACGACTCCGTCAACCCGTCCTACTCGTTCAAGGACCGGGTCGTGTCGATCGCCGCCACGATGGCGCGCGCGTTCGGCTTCGAGGCGCTGTCGTGCGCCTCGACCGGCAACCTCGCCAACGCGGCCGCGGCGCACGCCGCGCACGCCGGGATGCCGTGCTACGTGTTCGTTCCCGACGACCTCGAGCGCGCCAAGATCCTCGCCACCGAGACGTACGGCGCCAAGGTCGTCGCGGTGAAGGGCAACTACGACGACGTCAACCGCCTCTGCGCCGAGGTCGCCGAGACCCTGCCCTGGGCGTTCGTGAACGTGAACATGCGCCCGTACTACGCGGAGGGTTCGAAGACGCTGGGGTTCGAGACCGCAGAGCAGCTCGGCTGGCGCCTGCCCGATCATGTCGTCGTGCCGATCGCGAGCGGCGCACTGTTGACGAAGATCCATCGCGCGTTCCAGGAGCTCGTCGCGATCGGAGCGGTGGAGGAGAAGGCCTATCGGGTGAGCGGCGCCCAGCCGGAAGGCTGCCGGCCGGTCGCGCAGGCCTTCCAGGACGGCGCCGAGGAGGTGACGCCGGTCAAGCCCGACACGATCGCCCGATCCCTCGCGATCGGCTCTCCGGCGGACGGCTACTTCGCGCTCCAAGTCGCACGCGAGACCGGCGGCGTGATCGAGTGGTGCACCGAGGCGGAGATCCTCGAGGGGATCACGCTGCTCGCCTCCACCGAGGGCGTGTTCACGGAGACGGCCGGCGGGGTCACGATCGCCAACCTCAAGCGACTGGTCGACCAGGGTGTGATCGCCCCCGAGGAGGAAGTCGGTCGCCTACGTGACCGGCAACGGCTACAAGACGGTGGAAGTGTTCGAGGGCTCCGTCGAGCCGAGCTACCACGTCGCCGCCGACCTCCATGAGTTCCTGGCGGCGCTCGAGCGTTGAGCGTTCGCTCACCTTGCGTCGCGGGGCCCGAACGAGCAGACTCCATCCGCCGTGCCCGCATCGAGGGATCCTTCGGGAGGTAGCCCTGGAGAAGGCCGAGTTCGAGGCCGAAGCCGACCGGTTGCTCGCTCTCGCCCGTGAGGACGGCACGACGCTCAGGCTCCTCGGCGCGGTCGCATTCGCACGCCGGTGTCCCAACCATGCCTACCTGCGCGAGAAGCTCGGGCGCCACTACACGGACATCGACTTCGCGGCCTACGGGCGGGAGGCGCCGGAGGTCCGCGCGATGCTCGCCCGGGCCGGCTACGTCGAGGACTCGGCGGTGTACGTGAACTCCGAGGGCTCCCGTCTGGTGGCCGAGCACGCCGGCATCGGCATGCACGTCGACGTCTTCCTCGACAAGCTCGAGTTCTGTCACACGGTGCTGTGGAAGGGACGCCTGGAGCTGGATGCCGAAACGATCCCCCTCGCCGAGTTGCTCCTGCAGAAGATGCAGATCGTCGAGATCAACGAGAAGGACCTGATCGACATGATCACGCTCCTCCTCGAGTTCCCACTTGGAGACTCCGACGCCGACACGATCAACATCGGCCGCATCGCGGAGATCTGCGCCAAGGACTGGGGATGGTGGCGCACGCTCACGATGAACCTCGACAAGGTCCGTCAGATGGCCGAGCATTACGAGGCACTGACCGACGATGAGACCCGGCGCGTGGCGGATCAGGTCCGGGCGGCGCTCGAGCGGATCGAGGCGCAGCCCAAGTCGATGTCGTGGAGGCTCCGCGCCAAGGTCGGTGACCGGAAGAAGTGGTACCGGGACGTGGGTGAGCTGATGGCCGTGCCGGAGGACATCTGATGCCGCTCTTCTCGAAGAAGGAGAAGGAGAAGGCCACGCGCCTCTTCTATGCCTGCGACATCCACGGTTCGGAGCCCACGTACCGCAAGTTCCTCAACGCCGCGAAGTTCTACGAGGTCGACGCGCTCGTGTTCGGCGGCGACCTGATGGGCAAGCTCCTCATCCCGATGGTGCGGGAAACCGGTGGCACGTGGCGGGCGCGCCTGCAGGGGCAGAGCCACCACATCACGAGCGAGGAGCAGCTCGCCGAGTTCAAGCTGACGATGCAGACCCTCGGGTTCTACTGGCAGGAGATGGATCCGGAGGAGTACGCGTCCTACGAGGGACAGCAGGATCGCATCGACGATCTCTTCGACGTGCTGGCGAAGGAGCGGCTGGCCGAGTGGGTCACCCTCGCGGAGGAGCGGCTGGCGGACACTCCCGTGAACGTGTACCTCTGCGGCGGCAACGACGACACGGACGAGGTCCTGAGCGCCCTCGACGAGACGGCGTCGGAGCGTGTCGTGAACGCGGAGAACCGCGTCGTGCCCCTCGACGACGAGCACGAGCTCCTGACGATCGGCTACTCGACCCCGACGCCCTGGGAGACGCCCCGTGAGCGGACCGACGAGGAGATCGGGGAGGTCATCGAGAAACTGATGCCGTCCGTGTCGGATCCGGCGAAGACGGTCTTCAACTTCCACTGCCCGCCGCTCGACTCGGGCCTCGACACGTGCCTCAAGCTGGATGCCTCGGTCTGGCCCCCGAAGCCGGTGATCGAGAGAGGTCAGCCGGTCCATTACGGCGCCGGCTCGCAGGCGGTGGCCGACGCGCTGGCGAACCATCAGCCCACGGTCGGTCTGCACGGCCATATCCACGAGTCCCGGGGGGCGACCAAGTACGGCCGCACTCCCGCGTTCAACCCCGGGAGCGAGTACGGAGAGGGGGTGCTGCGCGGCCTGATCGTCGCGATCCGGGGAGGGGAAGTGTTGGGACACCAATTCACGTCCGGCTGAGCCGGCGTGACGCACAGAAGGAGGGAGGGATGGCTGAAGCGGTAGCGCCGCAGGTGTTCACTCGGCGAGCTTCGGGTCTCGTCCGAGTGATGTCGCCGTACTCGGCGTTCATCTACAACGTCCTCACGATGGGTCTGATCTTCCCGTGGACCTACGTCTGGGCCCCGACGGCGTTCCAGGGGTCGAACCTCGTCCTCGGGATCCTGTTCGCGTTCCTCTTCGAACTGCCCATCGCGCTCGCCTACGTCTGGTTGGCGACGGCGCTTCCCCGATCGGGCGGCGACTACGTGTTCCAGAGTCGCGTCTTCGGAGGTGGGTTCGGGTTCACGGTCGTCTTCGCGTTCTTCGTCGTGTGGATCCTGCAGTGGGTAGCCCTGTCCGGCTGGTTGATGGCCGTCCTGGGCATCGCCCCCACCTTCATCGGCCTGGGAGTCTCGCTGAACAACCAATCGCTGGTCGATTTCGGCGCGTGGGCGGCGACGGCCAACGGCATCATCACCATCAGCATCCTCAATGCGGCCCTGTCGTTGGTGCTCCTCGTGACCGGGTTCCGTAACTACGTCCGGTTCCAGTTCGTGATGTGGTACGCGATCCTCGCGTCCTTCGCCGTGATGCTGATCCTGTTCTTCACGACGAACCCTGGGGAGTTTCAGTCGAGCCTCGACGGATTCGCAGTGGCGACGGACGGGACCCAGGGCTTCTTCGCGACGGCGAAGGCCGCTGCCGCGGATGCGGGCGTGACCTTCGACCCGCCGTTCTGGCTCTTCGGGACGCTGATGGTCGCTCCGATCGCGTGGACGAGCCTGCAATGGGCGACCTACTCCTCCGAGCAGGGAGGTGAGATCAAGAACGCCAACGTGTTCCGGAGCCAGATGTTCATCATCGTCGGTTCGCTCACGTTCACGGCGGCGCTGTTGATCCTGCTGGCGGTCGCCATGGAGAGCGGCATCGGGCAGGACGGCCTCATGGTCGCCTCGTCCGGCTACTGGTACCTGGTCTCCGAGGCGAAGCTGGTCGACGGGGTCGTGCCGTTGATGCCGAACCTGATCGCGATCGCGCTGACCTCGAGCCCGATCCTGATCGGGATCATCGGCATCGGATACATCCTCAATTCCTTCCAGATCGTCTGCAACTGCTACATCGGCACGACGCGGATCATGGTCGCGATGGGCCTCGACGGGCTGCTGCCGGATTGGTTCGCTCGCGTGCATCCGCGCTGGAAGACGCCCCTGAACGCCCATATCGCGTACTTCCTCGCGGCGATCCCGGTGATCTGGGGGTACAACAAGATCGGCGAGTGGTTCCGGTGGACCCTGGGCATCACGTTCGCGAACGGCGCGGTGATGACGCTCTCGGCGCTGGCGGCGGCGCTCCTCCCGTATCGCGCCGCCAAGGTGTACGAGGCGTCGCCGGGCTACCAGTACAAGCTCGGGAACACGCCCATGGTGACCGTGGTCGGGCTGCTCGGGTTCGCGTTCGGGGCCTTCATGGTCGGGTCGTTCCTGTTCGTGGACAACCTCGGCCTGGCCGCGTCCGTCAACGGCTGGTTCCCGTACTACATCGTCCTGGGGACCGCCGTGTTCGGACTGCTCGTGTACTACGTCATGCGGCAGGTCCGAGCGAGTGCCGGCCTGAAGGTCGAATACGCGTTCCGGGAGATCCCGCCCGAGTAAGGGATCGGGGGACAGGCACGATGGGGCGGGACCGTTCGGTCCCGCCCCATCCTTCAGGAGGGGTCCGTGAGCGATCGAGCACGCGCGGTGGTGATCGGCGGCGGCGTCACCGGGTGCAGCGTCGCGCTGCACCTGGCTCGTGCCGGCTGGACGGACGTGCTCTTGTTGGACAAGGGTGAGCTGACGAGCGGGTCCACGGCCCATGCCGCCGGGCTCGTCACGATGTTCAATCCCTCTCCGACGATGACGGCGTTCCGCCGATACTCGGTCGAGCTGTACCGAGAGCTCGGGGTGTTCGATCCCGTGGGGAGCGTCCGCATCGCCTCCAGCCCGGAGTCGTTCAAGGAGTTGCAACGCGGCGTGTCGCGGGCTCGGGGGATCGGGCTCGACGTGGAGCTCCTGTCCGCAGAGGAAACGCAGAGGCTGATGCCGGCGGCGACCCCGGAGGGACTCTTCGGAAGTGTCTGGGTTCCCGGCGACGGGTTCCTGGATCCGCACACGGCGACGTACGCGATGGCGGACGCCGCCCGTGCGCTCGGTGTCCGGATCCGCACGGGCGAGCGAGTGACGGGGATCGAGATCTCGGACGGGCGGGAGATCGTGGCGATCCGGACCGAGCGGGAGCGGATCGAGTGCGAGGTTGTCGTCGACGCCGCCGGTATCTGGGCCCCGCGGGTCGCGGCGCTCGCTGGCGTCCGGGTCCCGTCGACGCCGGTCGATCACCAGCACATCGCCCTGAAGGCGGTACCCGGCTCGGAGCTCCCACGGGACATGCCGTGCTTCCGCGACCCGGACAACCTCGTCTACGGCAAGTCGGAGGCGGGAGGCGTGGTGTTCGGTGGCTACGAGCCCGACCCGGTCGCGCGCTGGGTCGACGGCGCGCCGTGGGAGCACGGCGGCCGATCCCTCCCGCCCGACATGGATCGGTTCGAGCAGCTGCTCCGCGGGGCGGCGCGCCGGTTCCCGTTCGTCGCGGACGCGGAGATCGTGAAGCTCGTGTGCCATCCGGACGCGATGACTCCCGATGCGAACCCACTGGTCGGCCCCGTTCCCGACGTCCGTGGCCTGTGGATGGCCGCCGGCTTGTCCCTGAACGGGTTCGGGGCCGCCGGCGGGCTCGGGAGGTCCCTGGCCGAGTGGATCATCGCGGGCGGAACCGAACTCGACCTGACGCCCTATCGGCCTTGGCGGTTCGGGCGTGTGCACGAGGATGCGGGATGGGTCGCCGAGCTCGCGCGCGAGACCTACCGCTACTACTACCTCCTCCGCTACCCGTTCGATCACGACGAGCTCGGCCGGCCGAAGCGTGTGTCGCCGCTGCACGGACGGCTCCAGGAGGCCGGCGCCGTCTTCCAGGTGAAGCACGGGTGGGAGCGCGCGGAGCGATGCGAACCTGGGGAGACGTGGCGACGCGCCGGGCCGGAGCAGCGGGCGTTCGGCTGGACGCGGCCGCCGTGGCTCGACCGGGTCGGCGAGGAGCATCGCGCGGTCCGCGAGCGCGCCGGCCTCTTCGACCTGAGCTCGTTCGGGAAGATCGACGTGGGGGGCCCGGACGCCCTCCGACTGCTCGAGCGGGCGGCCTCGAACCGTGTCGACGTCCCGGTGGGAACCGTCGTCTACTCGCAGCTGCTGGACGGGGGTGGCGGGATCATCGGCGACGTCACGATCGTTCGTTCGGACGTCGAGCGGTTCCGTGTGATCACCGGCGCGGGCGCGATCGACGGTGACCTCGGCTGGCTCCGAAGCATCGCGCTCCGAGAGGAGATGGCGGACGTTCATCTCCGAGACGCGAGCGAGGATCTCGCCGTGATCGCGCTCTGGGGGCCCGCCGCCCCCGCGATCCTCAGCGCCTGCACCGGATCCAGCCTCACGAGCGAAGACTTCCCAGGGATGAGCGCCCGCGTACTCCGGATCGGTGCCGCTCCCGTGTGGGGACAGCGCGTGAGCTACGCGGGCGAGGTGGGCTGGGAATTCTTCGTCGAACCGCCCTGGGCCGTCGAGGCCTGGGACCGGTTGGCGGCCGCCGGCGCGGAGCATGGCCTGGAGTTGTGCGGGTACCGGTGCCTGGATGGTCTCCGGATCGAGAAGGGGTTCCGCGCCTTCGGCTCGGACATGACGGCGAACGACTCTCCTCTCGAATCCGGTCTCGAGCGGTTCGTGGTGTTCGAGGGACGCGACTTCATCGGCCGAGGCCCGCTCCTCGAGCAGCGCGATCGAGGGATCGACCCGCCGGCTCCGGACCATCCTGGTCGGCGACGGCGGCGACTACGTCCCGATCTACGGTGGGGAGGCGGTGCTCGACGGATCGCAGGTCGTCGGCCGGCTCCGGAGCTGCGCCTACGGGTTCACGGTCGGGCGAAACGTGGCCCTCGCTTCCCTGCCCATCGAGCTCCGTGATGCCGACCTCCAGGTCGACGTGTTCGGCGAGTCGGTTCCGGCCGAGATCGCCCCCGACGTGCTCGTCGATGGCGGCGGGAGGATCGCCGCGTGACCTCGATCGAGGAGGTCCTCGAGCGGGTGCTCCGCGTGGCGCGGCCGCGAGACGAGTGTCTCGGAGCTCTCCGGTGGGCTGACCAACACCAACTACCTCGTGGACGCCGAAGGGGACCGGTACGTCGTGCGGATCCCCGGCGCCTCGACGGAGCTCCTGGCCGTTGATCGAGAGAACGAGCGACACAACGCCGCCGCGGCGTCGGCGACCGGTGTCTCACCCCGCATCGTCGAGGTGCTCGAGGACCTCGACGTGATGGTGATCGAGTTCGTCGAGGGCACGACGATGTCCTCCGAACGGCTGCGGTCGCCCGCGATGGCCCCGCGCATCGCGGCGTCGCTCCGCCGCCTGCACGCCGGGCCACGGTTCCTCAAGGACTTCGACATGTTCCGCCTCACCGAGAGGTACCTCCGCGTCTGCGGAGAGCGCGACGTATCGGATCCCCGATGGATTCGACGACCACCGGGGTCAGGTCGCCGAGATCGAACGCGCTCTCGATCGCGAGTCCGCTGCCGAGCGTTCCGTGTCACAACGACCTCCTGGCGGAGAACTACATCGACGACGGCGCGCAGCTCTGGATCGTCGACTTCGAGTACAGCGGGAACAACGATCCGACGTTCGAGCTCGGTGACACGGCACAGGAGTGCGGGTTCGATGCTGACCAACGCGCGAGGCTGTGTGAGGCGTATTTCGGTGAAGCTACCCCTGAGCTCCTCGCACGGATGGACCTGCAGGCTCTCATGGCCGACGTGGGCTGGACGCTGTGGGCGGCGATCCAGGCGAAGATCTCGGCGATCGCGTTCGACTTCTGGGGGTGGGCCGAGGAGCGCTGGGGACGTGCGCTGGCTGTCTTCACCGGCGAGGAGTTCGGACGCCTCCTCGCGGTCGCCTCGCGTTGACGGTCAGCTCCGCGGCGCGCGCACGCTTGCTCCGTGAGGATCGAGGCCACGCCGGAGGCCGTCGAGTACGTCAGGTCCGGAGGCGGCGTGCTCTACGTGTGGACGGTGAAGATGGAGTACGGCTATCACCCCGCCTACTTCCTCGAGGCCTCGATCGACGCTCCCGGGCCGGTGCACGACTTCCAACGCTTCGAGGGCGAGGGGATCGTGCTGTTGCTCGACTGCGGCGATCGCGACCTCCCGGAGTCCATGCATCTGGACTTGCCCGGCGTGTTCCGCAAGCGGATCCGCGCCGCGTGGAACGGTCACTCTTTCATGCCCGGTGATGCGTAGGCGCGGATCCGCTCGCCCGCCGGGTCCCACAGCGCCCGGCCCACCACCTCCGCGCCGACGCGCTCTCCGAACACCTCCACCTCGAGTCGCGTGCCGGGCTCGGGGAGCGGCGCCGGCAGGTACGCGAACGCGATCGAGCGCTCGACCGCGTAGCCGATCCCGCCGCTGGTGATCCGTGAGACGACGTCGCCCCCGTGGAACACCGGCTCGTTGCCGAGGACCATCGCCCGCGGGTCCTCCAGGGCGAGGGTGACAAGGCGCGGCCGCTCGCGATCGCGTCGCGCCACCAGTGCGTCCTTCCCGAGGAAGTCCTTCCCCAGATCCACCGCGAACCCCAGCCCGGCTTGGAACGGGTCCTCCTCGGGGGTGATATCGGCGCCCCACGCGAGGTAGCCCTTCTCGACGCGGAGAGAATCGATCGAGCGGTAGCCGGCGGGCATCGCGCCGTGGTCGCGGCCGGCTTCGAGCAACGCTTCGAACAGGCTCGCCCCGAACTCGGCCGGCGTGTAGAGCTCCCATCCAGGCTCGCCGACATAGGTCACCCGGAGGGCGAGGCAGGGCGCCGACCCCACGTCGAGCTCCCGCTGCGTGCAGGTATGGGAACCCCTCGTTCGACAGGTCGGCGTCGGTGAGGGCGCTCAAGATGTCCCGAGCTCGGGGCCCCCAGAGCCCGTAGCAGGCGAACGTGCCGGTCACGTCGTGGACCTGCACCCGCTCGTCCGCTCCGAGCTGCTTCCGGATCCACGCCAGGTCGTGGTTCCCGAACGCGGTCCCGATCACGAGCCGGAACCGTTCGTCGGCGAGCCGGGTCACGGTGAGGTCGCTCTCGATGCCGCCGCGGCTGGTTCAGCATCTGCGTGTAGACGACGCAGCCCGGCGCGCCGGTCCACGTCGTTCGCGCACAGCCATTGCAGGAACGCCAGCCGCGTCGCCGTCCGGAGACCTCGAGCTTGGCGAAGCTGCTCTCGTCGAACAGGGCCGCGCGCTCCCGGCACGCGAGGTGCTCGGTCACGATCGCGGTCGACCAATGCTCGCCCGGCCCAGCCCCGCGGCCGCCGGCCCTCGTGTGCCGGGTCCTCGTTCGAGCGGAACCAGTTCACCCGCTCCCAGCCGGACTTCTCGCCGAACTCGGCGTCGAGCTGCTTGCAGCTGCGCGTACGCCGGCGGCACCTTCAGGGGCCGTCCGGCACTGGCGCTCCTCGCCCGGATAGTGGATGTCGTAGTAGGTCGCGTAGACCTCGTAGGCGCGGTCGCGCGCGTAGCTCGCGCGAGCGGTAGTGCGTCGCCGAAGCGCCGGACGTCCATCTTCCAGACGTCCCACTCCGGCTCGCCCGTCGACGATCCACTCCGCGAGCACCTTGCCGATCCCGCCGGCGCCGGCGATCCCGTGGGCGCAGAATCCTGCCGCCACGAAGAACCCGCGCGACGTCCGACTCGCCGAGGATGAACTCGCCGTCGGGCGTGAACGCCTCCGGGCCGTTCAGGAGCCGGACGACCCCGGCTTCGCCCAGCGCCGGGACCAAGGACGATGCGGCCGTTCGGCGAGCGCCTCGAACCGCGGCCAGTCCTCGGGCAGCAGCTTCCCGTTGAAGTCGGCGGGCGGGCCGTCCTCCACTGCCCAGGGGTCGGGGTTCCGCTCGTAGCCGCCCATCACCAGCCCGCCGCCGGCCTCCGGCCGGAAGTAGACGAGCCGGTCCGGGTCGCGCATCGTCGGGAGGTCCGCGGTGACGCCGTCGATCGGCTCGGTCAGCAGGTACTGATGCCCGAACGGCACCACGGGCACCTCGACGCCGGCCATCCGGCCGAGCTGGTGCGCGAACATCCCTCCTGCGTTCACCACGACCTCGGCCTCGATCGGTCCGTGCTCCTCGGTCACCACGCCGCGGACGCGACCGTCCCGGACGTCGACCGCGGTCACGCGTGCGTTCGTACGGATCTCCACACCACGGCGCCTCGCTCCTTCCGCGAGGGCGAACGCGAGCCCGCTCGGATCGAGGTAGCCGTCGGTCGGGAGGAATGCGGCGCCCAGGACGCCCGACGGATCGAACAGCGGGAACCGATCGTGCGCCTCCTCGGTCGACAGGATCTCGAGGGGCAGTCCGAACGTGCGTCCCCAGCCGGCCTGCCGCTGGAGCTCCTGGAGGCGCCCCTCGGAGGAGGCGAGCCGGAGCGACCCCACCTCGTGCCACGAGACGTCGACGCCGGTCTCATCCTGCAGGCGTCGGTACAGGTCGGTCCCGTACATCATCATCCGTGTGAGGCTGACCGAGGACCGCAGCTGGCCGACCAGTCCGGCGGAGTGGAACGTGGAGCCTGACGTGAGGTCCGCGCGTTCGAGGAGGACGACGTCGGACCACCCGAGGGAGGCCAGGTGGTACGCGATCGAGGTACCGCCCACGCCGCCACCGATCACGACGACGCGCGTGTGATCGCCTGCCACGTGCTCAGCTCCCTCGGGCCGTCTCGAGCCAGTCGTCGAAGCGCGAGTCCGCCATCGTGGTGGACAGCCGGTCGAAATGCTTCGTCGCGTACTCGACGTAGTCGATGTCGAGCGTCGACAGGCCCTGTTGCACGCACGCCCCACATCGCCTCGCGGAAGTCCGACATGATCCGCATCAGCTTCAGCCGGGCTCGGTGCGCGTCGGTCGGCTCCCCGAAGTACAGAGCGAGCAGCCGCTCCTGCGCATCGTCGGACAGCGCGTTGTTGATCGAGAGGTTCCCCAGGTCGAAGAACGGGTCGCCCATCCCCGCGTACTCGTGGTCCACGACCCAGACGTGGCCGTCGCGGAGGAGGAAGTTCGCCTCGAGCAGGTCGTTGTGGCACGGACGGAGCGTCATAGGGTCGCTCGCGAAGGCGAACTCGATCCACGCGACCTTCTCGTGCGCCTCGTCGTAGGCCTCGGGGACGTGGACACCGCGCTCCTCGGAGATGCGCTTGTAGTCCTCGACGATCCGGAAGGGGTCGAACGACCACTTCAATGCCGGGCCCGCATGGATCGCCTTGATCGCATCCACCACGGGAGCGAGCACCTCCTGGCGCTCGAGGTCTCCTTCGGAGAGCGGCTCGGCGTCGATCCATCGCGTGACGAGGCACCCCAGGTCCGGAAGGTAGACGAACACCTCGGGCCCCACGCCGGCCTGGGCCGCCGCCCGGACAGAGTCCTGCTCCGCATCCCGGTCGATCCCGAGCAGCTCGGTGGACTTCTCGGAGAGTCGGAGGAAGAAGGCCTCGTCGCCGGCCGTCACACGGAAGTTGCGGTTCGTGCGGCCCTCGGCGATCGGGACGATCTCGAGCTCCTTGCCTTCCCACGAGGGGATCGCGCGGATCGCGGCGTCGAGGGCGGGATCGGTGGAGGCACCCGTGGCCATGGCGGCCGAACGCTAGCACCGTTGGCCTCGGCGGGGTTTGACCGCGCTGCGAACGAGGGAACTGGGACGTCGACATGAGCGTCGTCAAGTCTCTGTGGGCGAGCATCCAGGGTGACCCGGTCTTCATGCGCCGGGTGAACGGATGGCTCACGATCTTCTGGATCGTGATGATCCCCGTCTCGGTCATGACCGGCTGGATCAGCAGCGTCGCCTACGTGGCCTCGCTGTCCCTCTGGGCACTCGTGTCGGGGCACTGGTCGGCCTGGCAGGCCGCGCGCGTCGAGGTCCAGCAAGCCGAGGAAGCCGCGAGACGGAAGAGCGAGGATCTCGCCGGCGAGATCGTCGAACGCGTCGTCCAGGAGACGGAGGTCGACAAGCAGGAGGAGACGCGAGAGGAAGCCACACAACCCGCCTCCACCTGACTCGGATGCTCCAAGCACGTTGCGAGGCAGTCCTCACCCGGGCCCCTCGGCCATCCGGGGGTTGACACTCCCTATCCGAGCCGCCGACACTGACTCGACCATGAAGAGCGCGAGGACCATCTCGAGCAGCGTCCTCGTACTTATTCGCTAGGCGCGGCCGGGCCTCAGAGGCCCGCGTTCCGCGCCGATACCCTCGCTACGCGGGGGTTTTTTTCTGCCCCGGCCCGAGCGTCACGGAACGAGATAGGAGGAGTACCCGATGCGCTACGAATTCGAGAAGGACGGCGCCACCGTCGCCAGTGTGCTGTGGGAAGGGCCCGGTCAGGTGAGCGTCGAGACCGATGACCCGGGGACCAGGGCCGCGGTCGACCGCTACCTGTCCTCCGAGGTCACGTATCTGAGCGGCTTCGGCGGCGAGGACCTGCAGAGCCGAAGGCGCGACTGGACCCCGTGGGAGTTCGAGCGTGCGTGTCGCAACCTGGCTCGCCGGCTGGGTGCCACCGTGAAGCGCGTTCAGACCGGCCCGGTCGAGGATCCCGAGCGGGAAGCGGTCGCGGGATGAAGGTGAGCTGTCCATGAAGGTCACCGGCGCCCAAGCGTTGTTCAAGGCCCTCGAGGGCGAGGGCGTCGACATCATGTTCGGGATCCCCGGCGGGGCGATCCTGCCGGCCTATGACCCGCTGATCGATTCCTCCGTCCGCCACGTCCTCTGTCGCCACGAGCAGGGAGCCGGACACGCGGCCGAGGGCTACGCCTGGGCGACCGGCAAGGTCGGCGTCGCGATGGCCACCTCCGGCCCCGGCGGCTGCAACCTCGTCACGGCGCTGGCCGACGCGAAGATGGACTCGGTCCCGATGGTCGCGATCACCGGCCAGGTCCCGACGCCGGTAGTCGGCAACGACGCCTTCCAGGAAGCGGACATCACCGGGATCACGATGCCGGTCACCAAGCACAACTTCCTCGTGACGGACCCCGGCGAGGTCGCGGAAACGATCCGGGAGGCGTTCCACATCGCCAGGACCGGCCGCCCCGGCCCCGTGCTGGTGGACCTGCCGAAAGACGTGCTCGTGAACGAGACCACGTGGCGCTGGCCCGACGCCGTCGACCTTCCCGGCTACAAGCCGACGACGAAGGGCAACATGCGGCAGGTCGTCGAGGCGACCAAGCTGATCATGGACGCGAAGCGGCCCGTCCTGTACGTCGGCGGCGGCGTCATCAAGGCGAACGCCACCGAAGAGCTCTTCGAGCTCGCGACGACGGGGCACCTCCCCGTCGTGACGACCCTCATGGCCCGCGGAGCCTTCCCGGACACCCACGAGCTCTGCCTCGGCATGCCCGGCATGCACGGCGTCTACACGGCCGTGACCGCGATGCAGAAGGCCGACCTGCTGGTCGCCGTGGGAGCCCGATTCGATGACCGAGTGACCGGCAAGCTCTCGACGTTCGCGCCCGACGCCAAGATCGTGCACATCGACATCGACCCGGCCGAGATCGGGAAGAATCGCGTCGCCGACGTGCCCATCGTCGGCGACTGCAAGGACGTGACCGCGAAGCTGGTCGCGGAGCTCACCCGCCGCCAGGACGAGTCCGGCATCCCGGATCGGAGCGCCTGGCTCGGCCAGCTCGCCGAGTGGCAAGCCCAGCACCCTCTCCGCTACGACCAGCAGGACGACGGCCCCCTGAAGCCGCAGTTCGCGATCGAGCGTCTGCGCGCGCACTCCGACGGCGACACGATCGTCGTCGCCGGCGTCGGCCAGCACCAGATGTGGGCGTCGCAGTTCTGGTCCTTCGAGAAGCCCAGGACCTGGATCAACTCGGGCGGCCTCGGCACGATGGGGTTCGCGGTCCCGGCGGCGCTCGGCGCGGCGGCCGGCCAGCCGGATCGGCGCGTGATCGCGATCGACGGCGACGGCTGCTTCCAGATGACGTGCCAGGAGCTTGCCACCTCGACCACGGAGAAGATCCCGTTCATCACGGCGATCATCAACAACGCGAACCTCGGCATGGTCCGCCAGTGGCAGGAGCTCTTCTACGAGGAGCGGTACTCGCAGGTGCATCTCGGCTACGACGTGCCCGACTACGTGAAGCTCGCCGAGGCCTACGGCGCCGTCGGCCTCCGGGCGGATCGGCCCGAGGACGTCGACACGGTGATCGAGAAGGCGCTGTCCGTGGACGACCGCAGTGTGGTGATCGACTTCCGCTGCGACGACATGGAGATGTGCTTCCCGATGGTGCCGGCCGGCGCCTCGAACGACGACATCATCACCGGGCCGGAGGGTCTCCGGCCTCAGGCCGACCCGGCGGAGGCACCGATCGCATGAGCCTGCACACGCTCTCGGTCCTCGTCGAGGACAAGCCCGGCGTCCTGACACGGGTGGCCGGACTGTTCTCCGCGCGTGGGTTCAACATCGACTCGCTCGCGGTCGGTCCGACCGAGACCGAGGGGCTCTCGCGGATGACCGTCGTCGTGAACGTCGAGTCCAAGTCGCTCGAGCAGGTCACGAAGCAACTGAACAAGCTGATCAACGTGATCAAGATCCTCGAGCACGAACCGGGGTCGGCCGTCGAGCGGGAGCTGATGCTCGCGAAGGTGCGGGCCAAGGGCGATGCGAGAGCGCGGATCATGGAGATCGCGGAGGTCTTCCGGGTGAGCATCGTCGACGTGACGAAGACGACGCTCACGGTCGAGGCATCCGGCAAGCCCGAGAAGCTCGAGGCGCTCCGCGAGCTCCTGTCCGAGTACGGGATCGTCGAGCTGTCGCGGACGGGTCGGATCGCGCTCGCCCGGGGCGACCGCGGGATCAGGGAGAAGGGTGGGCTCCGGGTCGCGAAGGCCGCGGGGGCCGAGGACGCGTCGGACTGGGACGGCGGGGGCGTGTAGACGAGCCTCCAAGTCTCCAACGAAAGAACTTCGAACATCGCGAAAGGGACGCAGATGGCGACGATCTACCACGAGCAGGACACGGATGTATCCGCGTTGGCGGGCCAGAAGATCGCGGTCCTCGGGTTCGGGTCGCAGGGCCACGCGCACGCGCGGAACCTGAAGGACTCGGGACACGACGTGCGCGTGGGTCTGCGACCCGGCTCGTCAAGCCGCACGAAGGCCGAGGAAGCCGGGCTCCATGTCCTCGACATCGGCGACGCCGTGGCGGAGGCGGACGTGGTGATGGTGCTGCTCCCGGATACCTCCCACGGGAAGGTCTACGCCGAGGAGATCGCGCCCCACCTGCGCGCCGGCGACATGCTGATGTTCGCGCACGGGTTCTCGATCCACTTCGGCACCGTGAAGCCCCCGGCCGAGGTCGATGTGACGATGATCGCGCCCAAGGGCCCGGGTCACCTCGTGCGCCGCACCTACGAGGAGGGCAACGGGACCCCGGCGCTGGTCGCCGTGCAGCAGGACGCCACGGGCAAGGCGCTGCCAGCGTGCGCTCGCCTACGGGGCCGGCATCGGCGCGGCTCGCGCCGGCATCATCGAGACCAGCTTCAAGGAGGAGACGGAGACCGATCTCTTCGGCGAGCAGATGGTGCTCTGCGGCGGGATCTCCGAGCTGATCCGCTCGGGCTTCGACACGCTGGTCGAGGCCGGCTACCAGCCCGAGATCGCGTACTTCGAGTGCCTGCACGAGATGAAGCTGATCGTCGACCTGATCTACGAGGGCGGACTCTCGTGGATGCGGTACTCGATCTCGGACACCGCGGAGTGGGGCGACTACACGAGCGGCCCTCGCGTCGTGGACGAGCGGACGCGCGAGACGATGCACCGCGCGCTCGCCGAGATCCAGGACGGCACGTTCGCGAAGCGCTGGATCGCGGAGGCCGACGGTGGCTTCGACGAGTTCCTGGCGAAGCGGCGCGAGGCGCGCTCCTCGCAGCTCGAGGACGTGGGGCGTGAGCTCCGCAAGATGATGCCGTGGCTGCGCAGCGAAGAGAAAGTGCCGCCGTCGTGAGCGCCGCCAAGGACCCCGACGTAGTCCGGTTCTTCGACACCACCCTGCGCGACGGGGAGCAGGCCCCCGGCATCGCGCTCACCAAGGACGAGAAAGTCGAGATCGCCGAGCAGCTGGGCCGGCTCAACGTCGACATCCTGGAGGCGGGGTTCGCGATCTCCTCGGACGGCGAGTTCGACGCCGTCCGCGAGATCGCGACCAGCGTGAAGGGTCCGGTGATCGCCTCGCTCGCTCGCGTGGTCCCCGGCGACATCGAGCGCGCCGCCGCGGCGCTGAAGGGCGCGGACCGGTTCCGGATCCACGTCTTCATCTCGACCTCGCAGATCCACATGGAGGACATGCTCCGGATGTCGCGCCAGCAGGTGCTGGATGCGATCGAGGAGGGCACCCGCCTGGCCGCGGGGTACACCGACGACGTGGAGTTCAGTGCCCAGGACGCGACGCGCACGGAGCTCGACTACCTGCTCGCGTGCTTCGACGTGGCGGTCAAGGCCGGCGCGACGACGATCAACGTGCCCGACACGGTGGGATACGCGACGCCGGCGGAGTTCGGCGAGCTCGTGCGGATCGTCCGCGAGCGGACGCCGGATCACGTGATCATCTCCACCCATTGCCACAACGACCTCGGCCTCGCGGTCGCGAACTCCCTCGCGGGGATCGAGAACGGCGCGCGCCAGGTCGAGGTGGCGGTGAACGGCATCGGTGAGCGAGCCGGCAACTGCTCGCTCGAGGAGATCGCGATGATCGTGCGGACGCGTGGAGAGTCGCTCGGCGTGCAGCACGGTCTCCATCTGAAGGAGATCGTGCGGACCTCCCGGCTCGTCTCCTCGCTCACGGGCTACTCGGTGCAACCGAACAAGGCGGTCGTGGGGGCGAGCGCGTTCGCGCACGAGAGCGGCATCCACCAGCACGGTGTCCTGGCCAACCGCGCGACCTACGAGATCATGGACCCGCTCGAGATCGGGCTCGAGGGCAACCGGATCGTTCTTGGGCAAGCACTCGGGACGACACGCGTTCGCCGACGCGCTCGAGAAGGTCGGCATCTCGATCGACCCCGATCACATGAACCGGGCGTTCGCGCGCTTCAAGGAGCTCGCCGACCGGAAGATCCAGATCACGGACCAGGATCTCGCCGCGATCGTCATGGAAGAGGTCGGCAGCGGGAAGGAGGATCTTCTCGTCCTCGAGTCCCTGGCCTCGGGCGGCGGCACCCACCTCGCGCCGACCGCGACCGTCCGGCTCCGCAAGGGCGACGAGGTGATCGAGGAGTCCGCGATGGGCGACGGGATGATCGACGCCGCCTGTGGCGCGATCCAGCGGGCCGCGGGCGTGGAGGCGCGCCTGATCACCTTCAACGTCTCCTCGGTCACGGGAGGTTCCGACGCCTTAGGAGACGTCGTCGTGCAGCTGGAGATCGACGGGCGGCACGTGACCGGCCGCGGCGTCGCGACCGACGTGGTCGAGGCGAGCGCCCGCGCGTACCTGGCCGCGATCAACCGGGCGCTGGCGGTCGCCGCGTCGGACGAGGCCGCCACGAACGAGGTCGCGCCGTGAGCGCGGTGGTCGCCACCGAGGCACGACCTGAGCGTCTCGACGCGGGTCCGCGCCCGTACCGGATCGGCGTGATCCGAGGCGACGGGACCGGGCCGGAGGTGATCGCGGAGGCGCTCAAGGTCCTCGAGTCCGTTCGTGAAGGCTTCGAGGTCGAGCTGATCGACTTCGACCTCGGCGCCGAGCGGTACCTGCGGACGGGCGAGACCCTCCCGGACGCCGACCTCGAGGCCCTCCGGGAGACCCACGCGATCCTGCTCGGTGCCGTGGGCGACCCTCGGGTGCCGCCGGGGATCCTCGAGCGCGACCTGTTGCTGCGGATCCGCTTCGAGCTAGACCAGTTCGTGAACCTCCGACCGGTGATCCGGTACCCCGGCGTGCAGACGCTGGTGCCCTCGCACACCGAGGACGACGTCAATATGGTCGTGGTCCGCGAGAACTCCGAGGGCCTCTACAGCGGGGTCGGCGGGTTCCATCGGAAGGGGACGCGGCACGAGGTGGCGGTGCAGTCCTCCGTGAACACGCGGCACGGCGTGGAGCGGATCGTGCGGTACGCGTTCGACCTCGCGATGCACCCTGGCCGGCGGCGGAAGCTGACGCTCGTCCACAAGACCAACGTGCTGACGTTCGCGGGCGATCTGTACCAGCGGGTGGTGAACGAGATCGCGGCCGAGTACCCGGACGTCGTGACCGACTACGTGCACGTCGATGCGGCCTGCATCTACTTCCTGGACGACCCGTCGCGGTTCGACGTGATCGTCACCGACAACATGTTCGGCGACATCATCACGGACCTCGGCGCGATGATCCAGGGCGGGATGGGGATCGCGGCCGGCGGGAACATCAACCCGATCGGCGTGTCGATGTTCGAGCCGATCGGGGGGACCGCGCCGTCCGAGACGGGCAAGGGCACGATCAATCCGCTCGCGGCGATCGGCGCGACGGGGATGCTGCTGTCGCAGCTCGGCGAGGGCGGGGCGGCGGCGCGCATCGACGCCGGGATCCGGTTCGCCTGCACGAAGCTCGCCTCGATGCGCGCCGGCGAGATGGGCTACTCCACCCAGGAGGTTGGCGACCTCGTCGCCGAGGCGGCCGCGGCATGACCGCCGGCGGCCCACACGTCGAGCTGTACGACACCACCCTGCGCGACGGCGCTCAGGCGCCCGGGCTCTCGTACTCGGTCGAGGACCGCATGCGGATCCTCCACAAGCTCGACCAGCTCGGCCTCCCCTACATCGAGGGCGGCTGGCCGGGCGCCAATCCTCGCGACACGGAGTTCTTCCGTCTCGCCACGAAGGAGAAGCTCGACAACGCCGAGCTCGTCGCCTTCGGGATGACGCGCCGCGCGGGAGAGAAGGCCGAGGACAGCGCGATCCTCCGCGACCTCCTCGACGCCGGGACCGAGACCGTGTGCTTCGTCGGCAAGAGCTGGGACGTCCACGTCGAGAAGGCGCTTCGGACCGACCTGGACGAGGGCGTGGCGATGGTCCGCGACACCGTGAAGCACCTCCGTGGCCAGGGACGCCGGGTGTTCTTCGACGCCGAGCACTTCTTCGACGGCTACCTGGGGAACGCCGACTTCGCCTTCCGCGTGCTCGAGGCCGCCGCCGAGGAGGGCGCCGAGCGACTGGTGCTCTGCGACACCAACGGCGGCACGCTCCCATCGGAGGTTGCGCGGATCGTGGGGGAGGTCCGCGAGCGCGTGGGCGGCGTGCCGCTCGGGATCCACACGCACAACGACACGGGGTGCGCGGTCGCCTCCGCCCTCGCCGCCGTCGAGGCCGGCGTCCTGCAGGTGCAGGGCGTGGTGAACGGCTACGGCGAGCGGACCGGGAACGCCGATATCGTCCCGATCGCGGCCAACCTCATCCTGAAGATGGACGCCGACTGCCTGCCCGAAGGCGCCGTGGAGCATCTGACCGAGCTGGCCCACTACGTGGCCGAGGTGGCCAACGTCGCCCCCGACTCGCGCCAGCCGTACGCCGGCCGCTTCGCGTTCACCCACAAGGCCGGACTGCACGCGAGCGGCGTTGCTCGGTTCAGCGAGGCCTACGAGCACGTCTCACCGGATGCCGTCGGCAACCGGCGCGGCGTGGTCGCCTCCGACCTCGGCGGCGCCGCGACCCTGAAGATGAAGGCGGCCGAGTTCGAGCTCGACGTCGCCGACGACGCGGTCCCGGCGATCCTCGACGAGCTGAAGGAGCGCGAGGCGCGCGGTTACACGTTCGAGCTCGCGGACGCCTCGCTCGAGCTGCTGATGCGGCGCGCCTCCGGATGGACCCAACCGTTCTTCGAGGTCGACAGCTATCGCGTGCACGTCGAGGAGAAGATCGGCGACGGCGAGTCGCCCCTGGCGGAGGCGACGGTCAAGGTGCGCACGAAGGGCTCGCGACACATCGAGTCGGCCGAGGGCCACGGCCCCGTCGGCGCCCTCGACGACGCGCTTGCGCAAGGCCCTCACGAACGACTACCCGGAGCTCCGGCACATCGAGCTCGAGGACTACCGCGTCCGCGTCCTCGCCGAGACGCACGGCACCGGCGCCGTGGTCCGCGTGCTGATCGACTCGTCCAACGGTGAACGATCGTGGACGACGGTCGGTGTGAGCGAGAACATCATCGAGGCGTCGTGGGAAGCGCTCACCGACGCGTACCTGTTCGGCCTGCTCCACCCTCGCGACGCGGTCGAGTCGTAACCTGCCCTCGATGGAGATGCGCTCGATCGGTGCGATCCCCGTGCCGTTGGCCGGCGTCGGCTGCAACAACTTCGGCCGCCGGATCGACGAGGACCGGACCCGCAAGGTCGTGGACGCGGCCTTCGAGGTGGGCGCCACGCTCTTCGACACCGCCGACCTCTACGGCGACGGGCACTCCGAGGAGTTCCTCGGCAAGGCGCTCGGGCGGCGTCGCGACGAGGCGGTGATCGTCTCGAAGTTCGGGATGCGGACGCCGCCGGACGGGCTCAGCGGCGGCGACCCCGTGTGGGTGGTTCGGGCGTGCGAGGACAGCCTCACCCGCCTCGGGACCGACCGGATCGACGTCTACCTGCTGCACACGCCCGACGACACCACGCCGATCGGCGACACGCTCACCGCGATGTCCCGGCTCGTCGACGAGGGCAAGGTCATCGAGATCGGCTGTTCGAACTTCTCCGAGAAGCAGCTCGACGAAGCCGAGGAGGCGGCGGAGGAGAAGGGCGTCCGCCGGTTCGTCACGGTGCAGAACGAGTACAGCCTGCTCGCGCGCGAAGCGCGCGAGGAGGTGCTGCCCGCCTGCCGGCGACTCGGCCTCAGCTTCATGCCGTATTTCCCGCTCGCATCGGGGATGTTGACCGGCAAGTACCGGCGAGGGCAGCCGCCGCCGCCGGGCACCCGGATGGCGGGCCGTGACGGATGGGCCGAGTTCCTGACCGATGAGCGCTTCGACCTCGTCGAACGCCTGATGGCGTTCGCCGAGCAGCACGGTCACACGATCCTCGAGCTCGCGATGTCCTGGCTCGCGAGCCAGCCGGAGATCGCCACCGTCATCGCCGGCGCGACCAGCCCCGACCAGGTCCGCGAGAACGCGGAGGCGGTCGAGTCGTGGCGGCTGAGCGAGGACGAGTTCGCCGAGATCGACGACCTTCTGGGCGACGAGGGGTCCCCTCGATGAGCAAGCTCGTCGTGAACGCGAACCTCACGCTCGACGGCGTGATGCAAGCGCCGAGCGATCACGACGAGGACCGCCGCGGCGGGTTCGAACACGGTGGATGGGCGCCGCCGTACTTCGATCAGGTCATGGCCGATGTCGCGGCGGAGGGGATCGCCAAGGGTGGAGCTCTGCTGTTCGGACGCCGCACCTTCGAGCAGTTCGCGTCCTTCTGGTCCACCCAGACGGATGACAACCCGTTCGCCGCCGTGCTGAACGAACGTCAGAAGTACGTGGCATCGACGACGCTCGAGGAGCCGCTCTCGTGGAAGAACTCCTTGCTTCTCGAGGGCGATGCGATGGCGGCCGTGGCCACGCTCAAGGAACAGCCGGGCGGCGATCTCGTGGTGCTCGGCAGCGGAGAGCTGGTCGCGTCCCTGATGCGCCACGACCTCGTCGATGAGTACGTGCTCCTGATCCATCCGTTGGTGCTGGGGTCCGGACGGCGTCTCTTCCCCGAGGGTGGTTCACCCGCCGCGCTCCGGCTCGTCGACACGAAGACGACGACCACCGGCGTCGTCATCGCGACGTATCGGCCCGCCGAGCCGACGGAGGCGTGATGGGAGCAGCCGCCCGTATCCGCGCAGCGACGCCCGAGGATGCGCGACCGGTCGCCGAGGTGCACGTGACGTCGTGGCGGCACACCTATCGTGGCTTGGTTCCCGACGACTACCTCGACCGGTTGTCCGTCGACGATCGCGAATCGATGTGGCTCGGGGCGTTCGCCGACCCGGATCCGAAGAGCGGTGCGCTCGTCGCCGAGAACGGCGGGCTCGTCGTGGGGTTCGCGTCGTTCGGCCCGAGCCGCGACGAGGGCGTCTCCGACGGGACCGGTGAGGTCCCCGCGATCTACGTCGAGCCCTCGTCGCTCGGCACCGGCGTGGGTCGCCAGCTCTTCGAGGGGGTCACCCGCTCGCTCCGTGACGCGGGCTACACACGGGCGACCCTCTGGGTGCTCGAAGCGAACGCTCCCGCCCGTCGCTTCTACGAGAAGGCCGGCTGGAGCTGGGACGGCGCCGTCAGCACGCACATGTTCGACTGCGCGAACGAGCCGGTCGTCAGGTACGCGGTGGATCTGTAGAAGACCCTACGAGGGCTTCCAGTCGTCCCGCAGCACGCTCATCACGAGCTCATCGTGGCGCTCACCGTCGTACCACGTGTGATCGCGCAAGCGACCCTCCTCGACGAAGCCGGCCTTCCGGTACGAACCGACGGCGCGCTCGTCGTCCGCGAGGACCTGCAGCGAGATCTTGACGAGGTTGAGCTGCGAGAAGCCGTAGCCGACCAGCGTTCGAACGGCATCCTGTCCGTGCCCTCGTCCCCAGTACGGCTTGCCGATCCGGATCCCGACGTCGGCCCGCTGGTGGTAGTGGTCGATCTCGTGGAGGCCGCACATCCCGATCGTCTCGGCATCCACGTCGATCGCGAACCACGCCGAGTTCGTGTGCCGCTCCTCGATCCACCGCCGGTCGCGCGCCTCGATCTCCTCGAGCGAGAGCGGGAGCGGTGGGTCGGTGTGGGAGAGCGCCCGCACCTCGATCGTCTCGACCAGGTCGTAGAGGCGTTCACGGTCCCACGCCTGGATCGGGCGCAGCACGACGCGTTCCCCTTGGAGCATCGGCCGCAGCCTACGCGAACCCTCCGCAGCACGTTCATAGGTCCTTCACATCGCGGCGCGAGAGTGAGTCGAGGGATGGGAGGGACCCATCCGGCAAGGAGGTTCGAGATGCGACGCGGGTTCGGAGTGGGCGCGGCGATCCTGGTGGTCCTGCTGTTGGTGGGGATCGGGGTCGGTGCCTACAACTGGGGCGTGAACGAGGGGCTCGAGCAGAGCGGTCAGGCCACCGAGGTCGTGCGGTACGTCGGCGGCCACGGGTTCGGCTTCTTCCCGTTCTTCCTGTTCTTCCCGCTCTTCTTCCTGGCGCTGTTCGCGTTCAAGGGCGCGATGTGGCGCCGGCACGGCGACCAGGGTCACGGACCCTGGGGCCACGGTCCGGGTGGCCACGGTCCCGGCGGCAACTGGGAGCAGGGATACGAGGAGTGGCATCGCCGGCAGCACGAAGCGGGTGGGAGCAGCAGCTCAGGCGGGGAGCCGTCGAGCGCCTGACCTGTCCGGCGGGGCGGTGGCGGTTGCCACCGCCCCTCCGCGGCTGCACTGTGGCGGCTGCGTCGAGGAGGCTCCGTGAAGACGGTGTTGGTCGTCGAGGACGAGATGAAGATCGCGCGGGTCGTCCGCGACTACCTGACCGACGCCGGCTTCGAGGTGATCGTGGCCTCCAGCGGCGAGGCCGCGCTCGCGAGCGCCCGAGGGTCGAAGCCCGACCTCGTCGTGCTCGACCTCGGGCTTCCGGGCGTCGACGGTCTCGACGTGGCGCGGGAGCTCCGCGGCTCCTCGCGCGTCCCGATCGTGATGCTCACGGCGCGCGGAGAGGAGACCGACAAGATCGTCGGACTCGAGCTCGGCGCCGACGACTACGTGGTGAAACCCTTCAGCCCCAAGGAGCTGGTGGCGAGGGTCCGCGCGGTCCTCCGGCGAAGCTCGACGGCCGAGATGCTGCAGGAGCAGCCGATCCGTGTCGCGGACGTAGAGATCGATCCCCAGCGGATGCGCGTCACGCAGAGTGCTCGGCCGGTCGAGCTGACGCCGACGGAGTTCCAGCTCCTGACCGCGCTGGCGCGCGAGCCCGGCCGAGTGTTCACGCGGGGCCAGCTGCTCGATGCGATCCACGGGGTCGCGATCGAGTCCTACGAGCGCGCGATCGACGCACACGTGAAGAACATCCGCAAGAAGCTCGAGCCCGAGCCCGGGAAGCCCCGGTACGTCCTCACGGTCCACGGCGTGGGATACCGGTTCGCCGATGACTGACCGCCACGATCATCCACACGGCCCGCCATGGGGTAGTGGTCCGCCGTGGCGCGGGGGCCCCCCGTGGAAAGGCGGCAAGCCTCCATGGTGGCCGGAGGACGAGGCTTGGCCCCCGGACACCATGCAAGCCCGCTGGGGTTGGCGCCGACGAAAGACAAGGATCGTCATCGTCGCGTCTCTTCTGATCATCGCCCTCGTCACCGGCATCGCATTCCTCTTCAACAGCCTCCTTTTCGGAGGTGGCGATCACCGTGGGGGCTTCTTCCCGATCTGGATCGTGCTTCCCATCGTGATCGCCTCTGTATTCGTCGCTCGCCGTTTCGCGGGACCGGTGACCGACGTGATGCATGCAGCCGATCGTGTGGCAGGAGGCGACTACGCCGCGCGGGTGCAGGAACGCGGTCCTCGGGACGTTCGGCGTCTCGGCCACGCGTTCAACGAGATGACCGAGCGGCTCGGCACGAACGAGGCCCGGCGCCGGCAGCTCCTCGCCGACGTGGCGCACGAGCTCCGGACGCCGCTCGCCGTGATCCGCGCGAACCTCGAAGCGATCCTCGACGGCCTGTATCCGATGGACGAGGCGCATCTCCGATCGGTGCTCGAGGAGACGACCGTGATGTCCCGGCTCCTGGACGACCTGCAGACGCTGTCAACGGCGGAAGCCGGCGCGCTCACGTTGCACCGCGAGCAGATGGAGCCGCGCCAGCTGATCGACACGGCGGTCGATTCGTTCACGGCGCAGGCGAAGGACCGAGGCGTCCGGCTCGAGGGGCGAGCGGACACCCTTCCCGAGATCGAGGTCGATCGTCTCCGGATCGGCGAGGTCCTCAGCAACCTGTTGTCGAACGCGCTCCGCCACACACCGAGCGGCGGCGAGGTGATCGTGACCGCCGTCGCCGTGGCCGACGGCGTCGAGTTCTCGATCGCCGACACCGGAGCGGGGATCGCACAGGATCAGCTCCCGCACGTCTTCGATCGCTTCTCGCGCGCCTCCGACTCTCCGGGCGCGGGCCTCGGTCTCGCGATCGCGAAGAGCCTCGTCGAAGTCCACGGCGGCGAGATCCGCGCGAGCAGCGACCCCACCGGTACCACCATCACATTCACCGTTCCGGTCCGTCGGGGCTGAGGAGTAGGGTTCGGCCGTGGCACCTTCGAAGCTGCCGAAGCCGACCGAGGAGACGAAGAGCTACTTCGAGTCGATCGTGCCGGACCATCCGGCCGTCACCATCCGCCCGATGTTCGGCCAGCTCTCCGCGTTCGTGAACGGGAACATGTTCATGGGGATCTTCGGCGAGGACGTCCTCGTGCGGCTTCCGGAAGCCGACCGCGAGGAGGTGCTCGGCGCGGGCGGACGGGTGTTCGAGCCGATGCCCGGCCGACCGATGCGCGAGTACGTCGTCCTCCCCGAAGCCTGGCGCGAGGAGCCGGATCGGATCCGCGACTGGGTCGCCCGTTCGCTGGACCACGCCGACGAGCTTCCTCCGAAACAGCACGAAAACGAAGAAGTAAGGAGAGGCTTCCGCGCTCCTCCCGCAGGGTATCGAGGGGTTCGGAGGTGATCGGATGAGAGTGAAGTTCATCGGCGGGCCGCTGGACGGCCGCGAGGAAGAGATCCAGGACGACAAGCTGGAGGAGCACAAGCCGGTCTACTGGCCGGAACGGCCGGAGCGGGACGACGACACCGATCCCGACCAGCCCGGACTCGACGGGGTCGTCGAGTACCTCTACGAGGGGAACGGGCGGGCGACGTACGTCGGCGGGCAGCTCGAGGGGTCGTAACCTCGGCGGATGCCCGTCGAGACCTATCTCGAGGTCGGCGCCAAGCGCGTGTTCGCCGGTGCGCTGGACTGGCCCGGCTGGTGCCGCAGTTCGCGCCGCGAGGAGGACGCGCTCGAGGTGCTCCTCGCCTATGGACCTCGATACGCCGCCGTTCTGAAGGGCTCGGGCGTCCGCTTCGCGCCGCCCGCGAAGGCCTCGACGTTCAAGGTCGTGGAACGACTGAAGGGCGACGCCACTACCGACTTCGGCGCTCCGTCGATCGCGCCGAAGGCCGACGCCCGGGCGGTCGACCGCCGGTGGCTCACGCGCCAGGTGAAGATCCTGGAGGCGTCCTGGAACGCGTTCGATCGCGCGGCGGCGACGGTGACCGGTCCCTTGGCGAAAGGACCTCGCGGCGGCGGCCGCGAGGTGGATGCGATCGTGGCGCACGTCGTCGGAGCGGAGGCGAGCTACGCGCGCATGATCGGTGCGGAGACGAAGGGCGTCGATGAAGCCGGCGCGGACGCCGCCGCCGAGGAGCGTGCGATCGTCCGAGGGGCACTCGAACGCGCCGTCACGGACGGCATCCCGGCGGGTCCGCGTGGCGGCAAGAGGTGGTCGGCTCGCTACTTCGTCCGCAGGGCGGTGTGGCACGTCCTCGATCACGCGTGGGAGATCGAGGACCGGTCCTAGCCGACGATCGGATCCTTCTGCGGCGCGGCCAAGGGGCGGAACGATCCCAGGGCGAGGTGGGTCATCTCGAGTTGGGCGAGCGCCTCGTAGCGGCCGGCCGCGAGGTCGGCCACGGGATCGTCGCTCGCGCTCAGCAACTCCCGGAAGTCGCGAGTCGCGACGGCCCGGTTCGCGAGGTAGGCGAGCGCGATCCGGTCGGCACGCTTGAGCGACTTCCGGAGCGCGTGTCGTTCGCGTTCACGCGACCACGCGCGCCGGAACCCATAGGGCGAGGATCGGCAGCGTCGGTCCAAGCGCGAGCCCGGCGCCGACGAGCACGGCAAGGCTATCGACGTCGTCTTCGACGGAGCGTCCGTTCTGCGCCGTCTCACGCCCGATCCCTCGGATCTCGTCCGCGACGGTCGTGAAGCCTTCGCCGAGGAGCGGCACGTCCGAGAGCCCGTCGACGGCGTCGCCCGCCCGTCCGATCGCCTGCCCCGCGTCCTCCATACCCTCGCCCACGGCGCTCAGACGTTCGACGAACGTCCCGACGGCGATCCCGAGAACGATCCACGCGACCGTCCACAGCACGACGAGGAGGTCGACCGCTACGAGCGATCGCTGAGGGAGACGCGATCCGATCATCCGAGGAAACCATGCCCGCACGCCGCGAGGGGCAAACGCACCCCGGCAGGTAAGCTGAGGTGAGAGGAGACGACCATGCCGGAAACATTCGGAAAACGACAGCGCAAAGACGTCAAGGCCAAGAAGGCACAGGCGGCGGAGGAGCGGCGTCTCGCCCGCACCCAGCGCCGCCGCGACCGGGAAGCCGGCCTGATCGAGCCCGGCCCGCCTGTGGCCACGCCGGAGGAGATCGAGGAGCAGATGGGGATCGTGCCGCCCGCGCTCGCGGACTGAGCTAGCGCGGGAGGCGCAGGATCTGCTTCGCGGTGAGTCGGACGGTCGTCGGAGCCACGCGGAGCCCGGCGACCCCCACCCGCGCGTCGACCCAGGTGGAGTCCTTCAGGATCCCGACGGTGAGATGCCCGTCGAGGTCCTCGTTCACTCGGAAGATCATCCCGGACTCGGTCCGGTAGACCCCAGACCCCTGCACGGCACCTACCCTAGTCTTTCGCGCCGCCGAGCGACGGCGCCGCCGAGTCTGGCGCCGCTGAGTCCCGGCGCCGAGGAATAGGCTCGTCTCACCCACGCGTTCGAGAGGAAGACATGCCTGCGATCACCGTCGACGACGTCACCGAGCTGAAGCGGCTCTCCAGGGTCGGAGAGGCGGCCACGATCCGTTCGGTGCGAGCCGTCGTCACCGCGCCGGGTGGCTTCGAGGGAGAAGGCTTCCCGGTCCGGCGCGCGTTCGCCGGCGTCGATCTCACCGACCTCGACCCGTTCATCCACATGGATCAGATGGGCGAGGTGGAGTACGCGCCCGGCGAGCCCAAGGGCACGCCGTGGCACCCGCACCGAGGCTTCGAGACCGTCACCTACATGTTGGACGGGATCTTCGAGCATCAGGACTCGAACGGTGGAGGCGGCGTGATCACCAACGGGGACACCCAATGGATGACCGCGGGCGCCGGGATCCTCCACATCGAGAAACCGCCGGAGCACCTGGTCGCCAGCGGAGGCTTGTTCCACGGGATCCAGCTCTGGGTCAATCTGCCCAAGGCCGAGAAGTGGACCCCTCCGCGCTACCAGGATCTCCGGGGGAGCGAGGTCACGTTGCTGGCTTCATCGGACGCGGGGGCGCTGGTCCGGCTCATCGCCGGTGACCTCGCGGGGCAGTCCGGCCCCGGTCAGACCTACACGCCGATGACGATGGTGCACGCGACGGTGTCGCCCGGCTCGCGGCTCGACCTGCCGTGGCGGCCCGAGTTCAACGCGCTCACGTACGTGCTGTCGGGGGCCGGTTCGGTCGGCGATGATCGCCGGCCGATCGCCACCGGGCAGCTTGCGGTCCTCGGTGCCGGGGATGTCGTTCGTCTCGAGGCGGCCGCCTCGCAGGACGCCCGCACGCCCGCCCTCGAGGTGCTGGTGCTCGGCGGTCGTCCCATCCGTGAACCCGTCGCCTGGTACGGACCGTTCGTGATGAACAGCCGTGACGAGCTCGTCACCGCGTTCGAGGACTATCAGGCGGGCCGTCTGGGGAGCGTGCCGGCGGTGCACCACACGCCGGATCACGTCGTGGAGTCATCGGGAGACGCGGAGCGAGACTAGTCGAGGTTCAACCGCGCACCTCGAGCCCGGGGGTGCCGCCGGGGATGCTGATGTCGAACACCCGGCGTACCTGCGCGGACGGGTTGAGGACGACCACGGAGCCGCCGCCCTCGGTCTGGCCCGCGGCCTCGAGGAGTGCGCGCAGACCGCTGCTGTCCATGAACGTGACCCCTGAGAAGTCGAGCACGACGGGGCGGCACTCGAGGATCGCGATCCGGAGCAGCTGACTGAGATCGTCCGCGGTCGCCATGTCGAGCTCGCCTTCGAGGCGGAACCCCTCGTCCGTCGGCGTGATCTGGAGCTGCATCGGATCCCCCCTTCGACCTCGGACGAGCAGTGGCCGTTCCGTGTCCAGACGCCTCTGACGGTCCGCCGATGCACCGTATCCGCCCTCCTGCGAAGCTGGCAAACCCGTCGCGAGCGACCGAGGCTAGGCTCCCGCCCCATGAGCCCCACCAGAGCGGAGCCCGAACGCACCCTCTCGGAGCGCGAGCTGAATCGGGCCCTCCTCGCACGCCAGCACCTGCTGGAGCGGGCCTCCACCACGGTTCCGAAGGCGATCGAGCGCGTCGGGGGTCTGCAGACGCAGTACGCCCCGGCGGGCTACGTCGCCCTCCGCACCCGTTCCGAGGGGTTCAGACGCGAGGACCTCACCCGAGCGCTCGAACGCCGCAGCGTGGTCCAGGCATGGATGATGCGCTCGACGATCCACATGGCGTCGAAGCGAGACTTCTGGTTGTTCATGGCCGCGATCCGGGAACAACGCCGCCGGTGGTGGCTCCGGTCGTTCAAGGGTTCGGCGAGCGATGTCGTCGCGGCGGCCGAGAGGACGGAGCGCTTCCTCGGCGACGGGCCGAAGCGGCGGGCCGAGATCATGAAGGCGCTCGGTCTCGATAACCCGATCTGGTACGGCGTGAACCTCTGGCTCGACCTCGTGCGCGTTCCGCCGTTCGGAACGTGGGAGCAGCCGCGCGCCGACCTGTTCGGGCTGGCGTCGGAGTGGCTCGGCGAGCCGCCAGCGATCACCGAGGCCGAAGGCATCGAGCATCTCGTCAAGCGCTACCTCGCCGCTTTCGGCCCCGCCTCGCCCGGAGACGTGACGAGCTTCACCGGTCTCACGACCGGCGCGCTGGCCCCGGTGCTCGGACGCATGACGCTCCGCCGGTTCCTCGACGAGCGAGGCAAGGAGCTCCTCGACCTCCCTCGCGCGCCGCTCCCCGACGGAGATACCCCGGCTCCGGTTCGGTTCCTCCCCGTGTGGGACGCGACGCTGCTCGTGCAGGCTCGAAGGACGCAGATCCTCCCCGAGCGCTACCGCCCGCGCATCTTCAACACGAAGAGCCCGCACTCGTTCCACACGTTCCTCGTCGACGGCCAGGTGGCGGGTATCTGGCGACACGATGACGGGAAAGGCACGATCGTGCTCGAGCCGTTCGAGCGATTGTCGAGGGAGACCCGTCGTGCCCTCGACGACGAGGGCGAGCACATGCGCGAGCTCTTCGCATCGCCCGTGCCATGATGTGCGGTCCGAGACCGGAGGAGGGCGCACGATGGCGATGACGCTCGAGAGCACCAGTGTGTCCGACGGAGAGCGGATCCCCGCGAGCTACGCGGTCGCCACGCCGACGGCCGACGGCAAGGCCGAGATCGCCGGGCGCGACCTGAGCCCGCACCTGCGATGGTCCGACGAGCCGGAGGGAACCCGATCGTTCGCGATCTCGGTGGTCGATCCCGACGTGCCGGCCGACCGCACCCGGATGGGTGTCGAGGGTCTGTCGCTCGGCGACGACGAGGTGCGGGCCGAGTTCGCCCACTGGCTCGTCGTGGACATCCCGGCCGCCGTCCACGAGCTGCCGGAGGGGGCGGGCGGCGATGGCTTCGTCGCCCACGGGAAGCCGCCCGACCCACCGGCGCAGGGCGGCGTCACCGGCCAGAACGGCTATCGAGGCCTGTTCGAGGGCAACCCGGATCTCGAGGGGACCTACGCCGGATGGGACGGGCCGTACCCGCCGTGGAACGACGAGCAGGTCCACCGATACTTCACGACGGTCTATGCGCTCGACGTCGAGACGCTCGGCCTCGAGCCGGGCTTCACGCTCGAGGAGATGCGCACCGCGATGCACGGGCACATCCTCGACGAGGGGCAGATCGTGCCGCTGTACTCGCTGAATCCCGACCTGTAGCGGCCGTCGGGCGGAGAGGCTCAGTGTCAGCGCGGCCGTAACATGGAGCGCATGACGACGCTGCAGCAGGGCGACACGGCTCCGGACTTCGCACTCCTCGATCAGCACGGTGAGACCGTGCGACTCGGTGACTACCGCGGCCGGAAGCTCCTCGTGTACTTCTACCCGGAGGCAGACACGCCGGGGTGCACCACCCAGTCGTGTGACCTGCGCGACCACCGGCAGGACCTCGCGGGGATCGGGCTCGACGTGGTGGGCATCTCGCCGGACGCGCCGACGAAGCAGCTCGCGTTCGACGAGAAGTACGGGCTCGGTTTCCCGCTGCTCGCCGACGAGGATCACGGCGTCTCGGAGGCGTGGGGTGCGTGGGCGGAACGACACCGCGGCGGCCACTCGTTCATGGGGATCGTGCGCTCGTCGTTCCTGGTCGATGAAGAGGGACGGATCGAGCGGGCCTGGTCGCCGGTGAAGCCGGAGGACACGGTGCCGAACGCGCTGGCCGCGGCCTCCGTCTGAGCGAGTGGTGGCTGCGGGCGTCGACGTCGTCGGCGCTCCGTTCGAGTCGCTCGACTTCCTGTACGTGCCGAGTGACGACGTCCCGCGTGACCTCGACTACTTCAGCGAGGTGCTCGGCGGCCGGATCGTGTTCGCGATCGACTCGATGGGGACCCGGGTGGCGGCGGTGCGATTGACGGAGGGTCCGCCGTTGGTCCTGCTGACCGACCACCTGGAAGGAGACCGGCCGTTCCTCGTCTACCGGGTGCCCGATCTTGTGGCGGCACTCGCGGAGCTCGAGGGGCGCGGCTGGCGGCGCGAACTCACCTTCGAGATCCCGCACGGACCGATCTGCTCGTTCGAGGGGCCGGGCCGGCACCGCGTGGCGGTGTACCAGCTCACGCGACCCGAGGTGGCCGAGCACTTCGAGGGTCGCCGGGACTTCTGAGGTGACCGGCTACTCGGCGCGGCGTTCGAGCACGACCGCCGGGATCTTCCGGATGCCCTCCGTTTTCACCTCGTACTCGGCGAAGCCGGGTCTCCGCGCGACCTGGCGGGCGTAGAGGTCGTCCCGCTCGGGCTCGTCCCGCAGGATCTTGACCGCGCGCACGGGGATGGTCTCGGTGCCGACCTCGATCGTCGCGGCCGGGTTCGCCTCGAGGTTGCGCACCCAATCCGGATCCGCAGGCGACCCGCCTTTCGAGCCGATCACGACCCACCGGTCGCCGTCCGGCAGGTACACGAGCGGCGTCACGTGCTCCTTCCCCGTCTTGCGGCCCTTCGTGTGGAGGAGCAGGATCGTGGCGCCCTCGAAGTAGTTGCCGACCTTGCCCTCGTTCTGCCGGAACTCCTCGATGATGTTCGCGTTCCAGTCGGCCATGGAGCAAGCGTAGCGCTCAGCAGTCGACCGCCGCCGACAGCGCTTCACAGAGCTCGCGATGACGCTCGGGGGCGAGCGCTCCCATCCGGCGGACGAGCATCGACTTGGGGAAGGCGTGCACGGCGTCCATCGAGGCCGCCGATGCGACGGGCAGTCCTTCGGAGATGCCGAGAGGCACCTCCGTGGGGATGTGACGGATCGTGCGAGTGATGGGTGCGACGAGGATCGTCCGGAGCACCGGGATCGCCTCGTCTCTCGTGAGGATCAAGAAGGGCCGGCCCCTCGCATCGCCCTCGCCCCACCAGATCTCGCCACGGCCGATGGTCACGTCACCACGGCTCCTCGTCGATCGAGCGGGTCGCCGCGTGGTGCGCCGCGGCCACGTCGGCCTCGTCCTGCGGGACCCGCTGGTACCCCTCGACGATGCGGCGCCCGACGTCCGCCCGCCGCTCGGTATCGAGGAGGGCCTCGAGGGCGGCTCGTACCGCGTCGGCCTTCGTGTCGAACCGCCCCGAGGCGACGAGGGCGTCGAGTTGTTCGGCGAGAGCGTCTGGTATGCGAATCGCTATCTGAATCGACATGCGAAAAGCATACCACCAACGACCCATGTGGCTCGGGTGGGGGGCGTCGTGCCTGGTCGCTTACCATCGCTCGATGGACGAGACCATCGTCGAGCTCCTGCGAGCGGCCCCGCTGATCGACGGGCACAACGACCTGCTGTGGGCCATGAGGGAGGCCCGAAGGGGCGGTGAAGACGAGGCCGACGTCGGCGTGTCTGCTCCGCGGTTCCACACCGACCTCCCGCGGCTGGAGGCGGGTGGCCTCCGAGGTCAGTTCTGGTCCGTCTACGTCCCGTCCGATCTGCCCACGGACCAGGCCGTGATCCAGACCCTCGAGCAGGTCGACGCGTTCCTTCAGCTGCTCCGGGCGCATCCTGATCGTCTCGAGCTCGCGCGCACCGCCGACGACGTCGAGCGGATCGCGGCGGAAGGGAAGGTCGCCTCGATGATCGGCGTCGAGGGTGGGCACTCGATCGGCGGCTCGCTCGGGACGCTGCGCGTGTTGGCCGAGCTCGGTGCCCACTACCTCACGCTGACGCACAACGACGACACGGGCTGGGCCGACTCGGGAACCGGACTCGGTACGAACGGCGGGCTGACGGCGTTCGGCGAGGAGGTCGTCCGCGAGCTGAACCGCCTCGGCGTGTTGGTCGACCTCTCCCACGTGTCCGCCGACACGATGCGCCAGGCGATCGAGGTCTCCTCCGCGCCGGTGATCTTCTCGCACTCCAACGCTCGCGCGCTGTGCGACGTGCCACGCAATGTCCCGGACGATGTGATCGAGCTGCTCGGGCGCACCGGCGGGGTGATGATGGCGACGTTCGTGCCGTGGTTCCTCAACGCCGCGGGCGCCGAGGCCAACGCCGCCGAGTGGAAGGAGATCCGGCGACTGAGGGAGGCGCACCCCGACGACCCCGACGCCGTGCGCGCTGCGGTCGAGGAGATGGAGAAGACCCAACCGACGCCGCCGAGCTCCATCTCCGACGTGGCCGACCACATCGACCACATCAGAGAAGTTGCCGGGATCGATCACATCGGCGTCGGGAGCGATTTCGACGGGCTGCTCGAGATGCCCGAGGGGCTCGAGGACGTGTCGAAGTATCCGGTGCTGTTCGAAGAGCTCCGCGACCGTGGTTACACGGACGAGGACCTCACGAAGATCGCCGGTCAGAACGTGCTTCGCGTGATGCGCGAAGCCGAACGGGTGAGCGCGGATCGCTGACGGCGACTGTCGGTTGTCGGAACCGGCCCCCTCTCAAGATGGAGCCAGATCCTCGAGCAACGGCCCGTCCGCACGCGTGAACACCGGTCGTCCGTCGAGCAGGCTCCAGCCGGAAGCCAGCGCGGTCATGGACCTGCGGTACGCGGCACGCTCGAACATGCGTTCGACGATATGGGCGTCCGTCCTCCGTCGCTGTGAAAGCCACACATGAGGAAGTTCTTGAGAGATCTACCCAGGAGGCGAACGCAGAGCCACCGGATCCGAGAGTCCGGATCCGGTCGTCCACGCTGGTCAGGCGCTATCTGTGGAAGCCGACTCGGGCGATTTACCGGCTAGACCCGCGAGCTCATGCGGCGTACCGTTGGCCGGTCTGGTGGAAACGGCCGTCCTCATCCTCGCCGGCATCTTCCTCGTGAATCTCTTCATCGCGGGTTGGCTCGTCACGCTGGGGCTCATGGATCGATACCAGCATCACAAGGCGACCCGGGAAGTTGACGCCCTCGAGCGCTCGCTGGCGATGCCTTCTGCCGGAAGGGACGTCTTGAGCGCGCGCCGGTTCGGGGGGACCCACCTCGCGCTTGATATCCGCGAGCTGAGGGTGAGTACGCACCGTGGGATGCCTGGTCGCAGGTCCCCGGTTCTGCCTCGCCTGTTCGGGAAAGCGTCGATAGGTGTTGCGCTCGCCTCCATCGTGCTGTGGGTGGCGGTCGTCGCCCCAGATCTCGGAGGTCAACCGGCCAGCACCTCCGCCGAGGGAGGCGGGAGTCTCTCCTTCCAGCCGACGTGGAGGTCGCCAATAGGTCGTGCGGCGCCGCCCCACGTCGGGGTCCGCGCTCTTCGAGCGGGCTCATCGACGGGGGCAGGCGTGCCTGAGAACCTGACTGGGCCACCGCCTTCGCCGACCACGACAACGACAACGAATACGAACCTCGAGGGTGAGTCGGTACCCGGAAGCGTCGCCGCTCAGTCGCGTTCCTCGACGGCGATCTTCCTCGCGTGGGCGACGGTGCCCGGCGCGCTCGGGTACACGATCGAGCGTTGGGAGGAGGACACGCCCGATGAGGGTTGGGTGAAGCTCGCGACGGTCGATGCCGCCGCCACGACGTACACAGACGTCGGACTCGCGGCAGCGACGACCTACTATTACCGTATCGCGGCGGTCACGGAAGATGGTCCTGCGCCTCCGTCCGACGTCATCTCGGCGACGACCCCCATCGCCCCGCCCGCCGCCACGCATCTGATCGCCACACGGGTGGGGACTACGGTCGCCCTCGCGTGGGTCGACGTCTCACAGGAGACGGCGTACCGGATCGAGCGTTCGCTCCACGGGACGAGCGATTGGATCACGATCGGGACGACCGGCGAGGACGTCACGGCCCACACGGATGCGTCGCTGACTCCGGGAGACTCATATCGTTACCGGATCGTCGCGACCAACGCCGGCGGCGATTCGGACCCCTCGAACGTCGTACCGGTGAAGATCGAGACGGGGGAGGCGACGGCGCCGCCGGACGATCCGCCTACGGAGCCTGGGACCGGCGTTGGTTCGGAACCGAAGAAGGATCGGCCCGGCGGGAAGAACAGCACCGAAGACAGCCCGGTCACCGAAGACAGCCCGGTCACCGAGGACAACCCGGTCACCGAGGACAACCCGGTCACCGAAGACAACCCGGTCACCGAAGTGGATCAGTAGAGTCCCGCATACTGCATCCGATGCCCGGTCCGCTTCGCGTTACGCGTTCGGTGGAGATCCCCGAGAAGGAGCTCCGATGGCGCTTCAGCCGCTCCTCGGGGCCCGGCGGTCAGTCGGTCAACACCGCGGACTCGCGCGTGCAGCTCAGCCTCGACGTCGCGAAGACGACCGCCCTGGGTCCCACGCAGCGAGCGAGAGCCCTCCAACGCCTCGCCGGCCGGCTCGTCGACGGCGTGCTCACCGTGGCGGCACAGGAGGAACGGTCACAGCTCCGCAACCGTGAGATCGCTCGAGAGAGACTCCAACAGATCCTCGCCGACGCGATCGCTCCGCCGCCGCGCACGCGCCGCCCCACCAAGCCGGGCAAACGAGCGGTGGAACGAAGGATCGCCGCGAAGAAGCGCCGTGCCACGACGAAGAAGCTCCGCCGCGTCGACGAGGAGTAGCCTGTCAGCCGTGTCCACACAGGACCTGTCCACGACAGAGAGGAGGACGGTGGCCGATCAACAGCGCGAGGACGTTTCGGTCGTGGGGCAGGGCGCCCGCATCGAGGGCACGCTCCACTCGACGGGCTCGCTCCGCATCCACGGGCACCTCACCGGTGAGATCGCGGTCGACGGCGACGTCTCGGTCGCCGCGGGTAGCGACGTGCGCGCGGACATCAGCGCCCGCAGCATCAGTCTGGCGGGAAGGATCAAGGGGAACCTCACCGCACCGGGCGAGGTCGTCTTGCCTTCGCAGAGTCGGGTCGAGGGATTCGTCCGTGCCCAGAGCGTGACCGTTCACGGCACGGTCCAGGGCGATGTCGTGGCCGAGCAGGGCATCAAGCTCGGGAGGGAGGCTCGTGTGCAGGGAGACGTGACCTGCCGAACGCTCGCGATCGAGGAAGGCGCGTTCTTCGCGGGCCGCTCGAACATGTCCGGCCGGCCGACCGGCCAGACCTAGATCAGCGGTCGACGGCGATCCGAACGGTCGTCCCCTCGTCGCCCGCGCCGATCGCGAACGAGTCGGAGAGCTGGCGGGCGATCCACAAGCCCATGCCGGCGGTCGCGCTCGGCTTGGGCGGCACGAGGCCGGCGAGCGGGTCGGCCATGCCACCGCCGTGATCCGTCACCTCGCAGACGACACCCTCCGGCATGATCCAGAGCGCGAGCTTCCCACCACCGCCGGCGTGACGGACCGTGTTCCCGGCGAGCTCGCTCACCGCCAGGACCAGCTCCTCCACCCGCGCACGGGGCAGCTCGGCTTCGATGCCCAGGGACCGAACGGATCGCCTGACCTCGCCGAGCCCCCCGTCGATCGGCAGCTCGAGCGAGGGAGGTCCGGTCACCCTGCGGCCCGGCTCGACGATCTCTCGGAGGAGCCGGGCGGGCACCTCGTACCGGTCACTCGGATGTCGCGTCGAGTCCCACACCGTGGGGTGCGTTCGCCACGCCTGATCGATCACGGGGGGCGGGAGCGCACGCACGTCGTAGGGACACACGATCCACACGGGCGATCGTTCGAAGACGGCGTTGAGGGCCGACTCGTAGCGAGTCCACGAGGTCTGCAGATCCTCCGTGGCGCCGAACCGGACCTCGCCGACGATCCTCGTGTACCTCACGCCGCTGTCGGCGGCGTCCGAGAGCATCCGCTGCCACGCCGCGATCGTCTGCACCGGATGGACGTAGAGGTCGTCGGAGGAGAGGAACGACACGGACCCCTCGTCGCTGCCGAGCGCGTCTCGGAACCGATCGATGTGCGACGACGTGGTCGCGACGACCGCGCCGTCGTCGTGCTCGAGTCCCTTCCGCAACCACGGCACAAGGGTGTTCATCAACGACTCGTCGGATCCGTAGATCAGCGCGTCGTGCTCGAGTCCGTGATCCATGGCTGGGTGCATCGAGTCTAGGTTCGGCTCTCGAAAGACAGCAACCACGCAGCGTCTCAGCGCCCACTAGGAACGGATCGGTGCCCGGGGGCATAATCCCCCATGGTCGAGGAGGATCCTTCCGCCGGGCGTGGCGCAGCGAGCGACGACGCCCACATCCGGACGTTCCTCATCGCAGACGTTCGCGGCTACACCGTCTTCACGCAGGAGCGCGGGGATGAGGCCGCCGCGGCGCTGGCCGGCAAGTTCGCCAGGGTCGCGCGCGAGGGCGTCGAGGCCCGGGGCGGCACCGTCGTCGAGCTGCGCGGGGACGAAGCGCTCGTGGTCTTCGACTCGGCCCGGCAGGCGATCCGAGCGGCGGTCGAGCTCCAGCGCCGATTCGTGGACGAGACCGTCGCAGAGCCGATGCTCCCGCTCGCCGTGGGGATCGGCCCCGAAAGCCTAGGAATCGAGCGGACTCCCAGACCATAATCCGCCATGACTGGCAAGGAGCCACAGGCCACGGAGACTGGCGACAGCGTCGCGGGGAACCTCGCGTTCCGGCTCCTGGGTCCGCTCGAGGTGATCGACGGCGGCCGCCAGGTGGCGCTCGGGGGTCCGCGCCAGCGGCTCGTGCTCGCCCACCTGCTCCTCGCGGCCAACCGCGTCGTCACGCTGGACGAGCTGATCGAGAAGGTCTGGGACGAGGACCCGCCACGAGCGGCCCGCAACACGATCCAGAGCTACGTCTCGCATCTCCGCGCCACGCTGGGTCCCGACCGGATCGAAGGCCGGAGCCCCGGGTACCTGATCCATGCCGAGCCGGAGGAGCTCGACGTGCTCCGCTTCGAGCAGCTCCTTCGACAGGCTCGCCTATCGCTCCCGGCGGATCCGAGCGAAGCCTCGGGCACGCTGGAGGAGGCACTTGGGCTCTGGATCGGGTCACCGCTCAGCGACCTCGCCGACTCCCCGTCGCTGGACGGCGAGATCGCGCGGCTCCAGGAGCTGCGGGTCTCGGCGATCGAGGACCTTGTCGGCGCGCGCCTGAGCATGGGGCAGCACGCCGAGGTCCTGCCCGACCTCGAACGGCTGATCCGCCAGCATCCGCTCCGCGAGCGCCTGTGGGCCCACCTGATGCTCGCCCGGTATCGCTCCGGCCGCCAGGCGGAGGCGCTCGACGCGTTCCGGGAGGCGCGGGAGCTCCTGTCCGACGAGCTGGGGATCGATCCGTCGCCGGAACTTCAGGAGCTGCAGCGTCAGATCCTGCAGCAGGAGCCTTGGGATGGCCCACAGGCGGTGGGGGGTGGCCAGCGCAGCGACGCGGCGATCAGGACGTTCCTGATCGCCGATGTGCGTGGCTACACCGTCTTCACGCAGGAGCGCGGCGATGAGGCCGCTGCAGCACTCGCCGGCAAGTTCGCCAGGGTCGCGCGCGAGGGCGTCGAGGCCCGGGGCGGCACCGTCGTCGAGCTGCGCGGAGACGAAGCGCTCGTGGTCTTCGACTCGGCCCGGCAGGCGATCCGGGCGGCGGTCGAGCTTCAGCGGCGATTCGTGGACGAGACCGTCGCAGAGCCGACGCTCCCGCTCGCGGTCGGGATCGGGCTGGACGCCGGCGAGGCCGTCGCCGTCGAAGGCGGCTATCGCGGCGGGGCGCTCAATCTCGCGGCGCGGTTGTGCAGCATCGCCGGTCCCGCCGAGATCCTCGCGAGCCCTGCCGTCACGCATCTCGCGAGGAAGGTGGACGGTGTCGCCTACGTGGATCGAGGCTCCGTCCAACTGAAGGGCCTCGCGGATCCCGTGCAGGTGATCAGGCTGCGCGCGGAGGCCGACGACGCGGCGGACGACATGGCCTTCCGCCGGGCGCTCGGCTCGTCGGCCGCCCGCCTCACGCCCGCCGTCCCCGGCGCGATGGCCCCGAATCCCTACAAGGGCCTCCGCGCGTTCGAGGAAGGCGACGCGGTCGACTTCTTCGGACGCGAGGAGCTCGTCGAGGAGCTCGTCAAACGCGTGAAGCAGACCCGGTTCCTCGCGGTCGTCGGGCCGAGCGGGAGCGGGAAGTCCTCCGTCGTGCGAGCCGGGCTGATCCCGGCGCTGCGGCGCGGCGCGATCGCCGGCTCGGAGGGGTGGCACATCGCGGACATGTTCCCGGGCGCCCACCCGTTGGACGGATTGGAGTCGGCGCTCCTTCGCGCCGCGCCGGACCCACCGGCGAGCCTGATGGAGCAGCTCGAGCGCGACGAGCACGGACTCCACCGCGCCGTCCTCCGGCTCCTGCCGTCCGACCAGAGCGAGCTCGTCCTCGTGATCGATCAGTTCGAGGAGGTGTTCACGCTCGTCGAAGACGAGGACGTCCGGACGCACTTCCTCGGAAGCCTCGAGGCCGCCGCGACCGATCCGCGCAGTCGGCTGCGAGTGGTCGTCACCCTGCGGGCCGACTTCTACGACCGGCCGTTGCTGTACCGAGGGTTCGCGGAACTGTTCAAGTCCCGGGTGGAGGCCGTGGTGCCGCTGTCGCCCGAGGAGCTCGAGCGGGCGATCTCGGGGCCGGCCAAGCGGGTCGACGTCTCGCTGGAGCCGGGCCTCGTCGCCGCGATGCTGGCCGACGTCGCGGAGGAGCCCGGCGCGCTCCCGCTGATGGAGTACGCGCTCACCGAGCTCTTCGAGCGGCGCGACGGACGCACGCTGTTCCTCGAGGCCTACCGGCAGATCGGTGGCGTCTCGGGTGCCCTCGGGCGGAGGGCCGAGGAGCTCTATGCGGAGCTCGACGACGACGGGAAGGAAGCGGCGCGGCAGCTGTTCCTGCGACTCGTCGCGCTGGGTGAGGGGACCGAGGACACCCGGCGCCGTGTACCGCGTGCGGAGGTCGCCTCGCTCGACGTCGATCAGCAGGCGATGGCCACGGTCCTCGACACGTTCGGGGCCTCCCGCCAGCTCTCGTTCGACCGAGACGCGCGGACCGGCGAGCCGACGATCGAGCTCGCGCACGAGGCGATCCTGTCCGCGTGGCCGCGGCTGCACCGCTGGATCGACGCCGCGCGCGAGGATCTGCGGACGGAGCGTCGCGTCGCCGCGGCCGCGCGCGAATGGACCGAGTCCGAACGGGACGCCTCGTTCCTCCTGAGCGGCTCGCGTCTGGACCAGGCCGAGGTCTGGCGCGCGAGCTCGGGGATCGCCGTCACGCCGGAGGAGCGCGCGTACCTCGACGCCTCGCTCGCGGAGCGCGACCGTCTGACCGCCGAGGAGGAGGCGCGCAGCGCTCACGAGCGGGACCTCGAGCGGCGCTCCGTTCAGCGACTCCGTGCCGTCGTCGCGATCCTCGCCGTGGCGGCCGTGATCGCCGGCGCGCTGACCGTGTTCGCCATGGGACAGAGCAGCCGGGCGGCGAGCGAGGAGCGGAACGCCACGGCGCGCGAGCTCGCCGCCGCCTCCGCCGCGAACCTCGAGGTCGACCCGGAGCGGAGCATCCTGCTCGCGCTCGAGGCGATCGAGACGACGCGCGGGCCCGACGGGATCGTGTTGCCGGAGGCGGAGGACGCGCTCCATCGAGCGATGGTCGCGTCGCGCGTCGTGCTGACCGAGCAGGACCTCGGCGGGACCCTCGATTGGAGCCCGAACGGGTACTTCGTCACGGAGGGACCGGAGAACACCGGGACGATCGACCTCCGCGACGTGAAGTCGGGCGCCTCGGTCCGCTCCTGGGTCGGGCACGAGAACAGCGACGTGAACGACGTGAAGTTCTCCCCCGACGGCTCGATGCTCGCGACGGCCGGGGACGACGGCCTGCTGAAGGTCTGGGATCCCGAGACCGGCGAGCCGATCTCCGAGATCCAGGGCGGGCCGGGCGGGGTGGCGGGGCTTTCCTTCGACGCCGAGGGAGCACTCGTGGCGGCCTCCTGGCCCGAGGAGGGCACCGTCCGTATCGTCGAGGCGGCGACCGGCCACGTCGTCCAGGAGCTGACGGGGCTCCATACGTTCGTGCTGAGCACGGGGTTGAGCCCCGACGGGACGCGGGTCGTGGCGGGGAGCGCCTTCGAGGACATCGCTGAGGTGTTCGACGTCGAGACCGGCGACCTGCAGTTCCAGCTCTCGGGACACATCTTCCCGGTCGACGCCGTCGCCTGGAGCCCGGACGGCCGCTGGATCGCGACCGGCGCCAGCGACTCCTCGGTCCGGGTCTGGGACGCGAACACCGGCGAGCTCGAGGAGCGGCTGACGGGACACACCGGTGTCGCTGACGTCCGTCGATTGGTCGCCCGATTCGCGGCGCATCGTCTCGGGCGGGAGCGACGGCACGGCGCGCGTGTGGGAGCTCGATGTACACCCGACGCGGGGGACCGTCGAGGTCGAGGGCCGCCAGGTGCATCTCCTGTCGGCCGCAGCAGACCCAGTCGGGGATGTTCGCGGCGTTCTCGCCGGACGGGGATCGAGTCATCACCGGCGACATCGCGATCGCCGCGATCAAGATCTGGGATCTCTCGGTCGATGGCGACGCCGAGGTCGTCAACGTCCCGACGGCCGAGCTCCTGGGCCCGGTCGAGGTCGGCTACCTCCCGGACGGTCGGATCGTCGCTCCGCACGACCGCGGGTCCGTCGCGGTCTGGGAGGTCCGCAGCGACGCGACCGAGCCCGAGGCGACGCTGGGCCCCGCGACGGGCGCCTCGGGGACCCCCGTCGTTCAGGTCGCTCCGAGCCCGGACGGCGAGCTGGTCGCGATGGTCCCCGGCTCCTCGAACGTCGTCTCGGTGTGGAACGTCGAGACGAACGCCCTCGCCTTCGACTTCGACGTTGAGCGGCGACGAACCCATCTCGTCGATCGATTGGAGCGGCGACGGGCGCTACCTCGCTCTGAGCGTGTACGACGGAAGCGTGCACGTGCTCGACGCCGACGACGACGGGCGCCACACGCTCGTGGGCTCCGAACCGGATCCTCACGCGATCATCGCCCTCGCCATCGCGCCGGACGGTCGGACGATCGCCGTCGGGACCTTCAACGGCGAGCAGCCGGATACGAACCACGTGTCGATCTGGGATCGGAGGTCGGGCAGGGTCGTTCGGGAGCTCGACGACGTGAGCGCGTCGTCGCTCGCGTTCGACGGATCCGGAGACAGGCTCGCGATCGGGATCGTACGACGGCACCGTGCAGATCCGCGACACGTCGTCGTGGGAGATCCAACGGTCGCTCCGTGCGGGATCGGTGACGGTCATGAACGTCGTGTTCAGCCCGGACGGCGATCTGCTCGCGACCAGCGGCGAGGATGCGACGATCCGCGTCTTCGACACCCGGGCCGAGAGCGGCGCGCAACGGCTGGCGCTCCGCGGCCACGAGCTCCTCGTCTCGGGCCTGGACTTCAGCCCGGACGGCAAGCGGCTGGTCATCCGCCGCCCCCGACGGCATGGTGCGCGTGTGGACCCTCGATCTCGACGAGCTGATCGCGATCGCGGAAGCCGAGCTGACGCGCGGCTTGACCGACGACGAGTGCCGCCAATACCTCCATCTTCCTCAGGGCTGCCCCTGACGAGCTATCTTCGGTTGCTCCGGAGTGCTACGGTCCCGCCTCATGCCCGCCGACCCCCGGAAGACGAGATCCCTGCTCGCTCTCGCGCTCGCCTGCGCGAGCGTCGTGATGCTCGCGCCGTTGACCTTCGCCGCCACGCCGCCGAAGTTCCCGTGGGAGGCACCCGCGATCCGCGTGAAGCCCGGCCACTTGGTCGTCACGTTCGAGTCCGGGATCTCGGCGGCGCAGAGGAGCAGGATCCATGGCGAGGTCGGCACGCGGCCTGCGCGCTCGACCCTCCGGAGCCGCACGTCCACGGTCGACGTCGTGCAGCTGCCGGCCGGCCTCCCCATGTCCGCGGCGATCCGCGCGTACGAGGCTGAGCCGGGGGTCGTCGCCGTCGAGCCCGACCGGTTCGCCGTCCCGACGGCGATCCCGAACGACACGCACTTCGCGAAGCAGTGGAACCTCCGCAACGTCGGTCAGTCGCATCCGATGACGGAGTCGGGCTACGTGGGGCAGAACAACGCCCAGGGCGCCGTCGATGCGGACGTCGACGCGAACCAGGCGTGGGACGTGTCGACGCCCGGCAGCGACGTCGTCGTCGCGGTTCTCGACAACGGCGTCGACATCGACCATCCGGATCTCGTGGACTCGATGTGGGTGAACCCGCTCGAGGAGAGCGGCGCACCCGGCGTGGACGATGACAACAACGGATACGTCGACGACGTCAACGGCTGGGACTTCCGCGGGGACGACCCCAACCCCTCGCCGGGCAACACGCTGACCGCATCCCACGGCACCCACGTCGCCGGCATCATCGCGGGGCAGCGTGACAACGCGATCGGCATCGCCGGGGTGTGCGGAGCCTGCAAGATCATGGGACTTCGCTTCGACCTCTCGCTCGGTCAGGAGATCGAGGCGATCGAGTACGCGGTGGCGAACGGGGCCGACGTGATCAACATGAGCTTCGCGAGCCCCATCTGGTCCGCCGGCGAACGCGCGGCGATCCAGACCGCGGGACAGGAGGGGGTCCTGTCCGTCGTCGCCGCCGGGAACTCGAGCATGGACAACGACATCCCCTTCTACATCGACAGCTCGTTCGCCCCGGCGTTCCCCGCGAGCTACCGCCTGTCCACGGTCCTGTCCGTCGCGGCCTCGACCCACAAGGACGCCTACGGGCTCCAGACGGAGTGCGACGTCTCGCCGGCACCGAGGTGGCAGTGCGCCTTCACCAGCTGGGGACGGGAATCGGTCGACGTGGCGGCCCCCGGCGTCGACATCGTGAGCACCGTCGCCCCCGGAGCCGGCGGGGACGTCGGGGTCGGCTACCAGGTCTGGGACGGCACCTCGATGGCCGCGCCGCTCGTGGCCGGGATCGCCGGCGCCGTGAAGCACGAGCATCCGATGTACGGACCCGTCGGTCTCAAGAACGCCGTGATGAACTCGGTCGATCACCCCGCGAACCTCAAGCTGCTGACGTCGTGGGCGAACATCACGGGCGTGTCCAAGTCGCCGATCGCGGGGAGGTTCACGCGGACCCAGGGCAGGGTGAACGCGCTGGACGCGCTGACGGCACCGGTCACGAACGCCACGCCGCTCACCGACGGCAACATCAACGGGGCAAGGACGATGACCGGCACGGTCCGGAGCACCGTCGGCTGGCCGGCGGATGTGAACGACGTCTACCGCAGGAGGTTGTTCGGGGGGAACCGGTATCGGATCACGCTCAACGGGCCCGCCGGCAAGGACATGGACCTGTACGTCTGGAACCCGGCGGCGAAGGAGATCCACCAGTTCACGAGCGGGTGCTTCCGCCGGAACGGTCCGTGCCCGGCACTCAAGGCGGTCTCGGGCAGCGTGGACGCCGACGAACGCGTGACCTTCGGCGTCCAGAACACCGGCACGTTCTTCATCCAGGTGCAGGGCTGGTACTCGAGCGGCCGGTACACGCTGTCCATCCGCCGCGTCTGACGGGCGGATCTCCTCAGCTCCTGCCACGCGATGATGGTATTGCCACTTCTTTTATACCGTGCCACACTCTTCGATCATGGCAGATGCACCGATCCAGGTTCGGCTCGGGCCTCAGGGGCGCATCGTGGTCCCGGTCGAGCTCCGGAGGGAGCTCGGGCTCGAGGAGGGAACCGAGATGGCGATCCGGTCCGACGGCCGGCGCTTGATCCTCGAGCCGCGGGCCGAGGTTCTGCGTCGCCTCCGGCGCCGATTCTCGAAGGTGCCCGACGGGCTCAGCCTCGCCGACGAACTAGCGTCGGATCGGCGGGAGGAGGCTCGACGGGAGTCGGGGGGATGACCACGCCGACCGTTCTCGACGCATCGGCCGTGCTCGCGCTCCTCCAGGAGGAGCAGGGAGCGGACGAGGTGGAGCGTGTCCTCGACGGTGCCCTCATGTCGTGCGTGAACCTGTCGGAGGTGCTGCAGAAGGCCGAGCAGCATGGTGTCGGAACCGAAGGACTCGAAGTCGACCTCGAGGCGCTCGGGGTCGAGTTCCGCGACTTCGACGTCTCGTCGGCCCGACCGACCGCAGAGGCGTGGACCCGCGGCAGCGGTCTCTCTCTCGGAGATCGCGCCTGCCTGGCACTGGCCGGACATTTGGGCGGCACCGCGGTGACGACGGACGCTCGTTGGGCCGACGCCGGTCTCGACGTGGACCTTCGGGTGCTCCGCTAGGCCTACTCCGGTCGGAGGAGTTCGGCGGGGAGCCGGCCGCGTTCCTCCGCGAGCGCCCGCCAGCGCTTCGGCCCGGCGCGGTCCAGGAGCCCGGGCACCGTCCGGATCGTGAAGTCGCCGGGGGACACCGACCCGAGCTCCTCGGGCGCGACCGGGAAGGACACGGTGGCGTCGGCTCGTTCACGGGGTGAGTAGGGCGCCACGATCGTCGCGCCGGTCCCGTTCCGGGAGGGATCCAGCATCACGCGGCCGCCGCGCTTCGCCTTCCGGAACGCGTCCGTCACGAGATCGGGCCGGCGCTCGACCACGATCTCGGGTCAGCCGCGTCACGGCCGCGCGGAGCTCCGACTGGTCCACTCGCCGCTCGATCGGCACGACGACGTGCAGTCCCTTTCCCGCCGGTCGTCTTGAGGCCGGAGGGCAACGCCAGATCGTCCAGCACCTCGAGGACCAGGAACGCGACCTCGACGGCCATCTCGAACGAGTCCTCGGGAGGATCGATGTCCACCACGAGGAGATCGGGCCGCTCGAGCTGATCCCGACGCACCGGCGCCACGTGGAACTCGAGCACGGCCTGGTTCCCGAGCCAGCTGAGCGACGCCAGGTCCTGGCACACCACGTAGTCGACGTCGCGCTCGGCGCTCGGCGCCGGGATGCGGGTGGTCTTCACCCAGGTGGGCGCGTAGGTGGGCGCCGACTTCTGGTAGTACCGCTTGCCGCCGACGCCGTCGGGCGCTCGAACCATCGTGAGCGGCCGGTCGTGGAGCCAGGGAAGCATGTCTGCCGAGACCGCCCGCAGGTAGTCCGCGAAGTCCTTCTTCGTCACCGGGACGTCGGGCCACAGCTGCTTCTCGGGCTTCGAGATCGGCGGGTCCGTCTCCCACGCTGCACGATCCGCGGTCTTCTTCGTGCTCATCGCGAGCATCGTACGGGCGGCTCGCGATGCCCGTGCTGGGTCAGGCGGAGCGTCTTCACCGGGTCCGTTCTACGATTCCTCACCCATGATCTGCGGTCGATGCGGCTCCGAAGCCCCCGACGGGGCGCGATTCTGCCCCGCGTGCGGGAACGACCTCGCCGCCGGCCCGGGGCAGCAGGAACGCAAGCTCGTCTCGATCCTGTTCGTCGACGTCGTGGGTTCGACCGCGCGCGCCGACGGCGCCGACCCCGAGGACGTCCGCGATCGGAACCAGCTCTACTTCCAAGACGCGCGCGAGCGGATCGAGCGCCACGGCGGGATCGTCGAGAAGTACATCGGCGACGCCGTCATGGCGGTGTTCGGGGCGCCGCTCGCTCGGGTCGACGACGCGGAGCGGGCCGTCCGGGCCGGTCTCTCGATCCTCGAGGGCATCCAGGAACTCAACGCCGCCAACCGGGGACTCGACCTCGAGGTTCGTGGGGCCGTCTGCACCGGCGAGGCCGTGATCGTCGTCGAGCCCACTCCGGGCGAAGCGCTCGCGACCGGGGACGTCGTGAACACGGCCGCCCGGTTGCAGAACGCCGCCGCACCCGGCGGCCTCCTCGTCGGCGAGGAGACGCACCGGCTGACGCGCCACGCGTTCCGGTTCGAGCCGATCCCCGCCGTCGACGCGAAGGGGAAAGCGGCTCCGGTCGCCGCATGGTCGGTCCTCGAGCCGCTCGAGGCACCGGGGAGCCGGCCCACATCGCACACGCCTCTCGCCGGCAGGGGTCGCGAGCTCGACCTCCTCGCCAGCGTCTGGGACCGAGCCGTCGAGGACAGCCGCCCCCACATGGTGACGATCCTCGGCCCGGCGGGGATCGGCAAGTCGAGGATGGCTCGCGAGGCCTCCGAGCGGTTCGAGCGGCAAGGAGGTCGCGCCCTGTGGGGTCGGAGCCTCCCGTACGAGGAGCAGACGCCCTATCGCGCCGCCGGGGAGATGGTGCGACACGTCGCCGGCATCTACGAGAACGATCCCGTCGAGGTCGCCCGCGCGAAGGTGGCGGCAGCCGTCGACGAGCTTTTCGCTGATGCCGGCGCCACCGATGCCACGCGCTACCTGAGCCTGCTCCTCGGGCTCGGGCTCGACGCGCCTCCCGATGAGGCGATCCACCTGCTGTTCACGATGCGGATGCTGGTGGAGCATCTCGCCGAACGGCAGCCGCTCCTGTTGGTTTTCGAAGACGTGCACTGGGCGGACGATCCGCTGCTCGACCTGATCGACTACCTGGTCATCCACGTCCGCGACGCCCGGTTGCTGGTGATGGCGCTGGCCAGGCCGGAGTTCCTCGAGACGGGTCGGACCTGGGGCGGCGGGATGATCGGACAGACGACGCTCCCGCTCGAGCCGCTCGGCGCGCTCGACTCGAAGGCGGTGGCGACCGCACTGTTGCCGGCGGCGGACGCATCGACGATCGAACGGGTCGTGTCGGTGGCCGAGGGGAACCCGTTGTTCCTCGAGGAACTGGGTGCCTCCGTGGCGGACGCGGTCTCGAGCGACGAGCTGCCGTCGACCGTCCGGGCCGCGATCGCCGGGCGCATCGACGCCCTCCCTCCGGACGCGCGCGCCGCGCTGCTCAACGCTTCGGTGATCGGGCATGACTTCTGGCGCGGCGTCCTGGACGGGATGGGAGACCTGGAGACGGACGAGGCGCTCGAGGCGCTCGAGGCCCGCGGGCTGATCCTCCGTCACCCGCAGAGCCAGGTCGAGGGAGACGTCGAGTTCGCGTTCAAGCACATGCTGATCCGAGACGTTGCCTACGGGCGGGCCGCTCGCGGCGCGCGCTGGAGGTCGCGGTCGCGGGCTCCCTCGAGCGCGCGGTCGCGGAGGCGATGCCCCCGAGCTGGGTGGTTGGCCCGCGTAGGAGGGGGGGAGGCCGGGTGGAGGAGGCTGGGCGGTCCCTCCTGCGCGGGGCGGAGGAGGGTGGGGGGGACATCCTCGTCGTGGAGGCGACGGACCTCTTGTTGAGGGGCGTCGTCGTCCCGGCGGACGACCGAGGTGGATCGCCGTCGGAGTTCCGGCGGGGGCTGGGGCTCGTGGTCCTGGAGGTCGGGGAGAACGAGGGCGGGGAACTGGAAGTCGTGGTGCCGGTGCTGGAGCGGGTCGGGGTGGTCGAGACCTTGGTGGTGGAGCGCCGGGCGCCGGGGGAGCCGGCGGAGCGGACAGACCAAAGGCCGTTCCTGTTGGCGGAGCCCGTTGTGGTGGTGGGGTGGACGGGTGGGGCGGCGCAGGAGGAGGTGAGCTGAGCCGGCCGGCCCGCCCAGGCGGCCGGCATGGGAGGGAAGGAGGGCGATCCCAGGCGGTCGACTAGCCCGCCGACGCGGCGGCGGAATGATGGGGTGGGGAGGAGCGCCTCGTGGAGCCCGCGGACTACCACATGATGGAGGCGACCGTGTTGTACGGGGGAGGGTCGGAGGAGGGGGTAGCGTGTCGGCGGTGGCCGCGGCGGCCGGGGGGCGGGGATCGGCGGAGCGAGTTTTTCCTCCGCGGGGGGGGTGGGCAGGGGGTGAGGATCGCGAGAGTCGGGCGGTGCAAGAGGACGATCGCGGCGGGGGGAGGGGGGGAGGGGGCCGCGCGGAGGATGGGTCGCTCCGCGAACGTCGTGACGAACTACTCGACCCTCCCGTTGCGGGAGATCTTCGCGGGGGAGGAGGCTAGGTTGCGGACGAGGCGGTCGCCGACCAACTGGGTCCCTCGTTGTTCAACATGCCCTGGATCAACGCCCGGGCCGATCTCATGGGCGCAGGTGCTGACGGACGATCTCGCCGCGGTGGAGCGGTCATGGTCTTCGCTCTGGGACGACGCCATCGCGAGCGACGGCTGGGAGCGGTGGCTGATCTCCGGCCGGTTGGCGGCTATCGGGCCGACGTGGACCTCGCCTCGGGCCGGCTCGACGACGCGCTCACGTGGAGCACACGCGCGATCGAGCTGGCGGAGCAGGGGAGCCGGCGGAAGTACCTGGCGAACGCGAAGACGACGCTGGGCCGGGTGCTCACGGCTCAAGGAGAGACGGCGGGGCGACGGCGAGCTCCTCTCGGCTGTCGCGCTCGCCGACGGGCTCGGCTCGCCGCTCCTCCGCTGGCAAGCGCGCGCCGTGCTCGCGGTCGCGGAACGGCGAGGGGATGCCGGGACCGGCGAAGCAGAAGGGCTCGGGCGGAGGCGAAGGAATCATCCACGCGATCGCCAAGGCCCTGAGCCCCGAGCGCGCGAAGACCTACCTCGCCGCGGCGACCGTCGTAGAGGCCCTCGACCTGACTCGCTGAGCTCCGGAGCGCAGGAGCGTTAGGGCGGGGTGTGCTGGTCGGGCGTGGTGATCCGCAGCCACCGGAAGCCGAAGCCCTCCATCTTGAGTTCGAGCGAGCCGTCCCGAGGTGCTGGATCGAGCCCCGCTCGTCGAGCAGATCGTCGAGTTGCGGTTTCCGGCACATCGCCGAGTTGGATCCGGACCTCACTCGGCTGATCACCGAGGTTATGTGCGGCGACGACGGTCTGCCCTTCCATCGCACGGTGGGCCAGCACGCTCGGATCGTTGGTCCGGACGACTCCAGGCGCCCAGCCGAGCTCGGGCGTCTCCCGGCGCCGCCGGATCATCCGCTCCATCCAGTTGAGCAAGGATTCGGGGTCCCGTCGCTGAGCCACGACGTTGACGGCGAGCGGACCGAACCGCCCTCGACGACCGGCCGCCGCAGTCGCGAGGGATGCGGTTCGAGAACCCGCCGTTGCTCCCGTCGCTCCACTGCATCGGCGTGCGCACGCTCATCCGGCCCTCGATCTCGAGGTTCTCGCCCATGCCGATCTCCTCGCCGTAGAACAGCACCGGCGTGCCCGGCAGCGAGAACAGCAGGCTGTAGACCATCCGGATCCGGTTCGGGTCGCCGTCGAGCATCGTCGGGAGCCGGCGCCGGAGCCCCCGCCCGAACAGCTGCATGTCCTCGTCGGGGCCGAACGCGTCGAAGACCTCCTGACGCTCGCCCTCCGAGAGCTTGTCGAGCGTCAGCTCGTCGTGGTTCCGCACGAAGTTCGCGTACTGACACTCCTGCGAGACCGCGATCGTCTCCTCGAGCGCCTCGGCCAGCGGCTCGGCGTCCTGGCGCGCCAGCGAGAGCCAGATCGCCTGCATCAGCGTGAAGTTGAAGAGCAGGTTGACCTCGTCGGCGTCCTCCCCACCGAAGAAGTCGATCAGCTGCTCCGGTTCCAGGTTGACCTCACCGAGCAGCAGGCCGTCGCCGCGGCGCCGGGAGATGAACGAGCGGAGTTGTCGCAGGATCTCGTGTGGGTCGAGGTCCACATCGGGGACCTCGCTCGTGTCGATCAGGAACGGCACCGCGTCCACCCGGAAGCCGTCGACGCCGAGCTCCAGCCAGAACCCGGCGATCTTCGCGATCTCGTCGCGGACCTGTTGGTTGCCGATGTTCAGGTCGGGCTGGTGCGAGTAGAAGTGATGGAGGAACCACTGGCCGGCCTTGTCGTCGAAGGCCCAGATACTGTCCTCCGCGTCCGGGAACACGATCGAGGCCTTCGAGGTCCGTGTCGGTCTGTCGCGCCAGACGTAGAAGTCGCGGAATCGGTTGTCGGGCGACGATCGCGCCTCGCGGAACCACGGGTGCTTGTCCGAGGTGTGGTTCACGACCATGTCGATGATCACGCGCATGCCGCGGTCCTTCGCGGTCCGGATCAGCGTGACGAAGTCCCCGAGCGAGCCGAGGCGTGGATCGACGCCGTAGTAGTCGACGACGTCGTAGCCGTCGTCGCGGTTGGGCGACGGCTGGAACGGCATCAACCACAGGCAACTGACCCCGATCCCCGCGAGGTAGTCGACGCGCTCCGTCAGGCCGCGGATATCGCCGATGCCGTCGCCGTCCCAATCGAGGAAGGTCTCGACGTCGAGGCAGTAGATCACCGCGTTCTTCCACCACAGGTCGCTCGTTCGTGCCGTCGTCACGGATCACCTCCGGGAGGACCTGTTCGCCGAACACGTCGATGAAGCGGTCCTGTTCCTTGCCGACGTGGTGGAGGTAGATCGCGTCGACGCCGAGGTCGACCAGCTCACGCAGCCACTTCGCGTGCTGGGCCGTGTCGGCGGACACGAGGACCGATCCGGTCACATCCTCGGGGCGAACATCCTTCGTGGCCTCGTCGAACTGGGCGGGCAGCTCGAGGTTCCAGGCGAGGTCCGACCCGAGGGCGCCGTTGCGCCACTGGTCGTGGGCGATCGCGAGCGCCGTCTCCTCGTCCTCCGCCCATGAGAGGTGCACCTGGACGGCGACCGGCTTCCGCCCGCCGCCGCCGTCGCGGAACGCGTCGATCACGCGCCGCAGGACGTCGGAGGGCTGTCGCACGGTGATCAGTCCGTCGGCCCAGGAGCCGGCGACCGTCGCGGTCTCCTCGCTCACCGCGGCGCCGAAGAGAAGCGGTGCCTCCTTCGGCAGGCTCCACACTCGTGCCCGATCCACTCGGACGAGACCGTCGTGGGTCACCTCCTCGCCTCGCAGCAACGCGCGGATCACCTCGACGCACTCGAGCAGTCGGGAATCACGGTCGGCCTTGGCCGGCCACCGATCACCGGTCACGTGTTCGTTCAGTGCCTCGCCGGAGCCGAGGGCCGCCCAGAAGCGTCCCGGGAACAGCTCGCCGAGCGTCGCGATCGCTTGGGCGGTCATCACTGGGTGGGATCGCTGTCCGGGCGCAGTCACGACGCCGAAAGGGAGAGATGTCGCCTGCATCGCGGCGCCCAGCCATGTCCATGCGTGACCCGAGTGCCCCTGCCGCTCGCTCCAGGGCGCGAGGTGATCGGAGCACATCGCCGCCGTGAAGCCGGCCTCCTCGGCCTTCTTCACGGCGGCGAGCAGCCCGGACGGCGGGATCTGCTCGTGCGAGGCGTGGGACCCGACGATCGACACCCCCGCTCCGTACCCAGGAGGGCGGGGCTTCAGTCGGACAGTGCGCGGATCGGCTCACTCCCCGTCCGCTCCGCGATCCTCGACCCGACCCGATGAAGTGGGTCAGGACTCAGCTCGACGGCGCACGCAGGAATCCGCCGAGGTGTTCGGGCCGGACGTTGAGCGAGACCCCCGACCCCGCCGCCGCCTGTCGCATCGTCTCCAACGCCTCATCGCTCGGCCTGCCGTAGATCTCGAATCCATCGGGTTCCACGAACTCGTACACGGCGGCGCTCCGTTCGTCGGATCCTTCGAAGTGCAGATCCATGGAGCGCGCGTCGGGGAAGCAGTGGACGAACGAGACCTTCGTTCCGCCCTCGTCCAGGTAGACGAGCCACGCAGCCGTCCGAGGCTTGTCTGCCTGCAGGCTCCGTTCGACCTCGCCTGCGAGCCGTTTGAGATCGTCGAGCTTCCCTTCCTTGACCTTGAAGTGACTGATGAAGACCACGGGCTCGGACATCCGAACACCTCCTCGCGCCGAATCGTAGGGCTCGTGGGCGTCGGTTGCGGCCTCGGCCCGCGACGGCAAGGATGCGGACGTGGCCAGCCCCGAGACCCGCTACGCGAAGACCGCCGACGGTGTCCACGTCGCCTACCAGGTCGTGGGCGACGGACCCGTCGACATGGTCTTCGTGATGGGCTGGGTCACGAACGTCGAGGCGATGTGGGAGGACCCCGGCTTCGCCCGGTTCCTCGAACGCCTCGCCTCCTTCTCCCGACTGATCCTGTTCGACAAGCGCGGGGTCGGCCTCTCCGACCGGGTGCGGGAGGAGCGGCTCCCCGACCTCGAGACCCGGATGGACGACGTCCGCGCGGTGATGGACGCGGTCGGGTCGGAACGCGCCTTGGTCTTCGGCGTCTCCGAGGGCGGTCCCATGTCGATGCTCTTCGCCGCGACCTACCCCGAGCGGACGGTCGCCCTCATCCTCTACGGGACGGCGGCCGACTTCACCGTCCGTCGCCCGACTACAAGGAGGACCCGGCCGCCTATCTCGTGCGAATGGAGGAGACGTGGGGCAACATCGAGTTCGCGCGGGGCGAGATCGCGGCCTGGGGCGCGCCCGGTCACGAGTCCGACGAACGGCTGGTCGCGTGGCTCGCGTCGTACATGCGGAAGTCGGCCAGTCCGGGTGCGGCGGTCGCCCTGGAGCTCATGAACCGCGAGATCAACGCCACCCATGCCCTCTCGTCGATCCACGTACCCACGCTGGTGATCGCCAAGGAGGGAGACGTCGACTTCCCCCTCGACAGACGCAGGACATGGCGGGCCGGATCGCCGGCGCCAGGCTCGTCGTGCTCCCGGGGAGCGAGCACTTCCCCTGGGTCGGCGACCCGGACGCGATCGTCGACGAGGTGCAGCGCTTCGTGGTCGTGCTCGGCGAGGTGGAGGCGGAGCTCGACCGGGTGCTGGCGACCGTGTTGTTCACCGACGTCGCCGGCTCCACCGAGAAGGCCGCCGAGCTCGGCGATCGGCGCTGGAAGGAGCTCGTCGAGGAGCACCACCGACGGGTCCGCGGACAGCTCGCGCGGTACCGCGGCGTGGAGGTCGACACGGCGGGTGACGGGTTCTTCGCCTCGTTCGACGGCCCGGCGCGGGCGGTCCGATGCGCGAGGTCGATCGTCGACGCGGTCGCCCCGCTGGGCGTCGAGGTCCGGGCCGGTGTGCACACCGGCGAGGTCGAGACGATCGACGGCAAGGTCGGCGGGATGGCCGTGGTGATCGGCGCCCGCGTCGGCGCGTCCGCCGCACCGTCCGAGGTGCTCGTTTCCCAGACCGTGAAGGACCTCGTCGCCGGGAGCGGGCTCGCCTTCGAAGACGCCGGCGACCACGAGCTGAAGGGCGTCCCGGACCACTGGCGCCTCTACCGGGTGGTGAGCTGATCTGGAGATCCGTGACACGCGGTATGTCACGACCCCCGACGGGATCTACATCGCGTACCAGACGGTGGGAGAGGGGCCGGACTTCGTGTGGCAGTTCGACCACACGGGCGACGTCGACCTGATGTGGGAGCAGCCGTCGTACCACGCGTTCTGGCGAGGACTATCCGGAACGTTCCGTGTCATCCTTCACGACCGACGCGGCACGGGCCTCTCGAGCCGCCACGTCCCGCCGCCCAACCTCGAGACACGCGTGAGCGACCTCCGGGTCGTGCTCGACGCGGTCGGCTCGGAACGACCGGTCCTCGCCGGGGGCGCGGAGGGAGGAACCCCCAACGTCCTGTTCGCTGCGACCCACCCGGAACGAGTCCGTGCGCTCGTGTGGTTCGACCCCCTCCCTCGTGTCGTGACACCCGATTTCCGGTGGGGCGTGAAGCGCGACTACGAGGGGCGAGAGGAGCGAGCTCTGGAGCTCTGGGGCACCAACGCGTACGGGGACGCGTGGGCGGACACGGAGGCGACGGGAGGGTCCACGGAGTACGAACAGGACGCCCGGGTCATCGGCATGTTGAGCCGGCACACGGCGACGCCCGACGTCGCCCGCGAGCTCTTCCGGATCTGGCACGAGACGGACGTGCAGGGCGTCCTCCCGTCGGTCCAGGTTCCGACCCTGCTGCTCGGCCGCTCGATGTATCCGGAGGACGTGGCGCAGGCGGAGCACGTTGCCGCGTTGATGCCCGACGCCACCGTCGCCCCGGTCGCGGGCGACTACGTCCCCGAGGAGATGGAAGGGATCCTGGACACGGTCCGTGAGTTCCTCGGGGTGAGTCGACCGTCTCCGGAGCTCGACACCGTCCTGTCGACGGTCCTGTTCACGGACATCGTGGCATCGACGGAGCGACAGGCAGGCCTCGGCGACCGCGCCTGGCGAGATCTCGCGCTGCGGCACCACGCGATCGTCCGCGAAGCGCTCGAGCGATGGCGCGGCGTGGAGAACGACATCGCCGGCGACGGCTTCTACGCCACGTTCGATGGTCCCGCCCGGGCGATCCGTTGCGCCCAAGAGGTCGTCGAAGCCGTCCGTACCCTCGGCATCGAGCTCCGCGCCGGTGTGCACACGGGCGAGTGCGAGCTGATCGAGGGAAAGCCCGGCGGTCTCACGGTCTCGATCGGCGCCCGCGTTGCCGCCGAGGCGGGGGCGTCCGAGGTGCTCGTTTCCCAGACCGTGAAGGACCTCGTCGCGGGCAGCGGCTTGACCTTCGAGGACGCCGGCGAGCACGAGCTAAAGGGCGTCCCCGACCGCTGGCGCCTCTACCGGGTCATGGCCGGCGGATGACGCCGGCAACGGATCCGCCGGATACCCGCTTCGCATGGAACGGCGACGTGGCGCTCGCGTACCAGACCTTCGGCTCCGGGGAACACGACCTGCTGTACCTGCCGGGCGTGATCTCGAACGTGGACGTGATGTGGGAGTGGCCGGCATACGCGCGGTTCCTCCGCAGACTGGGATCGTTCGCACGGGTCGTGGTGATGGACAGGCGAGGCTACGGCTGCTCCGAGCGCTTCTCACCCGACGCGCTCGTCCCACTGGAGGTCATGGTCGACGACGTCGCTTCGGTGCTCGACGACGCCGGCGTCGAGCGGGTATCGGTGTTCGCGTACGAGGACGGGAGCTCCCTCGCTGCTCTCCTCGCTGCATCGAAGCCCGAGCGCGTGGACCACCTCGTGTTGCAGGACCCGATGGCATCGTGGACGCGGAACGATGAGCTGCCGTGGGAATGGACGAAGGAGCGGTGGGAAGAGCAGATCGAGATGTTCCGCCGGACGTGGGGCGTGATGTCGGACGACCGGCTCGCCGAGGAACGACAGTGGTGGTCGGAACGCGGGATGCCGGAGCTCGACGAGGGAGATCTCCGGTGGTGGGCACGGATGGAGCGGGCGACGATGGGGCCGGGCGCCATGGTGGCGGAGACCCGGAAGTTCATGGAGGTCGACATCCGCGCCGTCCTCCCGACGATCCACGTTCCGACCCTGGTGCTCCATCGCCGCGGGAACGCGACGTACGACCCGCGCACCCCGCGGTTCGTCGCCGACCGCATCGAGGGTGCGAGGTACGTGGAGGTGGAGTCCGGCCCGGAGGGCATGCCGTGGACTGAAGGGTGGGAGGCGCTGACGGATGAGATCGAGGAGTTCGTCGCGGGAACGCGTCGGGGCCCCGAGCCGAACCGGGTGCTCTCGACCGTCCTGTTCACCGACATCGTCGGCTCGAGCGGTCGTGCGACGGATCTCGGCGACGCCGCTTGGCATCAGCTTCTCGGGCGCCACCATCGCGTCGTCCGGGACGAGCTGTCGAAGTTCGGCGGCGTCGAGCAGGACACCGCGGGCGACGGGTTCTTCGCCGCCTTCGACGGGCCGGCGAGGGCGGTCCGGTGCGCCCAGGCGATCTCGCACGACGTCCGGTCGCTCGGCCTCGACGTTCGGATCGGTCTCCATACCGGCGAGTGCGAGATGGTCGACGGGAAGGTGAGTGGGATCGCCGCGATCACGGGGGCGAGGGTGATGGCCCAGGGAGGTCCGTCGGAGATCTTGGTCTCGCGAACCGTGAAGGACCTCGTGGCCGGTTCGGGCCTCACATTCGAGGACGCCGGCGAGCACGAGCTCAAGGGAGTCCCGGACCGATGGCGTCTCTACCGCGTGACCGATCGAGTGTGACGCCGCTCACTGCGCGAAACCGAAGCATATGCTAGACCATATGCTATGCTTTGCACCGTGGCCCGGAAACAGGTTCTCGTCCAGCTCGACGACCGGATCGTGGAGCGACTCGACCGGCTGACAGGGCCGCTGGACGCGAGCCGCAGTGACCTGATCCGACGCGCCGTCAACCTCTGGCTGGACGCTCTCGCCGAGGCCGAGGCCGACGTTCGATACGCCGAGGCCTATCGACGCATCCCGGACGATCTCGAGGAGAACGCGGCCTGGGAGGCGCTCGGTCTCGAAACCTGGCCCGAGTGGTGAGCCCGTCGGAGTTGCGGCGGGGGGACCTGTATTGGGCCAGACTTCCAGAGCCGCGCGGCCGCCGACCTGTCGTGATCGTGAGTCGCACGATGACCGCGCGCATCCGACCCGTCGTCACCATCGCGCCGGTCACGAGGACGATCAGGGGGATCGGGAGCGAGCTCCCGCTGGGACCGGATGACGGGCTGCGGGTTCGATGCGTGGCGAACTGCGACAACCTCGAGACGGTCTCCAAACACAGGCTGACGAAGCGGATCGGGTCGCTCGACTCGCACAAGCTGGTGGTGCTCGACGACGCGCTCCGATATGCCCTCGGCATCCGCACCTGAGGGAGATCCCTGGGCAGATCCGTTTGCAGCCCGGGTGTGCCGAAGTTCAGGATTAGCTCGTGGAGATCCCGGAGACGCGCTATTCGAGGAGCGCGGACGGCGTCCATATCGCGTACCAGGTGCTCGGTGATGCGGATCTCGACCTCGTGGTCTCACCCGGGTTCGTGTCGCATCTCGAGCACTCGTGGGAAGACCCGGCCCTGGCCCGTTTCCTTCGACGGCTGGCCTCGTTCAGCCGCCTGATCGTCTTCGACAAGCGGGGGACGGGGATGTCGGATCGCTCGGTCGACGACGAGCACGCTCCGTTGCTCGAGGACCGGGTCAACGACATCGCCACCTTGATGGACACCGTGGGGTCGGAACAGGCCGCGATGATGGGCCTCTCGGAGACCGGTGCGGTGGCGCTCCTGTTCGCCGCGACGTATCCCGAGAGAACGAGAGCGGTCGTGGCCTACGGTGCGTTCGCCGGCGGGGGCGACACGGGTCCGACCTATCCGTGGGCACCCGACCCAAGAACCGCCGAGCGACTCAAGGAGATCGAGCGGAACTGGGGCCGCGGCGTGCTGTTCCTCGACGAGTTCGCCGGTTCCTTGCGGGATGACACTCACTACCGGGAGTGGTTCGCCAAGCTCGAGCGGATGTCGGCCAGCCCGGGCGCCGCCGTCGCGCTGGCCCGGACGACGATCCAGATGGACGTGCGCGACGTCCTCCCCACGATCCGCGTGCCGACGCTCGTCTTGCACAAGTGCGACGACCAGGCGGTTCCGCTCGAGGAGGGGAAGTACATCGCCGACCACATCCCCGGGGCGAAGTTCGTCGAGCTCCCAGGGGCCGACCACTGGCCATGGATCGGACACGAGGAAGCCGTCGAGGAGATCCAGGAGTTCCTCACCGGGATGCGCGACAGCGCCGACCCGGATCGCGCGGTAGCGACGGTGATGTTCATCGATATCGCCGACTCGACGAAGCGTGCTGCGGAGCTCGGAGACCGGCGATGGGCAGACCTGCTGGAGAGCTTCTATACGGTCGTCCGTCGCGAGCTCGAACGGTTCCGGGGGCGAGAGATCGATACGGCTGGCGACGGGTTCTTCGTGACGTTCGACGGACCCGCGCGAGCCATCCGCTGCGCGACGGCGCTCACAGGCGCTGTCGGGAGACTCGGGCTCGAGATCCGGACCGGTATCCATACGGGAGAGTGCGAGCGGATCGCCCACAAGGTGGGTGGTCTCGGGGTCGTCATCGGAGCACGCGTCGGAACGTTGGCTGCGCCCGGGGAGATCCTCGTCTCGCGGACCGTGCGAGACCTCGTCGTCGGCTCGGGCCTCACCTTCGAGGATGCCGGCGAGCACGAGCTCAAGGGCGTTCCTGATCGGTGGCACCTGTACCGGGTGGCGACGTAGAGAGACCAGCCGATCGCCTTGCCATAGCCGCCGTCCTGTCGGAACATGGCGGCACGAGAGAGAGGAGGTGGTCCTACTGCATAGACAGCTGGAGACCCTCGAGGTGATTGGCTGCTGAGGCCGTCCCTCCGGGCCGGGGCCGACCGCCCCGCCCGCTCTGCCGGATGGCCGGCAGAATCCAACCAACTCACCGACCTCGCGGGTTCGGACCTGGTCTACCCGACGGAACCTCGACAGAGGCCGAAGCACTCGTGAGGTGAGCGTGACGCGAGGGGCCGGGCTCCTTCGGAGCCCGGCCCTTCCGCGTCGGCCCGCGCCTACACTCGCCGAACAGCACCGAGTCGGGGGTGGAGAGCTTGCCGGAGGACCTCAACACCGAGATCGCGGAGAACCTCGCGGCGGAAGACCGCGTAGCGAGCGCCGCGAGGACCCGCTCGGACCTGATCGTCGAGATCGCGGAGGCGATCCTCCTCGGGATCGTCGCGATCGCAACCGCCTGGAGCGGCTACCAGGCGGCGCGGTGGGACGGGCGGCAGGCCGAGCTCTACGGGAGGGCATCGACCGTCCGGAACCAGGCCGACCAATCGCTCACGCTCGGCGGCCAACAGCGCCTCCTCGACATCTCCACGTTCAACACATGGATCGAGGCGACGAGCGAGGGTCGTGACGAGCTCGCCGCCCTCTACGAACGAAGGTTCAGCCCCGCGTTCAAGGTCGCGTTCGACGCGTGGATCGCGATCGACCCGCTGACGAACCCCGATGCGCCACCCGGCCCGAGCTTCATGCCCGAGTACGAGAACCGGTTGCTCGAGCAGGGCGCGGAGCAGAACGAACGTGCGGACCGACTCTTCGACGCGGGCACGGCCTCTCGCCATCGCGCGGACGAGTACATCCGCATCACCGTGGTGCTCGCGTCGATCCTGTTCCTGCTCGTGCTCTCCCAGCGCTTCCACATCCGCCGGGTGAGGCTCGCGGTCCTGGTGCTGGCGGTCTGCCTGATGCTCTACGGCCTGGTCACGATCGCGACGTTCCCTCGGCTCTGACGCCTCGGGTGCCCTTACGGCTGCGGCGCTCCGGGCACGCCCACCGGAAGTCGGAACAGCGACGGCATCGGCTCCGGCGAGAACACCCCGAAGTTCACGCCGTAGAGGCTCCGGTGGTCGCGCATCCCCTGGCCGAACGCGATGCTCGACGCGCCCACGATCCCGTCGTCGGCGTCGGCGAGCGTCTCGATCCCGCCGGCGCCGATCCGCACGATCGTGCTCTGCGCGATCACGGCCGCGTAGATCGTCCCGCGGGCGTCGACCGTCAGGCCGTCGATGCCGAAGATCGAGGGGTCTTCCACGATCACGGTGGCGTCCCCGGCGCTCCCATCCGGCAGGATCGGGATCGAGACCAGCGTGCCGAGGTCCGTGTTCCCCACCACGATCTCGTTCGGCGTGCGGAACGTGATCCCGTTCGCGCCGAGCGGGACGCCGGCGCCGGCCGACCCGTCGCCCACGAGCAACTGGTCGTCGCTCCAGACCTCTGCCTCGCCGCCCCGTGGGATCCGCCAGACGGCGCCGGTGGAATCGGCGACATAGAGGTTCCCGCGCTGGTCGAACGCGATGCCGTTCGGGAGCGCGATCGCCTCGGTGCCGGGCAGGCGTGTGGCGGTGCCGTCGGACGTGATCCGGTAGACGCCCTGGGTCGCCGGGTCGAAGCTTGCGGCGGCCGCGTAGACATTGCCCCGGGCGTCCACCGCGAGGCCGAGCGGACCGAAGCCGCCGATGCCGAGATCGACGAGGGTTGTCTGCTCGCCGTCCGGCGTGATCTTGCGGATCTCCGAGACCGGCGCGGTCAGGCTGACGAAGATGTTGCCGCGGTTGTCGACCGCCACGCCTTCGGGGAGCTCGCTCGCTTCGACGTCGAACGTGACGAGGGTCTCGATCTCGGCCGCCTGCGCGGGCGTGAACGGGAGCAGCAGCGCGGTGACGGCGACGGTGGCCAGGAGAGCTCGGAAGCGCATGACGGATCCTCCTCGGAGGTCGGGGGATACCTCCACCTTGGCAAGCGACCGTGCGAGCGACAACGCCCGAGGTCAGCGGAGTGCACCAGGCCGGTCAGGAAGGCCAGTCGGGCTTCTTCGGCTCCTTGGTCAGCAGGTCGTCGAGCGACGGCTTTCCCTTGCTCTCGGCCTTCGCGATCGCCTCCCCGAGCCGATCCGGCTCGGTGTCGTCCGCCGCCTCCAGCATCTCCTCCAGCGACTTCCCGGCGCTTCCCTTCAGCCGGATCCGCAACGCGGCGAGCACCGCCTCGTGCCGCTCGGACAATCCCTGCGCCACCTTGATCTCGGTGAAGGCTTCCTCCGCCTTGGCGATGAGGTCGCGGTCGTCCACGCAGCACAGTGTGCCACGGCGGTTCGACGACGCGCGCGCGAACATTGCTGGTTGGAGGGGTTCGGTCGCACAGTAGGGAGGTGCGGTACCGCAGAACTCCGACGCTCGACCCATTGGAACGTCTCGAGCGTGTCCAGCGCGTCAGCGACACCGCCCTTTCCCACCTCTCCGTCGACGACCTCCTCGCCGAGCTGCTCGAACGGCTCCGCGAGATCCTCGGCGCCGACACGGCCGCCGTCCTCCTGCTGGACGAGACCCGGAACGAGCTCGTGGCCCGAGCCGCCAAGGGCATCGAGGAGGAGGTGGAACGAGGCGTCCGCATCCCCATGGGGAAGGGGTTCGCCGGTCGCATCGCGGCCGAGCGGAAGCCGGTCGCCCTCCACAAGGTCGATCACAGCACCGTCCTGAACCCGATCCTGTTCCAGAAGGGGATCAAGTCCCTCCTCGGCGTGCCCCTGCTCGCCCACGGCGACGTGGTCGGCGTGATGCACATCGGCACGAAGACTCGACGGCGCTTCACCACCGACGAGACCGAGCTCCTCCAGCTCGTCGGCGACCGGGTCGCGCTCGCGCTCCACGTTCGTCTCTCGGACCGATCCCGCGTCGTGATCGAGGCGTTCCAGCGGACGTTCCTCCCGGAGGTCATCCCATTCCTGCCGGGACTGCGCGTGGCGACCCGATACCTGCCTGCCGCCACCGCGGTCGGCGTGGGCGGCGACTGGTTCGACACGTTCGTCCGGCCCGAGGGCGACATCGTCCTCGTGATCGGCGACGTGGCGGGCCACGGCCTCCCGGCGGCGTCGCTGATGGGGAAGATGCGGAACGCCCTCCGCGCGCACGCATTGATGGGCGGCACGGCGCTCGACATCCTCACCCGGGCCGATGAGTTCCATCGTCACTTCGGCGAGGGCGAGCTGGTGACGCTGCTGGTCGGCCTGCTCACGCGCGATCTGAGCGCGTTCCGGTACGTCTCGGCCGGCCACCCGCCACCGCTCGTCGTCGGGCCGGGTGGCGCCGCGTTCGCCGCCGACCACGGCGCGAACCCACCGCTCGGCTTGCCGCAACCGCCCGCGTTCGTCGAGGCGGAGGTGGCGATGCCGCCGGGAACGTCGGTCCTCCTGTACACGGACGGACTGATCGAGCGGCGGGACGAATCCCTCGACGCGGGCCTCGAACGGCTCCGTTCCACGGGGGAGCAGGTCCTGCAGGGGACGGCGCTCAACGACGAGATCGCCGATCTTCTCGGTCGCCTGATCGACGGTCCGCGACCGGCCGATGACGTCGCGCTGATGCTGCTGCACCGTGACGCGACCCCCGCGACCGAGCTGGAGTTCGCGGTCGATGCCCGTGCCCGATCCCTCCTGACGATCCGCCGGGCCGTCTCTCGCTGGCTCGACGATCTCGAGGTCCCGCCGGCCGTGGAGCGGGAGATCGTGATGGCGGTGCACGAGGCATCCGCGAACGTCGTCGAGCACGCCTATGGGCCGGCCGGCGGTACCATCACGATCAGCGCGAAGCACGAGAAGGATGAGGTCGAGGTGCTGATCCGCGACTCGGGAACGTGGCGAGGATCCTCGAGAGGGGACCGCGGGAACGGACTCCGGCTGATGCGAGGGCTGATGGGCCACGTGCTGGTCGATACCTCTGCGGGCGGGACGGTCGTGCTGCTCCGGCGGGGGACGGTGGCGTAGCCGTGCCGCTGGCCGACGTCCGGTTCGAGCGAGAGGACGAGACCGTCGTTGCGATCGTCACGGGCGAGGTCGACATGTCGAACGCGGCCTCGGTCCGGCAGCAGATCGCGGAGTCCGTGACGCCGGACGACGACGCCGTGATCGTCGACCTGTCCGAGCTGTCGTTCATCGACAGCGCCGGCCTCCACTCGCTGATCGAGCTCGGCACCGTGCTCAACGAGCGGCGACAGCAGCTCCTGCTGTGCCTCCCACCGGGCAGCACGATCCGGCGAGCGATCGAGATCATCGGCCTGCCGCACGCCGTCTCCGTCTACTCCGACCGGGGCGAGGCGATGGAGGCCATCCGCGCGTCCGCGATGGAGTCCCGGCCGATCGGCCCCACCGAGGACGCCTGAGGACGAGGCAGTCTCTCTTTCGTCATTCACGGAACCTTCACGGCCCGACCCCTGGTGTGTCCTACAGCCGGTGGGGTACGGTCGGCTTTCGTTCATGTACCCGGGGGGTGGCCGTCCTTGTCGATGAGCAATACCGCTGTACCGATCGCGACCGCGGCCGAGCAGGCCGGCGTCGACATCGAGCAGATCCACCGTTGGGCCGCGGTCGGCGGTCTCCAGCTCCAAGGACGCGGGGGCAAGGAGTTCGTCCGGTTGGATCAAGTGCTTGCACTGTCGGCCGCGACGAGACGTCGCGATCCCAGCACGAACCGAGGGGCCCTACGGGCGCGCCTCGCCGACGCCCGGGTCTCGAACCCGAGCGTCGCCGGCCTCCAGCAAGCATCGCGCGACCGCAGCACCGGCCGCCCGTAGCCGCGCTGATCACCAACATCGCACCCCGTTCGTGCGTGGGATGACGGCTGTCGCATAGCCTTCGGGCGATGACGCAGCCCCCCTCCGCTGAGACGGCCCCTCCTCTGTGGCGCGAGGTCTTCCAGGGCGCTCGCGGCCGACTCACCGCCGGGCTGCTGATCCTCGAGGCGCTCGTCGCGGTCGAGATCCTGATCGTCGCCGCGATCCTGCCCGCCGTGCAGCGTGATCTCCAAGGGCTGCAGCTCTACGGATGGAACTTCGCCGCGCTCACGCTCGCGTCGTTGGGCGCCGTGCCGATCGCGGGGAAGCTGACTGATCGCCTCGGTCCACGCTCGGTCCTCGGCGCCGCGATCGCCGTCTACGCGACCGGACTCCTCCTCGCGGCAACCGCGCCGACGATGCTCGTGCTGGTGATCGCACGGTTCGTGCAAGGGGTCGGCGGCGGCGGCCTCTACGTCGTCTCGATCGCGACCGTCGCGAAGACCTACCCAGGGCGGATCCGGCCGCGGGTGATGGCCCTGCTCGCTTCGATGTGGATCGTCCCCGGCCTGCTGGGGCCGCCCGTCGGCGCGGTGCTCGCCGAGACCGTCGGGTGGCGGTGGGCGTTCGTGGCACCGCTGCCGCTGATCGTGTTCGCGGTCGCCCTCGTGATGCCCTCGCTCCGAGGCGTCCGTGTGAGCGAGGAGGCCTCGAAGTTGCCGGTCGCCGCGTCGCTCGTCCTGATGTTCGGCGCGGGCTCGCTCCTCGCCGGACTCACGGATCCCTCGGTGTGGAGCATCCCGCTGGTCGTCGTCGGGCTCGCCGTGACGATCCCTTCGCTCCGGCGGATCACGCCGCCCGGCACGCTGACCGCCCGACGGGGACTCCCGGCCGCGTCGGCGGCCGCGTTCCTCGCGTCGGCGGCGTTCTTCGCGATCGACGGATTCGTCACCCTGATGCTCACGGAGACGCGAGGGCTCTCGCTCGGCGTGGCGAGCATCGTCCTGACGGCCTCCGCCGTCGCCTGGGCCGCCGGCTCCTGGTGGCAATCGAGGGTGGTCGGGCGCCTGGGCGCTCGCCGGCTGACGGCGGTGGGCGCGACGCTGATAGGCGTCGGCGCCACCCTCGTCGCGATCGGCGTCCTGGACGTGCCGATCGTCCTCCCGTACGTCGGATGGGCGATCGGGAGCGTCGGCATGGGCATCGTCTGGCCGACGATCCCGCTGTCGGTGATGGGCGAGGTCGAAGAGGGACGGGAGGCGGGCGAGCTCTCCTCGACGATCCTGATGGACTACCTCGGGGTCGGCATCGGCGCGGGGCTCGCTGGCGCGAGCATCGCGCTCGCGGACGCCGGGACGATCTCCATCGAGGCGGGCCTCGCCGGGGGGTTCGGGGTCGGGATCGCCGCCGCCGTGCTGCTGGCGATGGTCGCCCGTCGGCTCCCCGACGCCCGCGCACCGCGTGAGTGACAGAGGTCGCCATCGGCGAGGACGTTCTGGAACCAGGACGCGCGCTCGAGGGATAATCGCGCCCGACTCGATCGGGTTTGTTCCACATCCTCGGATCCTCAGACGCAGATCGGTGAAGTGACGTGGAGATCCGCGACACTCGGTACGCGAAGACCCCCGACGGCGCCTACATCGCGTACCAGACGACGGGCGATGGGCCGATCGATCTCGTGTGGCAGCTCGACTGGTTCGGGAACGTGGACATGATCTGGGAGGAGAGGACCTTCGGAGAGTTCTTCACGGCGGTCGCACGGTTCGCCCGCCTCATCCTGCACGATCGGCGGGGGACCGGACTGTCCAGCAGGAACGTCCCCGTCCCCTCGCTCGAGACCCGAGTCGCCGATCTTCGGTGTGTCCTCGATGCCGTTGGAGCGACGCGTCCCATCCTCGGAGGGTCACGGGAGGGCGCCTCACCGAACGCACTCCTCGCGGCAACCGAGCCCGACAGGGTTCGTTCGATGATCTGGCACGCGCCGAGTGCCCGGTCGGTGTGGACACCGGACTACCCGTGGGGCGTGAAGCCCGAGTACGTCGAGCTCGACCAGCGGTCGTTGGAACAGTGGGGCACGGCAGCGTACGGCCGGGCGTTCATCGAGACCGAGGCCAGTGGCGGGCACGAGGTATCCGTCGAGGAAGAGGCGACCATCGGTCTCATGAGCCGGCACACGACGACTCCCGACGTCGCTCGCGAGCTGGCTCGCGTCTGGTACGAGACCGACATCCGTGACGTCCTCCGCGCCGTCCGCATCCCGACGTTGCTGCTCGCACACCAGGAGGACGAGCCGATGGTGCGCGAGGCGGAGTACCTCGCTTCGATCATGCCCGAGGCGACATTGCAGATCGTGCCCGGCAGGGAGTCGACGCTCGATCCCGCCGAGGTCGCCGAGGTGATCAGGGAGTTCGTGGGCGCCGAGGCGCCCGTCGATCTCGACACGGTGCTCTCCACGATCCTGTTCACCGACATCGTCGGTTCCACCGCCAGGCAGGCAGCGCTCGGTGACCGAACATGGAAGCAGCTGATCGAGCGACACCACGCGATCGTCCGGACGGCACTGACCAGGTGGCACGGGGTCGAGCACGACACGGCCGGCGACGGCTTCTATGCAACGTTCGACGGACCGGCTCGAGCCATCCGATGCGGTGTCGAGATCACCGAGCGGGTTCGCGACTTGGGGGTCGAGGTCCGCGCCGGCGTCCATACGGGCGAGTGCGAGATCGTCGACGGCAAGCATGCGGGCATCACCGTGTCGATCGGCGCGCGCGTCGCGAGCCTCGCGGGCGCCTCCGAGGTCCTCGTCTCACAGACGGTGAAGGACCTCGTTGCCGGCAGCGGCCTCGCGTTCGACGACGCGGGCGAACACGAGCTCAAGGGCGTGCCCGATCATTGGCGCCTGTATCGCGTGGCGACCTGAGCGGCGGGTCAGAGGTCGGGCGCCTGGATCCCGTTGGTGCCGAGGATCTGGGAGATCTCGCCGCCGTGGTGGAGGTCGTGCTCGATCAGGTGCCAGACGACCCACGCCCGCGTGAACGTCTCGACCTCGCCGTTCCGTCGCGTCCGCGAGAACTCCACCTCGAGGTCGTCGGCCGTCCACCGACGGAGGCGCTCGTCGAGCATCGCCCACGTTCGCTCGAACGCCTCGGTCAACTCGCTCGCGGTGCGGGGACGGCGTTCGTCGTCCTCCCACCCCGCGTCCTCGAGCGGCAGGTCCGGCACGGTGGTCGACTCGACGCGGAACATGTCGCTGACCGCAGCGTCGCCTTCGCCGAGGATGTCGTGGAACCAGAACGCCCGCGTGCCGGCCATGTGGGAGGCGAGCTGCCAGACCGCCCACTGGAATGGCGCGGTCCGCGACGACAGCTCTTCGGCGGAGAGCGGGCCGATCGCGCCGAGGAGCAGCCGCTGGTAGCCCGCCCAGCCTTCCACGAAGGGCTCCAGGATGCGGGCTGCGTCCGTCATGGCTCGCGCATCCTACGAGCCGACGGCGTCCCGAGCTAGACGGTCAGTTCCTCCTCGACCGTGCCGTCCTCGGCGTGCACGATCACGTCGGCCGGCGCATCCTGCTTCGCCCTGGTCGTCGCAGCCGAGATCGCCAGCTCCTTCGAGGGGAACGGCGGCGTCGACTTCCCTCCGGTCTCCACGGCCCATCCACCGTCCTGCGGCACGACCTCGTAGCGTGTCTTCTCCATCGAGGTCACCTCCCTTTGCCCCCTTACCCGCGGTAGGACGGTTCTACGCGCAGCGAGCGACGCCGCTACGGTCCGCTCACGACCGGTGACGGCGTGCTGACGAGTCCGTTCCCGCACCCGCCCGTCGCGTCGGCCGGGACCTCGAGCTGGGCGGCGCACAGGACGTCCCGCTCGACGACCTCACCGGATTCGCCGTACGCGACCACGCTGCCACGGGCCCCGTTCGGCACGAACACGACGAAGTATCGACCGCTCACGCCCGGGGGGCCGTCCAGCAGCGGGACGCGTCTCGATCCGCCTCCTACGAGCTCGAGCTCGATGCGGTCGACCCTGCTCGTCACGACCCCCGCAGAGGCCGTGATCGGACCGACGCCCCAGACGATGCCGATCGAGGACATCTCGGGTGAACCCTCCATGCCATCCAGTCGGAGGCAGAAGCTCGCACCACCGTCGTCTCCCCAGCTCCCGAGGAAGAGCTCGCCGCACGGACCGGGAGACGCTTCGGACCACAGTTCCCCCTCGCCGTTCTGCTCGAGCGCGACGAGGCTCCACGGCTCGTCCTGCACCCTGCCGGCGTCGATCGGCGTCTTGGACGACGACGATCGAGACCTCCTCCTCCACCGTGTAGTCGACGTAGGCACCCCTCAGGTCGCCGCGGGTGACATCCGGCCACTCACCGGGCGCCGGCGGATCGACATCATGCAGATCCAGCGATGCATCCAACCCCTGAGGCGGTTGCACGATCTGGACCTTGGTCACAGCCTCAGCGTCCGCCGTGCGCGAGGCGCCCGAAGGGGCGGAGAACAGCTGGAAGGTCAGGAACGAGAACGCCGTCGCCGCCGCGAACGCCACGAGGGCCGATCCCGCCTGGCGCGAGCGGATCCGCCCGCGGGTCCCGGACGGCATCGTCCGGATCGCGGGGGCCGTGGCGCGATCGGCGAGCGTCGCTCGGATGCGCTCCTCGAGGTCGTTCATGCCTCCTCCTTCTCCAGATCCCTGCGGAGCGCGGTCATCGCCCGGGACACGAGCGAGTTCGCCGCTCGCGTCGTGCACCGAAGCACCGCTGCCGTCTGGTCCTCCGACAGGTCCTCGTAATACCGGAGGACGATCACCGCGCGCTGCCGGAATGGGAGACGCAGGATCGCCGCCCAGACGACGTCGCGGTCCTCTGGGCTGTACGCGGCCTGTGCCGTCGGTTCACGGTTGCCCTCACGCCTGACCGCTTCGCGCTCGAGGCGCTGTCGCCTGAACCGCTGGCGGGACAGATTCACCACGGTCTTCTTCAGGTACGCGTCGAACGATGCCGGGCTCCGGAGATGTCGGAACCTGCCGGCGCTTCGGATGAACCCCTCGTGCGCGAGGTCCTCGGCCGCGGACGGATCGCCGGTGAGCAGCGTCGCGAGCCTGATCGCGCCGGCCACGTGGCGCTCGTAGAGCTCCTCCAGGGACGGGTGCTCGGCGCTCACCCGCACGGCCATGCCGCTCTCGTGCATCGTTCCCACATCCTCTAGATGCTCGACCGCATCATCTCGCTTCGGTCCGCCGAGTCGCCATCGGCCGGGCCGCTTGCCGCGACGGGCGGCGACGGCGAGGATGCGCACGTGGATCGACCCGAGACCCGCTACGCCGTCACCGACGACGACGTCCACATCGCGTACCAGGTCATCGGCGACGGGCCGATCGACGTGGTGTTCGCGCACGCCTTCGTCTCGCACGTCGAGCTGTTCTGGGAGCTGCCCTCGTACGAGCGCTTCATCCGGGAGCTGAGCACCTGGGCGAGGGTGATCGTGTTCGACAAGCGCGGCGTCGGCCTCTCCGATCGGCTCTCCGTCGTCCCGACCCTCGAGGCCCGGATCGACGACCTCCGGGCCGTGCTCGACGCGGTCGGGTCGGAGCGGACACTCGTCGTCGGCAACAGCGACGGCGGGGCGCTCGTGGCCATGTTCGCGGCCACCTACCCGGAACGGACCCTCGGCCTCATCCTCTGGAGCGGCGGCGTCCGGATGGCCCGGGCACCCGACTACCCGTGGGGGATGCCCGGAGAGCAGTTCGAGGAGCGGCTGGCTACACGGATGGAGCAGTGGGGCGACGCGTCTCGCGCCGAGGAGACCGTGCGCATGACCTTCAGCGTGGTCGGCGAGCGGCTGGAGAACGATCCCGCGTTCCTGGAATGGCTCCCCCGGCTCCAACGGAACAGCGCCGCCCCCGGCGACCTCGTCCGGTTCAGCCGCGTGTGGTTCTCGACGGACGCGCGGAGTGCCTTACCCGCCATCCAGGTCCCCGCCGCCGTGTTCCTGCGCGAGGGGTGGGACTCGGTCCCCGTCGAGGAGGCGAAGTGGACGGCGGACCAGATCCCCGGCGCTCAGCTCGTCACCTTGTCCGGGGACGAGGACGACGCTTACCTCGGTGATGTGGTCGAGGTCGCCGCGGCAGTCCGTCGGTTCGCCGGGACGATCGAGGAGGAGCACGCGGCCTTCGACCGAGTGCTCGCCACGGTCTTGTTCACCGACATCGTCTCTTCGTCCGAGCGGGCTGCGGAGCTCGGCGACCGGGCGTGGAAGGACCTCGTGCAGCGGCACCATGCGAAGGTACGGGCGCTCCTCGCGCGCTATCGCGGCCAAGAGGTGGACACCGCCGGTGACGGGTTCTTCGCGACGTTCGACGGGCCGGGCCGCGCGGTCCGATGCGCCCAGGCGATCGTGCGGTCGGTCGGCTCGCTCGGTATCGAGGTCCGCGCCGGCCTGCACACGGGCGAGGTCGAGACGATCGACGGCAAGGCCGGAGGGATCGCCGTGGTGATCGGGGCGAGGATCGGGGGACTCTCCGCTCCTTCCGAGGTGTTGGCGTCGCAGACCGTGCGCGACCTGACGGCCGGCTCGGGGATCATCTTCGAGGCTTCCGGCGAGCATGAGCTGAAGGGCGTTCCCGATCGCTGGCGCCTGTACCGGGCGGGGATGGCCCAAGGAACCACAGGAGTTCGGGCGAGCGAGTGACGGATCAGCGGCCCTACCGCAGCGCGACGGGCCGGGCTCCGAAGGAGCCCGGCCCGTCGGCATTCGTATCCGTGCCGCGCGGTCAGACGCAGCCGTGTGCGGCCAGGATCGCCGGGTCCGAGAACGCGTTGGCGCCGCCCGCGTAACCGAAGTGCGCCGCCGTGCCGGCCGACCTCGCCGATGACACCAATGCTCCGAATGAGGCGCCGCAGGCGTCCTTGATGTCGGCCCCCGGCGCCGCGTTGGCGGTGCCGGTGAGGCCGAGCATCAGCATCGCCGACGCCGTCATGAGGATCAGTCGCTTCTTCATCGCTTCCTCCTCCATTAGTGCTTCCGATCGATGGACTTGGACTAGGCGGTCACACGCGCGAACTCGCGGTCGCGGTCGCGTGCCACCAGCTCGCCGAAGCGAACGGCGAGCCACACCGCCGAGAGGCCGACGAGGCCGTAGATCACGCGGGTGAACGCGTTCACCTCGCCGAACTCCAGGCCGGCGATGGTCGCGACGAGGTCGAACTCGGCCACGGCCACGAGTCCCCAGTTCAGCGCCCCCACGATCGCGAGCGCCAGGGTCAATCCGTCGAGCTTCTTCATCTGTCCCTCCCTCCTTGTGCTCTGGGTGTAGAGGTTCTGTCAAGGGTCAAGATAGAGTCCAGCGCGAGCAACTGTCAAGGGATTGTAGAGAATCGTGTCGAGATGTTGTACGGTTCGGCCATGGAGAGCCGGCAGGCGTACCTGCGCATCGGGGAGCTGGCTCGACGAACGGGCACGTCGCCTGAGCTCCTCCGCGCGTGGGAGCAGCGGTACGGGCTGCTGCAGCCGTCGCGCTCGGGGGGCGGGTTCCGGCTCTATTCCGACCAGGACGAATCGCGCGTCCTTCGGACGAAGGCGCTGATCTCGCAGGGGCTCTCGGCCTCCGAGGCGGCGCGCCAGGCGCTGGCTCCGTCGGCGCCCGGCGGCGACACGGACGCGGTGCTCGCCGATGAGCTCATGACCGAGCTGCGGAACGCCCTCGATCGATTCGACGAGGGGGGAGCGAACCAGGCGCTGGACCGGTTGTTCGCGGCGTTCTCTGTGGAAACCGTGATGCAGGACGTGCTCCTGCCGTACCTGCACCTGCTGGGCGATCGCTGGGCCTCCGGAGATGCCACGGTCGCCCAGGAGCACTTCGCGTCGTCGCTGATCCGGGGGAGGCTGCTGGGTCTTGCCCGAGGGTGGGGTTCCGGTGAGGGCCCCTCACTGCTCCTCTCGTGCCCACCCGGAGAGGAGCACGACCTCGGACTGATCATGTTCGGCATCGCCGCGTGGCGCCGCGGGTGGCGCGTGACCTACCTCGGGCAGGACACGCCGTTCGACACGATCCGGCAGGCCGCCGCCGCGGTGGAGCCCGCGCTCGTGGTCCTGGCCCTCGCCGAAGGCACGTCGCTCGAACCCCACGCAGTGGCCGTCCGGTCGCTGGTCGGCGACGTTCCGGTCGCCGTCGGCGGCGGAGTCCGGCCCGAGGAGGCGTCCGCGCTCGGCCTGCGGCTCCTCGAGGGCGACCCGGTCGAGGCCGCGCGCTCGATCGAGCGCTAGGACGAGCCCATGCAGACGTTCCTGCCCTATCCGGACTTCGAGCGAACCGCGGAGGTCCTCGACGACCGCCGCCTGGGGAAGCAGCGCGTCGAGGTGCTCCAGATCCTGAACGCGATGCACCGGACCAGCGGGGGATGGATCAACCACCCGGCGACGAGGATGTGGCGCGGATACGAGCCGGCGCTCGTCGCCTACGGCCTCGCGGTGATCGACGTCTGGACCCGGAAGGGACGCGCCGACACCGTCCGGGAGAAGATCCTCCCGCATCTGCACGGCGAGCCGGTGCGGACGCAATCGGAGCTCGCGGCCCACGGGATGCTGCCGCCGTGGCTCGGCCGCGAGGACCTGCATCGCGCGTACCGCTCGGCGCTCGTCCGGAAGATGCCCGAGCACTACAGCCCGCTCTTCCCCGATGTCGAGGAAGACCTCCCGTACGTGTGGCCCGCATGAGACACGGGTATCCGCGCGACGTGGAGATGCAAGACACCGACTCGGGACGTGGATCGGAGGCGGACCCCGCGGCGGGCGCGATCCTGGTCACCGGTGCGAGCGGCTACATCGGGGGTCGGCTCGCCCAGCGCTTCGTCGATGCCGGCGTCAACGTTCGGGTCGCCGGACGCGACCCCGAGCGACTCACCGACCGATGGCCGGGTGTAGATGCGGTCGAGCTCGACGTGATGCGGCCCGAGACGATCGGGCCTGCGACGGACGGCGTCACCACCGCCTACTACCTGATCCATTCGATGGAGGAGGGCAGCGCGCCGTTCGAGGAACGGGACCGGACCGCCGCCACGAACTTCGCTCGAGCTGCCGCCAGGAGCGGCGTCGAGCGGATCGTCTTCCTCGGGGGTCTCGGAGACGACGACGATCCCGACCTCTCTCCGCACCTGGCCAGCCGCCACGAGACCGGTCGGCTGCTCGCCGAGCACGGCCCGGCGGTTTTGGAGCTCAGGGCCGGCATGGTGATCGGCTCCGGGAGCGCCTCGTTCCGGATGCTCGATGACCTGGTGAGGCGGCTGCCGGTGATGGTCACGCCCAGGTGGGTCGACACTCGCTCGCAACCGATCGCGATCGACGATGTGGTCGCCTACCTGGACGGGGCCCGCGAGGTGACCCTCGACGAGCCGCACACGATCCTGGAGATCGGAGGCGCCGACGTGCTGTCGTACCGGCAGATGATGCGGCGTCTCGGTGAGAAGCGCGGGCGTGTCCCGCGGATCCTGCCCGTCCCGGTGCTCACGCCATCCCTGTCCTCGCTGTGGTGCGGGCTCGTGACCTCGGTTCCTCCTTCCATCGCCAGGCCGCTCATCGAGGGACAGCGGAACGAGACGATCGTGCGAGACGACACGGCGGCGCGGCTCTTCCCCGACGTCGACCCGGTGGGCTTCGACGAGGCCGTCACGAGGACCCGCTCCGAGCCGGCCGCCGCCTAGGTTTGGAATTGCCCGAGCGAAGACGCACAAACCCACAGGCGCAACTCGTCGACGAGGCCGTGACGGATCACCGCCTGGGCGAGGTCCCCGCTGCCGTTGTCTGTTGCGCTCTCATGGCGCGGGCGGTAAGGATGCCCAGGTGCTGAGGCCCGAAACCCGCTACGCGAAGACGACCGACGGTGTCCACATCGCCTATCAGGTGGTGGGCGACGGTCCGTTCGACCTCGTGTACGTGCCTGGCTGGATCTCAAATGTTGACGTCGGCTGGGACCTGCCACATCACGGACCGTTCCTGCGCCGCCTCGCCTCCTTCTCGAGGCTGATCATCTTCGATCGGCGAGGGTCGGGCGCATCAGATCGGCCGCCCAGGGAGGAGTCTCTCGCGCTCGAATACGGGATAGACGACATCCGGGCGGTGATGGACGCGGCCGGCTCGGAGCGGGCGGTGATCTTCGGCTTCGAGGACGGCGCCATCCTCTCCGCCCTGTTCGCGGGCGCGCATCCGGACCGCACGCAGGCCCTCATCCTGTTCGCCCCCTGGGCACGGTTCCGGACGGCGCCGGACTACCCCTGGGGGTGGACCGACGAGGAGATCGCTGATTGGCAGGAGCACCTCCGAACGGAATGGGGAACCGAGGAGTTCTGGCGCTTCAACCTCGAGACGATCGCTCCCTCGAAGGCCGGCGACCGCCAGCTCCTCGCCGCGTGGGCGTGGTACTCACGGCTCTGCGCGAGCCCGGGCTCGATCATCGCGATGGATAACGCGTTGGCCGAAGTAGACGCCCGGGCGGTCCTGCCCTCCATCCAGGCACCGACGCTCGCGATGCAGCGGGAGCACGATCGGTCGGAGGCGCTGGACCAGGCCCGGTGGATCGTGTCGCAGATCCCGGGAGCGAAGCTGGTCGTCCTCGCAGGCGAAGACCATCCGCCGTTCCTCGGCGACATCGAGCCAGTCGTCGCAGAACTCGAGCGGTTCGTCGCGGCGCACCAGGAGGAAGAGGCCACGTTCGATCGGGCTCTGGCGACGGTGCTGTTCACGGACATCGTCGGCTCGACCGAGCGGGCGGTCGAGCTGGGCGATCGGGCGTGGCATGAGCTCATCGAGCGGCATCACGCCGTGGTCCGGGCGATGCTGGCCCGGTACCGCGGTCGCGAGATCGACACGGCCGGTGACGGCTTCTTCGCCACGTTCGACGGACCGGCACGAGCGATCCGCTGCGCCCTCATGATCGCCGATGCCGTGCGAGCGCTCGGGCTCGAGATCCGCGCAGGCCTCCATGTGGGCGAGGTACAAGCGATCGACGGCGATGTGCGGGGCGTCGCGGTCAACATCGGCGCTCGCGTCGGCGCGCTCGCCGGGCCGTCGGAGGTGCTCGCGTCCCAGACCGTGAAGGATCTGGTCGCCGGATCGGGTCTCGCCTTCGAGGACGCTGGTGAGCACGAGCTCAAGGGCATCCCGGATCGCTGGCGCATCTACCGCGTACTCGGTTGAGGCGCTTCCGTTGGGATCGGCGGATCGAGTCCCGTTAGAACGAGCCAGTGACTACCTCGCCGGCCGGCTCGTAGGTGCCCATGAACACTCCGGTGGTGGAGATCTTCGAGTCCATGAGCCGCAGCGAGGCGGGGATCGTGCCGTCGGCGAACAAGCGCTTGCCATAGCCGAGCACGAGGGGGAAGACCCACAGGTGGTACTCGTCGACGAGGCCGTGGTGGATCAGCGTCTGGGCGAGGTTCCCGCTGCCGTGCACCTGCAGCTCCGGCCCGTCGTCTTCCTCCTTGAGCGCCGCGACACCCTCGGCCGCGTCTCCCTCCATCAGGAGCGCCGGGGTCCAGTCCAGCGAGGGACGGCTCCGCGAGCAGACGTACTTCGTGGCATCGTTGAAGCCCTTGCCGCCGGCCTCTTCCCGGGCGTTCGGCCAGTACCCGGCGAAGATCTCGTAGGTCCGGCGTCCGAGCAGGAGGTCGAACGGCCCGCTCATCTCCTCGGACTTGACCTCGCCCATTAGGTCGTCCCAGTAGTTCACCGACCAGCCGCCGTGCGCGAAGCCGCCGCTGTCGTCCTCCTCGGGTCCGCCCGGGGCCTGCATGACCCCGTCGAAGGTCAGGAATGTGGTCACGATCAGTTTCCTCATCGCTCGGCTCCTTCCGATCGGATCGGCGGCTGGGGAGCCGCCGGTCGACACGTCCTCAAGCCGAGGTGAGGCGCAGGAACCCGCCGTTGAACTCCGTCTCCACGACCAGCGGCACCCCGAACTTCGCTGCCGTCTGACGCATCCCTTCCATCGCCTGCTCGCTCGGCTTCCCGTAGAACTCCCAGCCTCGGGGCTCGATGAACTCGTACGCTGCCGCGGCGCGCTAGTCGGCGCCCGCGAAATGCTCGTCCATCGCCTCCGCGTCAGGAAACGCGTGGAGGAACGAGATCCGCGCGGCTTGTTCATCGAGGTACGACAGGAACAGCACCGTCCGGGGCTTGTCCTCTCGGAGCCGCTCGGTAGCTGCCACGCCCATGCGCTTGAGCTCGTCGAGCGCCCCGTCCTTGATCGCGAAGTGGCTGATGAAGAACACGGGCTCGGACATCGGACCACCTCCTTCGGGGCATCCTAAGCGCCGGCGGAACCGCCCATGTCAGGTGAGGTCGCGGGTTCGATACCTGTCGCTCGCGGCGGCGATCCACCCGCCCCACGGTGGTGATCCAATCGAGCTGCCGCTCGAGGACGCCGCAGCCGGGTATCGAGCCATGGACGAACGCCGCGCGATCAAGGCGCTCCTGTGGAACCGGGGAGCGGTGGTGCTCTGTACGCTCACGAGATGCGGCGCTACCGAGGGTTCATGGCGGACAGCGCCCGATGGGAGCGTTTCGCCTTCAGGCCCGACGACGTCATCATCTCCACGCCGTCGAAGTGCGGCACGACGTGGATGCAGATGATCGTCGGGATGCTCCTCCTGGACCGGACGGACCTCGGCGCACCGATCAGCTCGCTCTCCCCGTGGCTCGACATGCTGATCCACACCGACGACGAGGTCTTCGGGCTCCTCGAGCGACAGCGACACCGTCGCTTCATCAAGACGCACACGCCGCTGGATGGCCTCCCGCTCCTCCGGTCGGTCACCTACATCGCGGTGACCCGACATCCCCTCGATGTGGCGATGTCCGACCTCGATCACGGGGAGAACGAACGATTCGAACGGCTGGTGGAGCTTCGAAACGTCGCGGTGGGATCCGAAGCGCCCGCCGAAGGAGCCCTCGACGATGCGCCGAAGGAGCCGGATGCGTACCTCCGGTGGTACATCGACAACGACGTGGAACCCACCGGCAGCGGCCCCTACGGGCTCGCCGACTACTGCAACCAGGTCCTGACGTACTGGAACGCCCGATCGGAGCCGAACGTGCACCTGTTCCACTACGCGGATCTCTGGGCGGATCGCGATCGCGAGATGCGGAGCGTTGCCGACGCGCTGGGTGTCGATGTCGAAGAGGGCCGCTGGCCGTCGCTCGTCGAGGCGGCCGGTATCGACGCGATGCGAGCGCGCGCCGGCGAGACCGCTCCTGAGGTCGCCACCGGGATGTGGCGGTCGCCCGAGCGGTTCTTCCGTGCCCGGGGGTACTCGAGACTGGGTGGGGCTCCTCCACGACGGCGACATCGCGCACTTCCACGAGCGGCTGCGAGAGCTAGCTGGGGATGCGACCGACTGGGTGTTGAGGGGACGCGTCGCGCTAGAAGCGGATCCGTCGCGAACATGATCGATCGCCGCCTGGGCGGAGAGGGGCCGGTATAGGGTCTCGGCCGGCAAGGCGAGCTTGCGCGCACGGGAAGGCCGCCGGAGGATGCTGTCGATGAAGCCCGATGTTCGGTTCACGTGGAACGAAGGCTTCTCGCTCGCGTACCAGGTCGTGGGGAAGGGGCGCGACGACCTCGTCTACCTCCCGGGGTACATCAGCAACGTCGATCTGCAGTGGGATGTCCCGCCGTACGCGCGATTCCTCGAACGCCTCGCGTCGTTCTCGAGGTTGATCTGATGGACCGGCGCGGGTGCGGATGCTCGGATCGCCTCTCTCCGGGTCAGGCCGCGACGCTCGAGGAGCTGGTCTCCGACGTGGTCGCCGTGATGGACACGGTCGGCGCGCGACGGGCGACGGTGTTCGCCGAGCAGGAGACCGCGTTCATCGCGATGCTCCTCGCGGCGACCCGCCCTCTGCTCGTCTCGCGGCTCGTGCTCTTCTGCGCCACGCCTAGCTGGGCCCGCTCCGATGAGCTCCCCGACGAGTGGTCGCCCGAGGACTGGGAGTCCCAGATCCGCTGGATGGGGGGAGTGACGTCGGCGATGGAGTCCGAGGAACAGCACGTGCGCGGGACCGCGCTCGAACGCGATCCAACGATGTGGCGGGCCCTCGCCTCGCTCCTGACCAACACCATGGGGCTGGCCTCCGGGGTGGCGGACGCGCGGATGTTCAGCGAGGTCGACCTCCGCCACGTGCTCCCCTCGATCGCGGCGCCGACGCTCGTCATGCGCCGGCAGGACGACCCCAACTCCGTGTCGACGAGCGGCCGCTACCTGGCTGACCACGTGCAGAACGGGCGGTCCGTCGAACTCCCCGGCAGCGACGGCCTTTCTTGGGTCGGCGACCACGATCCTGTCTTCGAGGAGCTCCTTTCGTTCCTGGGCACGGAAGCACCGGCGAGCCAGGGAACTCGACAGCTCGCGACCATCCTGTTCACCGACATCGTCGACACGACGACCAAGGCGGCCGAGCTGGGCGACGCGCGCTGGCGAGAGACCCTGCAACGTCATCACGAAGCGGTGCGTGCGTGCCTGACGGCTCACGGCGGTACAGAGGTGGATACCGCGGGCGACGGCTTCTTCGCGACCCTCGAAGGGCCGGCGGCAGCGGTTCGGTGCGCGATGGAGATCGTCGGATCGGTCAAGGAGATCGGTCTTGAGATCCGCGCCGTCGTCCACACCGGCGAAGTCGAGGCGATCGACGGCAAGGTCGGCGGGATCGGCGTGGCGATCGGGTCGCGCATCGCGGCCAGGGCGGGTCCGTCGGAGGTCCTGGTGTCCAGCACCGTGAGGGATCTCGTCGCCGGGAGTGGGCTCTCGTTCGAGGACGCCGGCGAGCACGAGTTGAAGGGTGTTCCCGAGCCCTGGCGTCTGTTTCGGGTCGTGGGCTGAGATGGGCGACCCAGGAGAGCACGTCCCCCGAAGGCCCGACGTACCACCACCGACACCAGGCGCAGGAGGGTCACTCGCCCGCGCGGTCCTCTTCGTGCCCGCCGCGCTCGCTCTCGTCGTGCCGTTCTTCGGCCCACTCATCGCCTGGCTGTCACCAACGGTCGCGGTTCCGAGGCGCGACCTCGCGTGGCCGGGATCGAGTCGCAGGACCGCCTTGCTGGCAGCTCTGGCCACGCCGGCGGTGATCTGGGCTTCATTGATCCTGTTCCCCAACGGCGCGTTCTTGTTGGTTCCGCTGTGCGCACCATCGAGCCTGGTGGGCTGGCTCGTTCCGAGCGCCATCGGAACGCTCGTGTACGGGGCCGGATGCGCCGTCAGCGTGCGACTCGGATGGGCGTGGGCGTGGCCGATCGCCGGCGTGGCCGGGGTCGGTGCCTACTCGATCGCGTCGATCCTTCTGGTCGACGAGCTCGTCTGTTGACGGCGTCCCACCCTGAGCAAGATCGCGACTCGTCTAGCGGCGTTCACTTCGCCGCGGCATCGACCGTCAGGAACTCTGCGACGGCCTCCATCACCTCGTCGGTCTGCTCGTCGTGGGGGTTGTGGCCCGCGCGCTCGATGATCCGCAGTCGAGCGTTCGGGATCCCCGCGGCGAGCTGAGCCTGATGCTCGGGCGGGAAGTGGAAGTCGTCGCGCCCGGCCATGACCAGCGTCCGAGCCCGGATCTCTCCGAGTCGGTCCATCACCGTCCAGCCCTTCGTCAGATGGTTGGCGCCGAAGCGGAACGCCTCCGCCCGCGGCTTCGTCCGGCGCTCCGCGAACATCGTGCGCACAGCGGCAGCGAGGCTCGTGTGGGGGTCGTAGGCGCTCCCGAGCCGCATCAGCGTCGGGAGGAACTCCCACGTCGCCGTCTGTCCGCTGAAGAACCGCTCGGCGAGCCGCACCTTCCTCGGGCTGAATCCGCGCCGGGCCAGGAGCTCAGGCGCGTGCTCCTAGGTCCAGCGGCTGTCGCCTCCCGTGTCCATCAGGATCAGATCCGAGACACGCCCCGGATACCGGAGCGTGCATTCGACTGCGACCTGCCCCCCGAACGAATGACGGGCTGGGGTGGCGGTCGGCGCGGTTGTGCAGGAACCCGGACACGTTCGCTCTGCCGAGAATCTGCCCGGCGCGAAGAGGCGGACGAGATAGGCTCTGTCCCGGTGCCGGCTGGCGGATGTTGGGGGGTCTATGCCAAGTTCCTGGATAGCCACCGTGCTTGATCAGGAGCAAATCGAGTGGACCGGAGCAATCGCGCCCCGCTCGCAGGCAGTAGAAGAAATGCCCGATAGACGGGCTACCGACGTCGCGGATGAGCTTGGAGGTCGGTTCTTCCTCAGGTATCTGACCGGGCCACAGATCACTGAGTTCGAGAACGGAAGCACAGACCGACCCCACTGGGTCACCCCGACTCCGATTGCGCCAGAGAACGTCGTCGGTTGGCTCAGCCTCCTCGCTCCGAACGTTCCCCGGAATCATGCTCTCCTGCTTGACCCATCGCAGTTAACAGTCGTGAGGGGGCCAGCCTGGATCCGACTGGGCGAGGGTATCGAGTACTACCTTCCCTCAGGGTTCCCAAAGGGAGCGATCGTCGATATTGGCGTCGTGCAAGTGAGGTGACAGGTGGCCGATTTCGAGAGTCTCTCCGAGACAGTTGCGACCTTGAAGGGATGGAGCGAGAGGCTTCCAGGACGATTGAGCACCCTTGTCCCGGATCGCAATGTTGCATTCGGTGAGCGTCACGGTAGCTGGTTCTTACGGGTCGTGTGGAATCAGAATGGAGTCTCTCGGTCAGCTGAACTCGCTCTAACCAATGCCGGAGTGACCCAAGACGCCGACGCGACCGCCGCGTACATCTCGGTCCGAGCCAGCGCCTCTACCAACAGTCGCTTCGTGGTCGAGACCCTTTACGACCAACGCCGAGCCCCCACCAGGGTCTCCCGTGAGGAGCTGGCCCGACTCCTTGAGAGTGCGGTGACACGGGCGCGAAGCTACAACTCCACCTCGCTAACTGAGGTCTACGCGACGGGGCTGGCCAACCAGTCTGACGCGACCTGAGCCTTCAGAAGAAGCGCTGGGGAGGGACGCGCCCGTATCCTCAGATGGGCCCCGTCGCCGACGCGATGATGAAGACGACGGCGGCCAGGACTGTAAGCGCGATGACAACCAGTTCTTGACGCGGCAGCCAAGGTCTCGCCTGCGGGACTCGTCCTCGACTGAACAGCTCGTAGTGCCCGACGAGGGCAAAAGCGTGGCCGACAAAGAGGATCAACGATAGCCCGAGGAAGACGCGTGGAAGCCTGACGTTCGCAACGCCTGCCATTGGAAGGACAAACACGCCGAGCACGACAATGACGAGGGCGGCGAGATTCAGCCATTCAGCAAGCGGAAGCCAGGTCACCTCTCCACGTCTCGCAACGCTAGCTTCGCGCTCAAGCCTCCAGTTGAACGCAGCAAGCTGGAGCGCGACCAAGAAGCCTGCTGCAGACCACAGCTCCGAGAGGTGCATGTCTGTCAGCGTAGCGGAGGCGCACGTCAACAGCCTTACCGACTTGACTCAGCCGCTCCGAAGTCAAGAAGAAGCTCTGTCAACTGCTGACGGCCAACGATCAGTAGGTTCGTGGTGTCGAAGGTGTTCTTGTTCAGCTGCGCGAGAGCACGAAGGTAGCCTCGCATGCGCAGGAAGAGACGGACTTGAGCGGCTTCCCAGCCAACCGCTAGTCCGATGCGGCCAAGAGCGGCCGCGTTGACAGCGCTACCGAGCAAGTGCTTTCGGGAATTGGCGTTCTCGATTTCGACAGCGATCAAGCACCGAGCATTGAGGTTGCGGTGGAAGACCGCCTCTGGCTCAGTATCGACTTCGTCTGGATCGAACTCACGGGCATTGGATGCGTGAAACGCGACAAGCCGTTCAAAGAGTTCACGTCGCTCCTCCAAGAGTTGCCCATACCTGGCGGAGAGCGAACCCTTCTCAATCGAGAACGGCCCTACAGCTACATCGACACGGGGCGAGTACATGTCTTCACCGGGGAATGCGGACCACTCACTCCGAGTGTCCTCGCCGAGGACGTGAAAGAACGCATCCCGGAGCCATCTCTCGTATGCGACGACGGGCCTCGGGTTCGTCATTACGTCTGAGGGCTGCGAGGAACGGATCTGTTCGGGAAGGCGGAGCCGTCGAATCGAGTTTGCGGATGCTCAAAGTGTCGCGCGAGCTCTGCGACCATGACTCCGAATTCGTCTGCATTCAGATAGCACTTCATCCGATTCACGATTGCACTGGCGAGGACGACGGAATCCTCGTTACCTGGAGTCGCATGGTCCCACTCGCGGTACAAGACATGATCGCGGTCATAGAGCTCTAGCCTCACGCCCGTGTAGTGGCATCTGAACTCCGCGTGGTGTTTCCACTGCTCCTGCATGTGGTTGAAGCGGGCGAGCTTCATCTGAGCTGTGAGGTTCTTCGGCCCGAGCACCTTCTTGCATCGGGCGCAGAGGAATGCGTTCGGGTCCTCCAAAGAAGGTTCGCCGCAGATCTTGCAAGTGACTGACTCGCGCCAGTACTCGACGAGGTCATCCGCGTGCTGTTCGTCACGGGTCTGTGAAGAGAGCGGGATCCCGTCCTCCACCTTCTACCTCCTTCGTAGTGAACCCTAGCGGCGCTTGGCTCTTCAGAGCTCGGGCGCCGGGAGCCAGTTGGTGCCGAGGATCTGCGAGATCTCGCCGCCGTGGTGGAGGCATGCTCGATCAGGTGCCAGACGACCCGCGCTCGGGTGAACGTCTGGACCTCGCCGTTCCAGCGGGTCCGCGAGAACTCTTCCTCGAGGTCATCGGCCGTCCATCGGCGGAGGCATCCGTCGATCATCGCCCCGCTCGAACGCCTCGGTCAACTCGCTCGCCGTGCGGGGATGGCGCTCGTCGTCCTCCCACCCCGCGTCCTCGAGCGGCAGGTCCGGCACGGTGGTCGCCTCGACGCGGAACATCTCGCGTACCGCGGGGTCGCCCTTGCCGAGTACGTTGTGGAACCAGTACGCCCGCGAGCCCGCCATGTGGGCGGCGAGCTGCCAGGCCGCCCACTGGAACGGCGCCGTTCGTGACGAGAGCTGCTCGGCGGACAGCGCCCGATCGCGTCGGGGAGCAGGCGCTGATAGCCAGCCCAGCCTTCCGCAAAGGGTTCGAGGACGCGAACTGCGTCAGCCATGGCTCGCGCATCGTACGAGGAGATACTGACGGTTCGCCTACCTCCTCGGGCCGGGCCGGCGAGCCTCAGGCCACTGCGAGTCGACCTATAGTCGGGTCGTGAACTCAGAGAGAAGCGACTTCCTCGCCGATGCTGCCGCTAGGGAACAGCCGAATCTCGTTCGTATCTCCATTCGGGACCTGATCGCCAAGTGGGGCTTCAAGCGGAGGGGCTCGTGGATGGTTTGGTACATCGAGAGCGAGCTGGAAGAAGCGGGGTTGATAACTGAGCCTCCGTTCGGAAGAGGTTGGATTGATCAGGAAGTGACGCTCGTCCCACGGCGCCTGCTGCACTCAGCGGACTCCATCTCAGACGATCAAGATTCCCCAGTCTTGCCTGAGGAAGTCACGGCAGATCAAGAGGAAGTGGGGATACTCGTTAGTAGCTTGAGGTCGGCGAACCAAGGTGTCACAAGCGTGCCCTTGGACGGATCCCTCTCCGAAGCTCAATCTCTCATGATGCGGTTCGATTACTCGCAGCTCGGAGTGATGTCAGGTGGCAGGCAGCTACGCGGGGCGATTACGTGGGAATCCATGGCGCAGGTCGCGATGCGGAAAGCCGAGCCGGCCCTTCGCGATTGCGTGGTGGGAGCTGAAGTCGTAAGGGACGAAGATGACCTCATCCAACACATCCCTCGAATCATCCAAGCGGGGTACGTGTTCGTAAGGGCGCGGAACGAACGGATTACCGGAATTGTCACAACGGCCGATCTCAGCGAGGAGTTCGGGCAGCGTGCAACACCGTTCTTCTTGATTGGCGAGATTGAACGAAGGCTCCGCCGCGTGGTGGACCGCGTGTTCTCATCCGAAGAGCTCTCCGAGGTCCGCGCACCGCTGGATTCAGCTCGAGACGTCACGTCAGCTGAGGACTTGACGATCGGTGAGTATGTTCGCCTGCTGGAGAAGCCGGATCGCTGGGCAAAGATGGGTTGGTCGGTCGAGAGAGCGGTCTTTATCGAGGCGCTCGACGGCGTTCGAAAGCTCAGGAATGACGTCTTCCACTTCAGCCCCGACCCTCTGGACGAGGATCAGCTCGACGAACTGCGACGCTTCGTCCGGTGGCTCAAGATCCTCGACCCCTAGCACCAGCGCCGGGAGCGCGTAACCTCTGCACTCGTCAGACGACGACGGGTATCCTTTCGGCGAAATCGAGTCAGGAAGTCCCCCTCTTGGACGTATTCGAGCTGCGCAGGAAGCTGGTCGAGGACTACGGCGAGTACGCCAGGAGCTTCGTCAACATCGCCGACGAGCGGATCCGTGACCACGTCGACGCGGAGCTGAAGGGCGGGCTGCTCTGGCCCGAGCCACTCATCCAGCTGAATCCCGCGTTCGAGTCAGGTGGGACTGTCGATGAGCTCGTCGCCGGAGGACTCCTCCATCCGGAGTGCGAGCGGATCTTCCGACGCCAAGGCGCTTCTGCCCAGTGGTCGGATCGATGACCGCGGCCCGCTCCGCCTGCACAAGCACCAGACCGACGCGATCGAGGCCGCGAACGCGGCGCGAACTACGTCCTGACGACGGGCACGGGCTCGGGCAAGAGCCTCACCTACATCGTCCCGATCGTTGACCGCGTCCTGCGCGCAGGCTCGGGTCAAGGGATCAAGGCGATCGTCGTCTACCCGATGAACGCGCTGGCGAACAGCCAGATCGGCGAGCTCGACAAGTTCATCAACCTCGGCTACCCGGACGGCAAGGGCCCGGTCACCTTCGCGCGTTACACCGGCCAGGAGTCCGACGAGGAGCGACACGCGATCATCGCGAACCCGCCGGACATCCTCCTCACCAACTACGTGATGATGGAACTGATCCTCACGCGCCCGTTCGAGCAGCAGCTGCGTCGAGGCCGCGCAAGGGCCTGCGGTTCCTCGTGCTCGACGAGCTCCACACCTACCGCGGCCGGCAGGGCGCCGACGTGGCGCTGCTCGCTCCGTCGCGATCCGCGACGCCTGCGGCGTCGAGCGACCTCCAGCACGTCGGCACGTCCGCCACGATGGCGAGCACGACGGGACCTTCGACGAGCAGCAGCGCCGAGGTCGCGCGCGTCGCCTCGCGGCTGTTCGGCGCCGACGGTCGAGCCCGAGCACGTGATCGGGGAGACGCTGCGACGCGCGACGAGCGCTGATCGACGTCGACGATCCGACTTCATGGCCAGGCTCTGCGAGACCGCTCGACGCCGGCGACGGCGCCGCCGACCGACTACGCGTCGTTCGTCGCCGATCCGCTGTCCGCCTGGATCGAGGACGACGTTCGGCCTCACGACCGACGCCGCGACCGGTCGACTGATCCGCGCGAAGCCGCGCGCCGATCGACGGTCAGACGGGGCGGCGCCGCGAGCTGGCGGGCCGACCGGACATCGACGCCGGAAGCTGCGCGAGGGCGATCCGAGGACAACTCCTCGCCGGCTACAAGATCGTCGACCCGGAGACGGGGTTCCCAGTGTTCGCCTTCCGGCTGCACCAGTTCATCAGCCGCGGAGAGACCGTGTACGCCACGCTCGAGGAGCCGCCGAGCGCTACCTCACCACGCAGGCGCAGCAGCTACGTCCCCGGCGATCGGTCGAAGATCCTGTTCCCGCTCGCCTTCTGCCGGGAGTGCGGCCAGGACTACTACCCCGTCTGGCTGAACGACATCGACGGCGAGCGCACGGTCTCGAGCGCGCGACTCTCGAGCGACCAGTCGGACGACGAGGACCACGGCCGGTTCCTCTTCGTCGACGCGAGGAGAACCCGTGGCCCGACGACGCCGAGGAGATCATCGAGCGCCTCCCCGACGACTGGCTCGAGGACGCACGACGGCGCCGCGCGAGTCAAGAAGGACATCGCGAAGAACCTCCCCCGGTCCGATCCGAGTTCGTCCGGAGGGCAAGGAGGACGAGGACGGGCTCGACGTGCTGGTTCGTCCCGGCGCCGTTCCGGTTCTGCCTGCGCTGCGGCGTGGCCTACACGGCCCGGCAGCGGTCCGACTTCGCGAAGCTCGCGACGCTCGGATCCGGTGGGCGGAGCACCGCGACCACGATCCTGTCGCTTGTCCGCCGTGCGCGGCCTGCGCGCCGACGAGTCGCCTGGAAGCGAAGGCGCGCAAGCTGCTCAGCTTCACCGACAACCGCCAGGACGCTTCTCTGCAGGCCGGCCACTTCAACGACTTCGTCAGTCGGCCTCCTCCGCTCGGCGCTCTTCACGGCAGCCGAGCGCCGCCGGCGACGACGGTCTGACCCACGAGACGCTCGCCCAGCGGGTGTTCGATGCCCTCGCCTCCCCGCTCGAGTACTACGCCACCGATCCGGAGGTCGAAGTATCGCGGCGCAGGACGAGACCGATCGAGCCCTTCGCGACGTCATCGGCTACCGGCTCTACCGCGACCTGATGCGCGGCTGGCGGATCACCTCGCCCAACCTCGAGCAGTGCGGGCTGCTCGAGATCGACTACCGATCCCTCGAGGACTCGTGCGCGACCGACGACGACTGGCAAGGCACGCCACCCGGCGCTCGCGCTCGCCGACGCCGGAGACGCGCGAGCAAGCTCGCCGAAGCCCTGCTCGACCACATGCGCCGCGAGCTCGCGATCAAGGTCGACTACCTCGAACGAGCAGACCCAGGAGCAGATCCAGCAGCAGAGCTCGTGCAGCTGCGGTCGCCGTGGGCGATCGACGAGGACGAGCGGCTCGAGGCCGCCGCGGTGCTGTTCCCGCGCTCCGCAGAAACCGGGCGACTACCGCGGCTTCACGCTACCTGTCGGCCGCTGAGCGGATTCGGCCAGTACCTCCGGCGCCCGGCAACCTTCGCCGCATCGTCGACGAGCGCTCAAGCGCGACGAGACCGGCCAAGTCATCGTCGATCTGCTCGCAACGCTTCGGATCGCCGGGCTCGTCGAGCGCGTCGAAGGAGCTCAAGACGCCGAAGGATGTCCCCGGCTACCAGATCCCGGCCTCGGCCATGGTGTGGAAGGCTGGCGACGGCACCGCAGCGTTCCACGATCCGATCCGGGTTCCGACGCGCGCCGGAGGAAGGCCGTCGCACCAACCACTTCTTCGTTCGCTTCTACCGGACGATCGCGGACGACGCGCCAGGGTCTCGAGCGCGCGCGAGCACACGGCTCAGGTGCCCTCCGACGATGCGCGAAGAACGCGAGGACCGCGTTCCGCGAGGCGAAGCTCCCGGTCCTGTTCTGCTCGCCGACGATGGAGCTCGGCGTCGACATCGCCGAGCTGAACGCCGTCAACATGCGCAACGTCCCGCCGACGCCCGCGAACTACGCGCAGCGGAGCGGCCGCGCGGGGCGAAGCGGTCAGCCGGCGCTCGTGTTCACCTACTGCTCGACCGGCAGCCCGCACGACCAGTACTTCTTCCGGCGTCAGCAGGCATGGTCTCCGGCAGGTGGCGCCGCCGAAGATCGACCTCGCCAACGAGGACCTTGTCCGCGCCCACGTTCAGGCGATCTGGCTGGCCGAGACCGGCGCGAGCCTCGGCAGCTCGCTCCGCGACGTCCTCGACGTCGAGGGGAGGACCCGTCGCTCGAGCTGCTGCCGACCTCAAGACGCAGGCCGAGTCGCCGACCGCGAAGCAGCACGCGCGTGAGCGGCCGCGACCGTGCTCGCCGTCGATCGGCGCCGAGCTGACCGACGCGCCGTGGTTCGACGACGGCTGGCTCGACGAGGACGATCGACGGCGCCGCACGCGGCTTCGACGATGCGCTGCGACCGCTGGCGCGCCCTGTACCGCGCCGCGCGCGAAGCAGCGCGAGCAGCAGAACAAGGTCATCGGCGGACGCACTCGAAGCGCCAGAAGGAGAAGAACGAGGCGAAGCGGCTCCGCGCGAGGCCGAGGCCCAGCTCGAGCTGCTGACCGCCGAGGCGACCGGAAGCGCGATCCAGTCCGACTTCTACAGCTACCGCTACTTCGCGAGCGAGGGATTCCTGCCCGGCTACAGCTTCCCGCGGCTGCCGCTGTCGGCCTTCATCCCGGGCGGCCGTCGGCGCGGCAGGACGGCGAGTTCGTGTCGCGCCCGCGGTTCCTCGCCATCAGCGAGTTCGGCCCGCGGAGCTTCATCTACCACGAGGGGTCGCGCTACATCATCAACCGCGTCTTATGCCTCCCGGACGAGCGGTCCGACGAGGGGGAGGGTCTCGCGACTCGATCGGTGAAGTGGTGCGCGACCTGCGGCTACCTCCACCCGATGTCGAACGCCAGCCGGCCCGGATTCTGCGAACGCTGCGACGCGCCGCTCGACACGCCGATCACGAACCTGTTCCGCCTGCAGAACGTCGCCACCAAGCGCCGCGACCGGATCAGCTCGACGAGGAGGAGCGGATGCGCCAGGGCTTCGAGATCCGCACCGGCGTCCGCTTCGCCCAGCGTCACGGAACCGCTGACTTCCGCACGGCGATCGTCACACGTCGGCGAGACGCCGATCGCGACCGCTGACCTACGGCGACAGCGCCGAGATCTGGCGCATCAACATGGGCTGGCGCCGGCAGACGAAGACCGGCGAGCTGGGCTTCGTGCTCGACACGCAGAACGGGCTACTGGGCCCGGAACGAGGCCAACGAGCTCGACGACCGAGGATCCCGATGAGTCCGAGCCGGGCAAGCGCGTCATCCCGTACGTGGAGGATCGCAGGAACGCCCTGCTGTTCGAGTTCACCGAGCCGCCGCACGAAGGCCGACGCATGGCCTCGCTGCAGGCGGCACTCAAGAGCGCGATCCAGCGCCGTGTACGAGCTCGAGGACAACGAGCTCGCGGCCGAGCCGCTCCCGACGCCTGACGACCGCCGAACGATCCTGTTCTACGAGGCGGCCGAAGGCGGCGCCGGGGTGCTGCGTCGCCTGGTCGACGACCCGGGTGAGCTCGCCCGCGTCGCGCGCAGCGGCGCTCGAGCTCTGCCACTTCGACACCGCGACCGGCGAGGACCTCCGCCACGCGCCGACGCGCAAGCGACGACTGCGAGGCCGCCTGCTACGACTGCCTGATGAGCTACACGAACCAGCCCGACCACGAGGTTCTCGACCGCAAGCTGCTATCCAGCGCTCTGCTGCAGCTCCGCGAGGCCCACGTCGAGGTCTCGCCCGTCGCGACGACCCGCGAGGAGCACCTCGCGGAGCTCAAGAGCCTCGCGGACTCCGAGTCTCGAGCGCAGACTGGCTCGACTTCGTGTTCGAGCGCGACCTCGCGCTGCCGACGGCCGGCCAGAAGTTGATCGAGGAGTGCCACGCGCGGCCTGACTTCCTCTACGACCACCACGGCGCGACGGTGTTCATCGACGGCCCTCACCACGACGACGCCGACGCAAGCGAAGCTCGACGATCAGAAGCGTCGGTGCCTCGAGGACCTCGGCTACACCGTGATCAGGTTCGGCTACGACCGCAACGACTGGGAGGCAGTCGTCGCGCCAGTTCCCGATCGTCTTCGGAGGCAGAGCAGTGAGCTTCGCCGACCGGCGCGCTTGGTCCGCGCCCGCGGTCGCGAGTGGGTCGTCCTGCCTGAGCTCCGACGGACGACCTGCTCGTCGTGCGACCCCTCGGCGGAACCGACGACGAGATCGCGGGCATCCTCACCGACCCTCGAGGCCGGTCGAGCCGGCAACGTTCGACCTCCCAGATCCCGCGCGACGTCGGTGACTTCCGCTCGGGCCGCTTGCTGCGCGACGCGCTGCGGCTGGGGTTCCGCTCGAGCGCGGGACCGTTCCGGTCGTTCGGCGCGCATCGCCGTCGAGCCGCGCCCCTACCAGCTCGTGCCGCTGCTGATGGCGCTCACGCCAGGACCCGGTTCGGCTCCTGATCGCCGACGACGTCGGCATCGGCAAGACGATCGAGGCGCTCGCTCATCGCGCAGGAGCTGCTCGACCAAGGAGAGCGCCGAGCGGCTCGCCGTCCTCTGCCCGCCGCACCTCGCAGAGCAGTGGCAGTCCGAGCTCGCGCGACAAGTTCCACATCGACGCCGAGCTCGTGCTGCCCAGCACCGTCAGCCGCCTCGAGCGCGGGCTCCCGATGGCCAGTCGCTCTTCGAGGCGTACCCGACACGTGGTCGTGTCGATCGACTACATCAAGGGCGACCGCCGCAGCGCTGACTTCGTACGCGCCTGTCCCGAAGCTCGTGATCGTCGACGAGGCTCACGCGTGCACCGACGCAGCGCCGGATCGAGGACGCCAGCAGCGCTACGAGCTCGTCCGCGCGCTCGCCGAAGGACCCGGACCGTCACCTGATCCTGGTCACAGCGACCCCCCACAGCGGCAAGTACGACGCCTTCCGATCGCTGCTCGGGCATCTCGCCGCCGAGTTCGAGGATCTCCCCGATGACCTTGCGGGACGAGCGAACGAACCCGTCGTCGCACGCTCGCCCGCCACCTCGTCCAGCGCCGTCGCGGCGACATCAAGAGCTACCTCGACGAGGACACCCCGTTCCCTGAACGCGACGAAGCCGAGGCGACCTACAAGCTGAACGACGACTACCGGAAGCTCTTCAACAGGGTCCTCGCCTACGCACGCGAGACCGTGAAGGACCAACAGGGAGGGCAGCACCGGCAACGTGTGCGCTGGTGGGCGGCCCTCGGACTCCTCCGCGCGCTCGCGTCGAGCCCGGCTGCCGCCGCCGCAGACGCTACGAAACCGCGCGACCGCGGCGGACACGACGACCCCGGAGGAAGCCGACGAGGTCGGCCGTCGGAGCGTCCTGGACGTCGACGACGACGAGAGCTTCGAGGGGGTCGACGTGACGCCCGGCGCCGACGTCGAGGAAGACGACGCGGCAGGTCGCGATCGGCGCCGTCTGCAAGAGATGGCACGACAAGCTGATGAGCTCCGGGGCGACAACGATCCGAAGCTCACCACGCTTCATCCCCTTGTCAAGAAGATGCTGAAGGACGGCTACCGACCGATCGTCTTCTGCAGGTTCATCGCGACCGCGGACTACCTGGGCGAGGAGCTCCGCGGAGCGCTCGGCGAAGGGTGTCGAGGTTGCCGCCGTCACGGGCAAGCTGCCGCCCGAGGAGCGGGAGCGTCGCGTTCTCGAGCTGGCCGAACACGCCGAAGCGAGTGCTCGTCGCGACCGACTGCCTGTCGGAAGGCATCAACCTGCAGGAACACTTCGACGCCGTCGTCGCACTACGACCTGAGCTGGAACCCGACGAGGCACGAACAGCGGGAGGGCCGTGTCGACCGCTACGGCCAGCAGCGACCGACGGTGCATGCGCTCACCTTCTACGGCCTCGACAACCAGATCGACGGGATCGTGCTCGCGGGTCCTGATCCGGAAGAGCAGGAGCATCCGCGACGGGCTGGGCGTGACCGTTCCGACGCCGCAGGACACCGACTCCGTGATGCAGGCGATCGCCGAAGGGCTCCTGCTCCACGAGGATGCCGATGCGGGTGATCAGCTCGCGCTGTTCGAGGGCTACTTCCGCCCCCAGGAGGCGAAGCTCCACGAGGAATGGGACGCGGGCGGCCGAACGGGAGCAACGATCCCGAACGCTGTTCGCGCAGCACACCCTGGATCCGAGTGAGGTAGCCAACGAACTCCGCGCGATGCGCGAGGCCATCGGAAGCAGCGAGGACGTCGAGCGGTTCGTGCGCCAGGTCCTTTCGGCGTCGGGAGCCACGCTCCAGGGCGCAGCACCCCTCTCAGTCGACCTCGCCGGCACGCCGCGTTCACTGCGCGACGCGGTAGGAGCGCTCGGCGAACGGTCGCAGTTCCGAGCACGATTCGAGCTCCCCATCGGCGAGGACGAAGTGCAGCTACTGAGGACGTCACCATTCGTCGAAGGGCTCGCGGCCCACGTGCTCGACACATCGCTCGACCCGCTGCAGCAAGGAGTGGCGGCGCGATGTGGAGCGATCCGGACCGACGCGGTGGACAGACGCACGACGCTCCTCCTTGTCCGGATGCGTTTCGACATCGTGACGAAGAGGGCCAGTAAGACGCACACGCAGCTTGCTGAAGATGCTCTGGTCTCTTGCGTTCGAGGGGGCGCCCGATGATGCGACGTGGCTGGACGCAGACGCAGCCGAGGCGTTGCTCTCGGCCGAGCCGACCGGGGCGGTTCCAGACCCGAGTGGCGCGGTCGCGGCGATCCTGGACGGGTTCGAACGACTCGGCCCGTCGCTCGATGACTTCGCGCGGAGCCGAGGAGACGAGCTCCTCGGTGAGCACGAGCGAGTCCGCGAGGCGGCTCGCGCGGCCGGTGTCACGTACGCGATCGACCCGAAGCTGCCGGTCGATGTGCTTGGTGCCTACGTCTTCCTGCCCACGCCGAGGACGTAGCCGTGACCCGCACCTCCTCGCCCTTCACCACGATCCGCTCCGAAGGGGCCCTGCTCCCGCCGGAGTTGCTCGCCCGGATCGCCGATGCGGACAAGGACCTGGGTGGCCTCGCCCCCACCGACTACCACCTGGGGGAGACCGAGCGCCTGGGCGAGGCGATCGCCCGGAGCTGGAACCGCCTCGTCGGGGTGTGGGCCTCCTTCGACGTCGTCGCTCGAGGGCTTCAACCCCAACGAACCCGGCACCGGGGCCACCCGCGAGCGCTGGCTCGCTCCCGCTGTTCCAGGAGCTCGGGTTCGGCAGGCTGCAGGTCGCCAAGGCTCGCGAGATCGATGGCACCGACTACCCGATCTCGCACGAGTGGGGCCAGGTGCCGATCCACCTGGTGGGGGCCGGCGTCGAGCTCGAACGGCGCACCAAGGGTGTCGCCGGCGCCGCGAAGATGAGCCCCCACTCCCTCGTTCAGGACTACCTGAACCGCACCGCCGAGCGCCTGTGGGGCATCGTCTCGAACGGCCGTGAGCTCCGACTGCTCCGCGACAACGTGTCGTTCACCCGTCAGGCCTACCTCGCCTTCGACCTCGAGGCGATGTTCTCCGGCGAGGTCTACGCGGACTTCGCCCTGCTGTGGCTCACCTGTCACCAGTCCCGTCTCGAACCCCAGGACGACAAGATCGAGGGCTGCTGGCTGGAGCGCTGGACGCAGGCCGCGCAGACCCAGGGCACCCGGGCGCTCAACACGCTTCGCGACGGCGTCGAGACCGCGATCTCGACGCTGGGGGCTGGGTTCGTCGCCCATCCGGCCAACGCCGCGCTCCGCGAGGACCTGCGCTCAGGCGAGCTCGCCACGGCCGACTACTACCGGGAGCTGCTGCGCCTGATCTACCGGTTGATCTTCCTGTTCGTGGCCGAGGACCGCGCGTTGCTCCACCCCGATGGCAGCACCGAGGACGCGCGTGCCCGCTACCGCGGACTTCTACTCGATGACGAGACTCCGTCGGGTTGCCGAGCGTCTTCGTGGCGGACCCCACCCGGATCTGTGGCGGAGCTTCGAGTTCGTGTGCGCCAAGCTCGCTGACGACGAGGGATGCCCCGAGCTCGGCTTGCCGTTCCTCGGGAGCTTCGTTGTTTTCCCCTGGTGCGTGCCCGCACCTGGACGGCGCCGAGCTCGCGAACCGCGATCTGCTGGGCGCGGTCCGCGCGCTCGCGTTCACCGAGCAGGGACGGGTGCTGCGCCAGGTCGACTACCGCAACATGGGCTCGGAAGAGCTCGGCTCGATCTACGAGTCGCTGCTCGAGCTCCATCCCGAGATCCACCACGAGTCGGGGACGTTCACGCTCGCGAGCGCCGCCGGCAACGAGCGCAAGACCACCGGCAGCTACTACACGCCCACCTCGCTGATCTCCGCGCTGCTCGACTACCGCGCTCGATCCGGTGCTCGACGAAGCCGCGGCCAAGCCCGAGGCCGAGGCCGCGATCTTGGACCTGAAGGTGCTCGACCCGGCCTGTGGGTCGGGGCACTTCCTCGTGGCCGCCGCCCACCGGATCGCCAAGCGCCTCGCGGCTCATCCGCACCGACGAACCCGAGCCCTCCCCCGGGGCCTATCGGGCTGCGCTTCGCGAGGTGATCTCGCGCTGCATCTTCGGGATCGACGTGAACCCGATGGCCATCGAGCTCTGCAAGGTCTCGCTCTGGATGGAAGCGGTCGAGCCCGGCAAGCCCTTGTCGTTCCTGGAGCACCACATCGTGTGCGGCAACTCGCTGCTCGGAACGACGCCGGCCCTGCTCGCCCAGGGATCCCCGACGAGGCGTTCACCGCCCTGGAAGGCGACGACAAGGCGACCGTCAAGAGCCTGAAGGCGCGGAACAAGGAGGAGCGCAAGGGTCAGGCCAGCCTGTTCGGGGAGGCGGCCCACCCTGACCTCGTCACCCCGATCGCCACCGAGGTCGCCGCGCTCGAGGCGACACCGGATGACTCGCCCGAGGCCCTGCACGCGAAACAGCAGGCCTGGGACGATGCTCGAGGCATCCGACCAGCTGGCCCACGCGAAGCTCATCGCCGATGCATGGTGCGCCGCATTCGTGATCGAGAAGACCCCCGAAGCGCCCGTGCTCACCCAGGGCGTGCTCGAGCTGTTGGAGCGGAACTCCAAAGGCGGGGACCCGAAGCTGCATGCCGCGATCCGCGAGCTCGCCGACCGCTATCGGTTCCTGCACCCCCACCTGGTCTTCCCTCAGGTCTTCCACACCCCGACGCCTGGAGAAGAACCGGACGACGCTGACCGGGGCTGGACCGGTGGGTTCGACGTAGTCGTGGGGAACCCGCCTTGGGACCAGGTGCAGTTTGACGATGCGGAGTTCTTCTCAGCGAACGGCCGTGGTGACATCGCCTCAGCGCCCACGATGGTGGCGCGGAAGCGTCTGGTAGCCACGCTTGAAGAGGACGATCCCGCCCTCTTCGCGCGCTATCAAACGCAGGGCCGCTTCGTTGACGGTCTGCAGAGCTTTCTTCATGGCTCCGGCAGATTCCCGACGACGTCCTACGGACGTTTGAACCTCTACTCACTCTTCGCTGAGCTGGCGGCAGGGTTCCTGCGCGGGGATTCCCGCTTGGGGATGATCCTTCCGAGCGGCATCGCCACTGACGCGTTCAACCAGTTCTTTTCCAGCGCCTCGTGAACGAGAGACTCCTGGTAAGCCTCTTCGACTTCGAGAACCAGGGTCTCTTTCCTGGAGTGGACAGCAGGTTCAAGTTTTGTCTCCTCACCCTGTCCACCGAGGTCCGCCCCGTTGAGGCTGAGGCCAGCTTCATGTTCTTCGCTCACAGCACTGCGGACCTTACTGACGACACGAGAGCGTTCGGCCTCAGCCTCGCAGACTTCGCCTTGATCAACCCCAATACTCGGACCTGTCCCGTGTTCAGATCAAGTCGCGACGCGGCGCTCGTTCGTCAGGTCTACAGGAGCGTGCCCGTGCTCAGTCGGGACGGAGATCCCGACGACCCATGGGAGTTCTCATCTCTGATCATGTTCATGATGAATACCGCGAGTTCGCTGTTCGTCTCTCCTGATGACATGAACGACATGGACAACGTCGTGCCGCTCATTGAAGGCAAGAGCGTCCACCAGTTCAACGACCGCTACGCTGCCTCGACCGACGAGGGGGTAGTCACAGGTGAACAGTTGATAGACCCCGACTTCAGACCGAGTGTGCGTTACCACCTCCCAAGGAGTGCTGTAAGCGAACAACTCGCCGACCGTTGGGACCGAGGGTGGCTCTGGGGTTGGCGATCCATCGCGAGAGCCACGGATGAACGGACGTTGATTTCCGCCCTCGTTCCCGAGTCTGCGACCAGCAATACGTTTCTGTTGGGGTTGTCCGAAAGGCTGAAGCGGAACTGGTGCCGTCGCTCGTCGCCTTCTTCAACAGCTTCGCCCTTGACTACGTCCTCCGGCAGAAGCTGGGGGGCACGGACGTGCGACTCCACCTCGTGCGTCAACTTCCCGTCCCAAGCCCTGGCCTGCTTCGCGGCGCCTGCCCTTGGAGCCCCGAATCCACGGTCGCCGAGTGGCTCGATCCTCGGGTGCTTGAGTTGAGTTGTACGTCTTGGGCGATGCGTCCTCTGACAAACGACTGGGGCCTAGCCGGTCCCTTCATGTGGGATCAAGAAAGGCGAGCGCTTCTTCGTGCCGAACTCGATGCAGCGAGCTTCCACTTGTACGGGTTAGCGCGAGATGACGTGGATTACATTCTAGGTACGTTCCCGATTGTTCGCCGGAGAGATGAGGCGAGCACACGGCCGGTTCCGAACCAAGGAGCTTGTGCTTGATCGGTTCGACTCGATTCAGGAATCGGTCAAGACAGGCACCGCCTACCAGACCGTCCTTGATCCGCCACTCCGACCGGCGGGTAGCGCACGGGGCGGCTACCCAAGGAGCGCCAACGTGAAGGCGGACACCCTCACCCTGACCAACCTGTTCAACCGGCCAGTCACGTACGTTGTCCCGCTCTTCCAGCGGCCGTACGTATGGAACAAGGGCGAGCACTGGCAGCCGCTATGGGAGGACTTCCTGGCAGTGGCCGAACGGCTGCTCGATGCCCGAGCCAACGCGACCGAGGAGGAACTTGAGCGCGGGGTTCCGGAGCAGTCCACCGCATCGCACTTCCTGGGCGCTGTTGTGCTCGAGCAGGTTCCCACAGGCGCCGGGATGATCGAACGGCGGAATATCATCGACGGGCAGCGCGACTGCTCACCCTCCAGTTGTTCTTGGATGCGGCTCACGATGTTGCCGCCGAGTACGGGGACGACCGGGCGGCGCTATTCGCCATGCTGACCGACAACAATCCCCAACTCGTGAAGAACCAGATGGAGAGCTTCAAGGTCTGGCCCACCAACGTCGACCGCGTGGCCTTCCAGGAGACACTTGGCAAGGATCCCTCCGCCTCAGACGAAGAGATCGACGTCTCGGATTCCTCGATGTGGCAGGCTCACGACTACTTCTGCTATGCCCTTCGCGGATTGGCTCGAGAGCGATCAGAGCTGTCGGTCGCTGATCGCTTGGATGTCCTCAGGGTCGTGATGTGGTCCCTGGTTCGCATGGTCGTGATCGACCTCGAAGGAAACGACAACGCCCAGGTGATCTTCGAGACCCTGAACGCTCGGGGCACGCCCCTCCTTGCGTCCGATCTGATCAAGAACGCCCTCTTCCAGCAGGCAACACTCCAGCATCTGAAGATCGAAGACCTGTACGAAGCGCGCTGGAAACCGCTGGACGACGACTGGTGGCGAGTCAAGGTGCCCCAAGGCCGGCTCTATCGTCCTCGTCTGGACGTCTTCTTCTTCCACTGGCTCACGATGCGTCGCGGGAGTGAGTTCGGGGTCCACGAGCTGTTCACTCAGTTCAAGTTGTACTCGGAGGAAGCAGGCGATCCGGAGAACACGATGAAGGACATCGCCCACTACGCGAAGACCTACAAGAGCTTCGAGTCCTTTCCCCTGAACAGTCCCGAGGAGATCTTCTTCTACAGGTTGAGGGTCACCGAGACGGCAACTGCAACGCCGTTGCTGCTCCTCACCATGGGACAACCTGACGACGTCATGCGATCGAAGCAGAAGACTCTCGTGATGCGTGCCCTGGAAAGCTGGTTGATCCGCCGTATGTTGTGCAGGCTCACCACCAAGAACTACAACATCGTCTTCTTGAACCTGCTGGCCGAGGTGCTGAAGGAGCCTGAGGCGGCCGGCGATATCACGGTCGCCTACCTCGCTAGGCTCCAGGGCGAGAGTCAGGTCTGGCCGTCGGACGCCATGGTCTGGGAAGCACTCCTCACGTTGCCGTTGTACCGAATTGTGGGCCGAGGGCGCCTTCGCATGGTCCTAGAGGCGCTCGAAGACGCTATGCGGCCGGAGGGCATGGCCGAGGAGTCGCACGGCCCCCGTGGGCTCGACCATGGAGCATGTGCTCCCTCAGTCGTGGCAGGAGCATTGGCCTCTTCCGGACGACGTGAACTCGGTGGAGGCTGCGGCCACTAGGGACACTTTGAAGCACAGCATCGGCAATCTCACGCTGGTGACACACAAGCTGAACCCAGCCCTATCAAACGCGCCGTGGAACGAGAAGCGTGCTGCGCTGGGTGAGCACACGGTCCTGTTCTTGAACAAGGGGCTCGTCAACGGTTATCCCGATGCGTGGGACGAGGACACCGTGCGAGAGCGAGGGAAGGTCCTCGCGCTCTAGCGGTGCAGGTCTGGCCTGCGCCGTCGGCGTTCGACGTCGAGGGACTGGTTGTGCAGGCGGTCGCGACGCGGGTCGCTGAGGCGGCCGATGAAGCCAGTGCCAAGGCACCTGTCGAAGTGGACCGTTCGAGGGGAATCGGAACTTGTGCCCGCACGATGCGATCCGAGCCCGCACCCAGACCCCCTTCGTCCGTGACGCGGTTGATGGGATCGAGGATTGGCTCACGTCACAAGGAGTGCGCGTGCGGCACAACAAGCTAAGCGACCACTCCATGTATGTTGGGAAGCGCTGGATCGGCGGCTACTACTTCGCGCGCGGCTGGGTTCACTTCTGGTTGCGTGCACCGTAACCCGTCGGACTCGCGCTTCGAGGGTCTCAGCCAGCCGGCGAGCTTGTTGCTCAAGAACAACGGAGTCGTTGGAAACCTCCTGAACAACGCTGACCTCGAGTTGTTCAAGCTGGGCGTACAAGCTCGGTTGCAGGCTGAGGACGATGAGCTCTGTCGCAGTAGTACCTTCGCAAGGCTCGAAGTACGCGTGGATATCCATAAGTGAGGTCGTGGCAGCGAGCGAGAGCGCCTCGCCTCGACCCAAAGGTCAGCGAGACGAGATGATCTCTTGGATCTGGCGTGCCCGAACGTCGCCGACGTGTTCTTTCGGCTTGTAGCCGGCGATGATGGGCAGCCCCATCTTGAGGCGCACCGCTGAGATGTTGCCCATGCGTTCCTCGAAACTGCGCTTCGTCCGCCCATCGAGGGGCCCGGCTAGATATCGCTCACGGATGTGAGCCTTGACGTACGAGCTGCCCGCCAGCTCCGAAGTTAGCATTTCGTCATACGCCGCCACGGCGGCAGCAAGTTCGTCGAATGTCCAAGGTTCTCCCCATGCCATCGATTCGTCCTTAACGATGAGTTTTTGAGTACGCAGTCTGCGCCTTTGGCGTTCTACGCTCCCGCGATCTCCAGGTCGGCAACGGGGATCCGGCCTGGCATCGCTGGCCCGATCCTGTGAGTCGAACGTGATGCCTTCGCGCTCGAGCTGGGCTCTCGCCTCTGCAGGGCCGCCGATGGTGCCGCGAAAGCCCGCTGAGACCTTCCCCTCTTCCGTCAAGACTCGTTGAACACTTTCCCCAGAGACGGTCGGGTCCGACGCTAGGAACGACCCAATGGGCTGGGCGCCTGTTCGACTCCCGACAGCGACTTGGGCAACGTCTCCGTAGCTCAGCCATCTCCCCGCCGGGATCGCCGCGACGATCCGACGAGCCAGATCCTTGTCGAGTGTGCGACCTGTCCCCGCGCTCGCAACAGCCTCCTCGTATGCCGATCTGATCGCGGTCATCAGTTCGGGGGTTGGCGACCTGGTGCGCGTCCCTTGGCCAACCTGCGCAGGAGAAGCCAATCGCTCGACCATCTCGAGCGAATCGGGAGCGCGAGTCTCGAAGGCAGAGCGCCAGAACGCGACCGAAGGAACACCATTCTCATTGAAGATCGTGATGAGCCCGCTTCCTGTGTCGCGAAGACGAGGCAGGAGGCTCAGCTGTCCTGGCTTCACAGAGTGATAAGTGCCTATTCGGGCAAGGCCGTCAGCAGCGAGGTCCTTCGCCCACGCGACCAGCTCACGGAATACCTTCTGATGTTCCTCAGGGGCGCCCTCGATCGCCTGCTCGAAGTCCTCGATGCCTTCAGAGACGAAGCCTTGCCGGGAGCCTGATGCAGCGATCGGTCGCGCCGGTGTCCGCTCGACGTGTTCGGGATCGACGCGCTGGGGAGCCATCAGGGTTCGGCCGTCAAGTTCATAGGCCTCCACCGTGATCAGATCGATGACCAACTCGCTTGCGATCACCTCGAGGTATCCGGCGAGCTGGACCAGCTCTGTCGGCGCCTCATCCAAGACGAGCACGAGCCGGAAGGCTCCGTCGGAAAGGTTCGCCTCCAGGTCGTGAAGGAAGGCGTCCTCGTCGAAATCTCCCTCCTGATAGTTCTGTCGCATCGCATCGGCGATATCCGTGTAGTCCCGTTGCGAGAGGTGGTAACTAAGGACCGTGCCCATGAGCGATCGGATCGTTTCGCCGTGGAGGTAGGCGGCATATGAAAGGACCTGAGACACGATCGCTCTGCGGGATTCCGGATTGTTCTTCAGCTTCACCTCGACGATGACCAGTCGCCCATTGGGTTCAACACCGACCAGATCCGCGCGCCCGGATCCGAGCTGCACCTCACGCCCGAGGATCACGACTTGAGGCTGGCCCGATAGCGGCAGCAGCTGCGGAGCGTTTTCGACGAGGTCGTGGAGAGCCGCCTCATCCGGGAACCCGCCGGGGGCCAGTGGCTGCCACGTGTCTTGATCCTTGGCCCAGATGGTTGGCATGTCTGTTCTCTCGGTAGCTGTCTGCTCTCGTCCGCCTATCCCAACTCATCATCGATGCAGATGCCCAGAGCCGCAACTCTCTGAATCGTGGCATCCACCGGCGAACTAGGGTGCGAGTACCTCGAGGCGAAGACTCAGGCTCCGAGCAAGTTCAGGTGGGAGGGGCTCTCGGCTCTGAAGCCGATCTGTCGTTGCCTCGTCCAGCTGAAGCGCTTCCCCCATCACTACGTTGAACCACCGTTCTCGATCCTTCACCACTCTGTACTGCTTCTCGTCCTGTGTCGCTTCCAGGAACGGCTCGTAGACGACGATCGGCATCGCCGAGCGTTCGGCGTGGCTCCCAAGCCTGTCGAGACGACCGGTTCGCTGCTCCAATACGCTCGGGTTCCAGTCCAGGTCGTGGTGGATCGTGTGACGGCAGTTGAGGTGGAGATCCACGCCTTCTGACATCACAGCGCTGGCCACGAGGATCTCGGGGAAGAACGGTGTATTGAACGCGAGCATCAGGCGCCGGCGTGTTTCGCGAGCAACCTGACCATTCGCAAGACGGACGTTAGGCAGGACGAGCTCTTCGCGGCCGCGTGACCGCTCGCCAGGGTCGATCTCCAGGTCCGATGCAGCGATCTCCCCGGTTCGCATCGACTCGAGAGCTTGGAGCAACTCCTCCCGCTCCGCTTCGACCCGATCCATCAGGAACTTCCCGAAGTGCTCGATCTTCTGTTCGAGTGTGAAGCCAGAGGCGTCGGCGACGTTCAAGGCAGCCTCGAACGCCTGTGCCGCGTCATCAGCGGCGATGTCCATGTGCCGCAACAGGAAGGACCTCGTCCGAAGGAATCGCATGGAGACGTCAGCCGCGCGCTCGAGCGTCTCGGGGTCCGTGATCCCAGAGCGATGGAGGATGTCGCGGATCGATGACTCCGCTGTGCGCCTCAGCGGCGATTTCGGGTCGAAGAACCGCTCGCCGATGAGGCGTAGGCGCGCCAGCACGGCATCCTCATCTGCTGCACTCAGCGCAAGGCGCTCCGCCCCCCAGCGCACGAACTCCTCGTGCAGAGCGCGGGAGATGTGGTTCCGCAACGCTCGGCCCGTCTCGATGTAGAAGCAGAAGATCACGGACTTCTCCCCGCGACGCCACAGGTCGATCGTCCGCTCGACCACGGCAGCGATCTTCGGATGAAGGCCCCATATCCCTTCGTCCCTGGGCGGCAGCGCCTTGTCGAGCTGTGACATGTACCACCGGCCGACGAGGTCGCTGCCATCCTCCGAGGCGGGGGCAGCGTCCGAATCGATCGTTTCACCTGCGGACCGGAGTCGTGTGTTCCGGTAGGTCTCGAAGGACGAGGAAAGCCCATCCGCGAAGAGCGCCCGGGCGGATGATCCCTCAGCGAGCGCGATCGAAGAGACCAAGGCCTGAGCCCGAGCGGCGATCAGGAAGGGAAGAGCGACGGCCTCACCGACCTCGAGTCCGCGTGCACCATCCACGCGGTCGTCGACGATCGACCGCCCCGGCATGACTCGTCGGCGCTGATCTCGATCGGGGCGAGCGTGTCGGATCACCCATGGCCGGAGCAGCTCCTGGCTCGTCGCCAACCTTCTTCGAACGTCTCCGATCGCTGCTGCCACCGTGCGAGGCACATCCGGCAGGCTGTTCGGATCCTCCATCCACCAGTCCGCCCGGAGTTCCGCGAGGTCGCCGGACGTGAGGCGCCCCCACGCGCGATCCAGCCTGAGCGCGTCCGTCTGCGAGGCGTCAAGGGCGCGCTCGAGCTGGACGAGTTCCGTTCGGAACGCCTCCCGGTCCGACCGAGACTTCCAGCGAGTGCCTTCGAACCGCCGAAGAACCTCCAGGAGCTCGCGGTGCCCGAGCTGGAACGGGGTCGCCGTCATGAAGAGCATCCGGTCGAAGACGTTCCCGAGTGGCCCGCTCGCGATCGCCTCCACATCCTCCTTCGCTTCCTCGTTCGCGAAGAGTCCCGCGAGACGTGTCCACGGGTTCTTGAGGTGGTGCGCCTCGTCGAGGATCAGGAGGGGGAGCCGGATGTTCAACTGCTTCAGTGCGTCCGCCCAGAGCTCACGGAGAGCCTCTTGCATCTCGCGTCTCACCACGCCGAGGCGAGCATCGACGTTCGACCCGGTTCGCAGTGGGATGTCGGCCAGGCTCTGGGCGAGCGGGGTCATGTCCACTTCTCTCAGGGCCTCGATAACAGCCTCCGGGACGGGATCGTCATCCGGCTCGCTGCCGGTTACGCGAGCGATCGTCCTTCGCCAAGAGGAAGGATGGGTCGCGAGGAGGGCTTCGACGACATGGGCGTGCCGAAGATCCCAGCCGAAGAGCTTCCGTCCCCAACGAGGCAGCGCGGCGCGCTGACGGGTGAGACTCGAACGTCTCGACATCGCCTGACGGACGAGCGCGAGCTTGATGTAGGGATCCGTCAGCGAGCTCGTCAGTGCTCCGTGTGTCAAGAAGATGATGTGGTTCCGTTTGCTCCGCGGGTCGTCCAGCAGCTTCAGGAACTCAGAGCCCTTCGCCACCGACTCCTGCGTAGCGCGGATCTTCGTGCCGTGAGGCATGCACTTCTCGCGGAAGACATCCCACTCCCTGGGCCACTTCTCCCGGATGCTCGGGGGGATCATCACGACGACGGGGTGCTGGCCCTTGGTGGCTTCGATCACTGACACCGCGACGGCCAGGGCGACGTAGGTCTTGCCCATGCCAACCTCGTCGGCGAGGATCACTCCGGGCTGCTCGTCGAAACGCTCGAGGATCGCGCGCGCGGTCCGTGTCTGCCGTGCCGCATCGGCGGCCTCGATCCGATCGCTCGCCAGGTGGATGTTCGGCGATAGTGGCCAATTCATCTGCTCACCTTGGCGAACGCCTCGTCCACGTATCGGCCCAGGGCGGAATCGGCCGAGAAGCCCGCCCGCATCTGAGCGAGTTCCGTGATAAGCCTCCTGACTTCCTTTCGACCTTGGCGCGCGTTGACGTGCCGCAGGGTGGTGGACCAATCGACGCGGTCGATAGTGAGAGCGAGCTCCGCCAGGATGAAGGCGGGCTCTCCTCGGATGTAGCCACCGATTCCATCCTCGGTCTCGCGAAGGAGAAGGCGAGCGATCGCCAACGGACCGATCGGACCGAACAGTCGCCATCGCAATGTGTCGAGGGACGCTACCGGCAGCTCGAGCCTCATCCGCATCCCTTCTAGCGCCGCTGACACCCGGCGCGCGCGGCCGAGGAGCTGTCCTACGTTCGAGTAGCGCTTCAGTGGGTCGAGGTCAGGTTGCTGTTTGCCATCACGGATGCGTTGCTGCTTCTCAAGCTCGTAGGCGAGGGCATCGTGGAGCGGTCGTGTAGACGCGAGGACCCGAAGCAGGAGATCCACGGACAGCTTTCGAAGCTCCTCGGGCGGCGGCAGCTCTCCCGGGTCCGTCACGTTGACGGGAAGGCCGGCCTCGTACCTGGACCCTCCTTCTTGCCAACGGACCTGGACCCAGAAGGGGATCTGCTCGTCCGGCAGCGTCAGGCGCAGCGAGCGGGGCGCCGATCCCTTTCCTAAGGAAGAGTGGTCGGCCAGGAAGCCGTCGTTGGGTGTACGGAGCTCCCAAACCGCGGGTAGCGCGTCTGGGTCCAGGTCCAAGATGAGAGCCGGCGGCATCTTGGGATCGGCGAGGCACGAGAGGAAACCCATCGGCACAGCGGGAAGCGGTTCCTCGTCTTCATCGATCGATTCCTGCCACTCCACGTCCTCTGTGTCGAACTCGTCCCCCAACCGGATGAGTCCCGATATCGCCTTCGCCTCTCTCGTGCCGACGGCCGCTCCGATCGCCACGTTGACTTCGAGATGGCTGAAGGAGGCGATCCCGTAACCGGCCGCGGTGAAGTTGGACGACCCGATCATGCCTGCGATCCAGTCGCCGCTCTTGAGGATCAGGGCCTTCGCGTGGAGCCGGCGCGGCTCACCCTGCGGATCTACGGGGAAGAGATGGAAGTACGTCTCAACGCCGCGAGGCATCACGTTCGTGATCGTTGCGGGCGCTCGGACGATCGTCTTCGCGGAGAGCTGGTCCGCGGGGAGCACGAACGAGGCGGTCCGCTCGCCGCTCTTCGCGAGACGACCCGCAAGCTCTTGGCCGACCCGGTTCTCATCCTCGGTCGTATCGAAGTACGGGCGACAGGACCGTCGCGTCCCTCGGGACTGGCCCAGACCAGACGGCATCGAGCTGAGGAAGGACCGGTTGGCCAGGACCCCCGACGATGACGGCGAGCTTCGGAGCACCCCGAGGGGGAGTCGTTCGGAGCTCGAAGCCGTCGAGGAGACGCTCGACCCGAGCCATCGTTTCGCGCGCTCGTGTCACGGGAACCTGAGCGCCGGGTGCCTCCGGGGCGAGAGCGAGGATCCTGTCGAGCGCCGCGAGGAGGTCGTCGAAGATCGACCGAGGGATGTCGCTTTCGTCGGATGCGTCGAGGGTGACAGCGACCTCGACGTTGCTCCGGTACGCCGGCCGGGTCAGGTTGGCCGACGAGACCAGGAACCTGACGAGTTTCTCCCACGCGAGCAGCGTGACCTTCGCGTGCATGAGTCCGCGGGGGGAGACACGGCGAGGAGATCCCATCGAAGGTTCCGGTTGCCGGGGTTCTGCGAGCGATCCACGATCGCTGTGACGGAGGTCTCGGCCAGGCGTTCCTCCTCCTCGATCACGTAGGAGAGCTCGCTCGTCTCGCCGCGGACACCATCGAACCCCAGGAACCGGCTGAGGCACGCCTCTTGGAAGAAGTCAGCCTCGAAGGTGAAGCTGGTCGCGATGCACCCGATCGGCTGACCAACGCCCTCCGGCGGGAGCCACTTGTCGAGTAGCTTGCCGCTCTCGATCATCCGAGATCCTCCAGGAACGCTCGGATCGCGTGGATGCGGTACGGGTGGATGTAGCCGGGAGCCAGCCGGTCCTCCAGTTGGTACGGAGGCCGGACGTAGAACCCACGCTCCGATCGCTCGAACCACGGCCGCTTCCCCGGTGGTTTGTTGGCTTGGATCGATTCGTGGTGGCTCATCAGGGCTTCGACGAAGGTCGACGAGCCATGTTCCGCCGCGTCCGCAAGATCTCCAGCGATCGCCGCGTCAGGCGCGATCCCCGATCGGGTCGAGTCGTTCGACCGCCGTCCGGTAGTCGCGCGTGAGTCGCTCGGTGGCATCGGCGGACGTCTCGATGGTTCGCGATCTCGTTGGCGCTCGCCCAACCCGACGACGTTGAAACCACCTGGGCGGCGGTGAACGCTGCGAGCGCATCGTGGCAGACCTTCTCGTAGGCTTCGATCGCGTCGATCGTTGCGCGAAGCTCCGGCGAAGCACCCTCTCGCAGCGCGAGGAGGGCCTCCCGCTCACTCCCGCCTGGATCGCTGCCGCCGGATGCCATCCACGACCTCGCGCCGCCGGATCTTCAGGGGATCTCGGAGAGCGTCCATCAGTACTCGGCGCTCGAGAGACCGGATCGTGTCGAGCCGGAAGGCCTGAACGATCCGGTCGTTGACGCCGTGGAGCCGGTGCGTCGCCTGACCGGCGAGCAATGCCTGGCGCGCGGCGTCGCGAAGGACGATCGCCATGTAGCCACCCGGTTCGTCCCGGCGTCGGTCGACGAAGCCGGCGGCCACCTCTGGATGGTCCTGTTCCCATGCACGGAGGAGCTGCTCGCCCCGCGTCTTCAACATCAGGCCGCCATCCACGAGGTCGGCTCCCACGGCGAGTCGCCGATAGACGCCGAAGAACCCGAACACCTTCGGGCCGCGAAGATACGCGAGGTGGTCGAGACGCCCCTTCCTCGCGAGGGCGGCTCGCGCCTTCGCGATGCCCGGCAGCGCTTGGCGCGCTTCGAAGGGCAAGGTCCCTGCACGCGCGAAGGCCTCGATGATGTTCCACTCGAGTGCGATCTCCGGCGTCGTGACGTGGTCGGCTGCTGGGATGTCCCTGAGGTCTTCGATCACGTGGGACCCAGCAGCTATCAGCGTGAGGAAACGCACCCGCCGCATCCGCGCCGTGACGTCGGGCAGGAGCTGATCGGCGAGCTGATCCGCGATCCTCGCGAGGCCGAGTGGGTCGAGGCTGCCCTCACCGAGGAGATCTGGATCTGCTTCGGTGAGGAACGGAAGCTCGAGCCCGGCGACCATCCTCAGTGCCCCCCGAAGACGGTGTAGCCGCGCTTCCGAAGTCGCCGGGCGAGCTCCTTCTCCCTCTCCAAAGCGGCGACCCTGGAGGGAAGGGGGTCATGCGCACGGTAGAGGCGAGGCCGGAGACGCACGCCGTATCGCCGCACGTAGCGTGACGACTTGTATCCGTCGAGGTGCTGTTGGAAACGCGCCTCCGGCGGAACGGCGCTCTGTCCCACGTAGACGGCCGGCTTATCCGGATCGGTTCGCGGGCCCGGCACGCCGTCCAGTTCGATTACGTATACGCAATACATCGGTTCGCTCATGGTTGCGCCATCGCTTCCATCGGCACGCGGTACAGATGCAGCGTTGCGTCGTCCGCCAGTGGGTGCTCCGTGCGCTCTCCTTCGTGCTCGGCGAAGCTCACGAGTCCCTGCATGAACGCGATGCCCTCGGCGATCCGGTCGTCCTCGAACGCGACGATCGGCGGCTCTATCAGCGGCTTCGGGAGGAAGACGATCGTCTTCGCCCGGGCCCGCGTGATCGACACGTTCAGTCGGTTCAGGCTATAGATGAACTCCTTCTCGTTCATCGCGTACTCGACGTCGCTCACGCCGTAGGTCGCGATCACCGCATCGCATTCCTGTCCCTGCATGCTGTCCACGGTGTCGACGAACGGCGAGGACTTCCACGAACGCTTCGCAGCCAGAGCCCGCCGCACCGTGTTGATCTGAGCGTGGTGGGGGCTGACGATGAAGAGGCCGTACTTCCAGAAGCGAGCGTCTCCTTCCTTCCCATTCGCGTAGACCTTCCCGTCGTCGCACAGGCGGGAGCGCAGGGCTACGGCGGCGCGGGCGACGAGATCGGCCTCGATCACGTTCTCCGCTGTCGCTCGAACACCCTCGAGGACGCCGATCACCAGTGGGAACGACGGTTCGATCAACGAAGCGATCAGTTCGTCTTTTCCAGGAGGGCCCGTCAGATCCAGCGTGCGCTGGGCGATCTCCTTGGTCGCGCTCTGGTACTCCGGAACGTAGATCTGGGCGGCGGGGTACCGGCAGAGGGGCTCGTTCATCCGGAAGTTCTCCAGCAACGTGTCTGTGAATGAGCCCTCTTCATCCTGTTCTTGCAAGCACTCGAACAGGGAGCGGTGGAGGACCGGGTCATCCTCCCCGGGGTCTGGATAGTCGCCCTGGATGATCGGCGGCAGCTGACGGTGGTCGCCCGCGATCAACAGGGTGCCGTCCTTCGCGAGACGTTGCACCGCCAGCACAGCTTGCGGCACTTCCAGCTGTGAGCCCTCGTCGATCACGACGAGATCTGCTGTCGCATCCTCGACACCCTTGCGGATCGCCCAAACCGTTCCCCCGATCACCGCCAGGGGGCGGCCCGACCAATCCCATCCTTTCTCGACCAGCTCAGTGACGTCCTCCATGTCGGGGAGCGTCCGGTTGCGGAGCTTGCCGATCGTGAACGACTCCTGAACGACCCCCAACTGCGCGTTCAGCTGGGCGACCTTCCTTAGGCAGTTGTCGATCGCTGCGTGGGTGAATGCGGTGACGAGCACCCTGAGCGGTCGCTTCGCTCGGCGATGCGCCTCGATCAAGCACAGGATCGCCAAGGCCAGGAAATGGGTCTTCCCCGTGCCCGGCGGCCCCCAGACGAGTCTCAGCCGATGGTCGATCACGCCCTCGAACGCCTCGAGCTGGCTCTTCGTCATGCCGTGCTTGGAGGCCAGCGAGAGCGCCGCCTTCCTGACGCTCGGTGGCGTCTTGGTCGGGGAGGCGAATGACGTGGGCGCGTTGATGAGGTCCGCGAACCGCGCGGGATCGTCCTCATCCGCGTCCCGGAGAGCCTCGATCACGTGATCGGTCGTGTAGTCGGTCATCCGCGGACTGAGCAGGTACTTCGCGCCCTTCTTGAGCTCAGGCATCTCCTTGGAGGGCTTGATGTCGAGTCGGAGTGCGGTGTTCGGCGTCTCGATGGTCCCCTCGACGTCGGTGATGCCGGCCAGGGCGAGTTGGAGGTTCTTAGGGACCCACATCCGATTCCGGTTGGCGTAGTCGTGGTAGCTGAGCCGGGCGCGGCGCCCCGCGTCGTCGTCCGCGCACCAGGAGCCAGCTGGGAAACCCACCGGCGTCGATGTCGAGGTCCCGGTGGCGGGGGTCGAGCTCGAACCGGTCCGCGCCTCGGTACGTGAGCCGCAGGGTGTCGCCGTTCCGCAGCTGCTCCTCCAACGGCGCCATCCGCCGGGTCCGGACGGCGAGGTAGTCGAGGACGGATTCGTACCGAGCGAGGAACGCGAGCCTCGACAGCACGACGTGCCGATATGCATACGTCCCGGGGAGGAAGAACTTCGGAGGCCACGCGAAGAGCGGTGATCCGTGCGTTTCCAGCGCGGATCTGATCCCCCCGATCATGAAGGTCGTGGCGAAGAGCCGCTGGCGGACCTCCCGCCTGATGCGCTCACCGTAGTCCTGGCCCTTGGTCCAGATCGCGTAGATCGCATCCGATCGCATCTGGTTCGAGAGCTCGAACGAGAAGTAGTCGTTCGGCCGATACTCGAAGCCGTCGCCTTCGCGGAAGAGCTCGACGACGTCTCGGAAGCGATACGTGACTTCGATCGGCAGTGCGAAGAGGGATCGGAGCACGTCGATGAGCGTCACGACAGGGAAGAAGACCTCTGACGCGGGATGGTCCGGTGCCTGCATCAACTCCGGTTGCTGGAAGTACAGGAACACCTCGAGCGCCTCGTCAGCGACCTCGGGGTCGAGGATCCTTCTGAGGAGGGCATCGGTGAGGAGCTTCACCTCGTACGAGTCGTAGGTGTAGGTCTGGAGGGTCCGCTGTTCCTTCCACTCCGAGTGATCGCGGTTGTACTCGTCGACCGCGCTGAGCAACCCGTAGAGGTCACGGACGAACGATCGCTCCAGTTCTTGCGTCGTCTCTGGATCCGCATCCTCGGCGATCTGGATCATCGGCTTCGGGTTCTCGCCCATCACTGGCTTGAGCCCGTGCGCGTAGATGCCATAGGCATAGATCTGCCCGGATACGGGCTCGTCCTGGAGCGTGATGATCACCTGGACGTGCTCGCCGACCGGCATCGCGATCGACGACCCGCCGGTGGTCTTCACCTCACCCTTTCGCAGGGACTCGGCCTGCAGGGAGATCCTTGACGCTCGACCGCGCAAGGAGGCGCAATCGGCGAGGTCGTCGACCCGCTTCGGATCCTTCGCGAGGTCCTCGAGGTCGGTCACGGTCTTCACCGCAGGGTCCAAGAGCGTGAGGTAGCGCTTCGCATGGCTCGTGAGGTACGGCATCCTCGAGACGTCGTTGGTCGAGCGCATCTCGTCGCGGCAGTGCTCGAAGTAGGGGCACCATTCGCATCGGAAGTACAGGTGCCAGGGGGCCTCGTTCGCCGGCAAGGACATCAACGCCTGAAGCTCGTTCTCGAGGAACGCTTCCAGCGGGGGACGCATCATCCTGATGTCGAAGAACTCGGGCTCAGGGACCTGTGAGAGCCACACCCCGCCGTTCCCGTCCACGACCCGGTCCGTCGATGCCCGCATCCTGGAGCACCGAGTCGAGGATCAGGGAGTACATCGTCGCTTGGATGCGGTGGGAGAGCTTCAGGCCGGTGCTCGCCTTCACATCTGTCACCCGGAGGCGGGTGTCGCCCTCGTCGGTCTCGAAACACTCGATCAGGTCCGGCCGGCACTCGGTGAACTGCACGACCGAGCGGTCGAGGCCGTACCGCTCGTAGAAGGTGTTCGGTGTCACGAGGGTGCCCTGGTAGATCCAGTCACCCGGCTGGGACTTCTCGAGGAGATCCCGGGTCTGGTCCGATGAGTGGACCCGTTCCCGCACCGGGACGCCGTCCTCGGCGGCGGCGATCGTGACTGTATCGGCGAGGTGCTCGTCGATGACCTGCTCCTCCCAGAGGTATCCGGTCTCGAGGATCGCGTTGGAGACCGGTCGGAAGTCGTGTGGCGCGGCTGGGACGCCCTCCTCCTCCCTCTGCGACTTGGGTGTGCTGGAGTACCGGAGGTATCGAGCGCACTCCTGGAAGTAGTACCTCGCGATGCGGGATGGAGAGACGAACTTGGGAAGTGGCTTACCTTCCATCGCGTTCGAGCAGTTCCGAAAGGTCAGGCCACCGCGACTCAGGCGTGAAGTGATCGGACAGCACGTTGCCTCCTTGAGCATCAGCATGCTAGCTCGGCAGCCCGATTCGCGCAGCGGCCGTTTGCTCGTGAGCCTCGCTCGATCAAAGCGCCGATGATCGCCGTGCCGCGCTCGATGAGCTTCGGGCAGACGTCTCGGATCCACAATCCGCCCACTCCGGATCCTGCCGATGGCACCGGTGCCCGCCGATCCGCCAAGCGGGGTCGACCAGGGCACCACGCCGCTCCGGATGGAGGTCCCGGGCGATCACGACCATGTGGCTGGTTCATCCCGGTCGGCGATCGAGCTCGAATCAGGCCGCCTCGCCGAAGCCAAGGTGAGGCGACGGGGACGCGGCACCTATGTCCGGCCTATCCTTCCAGCGATGGCCCAAGCCACGAGATACTCGGTCGATGACCTCATGGAGTACACGAAGGGCTGTTTCGATGCTCTTTCAGCACGAGATGCCACCGTCACGACGCTCAAGGATGCGAGTGACCACTTCGCGGAATGGGAAGCAGACTGGTTCCTCCGAGGCGTAGAAGATCTCGAACTCTTCGATGTGAAGGTTCACGACTGCAGGTCGGGGTTCGTCGCGGCTGGCTTCGAAGGCGATCTGTTCCTGTCGCGAACGGGGAGCCCGCGCGATGCTCACTTCCTCCACGTGCGGGGCCGCAAAGGCGGTGGCGCTCGCACCGTTGGGCGTGAAGGCGTCACTCACATGGCGGCCGTCGCCAAGTTGGTCGGCGAATTTCAGTATCCAGCCGGAACCATCCGTTCGGAGTCGGCTCGGTTCGAGGTAGATATCGAAGCCTTCGATCGTCCGGCCGCCGATCCCGAGGCGCGTCGGGTCCTCGCTGCGGAGGTCAAGGTTCGAGAGTCAGAACACGAGGCGCTTGTGGTCGGCATGCGGGGATGTGGAGGACGTGGTGACATAGATACGCATCGGGAAGCCGTTCGACATCAACTCGATCGACACCTTTCGGAAGGCGCGTGCCGTAACCACCACAAGAAGTGCCGCTGGCTCGCAGATGAAAGGCCAGCCACGTTCTGGGTCATTTCGCGCGACCGCTCGGACGTCTTCGCTGCCAGCTATCCTTCCAAGGGCGTCTTCAACCTCACTCCTTTGACAGACGATGCACTCAGGCGCGAGGTCGTCGTCCAACGGGCTGCCGCAGGCTCGTAGACGATTGAGCCCCAGGGGGGTCATGGCGTCGGAGTCTGGGGATCAGCTCAGCCGGTGGATTCCGAATAGGACGAGAACCTGAGTCAGGAACTCTGAACGGCGGATGGGCGATGGGCGTGGACATGATCGGCATCCTTCGAGGCCGGGGCACGTCGGGTCGGGACGAAGGAGAAGGTACTGGATGTCCAGCACCAGCGGCGAGAGTACTGGTGCGAGACCTACAGGCCGGAAGCGGTTGATCTTCTGGCGATCGCCTTCCGCTGATGAGGGTCGTGGCACTCCAGGCACGGGCTCGGGGTGCATAGTGACCCGGCGGGGACCAGACCGCTAGCGGTAGTGGAGACCCAGCAAAATGGACAAGATCCTGCTCGGAAGCATCATCCAGCGGCTCGATGCGAGTGACCTCGACCCCTCCGTTGACCTGCTCGTTCTCGCTGCTTGCCAGGGACGCGAGCAGCTCCTCCAGGCGCTCGATGAGGAGTACCAGCGACCCACGAAGACGGCACCCGAGCTATCGGTCAACGCCGAGCCGCCTGGCACGTATCTCGGAGCCCTCACGGTCGAGGGGTTCCGGGGCGTGGGCGAGCCCGCCGCCCTTCCTCTCAATCCAGGGCCCGGGCTGACTCTGGTCGTCGGACGGAACGGGTCTGGCAAGTCGTCGTTCGCGGAAGCGATCGAGGTGCTGCTGACGGGCGACAACCGCCGGTGGGCTGACCGAGCCGCGGTGTGGCGAGAAGGCTGGCGAAACCTTCACCATGTCGCCGGAACGTCTATCCGCGCAGCCTTCATGGTTGAGGGTCGAGGGGAGACCGTCGTGGAGAGGCGGTGGTCCGACGAGGGTGACATCACGTCGGGAAGCGCGACATCGCAGACGAAGGGCAGCAAGGTCACTGACTTGTCGGCGCTGGGATGGGCGGAGGCACTGTCCAGCTACAGGCCTTTCCTCTCGTACAACGAACTCGGCTCTCTCCTCGACGCAGGCCCCTCGGTTCTGTATGACGCGCTCGCATCGATCTTGGGGCTAGAGGAACTCACCGAGGCGGAGAACCTCCTGTCAGGCGAGCGTCGAGAGCGAGAGAAGCGCGTCAGAGATGTCAAGGCGGATCTGGCGAGACACCTCGAACTACTCGACCGGAGCGACGATGAAAGAGCCCCCGCCTTGAAGACTGCGGTTGCCGGCAAGATCTGGGATCTGGACTTGGCTGAGGAGACCCTCATGGGCCTGGGCGAGGGAGCCGGGGAGCAGGAATTACGGATCCTCCGAACTCTGTCCGCTCTGGAACCGCCGCTCACGCCTGACGGAGTAGTCGGAATCGTGGAGGAGCTTCGCTCAGCGGCTGCGAGGCAGGAAGAGGTGGCGCTATCGGTCGCGGGCGAGGCGGAGGAGACCCTGAGCCTGCTTCGTGATGCGATCGTGTTCCATGAGCACCATGGGGACGGAGTCTGCCCGGTCTGCGGAGCGCCTGCAGCCCTAACCAAGCCGTGGCGCCAGGCAGCTGAGGAGCGCCTGAAGGAGCTTGAGTGGACGGCGAGCGAAGCCAGCAAGATCAAGGGGGAGGTTGCTCAGCTGAAAGCTCGCGCGCGAGGTTTCTTGGCGAGCGCGCCGAAGAGCCTCGAGCAGGCATCTGTTGACGGGATCGACGCTTCAGATGCGCTGGCGGCCTGGGATGTGTGGAGCATCGACGTTGACTCACTCACCCTGGACCAGCTCGCCGATCACGTCGAGAGCTACATCCTCGACCTCGTCGAGGCAGTCTCAGCACTTCAGAAGCAGGCCTCCGAGGTATTGGAACGGCGAGAGGACGAGTGGCGCCCCATCGCCGTCGCACTGACGGCGTGGTTGCAGGATGCGCGCGAAGCGGTGAGGTTGGGCGAGAAGGTCAAGGCGCTCAAAGGTGCCGAATCCTGGCTCAAGGAAGCGTTCGATGAGGTCCGAGCTGCTCGGTTCGAGCCGATCGCAAATGCCTCGATCGCAATCTGGAACCAACTCCGCATGCAGAGCAACGTCGAGCTGAGGCGTGTGATCCTCGCGGGCTCGAAAACCCAACGTCGCGTCGAACTCGACGTGACGGTCGATGACGTCGAAGGGGCCGCTCTCGGCGTGATGTCGCAAGGGGAGCTGCACTCGCTCGCGTTGAGCCTCTTCTTCCCTCGGGCGACGCTTCCCGATAGCCCGTTCCGATTCCTCGTGATCGACGACCCCGTTCAATCCATGGATCCAGCGCGGGTAGATGGGCTCGCGCGGGTCCTCGAGGAGCAAGCGGAGACGCGACAGATCGTCGTGTTCACGCATGACGATCGGTTGGCGGAGTCGATCCGACAACTCAGCATCGAAGCGACGATCCTCGAAGTGACACGAGGCCCGGCTCCGTCGTTGAGGCACGTGAGGCCATCGATCCGATCTGGCGGTACCTCAAGGACGCCTTCGATCTCCTCAACACCGAGAACCTTCCCGTAGGAGTGCCTGAACGGGTCATTCCCGGCCTCTGCCGGCTCGCGCTCGAGGCCGCCTTCACACTCGCGTACAGGAGGATGCGACTCCGAGAAGGGGCCATGCACTCCGAGATCGAGGCGGCGGCGGAAGGAGCCACGACCACCATGAAGAAGGCGGCACTCGGCTTGTTCGGTGATGTGTCGCGGACCGGTGATGTCATGGCACGACTCAACAAGTTCGGTCATTGGGCTGGCGACGCGTTCAAGAGCGCCAAGGAGGGGACGCACGGCAGTTATAAGGGCGACCTCGCGCCTCTGTTCGCGACACGAACAACCTGGCCAAGAAGATCGTCGAGCAGTCCGCATGAGTGGCGACATCGGTCACGCAGAGGGGACGCTTGAGCTGGCTCGACAACTGCTCGAGGAGCGAACGGATCAGATGGTGGGAGTCTGGCCTCGAGCGGTCGCGTTTCTGACCCGTCAGGCCCTCGAGGACGCGATGAGATGGCTATGGCTCGTCCACGCTCCAGGCGTGGAGGAATGTCCTGCGCATGCGCAGTTGCGTGCCTCCGGAGCTACCTCGGTGATGAAGAGCTGGCGGAGGAGGCAGATCATGTGTACGCGCGGCTCAGCTGGGCCTGTCATCACCACCCGTACGAGTTGGCGCCAACCGCCGCCGAACTGGATGGATGGATAGCTGAGGTTGCGAAGGTCCAAGGCGCCGCCCAGCAGGTTGCCGCCATCCCACCCGGGACGAAACCCTGACCCTGGGTTCACTCAGGAGGGAATCAACCCTCTCTCGCGTTCCTAAAGCAGGCACCACATAGAATGCGCATGTGTACGTCGGGCTGCGCGAGGAGGCCGCGCACCGCGTTCAGATTTACAACCTTGAGCCGAAGCAAACGGACTTACCCATCTAGGAGGATGTGCAACAGGGATGCCGGTGGAGAAGTTTCACGACGCCTCCGCTAGCAGCGTCTAGCTCCACTTGTTCCTACGCGACTCGGACCACGGCGTGATCTACGTCGTTACGACGACACCCTCTACAGGTATGACCCACTTAGCCCGGTGCTACCCTGAAGCATCCGAGCACCCGTGGTGCTCTGCGTCTGAGGTGTCAGCACAGATCGAAGAGGGCAGGTGAAGGGATGGGGGAGTTCGAGCGGGCGTGCGCCGAGTCGGAGCGCGCCGCCGCGGCGGCGGCTAAGGCCGCCTCTGGACTGGCCAGGGCTGCGAAGCAACTCGAGAAGGCGGCGCAAGACGGCGACATCGCGAAGATTCACAAAGCTACGGACGCCGTCAAGAGCGCCGAGGAGGCTGCGCGGCAGGAAGCCCGTATGCCCAGCTCGCTTGGCCGTTCACGGCCGAGCAGGAGGAGGCATTTCTGGGCGAAGCTACGAACGCGAGTTGCTTGCTGCCGGCAATGAGCGCGGACTGAAGATCTCGCGCCAGGATGATCGTCTGGTCATCTATCCGTCAATCTTGCGCCTCCTCCCAGAAGCCCGCGCGGTGCAAGTTGATCGCACGCGGGTGACTGGACTCCGGCCGTCGCGACTGGTGGCGCATCTCCAGGCTAACCAGTCCAAGAAGCCCCGCTTCAAGCCTGAACGGTTTCTTGAGTCCTTGTACAAGGCTTACAAGCTCGTCGTTGGAGCGAAGGGTGTTCAGGGTACGACTCTCGTCGCCGTGTACCAAGCGCTTACTCTCTTGCCTGGAGCGGACCGCGAGTACGACAAGGCTGACTTTGCCCGCGATCTCTATTTCCTGCAGAGCAGTGGGACCACGTCGACGCGAACAGGTGCCCGTGTCTCCTTTCCAGCGAGCACCGGAACTAAGGGGGGATCGCAACTGTTCACCTTCGTTGGACCCGACGGTAGGCCCGCCGTCTTCTATGGCATCACGTTCACGGAGAGCAGAACATGACTGTCGAGTTCCTCCTGAGGACTGGCTCCCGGTCCTAGATCGTGAATACCTAGCCGAATTCGTTAAGGATGGCGGAGCGTCGGTGAAGTTCGTAGTCCCCCACGACGTTGAGGCCAGGAACGCGCTCCTCAACGGGATCGAGCAGCGAGCGAACACGAATCATTTCCTAGTTGCCACCGTGAATGCCGCGGAAACTCGGGTCCATATGATGGATCAGCTCTTCTTTGGAATCGCAGAGCAAATCCCATGGGAACGGCTGGCGTGCCAAGCTTACCACCCGGCGCGACAGGACGGCTACGTCGTACCCGAATCGTTGGACGGCGGATACGTCAACGCGATCGCGCGAGCGATCATCTGGATGAGAACTTCCTCCGCAACGGCCTCCGTACTCTAGTCAGCCGATCGGTTTTCATGCGACGCACCCTCGCGAGGACTTCCGTATTGCCATGTCCCAGCTCTGCCTCGCGCGGCTCGCGGGCGGAACTGATGGAGACACGACGAAGGAGGCAATCACCGACTGGCTCACCGGTCGGACCAGGACCGTGGGGGCAGTGCGCCCATATAACATCTTTACGCGTGTGAACCGAACGAACGCACGCTTCTTCCTAGAATCGCTGCTTGACTGAATCCGCTACGCAGGTTACTCGGGACTTGTAGTGCTCCTCGACATCAGTCGAGTCACAATCGGCCGTAACCCGAGGGACGGCCTGGTGCACTACACAAAGGCCGGGAGGCTCGACGCCTATGAGCTCCTGCGCCAGTTCGTGGACGCAACCGACCGGCTTCGTGGGTTGCTGCTTGTCGTGGTCCCTGCACAGGAGTTCCTTGACGACAGTCCGGTCGGCTACGGCATAGGCGAGTACCAGGCCCTGTACTTTCGAGTGTTCGACGAGATCCGAGACCGAGAGCTTGTGAACCCAATGGCAACGCTTGTTCGCCTGTCCTCGACTGCGCGAGGTGTCGAAGCATGACCGCTAAGCCCTCGCCGGAACTGACCGTGTCCACCGACCGTAGGCGTGCGCTGGAAGCCCTTCGCAATGGCGTGCCGAACCGCGACGCTGTCCGCGTCCTCGGCTGTGAGCAGCCTGAGGTTGAGGAGCGATTCCGTCGCAGCTCGCCGATGTTCGCGGGTCGCTCGAGCGGGGTGAGCCAGTAGGAGGCTTGCTGGTCTCGGGCGACTTCGGCACCGGCCAGTCTCACGTCTTGGAACATTTCGAGGACCTCGCGCTCTCCCAGAACTTCGTCTGCAGCCGTGTTGTTATCAGCAAGGAGACGCCACTCTATGATTTGGGGAAGGTCTTCAAGGCTGCGGTCGGCGCTGCGGACGTTCCCAACCGCAACGGGCCGGCGGTGAGCGAGATTGCGCTTGGAATCAAGCCGGACTCGTCAGGTTACGCAGAACTGTATCGCTGGGTTCATTCCGACGAGAGCGGCCTCAGCATGCTCTTCCCCGCCACGTTGTTGCTTTACGAACGACTTAAGAGCGACCCAGAACTAGCTGAGAAGATGACCGACTTCTGGTCAGGCGAGCCACTTCCATTCGCTGACGTGCGTAGCGGGCTGCGCCAGATTGGGGAATTGGCCTCGTACCCAGTTAGAGCGGTGAGGTTGGCTCAGCTCGCGCGGGAGCGATTCGCGTTTCTCAGCCGGTTGATCCGCGGCACTGGCTATGCAGGATGGGTGATCCTGATCGATGAGGTCGAGCTCATTGGGCGCTACAGCATTCTGCACGCGGCAAATCGTACGCTGAGCTGGCTCGCTTGCTTGGTCAGGCCGAGGGTGATGGATTTCCGGGCATCGCCGTGGTTGCGACCATAACCGATGATTTCGGTATCAAGGTGCTCGGGGAGAAGGGCGATCTTGACAACATCGGCCCGAAGTTGCGGAGCAAATACACCGATGAATGGGCTCTCCTCGCTGCTCGGGCAGAGACCGGTATGCGCGTCATCAATCGTGACCGCACGCCGTTAATCCCGCCGGATGAATCATCTTTGCGAAACACCTACGCCAAGCTACGACGGGTTCATGCCGAAGCGTATGGTTGGGAGCCTCCAGACGTCTGGATTGGAGAACATGGTCCCCCCCGAACGGACGCGCTCACACGTACGTCGCTGGATCGCCGAATGGGATCCTCCGAGAACTCTATCCCGGGAGTCCAGACTCAGCTTGAGGAAGAGGAGCTCCACGTGGATTACGGTGAGGATGTCGCACTGGAACAGGTGTCCGACGATGCGACTGAGAGTGACACGGGCGGCTAGCCGTGCCAATCCCCTTCCGGGACCGAAGCGAAATCGACTAACTCGGGCTTGCCGGCGACGGCTGGTTCGTCCGTGAGGCTGAGGGCGAGGGACTTCTGAGGCGCTCTGTTCCTCGTGAACGGACGGGGCGAACCCGCAGACTTCTGCTTCAGCCGCATCGACATCCCGGCGTCGTTCCTCTCGGCGTCCTGGCGAGTCCCGCCGCCACGCTGTGCGCCTCTTGTGCGCTGCGCTCTTCGATGCATCCGCGCGGGAGCCACATTGCTGCTCGCTCGTGTGGACGAGGTGCCGCCCCTTGTGTTCTCAGAAGACCTCGAGGTTGCGTGCCGATTGCCCGCGTGGCCGATGGGAGCGTGGCCGTGCCGATGCAAGCAGCCAACGACGTGTCAGAGGATGTTGGTGACGCCTTGCACGTGTTCTGGAAAATCTGGTGAGCCCCCAGGGACTGAAGCGCCGGCGCGTCGGCTGTTTGATGCGCTCAGAAGTCGAGGACTCGGGACCGAGCCATTCGAGCGTGCGGCGCTGGGTCTCGAAGAGGCGTTCGCAGCGTCATGACGCCAGCATGGATGAGCGAGCGCACGGTTCAACCGCGACCTGGCCGCCGCTTCTTCCGGCGTAGGCGCCCTCCGATTACGCCCCAAGCACCGCTGCGTGTACCGATCGACAGGTCGTCGGCCGGACCTGTTTAGAGTCTCGTGGTCGATGCATCGACCCCTCTCGCCCCGTCGCTTGGCTGCTGTACTCCCTAGTCCCTGTCGTGGAGCAGGCTTCTTCAGTGAACGTTGAAGAGTTGCCTGCGAAGGTCAAGCTCGCGCCACCCGGCGGCCCGCTAGGAACCCAACCCGTCCGTCGCAAGTGCCGAAGGGGACGTTCGGTGTCGTTGAGTCCGATAAGCCAGTGTCTTGCAGAGCGGCTGAGGCTCCTGCTAAGTGTGCCGCTGGAGTCCTTGCTCCCAGGCCCAGATACAGTGCTGGATTGGCCCGGTCAGCTCCTGCCATATCAGCTCGACGGCGTCCGCGCGCTCGTGAATCGGGACCCGGGTTCTTCTTGCCGACGACATGGGTCTCGGCAAGACGGTTCAGGCTGCCGCGGCCATCCGCATCTTGTGCGTGCGCCGCGAACTCGAACGAACCCTGCTCGTTG